>NZ_JAPQES010000002.1:127744-533566 GCF_026735165.1 Clostridium ganghwense | reverse complement strand
TTTGCTCAATTAAAGGATGGAGTACCATTTACAGCAGGAACATTTATGACTGGTAAATTCCCATTCATGATGTTTGGACTTCCAGCAGCAGCATTAGCAATGTATCATGAAGCAAAACCTGAAAAGAAAACTCTTGCAGCAGGTATCTTAGCATCAGCAGCATTAACTTCTTTCTTAACAGGTATTACAGAACCAATTGAGTTTTCATTCTTATTCGTAGCACCAGTGTTATTCGGAATTCACTGTATCTTTGCAGGATTATCATTTATGACAATGCACATTTTAAATATTAAAATAGGTATGACATTCTCAGGTGGAGTTATTGACTATATACTATTTGGTGTAATGCCAAACCGTACATCATGGTGGTTAGTAATCCCTGTAGGATTAGTATTAGCAGTAGTTTATTACTTCGGATTCCGTTTTGCAATCAGAAAGTGGAATCTTAAGACTCCAGGTCGTGAAGATGAAGAAACTTCAACAGTAACTAGCAACGTTAAAGGTGCAGAACTTGCTGTAGGAGTATTAAAAGCACTAGGTGGAAAAGAAAATATTGCTAAATTAGATGCATGTATAACTCGTCTTCGTGTAAGTGTAAATGATATTAAAAATGTAGATAAACAAGAACTTAAGAGATTGGGTGCTTCAGGTGTTATGGAAATAGGAAATAATATACAAGCTATTTATGGACCAAAATCAGATCAATTAAAGGAACAAATCAAAGATGTTATGGCTGGAAAGGTTCCAACTGCAGAAATAGTAGAACCAACAAAGCAAACCGCTGTTACATTAGAAAAGAACGATACATTTGTTGCTCCAATAGATGGAAAAATATTAGAATTATCAGATGTTCCAGATCAAGTTTTCTCTCAAAAAATGATGGGAGATGGATTTGCAATTGAACCAGCAAATGGTGAAATTGTATCACCTGTAAACGGAACAATAACAATGTTATTCCCAACAAAACATGCTGTTGGAATAACTGCAGATAATGGACTTGAATTATTAGTTCACTTTGGAATAGATACAGTAGAACTTAAGGGCGAAGGTTTTGAAGCTTTAGTAGAACAAGATGCTAAAGTTAAAGCTGGACAACCGATTTTAAAAGTTAACTTAGATGAAGTAAAAGGTAAAGTTCCATCAGTTATTACTCCAGTTATATTCACTAACTTAACTGAAGAACAAAAATTATCAGTTAAATTTGGAAAACAAGTTAAACGTGGAGAAGAAGGATTTGTAACTATAAAATAGATAATAATTAGAATATGTAAAGAGCATCTGTAACTAAAAAGGTTTCAGGTGCTCTTTTTATATTCTTAGGCTTAGTATGATATGTTAAAATATAACGTATAATAATTAAATTATAACAAATTCTTATATGTATGCTATAGGGAAAGGAGTTATAACATTGATTAGATATTTTATTATAGTATTTGGAAGAGTTCAAGGAGTAGGCTTTAGATTTTTTGTAAATTATACAGCAGTGAATTTTAATCTAACAGGTTGGGTTCGTAATTGCGATAATGGTACGGTACAGATGGAGGTTCAAGGGAAAGAAGAAGAGATTAGAAATTTTATTGAAAAGATAAAAAAAGGAAATGGTTTTATTAGGGTAGAAGATATATCTATGAAAAAAATTGATGTTATGAAAGATGAGAAATCTTTTAAAGTTAAGTATTAAAAAATGAGAAAACTAATAACTGGAGGAATAAATGTGAAAACCTATTCTATAAGATTAATAAGAGGACAGGATTTAAAAGAAGAGTTAATTAATTTTACAAGAGAAAATAATATCAAGGCAGGTTGTATATTAACTTGTGTTGGATGTGTTACTAGAGCAACTCTTAGGATGGCTAATGCATCACTTATAAAAGATTTTGAAAACAATTATGAGATAGTTTCTTTGGTAGGTACTTTGTGCAAAGATGGTGTGCACTTACATATTTCGTTATCTGATAAAGACGGAAAGGTAATTGGAGGACATATGAAAGAAAATTGTTTAGTTGGAACTACAGCTGAGATTATCATTGGAGAGTTAGAGAACGTTAATTTTACAAGAGAATTTGATGAGCAGACAGGGTATGATGAACTTAATATTTCGAAACAATAGTAGATAACTTAAAATGACTATTTTTGTAAAATAAAAAGGTACTTTTTAGTACCTTTGAAGTGCATTTAAAAATTTTTTTAGTTCTTCACCTTCTAACACAGAATCACCTATATATCCGTGCTTTTCATCAGTTTTGTCTAATCCATGATAGTCAGAGCCAGCAGTTATAATCTTGCTGTATTTTCTGCAAATATCTCTAAAATAATTTTCCTCAGAAGGTTTGTTTAGTGGATAAACTCCTTCAATTCCGTCAAAAGAATATTTCATAAGGTCTTCTACCTTGGATTTATTAATAAGAGTAGGATGACCTAAAGATATAAAAGCATTCACAGATTTAAGTATATTTATACCTTCTGTTATACTTATATTTTTATTAGGGACATAAGCGGGGCTGTCGTTTCCTATGATATTGTCAAAAATGTAGTTCCAATCATAATTGTAGCCAGCTTCTATTATTGCTTTTGCAATATGAGGCCTTGCAACAACTCCTTTGTTTTTCTTTAATATTTTTTCATAATCAATAGATATATTAAAGAACTTTTTTAAATTATGTACTATTTTTTCTCCTCTTTTTATACGGTGTTCTTGAAGTTCATTTAAATACTTTTGAAAGGTAGAAGATTTATAGCTATTTTCTTTAAAGTATCCTAATAAATGAATGCTTTCACCATTGTGCCGTGTGGTTAATTCTATACCAGGGATAACCTTTATTCCTATTTCTTTTCCTGTCTTCAAAGCTTCCTCAAGACCGTTAGTATTATCATGGTCTGTTATAGCTATTATATCTAAGTCTTCTTTTTTTGCTAACTTTACTAGTTCACATGGAGATAGTTTTCCATCGGATGCAGTGGTGTGATTGTGAAAATCACCTTTTTTACTCATAGTTTTTCACCTCTATTTTAATAAGAATTTGTTTTAGTATCAAATTTATTAATTAATTATAAACATAAATCTATATTTAAGAAAAGGTTTTTGGTGAGTTTTGATATGTACCCCATAAAAAGCTTTTGATATAATAGAACTAATTTTTAAAATGAATATTATTTTAAAGGGGGCGTTTTATGTTTTTAATGATAGATAATTATGATTCCTTTGTATATAACCTTGTACGGTATTTTAATGAACTTGAAGAAGAGATTAAAGTATATAGAAACGATAAAATTATAATAGAGGATATAGAAAAAATGAAAGTAGAGGGAATAATAATTTCACCAGGTCCTAAAGCTCCTAAAGATGCAGGAATATCAATAGATATTATAAACAACTTTAAAGGGAAAATTCCTATTTTAGGGATATGTCTTGGACATCAAACTATAGGATATACTTTTGGAGGGAGAATAGTAAAAGGCGAAAGACCTATGCATGGAAAGATATCTAAGGTATGCCATAAGGGAGAAGGGGTATTTAAAAATATAAAAAATCCTTTAAAGGTTACTCGATACCATTCTTTGGTTGTAGAGAGAGAGAGCCTTCCTTCTTGTTTGGATATAACTTGCCATACAGAAGAAGGTGTTATTATGGGATTGAGACATAGAGAATATGATATAGAAGGAGTTCAATTTCATCCAGAGGCAGAACTTACAGAGTTTGGACATGAAATTCTTAAAAACTTTATAGAGAGGTGCAAAAGATGATAAATCCTTTAATAGAAGAAGTTAATACGGAACTTGATGCCTTTAGTATATATTCTATATTTAAAGATAGATATGAAAGCATATTTTTAGACAGCGGCATGGATAGAGAAAGACTTGGGAAATATTCTTTTATCGCATTGAATCCTTTTATAACCTTCAAATCTAAAAATAATGTATGTTTTTTAAATAGAGAACAATACGAAGGTGATACCTTTGAAGAATTAAAAAAGATTATAAAGAAGTATAAGTTTAACAATAATACTAAATTTCCTTTTATAGCAGGAGGTATAGGATACTTCTCTTATGATTTAGGTAGGAGTATAGAAAAACTTCCAGAGATATCAGAGGAAGATGTGGATATACCTGATTGTTATTTTAATTTTTATGACAATATTATTGTAATAGATCACGTTAACAATAAAACTTATGTAACTGCATTAGGAATTTTAGAAGAGCAAAAAGAAAGTATAAGCCATATAAAAAATAAAATCTGCAAAGGAAAAAAAGTACAATATCAAAAACATAAAAAAAATAAGCTTCCATTCCAATCTAACTTTACTAAAAAGGAGTATATAAAAACTATAGATAGAGTTAGAGAATATATAAAGAATGGAGATATATACATAACTAATTTAACTCAAAGGTTTACTTGTGACATAGAAAAAGACCCTTATGATGTTTATAGGACTTTAAGAAATATAAATCCAGCTCCTTTTGCTGCATACATGAAGTTTGAGGGTTTTAGCATAGTATCTTCATCTCCAGAAAGATTTTTAAAAATAAAAGATGGAGTTGTAGAAACAAGACCGATAAAAGGAACTAGACCTAGAGGGAAAAATGAAGAAGAGGATTTGAATAATAGACAGGAGCTTCTAAATAGCGAGAAAGACAAATCAGAGCTTTTGATGATTGTTGATTTAGAGAGAAATGATTTAAGTAGGGTATGCAGACCAAACTCTGTTAAGGTAACAGAGCTTTTTGAGCTAGAACAATACAGTACAGTATATCATTTAGTTTCAACGATAAAAGGAGAACTGAGAGATGAATGTACTTCAATAGATTGTATCAAAGCATGTTTTCCAGGAGGATCTATAACGGGTGCGCCTAAAATCCGTTCTATGGAAATAATTGATGAACTAGAGAAGGTAAGAAGAAATATATATACGGGCTGTATAGGATATATAGGCTTTGATGATAATGTGGATTTGAATATAGTCATAAGAACTATTTTGATGAAAGATAATAAGGCTTATTTAGGAGTAGGTGGAGGAATAACCTGGGAATCAGATTCAGAGGCAGAATATGAGGAAACTCTAGATAAAGCTAGAGCTTTATTTAGAAGTTTAGAGAGTACAGTTTAGTATTTATTAAAAGAGGTGTTTTTGTGATAGTTGTTAATGGTGAAATAAGGGAAGATGATAAAATTCAGTTGGATAGTGGATTTTTTTTTGGTAAAGGATTATTTGAGACTATTTTAGTTAAAGATAAACCTATTTTTATTAAAGAGCATTTGGAAAGATTAAATGAAGGGCTTTTAAAATTGGGAATAGAAATAGAGATTTCACAAGAATATTTCCTAGAAAATATTAAAAAACTAAATTGCAAAAACTGTGGTGTTAAAATAGCTGTAAGTGAAAAAAACATAATTTTTACTAAGAGAAAAATAGCATATAAGACTGAAGATTATATTAAGGGTTTTAATGTGAAAACGAGTAAGCTTACAAGAAACCCTAATTCTCATATGAGTTATTTAAAATCCTTTAATTATACAGATAATATAATTGAAAGAGAAATAGCTTTAAAACAAGGTTATAATGAGGTTCTCTTTTTAAATAATTATGGATATTTAAGTGAGGGAAGTATTTCAAATATATTTTGGGTTAAAGAAAAGATGCTATATACTCCTTCAATAGAATGTGGACTGCTTCCTGGAGTTATGAGAAGGTGGATTGTAGATAATTTTAATGTTGTAGAAGGAAAGTTCAGTTTAGATCATTTGATAAATTCTGATGGTGCTTTTTTAACTAATAGTTTAATGGGGATTATGAACATAAATAGAGTAGATAAAAACATTTTAGAAAAAAGTGATATAATAGAGGATATTAGATTAAGATATGAAGATTATATACAATAGTTTAGAGTAGTAGGTAAGAATAGGGGCGATATTTATGATGTATGAAGGTTATCAAAAACTAAGCATATGTATTTTAAGATTTGCATAAATAAATTATATGTAAATTATTGAAAAAGAGAGGTAGTTTAATGGAGCTTGAAAGAGTAAATAAAATTTTACATCATGAAAAATTTAAAGAATATATGAAGAAAATAACTAAACATGAGAGAAAAAGAGAATTTTGTAAGCATGATATACAGCATTTTTTAGATGCGGCAAGAATTGCTTATATTTTAAATTTAGAGAAAAATTTAGGAATAAATAAAGAAATTATTTATGCTGTTGGATTGCTACATGATATAGGAAGATGGAGACAGTATGAAGACGGTACTCCTCATAATATTGCAAGTTCAGATTTAAGTGAACGAATTTTAATTGATAGTGGTTTTACAGAAGGAGAAAGAAAAGAAATAAGGAAAGCTATATTAGGTCATAGAAAAAAGGATAAGGATAAGAGTATAGAAGAAGAGGACTCTTTGAGAAGTATATTTTATAAAGCTGATAAGCTATCAAGAAACTGTTTTAACTGCAGAAGTAAAAAAAAATGCAATTGGCCGGATGAAAAGAAAAATTTAGATATATACTACTAAGATGTAACATAAGGAGGAAATAGTGATGAAAATAGGAAACAAGGAATTTAAAATAGGAGAAAGAACCTATGTTATGGGGATACTTAATGTTACTCCTGATTCCTTTTCTGACGGAGGAAAATTTAATAATATAGAAACAGCTGTAGCACATGCAAAGGAAATGATAAAAGAAGGTGTCGATATTATAGACATTGGAGGAGAATCTACAAGACCAGGGCATGAAGAAATTTCTGTTGAAGAAGAAATAAATAGGGTAGTTCCTGTAATAGAAGCTTTAGCCAAAGAAATTGAAATTCCTATATCTATCGATACATGTAAAGCAGAGGTTGCAAGGAGAGCTGTAGAAGCAGGGGCAAGTCTTATAAATGATGTTTGGGGATTTAAGAAGGAAAAAGAAATAGCAAAGGTAGCCGCAAAATATGGAGTGCCTTGCTGTCTTATGCACAATAGAAAAGATAAAAATTACAATAATATAATTGAAGATATGATAGAGGATTTAAAGAAAAGTATTGATATAGCTTTAGAGGCTGGAGTAAAAAAAGAAAATATAATACTTGATCCAGGTATAGGATTTGCAAAAACTTATACAGATAATTTAAAGGTTATGAAAGAACTTGAAAAATTGAAGGTATTAGAGTATCCTATTCTTCTAGGGACATCTAGAAAATCAATGATTGGTCTTACTTTAGATTTACCAACCGATGAAAGAGTTGAAGGAACTATTGCAACTACTGTAATAGGTATAATGAAAGGCTGTGATTTTGTTCGTGTCCATGATGTTAAGGAGAATAAGAGAGCTTGCATTATGACCGATGCAATCTTTAAAAATGAATATAAAACAAGATAAGAAGAGACAGGGGAAGTGGTTTTTTGGATAAGATGTACATAAGAGATTTAGAGATTTATGGATTTCACGGAGTTTATGAAGAAGAAAAAAAAATGGGACAAAGATTTTTAATTTCTGCTGAATTGTTTATAGATTTAAGTGCTGCTGGGAAAAATGATGATTTAACTAAGACAGTACATTATGGTCAGCTTTGTTGTGAGCTTGAAGATGAATTTAAAAAGGAAAAGTATGGCTTAATTGAAAAAGCAGCAGAGGAGCTTGCAAAATATATTCTTCTAAATTATGATTTAGTTCAAAGAGTTAAGCTTATGGTTAAAAAACCTTGGGCACCTATAGGAAAGCCTATAAAGTATGCCGCTGTTGAAGTTGATAGAAGTTGGCATAAAGCTTATATAGGAGTAGGATCTAATTTAGGAAATAAAGAGGAGAATATAAAAGGAGCTATTGAAAGAATAAATCTTTCAGGACTAACTAAGGTTATCAAAGTAGCAGATATGTATGAAACAAAACCTGTAGGATATATTGAACAGGATGATTTCCTTAATACAGTTTTAGAGATAAAAACCTTATTAGACCCTAGAGAACTGATAAATATATTATTAGGGGTTGAAAAAGATTTAAAGAGAGAGAGAATAATAAAGTGGGGTCCTAGAACTATAGACTTAGATATTCTTTTGTATGATGATATAGTAACTAATTTTGAAGAAGCTATTATACCACATCCAAGAATGCATGAGAGAATGTTTGTATTAAAGCCACTTTCGGATTTAGCTCCTTATTTAATGCATCCTGTACTAAATAAAAGAATTTATCAGTTGGTGGAGGATATGAAAAATGAAATACATAGATAAGAAAAAAAGTATTATGGCAGATATGGCATTGCTTTTAGTAGCTATTGTATGGGGAGGTGGATTTGTAGCCACAAAAGATGCGTTAAATAATGTTCCTCCCTTTTATATAACAGCAATGAGGTTTATGATTGCCACTTTATTATTATGCATAGTATTTTGGAAAAAAATAAGATTAATAACTAAAAATGATATTAAAGCAGGAAGTGTGGTTGGTATATTTTTGTTTGGTGGTTTTGCAACTCAAACTGTAGGACTTCAATATACAACTCCAGGAAAACAGGCATTTATAACGGCAACATATGTTGTTATTGTACCATTTTTAGCTTGGATAATTAACAAAAAACGACCAGATATATATTCAATAATAGCAGCTTTCCTAACATTGATAGGTATAGGAATGTTAAGCTTGCAAAATAGTTTACATATAGGCTTAGGTGATAGCCTTACACTTTTATGTGCTGTTTTTTTTGCAGTTCAAATAGTGGCAATAGGGTTTTATACAGAAGATGTAGATCCTGTAATTCTTACCATAGTCCAACTAGCAGTATGTGGACTTCTTTCAGCTATATGTGGTTTTATTTTTGAGCCTTTTCCTAAGCAAATAGGAACTCAAAGTATCATGTCTATTTTATATTTAGGACTGTTTAGCACTATGCTAGGGATAATAGTTCAGAACGTAGCTCAAAAATATACTTCTGAAACTCATGCTGCTATAATTCTTTCCTTGGAATCACTTTTTGGCTGTATATTATCTGTAATTTTATTAGGTGAATTATTTACAACAAAAATGATTTTGGGATGCATATTTATATTTATAGCTGTAATAACTTCTGAAACTAAGTGGGAATTTTTAAAACCTAAACAAAAGAAAAATAGTACTGCTGCATAGTAGATTTATTTTAAATTATCTAAATGAATTAAATTAATTTAACGTCTAAAAGTGACCTTATAATACTTTTGAATTATTATAAGGTCACTTTTATTTTTAAGAAAAATTTTACAATAAATTCCATGGAAAATTATTGTAAAAAAATATGATATATGGTATGTTTGAAATATGAAATACATATATCTATTAAGAAAAATACTTATTAAACTTAATATTTTAATATAAATATCAAAATGATAGGAGGAGAAATAATGAATAAAGGACAGGCTTTTAAAAATAACCTAAGAGTAAATAAGAAAAAACAGCAGCAAATAAAATTTGAAACTTCATCAAAATCATTTATCAGCATTATAGAACCATATTTGTATATTTTACCAGCTATGATTATTTTTGCACTATTTATTTTTTATCCTTTTATGAAAACGATATACTTAAGTTTAAATGCAACAGATTCCCAAGGAACGGTAAGTAGTTTTATAGGATTGAATAACTATATAAATCTTTTTAAATTACATTCTTTTCAAAATAGCATAATTGTTACGTTAAAATTTGCTGTTTTTACTGTATTTCCAGCTATGATTATAGGATTTATTGTTGGAATTCTTGCTAATGTAAAACTTAAAGGTATAGGTATATTTAGAACAATATATGCACTTCCAATGGCAATTTCTTCTGCTTCAGCAGCGGTAATATGGATGTTTCTTTTTCATCCTAGTATAGGTATCATTAATTATTTTTTAAAAACAAATATAGGATGGCTTACTGATACAAAGTGGGGATTAACGGCAGTTGCAATAGTTACTATTTGGATGAATATAGGTATAAATTTTATATTTATCATAGCAGCTTTACAAGGAGTTCCTAGAGATTTATATGAAAGTTCTGCCATAGATGGAGCAGGAATTTTTAGTAAGCACTTACATATTACAATTCCATGCATATCTCCAACTTTATTTTTCTTATTAGTAATAAATATAATAAATACTTTTCAGGCATTTGGACAAATAAACATAATGACTTCAGGTGGACCAGGAGAATCAACAAATGTTCTTGTACATTCAATATACAGAGAAGCATTTTTTAATAACAGATTTGGAGTTGCAAGTGCTGAATCTATAATTCTTTTCTTAATATTGTTAGTACTTACACTACTTCAATTTAAATTTGGTGAAAGAAAGGTGAATTATTAATGGGAAAAAAGAATACATCAAAGATTATTATATATGTTTTAAATATCATAATTTCACTTTTGATTTTAGGACCTATCATATATACCTTATGTGTAAGTATAATGTCACCAGAACAAATTTTTGAATATCCACCTAAAATTATACCTAGAAAGTTATTTATGGAAAATTATAAGGAAGCGCTAGAAACTGCTCCAATATTAAAGTTTATATTAAATAGTTTAATAATGTCTGTATCAATAACTGTAGGACAAGTAATAACAGGCATACTTGCCGCTTATGCATTTGCTTTTATGAATTTTAAGGGAAAAAAAGTTTTGTTTATAATCATACTATCAACACTTATGATACCGGGACAAGCGGTAATTATAGCTAATTACTTAACTATAAGTTCATTAGGATTATTAGATACATTTAGGGCACTGATTTTGCCATATTTAACATCAGCGCTTGCAATATTTCTTTTTAGACAATTTTTTTTAACTTTGCCTAAGGAACTATATGAAGCAGCTATTTTAGATGGTTGTGGGAATTTTAGATTCTTAATTAATGTTGTTATACCTCTTTCTAAACCAGCAATAGGTTCTTTGGGTATATATTCTTTTCTACAAGCGTGGAATATGTACATGTGGCCATTGCTTACCACAAATTGTGACAACATGAGGACAGTACAAATAGGAATGGGCATGCTTCAAGATGTTGATGCACAAGCTTTTGGTCCTTTAATGGCGGGTATTATTATGATAATTATACCTTCAATATTAGCTTTCGTTTTAGGGCAAAAACAACTGATTGAAGGATTAACATCTGGATCTGTAAAGAGTTAATAGTTTTTAGAGAACTAAAAAGCATATTAAAATTTTAGATTTTAATAAATATTTTATAGACAAAGGGAGGAGTATATTATGAAATTAAAGAAAATTCTTTCAATTCTGCTAGCAAGTTCAATGATTTTTTCATTAGCAGCATGTGGAAAGAATACTGCACAGTCATCAGGTAATACTGGAGACAAGTCAAAAGAAACAGCTTCTAACAATAAGGTTATTGAACTTAAATTTTGGCATTCAATGGGAGGGGTAAATGGAAAAGCAGTAAAAACTATGACAGATAATTTTAATAATACTCATAAAAATATTCATGTTACAGCACAGTATCAAGGAAAGTATGATGATACTTTAACAAAATTCAAGACTGCTATGCAGGGAAAAGCTGGTCCAGATATTTGCCAAGTATATGATATTGGAACAAGATTTATGATAGATAGTGGTTGGGTAGTACCAATGCAAAACTTTATTGATAATGATAAGGAGTTCGATGCTTCTCAGTTAGAACCTAATCTTTTAGGATATTATTCTGTTAACAATAAATTGTATTCAATGCCGTTTAATTCATCTACTCCTATACTTTACTATAATAAAACTGCTTTTAAAGAAGTAGGACTTGATCCAAACAAACCACCTAAAACTTTTAAAGAAATTGAAGAATATAGTAAAAAATTAGTAAAAAAGGATGGAGATAAAGTATCTCAATATGGATTTGCAATGTGTGTATATGGGTGGTTCTTTGAACAATTATTAGCAAAACAAGGAGCATTCTATGGAAATAATGAAAATGGAAGAAAAGATAAAGTTACTCAAGTTGAATGGGATAATAATGGAACAGCATTAAATATATTGAAAGAATGGAAGAAACTTATTGATTCTGGCAGTGCAGGTAATTTTGGTAGAAAAACAGACGATACTAAAAATGCTTTTACAGCAGGCAGAACGGCGATGATACTTGAATCAACAGCTTGTTTAGGCGGATTTATTAAAGGGGTTGGAGATAGATTTGAAATTGGTACAGCATATCTTCCAAATTTAACAGAGACAGATAAAGGTGGAGTTGTAATCGGGGGAGGCTCTCTTTGGGCAATTGACAATGGTTCAGATGAGAAACAGAAAGCAACTTGGGAATTTATTAAATTTATATCGTCACCTGAACAGCAAGTATATTGGAATAGTCAAAGTGGATATTTTCCTATAACAAAAAAAGCTTATGATATTCCTGAAATGAATGAACATTTGAAACAATATCCACAATTTAAAACAGCTATAGACCAATTACATGATACTCCAGTAAATCCTTGTACGCAAGGTGCTTTACTAGGCGTATTTTCAGAGGCAAGACAGACTATTGAAATGAATATTGAAAAGATGATTCAGGGAAATCAAACTTCAGAAGAAGCAGTACAAAATGCAGCAAATAAAATTAATGATGCTATTAAAAATTACAATGAGAATAATAAATAAGGTTAGAAATTATAAAATTTTATAATTTCTTAAAGAATATAAAAGGATACTAAAAAGTATTTTTAGTATCCTTTTATAAAAAACAGGTTTAATAGGAGGAACATATATGAATAAAATATTAAATATAGCACATAGAGGATTTAGTGGTGTTTTCCCAGAGAATACCATGATAGCCTTTAAAAAAGCTATAGAAGTAGGATGTGATGGGATTGAGACAGATGTACAGCTGACAAAAGATGATATTCTGGTATTATGTCATGATGAAAAAATAGATAGAACTACAGAGGGAATAGGATTAATTTGTGAGTATACTTATAAGGAACTCTGTCAATTAGATGCAGGAATAAAAAAAGGACAAGAATTTAAGGGAGAAAGAATACCTAGACTAGATGAGCTTTTAGATTATGTTAAAGATAAGAACATACTTATAAATTTAGAATTAAAAAATAGTATAATATATTATGAATATCTTGAAGAAAAGGTTTTAAAAGAAATATATAAATATAAGCTTTGTGACAATGTAATAATTTCTTCTTTTAATCACCATTCTATAAAAAAATGTAGGGAACTTGATAAAAATGTAAAGGTAGGGGTTTTATGTGGTAGTAATTTATATCATCCTGAAAGATATGCTAAGTCTTTAGAATTTGAAATTAATGCAATTCATCCAAGTTTTAATTGTTTGAATGCTGAAGTTGTACAAGCAGCACATACTAGTAATTTCAAAGTAAATACTTATACTGTAAATCAAAAGAAGGAATTTAAGCGTATGTGTAAAATAGGTGTAGATGGAATTATTACAAATTATCCAAATAAGTTAAAAGAATTTTTGAATAGATGAAGACAAAGAATTATTAACTTCTATACATATCAAAGTATTTTTAAGATAGTATAGAAGTTTTTTTATTACCTAAAACTTAGAAGTAGTTTACATAGAAAATTTATTGATTAATTTAATGATAGAAAAATTATACATTTTTAATTGTAAACTTTACTTTCGATTTGAGTTGACAATTGAAAATAATGTATATACAATAGAATTACAATGAATATTTATTGAGAGGAGAAAACATTATAATGAAAGTGAGAGCGAAAGAGAATATGAAAACAAGAGATATGATTTTAATTTCTATGTTTGCAGCATTAACAGCAGCAGGTGCTTTTATAAAAATACCAACCCCTTTAGTTCCATTTACACTACAATTTGTATTTTGTGCTTATGCGGGTATTTTTTTAGGAGCTAAACATGGTTTATATTCACAAATTTTGTATGTAGGTATTGGATTAATTGGTATTCCTATTTTTGCACATGGAGGTGGGATAACTTATATATTTCAACCTACCTTTGGATACTTAATTGGTTTTATAATAGGTGCATTTGTAATTGGAAAGTTAACTGAAGGTTTAAAAGAAATTAAAGTGTGGAGAATATTAGGAGCGGTTTTATCTGGACTATTTTTTGTATATTTCTTTGGAGTATCTTATTTATATATGATTGTAAATCTTTATATAGGTAAAGCAATGACAATAAAAGGTGCTATTGCTGCTGGATTCCTTCCATATATCACTTCAGATTTTATTCTCAGCATATTAGTTGCACTTACTGCGGTACACGTAATACCAGCACTTAGAAAATCAGGATTAGCAAAAGTGATAACAGAATAGAAAAAAGTTAAAGAAGGGAATTCATAATGAAGGAGTTTATTATAAATATAAAAGAAAAAATTTTAAATGGTGGAAGTATAGAGTTTGAAGAGGCTTTAAAAATTATAAATATTGATGGAAATGATAGTGAAACTTTAGGAGTTTTATTTGAAGGAGCAAACCAAATCAGAAAAAGGTTTTTAGGGAATAAAGTAGATTTATGTACAATCATAAATGGTAAATCAGGACGATGTTCGGAAGATTGTAAGTATTGTGCTCAATCAGCTCATTATAACACTGGAGTAAAGGAATATAAGCTTCTAAAATATGAGGAAATATTAGATAGAGCTTTAGAGGTTCAGGGGCAAGGGGCACATAGATTTTCTATAGTTACTAGTGGTAAAGGAATTAGTAGTGAAGAGGAATTGGATAAATTAGTTGAAATATATTCAAGACTTAGAAAAGACACTACTTTGAATTTATGTGCTTCTCATGGAATAGTTTCGTATGAACAACTAAAGAGATTAAGAGAAGCAGGAGTTAGCATGTATCACCATAACATAGAAACAAGCAGTAGTAATTATTCCAATATATGTACAACTCATACTTATGAAGACAGAATAAAGACAGTGAAAAATGTACAAAAATCTGGTATGGATATTTGCTGTGGCGGAATAATTGGTATGGGTGAAAGTGCTGAGGATAGAGTGAAAATGGCTTTTGAAATAAAAGAATTAGGTATAAAGTCAGTTCCTATTAATGTACTAACTCCAATAAAAGGAACACCATGTGAAAATATAGAAATTTTGTTACCTTTACAAATTTTAAAGACAATGTCTGTGTTTAGATATATAATTCCAGATGCTTATATAAGATATGCTGGGGGAAGAATGGCACTTAAAGATAAACAAGCTTTGGGATTCAGAGCTGGAGTAAATGCAGCATTAGTTGGGAATTATTTAACATCAATAGGAAGTAAGATAGAAGACGATAAAGAAATGATAAGTTGTTTAGGATTAGAAATATAAAATAGTAAGTTTTTGATAAAGAATACATGCACTATTTAATGGAGTGAAGATATGAGTAAAGGAATATTTATAATAGGAACAGATACAGATGTAGGAAAAACTTTTGTTACAGCTGGAATAACATATGTTTTAAGAAAAAACGGATTTAATGCATGTAGCTACAAAGCAGTACAGAGTGGAGGAGTTTATGAAGGTACAAATTTAGTATCTGGAGATGTTAAATTCGTAAAGGATATAACAGATATAGAGGAAGCGTATGAAGTGATGAACTCGTATTGTCTTAAAACAGAAGTATCTCCACATATAGCATCAGAAATAGAAAATGTTAAAATTCATAAAAAAATATTATTTGATGGATATAAAAAATTGAAAGAAAAATATGATTTTATAATAGCTGAAGGAAGTGGAGGAGCAGTAGTTCCTTTAATAAGAAATAATTACTATATATATAATCTTATTAAAGATTTGGACATACCTACAGTTATTGTGGCAAGAGCAGGAGTAGGTACAATAAATCATACTGTCTTAACAGTGGAGTTTTTAAAAAGTAAAGGAATAGATATAAAAGGTATAATAATCAACGGTTATGAAGGTACTTTTTATGAAGATGATAATATAAGAGTAATTAAAGATATTACGGGATTAGATATAATTTCTGTTATTAACAAGGTAAAAGCAAAAGAGTATGAAAATCTTATTGAAAAATCAAGAGAAGAATATGAAAAGAATATAACCATTGAAAATATAAAAAAGGTATTTGAAGATTAGGGGGAGAATAATTTGAGCAATATGAAAGAACTTCAAGAAAAAGATTTAAAATACATATGGCATCCCTGTTCTCAAATGAAGGATTATGAAAACTTTCCACCAATAGTTATTAAAAAAGGAGAAGGTGTATTTCTCGAGGATATGAATGGAAAAAAATATTTAGATGCAGTATCTTCTTGGTGGGTAAATTTATTTGGGCATTCAAATAAAAGAATAAATGATGCGATATATAGACAAGCTAACAAACTGGAACATGTTATTTTTGCTAATTTTTCTCATGAAGCTGGAATAGAACTAGCTGAGAGAATTATAAAGGTGGTACCAAAGGGGCTAAGTAAGATATTTTTTGGTGATAATGGATCTTCAGCTATTGAAATTGCATTAAAATTGAGCTTTCAGTATCATCAACAAGTAGGGAAGAAAAAGAAAAGAAAGTTTGTAGCTCTGACTGATGCATATCATGGAGAAACATTAGGTGCACTTTCTGTAGGCGGAGTAGATTTATATAACCAGATCTATAAGCCGCTGCTTTTAGATGTAATAAGAGTAGATGGACCAGATTGTTTTAGGTGTAAATATAATCAAAATAGAGAGAATTGTAGTGGAGAATGTTTTGAGTCTATGGAAAAGGTAGTTAAGGAAAAACATGAAGAAATAACCGCTATAATAATAGAGCCTATGATTCAATGTGCAGCAGGTATGAAAATTTATTCACCACAATATCTTAAGAAGCTTAGAGTATTATGTGATAAATATGATATAAATTTTATAGCAGATGAGGTAGCTGTAGGTTTTGGAAGAACAGGAAAGATGTTTGGATGTAATCATGCAGAAGTTTCACCGGATATAATGTGTACTTCAAAAGGTCTTACTGCAGGATATATGCCTCTATCCCTTTGTTTGATGACAGATAGAATTTATGATGCTTTTTATGATGATTACAATACTATGAAAGCTTTTTTACATAGTCATAGCTATTCTGGAAATGCACTAGGATGTGCTGTTGCTGTGGAAACTCTTAAGATTTTTGAAGAAGAAGATATTCTTCAAAAGAATTTAGAAAAATCTAAGCTTTTAAAAGAAAAAATTGAAAATGCTATAAAAGATATTCCTTATGTAGGCGAATACAGACAAATAGGAATGGTTGGGGCTATAGAACTGGTTAAAGATAAAGAAACGAAAGAAGCTTTTGATTGGAAGGAAAGAGTAGGATATCAAATTTACAAGATAGCTTTAGAAAAAGGTGTTTTACTAAGACCACTTGGAAATATTGTTTATTTTATGCCTCCTTATGTTATAAAAGAAGAGGAAATGGAGCGTATGGTAAATATAGCTAAAGAGTCTATCCTAGAATATTTCAGCAGAAAATAAAAACAGAATTTTACTTAAATAATACAATAAAGAGAATTTTTTCTTACTTAGAAAAGATTCTCTTTTGTTATATAGTTGCAATTGTCTAAGTATATATGTATAAATATATTTTCTACGATAGATTACAGATTTACGAATTAAAAATTAAAAAAAGGTGAATTTTATATATAGGAGTATATTATTCACAGTAAGTTTTGGTAGAATATATAATATATACATATAGTAGAGGAGGAACTTAAATGAAATTTGAACTTAATAAAGTATATCATGGTTTTAAACTAATGGAAGAATATGAAGTTAAAGAAATAAATTCTAAAGCTAGAGTTTTTGTACATGAAAAAAGTGGAGCAAAACTTTTAAACCTACAAAATGATGATGATAACAAGGTTTTTGCAATAGGATTTAGAACACCTCCAAGTGACAGTACTGGAGTACCTCATATATTGGAGCATTCTGTTCTTTGTGGTTCAAGAAAATTTCCAATAAAAGACCCTTTTGTAGAGCTTGCTAAAGGTTCTTTAAATACTTTTTTAAATGCAATGACTTATTCAGATAAAACTTTATATCCAGTTGCAAGCAAGAATGAAAAGGACTTTTTTAACTTGATGGATGTTTATTTAGATGCTGCACTTCATCCTAATATATATAAATATCCTGAAATATTGATGCAGGAAGGTTGGCATTATGAAATTAACAATAAAAATGATGAAATTACTTATAAGGGAGTAGTTTATAACGAAATGAAAGGAGCTTTTTCATCTCCAGATGATGTGCTTTATAGGAAAATACAAGAATCTCTATTCCCAGATACTACTTATGGAGTAGAATCTGGTGGAGATCCTGTTGAAATACCAAATCTTACTTATGACCAATTTATAGATTTCCATAAAAAATATTATCATCCATCTAATAGCTATATTTATTTATATGGAGATGGAGATTTGGAAAAGCAGCTTAAGTTTATAAGTGAAGAATATTTAAATGAATTTGATAAGGCTAATATAGATTCTCATATAGAAGTGCAAAAACCTTTTAATAAGATTAAAGAAATTGTAGCTGAATATCCAGTATCACCAAATGATGATGGAAAAGATAAAGCCTTTTTAAGTTTGAATTTTGTAATAGGTGAATGTACAGATCCAGAGGTTTATTTAGCTTTTCAAATATTAGAATATTTACTTTTAGAAACACCAGCAGCACCACTTAAAAAAGCGCTTATAGAGTCTGGACTAGGCAAGGATGTATATGGTTTCTATGACAATAGTATACTTCAACCAGTATTCAGTATTATAGTAAAAAATTCAAATGCAGATAAGAAGGAAAGTTTTAAGAAGATTGTTTTTGATACTTTAAGTGAACTTGTTACAAATGGAATAGATAAAAAATTAGTTGAGGCGTGCATAAATATAAAAGAATTTAGATTAAGAGAGGGAGATACAAGAACTTATCCTAAAGGATTATTATATTATACTAAAGCTTTAAATAGCTGGCTTCATGATAAAAATCCTTTAATACATTTAGAGTATGAGAAAACTTTAGAAAAAATAAAGAGTGCTTTGGAAACAGATTATTTTGAAAAGCTTATAGAAAAACATTTACTCAATACTAAACACAGCAGTGTACTTGTTTTGAACCCTAAACCTGGTATGGCAGAAGAAAAGACTGAAGCTGTAAGAAAGAAATTAAGCGATTATAAAAAATCTCTTTCTGAAGAAGAGCTAGATAAATTAGTTAAAGATACTTTAGCTTTAAAAGAAAGACAAGTAAGTGGAGAGAAGCAAGAGGACTTAGAAAAAGTACCATTACTTTCCTTAGAAGATATTGATCCTAAGACTGAGGAACTTTCGTTAGAAGAAAGAGAAATTTGCGGAAATAAAATGCTTTTTAATCCTATGTTTACTAATAAAATAGCTTATTTGAGATTTATTTTTGATACTAGAGTGGTGGAAGAAGAGTTAATACAATACATTGGACTTTTATCTGCTGTTATGGGGAAAGTAGATACTGAAAATTACACATATATGGACTTGGCAAATGAAATAAATATTTATACTGGTGGAATAGTATATAGTCCAACGACCTATATTTTAAACAATACTGCAGGAGAATATACCCCTAAATTTTTAATAAAATCAAAAGCTTTAGTAGATAAACTTCCTAAGCTGTCTGAAATTTTAGAAGAAATTATTCTTAGAACCAAATTTGATGATAAAAAGAGATTAAAAGAGATAATTCAAGAATTAAAATCACGTTTAGAAATGGCTATTTTTGATGCTGGGCATGTAGTTGCAGCACATAGACTATTCTCTTATTTTTCACCTGTTGGACAATATGAAGAGATTACATCAGGATTAAAGTTCTATAAATTTGTTGAAAACTTAGAGAAAAATTTTGATTCAAAAGCTGATGAGATTATTTCTAACCTAGAAAAGATATCTAAAGAAATATTTAATAAAAATAATTTAATAATAAGTGCTGCTGTTGAAGAAGAAGATTATAAGGAAATTGAGAAAAATATATGTCCTTTAGTAAATAAGTTAGGAAATGAAAAATTAGAATATAAACAGTATAATTTTGAGCTTAAAGCATGTAATGAGGGATTAATGACTCAAGGAGACGTACAATATGTTGTAAAGGGATGCAATTATAGAAAATTAGGATATGAGTATAAGGGAAGTCTTCAAGTTCTAAAAACTATTGCAAGCTTAGATTATTTATGGAACAATGTGCGTGTTTTGGGAGGAGCATATGGTGCTTTTGCTTCCTTTGGAAGAAGTGGAAATATGTTCTTTGGTTCATATCGTGACCCTAATTTAAAAGAAACATTAGAAGTATATAAGAATTTGGAAAACTATTTAAGAAACTTTGAGGCTGATAAGAGACAAATGACTAAGTATATCATTGGAACCATAAGTAACTTAGATACTCCATTAACTCCATCTATGAAGGCAGATAAAGCAGCATCTTGCTATTTCAGTAATATTACAAAAGAAGATATACAAAAGGAAAGAGATGAAGTTTTAAATGCTTCTAGAGAAGAGATAAAAGGTTTTGCAGACATGATAAGTGATGCAATGAAGGAAGAGTATTTATGTGTTGTTGGAAATGAAGCAAAGCTTAGAGAAAATGAAGATGTATTTTATAATCTTATAGATGTATTTAATTAATTAAGATAAAAGAAAGGTAGTATACAGGTTTAATGTATACTACCTTTCTTTAGTCAAATTTAGGTGTTTTGTTGAAAGCATGTTTGCTGAGATTATATAAATTATATCTAAGAGGTATCTCAGTCATAGTTATGTAGTCCATAGTAAATTCACCATCCCAAGGTTGAATTGATATATATTCATTGGAATATATATTTATAACGTATTTTTCGTTTGTTTTGTAAAATGTAAGGAATATTTTATATAGAGGTTTTTTAGGTAAAGATATAGGTTTCTGTATAAAATTAGGTTTCCTAAGTTCACTTAAAAAACTTTTTATAATGATTATATCTTCAGAAGAAAGATCTTCGGTTTTATAAAAGTTTGTATCTAATACTAGAGCATCATATTTATTACATAATGAAATATTTTTTGCTAGTAAATTTGTATAATAAAAATTTGAAGGTTTTTTCCTGTTTAAATACATTTTACCACTTGCAAATATTGAACCTATTAATAGTAATATTAATAGTATTAAACTACCTTTTTTCAAATCTATAGCACCTCATTTTTATTGATATATAAATAAAAATATGTTTTAAAAGAAATCTTTAGTACAAAAGTACACTACAAATTTAAGGAAGTTGCATATATTTAAAATGTAGTGGATTTTATTTCAAGATAAAATGGGGGGAGATATATGAAAATATTTATAGATCCAGGACATGGTGGAATAGATCCAGGTGCAACAGCTAATGGACTTTCAGAGAAAGATTTAGTCCTAGATATTTCTTTAAGGCAGAAACAATTATTTGAAACATTAGGTCATCAGGTTAAAATGTCGAGAACTACTGATAGATTCGTTAATTTAACAGTTAGAACAACAGAAGCTAACAAATGGGGAGCAGATATATTTATTTCAAATCATATCAATGCTGGTGGAGGAGTTGGAATAGAAGTATGGCATTCAATTTATGAGGGCAAGGGAAAGCAATATGCTATAAATGTAGAAAAAAATCTTAGTGGAATATTCAAATCAAGAGGAATAAAGAGTAAAGAAGGAAGATATGGAGATTATTTATATGTAATACGAGCTTCAGCTATGCCTGCAATACTTAATGAATTTGGATTTATTGATAATATAGAAGATGCACGGAAATTAAACAGAGCAGATGTAAGGCAAAAATGTGCTGAAGCTGTTGTTTACGGAATACTAGGACGAAAAGTATTGAACAACACTTCAGAACAAGCTTCAAAGACAGTTGCAAAACCAATAAAATCTCTTTCAAGAATATTAAAATATAATACTCCTATGATGAGAGGCCAAGATATAAAATTAGTGCAAAACAGATTAAACAAACTAGGATATAAAGCTGGGATAGAAGATGGTATTTTAGGAAGAAATACCGAAAGTGCTATACTATTATTTCAAAAAGTTAATGGATTAGTTGTAGATGGAATTGTTGGAAAGAATACTTGGGAAAAACTTATGGTATGATAAAAGAAAAGTGCGGTGCACTTTTCTTTTACGATGCTTTTTTATTTATATTATTTTTATCAAAATTTATATGTGTTTGGTTATTGTTTAAAACTATGTATGAAACTACAAAAGTTATTAAAGCAGGAATTATCCATACAAATCCTAGGTCTGCTAAAGGTATGGAATTTAATAGATTTTCTAAAAATACGATTTTAATGCCTAAAGAGTTTAATGTATTTATTAGAGAAATTATAAATGTTACATAGATTGTTATAGCTATAATCTTATTATTTTTAATCCATTTCTGCAGTAAGCTTGTTAAAATTAGAAGGATTACTATAGGGTATAGCACTTGTAAAATAGGACCTGCAAAAGCTACTATTGTGTCTACACCTTTAAGAGATATTATTATACTAGATATTGTTATTATAAAGACATTTATATTATAAGGTATTTTATTGTTTGAAATTTTTGTGAAGAATTTAGCACCTGTAGCAGTTAAACCAATAGAAGTAGTTAAACATGCAACTCCTACAGAAATACTTAGAGCAAAAGCACCAAAGTTTCCAAGAACACTTCTTGAAATTTCCATAACTAATTTTGTCTTAGTAATTTGGTTTCCGTATAAAGTAGCTGTTTGTGATCCTAAATATAAAAGTCCTCCATAAATAAAGCTTAATCCTATAACTGCAACAATACCAGATTTAATTGTTACAGAAGTAATTTCAGCATCTTCTTTATATCCTTTAGCTTTAACAGAAGATATTACTATTGAAGCAAAAATTACAGATGCCATTGCATCCATAGTTTGATAACCTTCTAATAAAGAATTGGAAAAAACATTTGTATATCCAGTATTAATAATGGGACCTATAGGAAAGATTATTCCTTTTATGATTATTGAAGATAACATAATTAAAAGGATAGGAGTTAAAAATTTACCTATATTATCAATTATAGAATTTGGTTTAAGTACAAAGCAAAGATTTATAAAAAAGTATATCAGTATAGCTGTAATGGGCTTTATTGACGGAAATAAAGGTTGTATACTTAATTCAAAGGTTGTAGCAGCTGTTCTAGGTATTGCAAGCATTGGCCCAATTGCAAGCATAAGAGCAGTGGTTGTAATAATAGCAAAGGGTTTACTTACTTTACCAGCCATATTTTCAAAACTTCCGCCACTCTTTACACAAGCTAAAATACCGAGCAGGGGAAG
Organism: Clostridium ganghwense; assembly: GCF_026735165.1. Taxonomy (GTDB): domain Bacteria; phylum Bacillota; class Clostridia; order Clostridiales; family Clostridiaceae; genus Clostridium_H; species Clostridium_H ganghwense. The sequence goes on along the minus strand of NZ_JAPQES010000002.1, from coordinate 510,341 downwards.
ACCAACTCCTGTTATTATAAATCCTACTGAAGACAATAAATAGGCTGAACCAACTGATTTTCCAAGTGAAGGAGGAAAAATCAAATTACCGGCTCCAAAAAACATTGCAAATAATGCAAATCCTATTATTGCGAAATCTTTCAATCTTTTGTTCATAACTAGCCTCCTCATATTAGTAAATACCAATAAAATAATAGCATGAATTAACCTATATCTTCAAATACAAAATTTAGTCATTGAAAACGAACATATGTTTGAGTATAATAATTATGAGAGTTATGGAAAAGGAAGGAAGATAAAATGAAAAATAAAGAAAAAAGAATCATTTTTCATATAGATACTAACTCGGCCTTTTTATCTTGGGAAGCAGTACATAGATTAAAGATGGGAAAAGAAGTTGATTTAAGAAAGATACCATCAGTTGTCGGTGGTAATAGAGAAAAAAGACATGGAGTTGTTTTAGCTAAATCAATTCCTGCTAAAAAATATAATATTAATACAGGAGAGCCTATAGTAAGAGCTCTAGAAAAGTGTCCTAGCTTAGAAATTGTTCCACCTAATTTTGATATCTACATAAAATATAGTAAAGAGATGGTTAACATATTAAAAGAATATTCTCCTTGTGTTCAAAGATATTCTATAGATGAGTGTTTCTTAGACTATACTGGAATGTATAATATATATGGAGAACCTATACAAATGGCTAATAAGATAAAGGATAGGATTAAGAATGAACTAGGATTTACAGTTAATATTGGTGTAGGTAGCAATAAATTATTAGCAAAAATGGCTTCCGATTTTGAAAAGCCTGATAAGGTTCACACATTGTTTGAAAATGAAGTTAAGAAAAAAATGTGGCCGTTATCTATTGAAAAACTTTTCATGGTAGGTAGAGCTACAGCTTCTAAGCTTAAAGGTCTAAATATAAATACAATTGGTGATTTGGCAAGGTATGATTTAGAAATACTTCAATATAAATTTAAAAAGTATGGAACACTTATATGGAAATATGCAAATGGTATTGATGAATCGGAAGTGGATGAAAGAAAGTATATTAAAATGAAAGGAATAGGCAACTCTACAACTCTACCTTATGATATAAAGGAGAAAGAAGTTGCATATGAAATTTTAATATCTTTAGTGGAAACGGTATCTATGAGACTAAGAGATTCAAAAAATCTATGTAGTTCTGTTGCTGTTAGTATAAAAAATAGTTCTTTTAAAAGTTATTCTCACCAGCGAAAGCTAGATTATCATACTAATTCAACAGATAGAATATTAGAAGTTACAAAAGAACTTTTTGATGAAATGTGGAAAGGTGATCCTATTAGACTTTTGGGAGTAAGAGTTGGGTATTTATGCAGTGATAAAGTAACACAAGTTTCTATCTTTGATAAAGAAAATATAGAAAAAAATGCAGTTTTGGATAGAACTATTGATGAGTTTAGAATTAGATATGGAAAAAAATCTGTTATAAGGTCAAGGTTTTTAAAAATAAATAAAAGAATAAAATAACTTACATTACACACTATAATAGTAGTAAAAAACTATTGGAGGTAATAATATGAATGTAAGTTTAACTCAAAAAGAAACAATGCTTTTACAAGATCAGAAAAGTCATGAGGAGTTATGCATTGAGAAATATACAGAATATGCAAACAAAGCTAGTGATCCTCAACTTAAGCAAATATTCACTAGTAATGCAAATCAAGAGAAACAACATTTAGATAGTATTAATCAATTATTGAATGGTCAACTTCCAGATTTAAATGCACAGGGAGGACAGCAAGCGAATAACCAACCTATGGAACAAAATCAAAATATGCAGGAAGCTGGAATGTCTGCTGCATCTGATGTGCAGATGTGTGAAGATATTTTGATGACAGAGAAGTATGTTTCATCAGCTTATGATACATCAATATTTGAGTTTAGAGATACAAATATTAGGGATGTATTAAATCATATTCAAAAAGAAGAACAAAAACATGGAGAGTCTGTATATCAATATATGGAAAGTAAGGGTATGTATAATCCACAGTAGTTATATGTTGTATGCAGCAGTTTGAAAGAGATGGTTAGTCAGCCATCTTTTTTTTATTACAGAAAATATTTATAACTTAATATAAAAATATATTTTAAAAGATTGGTTAAAATATTAGAGTAAGTTCTAATATTAAGGAGGAAATAAAATGGCAAAAAGAAAAAAGCAAAAAGCAGAAGGTAACAATAGAGGAGCTGAAAAAAGACAGAGAGAATTACAAAAGGTTAATATGGAGGCTGCTGGAGAATTTGCATTAGAAGATCAAAAGAAACAGGCGGGATTTGGAAATCCTAAAAACCAAAAAAAATAGTAAGAAACAAGTTTGTAAAAGCTAGTGGAGTTTTAATATTCCACTAGCTTTTTTAGATAACTTATGTCAAGTTGCATAAATAGGATAATAGTAATATAATATATAATTATATATATATTATGTTATTAAGAACAATAATAGTATATTATTAACAATAATTAGGTTGCTCAATAAAATAGGAGAAATTTATGATTAAATTTGATATTATCAATTCAATATATATACTTTTGATAGTAAGTTTTTTTATGGTGGCTTTTTCATGTATTAGATGTACTATAAAAGAATTTAAGAATAAACTATTTGGTTGTAAAAGTATAAAAAACAATGCTATTACAATTATTGGATATTTGAGGAAACTTGTAATTAAAGATTATCTGTCCTATGAAAAATATGAGATATGGAGATTTTGTGTAGAGAAATAATTAGTGAAAATAATTTATATATCTAAAAGACATATGAGAATGTAAAGGAGAAGATTATATGAACGTTATTTTCACAATATTTAATGACTTATTAAATGTATTATTCAATATCTCAGGAGACTATGGAATAGCTATAATTCTTTTAACTATATTGGTAAGAACTATGCTTCTTCCAATAGCCATAAAACAAAGAAAAAGTTTAAAGAAACAGCAGGAACTTTCAAAAAAAGTTCACCAGCTTAAAGAAAAATATAATCAGAATAAAGAGAAATTGAATGAGGAACTTCAGAAATTGTATATGAGTAATTCATCAAGTATATTAGGATGTTTACCAATGATACTTCAGATACCAGTTATGTATTCGCTATATAAGGTTTTCTCAACCATGGCAGTAGAAGTGGGAACAAAAGTTATACCTTGGGTTTCAACATTGAAGATTTCAGATCCATATTTTATATTACCTATAGCAGCGGCTCTTATTCAATTGCTGCCTAATATTCTTTCTACTTTAGGAATATTAAAGAATATTGGGGGAGGAAAGCTTTCATTAGGAAATGTAATAATGATTGGAGCAGTTAGTGTTTTATTTTTAGCAAGAGCTCCTATAGCTGTTGGTATATATTTTATAACAACAAGTTTATATTCTACAGTAGAGCAAATAGGATATTCAATATATACGAATAAAAAATGTATAGCTTAATTTAATAAAAAATCTTTAGATTGTTAAACTTTAGCAATCTAAAGATTTTTTTTATTGATAATTATTAATTGTGGGTAAGTGTAATTTAAAGAGAAAGGGATGAATAATAATAGATAAGACAACATTATAGCCAATAACATTTTAAATATTAACTAAAAAGATAAGGGAGGAGGAATGATGCAAGATAAATACTTAATGGGTATAGATGCAGGAACTTCAAATATAAAAGCTGTATTATTTGGAATAAATGGAGAAGAAAAATTTATTGTATCTAGAAAAAATAAAATTATAAAAAAATATAGGACTTGGACAGAACAGGATATGAATCTTTTATGGGAGAATTTTTGCAAAGTTATTAAAGAAATTATAGAAAAAAATAATATAGACTCTGCCTCAATATTGAGTATAGGAATTACTGGACAAGGAGAAGGATGTTGGCTTATAGATTCTAGAGGTAGCCCTGTAAGAAATGCTATTTTATGGAGTGATGCAAGAGCAGTTGGTATTGTTGAAAAAATAAAAGAAGATAAAGAAAAGTGGAATAGAATAAAAGAAATTACAGGCTCTTATGCTTTTTCAGGAGCTACATCTATAATTTTAAGATGGTTGAAGGAAAATGAATCAGAAAATTTAAAAAAGGCATATCATTGTTTATTTTGTAAAGACTGGCTTAGATTTAAGCTTACAGGTGATATATGTATAGATGTTACAGATGCATCAACATCAATATTGGATTTAAACAATAGTACAATTTCAGATGAAGTTATGGATGTATTAGAAATCAAAGAATATAGAAAGTTATTTAAAGATGTAGTTAAACCTTATGATTTTGCAGGTAAGATAAGCAAAGAAGCAGCAGAACTTACAGGATTATGTGAAGGAACAACTGTTGCTGCAGGAATGATGGATGTAGTAGCATCGGCAGTTGGAATTGGAGCTGTAAAAGAAGGCGATTGCTGTACAATACTTGGAACAACTTGCTGTAATGAAGTTGTAAGGTCATGTTATAAATCTAATATAAACAATTCTTCAGGCTTTGAATGTCATGCAGTAGACAAGTTATATTTAAATGTTATTGCATCTATGGCTGGAACACCTAACTTAGATTGGATTATAGATAACTTTTTTATAGAAGATAAAAGATTAGCACAAGAAAATAATAAAAACTTATATGAAATACTAGAAGAGAAAATAAAAAATGTGCCAGTTGGTTCAGGAGGAATTATTTATCATCCATATATAAGTACTGGTGGAGAAAGAGCACCTTTTTTTAATGCAAATGCTAGAGCTCAATTTTTTGGAATATCAAACAATGCAGATAGGTATTACCTGCTAAAAGCCGTATATGAAGGAATAGCTCTTTCAATCAAAGACTGTTTACAAGGAGTAGAAAGTTCTAGAAAAATATACTTAGGTGGTGGCGGCGCTAAAAGCTTTTATTGGGCTCAGATAATTTCAGATTGTACTGCATGTGAAGTAATAATTCCAAGTGGAAATGAATTCGCGGCTAAAGGAGCTGCTCTAGCAGCTGGTGTGCAAGTAGGTGTATATAACGATATTGCAGCAGCAGCATTAAATACTTTAAAGGTTAAAAGATGTTTTACTCCTAGAGATAATAATACAAAAATATATGAAAAGATATATAGACTTTATAGGATTTTAAGAGAAGTTGAATATGATTTATGGAATTTAAGGAAAGATATTTTTCATTTAGAATATTAAAAATATATTATGAGGTGATTTTATGAATAATTATATGGAAGAAAAACGAATGGTAATTGAAGCTGGAAAAACAATGTTAAACAGTGGTTTAACTGTAGGAACATGGGGAAACCTTAGTGTAAGAACTGCAGATGGGAAATACATAGTTATAACACCAAGTGGGGTAGATTATGAGAAAATTACTCCAGAAATGATGTCTTTAGTAGATATGGATGGCAAGCTAGTATCAGGTAAAAAACCTTCTATAGAAGCAGGTCTTCATTTAGGAATTTATAAAAAGAGAGAAGATGTAAATGCTGTAATTCATACACATTCTATTTATACTTGTGCAGTAGCAGCTACAAGAACAGATGTACCTGCAGTATTGGATGAAATGGCTCAAATAGTTGGTGGAGGAATAAAAACAGCTAAATATGGACTTCCAGGTTCACAAGAGCTTGCAAGTAATTGTGCAGAAGCATTAGGTGATAGAATGGCAGTTTTACTTGCAAATCATGGAGGAGTTTGTGTAGGCAAAGATTTAAAAGATGCATTTAAAATTACAAACGTAGTAGAAGTTTCACTTAAATCTTATTGTTTAGCAAAATCTATAGGAAATCCAGTAGCTTTAGATGATAAAGATGTTAATTTTATGAGAGACTTTTTTTTGAATTCATATGGAAAATAATTTAATAAATACAAAAACAATACAAATAAGAAGGGAGAATGTATTGAAAATATTAGTAACTGCTGAAATAAATCAAGAGTTATTAAAGGAATTGTATGAATTTGGTGAAATTACTATTGCTGGTTGGGGGAAGGAGCTTAGAAAGCTTGAAGAAGATGATATGATTCAGCTCTTAAAAGGAAAGGATATATTGATAACAAGTTATGATCCAATAACAAAAAAAGTAATTGATGAGTGTAAAGACTTAAAATTAATTGCTTGTACAAGAGCTAATCCAGTTAATATAGATATAAAAGCAGCTAAAGAGAGAAGTATACCAGTTATATATACACCAGGAAGAAATTCGGATTGCACAGCTGAATTTACAATAGCTTCTATGTTAAGCATATCAAGAAAAATTCCCATGGCATATAAGAGTCTTAAAGATGGAATGCACTTAGAAAATAAAAAAGTTAAAAATGAGATTAAAGAAGGTTTAAAAGAAGATGTAACTTGGGCTTTGGGAGCAGGAACACCTTATGTATTGTTTAAGGGAATACAGCTTAAAGGACATATTTTGGGGCTAATTGGATATGGAAGTATAGGAAAAAAAGTAGCAAATATTGCTAGAGCTTTTGGAATGAAGATATATGTATATGATCCATTATTATCTAGTGTAGAGATAAATGATAATGTTCAAGAAAAGGTTTCTTTAGATAAGCTTTTTAGAGAGTCTGATTTTATAAGTTGTCACTGTAAAGTAGATGAGAGTACAAGAGGACTTATAGGAAAAGATGAATTTGAGAAAATGAAAAAAACAGCATATTTTATAAATACATCAAGAGGAGCAATTGTTGATGAAGAAGCTTTAATAGAGGCTTTAAGAGAAGAAAAAATAGCAGGAGCTGCACTAGATGTATTTGCATCAGAACCTATATATAAAAATCATCCTTTTGTAATAGAACTTGATAATATAGTTATTACACCTCATTTAGCAGGAGCAACTTATGATGCAATAGATAATCATACGATCATGATAGTTGAAGATGTGAAAAGATTTATAAATGATGAAAAATTACTATATGAATATAGATAAAGCTAAGGGGGATTACAAAATGGCAAATATAGAAAAATGGGGAATGAATACAAAAGCAGTTCATGTGGGGTGTGAACCATGTACAGCAACAGGAGCATTAGTATCGCCTATATACCAAACATCAACTTATGCTTATGAAAGTACGGAAGAGGCAGGAAAAATATTTACAGGAGAAAAGTTTGGCTATCTTTATGGGAGAGATCATAGTCCTACTGAGATAGAACTTGAAGAGAAAATAGCTGCACTTGAAGGTGGAGAAGCTTGTAAAGTATTTGCATCAGGAATGGCAGCTATAGCAAATGCACATATGGCTCTTCTTAAGGCTGGAGACCATGTAATTTGTGGAGATGTAGTTTATGGAGGAACATATGGATTATTTGATAAGATGTTAAGACCTTTTGGCATTGATGTAACTTATGTAGATACTTCAAAAATTGAAGAGATTGGAAAAGCTTTGAAATCTAATACAAAAGTAGTGCATGTAGAAACTCCAGCAAATCCTACACTAAGAATAACAGATATAAGAAAAGTATCACAATTTTGTAAAGCACATAACTTAACTTTAGTAGTTGATAATACATTCATGACACCGTATCTGCAAAAACCTCTTAAGTTAGGAGCGGATATTGTTGTTCACAGTGCAACTAAATATTTAAATGGTCATGGAGACTGCATAGCAGGGGCTGTTGTCGGATCTAAGGGATTTATTACAAAAGGTTTGCATGAAGGAGTAACTAAAATTGGAGCCTTGGTTTCACCTTTTACATGTTTCCTAGTTAAACGTGGAATTCAAACTCTTCCTTTAAGAATGGAGCAGCATATAAAAAATGCAATGAAGGTTGCTGAATATTTAGAATCTCATCCAAAAGTAGAAAAAGTTTTTTATCCTGGACTTAAATCTTTCCCACAACATGAATTAGCTAAAAAACAAATGAAAGGCTTTGGAGCATTAATCTCATTTGAAGTTAAGAGAGGCTTAGATAAAGCTAGAGAACTATGTGACAACTTAGAAATGATAGAACTTGCAGTAAGTCTTGGTGATGTAGGAACACTTATAGAGCATCCAGCTTCTATGACTCATAAATCTTTACCACTAGAAGAAAGAAGAGCCAGCGGTATAACTGATGGATTAATAAGACTTTCAGTAGGTATAGAAAATACTGAGGATATTATAGCAGATTTAGAGCAGGCTTTTGCTAAAATGTAAAAATTAGATGTTTAACTATGAATTAATAATAATAAATAATTTATTAATTATATAGGGAGGAAATTTCATGTCAAATCAAAAGAAGTACAAGGGTAACCCAAAAGCTTTACTTCCATTGGTATTGTTTTTACTACTATTCATTGGTTCAGGTCTAATAAAGAAGGATTTTTATGCAATGCCAGTTAACCTTGCCTTTGTAATTGCTGGTATAGCAGCGTTAGTTATGAACAAGAAGTTAAAGCTTGAGGAAAAAGTTGACTTGTTTTGTGAAGGCGGAGGAGAGCCCAATATTATCTTAATGTGTATAATATTTATTTTAGCAGGTGCTTTTGCAGGTGTTGCAAGAGATATGGGAGCAGTAGATTCAACAGTTAATTTGGGCTTAACAATTTTACCACAAAATATTTTAATGGCTGGAGTATTTATTATTGGGTGTTTTATATCTATTTCCATAGGAACATCAATGGGGACTATAGTTGCTTTAACTCCAATAGCAGCGGGAATTTCACAGCAAACAGGTATTGCAATGGGAATATGCGTTGCAGCTGTTGTAGGTGGAGCTATGTTTGGTGATAACTTATCAATGATTTCAGATACTACAATATCAGCAGCTAGAACTCAAGGGTGTGAAATGAAAGATAAATTTAAGGCTAACTTTAAAATAGTTTTACCAGCAGCAATAGTAACTGCAATAATTCTTGCTGTTGTAACATCTGGAGGGCCTAGTGTAGCAGCAACTGAGCATCCTTATAATATTGTAAAGGTTTTACCATATCTTGCAGTATTAATTGCAGCTATAGCAGGAATGAATGTTATGGCAGTTTTAGTAGGTGGAACAATTTTTGCAGGTATAGTTGGTATGGCATATGGAGACTTTGACTTCTTTGGATTTATAGCATCAGCATCTAAAGGAATGATGGGTATGGAAGATTTAGCTATGATTGCTATATTAATAGGTGGATTAGTTGAAATTATAAAATTAAATGGTGGAATTGATTTCTTGATAGACTTTGTTGGTTCAAGAATTAAAAGTAAAAGGGGAGCTGAATTTGGAATAGCTTTCTTGGTTAGTTTAGTTGATATCTGTGTGGCAAATAATACTATTGCTATCATAATGACAGGACCTTTAGCAAAAGACATAGCTGATGAATATGATATTGAACCTAAGAGATCAGCTAGCTTATTGGATACTTTCTCATGTGCATTCCAGGGAATGATACCTTATAGTGGGCAATTATTAGCTGCATCAGGACTTGCTGCAATATCTCCTTTTGCAATCATGAAATATAACTTCTATCCATATTTAATGCTTGTTTGTGCAATTGCAGTAATAATAATTGCTCCATCTAGAGCAAAGAAAATAAATGCAAATACAGGTAAATAATATTCAATAATATAAATTAAAACACTCGTTAATGGGTGTTTTAATTTATGCAAATTGTTTAATTTTAAAGATGAAATTATGATATAATAATTGAGTACATATTAATACAAAGAGTAAACTAAGGAGTAATGTAATGAATTACAAAGATATACTAAAGAAAATTAATAGAAAGGGATGCTGGAACGTGATTGTAGTAGATGGAGTTGTAGGAGTTGGTAAGACAACTTTAATGAATATGTTAGTTGAAGAGTTAGGTTATAAAGCTTTTTTGGAGCCAGTTGTGGACAATCCTATATTGGACAAGTTCTATTATGATAGAGAAAGATATAGTTTTTCTCTTCAAATATTCTTCCTTAATAACAGATTTAGAATGATAAAGGAAGCTGCAAAAATGAATAATGCTATATTAGATAGAAGCATATATGGAGATTTGATTTTTGCAAAAATGCTTATGGAAAGTGGAGAAATGAGTAAAGAAGAGTACGGATTGTATGTTGATTTATTTGAAAACATGATTGAACACTGCCATGCTCCAAAACTTATGATATATTTAGAAACTTCTGTGGATGAAGCTATAAAAAAGATTAATAAAAGAGGAAGAGACTATGAGAAAATAGTTGAAAGAGATTATTGGCAAAGATTAAATAATCATTACAGTGAGTATTTTAACAGTTATAATATTTCACCAATATTAAAAATAAATGTAGATAATATGGATTTTCAAAATAATCCACAAGATAAAGAATACATATTTAATTTAATTTATAACAAATTAAAAGAGATAGAAAGCAATATTTAGGGAAAAAGCACACTATATACTTTAGAATATAGTGTGCTTTTTATAGGGGTTAGTGTAGAATAATGAAAACTAAAGAGGTGGATGAGGTAAAAGTATGAATAAATTTAATAAGTATAAGACTATGAAAAATGTTTTGTTGGCTATAGGTAGTATATTTTTTATAACATCCATTTTTGTTAGAGTAAGTGGTACATTAAAGAATTTAAAAAATAGTAATTCTAAATTACAAGAGGCAGAATATAAAGTGAAAAAACAAGTAGAATTTCAGCCAAAAATCTCACAGATGGATGAGAAAAAATATTACTCAGATTTTTATGATGTTTATGTAAAAATTTATGATGGGATGATTAACATTAATGAAGAATTACAAAATTATGCTAAAGATATAGAAAAAATTACGGACGGAAATAAAAAAGCTAAGAATATACTGGATAATAGAATAAAAGAATTAATTAACAGCAAGGATATGGTAGAAATAAAGAGTGCTAAGAATAATATAGATCAAGGTATGACGAAGTTAACTAATCCTCCAGAAAAATTTTTAAAAGCTTATAATTTATTGACATATTTTTATAAAGATTATATAGAATATTATGAAAGCTTAACAAAAGTGGAAGGCAGTTGTGATGAATATGCTGCAAAAATTAAAGAGATAGAAGATAGAATAATAAATTTGGGTAACAAAATAAATGATTTACAATTGAATAATGATAGTTAGTACTCTTTTGGGAATAGTAATAATGAGGTGATGCTAATGATTAAAAGAGCAGTAGTAACTTTGGTTATTGTACTTTTATCTTCTACAAATATTTACGCTCAAGGATATAGACACATTGAAATCTTTAGCATAAATCAGGATAAGGTGGTAAAGGTGGTCCAATCAACCTCTGAGATTCAGAAGTTGGCTGTAAATTATCTTGAAGGAATAGAAGGTGTATATGGTAAATTTGATCCTGTTCCCAGTAATGGATATGCTATTAAAATTCCTTTAGAATCTCCTGTAAAAATACAAGGGAGATGGCTAAATGCATTTGTAGATGAAGTCATTATTATATTTCCTGAACAGGAAGACCCATTTCTAATGATTTTCGAAAATGAAAATAGATTAGTTTGTTTTACATTTAAAGGCAATACAGATGCATTATTGAATAGTTTGGATTTTGAATTAAATACAACTTTTGAGCTTATATCCAATTGATATAGGCTCAAAAGTTATTTATGCTGTATAAATTTAATTTTAAAATTCTTCAACAAAGTTTTTTATCTTTTCTTTGTATTTTTCTGACTTCATATCTTTACTTGTAATTCCAAGAGTGCATACTGGCTTTTTTTTGCATGCTGATTTTAAATCTTCAAAAACTTTAAATTTTCCTTCACCACCTTGAGTAGCTACAAAGGCAACTTGTTTAAAGTTATCTTTAAAAGAGTTAATGTATGTTCTTATTGCGCAAGAAGTGTGGGATGCCCAAACAGGAGTAGCAAGTACTACAAGATCATAATTTGAAGGAGATATTTTAGGTGGAGTTATATCTGTTGTTCTACCTTTTGCTGCTTGATATCCTGATTTTAAGAATCCTATAATTCCAGATCTATTTGTTTTATCGTGGATTTCTTCAATATCACATTTTACAGTATCTTTTATTTCGTGGGCAACTTTTTTTGTTATTCCAGATCTAGAGTAAAAAACCACAAGAATTTTTTTGTTTCCCATAATGATGCCACCTTTACTTTATATATTATATTTAAATTATACATCCATTTAAGTATAATATACATGTTATTACCATGTTTAAAATAAATTATAGTTTTTCAATTATTACTATATATTTTGTTTTTTAAAAGTTGAAACTATTACAGAAATAATAACTAAAAATTAAAATAGTGATATAATAAAAAATTGAAATTAACTGAAAGAGGTAAGGAATATGATAAGAGTTTGTTTACTGGCATCAGGAGGAATGATGCCAATGCCTAATAGATATTTAAGTTCTATGCTGGTAAGTTGTAAAGGAAGCTTGTTACTTGTAGATTGTGGAGAAGGTACCCAAATTTTGTTAAAAAAATTAAAGTGGGGAATTAAGGCTATTGATGTAATTTGTATTACACATTATCATGCTGATCATACTGCAGGACTGCCTGGTCTTCTAAGCACTATTGGAAATTCAGGAAGGACAGAACCTATAACTATAATAGGACCTAAAGGACTAAAAGAAATAATAAAAGGTCTTACTGTTATTACTCCTGAGCTGCCTTTTAAACTTAATTTAATCGAAGTTTCAGATGAAGGGCTTAAAGATTATAAAGATAAAGAATATTATATAGGTGCAGTACCTGTTGAACATAGTTTAGAATGTATGGCTTATAGTATAGAAGTTAAACGAAATAGAAAGTTTGATAAAAATAAAGCTGAAAGTAAAAATATACCAAGGGAATTTTGGAGAATACTTCAAAAAGGTGAAACAGTACAGTGTGAAGATAAAATGTTTACTCCTGAAATGATCCTTGGAAAAGAAAGAAAAGGAATAAAAGTAAGCTATTGTACAGATACAAGACCAGTAGATAAGTTAATAGATTTTATAAGACAATCAGATTTGTTTATAGGAGAAGGAATGTATGGTGATGATGATTATCTTGAAAAAGCTAAAGAAAATTATCATATGCTTTTTTCAGAGTGTGCATATCTTGCAAAAGAGGCAGATGTTAAAGAACTATGGTTAACTCATTTTAGTCCTTCTATTAAAGACCCAGAAGAGTTTTTATATAAAGCTGAAGAAATATTTCCAAATTCAAAAATTGGAGAAGAGCTTATGATTAAAGAATTAAACTTTGAAAAAGATTAATAAATAGAAAAAAATAAAAAATGCTGATTTTGTTGGCATTTTTTATTTAAGAGTTATGAATTTATTTGTTGAATTTTAGAAGATCATCTGGGTTAAGAATACTAGATATTATTTTTTTTACATCCTCGTTTACTAGAGAATATATAACTTCTACACCGTTTCTGTTGCCTTCAATAATACCTTTTGATTTTAGAATTGCAAGATGCTGTGAAACAGTAGATTGAGGCATTTCTAAACAGTCCTGAATTTGTGTTACATTTAAGTTTTTTGATAGTAGTTTACAGACTATACATAATCTTGTAGGATGTCCTATTGTTTTAAAAATTTCAGCTAAATTTTTTAAATTTTCCTTATATTCATCTTTATTCAATGAAATCACCTTTCGATTTTAGTTTTACATATATAATATTAAATCCGATTACATAAATTTTAAGTATTAATAAATTTTTTGTCAAGTAAATCAAAGTATTAATGTAAGGTAAAAATATATTATGGCTTATCTTTATCAGAATAAAACTTGTACTAAAGGGAAAATTAAATAGGAGAGGAGAGGTGAAGTATGGCTAGAAGACGAAATAAAAATATTGGATTAAATCTTGGAGATTTACCAAGTAATTATGTCCTCAAATTAGAAGATAAGTTTATTTTAAATGAAGAAAAAATTCCGTTTACTTCATCCTATATTACAGATGATACAGATAATCAAAAAAGAATGGAAGAAACTTATGATATAAGAAATTAAAAGATATAGATTGAATCTTTTGTTAGTATAAGATTTTTTTATTTAGGAAATATTAAAGCTGAGAGGAGTGATATTATGCAATTAAACACTAAAGATATGATAAAACAAAAGTTACTAGATGTTCAAGAGAGTGTTAGAGATTATGAAGAATATGCTAAACAAGTAGATAACAGTGAAGTAAATAGAGTATTTAAAGATTTTGCAGAAGAATCAGCTATGCAAGCTCAAAAACTTCAACAACTACTTACAAAGTATGATAAATAATAAAATAATTTATTTAAATTAATCCCAGAAAGGGGAGTTAAAATGAGAAAGCCGATGCTTAAAGGTGAAGCTCATAAAAAAGGACAAAAACAGGATGGGATTAAGCCGGCAGATAGGCCAGCTAGAAGTAGAAAAAATGATCCTCAATATACAAATTTTCAAGGAGAGTCAATAGATTAAAGCAAAAAGGGTTGTAGTCAAAAGATTACAGCTCTTTTTATTTTGAAGGATTTATAAAATAGATGTAGAAATAATCTTTAAGACAAAGGAGGAGTAGAAAGTGAAAAATAAAAGATTAGAAAGAATTATATTTAATATGAAGGAAAATAATCTAGAGCAAATAATAATAACTTCCACTGCATCAATATTTTATATTACAGGGAAATGGATAGAACCAGGGGAAAGACTTTTAGCTTTGTACATAAATACTAAAGGCGATAAAAAATTATTCATAAATGAACTTTTCCCAATAAATGAAGATTTAGGAGTTGAATTGCAAATATACAGTGATTCAGAGGATCCAATAGAGTTATTAGCTTCTGAAGTAGAAGAAAATAAATCTTTGGGAATAGATAAAGAATGGCCATCACATTTTTTGATTAATCTTATGGGAAAGAAACAAGGAATTAAATTTGTAAATGGTTCACCTATAGTTGATAGGGTAAGAATGATAAAAGATAGTGAAGAAATCGACCTTATGAGAGAAGCTTCAAGAATCAATGATATAGCTATGAACGATTTGATAAGAAAAGTTATTCCTAAACAATATACAGAGAAGAAAGCTTGCAAATTGCTAGGAGATATATATGAAAAATATGGAACAGATAGTTTTTCATTTTATCCACTTATAGCCTATGGTTTTAATGCTGCAGAGCCTCATCACAGTTCAGATAATAGTAAATTAAAAGTTGGGGACAGTATAATTTTAGATATTGGTGGTAGAACAAATAATTATTGTTCAGATATGACTAGAACTGTATTTTATAAACAAGCTTCGGAAGAAAGTAAGAAGATATACAACATAGTATTAGAAGCTAATTTGAAAGCTATTCAGGCTGTGAAACCAGGTGTTAGGTTTTGTGACATAGATAGAACGGCTAGACAGGTTATAGAAAAAGCGGGATATGGAAAATACTTTACACATAGAACAGGGCATAATATTGGAATTGATGTTCATGAATTCCCAGATGTAGGTGGAGTAAATGAAATGTGTGTAGAAGAAGGTATGATTTTTTCAATTGAGCCAGGTATATATATTAACGAAAATCTTGGAGTGAGAATAGAAGATTTAGTAGTGGTAACTAAAGATGGATGTGAGGTTTTAAATAAATATCCAAAGGAACTGCAAATAATTGAATGAAAATCTAAAAAGGGATGGTGAAAGCCATCCTTTTTGTTTGTACAAATTTATTTTTAAATATATGGAGTTAAAAATTTTTGTTACTTAAATTTAAAATTATAGAATAAAAAAATCTTTATGTGAATATAAAAAATAAGGGGAAATTATAAGGGGGATAGGATTTATATGAAAAGCTTGTTTAATACAAGAGACATAAGCAAGTATATTAAGGATAATTATAACAAAATTTTTCTTGTGGATGGAGAAAAAGTAGAATTATTAAGGGATAACGTAAGAAAAGATTTACTCATTAAAGCAGATACTTTTTTAAAGGTAGGAGAAAATAAAGAATTTGTCAAGTACAAAATAATCGAAAGAATGATTGATAATAGAAATAATATTTTTTTGTTTGTTAAAAGAATAGAAATCATGGATCTTTAATTGTATTCTTACACATATAAGTATATAGGGGATAGGTGGAAAATATGAATGGGATAGGATTAATATTTTTATCTATGATTTGTGAATCTATATGGGAAACTATTAAATTGGCAGTTCCATATAAGCTACCTAAGTGGGGCGATAGACTTGGTGTAATTGCTCTAGGTATACTATTAACAACAGCAAGTGGGGTGGATTTGATGAGTATCATAGGAATGCCTTTAAGGACACCTTTTTTAGGATTAATACTTACAGGATTATTAATAAGTAGAGGCAGTAATTTTATGCATGACATTCTAAGTACTATAAATAATATGCAGCAGAATACTAAAATACAGAAAAAATAAAAGGGTATTGTTTTTATAAGAATATATAAAGAAGAATGAAGGGGTGTATGACATCTCTTCTTTTTTATTACTTAATTGTTTGGTATGTATTTAAATGGTATTATATGTATAGGGAGATTAAGCGGTATTTAATCTAAGAAAAATCATAATAAAATTAGTGATGTTTAGACAATGAACAAATTTCATATTAAAGGTGGATAAAAAAGATGGACAAACTTAGTAAAAAAGTATTTAGCGTAATATTTATATTATTAGCTATATATTTATATAGCTATCACATTAAGGAATATAGAATAGATGATATTGTTAAAATAGATTTTAACAATGCTGATAAGGTAGAAATTCAAACAAAAAATGAAAGGATTTTAGTCAAGAATAAAGAAAAGATAGAAGAGCTAAATACTTTTTTAAAGAAGTATAGATTCAAAAAAGTATTTGGAAAATCTTATAGTGAAAGTAGTAGAGAAGATTTTAAAGAGTATGGTTATTATTTTATTGACATAACAAAGGGCACGAGATTAATACATATAACTATTAATATGAGGACTGCTATCTATGTAACTGTTTATGATAAACAATTAGATAGTTTTATATATAGAATCAGTAATGGGGAAATGGATTATGAATTTCTAAGAAAATATTATGAAACTCTAAGGAATTCTGGAGGGCATAAGGTGTGAAAAGATACAAGCATATAGCAATAGTTGAATATGATTTATGACAAAATATATGAGGTGCAAATATGTTTAAAAAGAAAAAAACAAAGAAAACTCAATTGGAAGAATGTTTAGAAGAATTTAATAAATATATTCATAGTGAAGATAAAACTAAAGAATATATGGGATTAAGTGAAGTGTATACTCAAATAAAAGAGTGCTATACTGAAAAAATTAAAAACAATCAAATAGATATAAAAATAGAAAAGATACAGCTTGAGAAAAGGTTAGGAAGATATAATGGAGCAGCTTCTAATTATGATATTATGCTTTTTATTTCAATTATTGCTGCTATGTTTTCCTTATATTTTAACGTATATTTTAATGCAGTAAAAGTTTGGAATTTTAAAGAAAATATTTGGGTTTCTACTATATTTCTTGTAGTACTTACTCTGATTATTATAAAAGCTTTTTCAAAAGATATTGATAAAGATAAACCTAAAGATATAATGTACCATATATCTTTAAAAGTTTTAAAAGATATAGAGGAAGAGCAAATCAAAAAAGAAAAAATGGAAAATATTAAACAGTACATAGATAAAAGAAATATATTAGAATCTTTTATAAAACTGGCTATTGGAGAAGTAGCAGCTACAAAATTAATTAAAGATGGTGTTGTGAAAAAACTATTTAATAGGTATTTAAAAAGATAGTATTTATTATTTTGTTGGGATTATTGAAAATCTTAAATCGAATATTAGGAATTGAAAACATAAATATTTAGAAATAAAACTTCTTAAGAATTTTAGAACTTAAGAAGTTTTGCTTTTTATAGAAAACATTTCTTGAAAAATAAGTGCTAAATAGAAGAGCTATTTTAATATGTTACTAAGAATTTTAATTTATTTTATTTTTTGGAGGACATTAGGAGGACATAGACACGAAAAAAGGACTTTGGATAAAACATCCAAAGTCCTTAACCCATTGATACTCTTGGTGCCGAAGGCGGGACTTGAACCCGCACGCTGTTGCCAGCGACGGATTTTGAGTCCGTTGCGTCTGCCAATTCCACCACTTCGGCATGGAACGTATATTATAATATCATGATATATATAATGTGTCAAGGGTTTTATAATAAATTTTGGGCAAATTTCACAAAAATAATTTATAAACTACTTACATGGTAAATATTTACAAATAATTACATATGAGTTAAAATTAATTAAAGACAGTATAAAGGAGGGATAGGGAGTTGTTTTCTAAAGAAAAAATAAAATTTTTTATTTGTGTATTATCATTAATTTTTTTTCTCAATGGGGTAACAGTTTTAGCAGATGAAATTGACAATAGTAAATCAATAGATGGAATTAAAGCTACCGTTACAGATATAATAACTACTAATGAAAAAAACATTAGTAAAGCAGAAAACGAAGGAGGAATAAAAGAACAACAAGTTAAGGTGCTCATAAATACAGGAAATCATAAAGGGGAAAGTATCATAATTTTAAATTCTGTAGATACTTCCATGTCAAATGATTTTTTATTACATAAAGGAGATGAAATATTAATTTCTATAGAGGAGACAGACGGTAATATAGTAAAAGCTTATATGTACGAATATGCAAGAGATAAATATTTATTATATTTAGTTTTGGGTTTTGTGGTTTTAATGATATTAATTGGAGGGATTAAAGGGCTTAAATCTATTTTTACTTTAGGAGTAACAGTACTAGCAATTTTAAAGTTACTTCCAACATTATTACTTAGAGGATATGATCCTATAAAGACTTCTGTAGTAATGTCTGTAGGTATTATCATCTTTACATTGTTAGTTGTAAGTGGAAGTAACAGAAAAACAGTTGCTTCAATTATTGGGACAAGTTGTGGAGTAGCAATAGCAGGAGTAATAGCGAAAATAGTAGGAGATTTAACTAAGCTTAGTGGTTATGGGACAGAAGAAAGTCAAATGCTAATGTATATTCCACAAAATATTAAATTTGACTATAAAGGACTTTTATTTGCAGCAATTTTAATGGGAGCATTAGGAGCTATAATGGATATTAGTATGTCTATTGCTTCTGCAATGAATGAAATAGATGATGCCAATCCTAATATTAGCACAGCTTCACTTATGAAGGCAGGAATGAGTGTTGGGCATGATATCATGGGAACTATGTCAAATACACTGATTCTAGCATATGTAGGAGCTTCACTGCAATCTGTAATATTATTGATAGCATATAAGGTTTCTTTTATTGACATAATCAATCAAAATATTATTGCAACAGAAGTTGTAAGGGCTTTGTCAGGAAGTATAGGATTAATAGCTTCTATACCAATAACTGTTTTAGCTTCAGGAATGTTAAGAAAAAGAGAAATAGAAAAGAGCTTAGACATATGAAAAAAAGGTCCAATGGACCTTTTTATACATATAATAAAATCTATTCTCCATCAAAAATGTCGCCAAGAAGTCCCAAAGCACTACCTTCTCCAACTCGTTTTCCAGCAGTTTGAGGAGCTGCAGCAAAAATTCTATCAGCGAGTCTGCTGAATGGAAGAGATTGAACCCATACAGAACCAGGTCCTCTTACAGTTGCAAAGAATAAACCTTCTCCGCCGAAAAATGCAGATTTTACTCCACCTACAAATTCAATATCATAGTGTACATCTTTTGTCATAGCAACAAGGCATCCAGTGTCAATTTTTAATGTTTCACCTGGCATTAAATTTTTCTTTATTATCGTACCTCCAGCATGGACAAATGCCATCCCATCTCCTTCTAATTTTTGAAGGATAAAGCCTTCACCACCAAAGAAACCTACACCAAGTTTTCGTTTAAAATCTATTCCTACAGAAACTCCTTTTGCAGCACATAGGAATGCATCTTTTTGACATATTATTTTTCCGTCAAGTTCACTTAAGTCCATAGGTATGATTTTACCAGGATAAGGTGAAGCAAAGCTTACATGCTGCTTTCCATGGCCTCCATTTGTAAATACAGTCATAAACAAACTTTCACCTGTAAGAATTCTTTTGCCTGCACCAAAAAGCTTGTTCATAAATCCGCCGCCGCTTTGCTTAGATCCATCACCAAAAATTGTATCCATTTGAATACTTGATGACATCATCATCATTGCTCCAGCTTCAGCTATAACACTTTCATTTGGATCTAATTCAATTTCTACAAATTGCATATCATCTCCGTATAATTTATAGTCAATATCATGTGCACTCATATTATCTCCTCCTACTTAAATATATTAATATTCTAGCAGATGTATATAAAGCATATCAATTTATATTATATGCTTTTGTAGAATATAATAATTAATTATGAAAGTATTATTTAACTATTTTTGTTGATATAAATGTTCAAAATGAGTAAACTAGATATAGTAAGGTTACAAAGGAATGATTTGAATATGTAACTTAATTATGGAGGTATTTATGAATAGAAAAAGATTATTGATATTAGATGGGCACAGCCTTATGTATAGAGCGTTTTTTGCACTACCACAATTTACAAATTCAGAGGGAATTCACACAAATGCAATATATGGTTTTGTAAAGATGCTTTTAAAAATGAAGGAAGAAATAAATCCTGATTACATAGTAACTGCTTTTGATAAAAAAGCGCCTACTTTTAGACATAAAGAATTTGAAGAATATAAGGCTGGCAGAGAAAAAATGCCATCAGAACTTAACGAGCAATTTCCAATAGTTAAAGAGTTATTAGAAAAGCTTGCTATAAATATATTTGAAATAGATGGGTTTGAGGCGGATGATTTAATAGGAACCCTTTCTGTATTTGCAGAAGAGAAGGACATAGAAGTTTATATTGTTACAGGAGATAAAGATGCTCTTCAACTTGCAACGGACAATGTAAAGGTAGTTATTAATAAAAAAGGAATGAGTGAAAAGGAAATTTACGATAAAAATAGGATGATAGAAGAGCAGGGAGTTACTCCAAAACAATTTATTGACGTAAAAGGGTTAATGGGAGATAAATCCGATAATATACCTGGAGTTCCTGGAATAGGAGTTAAGACTGCATATAAGCTTATTAAGGAATATGGAAGTGTAGAGAATGTGCTTCAGAACATAGATAATATTAGCGGAAAGAAGATGAAAGAAAACTTAAAAGAGTATAGTGAACAGGCTATTTTTAGTAAAAAGCTTGCAACTATAATGACAGATGTCCCTATAGATATTGATCTTGACGAGATAAAATCTAAAGAAGCGTATGATATTGATGGAGTAAAACAATTATTTGAAAAACTTCAATTTAAATCTCTTTTAGATAAGTTTAAGGATGAATCGGGGGAAGAACAACAGGATAGTGACAATGGAGTAGAAGAGGAAATTGAAGATATAAAAGTTGATTTTGAAAATATTAAAACATTAGAAGAGTTATCTAATTTATTAGAAGATATTCATGAAAAGATTTATTTTAAATTTGAATTTTTAGATCAAAGTACATATTCAAAGGTTAGATTTGATAAGATATACATAAGGTTAAATGAAAAAGTATATATTGTTTATGTAGATGAAATATATAATGAAAATAGAGATGAAACAGTAGAACTTTTAAGTAAGATATTCCAAGATGAAACAATAGAAAAGGTATGTCATGATGTGAAAATGGCTTATGTAGTTTTAAATAAGTATAACATACAAGTTAAAGGAATTAAGTTTGATACAAAAATTGCTGCATACTTAATACAACCTGCTAGCAAAGACTACATATTAAAAGAGATGATAGAAGCTAAATTGAAAAAATCTATTACAGGTGATGAAGAAGAAATAAAGGTAAAAGAGACTTATTACATTAAATCAATTTATGAAGAATTAGAAAAAGAAATAAAAAACCTTCATATGGAAGAATTATTATACGAAATAGAGCTTCCGCTTGTAGAAATTTTAGCTTCGATGGAGTGTAAGGGATTTAAGGTAGATAGAGATAAACTTGTTGAACTTGGAAAGAAATTCAAAATAGAAATAGAGTCTTTAGAAAAAGAAATATATGAATTTGCTGATGAAGAATTTAATATAAAATCTCCAAAGCAATTAGGTAAAATTCTTTTTGAAAAGTTAGATTTACCTGTAATTAAAAAGACAAAAACAGGATATTCAACTAATGCGGAAGTTCTTGAAAAGCTAGAAGATAAACACCCTATAATTTCTAAAATTATTGAATACAGACAAATTACTAAGCTTAATTCAACTTATGTAGAAGGATTAAAAAATGTAATTGATGAAGATGGAAAAATACATTCTAGTTTCAATCAAACAGTAACCACTACAGGAAGATTATCTAGTACAGAACCAAATCTTCAGAATATACCTATAAAATATGAAATGGGAAGAGAAATTAGAAAGGTATTTGTGCCTAACAATGAAAAATCATTACTATTTTCTGCGGACTATTCTCAAATTGAACTTAGAGTTCTTGCACATATTGCAGACGATGAGAATTTAATAGATGCTTTTAAACATCATAGTGATATTCATACCAAAACTGCTTCAGAGGTTTTTAAAGTACCTATGGAAGAGGTTACATCGCTAATGAGAAGTAATGCAAAAGCAGTAAACTTTGGTATAGTATATGGTATAGGTGCCTTTAGTCTAGCCAAAGATATAAAGGTTTCAAGAAAAGAAGCTAAGCAATATATAGACGCTTATTTTGAAAGATATCCTAAGGTTAAAGAGTTTATAAATAATATCATAAATAAGGCAGAGAAAGATGGTTTTGTTACTACTATAATGAATAGAAGAAGATTTATATCAGAAATTCAATCTAAAAATAAAATTATTAAATCACTTGGAGAAAGACTTGCTATGAATACTCCTATCCAAGGAAGTGCTGCTGATATTATTAAACTTGCTATGATAAATGTTTATAAGGAACTTAAAAATAGAAATTTAAAAACTACGCTTATACTTCAAGTACATGATGAATTAATTCTAAATGTTTATGAAGACGAACTTGAAGAGGTTAAAAATATTGTTAAAGATAAAATGGAGAATGTTATAGAACTATCTGTACCTTTGGATGTAGATATGAATACTGGACAAAATTGGTATGAAGCAAAATAATTATTTTAGGGGGAAAAGATGATTAAAGTCGGTTTAACTGGTGGAATAGGCAGTGGAAAGAGTACTGTATCAAAAATGCTTATACAAAAAAATATACCTATTGTTGATGCTGATATAATTTCAAGAGAGGTTCTGGATTTATATCCAGAAACTCTTGAGAAAATAAAGTATACTTTTGGAAAAGAATTTATAGATGAAGGTGGAAGTTTAAAAAGAAGAGATCTTGGTAATCATATTTTTAAGAGCAATGAACTTAGAAAAAAATTAGAAAACATAGTTATTCCCTATATAAAAAGAGAAATATTTAATAGATTAGAAAAATATAATGAGTTAGGAGAAGCTATATGTGTAGTTGATGCTCCTACGTTGATAGAACATTTTATACATAAGGAAATGAATGCTAATATTTTAGTATGGGTAGATAGAGATATTCAGATAAAACGCGTAATGGCTAGAGATAAACTTAAAGAACAAGAGGTATTGGATAGAATTAATTCACAAATGCTTCTTGAAGATAAAAGAAAAGAGGTTAATTATATAATAGATAATAGTAGGGAATTACAATATACGAAAGAGCAGTTGGAGAATATATTGACAGAAATTAGACTACTAGGAGGCAACAATGAAGGTGAAAAAAAGAATTAGAGGGTTAGTTTTTATCATCATACTAATAATGATAGTATTAAATGTAAAAGCTATAGGAAGAAAAATATATCCTATAAAATATAATGATTATATAAAAAAATATTCAGTTAAGTATGATTTTAACCCCTATGTGGTTGCAGCAGTAATAAAAGTAGAAAGTAATTATAATAAAAATGCACGATCTAAAAAAGATGCTATTGGTCTTATGCAGATGACGCCTTCTACAGCGAAAGAAGTTGCAGATAAAATGAAGATTGAGGATTTTACTGTTGATATGCTTTATGATCCTGAATTAAATATAAATATGGGATGCTGGTATTTAAATGATTTAAGAAGAGAATTTGGAGAAAATATGGAGTTGATATTAGCAGCATACAATGGTGGACGAGGAAACGTTAAGAAATGGCTGAAAGACAAGGGTGTTTCCAAAGATGGTGAAAATCTTCATTATATACCTTTTAAAGAAACAGACAAATATGTAAAAAAAGTTAAAGTTAATTATAATGTATATAATTATTTATACGGTGATGAATATAAGAAACAATAGTATTTATTAAGAAATATTTGAAAATTTTTGGAAAGAGTCTTGACAGTATATATTATGGTAGTATAATAATACTATAAGAAAATAATATATACTTAAGCAGGAGTGGCGGAATCGGCAGACGCGCACGTTTAAGGGGCGTGTACCGCGAGGTGTACGGGTTCAAGTCCCGTCTCCTGCACCATAAAATGGCTTGAAACATTGGTTTCAAGCCATTTCCCTTTTTGTAATTCTTAAAATATGTATAAAAATAATTAATTTATTTGTGTGAAATCACATAAGGAGCCAGTTTTGGCTCCTTATTATATATTAAGATATAGATATATCTAACATGGACTTGTGACATCATAAATATAGTGAATGTGACAGTCTTCACATTGTGTTGGACCACTTATATAATGAATATGACCTCCGCCAGGACAAGGATAGCTAACGCTAGTCCTAATATAATAGTAATGACGATGACCATCCTCTTTGGTTGTACAACATTTTATATAGTGTACATGTGGTCCGCAATTTGGCCCATAAGTTGTTTTACCTTTGTACTTATGGGTATGTCCACAATTGCAGGATGTTCTACCACAATAATAATGTCTATGACAGCAGCAATTACAACTCATATCAATCCCCCCCCTAAAATTATGTTGTTCAATTTATAATATGATGAAATTGATATTATGGGGACAAAAATATTTTTATTTTAAATTAATGAAAAACAAATCTTAAAAATTTCCTATAAAAACAAATAGTTAATAGATTAAATAAAATAAAAGATTTTAGATAGAACGAAAAAACAATTATCTAGTATAAATGCTTTGAAAGTAGAGGAAATATTGACAAAATGTAGAATTTATAAAATAAGAAGAAAGGGGGCGTGTGATTTTATATTTTATATTTTATATTAAAGGGGCTGTTGAATGATGTTAGAAGAAAATAAAACCATTAGTACAAAGATTATATTTACAATATTAATTTTACTAATTATTGTATGTAGCATTTTAGGAGGCATTGTATATTTTAGTGCTTCTAGTATATTCAGCAATATAGTACCAAAAGAACAATTACTTGAAGCATTAGGTACATTAAAAATAAGAGTGATTGTTGTATCAGTTTTATGTATATTAACGGGATTAGGTGTAGCTATATATATTGCTAGAGATATTAAAAATCCTTTGTTGAAAATTAAAGAATACGCAGAGGCACTAAGAAAAGCCAATTTATCCTATAAAATAGATGTTACAAGAAAAGATGAATTTGGACAAACAGGAAAAGCTTTAAATGATGCAGCGGATGCATTAAATGGAGTAATGATAGCTGTTAAAGAAGAAAGTAATACTATATTAGACGGCAGTGATAAAACAGGAGATATGTTTAAAATATTGAGTACACAGATAGAAAAAGTGTCAGGAGCAACAGAAGAAATTTCAGCTAGTATGGAAGAAACCTCTGCAGCTGTACAGGAAGTTACTTCAATGACAGTTACAGTTAAAGAAGATGCTGTTACTTCATCTCAAAAAGCTAAAGAAGGTTTAAATTTAGCTTTAGATATCCAAAAGAAAACAGAAGCTATAAATAGAAATTCTACAGAATCTAAAGAAAAGGTTCAGTTAATTTATGAAAGCGCAAGGGAAAAGCTTGAGAAGGCTATAGAAGAAGCAAAAGTTGTTCAAAATATTCCAGAAATGGCAGAAAGCATTCTTGGTATTGCAGAGCAGACAAATTTATTAGCTTTAAATGCAGCTATAGAAGCTGCTAGAGCAGGAGAACATGG
Source organism: Clostridium ganghwense (assembly GCF_026735165.1). Lineage (GTDB taxonomy): Bacteria > Bacillota > Clostridia > Clostridiales > Clostridiaceae > Clostridium_H > Clostridium_H ganghwense. The sequence continues at coordinate 484,329 of NZ_JAPQES010000002.1, read as the reverse complement.
TAAAGGTTTTGCTGTAGTTGCAGAAGAAGTTCGTAAACTCGCAGAACAATCATCAGAATCAGTTGGTGAGATTCAAGTTAATGTTAATAAAGTTTTAGCATCTGTAAATGAACTATCTGCTTCATCAGAAGAAATTTTACAGGTTATTGAAAGAGATGTATTAAAAGATTATGAGAATATTATAGATGTGAGTGTTCAATATAAAAATGATGGAAATACTTTTAAATATATAGTTGAGAATTTTACGGAGATTTCAGATGGTATTTCAAATTCTGTAGAACAGATAGCTAGAAGTATGGAAGAGGTTTCAGATACAGTTATAGATGTTGCAAAAACTTCAGGAGAAATTGCTCAAAGTGTTAGTGAGGTTAATAATAGCGGCAATTCAATTGCTGCAGAAGTTGATAATAATAATCAAGGTGCCAATATATTGTATAGTATTGTAAATGAATTTAAATTACAAGATTTTTGAGTGTAAATTATATTAACAAATGCAAAAAAATAAAAAATTAATAGTGTATAGTTGATTAGTTTTTTATATTTTTATTTGAATAAATATAAAAAAGAAATTAAAATAATAGTATAAAATATTTTTATTAATATACGATAGGATGGTAGGAGTAAAGATGAATAAATATCTGATAATAAACACAAAGATTTTGCCAGAAGTTTTTGAAAAAGTTGTTAAAGCTAAGGAAATCTTAAAGACGGGTAAAGCAAAAGATATTACTGAAGCTGTTAAAGAAGTCGGGATAAGTAGAAGCTCGTATTATAAATATAAAGATTCTGTTTTTCCTGTTGCAGAAGCAACTCATGTACAAAAAGCTACTATTGCATTTTCACTCTGTCACGAAGCAGGGACTTTGTCTAAAATATTAGATAGAATAGCTCAGGTTAATGGAAATATATTAACTATAAATCAAGATATACCTATCAATAATGCTGCTAATGTAACAATAACTTTTGATATTTCAAATATGAATATTGAATTAAATGATTTAATTGACGAAATACGAGAAACGAAAAATGTGGTAAAAGTTAATCTAATAGCAATGGAATAGATATGTAAAAAATTAAAAAAAGTATTTAAATACTAATCTTGTGCATACCTTATAATATAGTTAATTTATTATGGGGGTATGTATATGGAATTTAATTCTGAAGATAGAATGGATATGGAATACGAAATGGTTCCTATGCCTATAAGTATGCCGATGTCAATGGGAATGCCTGGAATGATCATGCCTCAAATGATGGAGATGTCAGGAATGATGATGCCTCAGATGATGGGTATGATGGGCAGAATGTATCAACCAGATATGATGGAAATGGATGAAATGGAAGAGGAAGACTACGGAGAAGAGGAAGGCAATGAAAGTAGAGGCAAAGAATCTTATAGGCCTAATGAAGTAAATAGAATACTTAGAAAAATTGAAAGGTATAATCCAGGTATCTTTAGAACTATGGGCATGTATGGAATACCTTATCCTACTGCTAGACGATTATGTAGAAGAATAATTAGATTAACCTTAATGTATTATGATGATTAGTTGATAGAATTTTAAAAATAACCTCTAAAGCTTTTATGCTTTAGAGGTTATTTTTTTAAAGGAAATTCAACATTTATGTAGAAATTAAAATATTAAGAGGTGTAAAGTATGTTTGATATTAAATTGAAATTTGAAGACTTAGAAATTTTAAGTATAGAAAAAGAAGATTTAGGAAGAATATATAAATGGTTTACAAAGGAAGAAAAGTATTTGTTAAAGGTACAGAGTGCTTCTTTAGACGAAAAGCAATTTTATGAACGATTCCTAGAATATTACTTAAGTGAATGTGAATTCTTTTTGAAGATAAATAGAGGGAGTGAATTTATAGGAATTATTAAGGGAACAATAGATTTCAAAAACCCTAATGAAGTTTGGATAGGATATATTATGGTGGAACACTCCTTGAGGGGGAGAGGGGTAGGCGCTAAAGTATTAAAAGAGATCATAAGGTATTTTTGTATTGAATGTGGAATATGTAATTTTTTTGTTAAGGTTAATGAAAAGAATTTAAGATTTATAAGCTTTTTGAGAAAGAATAAATTTAAAGTATCAAGAGTTTGTAAAGAAACAAATACCGCTTTAAATAATGGATTTATAATTTTAACAAAAATAATACAATAAAGTATATTATTGATGACAATATGATAATATGATGCAGGAATTATTGACAATTCTTTATAAAATATTATATAATGACAAATGTATATACAATACTTATAAAAAATATGATATAAAGCTTATTTTTGTCAGAAAATTTAGTATTGTTTGCACTTGAAAACGTTATCTTTGAAGCTGCGAGGAGGAAAAAAAATGAAGTGTTTTATACGAAAGACTATGATGCCAACAGTTTTTTTGATAGCTTTTGGTTTTATAATGTCTATTAGTTGTTATGAGGCAAAGGCTGATGTCGGAAATGGAGCAACTCACAGTGTAAATGTTCGCTCCACGAAACTAGAAAGCAATAGAATTATTAAAGTACCTAAGAAACAATCAGAAAGAGAAAAACTGTCAAGAGGAAGTAGTAGTGTTAGTAATAGGGTAGTCGAATACTCTTACAAGTTTTTAGGAAGACCTTATGTTTGGGCAGCTTCCGGGCCATCATCATTTGACTGTTCAGGATTCACATCATATGTTTATCGTAAATTTGGATATTCATTACCACACTATACAGGATATCAAGTTCAGATGGGCAAATCTGTATCAAAAAGTAAGTTAAAGACAGGAGATTTAGTGTTCTTCAATACTTCAGGTTCTAATAGTCACGTTGGAATTTACATAGGTAATGGTAATTTTATTCATGCATCATCCGGAAAAAGGAAAGTCATAGTAAGCGATTTAAGCCAATCATACTATAAATCAAGATACTCAGCAGCAAGAAGAATCATAAAATAAATTGTAATACATAAACTAAAAATATATATTTACATATAATTATAAAAATTCCGGTCTATTATGGTCGGAATTTTTTAGTATAAACATTCAACTATGAAAATAAAATTAAAGTAGAGAGGTATGTTTATTCTAATTTTATGGGGGGGGATGAAAATGAAGTATACTAGATATGATTTGAAAAAGAAAAACAATAATTTAATACTTTTTATAATTATAATAATTGGTATACTAATTTTAGCATTTGTTTCTGGTACCATTATATCCGATATATTTATAAAAGGAGCTGGAGATAATAAAGTTAAGAAAAATACACAAAATGAAGTTCAGATGAAACAAATAAATGAAAAAGGTGATAATAAAAATTTGCAACAGCCAAGTTTAAGTGATATTAGCAGTTTTGTAGCTATTCAGTGTGGAGCATTTTCCAATAAAGATAATGCACAAGCTTTAAAAATAGAGCTATCTAAGTTTGGAAAGGCCTTTTCTGTAGAGGAAGAAGAAAAAATTAAAGTTATTTTAGGAATATATTCTGAAAAAGAATGCTCAAATATAATAAATTCTCTTAAAAATGATAAAAAGGAATATTCTAGAGTCAAATTTGAATTAGAACCTAAAGATCCATGTGATATGCAAATTTGTGAAATGATAGATGCAAATTTACAAATAATACATAAATTATATGATAATAAGGTGAAATCTGTGCAGACTAAGCAGATAAAAGAATGGGTTTCTAATTTAAAGAATGTAGATAAAAATAGTACAAATTATAAATTATTTTTATCTTTAAAAGATAATATTAATAAATTACCAGAAGAGATATCAAAAGATGAGATAGATAAGCAGAATATTTTTATATATAATGTATTAAAAGAAATAAAATAAACAGTTTTTTAGCATTCAAAATATTTTTGAATGCTTTTATTTTGTTCAAAAAAAATTAAGAAAAATAATGGATATATATACTTGTTTAAGTTTTTATTAAGTGTTAAACTATATAAGATAAAAAAGTTAAGAGAGGTATATATGGTGAGGAGTAGTGGGAAAGGTGGCTTATTAGCTTTTGTAATACTACTAGGTGCAATAAGTGGAAATTTTATTGGCGATATTTTAGGTAGTAGTGTAAAAACGCTAAGTTTTTTAAAAATATCATATCCTATTGGAACTTCTAGTCCATTTATTTTAAATTTGAAAGTTATTAAGTTAACATTTGGTATTAATTTCAACATGAATTTAATGGCTATAATTGGAGCAATTTTAGCAATGATATTATATAGAAAATATTAGGAGTGATAAAGTGCGCATAGTTTTAGCTTCAGCTTCTGAGAGAAGACAAAGTCTTTTACGTAGGCTTACGAATAACTTTGATATAATAGTGAGCGATTTTAATGAAGAAGAAATAAAATTTAATGGTGATTGTGCTAATTATGTAATGGAACTTGCTAAAGGAAAAGCTTTAGCAGTATCAAATATTATAAATGCTAATGCAGTTATAATAGGAAGTGATACTTTAGTAGCTTTTAATGAGCATATACTTGGTAAACCTAAAAATGAGGTAGATGCGTTTAATATGTTAAAACTTTTAAGTGGAAATATTCATCAAGTATATTCAGGAGTGGTAATTTATGATACTGTGTCTAAAAAAATAAAAACAGACTATGTTTGTACAAATGTAAAATTTTCAGAACTTACAGAAGAAGAAATAAAAAAATACATAGCTACAGGAGAACCCATGGATAAGGCCGGTGCTTATGGTATTCAAGGATTTGGTGGGATTTTTGTTGAGAAAATAGAAGGATGCTACTATAATGTGGTAGGATTGCCTTTAAATAAATTGAATTATATGCTTAGGGAGATGGGGGTAAATCTATAAAAGGAGTAATGTAGATGAGAAATACTTTTAAAATTATGGATTTACCACAAAATGAAAGACCAAGGGAAAGACTTCTGAGATATGGTGCTGAAGTCTTGTCTAATAGTGAACTTTTAGCAATTATTTTAAGAACAGGCACATCAAAAGAAAACATTGTAAATTTGAGCAGCCGAATTTTGAAAGAAAGTGGAGGCTTGAATGGACTTTTAAGTATGAACGTCGAGGAATTTATGAATCTCAATGGTATTGGTTCTGCAAAAGCAGCTCAACTTTTAGCAATTGCAGAGCTTTCAAAAAGATTTAAAACATTTAAATCTGGAGATACATATACAATTAAACAACCTTCTGATGCTGCTAATTTAGTTATGGATGATATGCGCTGTTTAAAAAAGGAGCATTTAAGAATTATTATGCTAAATACAAAAAATTTTGTTATATCTGTAAAAGATATATCTATAGGAAGTGTAAATTCATCTATTGTGCATCCTAGAGAAGTATTTAGTGAAGCAATAAGAAAGAGCAGTACTTCTATTATAATATGTCATAATCATCCTTCGGGAGATCCTACTCCAAGTAGTGAAGATATAAAGGCAACACAAAGATTAAAAGAGTGCAGCAAATTACTAGGAATAGATTTGTTGGATCATATAATAATTGGAAATGGTGTTTACATAAGTTTAAAAGACAAATTTATATTGTAGTTTTAAAAGTGAAAGGAGAAATTTTCGTGCGATTATTTGGAATGACAAAAGATATGGGAATAGATTTAGGAACAGCTAATACATTAGTATATTCAAAAGGAAAGGGTATAGTCTTAAGAGAACCATCTGTTGTAGCTATAAATAGAACTACAAATAAGGTTTTAGCTGTAGGTAATGAAGCTAAACAAATGATAGGAAGAACTCCGGGAAATATTGTGGCTATAAGACCTATGAGAGACGGAGTAATTGCAGATTTTGATGTTACTGAAGAAATGTTAAAAAATTTTATTTCTAAAGTTTGTACAAAATCAGCTTTTACAAGTCCAAGAATTGTTGTCTGTTTCCCATCGGGAATTACTGCAGTAGAAAGAAGAGCTATAGAAGAGGCAACTAAAAGAGCTGGTGCTAGAGAGGTTTATTTAATGGAAGAACCTATGGCTGCGGCTATAGGGGCAGGATTGCCTGTACACGAGCCAACTGGAAGTATGGTTGTTGATATTGGAGGGGGAACTACTGAAGTTGCTGTTATCTCACTTGGTGGTATTGTTACAAGTAAATCACTAAGAATAGCAGGAGATGAACTTGATCAAGCAATTATTGCATATATCAAGAAAGAGTATAATCTTATGATTGGTGAAAGAACAGCTGAAAGTATAAAGATGGAAATTGGTTCTGCATATCCAACAGGAATGACTTCAGAAGAACTAAAACAACTAAGAAAAAGTGAAGAAGACGAAGAAGAGGGAATAGAAGAAGAAAATGAAGAAAATACAGAAGAAAGTAGTATTGACTTATCTAAGGAAATAACAGAAAGAACTATGGAAATAAGAGGGAGAGATCTTGTTACAGGACTTCCAAAAGTAGTTGAAATAAATGAGACTGAAATTAGGGGAGCGCTCAAGGAACCTGTATCTTCTATTATAGATGCAATAAAAACTAACCTTGAAAAAACACCACCAGAACTTGCGGCAGATATAATGGATAAAGGTATAATGCTTACTGGAGGAGGTGCTATGTTAAGAGGCATTGATAAGCTTATTAATATAGAAACACATATGCCAGTACACATAGCAGAATCACCTCTTGACTGCGTTGCAGTAGGCGCAGGCAAGGCTCTTGATAATATTGACAAAGTTGGCAAAAAGTAAAATATTATGACTTTTTTTAAGAATAAACTGACAGTGACTGTTATTGTGCTGTCAGTTAGCTTTTTAATCTTAATTGGTTATACCTCTAAAAGAGAAAAAAAATCTACTGCAGAAAATGGTATAGGTGTTGTGTTGAATTCTGTTCAAGGAGTTGTATATAATTTTAACAACAAAATAAAGAATAATATAAATTTTGTTATGAATTTTTCAAAAGTAAAAAATGAAAATGAACAGTTAAGAGCTGAAAATACTCAGCTTACTGATAAAGCATTAAAATATGATGCATTAGAAAAAGAGAATGAACGATTAAGAAAAATGTTAAATTTTAAAAATCAAAGGTCAGAATACGAATATATAGGTTGCGATATTATAGGTAAAAGCGGTAATAACTGGTTAGATGGATTTGTAATCAATAGAGGCGCAGATGATGGAATAAAGAAAAGGATGGTAGTTATTACTGGAGAAGGGCTAGTTGGACAAGTAACTTCAGTAGGTAATAATTGGGCTATAGTTCAATCTCTAGTAAATGAGAATATAGCAGTTGCTGGTTTGGTTAATAGTACGGGAGAGAATGATGGGGTAGTAAAAGGGTATAGAGATATTAATGATAAGTTACTTGCGAAAGTGTATTATCTTCCTTTAGATTCCAAAGTCAAAAAAGGAGATGTTATTCTAACTTCTGGACTTGGTGCTCTATATCCAAAAGGAATAAAAATCGGAACTGTTATAAGTATAGAAGAAGATAAAGGAAAATTAATAAAAAATGCTTTAATACAACCGAGTGTTGATTTTAATAAACTTGAGGAGATATTTGTAGTAGTTCCTAAAAATAATAGAGAAGTAAAATATTAAGGTGATATATGATGAAGAAAATAGTTACAGTGATACTTTTGTTAACTTTGTTTTTAATATTAGATAATGCTTTGATACCTTTTTTTGCTATTAAAGGTTATTATCCTAGTCTTTTATTTGTATTTGCAATTTGTTATTCTATCATAAATGATAGTTGGAGTGGTGTTTTTCTTGGAATATTTTGTGGGCTATTACAAGATATGTATTTAACTAATAGCTTAGGAATTAATATGTTTTTAAATATGATTATGTGTTTAGCTGCTAGTAAAATAGGGAAAACCATATTTAAAGATAAATCATTAGTTCCAATTATTACTTGTTTCTTACTTAGTTTTTTAAAAGGAGTTTTGATGTTTGCTATTCTTTATATATTAAAACAATATATACATATAAAAACATCATTATTTATAAGCTTATATAATATGGTAGTTGGAATTTTTATGTATAAAAGAGTATATAAGCTTTGTCAAAAGGATTTTATGGTTAAAAATTGGAGATTTTAAAGTGGTGATTATAAATGAGTAAGTTTAGTATGAGTGAAGCACAAAAGAGATATAAGAAAAAAAAAGATAAGAAAAAATATAATAGATACACTGCATTAGTTATGATTATGTTTCTTATATTTTCCTTAATTATTTGTAGGTTAGTAAATTTGCAAATAGTTAAGGGAGAGGAATATAGAGAAAGGACCAGTAAAAAGTCTATTAGAAACATACCTATAGCACCTCCAAGAGGAAATATAATTGATTCAAAAGGAAAGATACTAGCAGAAAGCAGACAAGGATATACTTTAGTTTTTACTGAAACGGATGAAAGTAAAAAGAAATTTTTTGATACTATGATTAAGGTTTTTGAAATACTTGATAAAAATGGTGAATCTCAAAGAGATGATTTTGAACTTAAGATTAATCCATTTAGATTTGAATTCGGAAGTGATAACCCTAAGACTAGAAGATGGATGGAATTAAGATTCAAAAAAGATAGAGGAATGAATGACGAAGTTAGAAAAGACCTTTTCCCAGGAAAAAAATCAGAAGAGTTAACTGAGGAAGAAAAAAAGAAAATTGATGAAAAACTATTAAAGATAACTCCAGAAGAAACTTTTAATTATTTGTTACATTTTTATAAAATCGATGCTCAAGAAAATAAATTAATATATACAGACCTTTTTAATAAGATGAAAGGTAAAGAAGTAAAAGGTACAGAAACTTTAGAACATTATTTGAATTTGCACAAAATAGAAGTTAAAAATAAAGAAGACGAAAAGATATTTGCTGAATTATATAAAAAGATGCCAAAGGAAATTTTTGATTATTTAGTTGGACTGTATAATGTTAAAAAGGACAGGTATTCTTTACAACTAAAAAGAAGATTAATGCTTGTAAAAGATGCTATGAAAATGCAGAGCTTTTATGGTTTTAAACCTGTTGTTATTGCTTCAAACCTTAAAAAAAATACTGCATTTATATATATGCAGAAATATGAGGAACTTCCTGGTATTGAGGTGACTGTTGATCCAATAAGAGTATATCCTAATAAGGAATTGGGTTCAGCTTTTTTAGGATATCTGTCTAAGATAAGTTCGTATAATCAAGAAAAGTATGAAGAAAAAGGATATGATGCAAGTACTGATTATATAGGTGCAGCAGGAATAGAAAGTGCTTTTGAAAGTACACTTAGAGGATCAAAGGGTACTAAAATTGTACAGATAAACAAACATGGTAGAATTATGAAGGAACTTGGTAGAAAAGAGCCTTATCCAGGCAAAAGTGTGCAGTTAACAGTAGATAGTGAAATTCAATATACTGCTGAAATGGCTTTTGATCAAGTTATGAAAAATTTACAAGCGTCAGGAAGAAATGATGATGTTGATACAACAAATGCAACAAGAGGAGCAGTTACAGCTATTGATGTAAAGACTGGAAAAGTACTTGCATTGGTAAGTAAACCAGGATATGATCCTAATTTATTTGCTGTACCAGGAAGGTTAACGTCTGAATTGCAATCACAATATTTTAATCCAGATTTAAAATCTTTTGGAGCAGAATATGCTAAAAATTTATTAAAAAGAAATGGTATTGCAAGAGAAGCTTATAAAAATAAAACTGTAGATGATATAGTGGATAGATTATTTCCATTGGATAAAAGTATAAAAAATAATACTACTATTAGACAGGATAGATATGACATATATCCAAAGCCTCTTTATAATTACGCTACTAAAAGTCTTATACCTCCAGGTTCTACTTTTAAACCTCTTGTAGGGCTTGCAGGATTAGAAGAAGGCGTATTACAACCAAATGAAACTATATATGATGGCATTGTTTATACTAAACACGGATATAAAGGTAGAGACTGGAACTCGTATAGTTTTGGAAAGGTGAACGTAGCAAAAGCTATAGAAAAATCCATAAACTATTTTTTCTTTGAAGTTGGTGATAGATTATTCCAAACTAAGAAGTATAATGGTGGATTTGATGCGATAGCACACTATGCATGGAAATTTGGGCTTGGAGCTCCAAGTGGAGTTAAGCCAGCAACTGGAATAGAAATTCCAGAAAGATTTGGGCAAGTATATAATTTAGAATCAGGTAGAAGAATTTTTTCTTCGCTATATATGAACTCTTTAATTAATCTTTTACAAAGAGGTACTGATACAAGAACTCCTAACTACAATAGTCACTATATAGGTGTGGATATTACAGATAATGAAAATGATAGTGATAAGATTAAAAAATTAAAGGAAAAACTTAGAAGTAGAATTTTAGAAGAAATGAAATATAGGGCTAAAGGTACTGCTGATATCAAATCTATGTTTTTAGAACTTTCAGATTTAGATCCTAAATTAAAGAAAAAATATACTGATAACTATAATGAATACTCTAAAAATTATGTTGGAAATGCTAATAAAAAAATGACATATGAAGCTTATGTTGCTGATCAAGTAGAGCAAGCATGGCTAGCAGCAGTTTATTCAATTGATGATGCTAATTTTAATATAAATAACCAAAACAATGTTTATGATGCATCTATAGGACAGGGAACAAATCAATTTACACCACTTCAATTGGCAAATTATATTGCAACGCTTGTCAATGGAGGAAATAGATATAAAGTGCATTTAGTTGATAAAATATTAGATCAAGATGGAAAAGTAGTTAAGGAATATAAACCAGAGCTTATTGAAAAAATAAATTTAAAAGATGTAAATGTTAATGCTGTTAAAGCTGGTATGAAAGATGTTACTGGTGGTGATGGTACAGCACGTACAGCTTTTGAAGGTTTCCCAATATCTAATGGAGGTAAAACAGGTTCAGCTACATTTGCTAAGGTTCAAGATGAATTTGGAAGAACTTCTTATGGTGTATATGTAGGTTTTGCACCTTTTGATAATCCAGAAATAGCAGTCTGTGCTGTAGTATTTGATGGAGGACATGGTGGATTTGTAGCTCCTGTTGCAAGAGCAATTTACGAAAAATATTTTGAAGAAAGATTAAAAAAAGATTATCCAGATTATGTTCCAAGGTATAACTTTACTATTCAAAATGACATAGATCAAGAAAAAACAGAATCGTCAGTTGATATAAATGTTGAAAGATAAAAAAGCCAGATAAATATTTATCTGGTTTTTTAAATTTATTTTAATTAATAGAAGGATTTAGAATAAAAATGTTGAAATATAAAACAAGGGCATTTATGGAGGTTTGGTATGGTTAAGGGCGGTTTAATAATAAAAGGCAATAAAGATGGATTAAATGCAGTAATTGATATGAATAAGTTCAGAGATTTTGATGAAATGATGGAAGAGTTCGTTGAAAAATTAATTAGTGGAAAGAGATTTTATAAGGGTGCTACTATAAAAATAACAACTCAACTAAAAGAACTTACCGAAAGAGATATAATAAAATTAAAGGATATACTATTTGAAGAGTTTTTAATTAAAGATTGTATTTTTGAAGATAAAGAAGAAACGAAATATAGAGTATTTTCTGGTATCTACGAGGGACGTACTAAATTTTACCGTAAAACTATAAGAAGTGGACAAATTATAAGATATGCAGGAAATATTGTAATAATAGGAGATGTTAATCCAGGAGCTGAGGTTTACGCTGCTGGAAACATAATAGTTTTGGGAAACTTAAAAGGAAATGTCCATGCAGGTAGTACAGGAAATACAAAAGCTATAATAGCAGCTTTTAGCCTGCAGCCTAAAATACTTCAAATTGCTAATGTAATGACAAGAGCCCCAGAAGACGATGAAAAAACATATTATCCTGAAGTTGCTAAAATAAAAGACGATACAATAATTGTAGAGCCTTATTTACCTAATAAATTTGTATAATGGAGGAAAAATATATGAGCGAAGCTATAGTAATAACGTCAGGTAAAGGTGGAGTAGGAAAGACAACAACTACTGCTAATATAGGAACTGCACTGGCTTCTCTTGGTAAGAAGGTAGTTGTAGTAGATGGAGATACTGGTCTTAGAAATTTAGATGTGCTTATGGGACTTGAAAACAGAATTGTTTTTACACTACTTGATGTAGTAGAAGAAAGATGCAGAGTAAAGCAAGCACTTATTAAAGATAAGAGATTTTCAAATCTATGCTTATTACCTACAGCTCAAACTAGAGATAAGAATGATGTTAGCACAGAACAAATGTTAAATCTAATTAAAGGATTGAAAGAAGAATTTGACTATGTAATCATTGATTGTCCAGCAGGAATAGAGCAGGGATTTGAAAATGCTATTGTGGGAGCAGATAGGGCTCTTATCGTTGTAAATCCAGAGGTTACTTCAGTGAGAGATGCTGATAGAGTTATTGGAAAGCTAGATGCTAAAGGATTAGATAACCATGAGCTAATAGTGAATAGGCTAGATTATGAAATGGTAAAAAGAGGGGATATGTTAGATGTAAGTGATATACTTGATAGTTTAGCTATAAAGTTAATAGGGATTGTACCAGTAGATGAAGAAATAACTGTAGCTACTAATAAAGGAGAACCTGTAGTTTTAAATAGTAAAGCAGCGGCTGGACAAGCATTTAACGATATTGCTAAAAGAATATTAGGAGAGGAAATCCCTTTTACTCCTATTACAAGTATGGAAACTGGATTTTTTGCATCAATAAAGAAAATATTTAAATTTAAATAGGAGGAGATTACATGGATTTATTTAAGTTGTTTTCAGGTAAGCCTTCCTCTAAAGAAGTGGCCAAGGATAGGCTGAAGTTAATATTAATCCACGATAGATCTAATATTTCGCCTGAACTTTTAGACATGATGAAAAGTGATATTTTAGAAGTGATATCTAAATATGTGATAATTGATGATGGAGATATAGATGTAAGACTAACTAGAACGAAAGAAGTTGAGGGAACTTCACCAGCTTTAATTGCTAGTATTCCTATAAAGAAAATGAAAGAAAGATAATTAAACAATAAAAGCTATGTATAATTTAAAACTTATACATAGTTTTTTTGTGTTTATATGATATAATCGTATGTGTAATGGAGGGATAAAGGTGTTTGAAAAATTAAAGATAAGTAAAAAATTACTGAGAGAATTAGACTATGGAATTATAATTATAACAATTCTTATAGTGTTATTTAGCTGTATTAATATATATAGTGCTACGTTTAGAAGTATGGGAATATTTTTTGCTAAGAGACAATTAATATGGCTTTTTATAGGATGTTTTGTGGTATATGTAATTTTACTAGTTGATTACACTTTAATAGGAAATTATGCTCCTGTAATATATTGGGCAGGAATTATATTGTTAATATTAAATAATTGGGTTCTTGGAAGTGTCCATAAAGGTGCAAATTCGTGGATAAGTATAGGTAGTATATCTATTCAGCCATCTGAATTTGCGAAGCTCGGAATGATAGTAATGTTAGCTAAACAATTAGATGATATGGAAGGAAAGATTAATGAACCTAAAAACTTTTTTAAGTTAATATTTTATGCAGTTTTACCAATGCTTTTAATAGTAATACAACCGGATATGGGAATGACAATGGTAAGCTTTTTTATAGTACTTGGAATATTTTTTATTGCTGGACTTGATTTGAAGGTTATTTTCGGAGGACTAGCTAGTATAGTATGCCTCATTGCAATCATATGGAATTCACCATTAATGAAGACATATTGGAAAGGAAGATTACTTTCATTTTTAAATCCTGAAGCTTATAGTAGAGGATTGGCATTCCAATTAAATCAATCCTTAATGGCTATAGGGTCTGGAAAGATATTAGGAGAAGGTTTTACTCATGGGCTTCAAATAGCGGGTAGTAATGTTCCAGAAGCTCATACAGACTTTATTTTTTCAGTTGTAGGTGACGAATGGGGACTTTTAGGTGCAATATTCTTATTATTTCTTTACGGTATGTTAACATATAAGTTTATAAAAATAGCTAAAGAATCTAAAGATATATTGGGAAGTATAGTAACTGTAGGAGTTATTTCAACATTCTTATTCTCTATATTTCAAAATATAGGAATGACAATTGGACTTATGCCTATTACAGGTATAACTTTACCACTGATGAGTTATGGGGGTAGTTCCGTACTTTCTAGCTTTATGTCTATAGGGCTAGTTTTAAATATAGGTATGCGAAAGAAAAAAATTAACTTTTAGGGGGGGATGTATCATGAAGATAGCATTAATAGCACATGATAACAGAAAGGAAGAATTAATTGACTTAGTTAAGAGGTATAGAAATGTTTTTCAAGAACATGAGCTATTTGCAACAGGCACAACAGGTAAACTTATTGGGGAAAAGGTAGAACTGAATGTATATAGATTCTTGTCTGGTCCTTTAGGTGGAGATCAACAAATAGGAGCAAGAGTTTGTACAGGAAAAATGAACATGATTATTTTCCTAAGAGATCCGCTTACAGCACAGCCACATGAGCCAGATGTTTCTGCGCTTTTAAGGATATGTGATGTTCATGGAATTCCACTTGCTACAAATATAGGATCTGCTGAAGTGTTTGTGAAAGCACTTATGACAAAAAGACAATAAAAGTTAAAATACTAGCTCAGCTTATGTGGTGATTCACAATAGGCTGGGCTAGTATCATTATGATATTAATAATTGTTATATTTTTAATATTAGAAACTATAAAATTTACACATTAGAAATATTTTTACCATAAAATATTTCTGTCATTTCTTTGCTAAGATTATGAATAATATCTTCTCTCTCTTGTTCTGTTAAATGTTCTTCTTTAATTTCAAATAAATAATTATGAAGCTCAAAATCTTTTAGTCTCATTTTTGTATGAAATATATTAGATTGATATATGTTCATATCAATTAAACTGTATTTATCTAATGTTTTTTTAGCAATGAAGTTTTGTATAGAGTTGATTTTATGATCTATAAAATGTTTTTTACCATCAACATCTCTAGTGAATCCTCTAACTCTATAGTCTATAGTAATAATATCTGAATCAAAGCTATCTATTAAGTAATTTAAAGCTTTTAAAGGAGAAATTGTTCCACAAGTAGCAACATCTATATCTACCCTAAAAGTACTTATATCATTTTGTGGATGACTTTCAGGATATGAATGAACTGTTACATGACTTTTATCTAAATGTCCTACTATATTTTCACGAGTTGGAGTTAAAAGTCCTCTATTACAAGATGGGTCAAGTACGTATAAGGGAACTTCTTCCTCTGAAATTAGCAATGTTACGCTTGCTCCTTGAGGATCATAATCTTGTTTAGCTACATTTAGAACACTTGCCCCTATAATTTCTGTAACGTTTGTTAGAATTCTTGTTAGTCTTTCAGAATTATACTGCTCATCAATATATTCAATATATTTTTTTCGATCTTGCTCAGTTTTTGTATAACAAATATCGTAAATGTTAAAACTTAGTGATTTAGTTAAATTATTAAATCCATAAAGCTTTAGTTTATTTTCACTAATCTTTGCCAACGTCATTCCCCTTTTCTAGTGATATTAATAATAAATATTATAATTTATTTTATGCTTCATTCCAATAAAAAATTATAATATGATACAAGGTAATATCAACCAATATAATATTTTATAGTGCTTTATTGGTTTAATTTATACATAAATGAATATATTTAAGTTTTTAGTTAAATCTATTTATGGATATAAAAATATACTTTGAGGAGGAAGCTATGGGAAAGAAGATAGTCACATGGGTGATTATAATTTTAGCCCTAGTAGGAGCTATTGCACTAAGGATTATATCTAAAAACGAAGCTAAATATGTACAGGTAAAAACTAGATTAGTGGAAAAAGGAAATGTGAAATCCTATTTATCATTAACAGGAGATGTTGAGTCTAAAAAAAGTAAAAGTTATTTTGGTACAGGAGGAAAGGTGAAAAATGTAAATGTAGAAGTTGGAGATACTGTTAAAAAGGGAGATGTTTTGATTACATATGATATACCAGATTTAAGTTTACAGGTGAAACAAGCACAAATACAATACGATAATGCGGTACTTAGCCAAAATGATCTGAAAAATAAAAAGAATAAAATTGATAATAAAATAAAGTTATTAGAAGAAGAAATAAAGGCATTAGAAGGAAGTAAAGAGCCACAAGATGAGCAAATACTATTAACTTTAAAGAATCAAAAACAATCTATAACTCCCATATCAGATGATCAGATAAAACAAGGAGAGAATTCTATTTTACTTGCAAAAATAGCTTTAGAATCTGTCCAAAAACAGATTAAGAGTACAAAATATAAAATTATTGCAGAGAACAAGGGAACTGTAACAGAAGTGAATGTTGTGGACGGAGCTGTGGATAATAGAGTTAAACCTGCTGTTAAAGTAGAAGATATAAAAAATTTGAAAGTTGTAGCTTTAGTAGGGAAATATCATGCTGGCAGTGTAAAGGTAGGACAGGAAGTTTTAATAAATAATAAAGGTAAAGAGTATAGGGGAAAGGTTTCATTTGTGAATCCAGCTGCATATAAAACCAGTGTACCGTCAGGGCAAGGTACTTTATTAGGTATAGAAAGTGATATAGAAAGCGATACTTCAGGATTAAAAATAGGATTTGATGTAGATATGGATATTTTACTTTCTGAAATGAAAGATGTTATAAAAATTCCTATTGAAGCGGTTAAAAAGGATACTAATGGAATTGATACTGTATATGTAGTACAAGATAATAAAGCAGTAGAAAAGATTATAAAAACAGGTATTCAATCTGATAGTGAAATTGAGGTTATAGAAGGATTAAAGAAAGGAGAAAAAGTAATTTTAAATCCAGGTAATTCTATAAAAAATGGAACTTTAATTAGAGAGAGTATAGAAAATAATAAAAATATTTAGGAATAAAGTTAGGGTGCTTTCAGAGTAAAGGAGAAAAAGATGAATTTTTTTGAAAATTGCAAAATGGCTTTTGAATGTATAAAAGGTAACAAAATGCGTTCATTCCTTACTATGTTGGGAATAATTATAGGGATTAGTTCGGTAATCGCTATTGTAGCCATTGGTCAGGGGGCAAGAATTGCAATAATTGGACAATTTGAAAAAATTGGAGCGTTTGCAGTAGAAATAAAAGTAAAGTCGTCTGGGGATAAGAGTGATTATTTCACAGTTAAAGATGTTGAAAAAATAAAAGAAGTTTTACAAGATGTAAAATACATAAGTCCTTTATATCAGAAAATGGGAAAAATCAGTTCTGATATAAAAAGTAAAAGAGCTTATATTAGTGGAGGAAATGAAGAACTAGCTTATATAGATAATGAAGAGATTATTTATGGTAGATATTTTAGTAATAAGGAATATTTAGAAGGTAAAGCTGTTGGAGTTTTAAATGAAGAGGCTGCAAAATCACTGTTTGGATATCCAAATGTAGTAGGTAAAACTGTGAAGTTAGGAAATGATTCTATAACTAAAAAAGTTACAATAATAGGAGTAAAAAAAGGTATATCAGGAATTTTGCGAGGGAGAGATAATGATGAACTGCCTGCTTTTGTAAGTATACCAGTAACATTAATGGGGGAGTTGTATCCTTATAGATTTGCTATTGGTAATATAAAAATAGCAGCGTCTTCAAAAGAAGAAACTGAGAATGTTTCAAAAGCAGCTATAGATGTACTAGAGGTAAGACATAATAATAAAGGAAAAGAGATATATAGTGCTGAAAGTATAATGAAACAACTAGAACAAGTGAATAGGGTATTAAGTATATTTACAACTTTTGTAGGAGCTGTTGCTGGTATATCATTAATAGTAGGTGGGATTGGTGTAATGAATATAATGCTTGTATCTGTAACTGAAAGGACACGAGAAATCGGTATAAGAAAAGCATTAGGGGCAACTACTAGTATGATTCTTATACAGTTTCTAACTGAATCTGTAATTATATCCGTGATAGGAGGAACAATAGGAATGATAACAGGAATTGTAGGAGCTGAATTGATTGGAAATGTTGCTGGAATAACTCCTGAATTGTCTACAAAGGTTATAATAGGAACAATTCTATTTTCATCTATTATAGGAATTTTTTTTGGAATATATCCTGCTAAAAAGGCAGCATCACTTAATCCTATAGATGCATTGAGATATGAATAAAGAAATTTAATTATAAATTAAATATATATTTGCTAAAAATAATACCATAATATATAAAATATTATGGTATTATTTTTAAGTTGTAATTTAAATAATAGTTATTAACGTTTTACATAGTAAGTATGAAGAAGCTTATGAGCTTTTTCACCATAAGGTTCACCTAAAAATTCTTTATATAATTTTTGGATAGATGGATTTTCATGAGATTTTCTATATTGCTTATTTTTATCTTCTTTATAAATTGCCTCGATTCTCTTTTGAAGTATTGATGTATCACCATAGATATATGGTTGACCTCCTCCACCAATACATCCACCTGGACATGCCATAATTTCGATTAGATGATAATTTACTTTTCCTTCTCTAATATTGTCAAGTAATTTAACTGCATTTCCAAGCCCATTTGTTACAGCAACATTAATATCCATATCTTTTATTTTAAGAGAAGCTTCTTTAACGCCTTCATAACCTCTTACTGATTTAAATTCTAAAGGTGAACCAGATTCTCCAGTTATCCATTCATAAGCTGTACGAACAGCTGCCTCCATTACTCCACCGGATGCACCGAAAATAACAGCAGCACCTGTAGATTCTCCAATAGGATTATCAAAATCATCATCTTCTAAAGAAACAAAATCAATACCTGCTTCTTTAATCATTTTTGCTAATTCTCTTGTGCTTATTACAACATCTACATCACGTATACCATTTATTTGCATTTCTTCTCTTGAAGCTTCATATTTTTTAGCAAGACACGGCATAACAGAAACTACGACGATGTTTTTAGGGTCTACATTTATTTTTTCAGCAAAGTATGTTTTAGCTATTGTACCGAACATTTGGTGTGGTGATTTGCAGGTGGAAGGAATATCTAATAAATCAGCAAATCGATGTTCGAGTAAATTTATCCAAGCCGGACAACAGCTTGTAAGCATAGGCAGTCTTCCACCATGTTCTAGTCTGTGAATAAATTCAGCAGCCTCTTCCATTATAGTTAAATCTGCACCAAAATCTGTATCAAATACATAATCAAAACCTATAGCTCGAAGTGCAGAAACCATTTTTCCAGTTACTAAAGTTCCAGGTTCTAGACCAAATTCTTCACCAAGTGCTGCTCTTATAGCAGGAGCTGTTTCTACAAGAACAATTTTATCCTTATCATTTATTGCATCCCAAACATTTGGAGTAAAGTTTACTTCTGTTAAAGCAGCAGTAGGACAAACTGCTACACATTGACCACAGAATGTACAATTGCTTTCAGATAAAGACATATTAAATGCAGGTGCTACAACAGTATTAAAACCTCTATTAATTCCACTTAGTACGTTACACATTTGAACCTCGTTACACATTGTTTCACAGCGTCTGCAAACAATACATTTATCCATATTTCTAATTATAGAATAACTTGAATTATCAGTTGGATAAGTAGACATTTTACCTTCATATCTAATCTCACGAACTCCAAGCTCTGCTGCCAAAGATTGAAGTTCACAATTCATATTCTTCTCACATAATAAGCATTCGTGTGGATGGTCTGAGAGAAGAAGTTCTACAACAGTTCTACGAGCTTTTATGGCTCTTATAGAATTTGTTTTAACATTCATACCGTTTACTACTGGAGTTGAACAAGCAGGTGCTAAATTTCTTCTGCCTTCTACTTCTACTACACAAACTCTACAGGAGCCAGGGTCATTTATAGTTCTATCATCGTGAAGTTTAAAATGACATAATGTTGGTATATGAATATTAAGCTTTTCGGCAGCTTTTAATATTGTTGTTCCTTCTTCCACTTGAACTTCTCTATCATTTATAGTTAAAGTTACTAAACTCAAAATTTTCACCTCTTTTTATGTTATTTTTTTATTATTGCGTCAACAGGGCAGACATCATAACAAGTACCGCATTTTATGCATCTTTCCTGATCAATAACATGTTTTTCTTTAACATTTCCAATAATACAGGTTACGGGACATTCTTTTGCACATCTAGTACATCCTATACATTTATCTGTTATTTCAAAGCGTAATAAATCTTTACATACACCAGCAGGACAGTGTTTATCTTTTACATGAGCTTCAAATTCATCTTTAAAGTACTTCATATTACTTAAGATTGGATTTGGTGACGTTTGACCAAGGCCACAAAGTGAAGTATCTTTTACAATTTGACCAAGTTCTTTTAAATTTGTTAAATCTGATTCTGTTCCCTTGCCTTTGGTGATTTTATCTAGTAATTCATAGAGACGAGTGTTACCAATTCTACATGGAGTACATTTTCCACAAGATTCGTCCAAAGTAAATTCAAGATAAAATTTTGCAATGTCAACCATACAGTTATCTTCATCCATAACAATCATACCACCAGAACCCATCATAGAACCTATGTTGTTTAATGATTCATAATCTATAGGAGTATCCAAAAGGGATGATGGAATACATCCACCAGAAGGTCCTCCTGTTTGAACGGCTTTAAAGTTACGGTTATCTTTAATTCCACCGCCAATATCATATATTATTTCTCTTAAAGTTGTTCCCATAGGAACTTCTACAAGACCAACATTATTTATCTTACCTGCAAGAGCAAATACTTTAGTTCCTTTGGAAGTTTCTGTACCGATTGAAGTAAACCAATCTACCCCCTTATTTATTATAGCTGGTATATTAGCAAAGGTTTCAACGTTATTTACACTAGTTGGTTTATTCCAAAGGCCACTCTGAGCAGGGAATGGTGGTTTGTTTGAAGGTTCACCACGATAGCCTTCAACAGAATGGATTAAAGCAGTTTCTTCTCCACATACAAATGCACCAGCACCATATTTTAGTTCAAGATCAAAACTAAAGTTTGTTCCTAAAATATTGTTACCAAGAAGTCCATATTCATGTGCTTGATTTATAGCTATTCTGAGCCTATCTATGGCAAGAGGATATTCTGCTCTTATGTAGATAAAACCTTTAGAAGCTCCTATAGCATAACCGGATATTGCGATGGCTTCAAGAACGCTATGAGGATCACCTTCTAAAATGGAACGATCCATAAAAGCACCTGGGTCACCTTCGTCTGCATTGCAAATAATGTATTTTTGATCAGCATCATATTGTTTTGCAAAAGACCATTTTCGACCAGTAGGGAATCCACCACCACCTCTTCCTCTTAAACCTGAGTCTGAAATTAACTGTATAATTTCATCTTGGTTCATGCTAGTGATTACTTTGCCTAAAGCTAAATATGCTTCAGCACCAATAGCTTCTTTTATATCTTCAGGGTTAATTAGACCGCAATTTCTTAGGGCAATTCTATATTGTTTTTTGTAAAAAGACATTTCATCCTGTCTTTTTACTTTTTGTTTTAGAGTTGGTTCTTCGTATAAAAGTCTCTCTACAATATGTCCTTCTAATAAATGTTGTTCAACTATTTCTTTTACATCCTCAGGTTTAACCTGAACATAGAAAACATTATCTGGGTCTATCTTTACTATAGGGCCCTTTTCACAAAATCCAAAACATCCAGTTATATGAACTGTTACAAGATCTGATAATCCTGAGTTACTAATCTCATTTTTCAGATTTTCTATGATATCATAACTGTTAGAAGCTTTACACCCAGTTCCACCACAAACTAAAATTTCTCTTTTACATTTTTTATTTTCAGTTAGTATTTCTTCATCATGAGATAATTTTCGCATTTTCAAAAGTTCTTTAAATTCATCATGCTTTTTTTGAAGTTCTTCAAAGGAATTAATTTTGTTCAAGTTTTAAACCTCCTCTTCTGAGTATGATTCTAATAATTCTT
Organism: Clostridium ganghwense; assembly: GCF_026735165.1. Taxonomy (GTDB): domain Bacteria; phylum Bacillota; class Clostridia; order Clostridiales; family Clostridiaceae; genus Clostridium_H; species Clostridium_H ganghwense. The sequence goes on along the minus strand of NZ_JAPQES010000002.1, from coordinate 462,440 downwards.
TTACGTCTTCTTTTTTAAAGTGACCATAAACTTTATCATTAACTGTAACTACAGGAGCAAGACCACAAGCTCCAACACATCTTAGAACTTCAATGGTAAATTTACCGTCTTTAGTAGTTTCACCAGCCTTTATATTTAATTCTCTTTCAAACTCTTCAAGAACTAAATTAGCTCCTTTTACAAAACAAGCTGTTCCCATACAAACATTTATTACATATTTTCCTCTTGGTTCTGTTGTAAAATAGGAATAAAAGGATACTACCCCAAATACTTTGGCCACAGGTACATTCAATTTATAAGCTACATAACTTTGAACGTCTTCTGGAAGGTAACCAAAGATTGCTTGTGCTTTATGAAGTACTTCAATTAAAGCGCTTTGATCATTTGGAACTGTATTAATGAAGTTATCTAACATTTTAAATTTTTCTTCTTTTAAATTATTTGAGCACACTAAATATACCTCCTTATATAAAATTAACCTAAGACTATTGTTAGCAATAAAGCTAGATATTATTAGAAATGTATGTGAAATTTGAACACATTCTGTCATTAGTGAAAGAGAACGTATAGGGGCAAGTAAATAAATGCAGTATATTTCAAAAACAAAAGAGTACCTTAGGTTAACTAAGATACTCTTTTTAATATAAGCTAATTAAATTTTATATATTTCCATATTATCATCTCAAATATGCTCTAATTCAAATAATGTTTTACATCTTTTTAAATTTTAAATTACTTACCATAAGATAAGAGAGAATAATTATTAAAAATATTGTTATTTGAGAAGACATTGTCCTATTTACAGTTAATAGACAATACAAAGCTAATAACATACCCGCAGCAGTTATTGGTATACCTGCAAATGCTCCATCAAAGGATGTAATATTAAATCTTGCAAGTCTATATGCTCCTGCAATAGGAAAAATTAAGACTAAAATATATCCAGCAATACCTAACTGCTGAAAGCTGTTTAAATTAAATACAAGTATTGAAGGAGCTACCCCAAAGGAGATAAGATCAGCTAAAGAATCCAATTCTTTACCTAATTCACTAGAAACATTTAAATATCTTGCTACTCTCCCATCATATCTATCCATTAAGGCTGCTAGTATTATAAAATAGCATGATAACTTATAATTTCCCTGAAAACTCATAATTAAAGATATAATTCCGCAAGCTAAATTGCTTAACGTAAAAGCATTAGGTATGGCATTTTTAATTTTAACCATTATACTTACCCCCTAAATTATCATTACTTTACTATATGATATCAGTTTTATCTTATATAAGCCTTATGGAAATCTTAAAACAACCTTAAATTTAGTGTTTTTTTTTATTTATATATAATTTTTCAAGGTAATGGTAAATTTACATCCCATACTTTTATCAGTTTCTAAATCAATGCTTCCTCCATGTTTTTTTATCAAGGTTTTTGTTATAGCAAGACCTAGTCCTGTTCCACCACTCTTAGAATTTCTAGCGGAGTCTACTCTTACAAAAGGTTCAAAAATATCTTTAGCAAGTTTTTTGGGGATTCCTATGCCGTCATCCTTAATAACAATTTCTACCTTGTCCAATATTTCTCTAACTATTATAGTAAGATTTGTATTAGGCGGATTATATTTAATACTATTTATTATAAGATTGCTTATAGCCCTATCCATACTTTTGGCATTGAAATTTACAAAAATACTTTTTTCTGGTATATCAAAATCATAGTTTATATTTTTTTCTTCCATTTGAGGTATATATGAGGCAATAAGTTCTCTTAAGAACTCACATATATCTCCTTTTCTAAGTTGAAGATTAAAATCTGTATTTTCAAACTTAGAAAATTCAAATAAATCTATAATTAAGTTGTTAGCACGTATACTGTTGTTTTCTATAACAGTTAAATATTTAGTTCTTTCTTCTTCTGATATTTTAGGGTTTTTTATAAGGTAATCCGAATATCCTATGACACTTGCAAGTGGATTTTTAAGATCGTGAGATATATCCATAATAAGTCTTCTTCTGTTTTCTTCTGATTTTTCCTTAAGATCTCTTTGTTCTTCTATTTTTGCTGCCATTAAATTAAAGGCGTCTCTTAGTTCACCAAATTCATTTCGTGATTTCAAATCAATTCTTGTAGAGTAATCTCCAGCGGTAATTCTTTTAACTCCATTTAAAAGAATTTTTAGAGGAGTAACAAAGGTTTTGGAGGTTAATCTTGAATAAAGTAGTATTCCTAATATAAGTGTTATTAGATAAAAGAACAATACAGATTTTAGTAAAAAGCTAGGTTTAATTTTAGATTTTTTATTATATAAGTCTTGCAAATCCTTATTAGGAACAACTGCCACTAGTAAAAAATCTTTATTTTCATTATAGGAAAAACTATATATATATTCATCTTCATATTGATCATTGTTTCTATTATTTATTAGCATTTTATAATATTGTTCTTTTGTATATTTTTTCTTATTTTCAATAGGAGTTCCTTTTCTATATATTACATTTAAATTACTATCAATTATTTCTATAAAACCATTAGCCTTAAGTATATAAGAGGTATCAATGTTTTTATAGTCATCTCTCATTATCTCAGAGGCTATGATCTTTGTTTCATCAACATTTCTAATTGAAATACTGGCAACATAAATTGTTATTATAAAAGTTACTAAAAGAATAAAAGTCATTAAGAAATATAAAAACACATAATTTCTTAAAAGTAAATTGGCTATTTTTCTTTTCCTTTTTTTCTTTTGCTTTTTCATGACTGTACCTTCTCAAATTTATATCCTATACCTCTTACAGTTTTTAGATATTTAGGGGTTTTTGGATTATCTTCAATTTTATCTCTTAAATGGCTAATGTGTACCATTATAGTATTGTCATCACCATAATAAGGTTCTTCCCATACTGCTTCGTATAATTGCTTTTTAGTATATACTTTTCCTGCATTATCCATAAGAAGTTCTAAAATTTTATACTCTTTAGGATTTAATTCTACAAGTTGTTCAAATTTATATAATGTAAAACTTTCTTTGTCAAGTTTTAAATCTCCAATAGTTAGTTGATCATTTAGATGGCCACTTGTATATTTGTAGTACCTTCTAAGTTGGGCAGCTATTCTGGCAATAACCTCTATTGGACTAAATGGTTTTACAATATAATCATCTGCTCCTAAACCAAGACCTAAGATTTTATCGGTATCTTCCACTCTTGCAGTTAAGAAAATAACTGGTATTTCACTAGTTTGTCTTATTTTTTTTATTACTTTGAAACCGTCCATTCCTGGCATCATGACATCAAGTAGAGCTAAGTCTATATCTTGCTCATTAAATATTTTTAGAGCTTGAATACCGTCTTCAGCTTCAAATACTGTATAACCTTCTTTGCTTAAGTGAAGCTCCAAAAGTTCTCTTATATCTTGCTCATCTTCTGCTATTAATATATTCATTTTATTCACCTGCCTATGTGTTTGATAATGTTAGTTATAGTTTAACATTTTACTTTTATAATATAGGAAAAATTTTATTTAGTAAATAGAAAGGATTACTAAGTTATACATTTATTCTAAAAAGCTATAAAGAACATAAATTTAGTCAATAATATATTTAAATGAAGGAGATTTTTTAAAATTTAACATACTTGAAAGGAAATAGGTGCATACTCATGAATTTTTACAAGGAATTAAGTAAGGTATATGATATTGTTTTTCCTAAAAATAAGAATACAGTTAAGTTTTTAAGCGAGGATTTAAGAAAAAATTCAAAAATCATAGATTTAGCATGTGGTACTGGCATATATTCTATAGCTTTAGGAGAACTAGGACATGAAGTTACTGGCATTGATTTAGATGAAAAAATGATAGAAAAAGCTAAATATAAAAAAGGTGATTTAAATATAGATTTTATCAGATATGATATGACAAAAATTAAAGATAAATTTGAAGAGTCAAAATATAATAGAATTTTTTGTATAGGTAATTCATTGGTACATCTCAATACAAAAGAAGAAATTAAAAGCTTAATTAACGACATGTATGGATTACTTAATAGTAATGGTTCTATCGTAATTCAAACAATTAACTATGATAGAATATTGAAGAATAATATAAAATCATTACCTACTATTGATAGAGAGGCGGAGGGGGTTAAATTCATAAGAAAATATAACTACTCAAAGATGGAAGAATTAATTTATTTTGAAACAGAGTTATTAATTTCAAAAGAAGAAAGAGAAGAAAAATATACAAATAGTAGAGCTTTACTGCCTATGAAGAGTAATGAAATTATAAGTATGATAAAAGAAGCAGGATTTTCAGAAATCAATGTATATGGAAGTTTTTTGAAGGAACAATTCAAAAATGATTCTTATGCTTTAGTTATAAAGGCTTTTAAGTAGAACCTTTCTTAAATATTTCTTAACGTATTGAATTATCCTCAAGATATATATTATAGTTATATGTGATATATTCAAAGATAAAGGGAGGGAAAACAAATGATGAAAAAACTAAAAAAATTAATAAGTTTTGCTTTATTAACAATAATTATTGGGGCAGTAACTATATTTTTAATAGATAGTCATGTGAAGAAAGAAGGAGCAAAATATATTGTAAAACCAGAAGCAGCACCAAAGGTTGATGCAGTGCTTGTTCTAGGAGCAGCAGTTTTTAGAGGCGGTATAGTTTCACCAATACTTTCAGATAGATTAGATACAGCATTAGAGTTATATAATAAAAATAAAGCTGATAAATTTTTGTTAACGGGTGATCATGGACAAGTTAATTATGATGAAGTAAATGCAATGAAAAATTATATTGAAGAGCAAAATGTTGAAAGTAAAAATATATTTTTGGATCATGCTGGATTTAGTACATATGAAAGTATGTATAGAGCAAAAGAGATTTTCAAAGTAAAAAAAGTTATTATTGTAACACAAGGTTATCACCTTATGAGATCAGTTTATCTTGCAAGGAAAATGGGGATTGAAGCTTATGGCGTTGCTTCAGATAAGAGACAATATATTAATATGGACAAATATAAAATGAGAGAAGTTGCTGCTAGATGTAAGGATTTTGTGTTTGTAAATATACTTAAACCGGAACCAAAATATTTAGGTAAGACTATACCTATTTCAGGAGATGGAAGAATAACTCATGATAAGTTAGAAGTTAATTCTAAAATTAAAAAGTAAGATTTAATATGTTATAAATTACACTAGGAGCTGATAATATGGACAATAATTATTTGACAAATGCTATGAATTTAGGGAAGGAAATATGTGTTAAAAAATTAAAAAATGGTGATGTAGCTGTAGATGCTACTATGGGAAATGGAAACGATACTGTATTTTTATCCAGGTTAGTAGGGGAAGAGGGGAAGGTATATGCTTTTGATGTTCAAGACAGTGCTATAAAAAATACTAGAGAAAAGCTTAAAAATCATAATATTAATGGACTGGTAGAGCTTATTAATGATGGACATGAAAATATAGATAAATATATAAAAGAAAAAGTTAAAGTTATTATGTTTAATTTAGGATACCTTCCAAGAGCGGAACATAAGGTTACAACAAAGCCGGATACGACTTTAATAGCTATACAAAAGTCATTGGAATTACTACAAAAAAATGGAGTGGTTATATTAGTTATATATCATGGACATGAGGAAGGAAAAGAAGAAAAAACAGTTATTGAAAATTTTGCTAAAAGTTTAAACCAAAAAGAATACAATGTAATTGAGTTGAGTTTTGTAAATCAGATAAATAATCCACCTATACTAGTGGCTATAGAGAAAAGATAAAGAGGGGAAAGGAGAACTTATATTTTGTTATATAATAAAAAAATTCCATATATTAATTTAATATTTGCAGTTGTTGTGTCATTTGTATTGATAAAGATTATAGATAATTATGATTCTGTTTTTTCAGTAATAGATAATTTGATTGCTATTTTATCGCCATTTATTTTTGCTTTTATAATAGCTTATATTTTAAATCCGCTTATGTCATTTCTAGAAAGAAAATTTAAGTTAAAGAGATCTTTAAGTATGGCATTAACGTATGCTCTAATAATTAGTCTAATAGCAGTTTTTACTACTATATTATTACCTAAAATAGCTGCAAATTTAGCTGATTTATTGAAGAACATACCTGAATTTTCTAGACAAACGCAAGCTTGGATAACTAATTTTGTCTCAAAAACGAAATTACTAAATAATATTAGTTCAACAGACTTTTTAAAAAATAAAAATATAACTTCCGTTATTCCAAAGATAACAAATATGCTCATGATATCATTAGATACAATTTTGGCAAAAACTATATCTTTTACAACTTCTCTTATAAATATGATATTCGGATTTATAATATCAATATATATATTATATGATAAAGAGGTTTTTATAAAGACTATAAAGAAGTTTACTTATATTGTTTTAAAGAGAAGAAATGGAGAGAGATTAGTAAAACTTTTAAAAAATATTCATTATATGCTATCTCTTTATATAGGAACAAAAGCTATAGATTCATCAATTATAGCTATAATCTGCTTTGTAGGAATTACATTTTTGAACTCGCCTTATACTTGGTTAATAGCACCAATTGTTGGTATTACAAATATGATACCTTATTTTGGTCCGTTTATAGGAATGATAATAGCTTTTGTAATAAATGTTTTCTTTAATCCTATGAGGGCTGTTAAGGTACTAATATTCCTGTTTTTTCTTCAGCAATTTGATGCATGGTATTTAGATCCTAAGTTAATAGGTGGTAAGGTAGGGCTTAGTCCATTCTTAATAATATTTGCAGTAACTATTGGCGGTAAATTATTTGGAGTTACTGGAATGCTTTTAGCTGTACCTACGATGGCTGTAATAAAAATTTATATAGACAAATATCTTAAAAATCATACTGAAGTGGATTGTGAGAATTCATGAGAAATTCAAATAAAAAATTCTATTCAGTTATTGTAATTTTCATTTTACTCCTTACTATACTTACTATTACAGCTTTGGTATGTGGAAAAGTAAATTTATTTACTCTAAAGAATGAAGTTATTAGAGATACGATTTTAATTAAAATAAGGCTTCCAAGGGTTATATTAGCAATTTCGGCAGGATGTATTTTAGCTGTTAGTGGTGCTGTACTTCAAAGTCTACTTAATAATCCACTTGCAGATTCATATACTTTAGGTATATCTTCAGGAGCTGCTTTGGGAGCTTGCTTAACAATATATATTAATATTGTATTTGAGAAAAATATTCCTATTCAATTTAATGCTATAGTATTTTCTTTATTAGTATTGATATTGGTTATAAAAATTGCAGGATTAAAAGGTAGACTTACAATAACTAATTTGGTTTTGGCTGGTATAATAGTAAGTTCTATCTGTCAGGCTGGAGTAAGTTTTTTTAAGAGTATTGCAGATGAAGATGCAGTATCAATGATTAACTGGCTGATGGGTAATTTAGGGTCTAAAACTATATTTCAAGTACTTATGGTTACTGTAACTGCATTGGTTGGTACAATAATTTGTTTTAAATATTCAAAAGAACTCAATATTATGACAATGGGACGACGAGAAGCTTTATTAGTTGGTGTAAACTATGATTTTATAAATAAATTGTTTTTGATAATATGTGCTTTAATGACTGCTATGTGTGTTTCACTATGCGGAATAATTGGCTTTGTGGGGCTAGTGGTACCTCATCTTACGAGACTTTTAATAGGAGCAGATAATCAAAGAGTTATTCCTGTAAGTGCAATATTAGGTTCTTTATTGCTATTAGGTGCTGATACTCTTACAAGAGTTGTATTAAACCATGAACTGCCAGTTGGTGTTTTAACAACATTAGTTGGAGGACCTTTTTTCTGCTACATATTTATTAAAAGGAAAGAGGTAATATAAATGCTGAAAATAAAGAATTTAGATGTGTATATAGGAAAAAAACAAATACTACATTCAATTAATTTGGAATTTGAAAAAGGAAAAATGTATGGAATTATAGGACCTAATGGTGCTGGAAAGAGTACATTACTTTCTGCTGTAACAAAATTAATCGAAATAAATAAAGGATGTATTTTTTTAGAGGGAAAGGATATACAACTTTATAAATGGAGAGAATTAGCACAAAAGATAGCTCTTATGTCTCAAAATTTTGACGTTAAGTTTCCTTATACAGTGGAACAAATAGTTGCTATGGGTAGATATCCATTTAATAATGGAGTATTAAATGATGAAGATAAAAGAATCATTGAAAAATCAATGAAGGATGCTGATATTTTTCCTATGAGATATAGTAAAATTACAGAACTAAGTGGTGGTGAGCGTCAGAGAGTTCAATTTGCAAAAACTTTATGTCAGAGTACAGAAATAATCTTAATTGATGAGGGTTTTAGTAATATGGATATATATTATCAAGTCAAATTTATAAAATTATTAAAGGAAAAAGCTAAGAATGAAAACAAAATGATTATTTTTATAATGCATGATTTATCTATGGCAAGAAAACACTGTGATGAAATTTTAATACTAAAAGAAGGAACCGTAAACAAATTTGGCAAAAGCGAAGAAGTACTTAACGAAAAAACTTTATTTGAAGTTTTTAAGGTCAAAGGAAGGTTTATACATAACTCCTTAGAATTGGAATAAAAATATAAATGTAAGAAATCTTCAAAGATAAAATAATGGAAAAAATGCTTGACTTAGATAAATAACATGCTTACAATAAATAGCAGTAATAATAATTTAAATTTATTAAGGTCTTTTTACTTTAAAAAAGTAAAAAGTTAAAAGGGAAATCGGTGAAAAACCGATGCAGCCCCCGCTACTGTAAAGGTGGACAAATCTTCATAACCACTGACTTGTATAAGTTGGGAAGGGAAGAGTCGGAAGAAACCTGAGCCAGGAGACCTGCCTAATAAATATATGCAACCATCTTTCGGAGGGAGAGAAGGTGTAGGTATTAATTTCATGATTTATTTTACTATTTCATGTAAAAATATACTGCACTATCTCCTTGGTTTCGAAAGAAGCCATTTTTTTATTTAAAAAAGAAAAGGAGAGGTAAAATGAAAAAGGGAATTTTAATTGTAATGTCAATTTTAATGTCAGTTGTTTTATTTGCTGCATGTGGAAACAAAGTACAAACATCAAAAAGTGAAGATTCAAAAGCAACATCTGCAGCAAATAATAACAAGAAAGCTATACTTGTTGTTAGCTTTGGAACAAGCTATGCAGATACTAGAAAAGTAACTCTAGATGCAGTTGAGAAGAATATAGCAGAAACTTTTAAAGATTATGAAGTAAAAAAAGCATATACTTCTAGTATTATAAGAAAGAAACTAAAGGAAAGAGATGGTATTTCAGTTGATAGTCCAGAAGAAGCTTTAAACAAATTAAAGCAAGAAGGATTTGGTGAAGTTATTGTACAACCACTACATATCATTCCAGGTATTGAATATGATGAAATAAAAGAAATGGTTGAAAAGTTTGAAAAAGATAAAGCTTTTGGTAAATTAGTACTTGGAAGACCAATATTATATAGAACTTCAGATTATAAAGCTGCTATTGATGGTTTAAAAGGACAACTTCCAAAAATGAATCAACAACAAGCCGTTGTTTTAATGGGACATGGTACTTCACATCCTGCAAATTCTTCCTATGCATTATTTGATTATATGCTTAAAGAAGAAGGATTAAAAAATGTTTATGTTGGAACTGTAGAAGGAACACCAGAACTTGATAATGTTATAAGAAGATTAAAAGAGGATAATATTAAGGAAGTAACTTTGATGCCGTTTATGGTAGTTGCAGGAGACCATGCTAACAATGATATGGCTGGAGACGAAGACGACTCATGGAAGATACTTTTAAAGAAAGAAGGATTTAAGGTAAATACTTACCTTCATGGATTAGGAGAAAATAAAAAAATACAAAGTATCTATGTTCAGCATGTAAAAGATTGTATTGATGGAAATCCTCTAATGGAAGAAAAAGAATAGAGCAGTAGAAAGGTAAAAATATGAAAAAAAGAATAACATCTGTTGTTTTAGTTTTATTACTGATATTTACAGCTGTTGGTTGCGGAGTTAAAAGTGATAAAGTAAGTTCAAATAAAAAATATAAAATAGAGTTTAAAGATGATTCAGGAAGAACTATTAGAATGGATAAACCAGCAAAAAGAATTATAAGCTTATATTCAGCTCATACTGAAAATTTATTTGAACTAGGACTTGATGAAGAAATAATAGGAAGAGGTAAAAGTGATACTTATCCACCAAAGATTATACCAAAAAAAGTATATAGTTATAAGGATGATACAGAATCAATTTTATCAGTTCAACCTGATTTGGTGCTTATTAGACCATTTATAGAAAGACATAGTCCTGATTTTGTTAAAGCTTTGGAGAATGCAGGGGTAAATGTAGTATCCTTATATCCTGAGAGTTTTGACGAATTTGATTCATATATTGAAAAATTGGGAATGCTTACAGGAAAAGAAAAAAGAGCTAAAGAGCTTCTTGAAGATTTTCATAAGGAAATGGATGTAATTGAAAAAGATTCAAGTAAAATTAAGAATAAAGTAAAGGTATTTTTTGAATCTACAGAAACTAATTGTAGAACAATAACACCAAAATCTACTGCAGCAAAGTCAATTGAAATCGCTGGAGGAATTAATATTGCACAAGATGCTAAAGCATTAAATGACAGTACTAGTATAGCAGATTATGGTGCAGAAAGAATACTCGAAAAAGGTAAGCAAATAGATGTATATGTAGCACAAAGAGGTTCAATGAATGCCGGGGGTAATCCACATTCTATTTCTATAAGACCTGGATTTGATAAGATTAAAGGGGTTGCTAATGGAAGAGTTTACAATATTGATGAGAAACTTATTTCAAGTCCTGTTTTTAGGCATGTAAAAGGTATGAGAGAACTTCAAAGAATGTTTTATCCTGAAATTTTTGATGACATATCATGTTTTAATAGTGATGAGCCACTTACAAGGGAAAAACTTGCAAAAATGATTATAATGGTAAAACATAAGTTGATTTTTACTCCAACTTCTAGAACATATAAGAAGAAAAAAGGTCATGTATATGGTAGTTTTAAGGATGTTGATACATCTAGTCCATATTTTGATTATATAGAAACATCAGTATTATCTGGCTATATTAAATGTGATAAAAATACATTTAATCCAAAGGGAAAGATAACTCGTGAGGAACTTGCACAGGTTATATATATGCTGAAGGATTTTGATTTAAAAGAAGCTAATGTTTTGGATATAAATGAATGCAGCAATCCTAATATAATTAAAAGTATTGTAACAAACAAAGTTATGCAGCTTGAAAATGGTAGATTTAATCCACATAAAATTGTAACAGAAAAAGAAGTTGTAAAAATATTAAAAAGATTATAATTAATTCTATAATATAAAAACACCACAAATACTTTAATTAAGTTATTTGTGGTGTTTTTATAATTCCATGATATATGATTGGTGTATTTTATTTTTTCTTTTTTTTATTCCTTTTTTTGTTTTTCTTGTTTTGGTTAATTGTCTTATTGTTATTAACTTTCTTGGCTTTTTTATTATTCTTATAATCCCATAATATTTGTATGAATAGTACAAACACTAATCCTATTAAAATTCCAGAAAATAAATTTTTAACAGGACTACCTTTAATCATTGTACTTAAAATTAAGCCGAAAAAAGCTAAGAGCAGTTTAGGATATATACTTTTTTGCATAATATCATTCCTTTCATCCTTTGTATATACACCTATATATTATTGTTAAAATGCTACTTATAAAAGTTTATATATAAATAATATCAAAGACCTCTATAATTATCTATATAAATTTTTCATAATTTACTTATGGTGTACATGATAAAAATAGACTGGTAAGGAAATAAATTAATCTTTAGTAGGTTTAGGTAACTGTTTAATATAAGTTCTTCCTATTGATTTAATTTTAACACTTACATGTACTTTAATATCAGCATTAGCAAAGTGCTTATAACTATCATAGCCACTATTTATACCGTACTTAGCAAGAGCATATCGGCCTAAACCTAAACAATCTACAGGATATTCTTTTTGAATTTTAGTTACTTCATTATTTAAATCTTCTTCTAATTTAGATTCAAATAATTTTGCTATTTTTAAAATTTGTTTTTTATTAAGTTCTTTCTCAAAAAGAGTGTCTATTTTTAAATCGGAGGAAATATTAACAAAAATATCATATTTTAGTTGTTCATTGTTTTGGGAAACTTTAACTTTGACTTTATTTTTACCTTCTATATCTAAATAGTTTATTGGAGTATTAGATGAAATCGATACAAAACCTGTACCACCTGAGAATCTTAAAAGATTTATTAATTTAGCTTCTTTTATAGGTATTTTTTTTATCATTTTATCATTATCAAATATGGCAGCACCAGTTATTTGGGGATTATCATCGATAATTTCAATATACGGTAAAAGAATTTCTCTACCTTGTTGATGATACATAAGTAACATATCATTAATAGTAAAATGTTTTGAATTAAAATTACCTAAATATGAAAATTTAATCATATTGTTTAATGTTTCAGATATAGCACCAGGATGAGAACTTTTAAGCGAAAAATAATCTTCACATTTACCCTTGCAAATTGCAATCATAGCATTTATGTTTAGGTCAGGAATTCTTAATAAATTTTCTAGTACATCTTTAATTCCAAATTTAGCTCTTTCTTCACTAATGAGAAAAAGTATTTCTGACCCTAAGACGAATTTTTTACTTTGTTTAGTTCTACGGTTTTCTACAAGAGAAAATATAGTAGGTCCTTCCCCAGTTAATAAAAAAGAAGACGGTGTTCCATTTTCATCAATTTTTAGAAATTCAGCAGCATTAACTAATTTAATATCAGCAGTTCTATCTATATCATATCCTATACCCATTGTTATACTTAAATCTTCTATTGGGTGCATATTGTAGCAGCTACAAAAGAATACAGAAGTAAATATAATAAGTAAAGTAGCTGTAAATTTTTTATACATGTTCATCTTTTTCACCTCTATATCTTATAGAAACTAATATTGTTGTAGCTAATCCCCAAGTAACAGAAAAAATTACAAAATAATGTACAAAAAAATCTATAATCATTTTTCTGTTGTATTCTGGTATCATAAGAAAAGTATAAGCTAAAGTAATGACTGAAGATATAATGCAAGCTTTTTTATAACTCATTTTTAGCAATTTAGATAAACAATAACTAAGCACAAAACTATCACATAGTAAATGTTTAAAAACAATTTCACTCCAAAGAAAAATAAATAAAGCTTTAAAGTTAGATATTAGAGGAACACGTAGTGTTTCTATCATATATATAATTGGAACTTCAAGTTTGGAAGTTAATTCCCAACCTAAATAATATATTGCAATAAAAGAAATAAAAAAAGTATATATAAAAATTGTTACTACACAAGCAATAATACCAGCCTTTTTTGTATTTTTTCTATTAGAAATTTTGCTAATAATTATATAACATATTTCAACTAGTGTATAAGTAAGAAAAGTATTAGGAATAGCTTTTATTATTTCAGTGTATGGAGAAAAAAAAGGCTGAATATTAAAGAGTGAACCTTTTCCTATAAAAAATAAGGGAATGACTATAAGAGGTATAGAAAAATAAAAGTATAACTCACATATTCTACCTATCATATAAATTCCAGACATTGATATTAAAGTAACTATTAACAAAGTAGGGAATACTACGAAAATAGGAGGTAGAAAAGTTGCGATAGTAGTATTTAATATATTAGTATATCCTGCTATAACAGCACTAAATATTGTTAAAAAATAAAAAAAGAATATAAATGTAAATATATAAGACAATGTTTTACCATAGATTTTATTGTTTATATCCCAAAAATCAGCATGAACTGTTTTTTTATCTATTATGGAAGCTGTTATTACAATAAAAATTGGATAAATGCCAGAAATAAAAGTCGATATCCAACCATTTTGATGAGCTATTTTACTAATGTTTGTTGGCAAAGACAAAATTCCTATACCTACCATAGAAGCTATAATGATAAATATGTATTGGTTTTGTGTTATTTTATTTTTATTCATTTTTTTTATTTTTAATTTTCCTCCTTATAAAGCTTATAGGAATTCTATTTGTATCTTTTAATGAATATCTAACTGTACTATCTTTTAAATCTTTAAACCTCATTGGAGCAAAAGGTGAAAAATAAGGTATTCCAAAGCTGTCTAAATTAATTAGATGAGCAAATATTGAAAATAACCCTATAAATATACCAAAAAATCCAAAAAATTGTGCAAGTATTAATATATAAAATCTCAATAGCCTAATAGAAAGACTCATTTCATAATTTGGTATAAGAAATGTGGAAATTACTGTTAATGCAGTTACTACTAAAGTTGTAGGACTTACAATACCAGATTTTATAGCAGCATCGCCAATTATAATACCACCGATTATGCTTAAAGTTTGACCTATGGTTGAAGGAAGACGAAGTCCACCTTCTCTTAAAAATTCTATTAAAAGCTCCATAGAAAGTATTTCTAGAAAAGGTGGAAGAGGAATATTTTTTCTAGAAATAATAATGATTTTAATTAAATTTAAAGGTATAAGTGAAGCATAATATTTTATAAGTACGAGATATATAGGTGATGCTGTTAATATTATAAGTAAAGCTAGAAACCTTATAAATCTATCAAAATTAGCTAAAATAAGTCGGTTTGAGTAATCTTCAAAAGCTTGAAAAAATTCTACGAAAACTACAGGAAGAACTATTGCATAAGCACATCCGTTTACAAAAATAGCTGCTTTTCCTTGAATAATATCTGACACAACTTTATCAGGTTTTTCCGTAAGTTTAGATTGAGGAAAAATACTAAGAGGACGTTTTTCTATAAATTGCATTAGATAACCTGTATCTGGTACATAGGAAGTTTTTACAGTTTGCAATTTGCTTTTTATTTTATTTAAAACATCAGGATCAATAGTATTTTCCAAGTATATAAGAGAAGCTTCACAGTTGTTTTCTTCCCCAAATGTATAGAGTTCAATCTTAAGATTATTATTTTTTAGCTTTTCCTGAATTAGAGAAACATTAATATGTAAGTTGTTAACAAAAGCACTTTTTTCTCCTCTTATGTTTTCTTCAATTTTAGATTCCGCAAATTTTTTAAAGTTACTTTGAGAAGTGTTGCAAATAATAGCTGTATTATCATGTTCTATTAATATTATGCTTTTACCCTTTTTTAAATTTTTTGATATAACATTTACATCAGATGATAATTCTATATCATTTATAGTAATGTATCTTTTACCTATATATGAAGCTGGCGATAATAAAGCATTAATATCACAATCAATTTTAGATAAAAGGGGTGATATTATACAACTTTCAATATCCTCTTTTTTAGAAAGTCCTTCTATATAAATAATAATACATTTAATATTGTCTTTAAGAATTAATTCTCGAGTTTTAAAGTTAAAATTTGCTGGTGCATTTGATGAAATTAAAGTTATATTTTTTTCTAAATCATTACTTAAAATAGTAGATTCCATTATATTTCTCCTCTAATTAAAAATATTAATAATTATAATTTAGAGTTGGTTTATTTTCTCAGTGATTACTTTTTATTAGTTTCAGCTGAAATTTTAATTATATACATAGGATAAAAATTTTAATATTTAAAAGGTATTATATGGTATCCTTAATATAAGATAGAAATTAAAGGAAGTGTTTTAAATTGTACAAAAGAATTGATGAATTAGTGGATAATATAGAGAATAAAGTAATTAAATATAGAAGAGATTTTCATAAACATCCTGAGGGTGGATGGACAGAGTTTAGAACAGCATCATTAATTGCCAGGAAATTAATAGAGCTTGGATATGAGATTAAATTAGGTAGAGAGGTTATTGATAATGATTCTAGAATGGAAGTACCAGATGATAGAGAATTAGAAAAAAATTATATAAGAGCGTTGGAACAGGGGGCTGATAAGGAATTAATTCAGTCTTTAAAAGGAGGCTTTACAGGCGTTGTTGGCATTTTAAGTAATGGAGTAGGTCCTAACATAGCTTTGAGATTTGATATTGATGCATTGGAAATTCAAGAAAGTGAAGATAAAGAACATTTCCCAGTAAACAAGAGATTTTCTTCTATAAATAAAAATGTTATGCATGCCTGTGGACATGATGGACATGCTGCTGTAGGTTTAGGGGTTGCAGAAGTTTTAAGTGAAATAAAAGAACAACTCAATGGAACAATAAAGTTGATATTTCAACCAGCTGAAGAAGGAGTGAAAGGTGCTAAATCTATGGTGCAAGTGGATTTTTAGCAACTTCCAAAATTGATGCAGTTTTCAAAGGAAAGGCTTCTCATGCTGGTGCAGCACCAGAAAAAGGGAATAATACCTTGATTTCTGCAGCTTCAGCAGTATTAAATCTCCATTCTATTCCTAGAAATAGCAAAGGAGCAACAAGAATAAATGTTGGAAAATTAGTATCTGGGACAGAAAGAAATATCATACCTGAAAGTGCTTACATGAAAATAGAAACAAGAGGAAAAACATCAGAACTTAATGACTATATGAGAAAGTATGCAGAAAGGATATTACACAGTGCTGCAGAAATGCATGATACTGAAGTAAATATAAAATATGTAGGGGAGGCAGTAAGTGCAGAAAGCGATCATGAGATGATTAACATGGTAAAAGAAGCTGCTAGTAAAATTTATGCTTATAATTTGATATGTGATGAAAAAATTAATTTTGGGGCAAGTGAAGATATTTCTTATATGATGAATAAAGTTCAGTCTAATGGAGGAAAAGCTGTATACATAATGTTTGGAAGTGACCTAAAAGCTGAACATCATAACTCTAATTTTGATTTCAATGAGAAGGATTTAAAAAATGCAGTGAAAGTTTATAGTATTTTAGTGTTTGATATTTTGAGTGAAATTTATGAGTGATAAAAGTAAGCTAGAATGGCAATAGAATTATATATTTATATTCCACCACAAGAATTATGGTGGAATATTTTTATTTTTATCATCAGCATTTAACTTTTATATGTGAATTTTTTGTTCTCCAATTTCCAAAAATGTAATATGATAATCTCAATGCAAATCCAGTTAACCAACCAGCAGGCACACCAAGCCATATACCACTTATTCCAAGTTTATTAGTTAAAAATATTGATATAGGTATTTGCACACACCATAAAGAGAGTGCAGTTGAAAGCATTGGTATAAAAGAATTTCCTGTGCCTATTAAAACTCCATTGGTTATAACCATAGCTGAATAGACAATATAACATAAAGAAACTATAGTAAGGTAGCTTACACCTATTTTAATAACAGATGTATCTGTTACAAACAGGTACATTAAAGGCTTAGAAAAGAAGTTAATTATTATAGTTATGAAAACAGAAATAACAGAACCAATTATTAGTGTGGATATATAGCCTTTTTTTACTCTAGTATGTTTATTAGCACCTAAATTTTGTGCTGTAAATGTTGATAGTGCATCACCTAAATTCATTGCTGGTATTTGAGCAAAAGAGTCTAGTTTTCCAGCAGCGGCAAATGCAGCCATAGAATTTGCCCCATAACCATTTATTAAAATTTGAATAACTATAAAACCACCAGCTAGCAATAATTTTTGCAATGCAGCAGGAAGTCCAATTTTTAAACTTAATTTAAATATATACTTATCAAAACATATATTCCTAATATTAAATTTGAATTGAGGATAAATTTTATTTAAATAAATGAAACTTCCTATAAATGAAAAAGTTTGAGAAATTATTGTAGCTAAAGCAGCTCCTGATACTCCAAAGTTAAAAACTATTATGAATATTAAGTCTAAAATTATATTTAATATAGTTGATAATATAAGAAAATATAGAGGTGCTTTTGAATTTCCAATACCTCTTAAAACACTACTAATAGTATTGTAACAAAATGAAGAAGTAGTTCCAATTAAAAGTATATGAAGATAAATTTTTGATTGAGGTATTATTTGTGATGGAACTTTGAAAAAAAGCAATATAGAATTACTAGTTAAAAATCCTAATAGAGTGATTAATATTGATATGACGAATGTAAATATATACGCTGTATCTATAGCTTTTTTTACGTTACCTATATCCTTTGCACCATAATATTTGGCTACAAGAATATTTGTACCTAAAGTTAGTCCTATAGCTACTAATAAAATTACAAGCATAATATTAAAGCTAGCACTAACTGAAGCTAGAGCATTTTTACCTAAAAATCTACCTACAATAATACTGTCTATTGTATTGTATAGTTGTTGAAATATATTACCTATCAATATTGGTATTGTAAATTTTAATATTACCTGACCTTCATTTCCAGTAGTTAAATCTTTCATGTTAAAGCCTCCTTATCGAGTTGTTTTTATATATAATTTTTTTAAAAATAGTGACCTAAAAATCATAGATTAAGGGTGGTTTATTTAAATGCTTTATTTTGAATAATATTTGTAGTACAGTAAAAATATAAAATATATTTATATTTAAGGCAATGATAGAAATTTTAATGTGGGCTGGTACAGATATTATAGGGGGAAGACATTTTGATAAAATATCAAGCTATTATAAGTTATATAAAAAGTGAAATATCAAAGGGAAGTATTAGACCAGGTAAAAAGTTACCTTCAATAAGAAATATTTGCGAAAGATTTGAATGTAGTAAAGTAACCGTTGTTAAGGCTTATGATTTATTAGAAAAAGAACATATAATATACTCAATACCTAAAAGTGGACACTACCTTATCGAAAATAATTTAAATTTAAATAATAATATTTTTAATAAAGAGATAGATTTTTGTACGGCTGCATCAGATAGTTGTATTTTACCTTATGAAGAATTTCAGCATTGTTTAAATCAAGCAATGGATGTATATAAGGAAAGTCTTTTTTATCATTCTAATGCCCAGGGATTAGAGAATCTAATTCATGTGATAGTAAAACAACTTCAAGATTATCAAGTATTTACTGATAAGAAAGGTGTTTTCATAACTACAGGCTCACAACAAGCCATAAATATATTGACAATGATGCCATTTCCAAATGGCAAAGAAAACGTACTTATAGAACAACCTACATATCACGGAGTTATAAAATCATTAGATCTTAATAATATAAATACTATTGGTATCCAAAGAAACCATAATGGAATAGATTTTGATGAACTTGAAGAAATATTTAAGTATGGTAACATAAAATTTTTCTATATTATACCAAGGTTTCATAATCCTACAGGTTTTTCATACTCCAATAAGGAGAAAAAGCAAATAATAGAGCTGGCTGAAAAGTATGATGTGTATATAGTTGAGGATGACTATCTTGCTGATTTAGAAATTAATAAAAAAGCAGATCCAATATATGCTTTAGACTCTTCATCAAGGGTAGTATATTTAAAAAGCTATTCTAAAATACTACTTCCAGGATTAAGAGTTTCAGCAGTTGTGCTTCCCAAATCATTATTAAAAACTTTTGAAAAATATAAGAGATGGAATGATTTAAATACATCTATACTTTCGCAAGGGGCTTTAGAAATTTATATTAAAAGTGGTATGTTTAATGCACATATGAAAAAGCTTAGAAAGGTGTATTCTGAAAGGATGAGATATCTTAATGAACTAACAAAAAACTTACATAATTCCAATATAAAATGGTATGTTCCTAACTCAGGTTTTTTTGCAAGTTTTGAAATTACTAATAGTGTAAGTACTAAAGATATTATCAAAAGGTTATATACGAAAAATATATTACTATCAGATACAAAAAAATTTTGCCTGAAAGATTATACAAATGAAAAATTAATAAGGTTGAGTATAAGTAGGGTTAGCAATAATGAAATTAATAGGGGACTCTCTATTATTTTAAAGGAAATAGATGAAGGTTAAATGAAAATAATAAATTATCAAAAATAAAGGAATTTAAGAAGTTTTATTTTTAGGTGGCAAAATTCTTAAGAATTTTGGAAATTATGTATTACTTTTTTTAGAGTCTCCATAAATATCGTTAGTGTTAGCTATCTGCTGTATATTAGAGAAAACAATATAAAGCATTTGTACATAATAAAAAAGCGAATTCAGGTAGAAAAAATCGTCAGTAGAGTAATTAACACATAGGATATGGTTTACACTATTGACGATTATTAATAATTAATTGTTAACGACTTTAATGTCAACTACAATTGTTTTAACAGTTTGATTTGTTGTAATATTGACAAGGTTAAAGCAAACTGATCCACTGCCTACTTTACACCCAATGAATTTCCAAATTATTTTTCCTCCAACTCCAACTATACCACCAATTGGTTGAGGAATTAGGGTAATTTTATCGTGAAGCTTGTACACACCTGAATTATCAGGCACATATACCCATTTATAAGGAGTTGTAGGAACATAGTCTAAGATAAACCAAGCACAATCTTCACACTGTCGTACTTTATTTGTAAAACTATCTGATAAAAGAATTTGTTTCATATTTTCATCTCCATAAAAGTTTAAAATAAATCTACACTATATTATATTAATTTAAAAGAGTTTTGTTACTTTTAATATTTGCCTATACTTTTCTATAACAAAACATCATAATTTTAGATACAAAATCTACATATATTTATGATAAATATTAATATTTGAAAGATATTGCATAGTTATTGAACAATTTTACTGTCCATGGGTTAGATTACAGTTTGTATCCGTGGAGAAGGAGAGGTATCTTCTGGTGATAAAGAGACTATGAGATCATGTTCAGGTTTAAATGAATTTCTTAGTTACAGTTAACTTCAAAACTGCATTGTGAGTATTTTTTAAACTTAATGTAAACATTGCACTGTTTTAATATTATCCTTTTATGGAAATGTTATACTATTATTAATGGTATAAAGAATCAATACAAGGGGGATATAAAAATGGATAAAATATTTTTAAAAACATTTTTGAGCAAAATTATGAAGGAAACTTTAACTGTTGAATATTGGGATGGAAGTATAGAAAAATATGGACAAGGTGAACCAGTATTTAAAATAATATTCCACCAACCTTTATCTAAAAAGAAAATTCTAGATGATCCTTATCTTGCTTTTGGAGAAGCATATATGGATGGAATAATAGACATAGAAGGTGGTCTTCAGCAGATAATTGAAGCCATATCTAGAAATACAGAAAGTTTTCTACATAAGAACAAAATTTTAGGTAAAATAGTAAAAATGAAACCTACTTCAATAAAAAAAGCAAAAGAAGACATTCAATATCACTATGATTTAGGAAATGATTTTTATGGATTATGGCTTGATAAAACAATGACTTATTCATGTGGATACTTTAATAATCCTAATGATACATTATATGATGCTCAAATAAATAAAATAAAATATACATTAAAAAAATTAAACTTAAAAAAAGGAGAAAAGCTTCTTGATATTGGAAGTGGTTGGGGAACACTTATTATTGAAGCTGCTAAAACTTATGGTGTTAAAGCTTTAGGCATAACTTTAAGTGAAGAACAATTTGCTAAAACTAAGGAGAAAATTAAAGAAGAAAATCTTGAAGAACTTGTAGACGTAAAATTAATAGACTATAGAGAATTGGCAAAAACAGGTGAAAAATTTGATAGAGTTGTAAGTATCGGAATGCTAGAACACGTAGGTAGAGCTAACTATCCAATATATATGGAAACAATAAATAAACTCTTAAATCAAGGAGGAGTATCTGTACTTCATTGTATTACAGCACAAAATGAAAGAAAAGTTAACCCATGGAGTACAAAATACATTTTCCCTGGCGGTCATCTTCCTTCTATAAGAGAACTAGTTTACCTTATGCCCGAATATAATTTTCATCTTATAACAATGGAAAGCTTAAGACGCCACTATGCAAAAACATTAGAGCATTGGGCTGCTAATTTTGAAGCTAAATTAGATAAAATTAAAGAAACTAAAGACGAGCGTTTTATAAGAATGTGGAGATTATATTTACAAGGGTGCGCTGCTTCGTTTAATTATGGGACAATAGATATACATCAATTTGTATTTACTAAAGGGCTTAATAATAATTTACCTATGACTAGAGTACATCTATAGACAGATGAAGGTATAACACTTTTACGTATTTGAATATATTAATTGTAATTTTATAGAATTACAAAGAGTTTATAGTTAATATGTTTTAATGTTGTAAAAAATTAAATATAGGGATTGACAGATAATAAATATGAGTATATCATATATATGGTAATTAAAATAAATTCTATGAAGAGAAAAAGTAAGTAATATCTTGTTCCACAGAGAGTTGGCATTTTGCTGCAAGCCAATGTTCAAGTTATAACTGAAAATCATCTCTGAGAAGCAAGGCTGAAATTAATTTTAGTAAGCTTTGCCGGAGTCTTTCACCGTTAAAAGATAAGCGTATTGTTGGATACGTAACTAAGAGCTATAAAAGGTTTATTTATCATAAACTTATTTTATAGAATTAGGGTGGTAACGCGGTTTATCCCGTCCCTTGTTTTCAAGGGACGGGTTTTTTGTTTTATAAGGAATTTTGTTAATTTTTCAAGGGGGCGATTATATGGATATTGAGGATGGCATTATTAATTAGCAAAAAAGATGATTATTTAAACAACGAGGGGGACATTCAAAATGAAAAATTTATCAAAGAAAGATTTATTACTTGTAGGGTTAATGCTTTTTTCATTATTCTTTGGAGCAGGAAATTTAATATTTCCTCCATTTTTAGGACAAGCAGCAGGTGTGGAAGTTTGGACAGCAATGCTTTCCTTTTTTATAACAGCAGTTGGATTTCCAATTTTAGGAGTGGTTGCAGTTGCTAAATCTGGTGGATTAGCGAATTTAGCTAAAAGAGTCAATCCAGTGTTTGCAGGAATTTTTACAGTTTTAATATATTTATCAATAGGACCTTGTTTAGGAATTCCAAGAGCAGGTAGCTTACCTTTTGAAATGGTAGTAGCACCATATTTACCACAGAGTATATCAAAGACTTTAGCGTTACTAGTATTTACACTTGTATTTTTTATGGTGGCTTATTGGCTTTCATTATCACCAACTAAGTTAGTAAATCGTATGGGTAAGGTATTAACACCTTCTTTATTACTTTTAATTTTAGTTATGTTTGTTGGAGCTTTAGTTAAACCATTAGGCAATTATGGTGCAGCAACAGGAGAATATGTAACTTCTCCATTTGTTAAAGGATTTTTAGAGGGATATCTAACAATGGATACAATAGCAGCTTTAAACTTTGGAATAGTTATTGCATTAGCAATAAAATCTAAAGGAGTTAAGGATGAAAAAGCAGTAGTTTCAACAACAATAAAAGCTGGAATGATAGCGGGAACTTTACTAATAATTATCTATTCAATACTTGCACATTTAGGAGCAACTAGTGGAGGAAGATTTGGAGGTACTCAAAATGGAGCACAAACTTTAACAAATGTTACAACTTATATATTTGGAAAACCAGGGGCTGTATTATTAGCAGTTATATTTACTTTAGCTTGTTTAACAACTAGTGTTGGTCTTATAACTTCATGCAGTCAATATTTTTCAACATTAACTAATAAGATATCGTACAAAAATTGGACTAGAATATTATCTCTTTCTAGTATGATTCTTGCTAATATGGGATTAACAAAAATACTTGCAATATCAGTACCAGTATTAAATGCAATTTATCCAATAGCAATAATGCTTATAGTACTTGCAATGTTAGATAAGATATTTAAAGAAAGTTCTATGGTTTATGGATTAACAATATTATTTACTGGAGTTGTAAGTGTAGTTGATTCATTACAGCAGGTAGGAATAAAGCTAGGATTTGTTACAAATTTATGTGATGGACTACCTCTTTATGCAAAAGGTTTAGGTTGGGTAGTTCCGGCCATAGTTGGAATGTTTTTAGGAGCAGTAATTAAAAGTGTAAAGGAAAAATCAGTGAATAATAAAGCTTTGGAAAATTCTATTTAGAGTGAATACTAAAAAATGTAAGATGCAAATTAATTTTTATTTGTATCTTACATTTTTTTATTTATCAGGAAATATTAATTTATTAAATACTATAGCTATAAAAGCACCTATTAAAACGTATAAAACTCTATATGATGTAGCAGTTATAGACGATAATGAAATTATAGAAAAAGACAGTGCCAAGTATGTAGAGAATACATAAGATTCAGCTAAGCGGTTGTGGGGAAGATAAGAAAGCGTTAATAAAACACTAAGTACTGTTAATATTACAGAAATAAACATATTTTTTACTAAAAAAGAGCATATTAAAAAGATTATAACACCTATAATAGTCCCTTGAATTCTCTTAAAAGCCCTAGAATTAATTTGATTATGGATAGGAATTAAAGTATAACAAGTAGATATAGATATCCAATACCACTTTGGTAAATTTAAGTATTTCCAAAAAACAAGGGAAAAAGCAGTAGCAATAGATAATCTAAATGCAAACCTTGAAGTAAGTAAATTTAAATTTAAACCATCTCTTAATTTTACATAATTAGACTTTAAGCTTATAACAAAGTGTTCTTTAAGCGCTATAATATCTGAACTTATACTTTTATGATTATCAGACCAAATAACTTCATTAAATACATATCCTATAATCAACCCTATAAAAGTAGATAATAAGTGGAAATTAAACATATCCAAGGTTATACCAATAAATTGCATAGTAACAAATAAACAATAATAAAATGAGTATCCATTAACATTAGTTTCATCAGAAAATATGCATACTATAACAAATGGAACTAACAAATTTAATAATAAAGATAAAACCAAGTTAGTAGTTGCTAGATAACCTAAAAAAGTAACTAAAATAATATTTAAATAGATATAAGTAACTTTAGATAAAGATTTAACTTTGATATTTTTATTAGGTATTGCAAAGTAAAGTAAAGTTATTATAGCACCTAATAATGAAATGTTTATTCCAAATAGATACCAATTAAGAGCCAATGACAATAAAAATATAAAAGTATATCTAAATCCAAAGTTAAAATCAAGCTTATTAAATTGTAAGTTTAATTCATTAATGAAATTCATATTAAACACTCCTAGAGGTAGAATAAAAGTTGAATATAAATTCAACTTTCAAGAATATTATACATGCTAATTTATATGGAGTCAACAAAAAGTGAATAGAAATTCAAGTTATATAAACTGTACTAAAAACTAAAAGTATATTAAAATTAGTATAAAGGAGTGAAAGGACTTGAGTTATATAAAAGAACCTATTCAAAAAAGGGCAATAGAAAAAAAGTTAAAACTAATAGAAGCTGCTAAAAAAGTATTTAATGATAAAGGATATCATAATACACATATAAAAGACATAACTGGTGAAGCAGGAATTTCAACAGGTTTATTTTACAAGTATTTTAAAGATAAGAATGATATTTATATAGAAGTCATAAAGTTACTAATTGAAAAAGAGATGCAAGTAGTTTTAGATTTCAAGGATAGAATAATTGAAGAGGAGAATAAAAAACAGGTTATAAGGAGTTATATTGAAAATAGACTTAGAATAATTATATATAATGGGATTATGCAAGAATTCCATATTTTAACTAAAGAAAATGAACACATAAAAGATTTTACAAATAATGCTAGAAAAGACTATTTAAATGCAATCAAAGATATTTTATTTGAAATTTGGCATAATGCAGCAGAGTCAACAATACATGTTGGAGCTATGTTAATATGGCGTACTATATATGGTAATATTCTAGAGATAGCTACTATAAATAATTTAGATTTAAAAAAAGAATATATAGATAATTTAACTGATTTAATACATAAATATATGAAGTTAGATTAAGTATCAAATTAAGAGCTTAGATCAAGTTTAGGCTCTTTTTATAAGAATGAAGAAAATTATTTTTATAAATATTAACTGAGGTAAAATATAAGAAATTATAGGAGGTATAAAATGAATAAAGTTCAATATTATTTCTATTGTTTTATGGTAGGAATAGGCTTCATGTTGCTATCAGCGATACGTGATATAACTCATAATACTTTATTTTTATCAGAATTTATTCCACGTGAATTCATAAGAAATATAGAGTATTTTTTCTATAATATAGGACACCTATTTATTATAATATTTGG
Source organism: Clostridium ganghwense (assembly GCF_026735165.1). Taxonomy (GTDB): domain Bacteria; phylum Bacillota; class Clostridia; order Clostridiales; family Clostridiaceae; genus Clostridium_H; species Clostridium_H ganghwense. Next base: position 436,247 of record NZ_JAPQES010000002.1, on the reverse strand, counting down.
GATACTTATATTTATTCAAATTTTTACTATAAAAAAAGATAAAAATAATTAATAGTTATTGTTTTAGATATTTATAGGGTTGCGGTATATCCTAACTTTTTTAGGGGGGATTGTATGAAAAGATACATTGAAATAATGGAATGGGTATTAAGATAACATAACACAAAGGAGAGAGTTAAATATGACTATTCCAGATTTAAATAAAGTATATCCAAGAAGTAATGATTATCAAACGGTATATCTTAAAAATGTAATTACAAGAGTTAATATAAAAGTTGGAGATTATACAATATATAATGATTTTTATGATGATCCTAGAGAGTTTGAGAAGAATAATGTATTGTATCATTATCCTGTTAATAATGACAAATTAGTAATTGGAAAGTTTTGTTCAATTGCATGTAGAGCTAAATTCCTCATGACTAGTGGAAATCATACAATGAAGTCACTATCCACTTATACATTCCCTATATTTGGTGAAGAATGGAATGAAACATTAAAGCCAAAAGATGCCTGGGACAATAAAGGTGATATTCAAATTGGAAATGATGTATGGATAGGATATGAAGCTGTAATTATGTCAGGAGTGAAAATTGGAGATGGTGCAATTATTGGAACTAGAGCAGTAGTTACTAAGGATGTTCCACCATATACTATTGTCGGAGGAGTACCAGCAAAAGTTATAAAGAAAAGGTATAGTGATGATATAATTTCTAAATTACTTAAAATTAAGTGGTGGGATTGGCCGTATGAAAAAATTCAAGCCAATATCCCACACATTCAATCAGGAAATATTGATAAGTTAAAGTGATATTTTATAAATACCGTATTATTCATGATTGAATATGCGGTATTTACAAAAATGTTATGATCTCAATTAGTGGGCAGTTTCTTTTTTCAGTCTCCACATTGCCAGCATAAAGCTCCCACAGCACAATACTGCAAATAGCGCAATGACAGGCAGAATGTCCCCAAATACAACCGTTTCTCCCAATATTAAGCTGCGCAAGGCGTTAATAATATGTGTAAATGGATTGAGCATAACAGCTATCTTCAATCCTCCAGATAAATTTTCAACAGGGAAAAGAGCTGAGCTCAAAAAAAAGATTGGCAGTACAATGACAGTCATGATTGTTTCATAGATTACTTCATTGGGCAAGAAGAGACTGATTGAATAGGCTAGACCTGCCAAGAAAAAGGATGTCATAAAGATTAGAAGTATCATGAGCATAATTCCAGCAATTCCTGACGCAATCTTTACCGAGAAAAAAAGACCTACGACACATAAAATTGCTACTTCTACGAATGAAAGCAGTATTGCCTCCAGCATTTGTCCAATCACTATGGAGCTTCGACTTACAGGTGAGATTAAGACTCTATAAAAGCTGCCACTTGATTTCATAATAAAATTAATGATACCGCCGCTGCAGCAAGAAGAAAAGGTTACGAGCATTATAATGCCAGGTAAAATGAAAGCAGTGTAATTTTTAATCCCCATGTTTTGCATTGTCTGATCAGCAACAGCACTATAGATAACAAGCCAAAGAAGCGGCTGCAGTATTGTAATTATTATGGACAGTGGATTTTGAAAACGCCATTTCATATTTCTCCACAAAATATTTAGCACAACTATTCCTCCCCTCTATTTTTTCCTGAACCCGTTAATGCCAAAAATACATCTTCCAGACTAGGTTCTACAATTTCGATTGCATCAAACTCAACATCATGATCCAAAAGCCATTTGTTCACAGATGTAAAAGCTGTTCTGCTATCATCCACGCCTACAAAAACAGAATTATCTCGTACATTGGTAAACTTAATGAATCCTATGCTATTAAGGGTATCCTTGTATTTTATTGTTTTCTCAGCGCTGGAAAATGCAATACGAAGCATATTTTGTCTAATGTAACCTCGTAAGTTACTGAGTGCTCCTTGAGCTAATTCTTTCCCGTTTTTCATGATACAGATGGTATCACTCAGTTGATCGGCCTCCTCAAGATAATGTGTTGTAAGGAAAATAGTTGTACCATATTCATCTCGGATTTTCAGCAGCATTTTCCACATAGCTCTACGGGAATCAACATCCATACCAACTGTGGGCTCATCCAAAAACAAAATTTTAGGCATTGATACCATATTCATGGCGATGTCCAGTCTTCGTTTCACCCCTCCAGAATAGGAGGCTGTAGGGTACTTCAGATATCCAGAAAGTTCAAAGCTGTCAATCAAAGAATTGATTCTTTCTTTTGCTACCTGTGGATCTACTTTGTACAGCCTGCTTTGAAATAGCATATTTTCCATAAGCGACAGGTGTTCATCAATAGAAACACGCTGAGCAACACAAGCAATCTGTGTGCGTATCCAGGCAGGCTCCTTGCATAAATCTTTACCCAACATGGTTATATTCCCAGATGTGGGTTTGTAAAAGGTTGTCAGAATATTAATGAGGGAAGATTTTCCTGCACCATTTGGACCTAATAGAGAGAAGATTTCTCCGCTATTTACTTTCATACTTAAATCATCTAATGCTCTAACACCATTCTTGTACTGCTTAACCAATTTGTCAATTTCAATTTCATAATTCATTTATTCTCCTCCATATTCTTAGATTACTTTGCTTTCTTAACTGCAATCCAGACCTCAGAATGTCCGCCTTTTAATTTGGGATCGCTTATTGGGTAAACTTCTATATCTGGCAATCCAGCATATTCATAACCAGAAAACGGAAGCCATTCTGTAAGAAATCGTTTGAAGATGGTTTGAATAGAATCTTTAAAAGGTCCATTACATTCAAAAATAACCCATGTAGCTGCTGGAATTTTATATTGAAACAATTCCTCTGGAACAGCTTTATCAGTAGCAGCTGCAATATAGTAATAGATTTCCTCAGGATTTTCATATACGGTAACACCTAAAACACCATGAGGGCTTTGGTTTGTTAATTTATGAATTTGGGGTAATAGGTTGCTTTTTAATGTTGTATCCCAAAACTTAGGAACAATTTTGAAATTTTGTTCTTGCTCTTCTTGTAATGCAACTCTGACTCCAACAATTCTAATAGGGGCTTTTGTTTCAACTCTATACCTCATACTTTCACCTCCAGTGACCTTAATAGAAAAACTAATGCGTGGATAAGAGTTTAATATAGTTCCTTCCATGCGGGCAACAGTTGGGGCAACACCATGAACTTTTTGAAATGCACGATTAAATGATGTTGGTGAAACATAACCATATTTTGAACCAATATCCATAACTTTAGCTTCACTTACCTGTAATTCAAAAGCGGCTTTTGTCATTCTCCTACGGCGAATATATTCAGAGAGCGGAATACCTGCTACATAGGAAAATATTCGCTGAAAATAATAGGGTGAACAGCAGGCAATTTTTGCGGCTTCATCGTAAGAAATATCCCCTGCTAAATTGTTTTCTATATAATCAATCGCTTGGCTTAGATGCTTCAACCACTCCATCTCATCACCTCCTTGGTTTAAAGTTTAGCACAATACAAAATATATATCTTCTCTTTTGATGTCCAGTTTTGTAAACTCATCACTTATTTATAAAGAGTATGTATCGTATTATTATGAGAGTACAAAGGTATATTCATAAAATAAACATAATAGATATAACAAAATAGTAAAATATGGTGAAGATCATTTATAATTTAGAGGATAATTGAAATATGGAAAATAATAAAATAAAAAGTTTTTGGAAAATAGGGACTATAAGTGGAATGATGAGTTCTATAGTGTATGTTTTACATGTTTTTATTGGTGGAATTCTATGGGATGGATATAACTCTATTAAGCAACCTATCAGCGATTTAACAGGTATAGATGCTCCCAATGCTAGACTACTTAGAGGATTTACCAGTGTATATGGAATATTAGCAATAATTTTTGCTATTAGTTTATATGTGATTTTAAGAAATTGTGTAAACAAAATATCTAAATTCGAAATGATTTTATTGATTATAATGGAGGTTTCATCGTTTGTTGGATATTCATTATTTCCATTAGAAGGCACGAACACTGGAATGACATTTCAAAATAAAATGCATATTATTGTAACAGTAATTGTTGTAATCACTACAATAGGTTGCACATTTTTTATTGGAATAGGTTTTAGCAAAATAAAAAGTATGAAAAAACTAGGTTTATTTGTTATTGGCTGTGGTGTTATTATTACGATTTCTGGTGTTTCTACTGGTATTGTTATGGCAAAAAATATTCCTATTTTAGGTTTGATAGAGCGTATCAATATATTTACATTACAACTAATGATTTTTGTATTATCATTCAGTTTAGTCAAACAAAACAACTAGTAAAGTCAGATGCTTTAAGACGAATTTAATTAAGAGCGGGTTACAAATATTAAATAAATGTTATACCCTAAAAAAGGGGAGTTTAGTTATGAAAAAAATTTTATTGAAAAGTTGTATTATTTTATCACTGATTTTTTTGGTATTTGGATGTTCGGAGAAAAAAGTTGAACAAAAAAATAATGTACCTAATTCAAAGTCATCAATTACAACAACTAATGAAAGTAAACAAATTTCACAAGGAATAGAATACAAGAATGAAAAATTAGGATTTTCGCTTATTTTTCCTGAAAGTTGGAAAGGAAAATATAGAGTTGAAGAAAATGATATGGGTATAATGGTATACTTTGAACCAAAAGAAAAAATACAAGAGAAAGGAGCAGGTTATCTTTTCGGTATTATTAACAAATCATCAAAAGATTTGGATGAAGATCATTTTGATACTGTTTGTGATAAAAGATATTTTAAAACAAAAGATGATACTTATGTTATAGGTGGACCTACAGGAATTACTTTTTCAGAGGATAACCCAAAGTTTCCTACTTATAGAAAACTACAGTTACAAATTCCAGAGGTTATAAAAACAATTAAATAATAAGAGAAAAAAAGGAGGGGTTATTATTCTTATTATTGAGCATTTGGCAGAACACAAAGAATACGTGGATACAGTAATAAATTGGATTTGGAAAGAATTTGGAAGTGGAAATGATTATGCTTTTTTTGAAAGTATAATAAAAAACAGTCTAAGAAAAAAATATAAAGAAGTAACTACTACATAATTTTAAAAAATATGGTATATCATTATGATAAGTACAACAAAATTTTAGGATGTTGTAAATAAGTGAATAGAGGTGGAATAGTATTGAATAATTCGTTAGTATCTCAAATTGAAGTTTTAAAAATAGAGGAATTAGAAAGAGTATTGGCCCTTGTATACAATGTTTTTATGGAATTTGAAGCTCCTGACTATTCTGAACAAGGTATAAAAGCATTTGGAGATTTTATAGAGTTTAATTCAATTAAAAATATGATTCAGGATAATATTTTAAACTTTTGGGTGTGTTATGATAAAGAAAAAATTGTTGGAGTTATTGCTACGAAGAAAGTTAGTCATATTTGTATGCTATTTGTAGATAAAAACTATCATAGAAAAGGAATAGCTAGGAATTTATTTGAAACAATATTATCCACTGTTAAAAATAATCCTAAGATAAAAGAAATAACGGTTAATTCATCACCTTATGCAGTAGAATTTTATCACAAATTAGGTTTCAAAGATGTTAATTCGGAACAGAATGTTGATGGCATAAGGTTTACTCCTATGAAATTGAAGATTACTGGAGTGTGATAAGTGTAGCTTGCATTAAAGTTATGTAACATATTTTTAAATTATAAAAATAAAAAAAAGTGCTGATTTTTACAGCACTTTTTTTATTTTATGTATTAACTATAACACAAAATTACAAAAAAACAAGAATTGTAATTTAGATGGGGTTGTAGTATTAATTATTTAGGAGGTGTTGCAAGTAGATCATCCTCTAATCAGTTCTGACAAGAAGAAAAGAGCAAAGTCTATCATTTATTTATTATGAGCATAATATGTATAAGAAAATTATTGAATAATATATAATATTTGTATTGAAATACTGTAGATTGAAGGTTCATATGCTTAATACTATAAAAAAACACAAAATAGTTATTATTGTTGTACTTATTGATTTATTATTAACTTGGTTACTGGCATTTTCAGGCATTGTACTGCCATATATTAACCCAAGTATTGAACAATATAGACTTTCAGGAACCAGTTTTCCACTGGATTTTAATCAAAAATTAATTTGGCTAATCATGCATGCTCCTATCTCGTTATTTATTGAAGCAAAGCTTGGAGGTATAACTACAACAAATTCTAACGTTTTTGTGTTTTTAGCGGTTTTGCAAACTGGTTTAATAGCTATCTATTTGGATAAAAAAATACTAAGTAAAAGAGAGTAATTTATTCCGAATACATGACAAAAGGAGAATTTGCGTAACAAAAACATATAATATTTTAAGAACGAATTATATTTAATAGGGAAGCAAAGATTATTTATATAATTTTCGTGAGGAGGCGTACAATGAAATTTTCAAATCCATTGATAGTTGTTTCGAATATGGAAAAGGCAAAGCGATTTTACTATGAAGTGCTTGGGTTAGAAGTTGTTGTTGATTTTGGGGCAAATGTAACTTTAACAGGTGGTATTGCATTACAGACAAAAGATATTTGGTCGACTTTTATTCACAAACAGGATAGTGAAATTATTTTTGGAGGAAATGTAGCAGAGTTATATTTTGAAGAAGATGATTTTGATGGTTTTATTGAAAAGATGAATGACATTGTAGACATTAACTATGTACATCCTATGGTAGAACATTCCTGAGGACAGCGTGTTGTTCGGTTCTATGACCCTGATAAGCATATTATTGAAGTCGGAGAAAATATGCTTATGGTTGTCAGACGATTCTTAAACAATGGTCTATCAATTGAAGAAACTGCTATTAAAATGGATGTACCAGTTGATTATGTGAAATCTTGCTTAGAGTAGATTATGAGTATAATCTGTAGTAAATTAATTGCACAATATTCTTAAATTACGATGCAAAAGATTAAAGATTAAGGAAGTAGTTAAGGCGTAATAGTAAGAGTATTGTCCAATAACAAGATAGCTGGATAGATGATAAAAAAAATTATATAATATTTGAAAGTGGAGGTTTAAAAAATGGCGTTAAGGAATATTCGGATTTTCGGCGATAACATATTAAGAAAAAAAAGTAGACAGATAGAAAATATTGATGATAGAGTTTTAACTTTACTCAAAGATATGGCAGATACATTGCATAATACAGAAAATGGAGCGGCATTGGCAGCACCACAGGTGGGTATCTTAAAAAGAGCTATTGTAATAGATATGGGTCAGGGGATAATATATCTGATTAATCCAGAAATAGTTGAAACTGAAGGAAAGCAAAAGGTTGTAGAAGGGTGCTTGAGTATTCCAAATAAATGGGGGAAACTAATAAGACCTAAAAAGGTTAAAGTAAAAGCATTAAATGAAAAGGGGCAGGAATTTATTATAACTGGAGAAGGAGATTTGGCAAAGTGCCTATGCCATGAAATTGATCATTTAGATGGGATCCTTTTTATAGATAAAGTAACAGAATTCATAGAAGAATGATATGAAATAGATAACAGTTAATACGCATCATTCTTAAATGATAATATAAAAGGCTAATATTATAAAGAAATTGTGAAATCAGTAAGAGTACAGAATGGAGGTATTATATTGAGTAAAAAAGTATTAAAATCGGAAAGATTAGTTTTAAAACCTTTGTCTTTTAATGAGCTATTATGCATTAAAAACAATATGATTGAAAGTATTGAAACTTCAATTGAATTAGAAGCAATATCTGATGTTGTAAAATTGGCAATATCAAAAAAAATAGAGAAAATGCAAAAGCTTAATAAAGATATTCATGAATGGTATACATATTGGTTAATTATTGATAAGAATAATCAAAACGGCATAGGATTTATTGGTTTTAAAGGAATACCAGATGAAAGTGGCTATTCAGAAGTGGGATATAGTATAGCTCCTAATTACAGAGGAAAAGGGCTTATGACTGAAGCATTATCAGTTCTAGTAAATTGGGCTTCAAATTTTCCTAATTGTAAGGGCATTACAGCAATGAGAGTTTTAAAAACCAATATAGGGTCAAATAGAGTCTTAAATAATTGTAAATTTAATTTAGTTGATTCTTTGAGCAATGGAAATAATTATGTTCTTACATTCTAACAGAAAAAAATTTTGGATATATTTATTAATATATAATATAAAGAAATTACGTAGCAAGAAGATATAATGTTTTAAGACAAAATTGTTTGATATTATGAACATTATTTTTAAAAGTTTAATTTACTTTACATTTTTAGTACACCAACTGCAAAGCAATATATTATTTTCTCTGCTAAACTGTAATGGAAGGAAAGATAAATGTGGATTGGATAAAAAGAATGAATGCAGCTATAGATTATATTGAAGACAACATTACATGTGATATTGACTATAAGGAAATTGCAAAAATTACATGCTGTCCTAATTATCATTTTCAGCGTATGTTTGTGTTTATTACAGAAATACCACTTTCTGAATATATCAGACGAAGACGCTTAACCCTTGCAGCTTTTGAGCTACAACAAAATAATTGCAGCATTATTGAGATTGCACAGAAATATGGATATACATCTCATTCAGCCTTTACTCGTGCATTTAAAGAGATTCATGGAATTGCACCTACATTCGTGCGTAAATCAGGTGCAAAATTGAAAGCTTATCCACGTATGTCTTTTCATTTTTCGATTGTAGGAGGTTCAGAAATGAATTACAGAATCGAAAAAATCGGTCCGTTCTCAGCAGTAGGTTTCAAATATAGTGTGAACACTGAAAAATCATTCAGTACAGTACCTATGATTTGGCAGGAGATTCAGCAAAATGGCTTTTCAGAAAGATTACTTAATTTAATGGATACTAATCCAGAAAAATCACTTAACGGTGTACTTGGTATTTTATCAGAGGGTGCTTGGGGTAAGAATAAAGATTTTTCATACTACTTAGCTGTTTCCTATAAAAATGAAACTCCTATAGATATGGAAAAATTGAACTTTCCAGAAAGCCAGTGGGTAGTATTTGAAGCCTCCAATCTTACTGATATCGTAAAGGTTTGGAAGCGTTTATATACCGATTGGGTTCCTACGTCAAATTATTTTCTTGCTGATTTACCAGCCATTGAGTGCTATTATCCTCCAGGACACAACCCTCAAAATGAGCTCTGGGTACCTATTGTTAAGAAAAATTAATTACTCAAATGCAGTATGAAAGGGATGATAAAATGGCAACATTAAAAAAAATAGAATTTGTAGATTTTGGCCCATACAAAATTATTGGAAAAGAAATAAGAACAAAGCACGAAAGCTTTAACCCTATTTTTCAATCAAAGTATCAAACTATCCCTTCATTATGGCAGCAGTGCTTTTCTGATGGAACATTTGATACTCTTGCAAAGATGAGCGAATATTGTCCAAGCGAAACACCAGATGCTTATGAGGGGTATATGAGGGATTTCTGTAATGAGGATGGAACATTCACTTACCTTGTAGGTTTTTTTATGAAAACAAATACGCCTGTTCCTGATGGATATACTTTTTACAAGATACCAGCTTGTACCATTGCAAAGGTATGGATTGAGGGTGAAGAATATGACATATATCCTAATGCACATCAGCTAGCAGTTGAAGCGATTAATCAACATGGATATGTTGTTGATTGGCAAAATTACTTTTCATGTGAAGTGTATACTGATGCACGATTTGGAATACCTAAGAATAATGGACAGAAAGTTTTAATTCTTGATTATTACATTCCTTGTATTAAGAGGTCATAAAAACAATTATCATATAATCAGTTAAGACAGAATGAAAGCGTGCAGTGTTAATAAAATAATCAAGCTTAGAATAGCTTTTGATTGCAAGAAGGTATTGATTGGAGAGAATAGAAGGTGTCAAATAGAACTTGATGCTACAAACAAGAGAGTAACTATTCTTGAAGAGTGTATAAAATAATATTAATTCACAACATTCTAAAATCACGATACAAAAAAATTATTTTATAACATTAATCTAAAGGAGCATCAAAATATGAAAAGAGAAGAATTTCAAAGAATTGAAAGGTTTATGTTAAAGAATATGAATGATACTGTTCATGATTGTTTACATGTATATAGAGTTTTGAATTATGCAATTCAAATTGCTGATACTATCCCAAAAGTAGATACTGAAGTTGTGATAATATCAGCACTTTTACATGATATAGGTAGAGTAGATGAAATAAGAAATCCAAGTCTTTGTCATGCAAAAATAGGAAGTGAAAAAGCAAGGGAATTTTTGATTAACAATGGATATAGTGAAGAAAAAGCAAATCATGTTGCTGATTGTATTCTTACCCATAGGTATAAAAAGAATTTAAAACCACAAACAATGGAAGCAAAAATTATTTTTGATGCAGATAAATTGGATTTGACAGGAACTGTGGGGACTGCAAGGGCAATTTTATTTGGAGGACAAATTGCAGAACCTTTATATTTAGTTGGAGACGATAGACTACCTACTAAGGGATTACCATCAGAAGAGGCATCTTTATTTAGAGAATACAATCGGAAACTAAATAAATTGTTTCTAAAACTAAATACTGAAAAAGCAAAAGAAATTGGAATAGAACAACAAAAGACAATGGACTTATACTTTATGAATTTATTAAAAGAGGTAAATAGAAATTACTCTAATGGTAAAAAACTAATGGACAAAATACTTGAATAAGGAATATTAATTTTGAAATATAATCTGTATTGAATTATTGTACATTCTAAAAAATGTGTATTAAGAAGTATAAAGGTATTAAAACATAATCACAGAATGATGTGAAATAGTCATGGTTTAAAGGAGGTTGAAATGCTAAAAAAATTTATTATTATTTTTTTGATGTGTGTAACCTTAACTTATATCATCGCATTTGCAGGGGATATTCCTGAATCACTCATGTTAGGAAATCAACAAGCATTATTTATAGGAAAATTGACGGATAAAAATTCTGAAATATACACTATAACTCCATTAACGGTTATGATGGGTAGTATTGAACAGAAAGAAATTAAAGTAAATAAGTTTGAAAAATATTATGGTACTAACGATATTCCAGAAAACGGAGATATTTTGGTAGCAGTCTTACTAGAAGAAGGTAAAATTGATGACCTATGGGTTTTCAAAGCAACATCCGATGACTATAAAACTTTAAATCTCAAAAGTGAAAAACACAATATGGTTAAACGATATGAGAAGTATATTAACGAGGGTAAATACTTTGAAGCACAAGAAAAGATAAATGAAAAAGCAAATTCGGTACAGGATAGTAAAACTCAAATTATTGACAGCACGCAAAAGAAGATCCTTAGTTTGTCAACAGCTTTAATAGTGATAGGTTTAGCAGTAAGTGTATCTTATAAGCTTGTTTTGAGAAAAGAAAAATAGGCTTTTAAAATGAAGGAGTTGCGTATTATTTTTAAATGATGACTTAAACTGAAGATTATATTTTTATTTATATGTGATAGGAGAGTGAGGTAATATATGCGTATTGGATGCAATTGGTCAAAAGCGTTGAAGTTCCTTCTTGAAAAAAATGCTGTTAATATAGATTATATTAAATCTGGTGCATATGGGACGTTTAATGAACAGTTTTCTACCATACGTTCAATGCGTCCAATACTACTACATGGTCTAGGATATTTTGAACATACTGGAATGAAAAATATAGAAATGATAGATTTTGATTTTGCAAATATTCTCATTAAAAAATGTAATTCTCCGCATTATGGTCTTCATCTTTCAATTAAGAATTCAGATATGTATCCAGGTATGACTGAAGAAAATATATATGAACATATGTCTAAACAGATTCAGAGTTTTAAGAAGAACTTAACAGTACCATTGTTGCTTGAAAATATTCCCGATTCACCACAAGAATATGTAAGATTTGATCACTATCCTTATATTATGCCAGAACAACTTAGTAGATTGTTTATAGAAAATGATGTATCATTTTTGCTTGATCTAACACATGCAAAGGTTACTGCACAATATCATGGTTGGAATATTCATGATTACATTAGCGAGTTACCACTTAATCGTGTTGTAGAAATTCATGTAAATGGTTCTGGTTATGATAAAGATGGTTTTCCAGCAGATACACATCAAGCTATGGAAAATGAAGATTACAAATTGTTAGAATGGGTTCTTAATTATACAAATCCAGATATTGTTACATTAGAATATAACGGAATAGCGACAGAAAATGATGATATAGTTATTTATTCTTTAGAAAAACAACTAAATAAAATACAAAATATATGCAATCTAACTAAATGAGAAGATTCAAAAATGGGGGAATATAATTTGGAAAAACAAGCATTAAAAGAATTGTTAAAGAGTATAAAAGAGAATGACTATACAGTACCTGAAGGGGTAAATCCATATCAATTATCTTTAACGATGATGGATAATATAGGGGATATGTTTGTACTTTAGATTCATTGATAAACCAGAGCATAAACAAATCACAAATGTAGTTAGAGAGGTACTAAAGGAAATAAATCGATTTAGCCAGTATTGATATAGAATTATTATATTCCATCACAGATGTTGTGGTGGAATTTTTTTTAGCAATAAAGTAATTAAAGAATTGTTGTAGAAAAAGTTATATGAATTTAACTTTGAAAGTATTTTTTCACAATTTCACATATTCTTATGATAATTCTATGATATTTATTTTATAAAATATAAATAACGATTAGGAAAGTTATTTATAATCAAAAAAATGGAGGTAATTAAAGATGAAAGAAAAGTTAAAAATCATAGTTCTTGCAGCAGTTATAACATCAAATTTCTCAACAATAGGGTTTGCTAGTCCAGCTTCAAAAACAGCTGCAGCAAATAAAGTAAAGAAAGCGAAAGTTGAGTTTAAACAATCTACTAAAAAAGAAGAAAGAATAAAAAAATTAGAAGAAACTATAAAGATGTTAGAAAAGAAATATGAAGAAGGTCTAATATCCAAAGAAACATATGATGCAAAAAAATCAAATTTTAATAAAATGCTTGAGAATTTGAAAAATGGAAAAGATAAATTATCTAAAGTAGATAATTTAAAGAAAAAGAAAGGTGAGGTTAAACAGCTTACTAAGGAAGAAAGAATAAGACAGTTAGAGGAAAGTATAAAGATGTTAGAAAAAAAACATAAAGAAGGATTAATTTCAAAAGAAAAATATGATGCAAAAAAAGCATATTTTAATGAACGACTTGAAAATATACGTGAACTGAATGAGATTACAGCGGATAATATCAAGAGTTATAAAGTTGGTATGAATCAAGTTACGATTAATGTAAATGGCCAAAATAGAAGGTTTAAGTTTTATGTCCCTGAAAATTTATCAAGGGAGGGTGTTTCTTTAGTATTCAGATTTCATGGTTCAGTGTCTATTTCACAAGATCCTATTGATTCAGTAACTAAAAATTACATATTAAATCAGATTGCAAATGATGAAAATATTATAGTAGTATATCCTGCAGGAACTGCCGGAGCAGAAGACACAATGATTACTTGGAATGATACAGAAAAGAACTTAGCTTTTTTCGATGAAATGGTAAAATGTTTTGAAAAAACTTTTGATAATATAGATTCTAACAGGATATATACATGTGGTCATTCTAGTGGAGCAATATTTTCATTTACTTTAGCGGGATTTAGAGAAGACAAAATTGCAGCAGCAGTTCCAGTTTCAGGTCAATATAACTTAACAAAGAATCCAGAAAAAAGTACTTTTATAGGTAATGATATATCTGTTCCTATTAGAGCTTATAATGGTACAGAGGATAGAAGTGTAAATTATCAAGCAGCTAGCGATAATATGAGGGTTTGGGCAGAAAAAGAAAATAGAGGTAATCCTATTAAAATTGAAGAGAAACTTATTACTATTGGTGATTATGATGTTAAGGTTGAACAATGGAGAGGAGGAATGTCTGATTTAGAAATGTATTCAATACAAGATGAGGAACATGGAATCTCTTGGGATACCATTGCTCAGTCAATGTGGAAATTTATGAAAAATCATCCAAAGAATAAATAGATTTACTAGAAAAAATTAAAGAGCAATGATATGCTAAAATATGAGTATGGTATTATTGATATAATATCCATACTTATATTTTATTAATGGGCTATAATTTAAACCTGAAAGGAAAGAGATGAAAATGTATAATATTTTTCTTGTAGAAGATGAAAAAAACTTAAATGATATATTAGTTTTTTATTTACAAAATGAAGGTTATAAGGTTAAAAGTTTTATATGTGGATTAGATGCAGAAAAATATGTACAGGAAGAGCCGCATTTATGGATACTAGATATTATGCTTCCAGATATGGATGGATATGAACTTATTAAGAGGATAAAAAAACAAAATGATGATACTCCTGTGATATTTATATCTGCCCGAGATGAAGAACTAGATAGGGTAATAGGATTGCAAATGGGAAGTGACGATTACATAGCAAAACCCTTTCTTCCCATGGAGTTAGTTATAAGAACAAGAAAGCTTTTACAAAGAATTTATGAAAATAATAAGAAGTCTAAAGTTGTAAATTTACTGATAAATAACGCATATACTATTGATTTTAATAAGAGAGTGATTCTTGAAGAGAATAAAAGGATAGATATTACTTCAAAGGAATTTGATTTTTTATCTATCATAATTAATAATAAAAATACTGCTTTGTCACGAGAAGATATCATAAGTAAAATTTATGGTGAAGATTATTTTGGAAGTGATAGAACTATTGATGATTTAGTGAGAAGAATAAGAAAAAAACTGCCTGAATTGAGGATAGAAACTATATATGGATACGGTTATAGGTGGTGTGAAAGTGAAGACTAAATCACTAAATTTTCGTTTAATAATATCTTTTGGTGTGAGTATTTGCTTTTTTTCAGCAATCATATTTATGCTTTCAATAAAAGCTTTTAATAGTTATTATTACGAAGATATTTATAGAACTTTAGAAGAAAATGAAACTATTATTAGGATCACTGATATTGATGATTTTATAAAAGGTAAAAATCGAGATATAAGAAAAATAGAAGAAAAAGTATGGGTTAAAACCAATGAAAATGTTCTCATCAGAAAATTTAAAGATGGTCGTAGTAATATAACTGAACAAATATTATTAAAGGTTGAGGATGATATAAAGAAACAAGAGAAAGATAGTAAAAGATATGTTATGGATGTAGAAGATAGGCAATTGTTTTATGTTATAACAAAATATAAAATTTCACGCAACGATAGTAAAAAAAAGGCTACTGATAAAAAGTATTCTAGTATTAAAACTTCAGAGGGTTCGTGTTATTATAAAGTATCTTTTAAATGGAAGGTAGAAGATGATACTCTTGAAAAAAGATTGTTTATACAGATATGTATTTCATTCCTTTTGGGTATAGGAATGATGTTTTTAGTTGCATTTTATTTATCAAGATATTTGACAAGACCTTTGGTGGAACTGGAGAGTTATGTTGGAAATATATCTAATAGAGAATTAAATGTACCTATAAAAATGAGCAGAGATGATGAAATAGGATTTTTAGCAAATTCAATTGAAAAAATGAGAAAAGAATTATTAAAATATGATGAAGATCAAAAATTCAAATTACACGCTGTATCCCATGAACTAAAAACACCTATTATGGTAATAAAAAGTTATTTAGATGCTATAAAGAGAGGATTATATCCAAAGGGAAATTTAGATGCTTCTTTAGAGGTAATAGATGAAGAGTGTAATAGACTGGAAAAATTAGTTTATAACCTATTGTATATGCAAAGGTTAGACTATTTAGATAGTGAAATAAAGAATAGAGAAAAAGTAAATTTAAAAGAAATAGTACAAGAAGTTATAAAAAGTTATTCACTTCAATTAAAACAATTAGACATGCAATTAAATCTTGATGATGTAGTTATATATTCAAATTATAATCAATTAAAGGTTATAGTAGAAAATATTTTAGACAATCAAATCAGATATGCAAAAACCTTAATAAAAATATCTTTAAAAGAAGATAGTGAAAAGATTTATTTAAACTTTTTTAATGATGGTGAATCTATTGAAAAAATAGAAGATATATTTAAATTGTTCAAAAAAGGAAAAAAGGGACAAAGTGGTATAGGTCTGTATATAGTAAAGAGGATTTTGAAAATATATGATGGTAAAATATATGCTAGAAATGTAGAAAACGGTGTATGGTTTGAAATAGAAATTGAAAAATGTTAAGAGGAATAGCTAATGGAAATTAGTTAGAGGGGGACATAGTACCTAGGATTATGAAGAAAATAAAATATAGTTTACAAGGAAACAAAAATAATGTATTATAGTTTACGAGGAAACTATAATACATTATTTTTTAGTTTAAAGGAAAAAAGGAGCGATAGTATGATAGATATAACAATAAAATTAGATAATAATCATAAGGTTTGGAAGTGGCTAGAATTTCAAGAAAATAAGCTAGTAAATGCAGGACATGTCGGTACTCATATAGATGTGTATAAGAGAAGTAATATTCCAATAGAGTACTTCAAAACTAGAGGAGCTTTAATTGATTGCACAAGTTATGGTTTGGATGAAGAGATAGGGATAGAAGTATTAAAAGACATAGAAATAGAAGAGAATAGTTTTGTAATATTCAAAACTAATATCCAAATTAAGTATCCATATGGAAGTGATATATATGTAAAGCAACACCCTGAGCTTAGTTGGAAACTTATAACTCATTTACTTGAGAAAAAGGTGTGCTTTATAGGAATTGATTGTGCAGGAATTCGTAGAGGTAAGGAACATGTTCAGGCAGATGTAAAGTCAGAAGAAAATAATACTTATGTTATAGAAAACTTAGATTTAAGCAAATTAAATATTAAAACAGATAGTAAATTTAATGTTTATACTATGTGGATAGAAAATCCATTTGCAACTGGATTAGCTACTAGAGTTTTAGTTGATGTAATATAAATAGGGGGTAGAAATATGAATGACGAGTTAATGGTAAAAAAATTAATGGAAATTTACCAACTATTTGAAGAGTTTAACGAGAAAGCTTTTTTAGAGAATTATAGTAATTTGAACATAAATGAGGTACATGCTATTGATTATATAGGTAGAACGGAACGTGCTAATGTGACTAAAATTACAGAACACCTAAAAGTAACTAAAGGTGCAGTCACCAAAATAACAAAAAAGTTGATGGCTAACGAATATATAAGTTCATATCAAACCGAAGAAAATAAGAAGGAAAAATATTTTAGTCTCACAAAAAAAGGCAAAGCGATTTTTATCAAGCATGAAACTCTACACATGGAAGCCGTGAGAAGAGATAAGAAGATATTTGAAAATTTTAATGAAAGTGAAAAGAAAGTTATATTTAGATTTTTAGACATTGTAAAAAAAGACTTTGATGAAAAGCTGAAGTAGTATATCAAAGTGTACACGTAATAAAGAGAATAGAATAATTATAATATGGAATATCAAGACTTTCCAAAGTATTTAGAAGTACATTACAAAATGGCTAATTGGGAGGAAAACAATGATTATACAAAAATCTTGTTCAAGAATTCAAATGGCTGAACTATATTAATATGCTTGAATTATTAACCTTTGAAAATAATAAAAAAGTTTTAATTGAAGTTAGAGATTTTCTGAATGATTTATTTAATTAATTAGGATTTTTCTTAAATTATTTTATAACTGAAAGACAGTAGGGGGTGTCACATATGGTGAATGAGTTAATTTCTGAGTTAAATACCCGTGGTGTAAATTTTATCAAGACAGTTGATATATCAATGCTCTCGGCAAAAGAAAATAGGGGATACAGCGCTGCTATTTTGATAGGAATAGTTTTAAGCCCCTGTTATATTTTTCGTCTATCAAAAGAAAATATATTAGATTATTCCGAGTTTTCGGAAAAGGAACATAGTACTGATAAACTTGCAGAATGGACGGCTGATTTTATCATTGCAAAAGGATACAAAGCCTTTGCCCAATCGGAAAGAAATCTTGGTTTGCATGGATTTTATGATGAAACTACGAAAACCACTCCACTTCCACATAAAAAAATTGCCATATTGGCTGGAGTGGGTTGGATTGGAAAAAACAATTTGTTAGTTACCGAGGAATACGGAAGTGCATTGTGTATGTGTAGTATCTTGACAAATGCACCATTACCTACTGAAAATAGGCCAATAATAATGCCTAAATGCGGGGAATGTACTGTTTGTAAGGACATTTGCTCTGCAGGGGCTATCCATGGATCTACATGGGAAATAGGTATGAATAGAGATTTAATAGTCGATGTATATCACTGTAACGGTTGTTTAAAATGTTTATCTAATTGCCCTTGGACACAAAAGTATATAAATAATAATAGTTCTGAGTAAAATGAGGGGAATCTTTAGGGGATATTTTGTTGCTGATTTTTGCACTAATACCTTTTATATTTCTAATTGGAGTATTAATTTTACCTATATTGTAACTATAATTTCAAAAAGAGCTGCTGATTCAGTAGCTCTTTTAGTTTTAGTGAATGCAGTTTAATTGATATTATTCTATTTTATGCATTTAAGGTTTAATATGGTACAATTGGATATATATTGTTGAAGGCGATTTAAATGGAATAGTGATATTGCAAGAATTGAAATTCTTAATGAATTATGACGAAAGGAGAATTTTTATATGAAAGATAGGTATTTTATTCTATTTATTATATTCTTTGTTTTATCGTCAATAATAGGTAGAGTGAGAAAAATGAAAAGAGAAGATAAAGCCATTGCAATAGCTTTAAGAGATTGGAATTACTTAATCATTCTTTCTGGGGTTATTTGGTTTTTTATAGCATTTGCTTCTTTTACAAGGTTTAGTGAAGATTTTAAACAAGCATATTGGCTTCTAGTACCCAAATATATAAGCCAAAAGAAGTATTTACTTTTTCATTATGAAGATTTAATAAGTTTAGCAAATATGTTTGAGAAGAATAAAATGTATTCAGAGGCTATAACTATTAGTAGTTTTGCAGGATATGGATTAAATCAGTTTTACAATGGAATAGGACAAGTCTTAATAGGTATTATGTTGTTAGTAAGAAGTTTTGATAAGGATATTATATGTAAAGATGGTATATATACTAATAATGGAGATTATAAATGGAAAAACATAAAATTTTATAAATGGGGAGAACTTGAAAGCAAACAAAGTAGAAAAGAAAATTTAGAATATTATTGTCTAGAGTTTGAAGTATATAGCCCTCTAATAAAAAAAGTGTTTAAATATGAGGAAATCAAGCAAATTAATATGAAAATAAGTGTTAATGATAAAGAAAAGGTTGAAGAATTTTTAAAAGAGAAGAACAAGTAATTAATTCATGGGAGGGAAATATGTATAATTTTATTTGTCTGTTATTTATCATAGGAGGATTAATATATGAAAAATGGTGGAGACCCAAAGTTTGTGAAAAGAAAATTAGAGATAGAATAAGAAAAATGGGTGGAGAAGTATGGGGCATTGAACGACTTAGCATGAGAGAGGAAATATATAGTGTAATATACAGGATAGGAGAAAAGAATGAAAAAGGAGTTGTGAAATTTAATTTAATGTATAAACAAGATTGGAGATAAGTATTTTGATATGGGAAATCATAATATTTTTGTGAATATTTATATTATGTTGAGAGTTGTTTAAAATAAAATCAAATTTTATGGAGTTGCTTATCATCACAGCGTTAATTTTTACGTTTATTCCAGCACTTCATAATTTGAAATACTCTTATATTATTTCTGGATGTTCCTTTATTTTAGTAGGTTTAATAGGCGTTTTGATGAGAAATAACATAAAATCAAAGTTAAAAAGTGTAATTTGGGCAATAATAGGAACTTGTTTATATATTTCTCCATTCTATAATTTAGATCATTTCCATTATATTGCTGATTTGGGTTTTATATTAATGGCATTAATAGAGTTTAAATCTTTACAAGATACTAAGCAAGAAAATAAAAACATTTGTAAATGATAAAAAGTAATAACTATAAATATATCTATAATTTTAGGCTGCTGATTCAGTAGCTCTATTTGTTTTTTGAGAACTAATATGAAGTTCTTTTTGTATGCTTTTATTAGGGCTTATATGGTAAAATTAGATATATATTGTTGACGCATAATTGCAGTGAAGTGCGTTGGAAAGAATATATGATGTGTTACAAAGAAATTGTAAAATAAGATGAAATAAATATAAATGTATTAAAACATAAGCGTTTAATATTATAAATAATAATTTTTATCATTCAACGTAGTTACCCTAGGATTGTGTTATTATGTCCTAAATATCAGGATTATAATAGTTATTTCAGATAAAAATAACTTTTTACCTTTTTAATTTAGTGAATGATAGGGTTTATTTTGATTAACAAATTTTTTGAGGTAAATGAATAATTTAATAAACCATTTTCTTAAATGACCATATAAAAAGCTGATATTAAAAGAACGCGTTAAGTCATAATAGCAAAATATAGCGAACTAAAGATTAGTTATATATAAGGGAGGAGTGTGCGTAATGGATTGTGGATTTAAAAATAAAGATGGATGGTTTCGATATCGGGCTGCAGCAATAATTATTGAAGATGGAAATGTTCTTTTCGCAAAAAATGAATTAGATTCTTACTATTATTCTATAGGTGGTGGTGTACATTTAGGAGAAAAAGCAGAAGATGCAGTGAAGCGAGAAGTACTTGAAGAAACGGGAATTGCATATGAAGTTGACAGACTGGTATTTATTCATGAGAATTTTTTTGAAGGGTCAGGTACACTTGATGGCTTGATGTGCCATGAAATCACATTTTATTTTCTAATGAAATCAAGAGGTACAAAAGAGTTGAATAGCAATAGTTATACACAAGGGGTACGTGAATATATGCATTGGCTACCAATTAATAAGTTAAAAAATTATGTTGCATATCCAAATTTTTTTGCAGATAAACTGCTTAATTTTAAGAATGGTGTTGAGCATATTATCACTTGCGAATAATATGAAGTTGATTTGCTTCGCTTTTTTCTTAAATGATGATATAAAAGGCTAATATTAAACGAAATAGTTAAGACACAATAGCAAAATATGATGACATAAGTTAATAGGATAATAGGCTATAATTATTGGAGCTGCTGAAAAGTAGTTAAGAAGTAAAATTTATCATAAATGTTCTATTACAACGATCTAGTTTGGGTTGACGATATAATTATATTGTAGTAATATACATTTGTAGAAATAAATCGAATTAATGAGATAAAATTTAATAATGTAAAACTATTATAGTAATCCAAGGGGGGCTGGTGATGCCAGCTGAGAGTAAGAACGAAATTCTTAGACCCTATAACCTGATCTGGGTAATGCCAGCGGAGGTAGAGGCTTTATATATTGTAAAAATATAAGTACAAACCTCTTTTAGGTTTGTACTTATTGTTGTTTTATGGGAAAATATGAAATTTAGGGGGATTTAAATGAAATTTTCACAATATTTATATGAAAATGTAAAAGAAATTTGGAATTCTTATTATGAGCATCCTTTTATAAAAAAAATAGGTGATGGTACTTTAGAAATAGATAAATTCAAATATTATATGATTCAAGACTATCTTTACTTATTAGATTATGCTAAGGTTTATGCTTTAGGTGTAATTAAATCTGATACAGAAGAAAAAATGCAAGGGTTTTCTAATATGGTAAATGATACATTGAATGGTGAAATGAGTATTCATCGTTCTTATATGAAAAGGATTGGAATTACCCAAGAAGAAATTGAAAATACTGAAATGTCACTTGCTAATATATCCTATACCCATTATATGCTTGCGGTTTCTCAAAAAGGTACTTTAGCAGAGCTTTCAGTTTCATTATTAGCTTGTATGTGGAGCTATTTAGAAATTGGAATACATTTAAGCAAAATACCAGGTGCCACAGAACATGAATTTTATGGAGAGTGGGTAAAAGGTTATATTTCCAAAGAATATAAGAAGTCGACTCAATGGGTTATAGACCTAGTGGACGAGCTTGCTAATGATATATCTGAAAAAGAAATAAAGAAATTAACAGAAATATTTATAAATACTAGTAAGTATGAATATATGTTTTGGGATATGGCTTACAACGAGGGGATGTAATTTTTTTATGCTGAAATTTTGTAATGTTGATTTTAAATATGATAAGGACTCAAACTTTCTTATAGAAGATTTGAATTTTCATGTTAATAAGAGTGAATTTGTAAGTATAATAGGTCCAAGCGGTTGTGGGAAAAGTACTATATTTAGATTGATTTGCAGTCTTGAAAAAGCCGTCGGTGGAGATATTTTTGTTAATGGAGATAATATTAATAAATTGAAAGGGTATATAGGTTATATGCCTCAAAAGGATTTGCTAATCCCTTGGAGAACTATTTCTCAAAATACTTCTTTGCCACTGGAAGTAGGAGGTAAAACCTCAAAAGAAGCCAAAAAAAAAGCAGAAGAGTATCTGGAGGTTTTTGGCCTTCATAAATACAAAGATAAATATCCAAAGGATTTATCTGGTGGAATGAGACAAAGAGTTTCTTTTATTAGAACACTACTTACTGGGACGAAGCTTATGCTTTTAGATGAGCCTTTTAGTGCATTAGATGCAATAACTAAAATTTCTATGCAGGAATGGCTCTTAACTCAGTGGTCCACTTTGAAAAAAACCATAGTGTTTATAACTCACGATGTGGAAGAAGCTTTATTTTTATCTAATAGAATATTTGTTGTTTCTGAAAAACCAATAACTAAATTAAAAGAAGTAACAGTTCCTATTGGTTATCCAAGAAATAGACATATGTTAAATAGACCTGAAATATTAGACATAAAAGAACAACTTGTAAATGAGTTGAAACAGAGGATTGAATTATGAAAAAGTATAAATCATCAATAATTGTAAGTATTGTATTTTTTGGAATTTGGGAATCTATTGCAAGATATATAAATGCTATGTACATATTACCATCTCCAAGTAAGATTTTGGAGAAAATCTGGATATTGAAAGAACCTTTATTTTTAGTCCATCTTCCAGCCACATTATTAGTTACCTTTATAGGTCTTTTAGTATCAGTATGTTTGGGGGTTTCTTTGGCTGTAATCATGAATTTAAATGAAAAAATTCAAAAGGCACTATACCCTATTGTAGTAGTAACTCAAACTATACCAATTACTGCTATAGCTCCAATATTTGTTCTTTGGTTTGGGTATACAATTTGGAGTAAAATCATAGTAACTATACTTATTACATTTTTCCCTATAACTGTAAACGTGTACGATGGACTTAGGTCTACTAGAAGAGAAATGGAAGAGTTGTTAATTACTTATGGAGCTAGTAAAAAGAACATATTTATTAAATTAAAAATTCCTTCTGCTTTGCCATATTTTTTCTCTGCATTAAAAATATCTGTACCTCTTAGTGTAATAGGTGCTGCTATTAGTGAGTGGCTTGGAGCTCAATCTGGGCTTGGATATTTTAGTAAGAGAATGATGACTCAATTAGATGGTGCAGCTGTTTTTGCTCCAATAGTAATTTTATCTTTCGCTGCAATAATATTTGTTTTTATAATCAATATATTAGAAAATAAAATAGTAACATGGAGGAATGAAGTATGAAGAAACTAAAATTTTTACCAGTATTATTAGTGATAGTATGTTTTCTAGCTACAGGTTGTTCGAGTAAACAAGCAAGTACAACGGCTTCAGATAAGTTAGAAGATGTAGATGTAGTTCTTGATTGGTATCCAAATGCAATACATAGTTTTATATATGCAGCTATTGAAAAAGGATATTTTAAAGAAGAGGGATTGAATGTTAATATTAAATTTCCGTCTAATCCAACAGACCCATTATCTTTACCAGCAGCAGGAAAGGCAACAGTAGGTATTTATTACCAACCTGATATAGTAATGGCTAGAGTTAATGAAAAGATTCCAGTGAAATGTATTGGTTCTATAACTAAAACACCATTAAATGTTGTTATTTCTTTAAAAGATAAAAATATAAACACTCCAAAGGAATTATCAGGGAAAACTATTGGGTTTTCAGGAAATCCTTTAAATGTAGAATATGTTAAGACTATGGTAGAGGCAGATGGTGGAGATCCAAATTCATTAAAAATAATAGATGTAGGATTTGAACTATTATCATCAATGGTAACAAAAAAAGTTGATGCAACTACTGGTGGACTTATAAACCATGAAGTCCCTGTTTTAATCCATCAAGGAAAGAAAATAAATTATTTTGATCCATCTCAATATGGAGTACCTAACTATTATGAAGAAGCTTTTGTTACAAGCGAAACAACTTTAAAGGAAAAACCTGAAACTTTGAAGAAGTTTATGAAAGCTTGCCAAAAGGGATTTAATTTTATGAAAGAAAATCCAGATAAAGCATTGAAGATATTATTAGCAAATCAACAAAAGGATAATTTCCCTCTTGTAGAGGAAGTAGAAAAACAAAGTATGGATATATTGCTTCCTAAAATGGAAACAAAGGACAAACCATTCTTAAAGCAGGAAAAAAAGGTTTGGGAAGATAATATAAATTGGTTATATAAAAGAGGGCTTATAAAGGAAAAACCTAAAGCAGAAGATTGTTATGCAAATCTTTTAGATTAACAATTGTAAATACTTACATAAACAACATCACAAACATAAATGTTTGTGATGTTATTTGTATTTTAAAGTGGCTGGAGTAGGTTGGATTGGAAAAAACAATTTGCTAGTTACCTAGGAATACGAAAGTGCATTGTGCATGTGTAGTATCTTGACAAATGCCCCATTAGCTACTGAAAATAGGCCAATAATAATGTCTAAATGCGGGGAATGTAAGGGGCTATCCATGTCTCTATATGGGAAATAGGTATGAATAATAATAGTTCTGAGTAAAATTAGCGTAATGTACAGCTGATTTATTAAGTTTACCTATATTTTAACTATAATTTCAAAAAGAGCTGCTGATTCAGTAGCTTTTTTAGTTTTAGTGAATGCAGTTTGCAATATGATATGTTATATATTTAAGGAATTATATGGTATAATTGGATATATTGTTCAATGATCATTTAAATGGAATAGTGATATTGAAAAAATTAAAATTCTTAATGAATGATGACAAAAGGAGAATTTTTATATGAAACATAGGTCTTTTATTCTACTTATTATATTATTTGTTTTATCTTCAATAATAGGTAGAGTGAGAAAAATAAAAAGAGAAGATAAAGCCATTGCAATAGCTTTAAGAGAGTGTAATTACAATATTATTATTCCTGTTATTATTTTATTCCTATTAGGATTTGTTTCTTTTGCAAGGTTTAGTGAAGATTTTAAACAAGCATATTGGCTTCTAGTACCAAAATACATAAGCCAAAGGAAGCAGTTATTTTTTCATTATGATGATTTAATAAGTTTAGCAAATATGTTTAAGAAGAATGAAATGTATTCAGAAGCTATGACTGTTAATAATTTTGCAGGACATGGATTGAATCAGTTTTATGATGGAATAGTACGAGTCTTAATAGGTATTGTAGGGTTAGTTAGAATTTTTGATAAGGATATTATATGTAAAGATGGTATATATACTAATAATGGAGATTATAAATGGAAGAACATAAAATCTTATGAATGGGGAGAACTTGAAAGTAAACAAAATAGAAAAGAAAATTTAGAATATTATTGCCTAGAGTTTGAAGTATATAGTCCTCTAATAAAAAAAGTGTTTAAATATGAGGAAATCAAGCAAATTAATATGAAAATAAGTGTTAATGATAAAGAAAAGGTTGAAGAAGTTAAGACGTAATAGCAAAATTATATACAGTAAAGATTATTTATATAACCTGTATGGGAGATGATGAGATGAAAATGAGGGTGTATCCTTTAGTAAAAGTTATTCTTATGAGTCACTTCTTAATTATATTTCCGTTTGGATTAGAATTTATGACAATGATTTGAAGTGTTTTGATGATAAAATGACTGGATAGCATATGGATGTGCTAAAGATTATGAGCATAATCTTTAGCACTATAGTTAATGCACAACATAAAGAAATTGTGTATTAACAAGTATAAATGTATCAACACATAATCGTATAATATTGTGCATAATATTATACGTTCAACAATAAATTAATGAGGAGTTAAAAATAATGAAAACTATTGTAGTCTATAAATCAAAAACAGGGTTTGTAAGGAATTATGCAGAATGGATTGCAGAAGAACTATCAGCGGATATTTTTGAGGTTTCAAAAGTTAATATCAATATGTTAACAACATATGATACCGTGGTTTATGGTGGTAGTTTGCATGCAGTGGGTATTATTGGTGTCAAGTTCATTACGAAAAACATTGATAAACTAAAAGCCAAAAAATTAGTTGTTTTTGCTTCGGGGGCTTCTCCATCAAGTGAAGAAGTAATAAAGGAAGTTAGGAACAAGAATTTTACTTCAGACCAACAAAAACATATTGAGTTTTTCTATTTGCGAGGTGGGTTTAACTATAATAAACTACCACCTTTTGATAAAGTGCTTATGACATTATTGAGTTGGAAAATAAAGATTAAAAAGAAGCAGAAAAAAGAATTAATACCTGATGAAATAGGTATGCTTGCCTTTTTAGAAAAACCAGTAGATTTTACGAAAAAAGAGAATATAGATGAAATAGTTAGTTATATTAATTCATAATGTTCTTAAATCATGATACAAAAGGTTAAAAATCAAAGAAATAGTTAATACGCAATAGCAAAATTTTACGTCTCACCACTAAAAGCGCTAATATAGGTTATCACTTTTTACCTTATCCTTTGTTTTTAAAATAGTCCTCTCTCCTCTATTTATGCCATCTAATTATAACTAACTAGAGAAAATGCTTTTCCAGTATATGTTTATAAAACTTTAGTTTATTTTGGTATACTTGTACAAGTATTTATAGTTACGTAATTTAAATAAAGTGTCTCGTAAGAAGATATAATGTGTTAAGACGAAATTGTATTTTATTACGAAGATTATTTATATTTTACGTTGATCGGAGGGATACACATATGGATATCATTTTTGATTTAGGAAAAGCAAATGATATTGATGAATTAGAACAGCTTTATAACGATTTGAATGACCATTTGGCAAAAGGAGTAAACTATCCTGGATGGAGAAAGGGTATATATCCTGTTAGGCAAAATGCAATTGATGGAGTTAAACAAGGTAATCTCTATGTAGCAAAACATAATGGGAAAATCATTGGTTCTATTATTCTAAGCCATGAACCTGAACCTGCATATTATAAAGCTAAATGGGAATTTGAGTCTGACTATTCAGATGTTTTTGTTGTACATACATTTGTAGTGCATCCAAAATTTTTGAAATGTAGTGTAGGCAAAGCATTAATGGACTTTTGTATTGAACACAGTATTAAATCACAAGCTAAGTCAATTAGGTTGGATGTTTACGAAGGTAATATACCTGCCATTAGGCTGTATGAAAAATGTGGTTTTAAATATATTGATACAGTTGACTTAGGACTTGGAAACTACGGGTTGAACTGGTTTAGACTATATGAAAAATTACTGTGAGATAATGAGCATAAGCTCATGTAGCATTTATTACATAATCTAAAGATAATACGACACAAATAAAATAAGAAGTTTGGTAACAAATTTCAACTATTGACTTATTATCAAACTCCTATGTGTAAACAAAAATGTATTTTTAGTCTAACTATAATTTTAAATCTTCATAGTATTTTTTTAAATGTGGTGGAATTGGAAAACTTTTAATATGCTCAAATTTTTCAACTTCAGTTTTAACTGGACTTACTCTAATAATAATTTCATCAATGCCTATAGTATTGTGTGCTCCAACAAATGGGTCTACTTGAAGTTTGATTAAAAAAGTGAAAGCACTATATGTTGGTCTTTCTATTTTTAAAAATTCTACGGAAAATAAATCATATTGAAGCAATTTACCATATTGTTTAGTTATTTCATCGGTAATGTAAGGTTCAAGAAGAGTTACAATTATATCTTTATATAGTTCTTCTACAGAGCCTTCAGTAGGAGTATATTTATAAGGGATGCCTTGTTTAGCATTATTTCCTGGTTCAGTAGAAATTGCATTAGTATTAGTAGAAAAACATATTAAATACATTGTTAAACAACAAATAGTAAATATTTTTTTCATTTTATTATCACCTCTAAAATAGTTGTCTTTAATAGTATTTCGTATTATATGTTTTATATAAGTTTACAACATCACAATATTTTTAAATAATGATGTAAAAAGTAAATTATTGAGAAAGTAGTTAAGATATAATAGCAAAATTATGTGTAACAAAGGTTATTTATATAATAGGAAAATGAGGGAAATAAATATGGATATAATAACAGTTACAAGTGAAAATTTAGAACAAGAACATATATGCTGTGCTATTACAAACAACAAAGACTGTCAGGTTGCATCAAAAAAAGCATGGCTGGCAGAACGGTTTAGTGATGGGCTTGTTTTCAAAAAAGGTAATGTTAGAGGCAAATGTTTCATTGAGTATATACCAGCCGAAAAAGCGTGGTGTCCAATTAATGCAGAGGGATATATGTATATTGATTGCCTGTGGGTTTCAGGAAAATTCAAAGGACAAGGCAACTCTACTTTACTTTTAGATGAGTGTATCAAAGATAGTAAAGAAAAAGGTAAAAAAGGACTTGTTATACTGTCATCCAACAAGAAAAGACCATATCTTGCTGAACCTAAGTTTTTGAAACATAAGGGGTTTAAGGTGGTCGATAAAGCCGAGCCCTATTATGAGCTTATGTATCTTCCTTTTGAGAAAAATGCGTCATGTCCTAAATTTAAGGACACAGTAAGAAATTCTGTAATTAGTGAAGGTGGATTTGTTTTGTATTACGCACACCAATGTCCTTTTACCGTAAAATATGTGCCTATTATAGAAGCAATTGCAAAAGCTAAAGGCATCAAATTTAAGACCATTCGTTTTGAAACCACAGAACAGGCACAAAACGCTCCTACTCCTTTTACATCATATAGCTTGTTTTATAATGGGGAATTTGTAACAAATGATATTCTTTCTGATAAGAAATTTCAAAAAATAATAGCCGAAAAAGGACTATCTACACTTGCAAAATGAGCATAATCTTTGCTATTATTAACACATATTCTAAAGAAATTACGAAGTAATGTTTTGATACATATCTATATAATCCAAGGAGCTGGATGTTTTGAAAATAAAAAAAGAATAATGTTTTAACAGATACATACTAGTCTGATAATACGAACTAAAAAAGCACTTTTTATAAGTGCTTTTTTATAATATATTATGTATTTATCCTATTATCTGCTTAACGTATCTTTTTGACAGCTTTTAATTCATTACTTGTTATTTTCAGAATAAAATTTTAAAGCTTCTCCAATAAATTTAGATGCACCACTGCCGTATTTCTTATCGATTGCTTTGATAAACTTAGGCTTTGATAAATAAAGATCAGCCGTAAACCCCAAATAGTTATCTCCCATATCTACGTTTAAAGATTCTTGTTGTTTTTTAGTTATATCTGCAATTTTCTCAATAATTTGTTGAATATCTTTTGAAGAAGGATCTTTACTTAAGTCAGATGTGAGATTTTTATATAGTATATTTATTTTAGGCTGCTTATCTCCCAAATAATTTTTTAGAGCTTCTCCAATAAATTTACAGGCACCATTTCCATATTTCTTATCAACTTCTTTTATCCACTCAGGATTTAATAAATAATTTTGTACCATATAGTACCAATGATTGTCTCCCTTATCCATTTTGAAAAGTTCATAATCTTTTCTAGCTGTATCTGATATTTCTTCAGCAATTTGTTGAATCTCCTTTGAAGAAGGATCTTTAGTTAAATCAGATACAAGCTTTTTATATAGTTCTTTTAATTTAGGATGCTTATCCTCTAAGCAATCTTTTTTAAACTCATCATATTGTTCTGCTATAGTTACTATATCACTATTAAAATTTTTCTTTATAGCTTTAGCATATTTTTCAATACTTCCATATTGCTTTATAGCAATTTTAGCAATTTCAGCTTCATTAGATTTACATTTTTCAATAAATTCATTATATTTATCTACACTACCCCAACTTTTAATGATTTTATTCTCATGTTCTTTTTTAAACTCTTCCAAAACATTAAAATATTCACTCATATCAAATTCTTTAAAACTCATTGTATTTTCTCCTTTTAATGTTTTATTTATAAGCTCAATTAAACCATTTAATCTATTGCGTTTTAAAATAAGCAACTTTTTTTGATTTTCTAGTGCTTTCATTTTATCAAAGTGAGCACTAACCATGATCTCTTTAACTTCCTTCAAAGGAATATCAAGTTCTTTAAAAAATAAAATCTGCTGCAAGATTTCAAGAGCTTCTTCGTTATAAAGTCTGTAACCTGCATCTGTGATCTCACTTGGTTTTAATAATCCGATTTTATCGTAGTAATGTAGTGCGCGCACACTTATTCCTGTCAAATCCGAAACTTGTTTTACTGTTCTCATTACTGCACCTCAAAGTTTGATTTTAGAGCTATCACTACTATTTAATACTCCGCTGGCTGTGAGTTTTTGTTAATATAGGTAAGCTCTACATATATATTGCACTATGACGTGGCGTTAGAGTCAACACTTTTTCAAAAAAATTTAATCCTACATTAAAAATATTGTTATAGCTTCACTACTTAGGTTAAATACTCTGTGAAATAAGCTCTGTATAGTATTTAGGGTCACCGGTAGAATAATAGTTGTACCATGATTCAATAATCTCACAAGGGAAAACATTCAAATATTGTATAATGTGTTTTGCCCACAACAAACCTCCTGCTGAACTTGCAGTTATCAAGTTACAATCTACAAAAGCTGGAGAATTAACATATAACCCTTTACCACTATATTGTTTTGAAAATAATGTTAGGTAATCTAAAGAATTGCTTGTATGCTTGAATTTATCTAAAACTTTTAAATCAGCCAAAGCAAGTGTAGCTCCACATATAGCCCCTACAAGAATACCCTTATCTATATATGATAAGGCGTTTTGTAAAATCTGATTATTTTCTTCATTGTTCCATGTTTCTGCACCAGGCAAAAGTAAGGCAACCATATTATTTTCATCTATTTCATCTAATAAACAGTCTGGAGTGATAGTTAATCCACTAATTGTTTGTATTGGATTCTTACTAGTACTAACAGTTTTAATTTCAAACTCGTTATTTTGTTTTTTTAACATAGATTCCATACTAATAGCTTGTAGAATATAGCCAACTTCCCATTCAGCCATAGATTCTAAAATGTAAAGATATATAATTTTCTTCATTCTGTTCCTCCTTAAATTAATTTTAAAACAGTATAGCATAAGAACAGTGACACCTATATGTCACTGTTCTCATAATTTTTTATTAAAGTATTTTTCAAATGTTCCTTAATTCTTTGCTGGTAGGATAAAGGTGAAAGAACTTTAATTTTTTCTCCAAAACCTAAAATGATGGAAAACATAATAAAGTCATTTTCTTTTATAGTAACCTTTTTAACTATAGATGTTTCCGACACATTGATAACATCACCATGAAAATATTCATTAATCAAAGCCTCGATTTCTTTAGAATATTCAATAGTAACATATATATTGTGTTTATCTCTTTTTTCTTCATAATCATCAAGTAGCTTTGCTACATCATAATCATTATCAAAATACTCCTCACTTATTTCTAAATTTCTCATTCTTACTATCTTAAACATGCGAAAATCACTTTTCTCTAAATCATAACCAAAAGCATACCAAGAGTACCATTTATAGAAAACATGTATGATATTACATTTAACTATTCGAGTGTCACTATTGAGGTTAGTGTATTGAAATAAGACTGTTTTATTATGTTGAATAGCTTCTTTTAACATAGAAATATAGGAAATTATACTTCTGTTCTCATTTACTATAGAAAAATCAATATTTAGTGCATGATTATTATTTTTATCAGAATATATATGTTTTACTTTTTCATATGTTTCATGAACCTTTCTTTCACCATAAACACTTTTCAAGCTTTGCAGCGCAAGTAGAATATATTCAGAGTTGGCATTATCAATTATTTTTTCATTCAATTTATAATCACGATTAATTGAATAACCACCTTTGGACCCTATTTCAGAATAAATTGGAATCCCTGCTAATGTCAATGTATTTATATCACGAATAATTGTTCTTCGAGAAACATTAAAATGTTCAGCTAAATTATTTGCACTAACATTATCTCTATTTATTATATAAAATAATATTCCTAACAATCTTTCAATCTTCATCATCTCACCTCGATTCAATATATATAGATTTTATAGTGTTACTCAGCAAATGGCAACGAATTTCAGCAAATTAGAACTCCTTAATAATAATAGATTATATTAAATATGAACCTGCCAAACATTCAAAGGAAGAACTATATCAAGATATTTTCTGTTCTCTGCTTATACCATAAGTGGGCGTTTTTATCTTTCAATTAATAATTCATAGGATAATTATGTTATAATTGGTTAAAAAGGTAATAGTTTCATTATTATCAAATCTAAATATATTAATTGATAGGAGAATGATACTATGAATAATCAAGAGGAAAAACAAGAAAAAGAAGCTTCTGGCTTAGTACTAGAAAAACTATTGCAATCCAGAACAATCATTATTTCTGGAGAGATAAATCAAGCTTTAGCTGAAAAAATAACTACACAACTTTTAATTCTACAAGAAATGGGAGATCAACCTATAAAGTTATTTATTAACAGTCAAGGTGGTCATGTTGAAGCTGGTGATACAATTCATGATATGATTAAGTTTGTTAAACCGCGTGTTATTGTAATTGGTACTGGTTGGGTTGCAAGTGCCGGTATCACAATCTACCTTGCTGTTGACAAACAAGATAGGTATTCTTTACCTAATACGAGGTATATGATACATCAACCATTAGGTGGCTTCAATGGTCCAGCTACAGATATCGGTATTGAGGCAGAAGAGATATTGAGATTACGTAAGAGAATTAATAGCATCATTAGTGAGGCTACTGGTCAATCGTTAGAAAAAGTAGAAAAAGATACAGATAGAAATTATTGGTTAAATGCTTACGAAGCAATTGACTATGGAATAGTAAATCAAGTTATTTCAAAGTATGAAGAACTAACTGATCTATAATTTATTAGTATACTGATATTGCTTATTTAACAATAGGAGTTCCGTCACTATTTTCTTAAATCATGATTTAAAAGATTAATAATCCTAGAAGTAATTAAGACACAATAGCAAAAAAGTACGACATAAGTGAATAGGATAATAGGGTATAAATATTGGAGCTGCTGAATTAGCAGCTCTATTTGTTTTTGAAAACTAATATAAAGTTCTTTTTGTATACTTCAATTAGGTTTATATTACTTATATGCAAGATTTTATATGGTATAATTGTAAGCGGTTAATAGCTTGTCAAGGTGACTAGTTATTAACCGCTTACAAATAAGTCATAATAATTAGTTGTATATTTTGGATAAAAGAAATATATTAAGAGCATTGGAGGGATTGAGCATGGATTATATAACGACAAAAGAAGCAGCGAAAAATTGGGGAATCACAGACAGAATGGTAGTGTACCATTGCTCTGCCGGACGGATTAAGGGAGCTAAAAAAAGGGGAAATACATGGCTTGTTTCGGTTAACGCTGAAAAACCGGCTGACGGACGATATAGGAGTAGTAAAGTAAAGGATGGTGAAAATAAATGAAACGGATATTTTTGGTTGAGGACGATAAGGCAATCGCCAGAAATCTTGTGCTTTTGCTCCGCTCGGAGGGATTTACAGTCACTCACGCCCCTACGCGGAGTGAAGCCCTTGCCGCACTTGCCGGGAATAAATTTGACTTGGCGTTGATTGATATTTCTTTGCCTGACGGAAATGGCTTTACAGTTTGCACGGAAATCAAAGAAGCGCAAGATATTCCCGTTATCTTTCTAACAGCTTACGACGATGAGGGGAGTGTTGTTACCGGGCTGAACATGGGCGCAGACGACTATATCACCAAGCCTTTTCGTCCCCGTGAATTGATTGCGCGAATTGGAACTGCCCTGCGAAAAAGCGGGCGTTCCGGGTCGGGTTTTGAAATTTCTGGGCTTCATGTGGATATGACAAGCGGCGTTGTGAAAAAAAACGGAAGCGAGATTTTTCTTTCAGCATTAGAATACCGCTTGTTGCTGGTGTTTATTAACAACCCCAAAAATATTATCACGAGGGGCAAGCTACTTGACGAATTATGGGACGCTGCAGGCGAGTTTGTCAATGACAATACACTAACCGTGTACATCAAACGCTTACGAAAGAAGATAGAAAAAGACCCAGCAAGACCACAAATTATTCTAACTGTTCGTGGGACAGGGTATAGATTGGGGAACGAGTATGCTTAGGAATAGAGAGTTTCGACAATTTGCCATTTTGTTCTTCTTAATGGCCGCAGCTGCTGTAATGCTGGGATTTGCAATAAATACGGCTGCGGGAATCCTTGCAATTGCTTCTGCTATCGCCTTTGGCACAACGTTTTTCGCGTTTACCAAAGCCCGATACAAAAGCATTGCTCGGATTTCAAATCAAATCGATCTTGTGCTTCATAATGCTGATCATCTGTATATTGGTGAATCTGAGGAGGGCGAACTTTCCATTCTGCACAGCGAGATAACAAAAATGATGCTGCGTATTCGGGAGCAAAACGACGCCCTAAAAAAAGAAAAGGAGCATCTTGCCGATTCGCTGGCTGACATAGCTCACCAACTCCGAACCCCGCTCACATCAGTGAACCTCATTCTATCATTGTTAGCAAATAACCCTGATGAAAATGAGCGTAAAAATTTACTAAGGGAAACGGAGGAATTGCTTGTACGGATGGATTGGCTGATTACTTCCCTTTTGAAATTATCCCGTTTGGACGCGGGCATTGTGGCTTTTAAAAGAGAACAAATCGATGTGAACCACTTGATAAATGCCGCACTTCACCCGCTTCTGATTCCAATGGAACTGCACAATATTACTTTACAAATGGACGTGCCAAAAGGGATAAAGATTTTGGGAGATTTAGGCTGGCTTTCAGAAGCAATTCAAAATGTCATCAAAAACTGTATGGAAAGCGCAGGAAATAATGGGAATCTTGATATTATTTGTGAGGACAACCCCCTGTTTACCCAGATTACCATCCACGACAGCGGTGCAGGCTTTAAAAAAGAAGATTTGCCCTGTCTGTTCAACAGGTTCTATCGTGGGAAAAACGCAAGTGCCACAGGATACGGGATCGGCTTGGCTCTTTGCAAGATGATTATAACACGACAGGGAGGGACCATTACCCCCAAAAATCACCTGCAGGGCGGCGCCATATTTTCCATTCGTTTTCAAAAGTGACAAATCTCTCACCTGAAAGTCACTGAAACGTAAGGTGAAAGTTCTATTATATGGGTAAAACATAAAAAAGGAGGCTCACATAATGGAGTTTTTAAAAATTGAAGATTTATGCAAAGTCTACGGTAAGAGCGAAAACCAAGTTACTGCACTTGACCATGTTTCGCTTACAATCGAAAAGGGAGAGTTTACCGCAATCATTGGTTCCTCTGGCTCCGGTAAATCCACATTGCTTCACGCCATCGCCGGTGTAGATGTTCCAACAAGCGGAAAGGTATATTTGGACGGGCAGGATATATATGCCCAAAGCAATGAAAAACTTGCCATTTTTCGCAGGCGTCAGGTGGGACTGATTTACCAGTTTCATAACCTGATTCCTACTTTGAATGTAATAGAAAATATCACCTTGCCCATTCTGATGGACAAACGAAAGGTCAACGAGGAAAGACTAAATGATTTATTGGAATTACTTGGACTAAAAGATCGTAAAACTCATTTGCCGAATCAGCTTTCCGGGGGCCAGCAACAACGTATTGCAATCGGTCGCGCTTTGATGAACGCACCGGCGGTCATGCTGGCCGATGAACCAACTGGCAGTTTGGACAGCCGCAATGGAAAGGAGATCATCCGTCTACTGAAAGAAAGCCATAAGAAATATCATCAGACCCTTATCATTGTTACACATGATGAAAATATCGCCCTGCAGGCAGACCGTATTATCGGTATAGCAGACGGTAAAGTAGTTCGAGATGAGAGGCAGGTGACACAGTAATGAACGTTTTTAACAAAGTCGCTCTGCAAGGACTGAAAAAGAACCGCACACGAACCCTTGTAACGATTATCGGAGTTATTTTGTCTGCTGCCATGATTACAGCAGTGGCTACCTTTGGAATTTCCCTACTGAACTATATGGCAAATGGTGCGGCCCAAAAATACGGCAATTGGCACGTTGAATTTTTGGATGTACCTTCTTCTTTCGTGCAGGAACGAACCCACGATGAGGGAGTCGCTAATGCCGTGGCATTTGAAAATATCGGCTACGGAAAACTTGAGGGAGGGAAAAACCCCAAAAAACCGTATCTTTTTATAGCCGGATTTAGCAAGAAAGCCTTTGATACCTTGCCCATAAACCTGATTTTAGGTAGATTGCCGAAAAACAGTAGGGAGATTGTTGTTTCGGGGAGCATAGCAGCAAAAGGTGGCGTCAAACTCTCGGTGGGCGACACCATTTCACTTGCTGTGGGAAGACGTATGAATGGCAACAAGAATCTCGGTCAACAGGATACTTACACTTCCGGAGGCGAAACTCTTGTGCCACAAGATAAGAAAACTTACACAATTGTCGGTATCTGCCAAAGACCAAGTTTTGAGAAATCTTCCGCACCTGGATATACCTTGATAACAAAAGCAGATTCACAATACAAAGGGGACAACTTTAGTCTATTTATTAGTCTTAAAAACCCCCGTGGTGTTCACGCTTACGCAAGCAGCACAGCTAAAAACTATACTTACGCCTTCAACGATAATGTTCTACGCTTCATGGGCCTTTCCGATGATAATATATTCAATACGCTTCTGTACTCGGTTGGCGGCATTGTAGTGGTCATTATCATGATAGGCTCCATTTTTTTGATTTATAACGCATTTAATATTTCACTGAATGAACGCACACACCAATTCGGGATTCTATCGTCGGTGGGAGCTACGGAAAAACAGTTGCGAAATTCCGTATTGTTTGAGGGGCTTTGTATCAGTGCGGTCGGCATACCGATTGGCGTTATCGTTGGCATATGCAGCATTGGGCTTGTGCTTTCCGTTGTAGCCAAAAATTTTGGGAGCATTCTATACGACACCGTACCTTTAACCTTAACGGTATCTGCCCCGGCGATTGTCATCGCGGCTGTGGTCAGCATGGTTACTATTTTAATTTCGGCCTATATTCCAGCAAGGAAGGCCGCAAGCACTCCTGTGATGGAATGTATTCGCCAAACAAACGAGGTCAAAGTTGAAGCCAAGGCTGTAAAAATGTCAAAATTTGCGCAGCGTATTTACGGTTTGGAGGGAACCCTTGCTCTAAAGAATTTTAAAAGAAACAAGAAACGCTATCGCAGCATTGTGTTATCACTTGTTTTAAGCATAGTGCTGTTTATATCGACCAGTGCTTTTGTAACGTGTTTGAAACAGAGGTCGGAGCAGGCCGCAGTACATACTACTTATGACATCGGTTTTGTAACACAGGACATGGAAGATAGTAAAATGTTGCAACTTTACGATAAACTAAAAACAACCGACGGTGTTTACGAAAGCTCCTATCAAGGACTTATGAGGTATTCATGTGCTGCCAAAGCAAGGGAGCTTTCAAACTATTACTGGGAATACGCGGGTTCACATTCGCCGGACGAAACAGTTAATCTTCCAGTGGAAATCCAGTTTCTTGATGACAGCGCCTATCTGAATATTATCAAAAACATGGGCTTGCCCCCAGAGGAATATACCGGTAAAAATACGAAAATGATTGCTGTTGCCAAAATGAAAGGCCACAGCAATCAGGGAGAGGAGTCTGACCAATTTGTTAATATGTTTAAGAGTTCTTCCATGAATTTTACCATCGCTCCTCAAATAAATGGTAAACCGAAGATGGAACAGGGGCGAAACGTAAGGATTAAGCTTGTCGAGACCGTGCCACCTGATACACTCCCGATCCTAGGAAATTCCGGGGCGAAGAATCCGTTCTTTTTTAGGGTGATGGTCCCTTATTCGCTCAAAGAGAAGTTTGAAACCCCCGATACCCGTGTGGCTATTAAGGGCTTGACCTTTAGGTCAAAGAATCCCACACAGTCGGTGGCTAAAATGAAAACGATGATTCAAGCTGAGGGGATTACAGCCAACTACAAGCTGTACAATATGTATAAAATGCTTGATGATAACCGCAATATGATATTCATTGCCAACGTGTTTGCTTATACTTTTATCATTATGATTTCGCTGATTGCGGTTGCCAATGTGTTCAATACGATTTCCACGAATATCAAACTGCGCAGACGAGAGCTTGCCATGCTCCGCTCTGTGGGAATGTCTGAACGCGATTTCCAAAAGATGATGAATTTTGAGTGTGCCTTTTATGGTATGAAGGCGTTGCTCTTCGGGCTTCCCATAGCGATAATTTCTTCTTGGCTGATTTACAAAGGGATGGTCAGCGGCGGTGCGGACGATATCGATTTTGTGTTGCCGTGGGGCAGTATCGGAATCAGCGTGTTCAGCGTGTTCCTTGTGGTGTTCATTACAATGCTGTATGCAATCAGCAAGATAAAAAAAGAAAATATCATTGACGCGCTTCGAGATGATATGTCTTGATTCAAAACTGATATTGACTTGATATAAAATAAAAAAACATCTGCGTGATTGGGTTCAAGTGATTCGCAATCGCCCCGAAAGGCGATTTAGACATTGAAAATACGTAAGCGGTTAATAGCTTGTCAAGGTGACTAGTTATTAACCGCTTACGTTGAAAATGATCTTGACAGGCTGGAAAAAACACACAAAGAAATATATATATATGACGCTTTATATAACCTGTATGGGAGATGATGAGATGAAAAAAGCAAAAAAATATATACCAACAGCAAGCTATACACACTACGGTGAAACAAAACCTGTAGAAATAAAACCAGTAGAAACGGAAAATATATATGAAAAAGAAGCTTGCTCCTGCTGTGGTTATTTAACCATTCCAGTAGACACTGATGGAAATAAGTTTGATGGTTTCATTTGCCCAGTCTGTTTTTGGGAAATTGACACTTTTATTAACAGTGAAAATGAAGAAAGCGACTCAAATGGCGGCTTAACTTTAGTTCAAGCACGATTAAACTATAGAACTTTTGGTGCTTGTGATAAACGAATGTTACAATACGTTCGTAAACCAACTGATGATGAGAAATGAATTTCATTAAGGGAAAATAATAGGTAGTTGGTGTTAAGTCACTATATAAAGAAATTATGTATTAAAACATGATCGTATAATAGTGTATACTTAATTAAGTAAAAATTATTTATATTAGACAGGCGTTATAAATTTATGAGCAAGTTAAGAATACAGGAGTTGTTAATTTGAAAAAGTTAAAAGCAATTATTATTTTGATACTTTCACTAATCGGTATAATTATATTATCAGTAGGATCTTTCGTATTGATAGGCGCTATTCAAGCAAAGTTATTTTTACCCCAAGAGTATATAATGTGGATTTTTAAATCGCCTTCTTCAAGGTTAGTATTTATTTATGAATGGTATATTATATTTGGATTTGCTTATATTTTTAGCAAGGATTTAAGATCATTTATATTAAGGGTTATTAATTCAAAAAAAAGCTTTATCAAAAGGCATAAAATGTCCTTTCTCTTTACTTTCGTAATACTTAATATAGTACTGATGTACACCATACTCTATAATGTTACTGTTATAACCAATAATAAGATAATAAACTATACGTTT
The DNA here is from genome assembly GCF_026735165.1 of Clostridium ganghwense. Classification (GTDB taxonomy): domain Bacteria; phylum Bacillota; class Clostridia; order Clostridiales; family Clostridiaceae; genus Clostridium_H; species Clostridium_H ganghwense. The sequence goes on along the minus strand of NZ_JAPQES010000002.1, from coordinate 396,244 downwards.
TTATCACCACAAGGTAAGGAATATGGATACAACGATATTGTAAAAATTGACACAGGAGTTTATGGTAAAAAGCAATATACACATTCAAAGGGTGATTTTTATTATATTATACAATTAAATGATGGTACTAAAATTGATTTAACTGAAATGGGTGGGGCTAAAAATGATGATGACCCTCGATTCATTATTGAAAAACTTGACAGTCAATATGTAAACATGGGTATTTCTAAAGTATCAAGTATGGATAATTTTGAATACTGTACCAAACATTTAGATAAGATTTATACTGATAAGATACGGAATATATTAGTAAATATCAAATGATACGAGTATTTAATTGATACATATTTTTCTTAAATCACGGGGTAAAAGGTTAAGAATTAAGGAAATAGTTAAGACGTAATAGCAAAAGAGTACCACATAAAAGATGTAGATAAATTAGAATCTTGAAAATAATAAAAATGCTGATTTTCACAGCACTTTTATTATTTTCAAGTGCGGTCTAATTTTTTTATTTTATTTAATGAATCTAACTCATATAGAAGATGATTTCCTATGACTTCAATAGCTTTAGAGTTATATTCATATTCTGATAAATTTTTAAAAAATGTTTCTACAATTAAAGTTATATAGTTATTTAATAAGTCTATATTATGAATATTCTCAGTTGCTAAATCTATTTTTAGTTGATTTTTTTTGAAATTTTTTGATTTTCTATACTTTTTAACGGTAGTACCGAAAGTTTCGTAAATATCGGACATATGAAATCCTCCTGTTATGAATTATTGACAGTGTTAGGGAAAATAATACTTACTAAAAAATTAAAGAAGGTATGAAGTAAATAGTATATTCCATCACAAGTGTTGTGGTGGGATTTTTTTATTTTAGCAATAAAGGAATTAAAGAATTTAAGAAGTTTTATTTTTATTCCACAAGTTTTACTCCTAGTTTTTTATAGAAGCCATATCCAATATTATCACTAACTGGAATATCATTATCCTTTTGAAATTTATGAATTGCATTTCTAAAAGAGTCTCCATAGATACCGTCAGGGTTAGCTTTGTAATAACCTTTATCTTTAAGGAGTTTCTGAAGTTCAAATACGTCTGAACCTCTTTCACCAAGTCTTAAAGGTCTAAGAGAGGAACCAAAATTTCCATAAGGGCCTCCCCATATAATAACCTTTGTACCAGGTTTAACTATTTTGTAAAGCTCTGCAACATCTTTATTTCTCATTCTAATGCAGCCGTGAGAAGAATTCCATCCTATAGAGTTGGGAAAAATAGTTCCATGTATTCCGTATTTACCCCAGGGTACATTCGATTTGGAATATTAATAGAATGGGATAACTACCTGCCATATATGAATAATGAAACATTTGTAGATATATAAAAAATATGGAATATAATGTTTTAATTTGTAAATTGAAGTGGTAAAATTATATATGAAAGTCGTATGGTAGAAATATACTTAGTAAGTTAAATAAGTTTAAAAAACAGATTATAACGTAACTAATATGTGTAATGGGAAGTTGAATAAATAAATTTTAAATTATATTGATAGGAGGATAAAATGGAGCAAAATCAAGTAGCTGAGATAGCAACAGAAGTTTTAAAAGAACGATCAAAAGATATATATGATGATGGATTGAAATCAGCAACAAGGGAAGGTGGTGAAGCACTACAAACGATTGTTGGATTATTTAATAATGTTGTACTATATCCTGTTAAAAAAGCAAATATTACTTTTAAGTATAAGTTAGAACAATTTGAGCAAGATTTGAAGAGAAAAACAGAAAAAACACCAAGTCACAAACTAATAGAACCACCTTTAGCTATAGCTGGTCCTACTTTAGAGGCTTTAAAATATACATTTGATACAAAAGAATTGCGAGAGATGTATATTAATTTATTGTCAACATCTATGAATGTTGATACTGTTATACTAACACATCCAGCTTATGTAGATATTATAAAAGCTATGTCGCCATTAGATGCAATTGTGTTTCAAAGAGCTTCGAAAATGGGACAAATACCATGTTCACGTGTAACAATAGGTTTTGATGAAAAAGTATATATAAATGCAATGCCTAAAATTTTTATTCCTGATTTGTTGGATACAGAAAATCCTTTTTTACTATCTTCAAGTGTTGAAAACCTTTGTAGATTAGGTCTACTTACGCATAGTGATAACACAATTATTGGTTACGATTACGATTTATTTAGGAATCATGATTTTGTAAGGCTGCAGTTTGAAAAATGTAAAGCAATAAATACTGAAGTTGAATTAAAAATTAATATTAATGGAGATGTTTTATTTGTAAATGATTTTGGTAAAAACTTTGCTAAAGCTTGTTTAAGTGATAATGAATAAAAATTTAGATAATGATATTACTTGACCATTACGCAAATTTGGTACAAGTTCCTAATGTTTATAATGGAAAGTTGGGTAGAGGCAATAAAAGTAGTGAAGATTATGTATAAATAACTGGAACGAAGCAAGGCAAATGAGAAAGTTGTTTTGGGAGAGAAGTGTTTACCAAGTTTTGAGGTTAATGATATAAATGCAATAGTGAAAAAGCTTGATGTAATGGGTGCGGAAATAATATTTCCTTTAACTGAAATTAACAATAATTAGGTATTAGGATTTAAAGATACTTAAGGAATTTATATTGAAGTGTATAGTAAAATACATATGTAATATTGTGATGAATATATGAAAAATTGGATATTTATAATTAGGAGAAAAGCATTGATATACTTCTGCCAACAATGTATCCTCATTATGGTATTTTTAGGGTAAGCCTACGAACAAACTATAACACATCATCCAACATTATAAATAGTATGGATTATGCTATAGCCATTATTTTAAATCTATAATTGGTAGTATATTTAAAAATTTGAAAAGGAGTGCAAGTATATTGAATAAATTACCAGGAGATGTAATTAAATTTATTAGAAAAAAAGAATATACTTTTCAAAAGAAAATTGGACAAGGAGGAACTGGTAAAACTATTCTTGTAAAAGATGAGGTTACGGATATTAATTTTGTATGTAAAAAATATTCCCCTTATGATATTACTAACAAGAATCAATATTTTAATCGATTCATAGATGAAATTAAAATTATGTATCTTCTCTCTCATCCAAACATAGTTAGAATATATAATTATTTTTTATATCCTGAAAATACAACTGGATATATTCTTATGGAACATATTGAAGGGGAAACAATAGATAATTACCTATTATTTCAAGGTAACGATATATTTGAGAAGATTTTTATTCAATTAATAGAAGGGTTTAAATATCTTGAAAAAAACAATGTATTACATAGAGATATAAGAAATGAAAATATACTTGTAACAAATGAAGGAATTGTTAAAATAATTGATTTTGGATTCGGTAAAAAAATTGAGTGTGAATCTAAAGAAAAGGCAAGTATACTGCTTAATTGGCCAGTAAGTGATTTCCCAGAAGAAATATATAACTACAAATACGACCATCAAACAGAAGTTTATTTTGTAGGAAAATTATTTAACAAAATATTAGAAATGAATTTTATTGAAGATTTTAGATATCAACATATTATTGACAAGATGATAATATCAAATCCATATAAGCGAATTAACTCATTTTCACAGGTACTTGAATGTTTGTCTCAAGATATTTTTCAAGAAATTGATTTTACAGATACTGAAAAATCAATTTATGTTAGTTTTACAGATAAATTAATTTCGCATATGAATTTTATGATAGACAAATTTATACCTGTAACAGAACCAGAAGAAGTAGTCAATTCATTAGAAAAGGTCATTAAAGACTCTCTTATTGAAGATATTTTACAGGATAACAGTAGATTAATAGCATGTTTTATTAATAATGATTATAATTATACTACCTCAAAAGACATCAATGTTAAAATAATTAGAGATTTTTATAGTTTTTTCAAAAAATTAACAAAAACAAAGCAAAAAATTGTATTAAGTAATATTAATACAAGATTAAAAGTAGTAAAAATTAAATATAATGATGATGAAATTCCTTTTTGAAGAGAATGGATATGGTCAAGATTTCTAGTCAAAGCACATTCTTTGGCCAAGTCAAGTCTGTTTATTGCTAAGGAATGGGTTGAGTACAAAATATTATTTGTATTAATTTTCACCTTTGATTACGGATAAATGTAACATATTGTCTATAAGGGGAAGTTGAAAATAGTTAAGTTAGTAATTATATTACAATGATTTATATTCAAAAAATATTTGAAAAAGAAGTAATGACTGAATTCTATGAAATGGTTAAATGGGTTTGTGGAGAATCAAACTTCCGCAATTAGAATGATAAGTGGTGGGACTTAAAAAATAGCAGTGGTAAAAATTCAAATTATTTAATGGAGTGATTATTTTGGAAGAAGTAAGAAGATTACAACCAACATCAGAAACCCTTAGAGAATTGTATTTGAAATCTGGGAATCAGTGTGCATTTCCAGACTGTAAAAACTTGATGATGAATAAAGATGGAGTTTTTGTAGGACAAGTGTGCCATATAGAGGCTGCAATGCCAGGTGGAGAAAGGTTTAACAAAAATCAAACTAATGAAGAAAGAAGACATTTTGATAATTTAATGCTAATGTGTCATTATCACCATAAGGTAACAGATAATGTTGATGAATATCCTGTTGAGAGATTAAAAGAAATTAAAGCAGATCATGAAGCTAAATTTACTAATATAATAGAACAGATTAGTGAGAGTATAAAGGATCACTCAAAAGAAGATATATTAATTATGCCAAAGACTTTAGAATCAATGAATAAATATTTAGAGTGGGGCAATAGTGATGAAGAGTTACAGTGGACTATTGAATGTATAGGTAAATTTGCAAAAAATTTGAGTAGCGTAACAAAAGATATACGAAACTTATTGTTTATAATCAATGAACGTGCTGAAGGAAGAAAGAAAGGAATAGATACAATTTATGAAGTTCCGGCAGCTGAAATAAAAGCAATTTGTAAAATGAGCCTCAAGGATTTTATTGATAACATTATAATATTGGAAAAGTACAATCTATGTTATAGGGATAAGGATTGGGAGGATATAGATGTTATCCGTTTAATAGACTTACCATATGACGGATGGTGGAAGGACTTAAAAGAGTTCTGTATGGGGACAGGTGTTGATTTGAATAAAGTAATCGTAGACTTACAGTTTAATTTATTAGATTAAATACTAAGGTTACTTGTTTAAAAAATATTATTAATACCAGAGGATAAATTAAAAATTCTGAAGAACATGCTAATGAGAAAATAGATTTGAGCTTGAATTATTATTTAGAGGTCACTTTGAAAAAAGGTAGCGATTCTAATGTAAAGTGTTAATATTGTCGATGGCAGATACAATTATGCTCAGTGATATTTTAAATTCTTACAATTTAAATATTGGCCGAATTTAAAAGCCTGCACTTAATGATTTATTATATTTTACTTTAGGTTAAGTAGAAAGTCCCAAGCCTTCTATTAATTATACAATGAATCATAAATAGATAACTATTACAATGGTAATAGCTGATAGTGATGCTGAAGTGAATTGTAAAATAAGAAGATTTAGTAATCTATTTATTATATCAAGCAATACGTCGATGAAATAGAAATTTTATAAAAAAACAAAATCATCATTTCATCTAGATTTTTAAATTTGACTACAAAGTTAAGCTGAATAGAAATGATAATAACTAGTCTTTGGAGAGATTAGTTTGATAGATATTAAAGTAAATTTTAAAATTGTTGGTATATCGAATTAATAGTTTATTTTAATAAAAATATTTATGGATTAATATATAGTGGAGGGAAAGTATGACAAGATGTACGTTATCACTAAATCACAACATAAAGCTAGAAAGTAGTTTAATATATCATGCGGTAGGAAATGGATTATTTAGTTCAGGTAAATTAGTGATAAAAAATTCAGATAATACAGATTATGTTAGCGAATTTAATTATATATACGATTGTGGAACAAGTAATAGTGCCAAAATTCTTGAAGATAGAATTAATGAATATAAAAAAGGAAATACAAGAAATTTTGATTTGATTGTAATCTCACATTTTGATAGAGATCATGTTAATGGATTAGAAAAACTTCTAAATGGTAGAACAGTAAGACGATTAGTATTACCTTATTTGGAGCCTAAACAAAGATTATCACTTGTTCTTAAATATTATCATCGCAATAGAAAGATTGCATCCATGATTTTTAATCCAACTGCTTTTTTCAATGATTATGCAGAAGAGATAATTTACATAGTTGATGATAACAAGGAATATAATGAAGAAGTAGAATTTAGGAATAATAATGATTTGTTAAGCTCCAGTAGGAGAGAAATAAACAAAGAATCAATGGGAAGTGATTTTGCTCTTACATCAAGCAAAGCTAAAATATACAATAAACTAGAACTTAAATTTGTTCAATTAGTAAAATTCAAATTTTACAATAAAGCAATTGATGACTCTGAATTAACACCTTTTTATAAGAATGTAGATATTGTTTTGGATAAGTATGGAGTGAAATTAGATGAAAATTTGTTCAAAAACAAAATAGTAATGAAAAAAATGAAAGAGTTATATAATGGCTTATCATATGGTATAAATAATTCATCAATATGTATGTCTGTGACCCCAGAAGAAGAAAATGATAGACTAACAAGTGCTAATAGTAAATGCCTCATGAGTATCATTATGGGACTAGGTTGTTTTCATAAACCATGTATGCAAAGATTTGGCTATATGTTTACTGGCGATTTGAGTTTTAATGATACGAGCAAATATTTAATTTATGATGATTTTATTAATTATTATAGAAATGAAAGAGAATTAATGTCAGTATTTACTATACCTCATCATGGTTCGGTACATAACTGGAATAAAGATTTACTAAGCAAATTCAAAAATGCTGAGATGATAATTACTGCAAGAGGTAATAAACACCATCCATCACCAGTAGTTTTAGGAGACTTATCACTTGCATCACGGCTTAACACAACAGTAAATCATACACTAAATAAAGAAATTTACAATGAGATTTTCTATAAAACTTATGTTGAAGATAAAGAATGTGCTATTGATGAAATTTGATATAGCAGCAAAAAGTTACTTTCACGTAAGTACAGAATGGATAAGATAAGGTTATGCTGATGAAATAGAAAAATACTAACCAGCAAGGATTCAAGCTTTAATGAAATACATTTTGATGTTTCTCAATTAAGTACTATTAAATAGGAGAATAAAAGAAAGTTTTATGGCAAATTGAAAGAAAGAGCTATGGTGACTATTGAATGGAAGATTAACCATAATTATTGAATTATTAATTCCCATTATCCATATACCCATTAGGCTAATAATGTGATGTTAATTATATGAGATAAAGTGCATATTAGGTACAAGCTTTTAATGTCTATAATAGAAAGTTGGGAAAAGGAGGATAAACATTATGAGCAATTCTAAATCAGATATTGGAGCAAAAGCAGCTTGGAAAGGTTTTTCTTCGCAGACAACATATATTGCATATAGGCTAATGCTTTTAAATGACAAATACGATTTTTATCCTGAAAAAGTAGAGGATCTGATGATAAAAAATCAAAATTCAATTATTGAGTTAGTACAAATTAAAAATCTTAGCAGTAATTTGGCTTTGTCAAGTTTTTCGCCTAAAGAAGCTGACTCTTTTTTTAGACGAGCATTAGCCAGTAGAAAAGATAATGAAAGTTTCATTTTGAAAATTGTATCATTTGGAAAAATAGGAGAAGAACTTCAAGGACTTATTAATAAAGATAAAACTCACATAAATAGTATTAAGAATAAATTGTTGGAGTATAAATATTACTCAGATGATATAGAATGGATACTTTCAAACTTATCAATTGAACAAGTTAATGAAGCTGAGTTGGAAAAAAAAATATTTCAGATTTTAGAAAAACGAATAGAAACGATGGCTGCACCTCAAGTGGCTTTTGATACATTAATTAGTTATATTTCTGATCTTTCAAGATATTCAAAATATACTTCAAAAGAAAAATGGAATAAAAAAATTGATGAATATGTAAAAGATATTGTTGCTATAAAAGGTATGTGTTCTCAATATGGAAGAACAATCATTAATTTGGCGGATTACAAGACACAACAATCGCTTGAAGAACTGGCTTCAGAATATCAATTAGGTGTAAATGCTCATCCTCAGCATATAAGAAACAATTTAGATATAATTAGAGATGAGTGGTTAGAACGAATAGAAGAATGTTTTGGAAATAACAATAGTATTGTAATCATTAAAGGTGCTTCTGGGCAAGGAAAGTCTTCATTAGCATACAGATATTTAATTAACAATTATCCAGAAAATTATATCTTTGTTGTTGAAAAAATTGTTGATTCACAACAAGCTATTGATATTGTAACAGCATTGCATGGATTATCAGCTAGTAAGTCAGGCAACATTATTGTTTATATGGATGTATCCCCATACGATAAAGAGTGGTTATGGATTGTAGAAGAAATTAATAAGCGAGGAATAAATTTAAAACTACTAATAACAATTAGGGAAGAAGATTTTAATCGGTCAGATATTGATTTAAACATAATTAGGACAAAAGTTATTGAGCTTTCTTTCGGTGAATCAGAAGCAAGAAAAGTATTTGAAAAATACAACTCTCCTTATTTTCTCAATTTTGAACAAGCATGGGAGAAATTTGGTGAAGTAGGCCCATTTATGGAGTTTATGTATTTGTTAAAACAATCGGACACGCTAAAAAACAAACTGAGGTCTCAGATAAGTAAAATAGATAACAATGAGATTAATTCAGATGGATGGTTAAATATTCTGCAAGTAATATGTTATACTGGAAAGAACAACTTGAAAATTAACCTACAAAGGTTACTTAGCGAATTGTCTTGTAATCAAACAAGAAAAATGTTACAGCAATTTCAAAATGAATATTTAATCAAAATGAGTAGTGATAAGCAATATGTTGAGTGCTTACACGCGGTTAGAGCGGAAATCTTATATGATATTTTAATGCAAAATAGTATGATGGATGAAGAAACTACACTGTTACATTCGCTTGCTTCAGTAGATGAATTTTGCCAATCAATGCTTGTTAAATACTTCTTCAAGCATAGTAATATTGATAATTTAATTAACAATATTACTGAGATTAAATTCCATTCGTGGAGTGGTTATGCAAGTGTGCTAAGTGCATTATTGTGGTTAGATACATACAGATTCTATCTAAACAATAAGCAAGTTATTAATCAAGGCAACAAACTATTTTCTGGAAATTTTATTTTATTTACAGGTGATGCAACAGGATACATAGATTTTAACTCTTCAGATATTATTAATGTTTTAGGCAATAACCCAAACGCAGTTGAAAAAATGAAAGAGTTAATACGTAGGTTACCTCAAAGTAAAATAGATTATTATTACACTGATATTTTCATTAATAGCATCAAAGCTCAATTAAATACACATGAAATTTTCCTAGCAGATAATCTATCTGAAATTGGTTTTGTTTTATTTTGGTTAGCACAAAGAAATGTTTTTTTAGAAGATATTTCATTGAAAAATGTAATAAATAACTTATCAAGCTATTCTGTAGATGATATTCTTGATTTTTTAGTTGGAGTTCAGGTGCAAAATTTAATGGAAATATATCATAGTATTATTAAATATTTAATTCCTGTAATTTCCCAAAGATATAACATAATTAGATTGAAAAATGACGAAAATTGCATTGAAGCCGATTTTATACAAAATGTTTTCAAAGAAAATTTAGAGCAAAATAATATGGGAATGAATGAAAGAGTTATGTTTGTTGTTGATGCATTGCGCAGACTGTTTTTAAATAAGGAACGATATCAAGTTAAAGCTATAGGTACTGACGTTATGCCAGATATTCCATTACCTGATACCGATAAAAGTATACATTCTAAAAATCTACCTTTAGTGTGGGTTACACAAATGAATGGTTGGCTTATTAAAATTGATGATTATGAAAAAAGAGCTGACAATTGGAATGATTTTAGATGTATAGTAGACAAAGACCGATATAATATATTCAATTATTCTAAAAAGGTATGTGATGCTATCTCCTATTTTTATAAAAAAGAAGGCAGTATTGAAAAATTTACTTCTCAGGAATATAAGACGAACCGAAAAGAGATAGCACAAATATCAACTCAAATTTATAGAACTCCAAAATGTATTAATGACAGATATGGATTAATGGTCAATAAAAATAAAGTGATATTGCCCGATGTTATTCAAAATAATAATTCCCAAAATACAGAAAAAGATATTACTTCGTATATAAGCAAATATACAACTTCATTTAAAATTTTTTTAAATCAAATGGAAGCTCTTGTGGTATCACGATATAAGCGAGTAGAACTAGATGAAGTTTGCAGACTCTCTATGATTAACATTGTATGCGCGGTTTCTGATTTAGTTAAAATGCAAAATAAATATTCAGAAGTATTTTCAGTATATGATGCAGCCATTAATGCTAATGATGAATATGAACAGTTATTATTGTTATCTGTTATGTGGAGATATTTATATAACAATAAGATTAGAAAAGAAAGCTCGGTTTTGTATAATTGTAAAGAAATAATTAAACAAAGTCGTAGGAAAATAAAGAATTTTTTTGTTAATATAATTGGAAATTATACAAGTCAAGAAATTAATAGAATTGGTTCAAAAATATATGTTTCTTTAGATGGAATATTAGCTGATGATTTTTCAGAGCAATTATTTGTTCAATTTAAAAAGGAATTTCCAAATGTAGAAGCATTATCGGTTGAAAGTTTGTTTTTTCAGGAGTTTGCTGAAGAGATTATCGTCACAATTCCACTAGATGAAAAAACAATTGTCGGGGGATTTAAAATAGAACTTAAAAATTTAATCTATTGTCAAGAGATTGAAAAATATATGCTTTTTAGACAGCCACTTGATAAAAGTGACATAGATGTAATAAACAACAGTTCTTTTGATGAAGATAATATGATGTTTAATGCATATAAAGTTATAGGAAATCTTCATGCTTTATCTTTATTTTATAATCATACTACTTCTGTAATGAAATACATAAAATCATATAGTAAAGATATTGTTATACAAGAAAATATTTTTTATAGTTGGCATGAAGAGGGGGCAAAATTGCATTATGCAGTGTTAGAAGAAATTATAAATGCGTTTAAAAAATTAGAAAATATTGTTCCTCAGGAATCATATGAGGCTTATCAAGTTATTCTATCAATGCTGAATGAGTACAAAGAAACAAGTGATGACATTGTTATGATAGAAGATAAAGAGCAGATTAACAATGTCTTAAATTCAATGGTTGAAGCAGTTACAGGATTATTAGATGGTTGTAATTTTATGTAAATCTAAAATCTTTTGTATAAAACAACTTCCCAATATCCATATAATTGAGAAGTTATAGAAATGAGAAAGAACTGGTATTCTGGCTACCAAAAAGAAACTATAAGTTAAAAGCTTATAATTCCTTTTGGTAGCCAATTTTTATTTGACAAATTTTACTTATTATTCTTATACAATGCCAGAGCTATAGCTATTTCTATTATTTTCGATTTGTTATTCTTGATTCCATAAGCATCTGCAACAAGCTTTTCAAGTTTCTGTTCCATTTCTGTATTAATAGTTATTGATCTTTTCTTTTTCTCGCTGCTTATTAAATTTATAAGTTCATCTGAATCTATTTGATTATCTTTAGGATTATCCCTTGAAGAAGTTTTATTAAATACTGCTTCAAATTTTTTCATATCACTTTCAAGTTGGGTTATTTTATCTAGGAGCGTAACTAAGTACTTTGTTATTTGATTTAAAGAGTTATTTACAGATTGACTATTGTCTAACCATTCTGAATAATATAGGTGTTCGTTAGTAACTTTTTTATTGGTATTGCTTGATTTAGAAGTCGAAGTATGAGTATCAGAAGATTTAGGATTTAAAGCAGTTATCCAAACTTTCTTACTTTCATCCCACTCCTTATTAAAATTTTCTTTAATAAATTTTTGTAAAAGGCAAGGTGTAACTTTAATTGAATTTTTTTCTTCTAATTTTTTCAAAATTTGAGATGTATCTAAGTTCTTATTTATATGCTCTTCAATGTCCATAAATTTTAATACGCTTATCTTCTCATTATTATTCACTAATCCCTCCAAATTCTTTATTTAGTACTATCAATATTAGGATATAAGAGTATTTGTGAAATTATTACACAAAGCTTTTGAAATAAATTTTCAATTGAGGGAAGAATAAAATAGGAATATATTTTTAGGAGAGATTTAAAACTAAAAGTAGGATAAATAAACTGCTGAAAATAAGATAAAAGTAGATAGGCGTATAGTCTGTCACGGCATGCCGTGACAGACTATACGCCTATAAAAAAATAGAGTTAATACGACAAAACCTCTACTATGGTATGTAGAGGTTAAGTACTGAGTTTAGGCGGGTTTATAAGAATTTTTTCAATATCATCTCCTGATTCATTTAAGGTAATACTGTCAACTATAATATCTAGTAACATTCTTCTTTTTCTAGGGTGAATTTTGGAACTAAAAAAATTATCTGAGAAATTCTCATAGAATCTATTGAGAGCCTCAGCATATTCAGTTTTATTAGTAAAGAATTTTTTAGATAAGTTTTCTTTTAGCTGGCTTACTTGGAGTTGGTATTGTTCTTTTGTTTTAGATAATAAGGCATCTTGAAATTCTAAGCGCTTTTGTAAATCTTTATTTGGATTTTCTTTGAATATGGCTTTTATGTTTGATTTTAATGTATCTATAGTTTTTATATTTTCATACAGCTCAGCAATCATAAGACCTTGTTCTTTTCGTTTTTTTGAAATTTGCTTAGAGTATAATTCCCATAGTTCATCTATGCTTGTGCATTTTATGATTTTACATAGTACAGGCATAAACTTTTTTTCAATGGACTCTTTGTTTACAATGAGTTCTGATTTCCCATTACATAGAGTTGGGCATCTATAAACACGATAATATTTTCCTTCTGAATTCTTACCATAGTTTTTAGTTTTTAATTTTTTCCCACATTTTGGACATATTAATTTGTCCTTTAATAAAAAAGGGGTGCTATAGTATTTAGGATCTTTAACAATATTTTTCCTATTCCTCAATTTACAAAGTGTATTCCAGTCTTCAGAAGATATAAAGGAGATATCAGCATTGAGTTTCTCAGATTTAACAATCGTATCATGCTTACCAGGAGAACGTCTTCCACCTCTTCTGTCCCATGTAATATATCCAGTATAAGTTTCATTTTTTATTATGGTTTCAACTTTACTTTTGGTCCATTCTCTAGTTCCATATATCTTGTTCATTAATTGTGCTATTTTCCTATATCCATATCCATCATTATAATAAGCAAAAACCTCTTCTATCTTTTTCTTATCCTTTCTAACTGGGGAGAGGTTACATGCAGGTCTTTTTCTTCCGGGAATTTTAGATTTCTTTAATTTATAACCTAAAGGAGCTTTTCCACCAGCCCAATATCCATCTTTAATACATAAGCGGTCTGCCCCTTTTACTCTTATAGAAATTGTGTTTGCTTCAAGTTCAGCTACATTTGCAAGAACAAGGTCAAGAAATCTATTAATTTTATTATCCGATGAGTTTAAGGTTTCACCGGTCCTGCAGTAGTGGATGTTTATATTATTTTTTTGAAGAATAAACCTGAGTGCAATAAATTCCTGAAAATTTCTTGTTAGTCTATCACGGCTAAAGACTATTAAGTCAGTAAAAGATTTTTGCTGCGCCATATCTAATATATTTTGCAATACAGGTCTGGTTTTTAGGGTGGAGTTTAAATCATCATCTAAATTTTTATTGTTTATTGTAGAAGCTGGTTTTGATTCGTCAAAAATCATATTTCCCTTTAATCCTAATTCATGTTCATCAGAATAGTTAAGAGCAGCTTTTTTCTGGACATCAAGTGAAAAGCCTTCTTTTTCTTGTTCTTCTGTAGAAACTCTAAGGTAAGCTATAGAAATTTTATCTTTGGTATTCGATGAATGGTTGTTCATTTTTATATATAGATACCTCCTTTATAATTGTTATTAGTAGCTGCTGAGTAGATTCTATATTTCTTTTAAACATATTTATTATTAAAGTTCTATTTTTAAGGTTTGATATTTGAGTAAGCTTTTCTAAAGTGATTTTTAGTTGAGTAGATTCTTGTTTTAGTGTTTCAATTTTTGCTCTTTCTGTTTTTTCCTTAGATATTAATTCATTTAGGTCAGCATTGTTAAGAATATCTTTATTTTCAGTAGAATAGTTTTCTATAATTTCTAGAAGAAGTTTATTTTGCCTATCACTAGAGGCTTTGATTTCGCTTTCAGATTTAATTATTTGTTTTTCGTGCTCTTTTAGCTTTTCATTTTGATACTTGATTATGTTGGTATTGGTGAAAAGATCATTTAATATTTGATTAAACAGAGTATCTATAAGTATATATTCAGGAATACTTGTACATCCATTTGAACATCTATATCTTTTACCAGATAGGTGAAGAGGTTTTTTACATTTGGAGCAGTGTAGTAAAGTTTTAAATAAGTAGTTCTTAGAATCTTTTTTTATTGTTTTTCGCTTAGCTGGATTTAACTTACATTTTATTAATGCTTTATACCAAGTTTCACGTTCAATTATTTTAGTAACATTTGTACATTTTTTAAATAAGGTTTTATCTACAGTTAGTTTATGTGAAAGAGGATCTTCAATTACAGCGTCTAGTACATTAGTATTTTCATCTAATAAAAGCAATCCAGCATACACAGGCCTTTGAATGATATTTACAATAGATTCCTTTGTGAATTTTTTAGTGTCAGATATTTTGTTTATTTCTTTAGTTAAATTATTAAATATATTTTTATCATTATCCAACTCTAGATACTTTTTAAAGATTTCTCTAATTAAATAAGGTTTGTTGTCAGTAGCATTTTTAGATTTATCTTTATCGTGAACATAAGAAGATTTTCCATTTACATCATGTTCTCTTTTATAACCAAAGGGAGGACACCCACCACATACATATTCACCTCTTTCTCTTTTTTCTTTTTTCCCAGCTGCAATTCTTTCAGATAATATGGCAGGCTCTAATTCATCAACGGCTATAATGATATTTTCTATAAAACTAGAAAGATAGCTTCCATCACATTCATATTCACCTTTGTTAGAATAAATTATTTTAATTCCATGCTTTTTAAAAGTGTTCTTTATTTCTATTAAATCCTCAACACGTCTTGCTAGACGGTCACGTCTGAACACTACAATTGTTTTGAATTTCCCATTCATGGCATCATACATTAATCTTTTAAAGCCTGGTCTATGAAGAGGATGGAATTTAGTTGCAGATTCTTTATCCTCATAAATGTCGTATATAAATAGCTTTTCTGACTCTATTCTTTCTTTGGCAATGGCAATTTGAGATGGAATAGAATTGTTTTCTATTTTAGTAGATCTTCTAGCGTATATTGCTGCATATTCTTCTGCATTAGGCTCACACATTTTTATAGTCTCTCTTATTTGTGGCTTCACTTATAGGATCACCTACTATATCAGGGTTTTCTACTAGAAAATCTATTATAAATTCTATGAGTTTATTCCTTGCATTTTGGTCATTTTTATATTCTATAGATATTTTACTTGTGGTTTGTTCTCTTTTCATATAGTTTTCCTCCTATAGTTAAACTTTGAGCTTTTCTAAAAGATGATACTTAGTATAGTATTTAAGAAATTTTGGTGACATAGTTAGCTATAAGATATCTGTAAAACTAAATTTTCTACAGCTTATTTAATATTTCACGATAAAATCTATTTTCAATGCTTTGTTTTGCAATAAAATCATTTATAAAAATAGGAAGGTTTTCAATATCAGTTTTTGTGATTACATGAGTAAATTTTTTATTGTAAGACAGATAATAGTAGCTTAAGAATTTAGGGAATATGCCAAGCTTTTGCTCAATCAGCAGCATATAAGTAACTGAGCGTATATTTAAATTAAAGTTTTCAGTATGGTTAATCACACGTCCAGTTTTGTAGTCTATAATTTCAAAATCACCATCAGTTCTTTCATACACCTTATCTAGTTTTGCGGTTAAGACTAAATTCTTACTTACTTTTTTTCTTAGTATTTTATTGATAATAAAAGTATCTTGCCCTACATCAAGCGGATTTGCAAAGTAATTAGTTAGCATAGTAAATCCTCGTAGTTTAAATTTATTTTCTTCTTTAGGGGAGAGGTATCCATCACTAACCCAATTTTTATCAAGAAGTTCAAGGAGCTTCTTTAAGGTTCTGTCTTTTTCAGCATATATCTTGTTGAATTCTGCCAGAGTATTGTGAATGCTCTTATCAAAGGCGAAATACTTATTTGAGGTATTGGTGACGTTATTCATTTTTCACCTCCTTGAACATTAGAGTGTGCAAAGTTAGAAAAAATATTCATGGTTATGAACAATGAATAAAATTAGGTGCGTTTAGAAAGTGGAAAGAGAAATATGGATATTTGAATTTATTAGGATAAAAGAGAGGGGTGTAGAGATATTTATGGGAAATGTTACTATTTAAAAGATCTCATGTGGTATACTTATTTGGGGTAAATATTTATTGTCAAAAAAGGAAAATAAATCTATACACAAGATGTAAAGTAGAAGGAATTGTCTTAAAGTGTGCATTAACAGCATAAATGTATTAAAACATAATCGTATAATGTTGCGAATCGATATAATAATGCATAATTTAAAGGGGGAAAAATTTTTGAGTAAAGTTGATTTATTCTTATTGATTATTCTTTTAGGCGGTTTTCGTAAAGATGGTGGTTCGGGAACATACAATGGCATTGGGTATTCAATAGAAATTAAATGAAATTTCATGCCAGAAGATGAGTTTAAAGGCGTAACCCACGCTTGTTTCTATGTATTTGGAAACGAAATACGATATGTAATAAAAGATTAATCGCTCTTTTGCATTACAATATTTATGAAAACCGCCTTCTAAAAATCTTACATTATGAGGTGATACATTATGGTTGGACTTAATTTTATTATTTTAGTTTTTATTATTTCAATAATTCTGTTAACAATAGTCATTGAAAAATTAATAAATAAAATACCACAAAGTATTATAGATAATAAAATATATAAGATATTTAAAAATATTCTTTGTATAATTTTAATAGTAACAGGTTCATTTAATATTTATAATAGACATTATAAAAAAATTGATTTTGATAAAAATGAGGCAAGAGTTATATTAGAAAATACGTATAAACCAGTAAAACTATTTAGAGAGGACATAATATCAGACAAGACTGGAAAAATAATTCTACCGCCAAAGTATATAGGAAATGAAAGTGATTTTCTTAATTTTTTTGATGATACGTTTCCTGAATATAATGTGAAAGAATTGTACGATCATATTATTGTTGAGAGAGATGATAATAGCTTGGAAATAGATAAAAGTGTACACTTTTATTGTATCTATGATGAGGGTAGTGATATATTAAAAGCTTATATAAAAAAAAGAAAAGATAGTGAAGAGTTAATCATTGAAGAAGTAGGAAATCCAACCGATGGAGGCTTCCCATATACTAGGAAACATACCTTTAAAAAAGATGAAAATGACAAATGGATATGCAAATCAATTTCTGGTGGAGTGGTTCAAAAGTTTGATTAATAGGGGCAATGGTTAATAATCAAAGAAGTACTTAAGTCGTAACAGCAAAATATTGTGAAACATTAATTTTAAACTGGAAAGATTTTAATTAGATTTATTGGGGAGGTTTATGATGGCAAAATTTGAGCAATCAATAACAGGGAAATTCGAGGACGTGCTTAGGCATTTAGAAAATGATATTAGTAATAGTGGAATGACCATGAATTTAGTGGCTGAAAGTAATTATAGTTCTGGAGATACTAAAATTGCAGTTCGGGTATATGACAAATATTTTATGCGAAACGGAAATAGAGCTAGTTTAAGTTTGACCATAGTTGGTCATGGAATGGATATTTTTATTTCAGCAATCGGTGCTGGTGGAGGGCAAGGAATTATTTTTAACTTCAGTCTCGGTGCCGAAGATGATATGGTAGGGATAGTAAGAGAAAGCGTAAAACGAATAAAGTAAGACTTACGTATTTCTTACTCGTATAGCAGAGGAAAATGATTATGAAAATTAAATTATTAAAAAATTTAGGCCTTTTATCGTGTAGTATAGGCATTTTGTGCATTATTTCTGATTTATATTATGTATATATTTTTATGGATAAAGAACGGATAGGTATTTGTCATTATTTTGGCTTTTCAATTAATTTATTGATATTATCTTTAATTGGTATAATATTAGCAATTATAGGGTTATTAAAGACTGATGGTAAAAAAACTTATTTTATACTAGGTTTTATATTGAATTTATTACCATTTACTTTATTGCCATTTATTCAATTGATGCTATAGTTTAGAATTATTATAACAAGATAATATTATTACATAGATTTTATATATAATGGTTACATGTTAAAGAATGTGAAGATATTATGACCCCTGATGTCATAACAGATGGAGCTTAGATATAAATTGTTGTTGAACAACATAAAGATATTGTGAAATAATTATTTACAATGTTTAAAAGGACTTGAGTAAAACGGAAGGTTTATATAGATTGTTGGAGCAAAGTGTAAATAACAGAAAGTTGTAATTAAATAACTTTCTGTTATTTTTTTTCTTGACAAAATGGAATTAATTACTATAATATGAAGTGTGCTTCATGTGAAGTGTACTTCATATATACAGGGAGGTATATTTTTGAAAAACAAAATAAAAGAGTTGAGAACTGCTACAAATATGACACAACAGCAATTAGCTGATTTGGTTTATGTTTCTTCAAGAACAATTATCTCACTTGAAAAAGGCCAATATAATCCATCTATTATGTTGGCATATAAAATAGCTTGTGTTTTTAATACTACAATTGAAAATTTATATTGTTTAAAGGAGAATTTGGAGAATGAAGAAAAAAATTTATAATACGAAAGGCTTTTGGTCAGGCATAGTTTCCTTATGTTTAGCTATGGTTGGTATGTTTTTTTTAATTCCAAGTTATTACAATGATATGAAAATGGCGAAAATGATAAAGAGTATTATAGGTATTATTTTATTATTAGCCATTGGTTTTACTTCTATTAACCGAAGTTTAGATTATAAAAAAACAAGAGAAGATGAGCAGCAGGATGATGAAAGAGAAAAATTTATTGTTTTAAAAGCTTCACAAACTTCATTAAAAATTACACAGTATTTTTGCTGCGCTTTAATGATAATATTAATGATTGTATGGTATTTTACTAAAATCAACGGTATTATTGGTATGATTGTTGGTTTGGGTATAATTTGGAATATTTCTATATTTTCTGACATGATTGCTTATTTTTATCATGATAAGCGTAATTAAATTCAAAATGTTCGATATGGTACTATTATTTGTAGGCTTAAATAGCATTAGTAGTTGCTCAAAATAACAAAAAAGGTTATTTAAATTATTTTATACCCATAATTTTGCTTTCTTGGTTTATGAAAAATATGTATTGCTGTTGAACAATTTAAAGAAATTGCGTAGCAATTTTCAGAAAATGACTTATAAAGAGGATGTAATGAGTTATGACAAAATTTTAAAAAGTTGTGAGGTAAACATTGTTTATATTTTAAGGAGGTAACAATATGAAAAAAAACATGTCACCTTTACTTAATATTGGACTTCTAATGTTTGTTATATATGTATTAATAGATAAGTTTATTGCACCATTATCGGATTGGATTGCAATCCCAGCACTATTGATCGCAATAGCACTAATCATTATTGGTCGTCTTAGATCGAAAAATGATAACAAGCAAACAAAATGAGCATAATTTGTATACATGTGAATACAATCTATTTTTAAATGAAGGTTTAAAAAATTAATAATTAAGGAAGTAGTTAAGTCGTAATAGCAAAATATTGCGTCTTAATATTATCCTATAGTGTATTGGTTTAAAAAGTTTATTGTATCTCATGCTTAAAATTAATAGCTTTAGTTCCCGTTGGACTTGTTAGTATAGTTATAGTTTCTATACCTCTTGGAGGGTTATGTGGCCCAGTAAAGGTTTCTACTTGTACTGTTATTTCATACTCAAATCTTTCAGGTGTTTTTTTGATACTTAATATTTTTGCATCCCATAAATCAAATTGTTTAGGGTAACCATAATATTTATCTACTTCATCAGAGATATATGGATATAAAAGAGACAATAGACTTCCTTTGTATAGTTCTTGTTGATTAGTATCCTTCATTTGCTTGGTATAAGAACTAGTATATGAATAAACATTTTTTGAACTAAAACTTATTAATATTATTAATAATACTGGGATAAATATTTTTTTCATAAAATCAACTCCTTGTATTATAGTTTGTGTAAGAAGTAGTGATTTATTAATAATTCATACTTTCCTTAAATCACTATGTAAAAGATTAAAAAGCAAAGAAGTAGTTAAGACATAATAGCAAAAGAGTATCACATAAAGGATACATATAAATTAGGGGATTGAAAATAATAAAAGTGCTGATTTTTACAGCACTTTTATTATTTTCAAGTGTGGTCTAATTTTTTTATTTTATTTAATGAATCTAACTCATATAGAAGGTGATTTCCTATGACTTCAATAGCTTCAGTATTGTATTCATATTCTGATAAATTTTTTAAAAATGTTTCTATAATTAGAGTTATATAGTTATTTAATAAGTCTATATTATGAATATTCTCAGTTGCTAAATCTATTTTTAGTTGATTTTGTTTGAAATCAAAAGACATATCATTAACAGCTGCAGACTTATTTTGAATTAGTTCAATTAAAGGAGCATTGAGTTCGTTGGCAAGATCTCTTAGTAACTTAATTTTAAATATATCGCTCTTAGCATTTTCAATGTTATTAAGTAACCCTACAGATATACCAAGTTTTTTAGATAATTTTTGAGTTGAGTAGCCTTTTGTTTTTCTATACTTTTTAACAGTAGTACCGAAAGTTTCGTAAATATCAGACATATGAATCCCTCCTGTTATGAATTATTGACAGCATTAGGGAAAATAATACTTACTAAAAAATTAAAGAAGGTATGAATTAATAGTATATTCCATCATAGGTGTTGTGGTGGGATTTTTTTATTTCTAAAAATCAGTAATAATCTCTCAAAGAGTTTTAAAACTTGTCCCTATTTCATATCTAATATAGTAGAGCAATTATAAGTGGTGTTATATATTGAAACAGAAAAAAAAGACTCTCAGCAAAAGTGAAGAAAATAAAATAAAGATAGAGAGGGTTTATAAGAATAAAACGGGAAAAACATTACAGCAAATTGTGGAAGAAATTCTTAAACTTAAGATGGGGTAATGTTCCACATATAACTATGTTTATTAGGTGGCATATTAATGGTATGGCAGGTAGTTATCTATCAATAGAGGAGGAAAAGTTACTGTATGGTAGATAACAACTACAAGGTAGGAATATATGTAAGACTTTCCCGTGAAGATGAACAAAAGGAAGTTGTAGAATCAGAGAGTATACAAAACCAGAAAGAATTTTTAACCAAGTATGTAAGAGACAAAGGATTAAACTTGGTGAAAATTTATCAGGATGACGGTTATACAGGTACCAATTTTGATAGGCCTGGTTTTAAAGAATTACTTAAGGATATAGAAGATAAAAAAATAAACATGGTAATTACCAAGGATTTATCAAGACTTGGAAGGGATTATATTACCACAGGTGAGATTCTTGAAAAATATTTCCCAGAAAATGATGTAAGATTTGTTGCTGTCAATGATAATATGGACAGCTTTATTAATGATAATAATGTTATGCTGCCTTTTAAGCTTGTTGTTAATGACTATTATGCAAGGGATATATCTCAGAAGGTAAGAACTACTATGAACTTAAAAAGACAGCAGGGAAAATATATAGGAGCTTTTGCACCTTATGGTTATAAAAAAGATCCTAAGGATAAGAACCATCTTATTATTGATGAAGAAGCAGCTTACATTGTAAATAGAATATTTGCTATGTATCTTAATGGAGAGGGAGAAGGAAAAGGTTATGGATTTTCTAAAATAGCAAATAAATTAAACAAAGAAAGTATTTTGTGTCCAGCAGCTTATAAGAAACTTCAAAATCCTAATTACAATAATGTAAGGTCTAAGTACTGTTTTTGGACACCAGAGGTAGTAAGAAACATATTGAAAAATCCAACCTATGCAGGGAATGTTACGCAGAATAAATATAAGAAAATTAATTATAAGATAAAAAAACTAAAGTCCATGAGTGTAGAAGAGTGGATAACTGTTGAAGATTCCCATGAGGCAATAGTTAGTAATGAGACATTTGAAGCTATTCAGAGATTGATTAGTGTAAAGGGAAATAGGCAATACAATACTAAAATAAGTAAGCATATACTTTCAGGATTAATATTTTGTGGAGATTGTGGTGGAAGGATGACTTATACCAAAACACCAAAAGGAGAGAGTTACTGCATTTGTGCAGCATATAAAAGATTTCATACTTGTACAAGGCACTCCATAAAAGAAAATGAGCTAATCGAGAGTGTTCTAAAAGATTTGAAAAGTATTCTAAATGCTTATATAGATAAGGAAAGATTAATAAAGGTCGCGGAAGAAGCTAAGGCTAAGAATACTAAAAAGGCAAATATAAAATCTGAGTTAAGACGGATAGATAAACGTTTAGGAGAGATACAAATTTTTTTGAAAAAGATGTTAGAAGATAAGTATCTAGGTAAGATTTCAGAAGAGATGTTTAATAATTTTACCGATGAGTATTTAAAGGAACAGAAAAAATTAAAGGGTGAAGGAGTAAGGCTTAAGGAGATCATAAAAAAACAGGAAGAAGAGAGCGGAAATAAAGACATGTTTAAAAACTTGGTTGAGGAGCTTTTAAAGATGGATGAGCCTGATAAATTAACATTATCTAAGTTAATAGATAAGATAGAAATATATGAAAATAAGAAAATAAAGATATTTTATAAATTCAAGTTACCTTTTTAGTATTCCAAAACGTATTTACCCCAGGGTACATTAAACCCCATCCATCTTCCTCCAAAGCCTTCACCCCAAATTCCTTTGTTTACAATAGTCCAGGTACCAACAGGGGATGGAGTAGAAGGTTTTCCACTAGCTATTGTATATGTTTTTAATACTTTCTCATCTTGTAAAACAGTAATGATGCTGTCACATACATCTACTACTATAACAATAGGTCTTTTAGGGTCATAGTTTTGAATAGTAGAAGTATAAGTTTGACAATTACCTTGTTTATATCCTCTGTAAATTAAAATAAATTCTATTATAAGTATTAATATTAGTATTAAAAGAAGTTTTAAAAAATTAGAATTAATACGTTTTTTAAACATATAAAATCTCCTATATAAATTATTATCTATATTATTTTATGCAACATTTACAAGTTAAAGGATAAAATACAAAAAATAACATTAAATAAGTGACAAAATTTCCATTATAAGGTATAATTAAATAAATTATATGGTTTAAGAGGTGATAAATGTGAATTTGGATGAAAAATCTTCAATAATTTTAATGGTACAAAGCGCCTATAAGGTATTTTGCTATTATAATATTTCACCCTTGACGGTGAAGAATTTTGAAGATATATATGGAGAGAATGCTTGGGAAAATTCAAAGCCAGTTTTGAAGATGTATGAAGTAGATGAAGGAATAGCTAAAGAAATAGAGACTATTTATTTAGATGCTTTTGCAAATAATTGGTACATAAATCTTAATAAAGATGATATGGATGTTTTTGTGAAGTTAGGAAGAATGCTTCCTGATGATAAATTTGTTGCAATATCAGTTTCAAATACAATAACAACACCAAGAGACAGACAATCTGGTGATAGAGATGTATATTATGTAGATCTTTCTCAAGAATATAAAGAAAAACCAGATACAGTACTTCCTACTTATAATGAAAATGATGAGTGTAAAATGAAACGAAATGAACCAAAACCTTATCCATTTATGGTTAAAAAAAAAAACATCAAATGTATGAATCAATAATTATAGGAGAAAAAAATTATTATAATGAATATTTTGAAGAATATTTTAATGAAGTATCAAAAGAAGATATAAATGCTTCATCATAAATAAACTAGCGGGGGGATAAATATGGAAAAAGGATATGTTGCCTTAATACTACACAGTCATATGCCGTATGTAAGACATCCAGATGTTGAAGATGCTCTTGAAGAAAGATGGCTTTTTGAGGCAATGAGTGAATGTTATATACCACTGATAAATGCGTTTGATAATTTAAATAAAGATAAAATTGAATTTAAGATAACTATGAATATTACACCGCCTCTTATGGCAATGCTTGAAGATGAATATTTAAATGAAAGGTATTTAGAATATTTAGATTCATGTATAGAGCTTTCAGAAAAAGAGATTATAAGAACTAAAAATGACAAAAAATTAAATGGATTAGCACATTTTTATAACGAAAGATTTAAAAATATATTAGAAACATATAAAAAATATGACAAAAGATTAATGAATGCGTTTAAGAAATTTGATGAATTAGGATGTCTTGAAATAATAACATGTTCAGCAACTCATGCATTACTTCCACTACTTACTATAAATCCAGAAACTATAAAAGCTCAAATTGCTACAGCTGTTCAATCATACATAGATTGTATTGGACATGCCCCAAAAGGAATATGGCTTCCTGAATGTGCCTATACTTATTCTCTTGATTCCATATTGAAAGAGTATGGAATAAATTATTTCATTGCGGAAAATAAAGCTGTACTTAATGCTTCGCCTAGACCAAAGTATGGTACCTACACTCCAATATCTACATCAAATGGAATATGTGCTTTTGGAAGAGATATGGAATCTTCTCAGCAGGTGTGGAGCAACTATTTAGGATATCCAGGAGATTTTAACTATAGAGAATTTTATAGAGATATAGGTTATGAGGCACCTATGGAATATATCGCACCATATATAAATAGAGCAGGAATAAGAATTGATACCGGAATTAAATATTATAAAATAACTGGTAAAACTGAAAATAAAGAGTATTATGATAGAGAAATAGCAATGAAAACAGTAAGAGATCATGCAGGACATTTTGCTGATGGTAGAAATAGACAAATAATGTTTGCTAGCGAGCAGATGGATGTGCCACCATTAATAACTTGTCCTTATGATACTGAATTATATGGACATTGGTGGTTTGAAGGTCCTGATTTCATAGAACAGTTTATACGTATGGCTTCTGAAGATTGGACTAATTTCAAGTTAACAACACCTTCAGAATATTTAAAACAAAATCCTATGGTTCAGTGCTGCAGTCCTTCACCATCAAGTTGGGGAGAAAATAGTGATTATTCTGTATGGTTAAATCCATCAAATCATTGGATATATAAAGATTTACATAGATGTGAACAATCTATGATAAGGCTTGCTAACACCTATAAAGAACCTACGGATATTCAAAAAAGGGCATTAAATCAAGCAGCTAGAGAATTAATGTTAGCAGAGTCTTCAGATTGGCCTTTTATTATTAAAAATAATACTACAGTAGAATATGCCATAAGAAGGGTAAATACACATGTAGAAAGATTTAATAAATTATATGAAGATATAACTAAAAATTCCATAGATATTAAATGGCTTTCTAATATTGAAGAAATAGATAATATATTTCCTAATGCTAATTATGAGATATATAGGAGAAATTAAAATAAATCCCTGTGAACTGAGGCTTCACAGGGATTTATTTCATATAAAAGTAAAAATCAATATATATGTACTTTTTATTTTTTACATTATAAATTATAATAGGTTTTATAAATAGATATGAAAAGGAGAGTATATGGAAAAAGGAATTTTTGACTTACAAAAACATAATTTGGATAATGGATTAACAGTAGTAACAATAAAGAAAGATACCCAACTAGCTTCTGTTCATGTAGGAATTAAGATAGGATCTATATATGAAAAAGTTGAACAAAAGGGTATATCACATTTTGTAGAGCATATGATGTTTAAAGGAACAAAAAAAAGAACAAATGAAGAACTTAATGAAGAACTTGAACAAAGGGCAGGAGACTACAATGCTTATACTGATTATAACTGCACAGTTTACAGTATGACAGTTTTAAAAGAAGAGATAGAGGCTTCTATAGAACTGATGGCAGATATGACTCAGAATTCTAATTTTCCTGAAGAAGAAATCGAGAGGGAAAGAGGAGTGATACTAGCAGAAATCAGGACAAGCAAAGATGATATAGAAGATTATAGTTTTAAAAACACAATGGAATGTGCATTTAAGAAAAGTTCCATAAGAATAGATACAATAGGCAGCAAAAATACGGTTGAAAAATTTAAAAGAAATGAACTAATGGAGTTTTATAAAAGATATTATGTGCCAAACAATGCATATATAACGTTAGTTTCATCTTATGATCATGATGAAGCCATAAACTTAATAGAAAAATATTTTAAAGATTGGCAAAAAAAAGAATTTGAAAGAGAAAAAGTAATAGTGGAAAATAATATACCTATTAAAAAGATTTCTTATAAAAAAGATGCGGAACAATGCACAATAGTTTATTTATATACTTTTCATAATTTAAGTAGAGATGAAGAACTTGCCCTTAGAATAATGAATTACAAATTTGGAGAAAGTGCAAATTCTGTATTGTTTAGACGATTAAGAGAGGAAAGAGGTCTTGCATATGATGTTTGTTCTGAATTAGATATGGGTAAATATGTTAAGACACTTAGTATATATACAGCTGTTAATGAGGATGATGTTAGTGAATCTTTAGATATAATTAATAAATCTATAGAAGATATACAAAATGAAAAAATAGTTTTAGATGATAAAAATATTTCACTTATGAAAAAAGTGCTTAAGACGGCTGTTGTGAGTACATTAGAAGATTCTACTCAGCTTTCCAATTATGTGGTACATCAAATCATTGATAAAGAAGATATTTATGAATTTATTGATAATATGAATAATATGGAAAATATTAAAGGCGAGGATATATATAAGGTTTCAAAAAAAGTTTTAAAAGAACCTACTATACATATTTTATTATCTGAAAAGAGTGATGAGTAGTGGAGAAAACAATAACGAAGATTGAGGTTCAAAAGAAAAACAAAAAAAGAGTTAATGTATATTTAGATGAAGAATTTACTTTTGCGTGCAGTACAGATCTTGTTTACTATTATAGACTTGAAAAAAATAAAAAAATAAATCTTGAGTTGTTAAAAGATATAATAGAAGAAGATAATTATCTAAAGGCTAAAAATTCAGCTTTAAATATAATAGAGAAGAGTTATAAAACTGAAAAACAAATGTTTGAAAAGCTAGTGAAGATAGGATATAATGAAAAAACTTCAGCTAGGGTTATGGATTTTTTAAGAGAATATAGTTTTGTAGATGATTTTAAGTATACAGATATGTTTATAAAAGATAAAAGTTCGTCTTGTGGAAAGAATAAAATAAAATATACGCTTCTAAGAAAAGGGATACCAGAAGAAATAGTGGAAGAGGGACTTAAGAAAATTGATTATGATTTTGAAATAAATACTGCTCTAAGACTGGCAGAGAAGAGATATAATATTATTCTTAAATCAGAAAAAAATAGATATAAAATTTATAAAAAGCTTGGAGATTATTTGATTTCCAGAGGATATGAATTCAATATAGTTAATAATGTTTTAAACAAAGTGGTTAAAGTAGAGAATGAAGTTTCTAACAATGAAAATGAAGTGGAAAAGAGTAATGACATGGAGGAACTTAAAGAACTTGCAGAAAAGAGATATAGAATAATAAGCAAATCTGAAAAAGATGGAGTAAAACTTTATAGAAAATTAGGACAATATCTTATTCGTAGAGGGTATGAATGGCAGGACGTTAAAAAAGTGCTTAAAGAGATAATATAGGAGTTTAACTATCAATTTTTAGGGGGTGGTTATATGACCCAAAATACAGTAGATATAGCTTTAATATTAATATTTTTATATCCTTTACTAAAAGGGTTTTTGTTTAAATTTTCATCTAAAAATTTAAAGAATGATATTGAAGAGATTGGTAGTTATATATCTTTTATAGGTGGAGCAATTTCTGGGACCTATTTGACTAAGCAAATTTTTGTAATGCACCAGGAAGGAGTGTATGCAGAGATTTATAATTATATTCCAGAAAAGATTGTCTCAGTATTAGACAGTAATCCTATATTTATATATGTAGTGGTGATGCCTATTATGATATTTTTACTTTATAAAATTATTGGATTTGTTATTGAAATTATAAATAGTATGACTTTTTATCCTTTGTTAGATGGGATAGAGGATTTAATAAAAGAAAAAAGTGGATTTACTAAGAGAATCATAGGCTTATTATTCCAATTACCTAAATCTATTTGCTATATTTTACTTGTGTCTTTGGTTTTAAATGTTTTGGTGATAATTGGAGTAAATAATTCCTATAATCAAAAGCTTGATAAGTCAGTGGTATATAGTTCTATTTGCGAAAATATTATAAATCCAATTACAAATTCTAAGTTTGCAAAGAAACTTCCTAATATAATAAATGATTCCTTTAAAATTGTTATAAAAAATGATGATACAGAATCATTAAGCAATTCTGGGAAAACTATAGTTTACTATAATGGGGTTACTTTATCAGAAGGTATAAAGTCAAATAAAGATGTAGATCAGTTTGCAAGAGAGTTGGTTAAAGATAGAAAAAATACTTATGAAAAATCAAAACACATATATAATTGGGTGGGGAAAAATATCGATTATGACTATGAAAAAGTTGATAAAATATTAAGAAATGATTTTAGTGTTAAGTCTGGAGCAATCAATACTTTTAATTCAAGAAAGGGAATATGTTTTGATTATGCATGTCTTTATGCTGCTATGTGTAAAGCGAATAATATAAAAGTTAGAATAATTACGGGAGAAGGATTTAATGGATCAAATTGGGTTAGTCATGCGTGGAATCAAGTATATATAAGTGAAGAAAATATATGGATAAATGTGGATACTACCTTTTATAAGGGTGGTAATTACTTTGATAGTTCTATTTTTAAATTAGATCACAGAAATGCTAAAATAGCTGGATAATGATAAAAAACATGAAATTTTAAGGAACATTAAACAATGAACAAAAAATTAATAACATTTTAATGATTTATTGACATATTTTTTATATAAGGTATGATTGTATTGGGGTATATTATGTAGAAATATAGTTTAAATGCGTGAATTTATTCAATAAGTGGTAATGGCAGCTTTCAAAGCTTAAATGTAAAATATATCCTTTTAGAGTAAGTTGTAGCAATATTAATTAATGTGACTTATATAGGAGGGAAAAAGAAAATGACAGTGTATAAGTTCATTAGTAAAATTTTTATTTCTGCTTTAGAAGCAGTACCTATTTTATTGATGTATGTTAAAATTCTTCAAAAAGAACATTATTTAAAGGAACATAGAAAAAGAGTCTATTTGTTTATATTAATATATTCAGTATTTACTGCATGGGCTTTTATAAGTATGCCAATGGGAAGTCATACTATTGTCATAATTACATTTTCAATAATAGTTCTTTCAATACTTACATCTACACCATTAAAATTTTCATGTATAGGAGTATTAATTTCTATTATTTATGCAACCGTTATTGAATTAGGATGTCTTGCTGTTTTTTCAATTTGTGTTGGTACAAATAGTATTAATTTATTACAAGATATTGGTATAGATATAATATTTGCAATAATATTGAATTTTATTAGAGTATTAATTATAAAATTAATGAATAGACACAAAATAAATTTTTTGCAGTTACCTTCAAAAGATGATGAAGATACTATAACATCTTATTGGATATTTGGTATGTTTATTATGTTACTTTCTATCGTTAGCATTAATATTATTATTAGTAATAAAGTTAATATTGTTTTATATCAAGTGTTGCTGTTTTTATTATTTTTATTTTTTATAGTTATTGGAATGGTTGACTATAGAAAGAGGATTGAATTAAACAAGATAAAAAATAAGTTTGAGCTAAAAAAAGAATATGTAAATAACCTTGAAAGTATTGTAGATATTATTAGAAGAGAAAAGCATGATTTTGCTAATCATATAAATACAGTTTATGCTATGTGTGTGTTAGATAAACCTAATACTGTTGACAGAATAAAAGATTATTTAAAAAAGACTACAAACAATCTGGAATCAGCATATAGATTTTTTGATACTGGGAATGATTACATAGATGGTTTAGTGGCAATGAAAAGCAATTTTGCTTTTGAAAATAATATTTATTTAGATGTTGAGTTTGAAACACCATTAGAAATAGTAATGGCAGATGATAATGATTTAGTAGGTATTATAAGTAACATTTTAGATAATGCTTTTGAGGCGTTTAATTTAGAAACACATGAAGGAAAGAAAATAGTTTCTGTGTATGGATATGTTGAAGATAATAGTTATTTTTTATCTATTGCCAATAATGGACCAATGATTGATAAGGAGACAGAAGAGAAACTATTTAAAAAAGGTTTTTCTACAAAGATTAGTAATAAAAAAGACCATGGATTTGGATTATTTATTGTAGATAAGCTCATGAAAAAAAATCACGGGAAAATAGAAATTTCAAGTTCTCCACAGGAGACAGAATTTTTGCTAGAATTTAAATTAAAGAAGGATTATTGTGGAGAAGTTGGTTGATAAAATTATTATTCGGCACAAAGCTAGTATTTTATAGAAGTTAGTTTTACGATATACTACATTATTTATCTTTATTTGTCTTTACTGAGGGTTTGAATTATTAAATCTATAGCTTTTTCACAATCAGAGTCTTCATTATTTAAAGCCCATGCTGTATTAAAGTAAATCAAAGCTTTTTTTGCATCTTTAAGCATAGCATAACAATAACCTAAATTGAAAAAATATCTGCTGTCTTCCTTTTCGCGTATTGCAGCTTTTAAAAGGGAGATGGCTCTTGTGTAGTTATTGAGTTTAATGAAACATACAGCTGTATTATATAATGAAGCTGTTTTGTTTTCTTTAAGTTCAATAGCTTTTTTATATGCATTAATAGCTTTTTCATATTCTTTTTTATTATATAAATTATTGGCTTGATCAAAAAAACTCATATATAAACCTCCATATAATCAAAAATACTAGTTTAATTATTGTCTAGTTATATATATATTATTCAATCTATACAAAAAATTATTGTAATAAAAATAAATTGACAATTTGTTATTGCCAATTTATTTTTGTAGTGAATTAATATTTTTGTAGTGAATTAATATTTTTTATAAATTTAGTTTTTACTAGAGTTATTTTTAATCAAACGTTTTTCTAAGTGTGAAACTACAGTGTACATAAGAAATGCTAAAATTGAAAGTATTATTATACTCATCATAACCATATCAAGCTGCGATATCTGACCACCAAATATAATTAAAAAGCCAAGACCTTCTTTGGCTACTAAAAATTCACCCATTATAACGCCTACCCAAGAAAGTCCTACATTTATCTTAAGAGATGATATTATTGTAGGTATGGAGGCAGGAATGATAAGAGAAGTTAGAATTTGTTTTTTATGAGCACCAAAAGTTTTCAGTAGCTTTATTTTATCTTTATCCACTTCCTTAAAACCATTTAATATATTTATTATTGTTACAACAATTGATATTAGCAGTGCAATTAAAATTATTGCATTTACACCGTTACCTACCCAAAATATAATTATAGGGGCTAAGGCTACTTTAGGTAATGCATTTAGCACAACGAGATAAGGATCTAGTACTTTTGAAGCGAAATCTGACCACCATAGAAGTGTTGCTATAAATGTACCTAAAACTGTTCCCAGTAAAAAACCTAAAATAGTTTCTCCACAAGTAATTAAAATATGTCTAAATAAGGTTCCTTCGTTATATATTTTTATCAAGCTTTTCCACATTCTTGATGGAGTGCTTGTAAGAAAAGGATCAATTAAACCAGTATTGCCAGCTATTTCCCAAAAGGCGAATAATGCTATGAGAATAAGCAATCTTGTAATTACAACTTTCCTTTTTTCTTTTTTTATTTCTTTTATGAAATTTTCATGCTCTATACTCTTGTTAATCATTTATATCTAACTCCTCCCAAATTGTATTGAAATAAAGTCTAAATTCAGGAGCTTCTCTGGATTTTAAAGGAGAATTACATTCAGTAGAAAATTTAATAGGTATTTCTTTTTTTATTACAGCAGGACGTTTAGATAGTATCAATACTCTATTAGACATAGATATAGCTTCTGAAATATCATGAGTTACCATGATGGCTGTTTTGTTTTCACGTTTAATAATTTTATATATTTCGTCGCTGGCGTTTAATCTGCTTTGATAGTCAAGAGCAGAGAAAGGTTCGTCTAAAAGTAGTATTTCAGGATTTAAAGCTAAAGTTCTAATTAAAGCAACTCTTTGTCTCATACCTCCAGACAATTGATTTGGATAAAAGTCTTTAAAATCCCATAGATTATAATCAGTTAAAAGTTTTTTTACTTTATTTATATTGAGCTTATTTACTTTATGCTGAATTTTTAATCCTAAAAGTACATTGTTCCATACAGTAAGCCACTCAAACAGCTGATCTTTTTGAAACATATAGCCTATTTTTAAGTATGAATAACTTATACTTTTATTATCTATAAGTACATCTCCCTGAGAGGGTTTTAAAAGTCCAGCAATAATGTTTAAAATTGTAGACTTGCCACACCCAGAAGGGCCAACAATACTTATAAATTCTCCTTCAGATACAGAAAAGGTAATATCTTTTAATGCTTCAGTTTCGCTTTTAAGAGTATGATAATTCATATAAACATGAGACATAGATAATTTATTCATCATATCAACTCCAAAGAATTATAGTTTATTATATGAAAAAAAAAATATAATGTTAAACATAGAGAAAAAGAATAAAGTATAATTTTAGTAGAATACAACGAACAATATATTTCAAAATAATTTAATTAAACAATAATAAAATACATTAGTTTATGAAAATATTGTTAATATTTATAAATTACGGATTGAAAATTTTAATTATAAATCTTATAATTAGTAGACAGATGAAAATTTTATTAGAAAAGTGAGAAGAGGAATATGAAGAAATTATTATGTTTTGGATTGGATGTAGGTTCAACAACAGTTAAATTAGTTGCACTTGATAAAAAGGATAATATAGTGTATGGAACATATAAGAGACATTTTTCTGACATAAAAAATACTATTATTGACCTTATCCACGAAGCTTACTCAAAATTCAAGGATCATAGTATAACAATAATGATAACGGGGTCTGGTGGACTTGCTGTATCAAAGTGGTTAAATGTATCTTTTATTCAAGAGGTAATAGCATCTACTAAAACTGTTGAGAGATTTATCCCAAGAACAGATGTGGCAATTGAACTTGGGGGTGAAGATGCAAAAATAACATATTTTGATGATGGTATCGAACAAAGAATGAACGGTACTTGTGCAGGAGGAACTGGCGCATTTATTGATCAAATGGCAGTATTAATGCAAACTGATGCATCAGGCCTTAATGAAATGGCAAAGGAATACAAAGTAATTCATCCTATTGCATCACGATGTGGTGTATTTGCAAAAACTGATATACAACCACTTTTAAATGAAGGTGCTTCAAAAGAAGATTTAGCTGCTTCGATTTTTCAAGCTGTAGTAAATCAAACAATAAGTGGACTTGCATGTGGTAAGCCTATAAAGGGAAATGTTGCTTTTTTAGGAGGACCTTTATACTTTTTATCTGAACTTAGAAAAAGATTTGTTGAAACATTAAAATTAGAAGAAAATCAAATAATCTTTCCAGAAAATTCACAGTTGTATGTAGCTATGGGTGCAGCTTTAGCTTCTAGAGAAGAAGAAATAATATCATTTAATTCTCTTTATGAAAAATTGCCTAAGTTGAGAGAAGCTACAACTCATGAAGTTAATAGATTAAGGCCATTATTCGTTAATGAGCATGAATTACAAGAATTTAGAGAGAGACACTCAAAATATAAAGTAAAAAGAAAAGAGCTTTCTGGATATGAAGGTACATGCTTTTTAGGTATAGATGCAGGTTCTACAACTACAAAAGCGGCTTTAATAGCTGAAGATGGCTCTCTTCTATATTCTCATTATGGAAGTAATGAGGGAAAGCCTTTAGCTCGAACTATTGAAATATTAAAAGAGATTTATAATATGCTTCCACCAAAAGCTGAAATAGTAAACAGTACTGTTACAGGTTATGGAGAAGCGCTTATTAAGGCAGCACTAAAAATTGATATTGGAGAAATTGAAACAATAGCTCATTATAAAGCAGCAGATTTTTTCCTTCCAGGGGTTGAATTTATACTGGATATTGGTGGGCAAGATATGAAGTGTATGAAAGTTAAAGATGGCGTAATAGACAGCATAATGCTAAATGAAGCTTGTTCTTCAGGCTGTGGTTCCTTCATAGAAACCTTTGCAAAGTCTTTAGATATGGGAATTGAGAAGTTTGCTGAAGCTGCTGTTTTTGCAAAAGAACCTGTAGATCTAGGTTCAAGATGTACAGTTTTTATGAATTCTAGAGTAAAGCAGGCACAAAAAGAAGGAGCTTCTGTAGGGGATATATCTGCAGGACTTTCATATTCAGTTATAAAGAATGCACTATATAAGGTAATTAAATTAAGAAATCCAGAAGAAATGGGAGAAAAGGTTATTGTTCAAGGGGGTACCTTCTATAATGATGCAGTGCTTAGAAGCTTTGAAAATATATCAGGAAGAGATGTAGTAAGACCAGATATATCAGGAATAATGGGAGCTTTTGGATCGGCACTAATTGCAAGAGAAAAGTATGAAGAAGGATATCAAACTACTTTAATTTCTCTAGAAAAGCTCAATAATTTTAAGATAAATACGTCTATGAGAAGATGCGGAGGATGTGGAAACAATTGTCTTCTTAATATAAATAAATTTGCAGATGGTGAAGTTTTTATATCTGGGAACAGATGTGAAAAAGGAATTAATAAAGCAAATGCTAAAAAAGACATACCAAATCTTTATGATTATAAGTATAATAGAATATTTAACTATGTACCTTTAAAGCAGGAAGAGGCAGTAAGAGGAACAGTAGGAATTCCAAGAGTACTTAATATGTATGAAAATTATCCTTATTGGTTTACTTTCTTTAATGAATTAGGATTCAAAGTAGAATTATCAAGAAGATCATCTAAGGAAGTTTACGAGTTAGGTATGGAAACAATACCTTCAGAGTCTGTGTGTTATCCAGCTAAATTGGTGCATGGACATATAATGGATTTAGTGAGCAAAAATGTAGACTTTATATTCTACCCATGTATACCAGTTGATAAGAAAGAGCAGAAAGGAGCAGATAATAATTATAGCTGTCCTATAGTAACGTCTTATCCAGAAGTAATAAAAAATAATGTAGATGTATTAAGAGAAAAGAATATAAAATTTATGAATCCGTTTCTTCCAATGGATGATGAGAAAAGATTAGCTAAAAGACTTTATGATGAATTAAAAGATAGTGGGATTTCTAAAAAAGAAATATTAGAGGCAGCACAAAAAGCGTGGAAAGAAAGAGAAAACGCTAGAAATGATATAAGAGTAAAAGGAGAAGAAGTACTGCAATACCTTAAAAAGACTGGAAGAAAAGGAATTGTACTTGCAGGTCGTCCATATCATGTAGATCCTGAAATTAATCATGGAATGGCAAATTTAATTACAGAATTTAATATGGCTGTATTAACGGAGGATGCTATTGCACATCTTGGAGAGGTTAAAAGACCATTAAGAGTTGTGGATCAATGGGTATATCACTCAAGATTATATGCAGCTGCAGAGTTTGTGGCTACTCAAGATAATTTAGAACTTGTTCAGTTAACTTCTTTTGGGTGTGGTCTTGATGCTGTTACAGCTGATCAAGTTGAGGAAATACTAAAAGGACATGATAAAATTTATACTCTTTTAAAAATAGATGAAGTTAGTAATCTTGGAGCTGCTAGAATAAGAATACGTTCTTTAAAAGCTGCTATAGAAGAAAGAGATAAAAAAGGGGTTAAACCTAAATTACAATCAAAACCTGCAGAAAAGATACCATTTACAGAGGAAATGAGAAATAAGCATACTATTTTAGCACCGCAAATGTCACCTATACATTTCCAATTTGTACAAGAAGCTTTATCTTCATCAGGTTATAATTTAGAAGTATTACCATCTGTTGATAAAGGTGCTGTTGAAGAAGGCCTTAAGTATGTAAATAATGATGCTTGTTATCCTTCTATTATAGTAGTTGGGCAAATGATAGAAGCATTGAAATCTGGAAAGTATGATGTTAATAATACTTCTCTTATAATAACTCAAACAGGCGGCGGCTGTAGAGCTAGTAACTATGTAGGTTTCTTAAGAAAGGCATTAAAGGAAGCTGGATTTCCAAATGTCCCTGTAATATCTTTAAACTATGTAGGACTTGAAAGCAATCCAGGATTTACACTTTCGTACTCAATGGCTAAAAAATCATTAACAGCATTGCTTTTTGGAGATTTGTTAATGAGAGTATTATATAGAGTGAGACCTTATGAGAAAATAGAGGGATCTGCAAATTTCCTATATGATAAATGGGTTGAAAAGTGTAAGAAAGTAATTAGGGATGGAGATTTTAAATTAGCTAAAAAATATATATATGAAATAGTTAAGGATTTTGATGAACTTGAAATTTTAGATATTAAGAAGCCTAGAGTAGGAGTAGTTGGAGAAATTCTTGTAAAATATCATCCAACAGCAAATAATGATATTGTAGGAATTTTAGAAAGTGAAGGAGCAGAAGCAGTTGTACCAGATTTAACAGACTTTTTCTTATACTGCGCATATGATGAGACATTTAAATATAAATATTTATCAGGTAATTTAAAGTCTAAGATTATTAGTGATGCAGTTATCTGGTATATAGAATATTTTAGAAGAGATATGAAAAAAGCTCTTAACAGCAGTAAGAGATTTGAATCACCTTCTACTATAAGAGAACTTGCAGAAGGAGCATCACCTATTTTATCTATGGGAAATCAAACTGGTGAAGGTTGGTTTTTAACAGGTGAAATGGTTGAACTTATAAAGAGTGGAGTTAAGAATATAGTGTGTATGCAGCCTTTTGCTTGTTTACCTAATCATGTAACTGGTAAAGGAGTTATTAAAGAGCTTAGAAGAAGATATAAGGGTACTAATATTGTTGCTGTTGACTATGACCCTGGTGCTAGTGAAGTAAATCAAATCAATAGAATTAAGTTAATGCTAGCTGTAGCAGTTAAAAATTTAAAGGATGAAGATAGTGAAAATTTAAGAAGCAAATCTGAAGTTATGGAAGAGATTGCTAGCAGTAAGCAGCACTAAAAAATATAAAGCTAATGCCAAGTGGCATTAGCTTTTATGATTTTATTTCTTTTCAGATACTGTTTTTTCTGCATATTTATTAGTGACAATAGAGTTAAATGGAGGTCTTTCTTTAATTAAATCTGATCTATAAGATTGAATTATGTCCATAAGTCTATTTAAGTCTGCTTCTTTCATTACAGGATTTTCTGCAAATGCGTTTATACCTTTATAATTCTTAATAACGTTTGTTAAAATTTCTATATCACTGCCAGGGAAGAATGAGCTTATAGATTCTGCAACTTCTTTGTCACTATGATTAGCTACCCAAACTTGACCCTTATAAATAGCTTTTGTGAATTTTTCTATTACATCTGGATTTTTTTCCATATAAGAGTTAGTAGCAAAATAACAAGTATATGGAATTGTACCAGCTTGTTTGCCTATAGAATCTACAATGTATCCAGATTGATCTTTCTCTAACATACTAGCTGTAGGTTCAAAAAGAGCAACATAGTCACCAGTTCCAGCTTTGAAAGCACCAGCTGTAGCAGTGAAAGCTAGATTAGTTATAAGATTTACATCTTCGTTAGGTTTTAAACCGTGATTTCTTAAGACATATTCAAGAGACATTTCAGGCATTCCACCAGGTCTTCCACCTATTATAGTTTTGCCTTTAAGAGATTCCCATTTAAAATCAGTTTCGGTAGTTCTGCCAACTAAGAAAGAACCATCAGTTTGTGTGAGTTGTGCAAATATAATAGGTAAATCTTCACGCTTCTGATTGTAGATATAAATAACTTGTTCAGGTCCACAGAAACCTATTTGACAGCTTCCAGATAAAACTTGTTGCATAGTTTTATCTGCACCTTGACCTGTTGAAAGATCAATATCTAAGCCTTCTTCTTTAAAGAAACCTTCATTAATAGCTACATACATAGGAGCATAAAAAACAGAACGTACTACTTCATTTAATTTAACTTTTTTTAGTTGAGGATCTTTCTTAGGAGCACATCCTGTTAGGAGTGTAAAACTCAAGATCAATGTACAGAGAATTGAAAATAGACTAAACACCTTTTTTTTCATAAAAGTACTTTACCTCCATAGAATTAATTTATGTGATAGTATTATATGAAAGTTATCGAGTACTGGTGCTTAGGTTTTATTAAGCCTTACATTTAAATATTATGCAGTCTAAATCTATTTCTTTACAAGAATTTTTATTTTTGAGTTCTTAAATTCTAAAATTCTTTACTTTCGTTTAGTTGGTTATATATTAATTTTCATGAAAAATATAATTTGATTTGAAACTAAATATGAGTATGATTCAAAACACAATATAACAAAAGCAACTTCTGCTGAAAATGTAGTATATTCATTTAGTTATGATGGCTACGGAAATCCAAAAACAGCTACAATAGGAGATACAACTAATGGTTTAACCATTAAATCAACTGCTGAATATACAAGTGACGGAAACTATATAAAATCCGTTGAGGATTCGTCAGGCAGTAAGGTAACTTATGACTACGATACAGTAAAAGGTACACTTAAGAGTTTTACTGATGCGAAAGGAAAAATAACTTCATATTCCTATGATAATCTTGATCGTTTGCAAAGTGTATCAAAGACTGCTGATGGTAAAACTGTAACAAACAGCTACTCTTATGAAAATGACAGAATAAAATCAGTAACTCACAATGGATTCAGCTACAATTTTGGTTATGATAAATTAGGCAACAATACTACAGTAGCTGTAGGAAATCAAAACTTAATCACAAATATACTTCAAGCTAGAACTAGTAAACTTTTAGGTTCAGACTATGGAAATGGTGATACCGTAAGATATGTTTATGATGAAGAAGATAGAGTAATTGCTGACAAATATAATGGAGTAGAAAAGTTTAAATATAAATACGATGCCAGCGGAAATTTAGCATATCATGAAGAAGTAAATGAAGTAAACTACCAATATTTCTATGATGCTTCAGAAAGACTTACAAAGATAAAAGACTCAAAGGGAAATATAATAAACTATAATTATGATATTGAAAGCAATCTAAGCAGCTTCCAGGAAAAAGTAGATGGAAAAGGCTATATGACATCTTATGACTATGACAAAGACAGCAAAACAACAGACATCTACTATAATAATCCATTAAAGAATGATGGAAACATGGAAAACTTCCCACTGAATGGAACAATTACAGGTTCAAAAGGAACGAAGCCATACAGCGCAACAGGAGTTGATTTTGTTGCTGATACTACAGTAGAAAGTGGTAAGAAAGTCCTAACAACAGACACAGCAACAAAAATTCTATATGATTTAGGACTAACTAAAGACTCTGGAACCATGGGAGTATGGTTTACTATAAAAAGTAGTGGCACTACAAGATATATACTTGCATCAGAAGGCAATGATAATGCAATTTTAAGTCTGTATCTTGATTCAAACAATAAACTAAATCTAGCAGTAAGAGGTAAAGGTGGAAATTGGGTTACTCTAAAAACATCAACAGATGTTGTAGCGGTAAATACATGGAACTATGCAGCATTTAATTGGACTGTAACTGATGGAAGTTTAAGTGCGAAATTATATCTAAATGATAAAGTTTATATACCAGATATTGGCGACACCACAGACTTTAAAGACTTCACAGGAGCAACAACAGCAGTAGGCGGACACAATTCTGGAAGTTACCAATTAAATGGACAATTGGAGCAGTTCAGCTTCTATAATACAGCATTAAGTGATGATGAAGTAAAAGCAATTCATGCAAGAGGAAGAGGAAACAGATTAAATTATAAGTATGATAATCTTGGAAGACTTGAAGAAAGAAAACTAAGCACAGGAAAAACAGACTTTAGTACAACTTATGAATTTGAAGCAGGAAAAGAAGCCAATACAACTACAACAAGAGTAAGCAAAATAAGTAATGATGGAAAAGAAATAACTTACACTTACGATGCTAATGGTAATATTGAAACCATAATACAAGATGGAAAGGCAATAAAATACTACTACGATGAGTTAAACCAGCTTATAAGGGAAGATAACAAAGTATTAGATAAGACCATAGTATACAGCTATGATGTGGGAGGAAATATAACAAGTAAGCAAGAATATGCTCACACAACAGGAACACTAGGAGATGTTACAAAGACCTATGGTTATGAGTATACAGATGCAAATTGGAAAGATATGCTTACAAATTTTGATGGTCAAACAATAACTTACGATGCCATAGGAAACCCTCTAACTTATAATGGTTGGACATTTACTTGGGAGCATGGAAGACAACTAGCATCTTTAGATGGAAATGGGTATGATGATATAATATTTAAGTATAATTCATTAGGCATAAGAACAGAGAAAAAAGTAGTTCAGGGACAAAATACAGTTATAACTAAATATTATCTTGTAGGAGATAAAGTAACCTATGAGGATAATGGAACAGATAGGATATATTACACTTATGATAATAACGGTAAGCTAGTAAGTATGAATCTAAATGGTCAGGATGAATATTACTACATTAGAAATGCTCAAGGAGATATAATAGGGTTATATGATAAGACTGGAGCAGAGGTAGTAAAATATAGTTATGACTCATGGGGAAATTTAATTTCTATTAATGATACAAGTAACAAGGATGTTGGTGAAAAGAATCCTTATAGATATCGAGGATATAGATATGACAATGAAACTAAATTATACTATCTACAAAGCAGGTACTATAACCCTGAGTGGGGTAGATTTATAAATGCGGATGCAATAGCAGGAAGTGTAGGAGAATTATTAGGACACAATATCTTTGCTTATTGTAAGAATAATGTTGTAAATATGAGTGACCCATCTGGATTTAGAGCTATATTTACTTTAGGTGAAGAGACGGAAGAGATGAGAGAAGCTTCATTAGAATTGATGAAAAAAGAAGCATTACAAAGTAGCAGTCGACATAATGTAAAAAAAATAAAATCGTCCCAAATATGTGATAAAAGTGGTGATGAAAAATATATAAAGTTTGGTAAAGTGAATAAGGAGTCTAGCAGTATTGGAGGTACATTTGAATTAAGTGGAATTGAAGCATATGTTCCAGCTGATTATGGAATGTCGATAACAGAAAAAATTTTGAATGCCGAAGGTGGTTTTTCTATATGGACACCTAATGATGGAGCAATAGGTGTTGGAGGAGGCTTGAAAGCTTCAGTGTTTAAAACATCTATATTATTTGGTTCATTTGACATCTTTGGATATAATGTATCATTTGAAGGAGAAATAGAGATATTTAGTATTGGAGCAGAAGCATCTTTGGGATTAAATAAAAAAGGACAATTTAAGATTCATGGATCTGTTGGAGTAGGGGAATTAGGTGGTGGATTTACTTTAGAAATTAGTAAGTAGAAAAGTATTATAAGAATAACAATAAAGGTAGAGGAGAAATGTAATGTTTAATAAAATAAAGCATATATACTATAAATTTATTTTTTGGTTTGGTATCATATTTTTTGGGGTTATTTCTAATGTAATATCGTTAATACATTGTATTTATTATAAAGATTTTTCAATTATGAAATTAAGTATTATAGCTTCAATTTTTGGTGTGATAATGTGGTACCTATTGTTCAAAGTTGTTACCTATGCAAATGATAAATCTGTTTTTTTAAGGAAAAAAATTTCTGATGAAGAGAAAAAAAATAAGAAAAAATAGGTGTTTAATAATTTTATAATATGATAAGTAATGGACAAAGTTTATTATATTTATTGGAAGAGTACTAATTGATGAGGGATATTCCATTAAAGGAATTCTTAAAAGCTATTGAAGTGTTTTTTTTACGCTTCAATAGCTTTGTTTTTCAGTGTGTACAACAAAGTGCGAAGCACTTAGTCGGAGACGGTGTCTATGAAGTGATTTGGGTATATAAGAGTAATTAAGGGTATGAGAGAAAATAACTCTAAATTTATGCGATAGCATTTGAATTGTAGATTAATTTTAGTTGAAAATTGAGAATTGAAAGTAGAAAGTGAATGAAGTTTTTGTTACAGAAAAACTTGAATTTTAGTTTTGCATTAGCAAAACAACCATCACTGTTAATTCTCAACTCTCAATTCTCCATTAGTTAAGAACGGCCAGTTAGAACAATTCAGTTATTACAATACAGCATTAAATGATGATGAAATAAAAGCAATTCATGCAAGAGGAAGAGGAAACAGAGTAAATTATAAGTATGATGATTTTGGAAGACTTGAAGAAAGAAAATTAAGCACAGGAAAAACAGACCTTAGCACAACTTATACCTTTGAATTAGGAAAAGAAGCAAATACAACTACCACAAGAGTAAGTGAAATAGACAATAATGGGAAGAAAATAACTTACACTTACGATGCTAATGGTAATATTGAAACCATAACTGAGAATGGTAAGATAATAAAATACTACTATGATGAGTTAAACCAACTTATAAGGGAAGATAACAGAGTATTAGATAAGACTATAGTATATAGCTATGATGTGGGAGGAAATATAACAAGTAAGAAAGAATATGCTCACACAACAGGAACATTAGGAGATGTTACAAAGACCTATGGTTATGAGTATACAGATGCAAATTGGAAAGATTTATTAAAGAAATTTAATGGCAGCGAAATAGTCTATGATGCAATAGGAAACCCAACAGATTATGCTGGATGGCATTTTACATGGGAGCAAGGCAGACAGCTAGCATCTTTAGATGGAAATGGTTACGATATTGATTATAAATACAACGCATCAGGCATAAGAACAGAGAAAAAAGTAGTTCAAGGACAAGATACGGTTATAACAAAGTATCATCTAATAGGAGATAAAGTAACCTATGAGGATAATGGAACAGATAAGATATACTATAGTTACGATAGTAATGGCAAGCTTATTAGCATGAATCTAAATGGTGAAGATGAATATTACTACATCAGAAATGCTCAAGGAGATATAATAGGGTTATATGATAAGAATGGAGAGGAAGTAGTAAAATAT
This sequence comes from Clostridium ganghwense, assembly GCF_026735165.1. Lineage (GTDB taxonomy): Bacteria > Bacillota > Clostridia > Clostridiales > Clostridiaceae > Clostridium_H > Clostridium_H ganghwense. The sequence goes on along the minus strand of NZ_JAPQES010000002.1, from coordinate 352,634 downwards.
AGTTATGACTCATGGGGAAAATTAATTTCTATTAATGATACAAGTAACAAGGATGTTGGTGAAAAGAATCCGTATAGATATAGAGGATATAGATATGACAGTGAGACTGGATTGTATTATTTACAAAGCAGGTACTATAATCCTGAATGGGGAAGATTTATAAATGCGGATGCAATAGCTGGAAGTGTAGGAGAATTATTATCTCATAATATGTTTGTGTACTGTTCCAATAATCCTATAATGTATTCAGATCCAAGTGGATTTTTAAGAGAGTTTTTGAATGATGATAATGGAGAAAAACAAGCATATTACTATTATGAGTATTTATCATCAAGTGTGGATTCTAGTGCTAATGTTATTGATACAGTACTTGAAAAAAAGCGGAACGCCACAAGGACAACTTGCTACATCAATAGTAAATACTGGTATACATGCAGGCGTAGCTAAGAAAGTAGCTACTATTAGTAAACATTTATATAAAACAAGTATTAAGTATGTAGGTATTCAAAAATTTGAGTATTTTAAATATAGTAGAAAATTTATCAGTATAAGTAGAAAAATGGGTAAGATATCTGGAACAGCAGGATTATTGTCAGTAGCTTTAACAGGACTTCAAATGTATAGTAATATTAGTTATTATGGATGGGGAGAAGGTCTAGGAAGAAGTGGTATTGATATATTGGGATTAGCAACTGGAGCGGGCATTGGAGTAGGGCTTGTAGCAGTTGGAGCAGGTACGGCGACAGGTGTTATTGTTTGTACTGTAGGTTCAGTTATTATAGGCGGTTTAGCAAATGAAGCTAAAAAAATTATTTTTGAATAACTGGTAGGAGGATTTAATAGTGAAAAAAATATTTAACAATATAAATTCACCCCAAAATATGGCTATGTTGGGTGCGTGCTTAGTAGCACTCATGCCGTATTTATCAGATAAATTTAAAATAGGAGCTTTGGCAATAGGGATATGTTTATTAATTGAAGAATTTGTTAGATATATTGTGTTGAAAAAACCGTTTATGCATATACTAATAATTTTTCAATCAGTAATTTTTTGTATTCCAATGTTATTGATTTTATTAGTAGAAAACTATTACCATAAATACCAAATGTATGTAAATTATTTATATATTTGGTGTGGGCTCGCTTTTTTTATATTTTATTTAACACTTATGACATGGGTTTGGAGAAATAGGTTTGAAATGAGAAGATTTATAATAATATTACACGGTATTATGTTAATTGGCGTAAGTATGGTTATAATTGGAGTGTTGTTAAAGTAAGCTCTATAGTAAAATTTTTTGATTAGCATATACGTAAGTGAACTGCTCCCTGTCAAGTAGACAGTAGAAATAATAAAAAAAACTCTAAGCAGCCAAAGTCTTGAATTCCATTCGACTGAGGCTGTTTAATCTTTTTTGAATTCTATTATAATTATAAAAATGAATATACTCATCAATTGCTTTTTGAGTTCGTCAAAAATAACAAATAAGAAAGAATATGCTCATACAACAGGAACACTAGGAGATGTTACAAAGACTTATGCCTATGAGTATACAGATGCAAATTGGAAAGATTTATTAAAGAAATTTAATGGCAGCGAAATAGTCTATGATGCAATAGGAAACCAGAATAAATTTGCTAAGATATTTATTTTATTGTTTATTGTTTTAGCAATGTTGCTTTTTGTAATAGCTATAGTTAATAATAAATTTCCACAAGTATGGGAACAATATAAATCTATTTTTATTGTATTAACTTTAGCGGTATTTATTTATTTTACAATCTATATAATAATATTAGCTATAAAAAATATTGGTAAAATTAAATAGGTAATTTAAAATAAGGTATAGCAATACGTACCTACGGGTCTCTCGAGATTAGCAAATGAAAGTAGTTACCATTAAATGCTAAGGGAACGTGTTGATGACCTGAAAAATGTAAAATACTCAACAAGAAAAAAGAAAATAAATAGTTAATGATAAGCTCAGTTTCAGGTTCCTTCGTTAAGTGGTTAGGTACTTAGGAATTTATTATATTGGATAGACTTATAAAAGCTATTGAAGTGTAAAAAACATTTCAATAGCTTTGTTTTTTAGGCTGATTAATAAAGTGCGAGGCACTTAGTCGGAAACGGTATATGTAAAGTAATTCAGGGATATAAGAGTACTAAGGTTATGATAGAAAACAACAATCTTTTACTTATGTTTTTTAGGAATGTTTATGTACAATCTCTTAATTACAATACTTGTGTTTTGACAATAGTTGCTTCTGCACCTTGACCTGTTGAAAGATCAATATCTAAGCCTTCTTCTTTAAAGAAACCTTCATTAATAGCTACATACATAGGAGCATAAAAAACAGAACGTACTACTTCATTTAACTTAACTTTTTTTAGTTGAGTATCTTTCTTAGGCGTACATCCTGTTAGGAGTGTAAAACTCAAGATTAATGTACAGAGAATTGAAAATAGACTAAACACCTTTTTTTTCATAAAAGTACTTTACCTCCATAGAATTAATTCATGTGATAGTATTATATGAAAATTATAGAATACTGGTGCTTAGGTTTTATTAAGCTTTACATTTAAATATTATGCAGTCTAAATCTATTTCTTTACAAGAATTTTTATTTTTTAGTTCTTAAATTCTAAAATTCTTTACTTTCGCTTAGTTGGTTATATATTAATTTTCATGAAAAATATAATTTGAATTCTAAAAAGTAAGCGTCAAATAGTCCCTAGCTCAATAATAGGTGGGGACTATTTGACGCTTACGTATTTTTCACCAACGATATTTTCTATATGTTCTTAACTTATCAAATGGGAGCCATTTGCTTCCAATATGGGGTTAGCCCTTGTAAAGTATTATGATGCAATTTGAGGTGATGACTCTTCAATTTTCCAAGTTCCGTTATCATTGTTAATAGTAACTTGAGTGGAAATAGAACCAAGACCTGAACGATATTTAGAACCATTGATTATTATTTTATTTTCTGATTCTATTTTAACATCACTTATTGATAATAGAATACCATCTAAATTACCATATTCGTCACCTAGCCCTTTTGCCATTAATTCCTCCACGTTCCCTTCTATTATATCTACATTATATTTTTTTAGATTCTCTATAACTTTTTCTTTGTTTTCCTTATCAATACTTGCATCGAAATTCACAGCAATATATTTCATATCACTATTTAATGCTTCATCTAGAGAAATAAAATAATCTAAAACAATATTATATATATCAACTTCATTTGTCATTGATGCTAATTCACCTTTAGGTTCTACAGTAAGTTCACATGCTAATTCACCTTTAGGTTCCTCAGTAAGTTCACATGCTAATTCACCTTTAGGTTCCTCAGTAAGTTCACATGCTAATTCACCTTTAGGTTCCTCAGTAAGTTCACATGCTAATCCATCTTTAGGTTCCTCAGTAAGTTCACATGCTAATCCATCTTTAGGTTCCTCAGTAAGTTCACATGCTAATTCACCTTTAGGTTCCTCAGTAAGTTCACATGCTAATCCATCTTTAGGTTCCTCAGTAAGTTCACATGCTAATCCATCTTTAGGTTCCTCAGTAAGTTCACATGCTAATCCATCTTTAGGTTCCTCAATAAGTTCACATGCTAATTCACCTTTAGGTTCTAAACCATCTTCACCATAAGAGATAGGTTCAACGTTAATTTCATCTGCTAACACTGCTTCACTAACTATAGCCTTAGGCTCGTTGTCACTTTGCAATGAGGATACAGAAACACCTAAACCTGTACCTCCTAAAAGAATTGATCCTACTGCACATAATGCTATTATTTTTGTTTTTAACATAATTATTCTCCCTCTTTTATATATTAATTTTATTTAATAAACTAAAAAAACATATCTTTTACTGTATTATTGAAGTATAGAAATGAGCACATTTATAAATTCCTTTTGAGTTATATTAGTGCTTGTTATTTCATATCCAATTCCCTTGAACATAAAAGTTGCAACATACATGTTATATTGATTATACCCAACATTAACCTCTATACCGTTTATATTTGACTTACTATCACTTTCATTAGCGATAAAAGCACAATCCTTTGGATAACCACCTTTTGAAGTTGTTACTGTTAGAAATTTTTTATTATCTTTTGAACTATAATTAAAACAGCCATTATCAAAAGCCATAGTTCCATTTTTGTTTTCTATTATCTTCAAATTATTAACTGGTTGCTCTATTAGCCCTGTTGGTATATATGAAAGTCTTGGGTCTACTCCCAAATACTCAATATACTCCTTTTGTGTCAACAAACGCTTTGTTGTAGTTTCAGGGTCAAAATATAGAATACTATCCATAGGGGGTGTAGATTCACCAAAATTCAGAATACCATTTGAAAGTTCTACCACAGAAGAGTGTTCGTCATCTTTCAGCGATGTACTAATCTTGATTTTTTCTTTTATACTATCATTAGGAATACTTACTGCAGGATTTTCTGTAAAATTCTTTATATCAGTAATCATATTAGGGAAAGCAGCTCCAAACGCCACAACAAAACATGCTGCAACAAGCCCTTTTCTAACTTTCCAGTTATTTTTTTTCTTTTGTGGCTTCTGTACCCCTGCTTTTTTCATTTCAAGCTCATAAATTCGCTTAAGTTTATCTTCTGATAATTCAGCCATATCTATCTCCATTTCGTCAAGTTTATCTAAAAACTTATCATCAATTTTTTTCATATTGTAACACCTCTTTCAGTTAGTACTTGTTTTAATCGCTTTTTACCACGGTATATACGATTTTCAACATTCTTTTCTGTTAATTCTAAATGAGCTGCTATTTCTTTCACTTTTTCAAACCAGAAAAAACGTCTTATAAAAATTTCTTTGTCAGGCTCACCCATTTGGTTAATAACTCCTTGTAAAACCTCAACATCACTTTTTATGACAATCTCTTCTTCTATATCCGTATCTGAAACAATATCTTTATCTTCCATATAAACAGTACTTTCCTTGCACAGTTTTCTATATCGATCAATTGCTTTATTTCTAGCAATACATGCAATATACCCTTTAAGTGTACCTCGCTCAAATTCTACATCATTTGTGTTTTTCCATAAGGTAACAAATGTGTCTGCCACGCATTCTTCAATATCTTCTGCAGTGTTGTAAAGTATTTTTCTTGTTATTGCTTCTACCATTCCACCATATTTTTTAGTAACTTCATATAATCCTTTAGATGGACTGTTTTTAAGAAGTAATAATATGCTACTATCATCCATTTTGTTACTCCCTTCAATAGCTTTGGTTGCCCTTTCACTTATATATACGAATAGTTTTTGATTTTCACTCAAACTTTTAAAACTTTTTTTGTAAACATATCTGAATATTATTCTTACAAATACCAGAAATTGTTTATATACAGAAATTCATATTACAAATAACACTGTCAATTTTCAACTGTCCATTGTTAATTGGATAAGTTTTGAAGCAGGGAAAGAAGCAAATACAACTACCACAAGAGTAAGTGAAATAGATAATAATGGGAAGAAAATAACTTATACTTATGATGCTAATGGTAATATTCAGACCATAACTGAAAATGGTAAGGTAATAAAATACTACTATGATGAGTTGAACCAACTTGTAAGAGAGGATAACAAAGTATTAGACAAGATTATAGTATATAGCTATGATGTGGGAGGAAATATAACAAGTAAAGAAGAATAGGATTATACAACAGGAACACTAGGAACTGTTACAAAGACCTATGCTTATGAGTATACAGATTCAAATTATAGAATTCTAAAATACCAGTAACAAGTAAGATAATAATTAAGAATGTAGGTGGAACAAAAACTATGAAAAAGAATAATATTATTGCAATTGTAACAGTATTTATATTAATTACTGCTATTAGAATTATAGGTATAGAAAATATACCATTTCCAATGATAGTAATCATATTAATGTTGTGCATGACAGTAGCATTATTAATTGCTTTAAAATATAAAGGAGATAAAAAAGAGCGTATCTATTTGCTTGTTATGACTATATTGGCAATATTGCTTTTTAGTATATTAATAATAGCAGTTACCATAGAAAATAATTATCCGCAAATTTCAAAACAATATAAGCCTATATTTATAACTTTAATGGGAATTTTATTTTTAAGCTTATTAATAACAGCATTAATTAATGTTGCTTACAAACGTAATAAGCATAATAAATTTAAGAAAAAATAATAAAGAACTAGTAAATATACAAGCAAACAGGAGTAAGTAAGCTTACTCATATTGTAGTAAGAGGTAGTGTATATATAATAGGTTGAAACATTTAAAGCAAGGCGTACCTACGGGTTCGCCTAGAACCCTCGGGGATTGTGAACAAATTGTAAATGAATAGAATATAAAAATTACTAATCCAGCAGTTTTTCTGCTGGATTTTTTAGAATAAGATGAAATAAATAGGATTTATACAAATGAAAGAGAAGAGGACTTAGGGGTAACAAATAAAGTGCGAATCACTTAGTCAGAGACGGTGTATATGAAGTGATTTGGGTATATAAGAGTACTAAGGTTATGATAGAAAAAAATATCTTTTATTTTATTTATGTTTTTTAGGCATTTCTATGTACAACCTCTTAATTACAATACTTGTGTTTTCACAATAGTTGTATCTGCCCCCTGTCCAGTCGAAAGCTCAATATCTAAGCCTTCCTCTTTAAAAAAACCTTCATTAATAGCTACATACATAGGAGCATAAAAAACAGAACGTACTACTTCATTTAACTTAACTTTTTTTAGTTGAGTATCTTTCTTAGGAGCACATCCTGTTAGAAGTGTAAAACTCAAGAGTAATGTACAGAGAATTGAAAATAGACTAAACACCTTTTTTTTCATAAAAGTACTTTACCTCCATAGAATTAATTCATGTGATAGTATTATATGAAAATTATCTAGTACTGGTGCTTAGGTTTTATTAAGCCTTTCATTTAAATACTATACAATCTTAAATTCATTTCCTCATAAGAATTTTTACTTTTAGGTTCCTAAATTCTAAAATTTTTTATTCTACTAAATATAATGAAAATGCTATAAAAATTCAGATATTCTCTGCTCTTGATGAATATATCATTAAATTATGCTATAATTATCTTCATATAAAATGTTATTTATACCACTTATAGTCATCAAATTATTTGGATAGATAGAGAAAATATTTATTGAGGGAGAAATGCATTGTGAGATTGATTTTAAATGAAGATATTTTTGCAGAGATAGAAGGAAAATTGAATAAAGAATTTATTGGACAAGAAGATTATTTTAAAGAATTAAGTGCTTATTTTAAAGATAAAGTAATGAATAGAGAAAAAGGTGTATTACTTGTTGTTGGAGAGATGAATACATTTAAAAAAGTTAGTATGAGACATATGTTTCAAGAATTAAGAGCAAATAAACTTTTAGAGAATGCAACTCTTGAAGAGATTGATTTAGCTTCATACAACTGTAACTACGGTTATAATGCATTTTTAACAGATTTATATGAAAAGCTGAGCAATAGTTCAGAAGGTATAGTGTTCACAAATGTTAATATGGCAAGTGATAAGATGCTTGATATATTAACTAAGATATATCCAAATAGTAGTATTGAATTAGAAACTGACTATGTTATGAATAACAGATTCCTTTTAGAAACAACTGAAAATGTAGGAAATACAATTAATACAATACAATGTAATGATAAATTTGTTGTGTTTTTATATGATAAAAAGAATGACAGTGATTATTTAGAGTTTGTTGAAAATTACATTAATAACAGAGACAAAGTTTTATATACTAAAAACCTAACTAAGGTTGAAAAAACACTTATTATGAAAAAAGTACTATTTAAGGTATTAAAAGAATTAGAAGTAAATTATAGTCTTGATATCACATTTAGAAATAAAGAAAGTAATAATCTAGAAGAGGATTACGGTATTTTATCTTATATTTATAAATTTAATGAAGATAAGAATTTTACTTTAATGGACTATACTAGATACAAAATAGGCAATCCTCTAAAGAAAATTATTGAAGAAGAAAAGATTAAGAAAAATAGTAGAATTTTATTATATATCGAAAATGATAAAATATTTGCAAAAATAAATAATGAAGTATATGAATTAAACGATTATGTAACACCATCCTTAGAAGAAGTAAAGCATAGATTGGACTCAATAGTAGGGATAAAAGAATTTAAAGAACACATTAATAATATTGAAAACAACTTTAAAGTACAAAAAATAAGAGAAAGACTTAGTATGAAGACAGTTAATACACCTTCAAATATGGTGTTTATAGGTAATGCAGGTACTGGAAAAACAAATGCTGCTAGAATTACATTTGATTTTTTAAATGCTTTAGGAGTGTTATCAAGGAATGTTTTTGTAGAAGTTAGTAAAGCTGATTTTGTATCTGGAGATGCTAGTGATGTTGAAAAAACAACAAATGATATTGTTAACTCAGCTATTGGAGGGGTTTTGTTTATTGATGAAGCTTATGCCTTGTGTGAAAGTGAAAATGATAATGTAGGAAGAAAAATTATAGATACTCTTCTATATGGAATTGAAAATAATAGAGATAATCTAGTTGTTATTTTAGCAGGTTATGAGAAAGATATGGAAAGAGTGCTTAACTATAATCAAGGATTAAAATCTAGGTTCCATAATATTATACATTTTACAGACTACACACCAGAAGAAATGTACGAAATAGCTGTTAATATAGCAAGAGATAAAGGGTATTATATTGCTAATAATGTGAAGAATGATTTAATAGACCTATTTACAAGAAACCAGACTATTGAGAGCAAAGGCTTAGGAAATGCAAGATTTGTAAGGAATGTTATAGAAAATGCTATAATGGATGCGTCTAAAAAGTACCTTTTAGATTTGGAAAGACCAATTGATATATTAGATAGAAGCAATTTTAACTTTAATGTTAGAGTTAGATTTGATTTAGAGGAAAAATTAAAAGGTATTGTTGGATTAGGGGAAGTAAAGAATTTACTGAGAAATCAATATAAATTGTTAATTGCGCAAGAAAAGAGAAAATCAGTAGGTGTTGATACAAAGATTGAACAAAATTTAAATATGGTTTTTGCAGGTAATCCTGGAACAGGAAAAACAAGTATTGCAAGGCTTGTAGCGGAAATGTTAAACAGCATGGGCTTCTTAAAAGGAGGACAACTTGTTGAAACAGATAGATCAAGTTTTGTAGCAGAAAATTCAGAAGAGACATCTAAAAAAACAGAGGCAAAATTTAAAGAAGCTATTGGTGGAATTTTATTTATTGATGAGGCATATACGTTAGCAAATGATTCACTAGGTAGAGAGGTTATTGAAACATTACTTAAACTAATTGAAGACTATTCAAAAGAAGTTATTGTTATCTTAGCTGGATATAGTAAAGAGATGGAAGATTTTTTTGATGTAAACATTGGTCTTAGATCAAGATTCCCATTATGGACGACTTTTGAGGATTATAGACCAAATGAATTATTGGAAATCGGGCTTAGACTTTTAAAGTCAAAAGGATTTGAAATATCTAAAAATGCTCATGTAGAGCTTGAAAAGAGTTTTGTTGATATATATGAGAATTCAGATGCCCAATCTGGTAATGCTAGAATGGTAAGAAACCATATTGAAAATCTTATAAGAATTCAAAGTGTCAGAGTTGCTGAAGAACAAATTAGTGCTTACGAAATGAATCGTATAATTGCTGAAGATGTTGAAAAACTTATATTTTCTGAAAATGATAAGAGTTTTAATCTTGAAAACAAACTGATGAGGATTTCTGATAATGACAAAGCTAAGGAATTTTTAAGAAATCAATATAAGTTATTTAGAATTAATGAAAGAAGAAAGAAATTAGGAATAAACTCAGATATAAACAAGTATATGAATATTATTTTCACTGGAGGAATAGGAACTGGTAAAAATATTGTATTAAATGTCTTGACTGAAATGTTATACAGCATAGGTATAGTAAATGCAAAGGCTCCTCTTCAAATCAGTAAATATGAAATTGACACTGCTATTAAAAGCGGCAAAACGTTAGAAGATGTTCTGAATAAAGGAATAGGGAAGGTATTATTTATAGATAGAACTGATTTATTTATTGGAGGAGAGGAGTCTAACAACACTATTGTTAAACTAATTAAGTTTATTGATAAAAATAGCAATAGGATGATAATAGTTTTGAATGGAGAAGAAAAAACTATAAGAGATTTGATGAAACAAAATCCAGCATTAAGCTATAGATTCCCAACTTTATTAGATTTTGATGACTATACTGAAACTGATTTAATTAATTTGGCTCTAAAAATTCTTAAAGACAAAGGTTATTCAATGGAGAGTGAATGTGAAGACAATATAGGTAAAATAATAACTGAGTTCTATGAGAATAAATATATTATTATAAAGAATGGACTTATGATAAAACAATTCCTTGATAATGTTATTAGAATTCAAAGTGTAAGGGTCTATGATTCTAAAATAGGAAATAATGGTATTAATACCATTATCACTGATGATTTGATTCAAGCTAAGAAAATGTTCCTTCATAAAAATACTTAAAGAGAATATTTAAATTTTTGAGAATGATTTGAAGTATATGTCTAAATATATTAAAAATTAATATTATAGTTGTAGAATAAAAAAGTCTAATAGAATTTATGAGTCTGTTAGGCTTTTTTGAATTATTTATACTTTTTTTAGTTGAGTTTCTTTCTTAGGAGCACATCCTGTTAGAAGTGTAAAACTCAAGATCAAAGTACAGAGAATTGAAAATGATTTAGGATGCTGTAGTTATATCTAGAGGATTGATATAGGTAAAATTATATTAGGAAATGAAGAAAGTAAATTAAAGCTTATATACTATATAATTGTAATAATATTTCTAGGAATATGCATATATATTTATTAACAAGTCAATAACTAAATCATTTATTGGTAATAAAATACTAAAAAGTGAACTAGGAATTGAGCCTAAATGGGAAATAAAAGATTTGTACAAAAAACTTATGGCAGATATATAATCTGTCTTTTTTATATTCAGAATTTATTCAGAATGAAATAGTATTATAAAAGTATAATATTGTAGAATAAACTAGGAATTTTCAAATACGGATATAAATACGAAACTTTATGCTGAAAAGGAGTGAAATTTTATGATTAATAAAATTAATGGAAGAGTAGTTGCTTTAAGTGTATAACAATAATGACCATTGATATAAGAAAGTTTAATTTCAGGATTGGCATATGTTTGTTTAAGTATTTTACTACAAGCAACCTTATGTGGAATAATATTAGAATCTTTATAGTTAAAAGAGATCCGAAATATTTAGGCTTATCTTCTTGAAAGCAGTCTACGACCTCTTCGTAAATATCACAAAGATGAATTTGATTTTTGAAATTAATCATAAAGGGTACCTCCTTGAATTTATATTTTGTGGTTATTATATATATTCGACATAAAGTGAGGGAAATCCTTTTTGATAAAGCTTGAAAAGCCTTGAACCCTAACGGGTTTAGGGGTTTTGCAAGTGGCTATTATGTAAATGAAAAGGGGAGGTTTAATTTGAAAAAAATAGTTGTAGGTTTAATGTTTATTTTATTTGCATTTTGTTTTGGAGTTTTAGAAGTTTATGCAGATGAACCTGATGTAGGTGGAAAAAATAATTTTCAAACTGCAACACCTATTGTGAAAAATAATGCGGATGTTACATCAGACAAGATAACAAGTCATGATGGAAATAATCCATTTAGTGTTGTTTATGAATTTGATTTAAGTAAGTATAAGCAGTCAATTAATGATGGTAAATTTGAAATGGATTTTAGAGCAGATAGTGATTCATGGTATCAAAACGAAAAAAAAGGTACTTTGGGTATTGGGAGTAAAAAATGGGCTTATGAAAGACCGGTGCTTTCAGTTTACACAATGGATTACAATAATAATAAAAGTTATTTAATCTACCGCGATGATTCTGGAGAGTCTAATACCGGAGAAGTCTATAAGTGGAAAGATAGTTTACCTGCAAACACAAAAATAGTAAAATTTGAGTTTGACTCAAAAGCTGCTGGAGATTATAGAGGTACAGGATTTGGTGCTGATTACCATAATATGTTTTTGTCCTTCAAAGATAAAGCAGATAAAGAATATACTTATGCAAGTAAACCTGTTTTAGGTGAAAAAAATAATTTTGAGAGTGCAAAACCTACTTATGAAGAGAATGCTAATATTAGATTAGGCAACATAACAAGTAGAGATGGAAATAATCCATTTAAAGTTATTTATGTATTTGATTTAAGTAAATACGAGAAGTCAATTAATGAGGGTAAATTTGAAATGGATTTTAGAGCAGGTAGTGATTCATGGTGTAAAAATGAAAAAAAATTTTTGGGTAGAGTGACTCAAAAATGGGGTTATGAAAGACCGATGCTTTCAGTTTACACAATGGATTACGTTTACGATAACGATAGGGATGATATAACAACTTATTTAATCAATCACGATTCTCCTGAAGGGTCTAATGACGGAAAAGACTATGCTTGGAAGGGCACATTACCTGCAGGCACAAAAATAATAAAATTTGAGTTTGACTCAGCAGCTGCTGGAGATTATAAAAGTACAGGATTTGGTGCTTACTACCATAATGTGTTTCTGTCCTTCAAAGATAAAGCAAATGAAGAAGATACTTATATAAATAAACCTGTTTTAGGTGAAAAAAATAATTTTGAGAGTGCAAACCCTACTTATGAAAAGAATGCTAATGTTACATCTGATAGAATATCAAGTAAGGATGGAAATAATCCATTTGAAGTTACTTATGTATTTGATTTAAGTGAATATAAACAGTTAATTAATAAAGGGAAATTTGAAATGAAATTTAAATCAGATAGTGATTCATGGTATCAACACCACGTAAAAGATTATATTTGGAATGATGGTAAAAGAGTGGGGTATGAAAGACCAATACTTACAATTTACACAACAGATTACAATAATCATAAAAATTATTTAATCAAACGCGATCATTCTGGAGAGTCTAATAACGGAAAAAAATATAATTTGGATGCGAAGGTACCTGCAAATACAAAAACTATAACATTTGAGCTTAACTCAGAATATGGTGGAGCTCATGGAGCTACAGAATTTGGTGCTTGTTATATGAATATGCAGTTATTCTTTATATATAATGGTGACTTAACATCAAAAGATAAAGTAACAAATTGGAGAAAATTCAAAGAGAAGAAAAGTATAAAAGATAAATCTAAGCGTTGGAAAATTAATTTTAACAAAAGTATAGAAGGGGTATCTGTAAATAATGATAATGTATTTATAAGTACAGATCCTAGTGGCGGAAACAGACTAGATGGTATTGATATAAAATTAAGTGATTCGGGTAAATCAATATTAATAAATTATGATTGCAAACCAATATGGGAGACTGGTAAAACATATTACTTATTTGTACAAAATGTGAAGACAGCAGAGGGTGAAATATATAAATCACCATTAAGAATGGAATTCACTGTAAAGTAAGTGTGTAAAGAATGCAGAGTATAATGAAAATATACTGTGTATTCTTTTTATTTTGTTTTGATATGTTTAAATCTCCAGCTATCATATTTACTAACCATTTTATCGTTTGAAATTAGTTTCTTTAAATTTTGTTGGTGAAACATTATAATACCTTTTAAATAAACGGCTAAAATAATTTACACTATCAAATCCACATCTTAATGCTATTTCAGTTATATTCAGATCGCCTTTATTCAAATAGTCAACAGCCTTTTCCAGTCTTATTCCATTAATATAATCTGTAGTTGTCTTACCTGTCATTTGCTTAAAAATTCTGCAAAAATGATAGGTACTGATATGCACAATATTTGCAAGATCAGAAGTAGCTATTTTTTTAGAGTAATTGGTGTCTATATATTTAAAAATCAAATCAAAACGTTTCAAATTATTTGCTTTTGAAATAAGTTCTTTTCTAGTTAGAAATTTACTAATGTATTTTCTTAATAGGAGGACGATTAATTGGTAAATGAAAGATTTTACAGCAAGTTCATACCCGATTTTCCTCGAAAAATATTCTTGTATTGTTATGGTGACACAGTCCAATATCTGTTTGTCATTTTCAATTAAATTTTGAAAAGATATTTGATTTTGTGACAGAGGTGAAAGGAATTTTGTCTGGCATAAATCAACTTGATTACTGAACAGGAATGAAGAATCGATACGAATTGTATAAAACTTCAGATCGTCACTTAAACTTTCAAGGGAATGTAGTTCATTATTGTTAATGACTACAATACTGCCAGTTGTAACATAGTAGCGGTTTTTATTACATTCAACTAAAGCCTTACCTTTAGTAAAAAAATATAGTTGCATATTTTCATGCCAATGTGTATTAAATTTTCTTCCCTTCTTAAAGTTTTCTGCTAGGAATATATCTATACCCAAATTTGGATCTGGCATTTTTTTATAATAATAAGTTTGCAAATTTTTCATATCTATACCCTCATGTCAAAATTGTGCTAAATTTCAGCAATACAATTCTTGAATTATATTGCAAATATAACTATTATAATACAAGTGCATTCTATTGTAAACATAACGATTTAAGTTAAAAATTTCAAATGAGGTGGTACAAAAATGAATAAATCAAAAGTAGAAAAAGTAAGTTTTTATAGCGATGTACTTGGTAAAGAAATGTCAATATTGGTGTATTTACCTGAATGCTATAATAGTTTAACTCCTCTACCTGTATTATATTTTCTACATGGAAGAAGTGGGAGTGAAAATGTAATGTTTGAAATAGATATAAATACTAAAGCTGATCGAATGATAAAAGATGGGGAAATTAAGCCTATGATAATTGTCTGTCCAAGACTTGAAAACAGCCGTGGGTTGAATTCATCCTTAATCTGTAAAGAGGTGTCTGATCCTGGAGATAATAATAGAATCATAAATTTAGGAATGTATGAAGATTACTTTATGAAAGAGATAGTACCTTTAACAGATAAAACTTTCAATACTATAAAAGATAGAAAAGGAAGATATATAGGGGGGGTATCTGCTGGGGGCTATGTAGCTCTTCACAATACATTTCGACATCAGCATATGTTTTCAAAAGTAGGAGGACATATGCCTGCATTGGAACTGGAACTTGACCAGGAAGACAAACCATATTATAAAGACATGGGTGTATGGGAAAAATATGATCCAATATATATTGCAAGAAACAATAATATTTCTTCTGATATTGATGTCTATCTTGATGCTGGAGATAAGGATGAAGGTAAATTTTATGAGGGCTGTTCAATTTTACATAAAATGTTGAAAGAAAAAGGGATAAATTCTCAAAACCATGTATTCCCTGGTAATCACAGTGTTGAATATATACAATCAAATCTTGAAAAATATTTAAAATTTTATGGATGTTAATATATTATGAAAAATATCTAAATCTTCTTCTATGTTTGTAATGATTTTCTACTATATTGTTGTTCGTATGCCATTAGCAAAGTTATTATCCATAAGTAAATGGGGATTAAATGGAATTTGGATTGCTGTTCTAATAAGTCATATTGCTGCAGCTATAGCAGGATTTTGCTATTTTAAAGTATTATTAAAAAAAGATAATTTTAAATGTGATATAGAATCAACGGCAAAGTGTTAAAGAAATATTATAAACTTGTATAAGGATTTAAAGCATTAGCTATTATTTTTTAGAGCTAGTGCTTTTACTTTTCATAAAAAAGTGTTAATAGTTGAAAACTGGTAAAGCATATAGAAAAATATCTTAATACTTTGTATAATTATAATATGCTTTTGTGTTTAATTGTATATATGGAAACATTATAATAAAAACATTATGAAAGGAAAATGTATAATGAATTTTTAATATAATTTATTATACAAGGTGATATTATGGAAACTTTAAAGATATTAATTGTAGAAGATGACGTTAATATAAATAATATGATAAAAGAAGCATTAATAAAGGAAGGATACTATGTTGGACAAGCTTTTCATGGTCTTGAAGGTGTGGAAAAGTTTCAAGGTGAAGAGTACCATATGATAATTATGGATATTATGATGCCTGTTATGGACGGGATTGAGGCCATGAGGAGAATTAGGGAAAAAAGCAAAGTACCTATCATAATACTTTCTGCAAAGGGAGAGGACAGTGATAAAATAATAGGACTTGGTATGGGGGCTGACGATTATATTGTAAAGCCTTTTTCAGTACCAGAGCTTATAGCAAGGGTTAAGTGTAATATAAGAAGAGCAATATATTATAATGAAACTAAAACCAGTGGAGATAAGAAGATATATCAGTATGGTGATGTGAAATTTGATATGAATAATTACACAGTTACCAAAGGAGGAAAGGAACTTACACTTACTGCAAAGGAAATGAAAATTCTTCAGCTTTTCTTTGAAAATCCAAACAGAGTATTTACCAAAGTTCAGATATATGACAGTGTATGGGGAGAAGAATTTTTATCGGATTATAATACGGTAACAGTACATATGAGAAGGATTAGAAGAAAGATTGAAGATGATTCTAATAACCCTAAACTTATAGAAACTGTTTGGGGTATAGGATATAAATTGGTAGGTAATAGAGCATGAATTGGTTATTAATAATTATTATTATCATATTATCCATATTATTATTTAATGATAAAAGAAAAACTAAAATGATTACTGTAAAATTAAAAGATATTCTAAAAGAAAATTCAAGAGAAAGAATAAAGTTTTATAATCTAAGTGTAGATAAAAAGGAATTGGTAAAGCAGATTAATATTTTCCTTGATAGATATCAGCGTATTTCTATTGATAATAAAAATTATAAAGAACAGCACCAAAAAATGATTTCAAATATTTCACATGACATAAGAACACCACTTACTGCTCTTATGGGATATGTTGACCTTCTTTTAGATAATTCTATTACACCAGAAAAACAAGAAGAATATATTAGCATTATTAGAGAAAGAGGGACTGCTTTAAAAGAGCTTATGGAAGAGTTTTTTCAAATGGCAAAGCTTGAATGTAATGATGTGGAGATAACTATTGAAAAGTTTAATATATCTGAGATAGTAAGACAGAATATAATTACTTTTATGAATGAAATAAATGAAAGAAATATAACTCCTGAGATAAATATAGGTGATGAAGAGATTTTTGCTTTTGGAGATAAAAACTATACAAATAGAATTATAATAAATCTTATTTCAAATAGTTTGAAATATGGATATGAAGGAAAAGTTATGGGCATTGATTTAAAAGTGGATAAGCAATGGGTAAAGCTCAGTATATGGGATAAAGGAAAAGGTATTGATAAAAATCAGCTTCCTTATATTTTTGATAGATTGTACACAGCAGAAAAGTCTAGAAACAGAAATCTTCAAGGCAGTGGACTTGGACTTAGTATAGTAAAAAAGCTAGTTGAGGACATGAATGGAAGAATAACGGTTGAAAGTATACCCTATGAGAAAACAATTTTTACAGTAAAGCTGCCTAAGAATAATAGTTAAGAAGAAGAGTTACAGATAAACTATTTGGTAAGTTTAATTACATAATATCTATTAAATATCGAAAAAAGATTTAATAAATTTGTAATAATTATGTAGTTTAGATTTAAGGATTATCCCTTATTATGTATATAAATGAGGGGTAATCCTTAATTATTTAATTAAAATGGAGGAAAAACAATGGAAAATATATTAAAAACCTATAATCTTACAAGAAAATATGGTGCTACAGCTGTAGTTGATAATATTAATATGAACATTAAAAAAGGAGAGATATACGGATTTTTAGGAAGAAATGGTGCAGGTAAGACAACAACTTTGAGAATGCTAATGGGACTTATTTCTCCAACAAAAGGAGAATATGAGCTTTTCGGAAAAAAGATGGGAGATAGATCTGTGTTTGGAAGAATAGGGGCAATAATTGAAACACCAGGTTTTTATCCAAACTTAACCGCAAGAGAGAATCTTGATATTCATAGAAGATTGATGGGAATTCCTAATAAGGAATATGTGGATGAAGCTTTAGAAATTGTTGGACTTACTAATTATGATATTAAAAAGAAAATGATTAAGAAATACTCTTTAGGTATGAAGCAAAGATTGGGAGTCGCAAGGGCGCTTCTCCATAAACCAGAACTTCTTATTCTTGATGAACCAACTAATGGTCTTGATCCAGTGGGTATTAAGGAGATGAGAGAAACTTTATTAGAGCTTAATAAAAAGAAAGAGATAACAATACTTATATCAAGTCATATACTTGGAGAAATACAACAGCTTGCAACAAAGATTGGTATTATTCATAAAGGAAAGCTATTGGAGGAGATTGATTACAGCAACTTTGAGAAGAAGAATAGACATTATATTAATTTAAAAGTTAGCGATGATAAAAAAGCAGTAACTATTTTAGAAAAATCAATGAATATTAGTGATTATGAAGTAACAGATCCAAATAAAATTAGAGTATACGAGATGCTTGATAAGTCAAATGATGTTGCAAGAAAAATGATTTCACAAGGCGTAGATGTTTATGAGGTTAATGTTATGAATGATACTCTTGAAGATTACTTTGTAAGACTTACTGGAGGTGGACAAAGTGTTTGATGGATTATATAGTGAATTTTTGAAACTAAAAAGAACGGGATACTATATCACTATTTTATTAGTTGGTTTTATTTGTTTACAGTTTAGTACAATGAATAAACAAATGGTATCTTCTTTAAATTGGTACGGATACTTTTTTAAATTTGAATTTATAGCCTTTAGCATATTTTTTACATTAGTGATTTCAAATGTTATTGCAATTATATTTATTCGAGAATTCAGGTATAAAACAGCCCCTATAGCATTTACTTATCCTAATGGTAGATTCGGAGCTTTAATTAATAAATTTTTCATGAGTATATTAGTCATCGCTATTATTTATGTAATGAGTTATATTTTTATAGTTTTAGGAGGAATTATTTTTTTGAAAACTCCTTTAACAGTAGAGCCTCTTATAAATCATTTTAAAATATTTATAATTTCATTTATTTTTCAAGTAGCGCTGATTCCACTGGCAATTTTAGTATCTTTAATAGGTAAAAGTATGATTATTTCATCAATTTATTCTGTAGTATTAATAATAGGAAATGTACATTATATTTTAGAAAGTAAGTATAGCGATTATATATTTTCAATTTTACCAGCATCACCTGTTGCAAAGCTTAGAACACCTATATGTGAAGTTCCTATACCAGTAAATATGGTAATAAATAACAATGATATATATTTAGGGATTTATATATTTATTATAGGTATTACAGGATGTATTCTATTTTACAGAAAAGCTAATATTTATTAAGAATATGGAAATTATCTTTAATTGGGAGGTTTATTATGTTAAATATTGTAATATGCGAACTGAAAAAGTTTAAAAGAATTTGGATTCCATTAATTGTAGGAGTATTTCTTCTGATTCAAATCAGTTCAGTACCTATAAATACAGCAGTTATGAAAGATGCTGATGGTTTATTTACTTGGGTGAACTTAGCAGTGTTTTCTTATGGTTTTCTTGCAGCTGTAAATATGATTATTGCGTATATGTTTATATGGGAATTTAAAAATAATACAATGCTATCAATGATGATATACAAGCATGCAAGGTGGAAGATATTTATAGGTAAGATTATTACCGTAATATTAATATCTCTATTATTATATATTGTAGAATTTGCTATGCTTACATTGATGAGTTATATATCTTTTAGAAATACCCTAACGTCAGCAGTTATGATAAAACATTTAATACTAACTTTAAAAGCATTTTTCTTTCAGATGCTTATGATTACAGTAACCGCATCTTTGGCACTTGTAAGCAAAAAGATTATTGTTCCAGTAATATATATTGGTGTTCAGCTTATAGCTAGTTTTATATTTTTAAGTGAACCAATGGTGAGAGCATTCATACCATTTCCACTACCAGTTATATCTAATCTTATGCTAATAAGTGGTAACTACAGAATTATTAAGGATATTTCAATTTTACCAAGTCAAGTTATAATAGCTGTTGCAATGTTTACTTTCGGTATTGTGTACGGATGCTGGTATATGAATAGAATGGAAGTACAATAAGAGTAATAAGGAAAGTGTTAAAATAACTCTATTAGGTAATGAAACGCTATCAATTTATAGTTGATAGCGTTTTGGGCAATTAAATATATTTTATTAGCTAAAATCCATTGTATAGATTTATTATGAAGATTAAATAATTACAAATTTTTAGGTATATATTAAAAAATATCTTTACTATTAAGTTCATTAATACCTTTGTAGGTAATAACTACAGCTGTTACAATTCCTACAAAGTACATTAATATTGTAATTGAAAGGCTTATTGAAACATGTGTAGCTGAAATAGCTTTACCTGCATAAGACCACGGGAAAATAATCCATAGAAAAGGGATAGCACCTGCAACTATAAATGACAAAAGTGTAAAGAGTATTCCAAGAGCTATAGGAATAAAAATATTTGAAAATTTGATACTTAAGTAATATTGAATAGCCATAACTGGTACTAGTGCAAAGTAAGTTAAAATTGGACGATATATTACATACAAAGGCATAGGGGAATTAGAAGGTTTTAATATGTTTCCACAGATAGAAACAATTAATATAAAGACTAATATGTTAATGAAAATAAGGAAACATCCACACAAAAATTTACCTATATAAAAATCTTTTCTTTTTATAGGTATAGATAACATTCTTCCTATATTATTGTTTTTATTTTCTATATTTACTATCATACACATTATAACTGTGACAAGTACGGGTAGTAAAAAAAATCCATAAAGAAGAGCACTTTGCTCATATACTGGTTCCCATATACTAGGGTTTTCTTTTAGAAAAATAGATTTATATCTTATAAAGTTACTAATACCTATACCTACAAAAAGTAATGGAATTATCATTATTATTTCTAGAAATCTTGAGCGTTTTAATTTTAAAAGTTCATTTTTGAATATACTTATCATGAAGAAGCCTCCTTTATTTAATATCTCTCTTATTGAATTCTATAATACCAACTAACAACCACAATATTCCACAAATTAAACCTGTAACAGCTGCTATTTGTGCAGTGTTTCCGTTCCTTAAAGGAACACAGTTCATAGTAGGAACATAGGGAATTAGTATACTTAAAATTTTACTTTGAGAAAACATTATAGTATTAATAATTCCTATTATGCTTATAGATAAAGGAATTAAAGTGTTTTTAAAATAACAGCATATAAAATGTTGAAAACTGATTATACTTATAGAGCATAATATCTGAAAAAATATATATTTAAATATTAATATTACATTTAAACAATTTTCTAATTTAAAGATAAAACTTACACCAATAAATCCAATAGAATTTAAAATTATTGAAACAAAAGAAAGTATAAAAATAACTAGCCATTTTGAAAAATAAATTTTAGTTCTATCAATGGGTAATGAAAGAACATATTTCCAACAATTTTCATTGTGTTCTATAAAATTAACACCTAAGGATATCAGTGAAAAACTAAAAGTTGAAAGAATAAACCACAAGGAAGATAGATGATTTGTGAAAAATAAAACATCTAATTGAGAATTTAAACCCAAATCTTTACAACCATTTATTAATGTAGAATATTTAAAATACCAAAATGTTAATAATATGCAGAAGCAAATTATTGGAGTTATAAAAGAGAGTTTCCAAAGAAAACTCTTTTTTTGTTTTATAAATTCTATCTTAAGCAAGGATAACAAACTCATATTAAACAACTCCTTTAATAAGTTTAAGGAATATATTTTCAAGATTTTGTTCACCAGGGAATTTAAATAATAATTCATCTAGTGACCCTTGAAATAAAAGTTTACCTAAGTTGATTATTCCAATATCATCAGCCATAAGTTGAATTTCACTTAAAACATGACTGGATATTATTACAGACATTCCATTAATTTTAGGAAGTTCTTTTATAAGCTCTCTTATTTCATGTATTCCTTCAGGATCAAGACCATTGGTAGGTTCATCTAAGATTAAAAGGTTAGGTTTACCAATTAAAGCTAGAGCAATTCCTAATCTTTGCTTCATTCCAAGAGAAAACTTTTTTACTTGAGTGTCTTTCCAATTAGTTAGTTTAACAATTTCTAAAACTTCATCGATACTGCTTTCTTTCAAATTTAAAATTTCTGTAGAAATCTTTAAATTTTCATAAGCAGTTAAATTACCATAATAAGATGGAGATTCTACAAGAGAACCTGTATTTCTTAAAACTTCTATTCTATTTTCTTTAATGCTTTTACCGAAAATTTCAATTTCTCCTTTAGTAGGTTTTATAAGTCCTAAAAGCATACGTATAGTGGTAGATTTTCCAGCACCATTAGGACCTAAAAATCCATATATTCTTCCCTTTCTTACTTTCAAGTTTAAATCCCTTACTGCATTAAAATTTTCAAAAGATTTTGTTAGATTATTTGTTTCTACTATATAATTTGACATAATGTATTCCTCCTTAAGATTTATTGTTTATTTGTCTTAATAATAAATCTTAAAGCTTAATAATCATTAATGGGAACCTTATGGGAACCTTAATATTTTTCATTTTTAATTTAAGATTACAAAAATAATGCTATAATATAAAAAAATAACTTTTAGAGGTGTAATATGTACGACGAAATTTTAGATAGAAAGATTCTTTTGATTGATGATGAAATAGAGCTTTTAAAGTTAATGGAAACAGTTCTCAAAAAAGAGGGTTTTAGAAGAATAGTAAAAGCAAGTAATGGTATTAAAGGTGTTAGTCTGTGCAAAAGTGAAAAACCAGATATAATAGTTCTTGATGTAATGATGCCAGGAATGGACGGTTTTGAAACTTGCAAAAAAATTAGAGAACTTAGCATTACTCCAATTCTTTTTCTATCAGCTAAATCTGATGATGTAGATAAAATTGTTGGATTTGGGATGGGTGCAGATGATTATGTAACTAAGCCATTTAGTCCAAAAGAAGTTGCTTATAGAATTAAAGCCCACCTTAGAAGAAATATATATATTAAAAATGAAATTTACAGTGAAAAACAAAAAACAATAAAATTTGGAGATGTAACTATTGATTTTACAAAAGGCGAAATCACAAAAAACGGGGAAAATATAGCTTTTACTCCAAAAGAATATAGCTTGTTGAATTATATGGCTAAAAATCCTAATAAAATATTAAGTAAGCAAATGCTTTGTGATAAAGTATGGGGAGATGATTTTGAGGGTTATGACAATACAATAATGGTTCATATGAGAAAATTAAGAGAAAAAATAGAAGATGATCCATCCAATCCTAAATATATTTTAACTGTTAAGGGATTAGGATATAAATTAAATATTAAAGAGTAGGTAATGTTAATATGAAGTTTATGAATAGAAATAAATGGACCATTACAGGAGCATTTTTAAGAGCACTATTAGTAGTAATATTTATAATTTTTTTTATGAATATTATTTTGATTTTTAGTTCTGTTCTTAACACAACAAAAATTTCATTATATGCACCTTCAGACTTTACAAGAAAATTTTCAAAGTATATAGAGTATAAAGATAATACTCCTTATGTAACGGAAGAAGGGAAAATGCAACTTAAAAATAAAAGTGCATGGATTCAAATACTTGGTGAGGATTTTAAAGAAAAATATTCTTTGAATAAACCAGAAGGAGTTAGTGAAATATATAATCCTTTAACAATAGTACATGCGTACAAGTATGATATCAAAAACTATACTATATTCATAGGTGAAAGTAAGCATAATGATAAAACCTATAGTTATATTATTGGATTTCCTATTAAGTTTGTTGCTAAATACACTATGGAATATAGTCCTTTTATGGTTAGAAAAATTCTTAGTGGAGGTATACTAATTTTACTTTTAATTGATATATGCATTGCAATAATAGTAGCTTATATTTTCTTTGGTAAGAAAATGGGTAAACCCCTTGAAAATATAATAAAAGGTATAAAAGAAATGTCCCATGGAAATTATCAAAAGCATTATAAGGAACAGGGTATATACAAAAATGTATTTGTTAGTTTAAATAAACTTAATAAAACCCTTAATGAAAATAATATTAAAAGAAAAGAACTAGATAAAATGAGAGATAACTGGATTTCTTCCATATCACATGATGTTAAAACTCCGTTGTCTTCTATAAAAGGATATGCAGAAATAATGAAAGAACCAGATTATAGTTTTTCTAATGAAGAAATAAAAGAGTATTCAGATATAATATGGAACAAAGCTTCTTATATACAAGAGTTAATAGAAGAATTAAATTTAACCTATAAGCTTAAAAATAATTTATTTTCGTTAAATAAAACTAAAGTAAATATGGTAAATATGCTGCAGAATATAATTATAGAAATTTTAAATGATCCTATTTATTCAAACAGAAATATAAACCTTCATTATGAAAAAGAAAATGTTATGTGTTTTATAGATGAGGTTTTATTTAAAAGAGCAGTTATTAATTTGATTTTTAATTCTATAATTCATAATGATGAAAGTGTTAAAGTGGATGTTTCAATATATGAGAAAAATAATACGGTGTATATTTTAATAAAGGATACAGGAAAAGGTATTTCTAAAGAAGATTTACCATATATTTTTGAAAGGTATTATAGAGGCACAAATACTTCGTTCTCAAATAAAGGGTCAGGTTTGGGCATGGCTATAGCTAAACAAATAATTGACATACATGGTGGCTATATCTCTGTAAAAAGCGAATTAGGAGTAGGTGCTAATATAAAGATAAATTTTAAAGGAGCGTAAGTTATGAAGAGTGTTTTAATAGTTGAAGATGATGAAGGACTAAGCAGAGGTATGTCTTTTAGTTTTAATAAGGCTGGTTACAAGGTATATACTGCTTTTAATCTAAAATCAGCTAATAAATTGATTAAACAAGTGCATATAGATATGATTATTTTGGATTTAAATCTTCCAGATGGAAATGGTATTGACTTTTGTAAAGAGATTAGAAAGTCATCATCAGTTCCAATTATAATGCTTACTGCAAGAGACCTTGAAACTGATGAAGTTGAAGGCCTATATTCTGGTGCAGACGATTATATTACAAAACCGTTTTCTCTTTCGGTTTTAATGGCAAGGGTAAATTCTATTTTTAGGCGAAGTGTGGATAATTCTAAATCTAATGAGATTAAATCAGGAGATATAGTAGTTAATTTAGATAATTTGAAAGTTTATAAAAAGGATAAAGAACTAACTATTAGCTCTACTGAATTTAAATTGTTAAAATATCTTATGAAAAATAAAGGACAAGTTTTACTTAAAGAGCAAATACTAAGTAGTCTTTGGGACGACAGCGGCAATTTTGTGGATGAAAATACTTTACCTGTTACGATAAGAAGACTTCGTAAAAAAATAGAAGATGATTCATCTAATCCTGAATATATAAAAACTGTACATGGTATGGGCTACATGTGGAGTGAGAAGTAGAAAATGGGAAGTATAATAATTATTATTATTGCCGTATTAGTATGTATCTTAGTTATATTGTTTTCAAGAAGGTATGTAGCTAAAATGTTTGATTTTATAAGCAGTATTTTAGAACAAATATTGTCCAAAAATGATTATATTGAAATCTCTGAAACTAAGGATTCTAGAGAGTCTAAATTAGCTCATCAAGCAAAGAGTATTATAGGAATGATAAACAATGATGTAAATAAAACCCAAGATGAAAAAGAACTTATTAAGGAACTAATTGGAGATATTTCACATCAAATTAAAACTCCCTTGGCCAATATATGTATGTATACTGATATACTATTAGATGAAAATTTAAGTCAAGATGAGAAAAGAGAATTTTTGATGAGGACTAAGGAACAGTCGGAAAAAATCAATTGGCTTATGAAATCTCTACTAAAAATGTCAAGACTAGAGACTGGTGCTATTAATTTTAAACCTGATTATGAATATATAAAAGAAACTATTGCAAGGGCAGTTAGTTCAGTTTATTCTCAGGCAAGTGATAAAAATATAAAAATTGAAGTTGAAGAGTTTGAAGATATAAAGCTTTTTCATAACAGAAAGTGGACTTGTGAAGCTATAACTAATATTTTAGAAAATACTATAAAATATTCACCACAGTTTTCTAATATAAATATTAAAATTATTCCCCTTGAAATTTATACGAAAATAGAAATTACAGATCAAGGTATTGGAATAGATAAAAAAGATTATAATAAAATATTCAAAAGATTTTATAGAAGTGAAAACGTGTCAGAGCACAAGGGGATGGGAATTGGACTTTATCTTTCACAGTTCATATTGTCTAAAGAAGGTGGATATATAACAGTTAAATCAACTTTAGGAAAAGGAAGTACATTTTCTGTTTTCTTACAGAGTGAAGCATAAATAACAGTTAACCAGTATTTTCTTACAGAACTGAAAGAAAAAATTTGAAATCTGTAAAGATTATGTAAGAATTAAATTTTATAATTGGATTATACAAAAGGTAATAATTATTATTGACTTTTGTATAATCCAATTTTTATGTTAATTAAGGTAATTCTAGAAGGAGGAATTATTATGAATATATTAAAATGTACTAAGTTAAAAAAATACTATGGTAAAGAGCCTAATATGGTAAAAGCTCTTGATGGAGTTAACATAGAAGTAAAAGAAGGAGAATTTTGGGCAATTGTAGGAACATCAGGCTCAGGTAAATCAACTTTACTTCATATGTTAGGAGGTCTTGATAGACCTACAAGTGGAGAAGTTATAGTTAAAAATAAAGAGATATTTAAAATGAATGATGATGAACTAACTGTATTTAGAAGAAGAAACATAGGGTTTGTGTTTCAAAGCTACAATTTGGTACCTATTTTGAATGTCTATGAAAATATAATACTTCCTGTTGAACTTGATGGAAATACAGTAGATAAAGATTACGTAAATAATATAATAAATACTTTAGGTTTAACAGAAAAAATAAACTATCTTCCTAATAATTTATCAGGTGGTCAGCAGCAGCGTGTTGCAATAGCAAGAGCTTTAGCTGCAAAACCAGCAATAATTCTTGCAGATGAACCTACTGGAAATCTAGATAGTAAAACAACTCAAGAAGTTATAGGACTTCTAAAAGTGACAAGTGAAAAATTTAATCAAACTATAGTTATGATTACTCACAATGAAGATATTGCTCAACTTTGTGATAGAATTATCCGAATTGAAGACGGAAAAATTATTTCTTAGTGGGGGTGAGTTAGATGCGTAATAATAATCAAAAAGTCATAAACAATTTATCACGAAAAAGCCTAAAAAATAATAAACTTAGAAATACCTTTGCAATAATTGCCATAGTACTTACCACTGTTCTTTTTACTACTCTTTTCACTTTAAGTATGGGTATGGTTAAAGCTATGCAGGAACAAACCATGAGGCAAGTTGGTACATCTGCTCATGCAGGATTAAAATACCTTACTTATGAAGAGTATAATAATATAAAAAATCACCCTTTAATAAAAGATATTGGATATTCTGTTATGGTGGGTTTTGCTGAAAATAAAGAGCTTATTAAAAGACAGACAGAAATACGTTTTGCAACTGATAACACAGCAAAATGGGGATTTTGTTATCCGACAAAAGGTAAAATGCCGCAGAAAATAAATGAAGTGGTAACGGATACTATTGTTCTAGATATGCTAGGTCTACCACATAAAATAGGTGTTCCAATAACATTTGAATATACAATAAATGGTAAAAAAATCACTAAAGATTTTGTTTTATCTGGATACTGGGAAGGTGATATTGCTGCAATGGCAAGTATGGCATATGTTTCCCAAGAATTTATAGATAAAAATCTTGTAGATATAGATCAAAAATATCAAAAGGAGAACAATCTTTATCCAGGATTAATCTTTGCAGATATAATGTTTGATAGTAGTTGGGGCATGGAAAAAAACATACAGACTGTGGTAAAAGAAAGTGGTTATGAACTTAAAAATATAGCTTACGGTGTCAATTGGGCATATATGTCTACAAATTTTACTTTAGATCCTACTATGATTTTATCAAGTATTGGAGGAATATTACTAATAACTTTCACTGGATATTTAATTATTTATAATATTTTTCAAATTTCTGTTACAAAAGATATTCGCTTTTATGGTTTGTTAAAAACCATAGGAACAACTTCAAAACAAATTAAAAAATTAGTAAGAAAACAAGCATATTTACTTTCTGCTATAGGAATTCCAATAGGGCTTATTTTGGGATATATTTTAGGTGTTGTATTACTGCCTGTAATATTAAGTATAACAAGCATCAACAATAGTAGTACTTCAGCAAGTCCATTAATATTTATAGGTGCAGCTCTATTCTCTCTTATAACTGTATATATAAGTTCAAGAAAGCCAAGCAAAATAGCATCAAAGGTTTCACCTGTTGAGGCGGTACGATATACAGGAATAGAATTACAGTATAAAAAGAAATCCAAAAAATCATCAAAGGGTGCAAAAATTCACAAAATGGCATGGTCTAATCTATTTAGAAATAAGAAAAAAACTATAGTAGTTATTATTTCAATGTCACTAAGTTTAATACTTTTAAATGCAGTTTATACCATAACAAGTGGCTTTAATATGGACAAATATTTAAGTCACCAAGTAGTGAGTGATTTTATTGTGGGCCATGTAAATTATTTTAATTCTCATTTTAGAAGTGAAGAGTATATGCCATCACAAAAATTGATTGATAAAATAAAGAATATAGATGGAATAGAAGAAGGCGGTAAGACATATTATACTTATAATTTACACCAATTAAGCAAGAAAGGTATGGAGAATTATAAAAATATATTCAATGATGAATTTATAGATAAAAGCGACAAACATATGAAAGATCAACTTATAAAAAGTAAAATTTCAGGGGAAGTTAGTCTGGATATTTATGGATTAAATAATTTTCTTGTAGAAAAGCTTAGTATTGTAGAAGGAAAATTTGATGCAGAAAAATTTGCTACAGGAAAATATGTATTGGTTAGTCCATTAATGCATTGTGAAGATCCTGATAACAGTAGTTATTATAATATTGGAGATAAAATAACTATAAAATTTGATGACAACACAGAAAAGACTTATGAGGTAATGGCAAAAGCACGTATTCCTCATAATATGTCCTTGAGGCGTTATATTACAGAAGGTATGCCGTGCTTTTTACCATCAAGTGAATTTCAATCACAGGTTAAAAAACCTATGTTTATAAATTATGTTTTTGATATAGATGATAAAAATATTGAAACCATGGAAAAATTTCTTGAAAATTATACAAATAATATAGAAACTATGATGGATTATAAATCAAAACAAACGTATGTTGATAGCTTTAAACAGCTGCAAAATACATATTTAATTGTAGGCGGTGTACTTTGTTTCATTGTTGGATTTATTGGTATATTGAATTTTATTAATTCAATGCTTACAAGTATAATTACGAGAAAAAGAGAATTTGCAATGTTGAAAAGTATAGGAATGACGAAAAAACAGCTTTATAAAATGCTTATTTTTGAAGGTATATACTATGCAATATTAACAATAGCTATAACATTGACAGTTGGAAATGCATTTTCTTATATTATAGTTCAGGCAATGGCAGGCCAAATTTGGTTCTTCACATATCATTTTACTATATTGCCAGTATTAATTGCATCACCAATACTAATTATTGTTTCAATACTAGTACCACTTATATCTTATAAAGAAACTAGCCAACAAAGCATAGTTGAACAACTTAGAGAAAATGTATAATATGATTAATTTAAGTCAAAAATTGTTTAAAGCCCTCGATGTATTTAGTTACACTCGAGGTCTTTTTTGTTAGAAAAAATATATAGGGGTTGAGGGTACATATGGAATAAGTTAAAATTAATAATAGATATGGAAAATTATAAAATACTAGTGTTTAGGGGTTATTAAGCCTTTTTCATTGAATTATATTTAAATATTTATATAAAAGGAGAATTAGAATAATATGCAAAATTGGTCAAGTAATATAGAGTATTATGAACTATCACACAAATATTCCATTGTAAAAGCTAATCCAGAAGAATTTGCAATATATGAGTCAGTTTATGGGGATAAAATTTATAATAGATTTGCAGTTAAACATTGGGATTTACGGTTAGCAATAAGTCTTGATAATCCTTTTGCAAAGGATGAAAGCTTTTACTGGATAAAAGCTGGTGAACTCAGAATAGGTGGAGTGCTAATAGAACCTAATGTATTATCACGTTTATTTATTATTCCTCCCTTTACAAACACATTTGAAATAGTAAAATTATTAAAAAAATTATTAGTTAAATGGTCGTCTTCTAGCAAAAACATATATGCTTATCAAATTCCTCCGGAACAATCTCACTATTTTGAAATGCTGGGTTTTTGGCCAGATAAAAATAGACGATGGATGATGAGACCTACCGAAGCTTTTGACTTTGTCTGGGATAATACTATAATAGTAAAAACTCCTCAACAGAACAATAATGTAGAAATAGCTAAACTATTTTATGAAAGTTTTAATGGGGATATAGATTGTCAGTATGCTGCCAAACAAAATGGACAAGAATGTACGTATGAGGAGTACTTAGATGAAATAAATGATTATTTTAATAACTGTACCGAAGACATACTACTTGAAGCATCTACACTTATATATGATAAAGAAGAAAAAAAGTTAATTGGTGCTTGTCTTGTATCACATTTTGAGGAGTGGCCTTTAATACATACTATTGGAGTTGATCCTTCATATAGAGGAAAGCATCTCGCAACAACGATGCTTAAAAAGGCACTAACTGTTTTAAAGAAAGAATATCCTATATTACGATTGTTTGTAACAATAGGTAATGTTGCAGAATCAGTTTATTACGAACTTGGATTTATTCCAGGGACTGAATTTAAAAGATTTATAATTAAGGAGAATACATCATGCTAGTAAATCGTATCAAATTTATTATTATTACTTTTATAATAATGATTACTTTATTAATATTGACAAATAATCCTATTATATCAGGAGGAATTACCTTTACTATTATAATGGTTGGATACATAATTATTGCGTATATACGTGGTAAAAAAAGACTGAATTTAATAGAAGAAAACTGTGACCCACAAGCATTTATAGAAGCTACTGAAAAGCAAAGAAGTATTACAGGTAAAAATCCTAAAATAAACACATATTTAAATATTGATGAGGCAGTAGGGCTTATTTTACATGGAGAATTTCAGAAAGCAAAAGAAGCTTTATTATCAATTGATAAATCTTATTTATCACTAAAAAATGGAACTTTGCTTGTATATACAATAAATTTAATATCCTGTTTGTATGAACTTGGAGAAATTTCTTATGCAGAGGAAATATTTGAAACACAGATTCCAATATTGTCACCTGTGAATCCAAGAATGAAGTTGGCAATGAAACTTCTTGTTGCAGAAAGATTATTCTTTTTAAATAGATATGAAGAAAGTAAGGAAAAAATTCAACCATTATTGAGTGAGAAAATAAGTAAACGTATAAAGGTAAGTATATTGTATAAATTAGCCCAGATAGATGAAAAAAATGGAGAATTTGAATCTGCACAAAGGAGATACAAAAAAGTAGTAGATGAGGGTAATAAGTTGTGGATAGCAATACAAGCAAAACAAAATTTACTTGACATTAAAAAAAATACATGATAAGATAATTTAAAATTATTGAATGGGAGAAATATTATGAATTTTAAGATGAATATATTAAATTCAAAATTAAATAATAAACTCTTATTAGCTAACTTATAATAGCGATTGTAGGTATAGATAGATAAATACTACCATACATACAATCGCCGAAAACAGGTGTATTGTATCTATGGTGGCTAATATTTGTGTTGAAATAAATTAAGTCTCATAGGTAAACTAAGGGACTTTTGTAATATCCTAGGTAAAAAAGTCCTTTAGTATAAACTAAGGGGCTTTTTTATTTTATAAATAATAATATTTTTAATTTAAATAGATTTTAGGAGGGCTAAGAATGAAAAAATCTAGAGAACAATGGGGAACAAAGGTAGGTTTCATACTTGCAGCTGTTGGTTCTGCTGTAGGATTAGGGAATATATGGAGATTCCCTTATGTAGTTTATTCAAATGGTGGAGGCGCTTTTTTAATACCATATTTTTGTGCTATATTTACAGCTGGAATACCTTTATTAATTCTTGAATATGGAATGGGGCATAAATTTAGAGGGTCAACACCTCTTGCAATTGCAAGAGCAAATAAAAAATGGGAATGGCTTGGATGGTGGCCAATAATTAGTTCAGGCATTATTTTATGTTATTATTCAATGATTTTGAGTTGGGCTATAAAGTATTTAACTTTAAGCTTTACAAAAGGATGGGGAGCTGATCCTAATAAATATTTTTATAAAGATTTTTTGAAATTATCATCATCTCCTTTTGAGTTTGGAGGTATAGTAGTTCCAATATTAATAGGTATAATTTTAGTTTGGGCCGTTAATTGGATGATATGTTACAAAGGAATAAAAGGTGGAATTGAAAAATTAAGTAAGATATTACTACCAACTCTATTAGTAATTATGATAATTATAGTTATAAAAGGTGTAACTTTAGAAGGAGCATCAGTAGGATTAAACAAACTATTTACCCCAAACTGGGACAAGGTAAAAGATCCTAAAGTTTGGATTGCAGCTTATGGTCAAGTATTCTTCTCATTAAGTATAGCAACAGGTATAATGATGACTTATGCAAGTTATTTGCCTAAGAAAACAGATATAAACAACAGTGCATTTATGACTGCCTTTGCAAACTGTGGATTTGAATTTTTATCTGCTATTGGAGTATTTGCAATACTTGGATTTATGGCAAATAGCCAAGGTGTAGCAATTGATAAAGTTGTATCAGGTGGTATTGGACTTGCATTTATAGCTTTCCCAAAAGTATTTTCAGTTATGGGTACTTGGGGAAACATTTTAGGAGTATTATTCTTTGCTTGTCTAGTATTTGCAGGACTAACATCTGCAGTGTCACTAGTTGAAGCTTTATCTTCATCTATAATTGATAAAACAGGATGGGAACGTAAAAAAGTAGTATCAGGTATGTCTTTGATTGGAGTTTGTATAAGTGTAGTATTTGCAACTAGAGCAGGACTTTATCTGTTAGATATTATGGACAATTTCATAAATAATTATGGAATTGTAGTTGTAGGATTATTAGAAGCTATTTTAGTAGGATGGATAATTAAAGCAAAAACAATTCGCAACCATACAAATGCAGTTTCTTATTATAAAATAGGAAAGTGGTGGGATGTAATTATTAAGTATGTTACTCCAACTATTTTAATCTATATGCTAGGTAAGAGCATTATTACAGAAATAAGTAAACCATATGGAGGATATAAATTGTCAAATTTATTGGCATATGGATGGAGTATAATTGTATTAGGTATAGTAGGTGCTGTAATAATTAGTAAAAAATCATGGAAACATGATGTTGAATGTGAAGAAGAGGAGGCAGTTTAAAAATGACACAAAGTGCAATGATATTTTTTTGTATAGGAGCAACAGTACTTTGGGGAGGACTATTATGTACTCTAGCAATTGCAATTAAAAAAGAGAAATCTTCAAAGTGATTTTTATGAGGATAAAATTTATAATAGAGAGGCTTGGGTAAGAGATACCTAAGCCTCTGACACGTAGATTATACGAGACGTTAAAAATTCTTTAGTTTTATAGAATATATTGACATAAAATTAAATATGTGTTATATAAGAATTAGGAATTAGCACTCAATAAGAAAGAGTGCTAATAATTTTAATACATAATAAAAAAATCCTATAAAAGATTGTTTTATTGTGAAGGGAGAGATTTTAAGTGGAAACAAAACAATTTAAGGCAGAATCTAAAAGGCTACTAGATCTTATGATTAACTCAATTTATACCCATAGGGAAATTTTTTTAAGAGAACTTATTTCTAATGCCAGCGATGCAATTGATAAAATGTATTACAAAGCATTAACAGATGATTCTTTAAGCTTCGATAAAGAAGATTATTATATTAAAGTATCTATTGATAAGGAAAATAGAACAGTTAAAATTTCTGATACTGGTATTGGAATGACAAAAGAAGAACTTGATGATAACCTTGGGGTTATAGCAAAAAGTGGATCTTTGAACTTCAAAAAAGAAACTGAATTGAAAGATGGATATGACGTAATTGGTCAGTTTGGTGTGGGATTTTATTCTGCATTTTTGGTAGCTGATACGGTTACTGTTACAAGCAAAGCTTTTGGAAGTGATGAAGCTTACAAGTGGGAATCTAAAGGTGTAGATGGGTATACTATTGAACCATGTGAAAAAGATTCTGTTGGTACAGAAATTATACTTAAAATAAAAGAAAACACAGAAGATGAAAACTTTGATGAATACCTAGAGGAATATAAATTAAAGTCTATAATTAAGAAATACTCTGATTTCATCAGATACCCAATAAAAATGGATGTAAACATAAAGAAACCAAAAGAGGGTAGTGAAAAAGAATACGAAGAGTATATAGAGGAACAAACTGTAAATAGTATGGTTCCTATATGGAGAAAGAATAAAAATGAACTTAATAAAGAAGATTATGATAACTTTTATTCTGAAAAGCACTATGGCTTTGATAAACCAATAAAGCATATTCATACTAGTGTTGACGGTATGGTAAGTTACAATGCAATTTTATTTATTCCAGAAAAAACACCATATGACTTCTATACAAAAGAATATGAAAAAGGTTTAGAATTATATTCAAATGGCGTTTTAATTATGAATAAGTGTGCAGATTTATTGCCTGATTATTTTGGATTTGTTAAAGGCATAGTTGATTCTGAAGATTTATCCCTTAACATATCTAGAGAAATACTACAACATGATAGACAATTAAAACTTATTGCTAAAAATATAAAAACTAAAATAAAAAATGAATTACAAAGCATATTGAAAAATGAAAGAGATAAATATGACGAGTTTTATAAATCTTTTGGAAGACAACTAAAGTATGGAGTTTATAGTGATTTTGGAAGCAATAAAGATGTATTACAAGATTTATTAATGTTCTATTCATCAAAAGAGAAAAAAATGGTCACTTTAGGTGAGTATGTTTCTAGAATGCCAGAGGATCAAAAATATATTTATTATGCTTCAGGAGAATCAATTGAAAGAATTGAGAAACTGCCACAAACAGAACTAGTATTAGATAAAGGATATGAAATATTATACTTTACAGATGATGTAGATGAGTTTGCTATAAGAATGTTAATGAAGTATAAGGATAAGGAATTTAAATCTGTATCAAGTGGAGATTTAGGTATAGAAGTAGAAGAAAGCGAAAATTCATCTAGCTCAGATAATGAGGAAAATAAGGAACTATTTGAATATATGAAAAATACTTTATCAGATAAAGTTAAAGATGTTAGGGCATCAAAAAGATTAAAAAATCATCCTGTATGTTTATCTAATGATGGTGAACTTACAATTGAAATGGAGAAAATTTTAAACTCTATGCCTAACAATGAGAATATAAAAGCAGATAAAGTTTTAGAAATAAACATAAATCACGATGTATTTACGTCATTAAAAGAAGCTTACGAAAAAGATAAAGATAAACTTAAGTTATATAC
Source organism: Clostridium ganghwense (assembly GCF_026735165.1). Taxonomy (GTDB): domain Bacteria; phylum Bacillota; class Clostridia; order Clostridiales; family Clostridiaceae; genus Clostridium_H; species Clostridium_H ganghwense. Next base: position 316,852 of record NZ_JAPQES010000002.1, on the reverse strand, counting down.
AGATTTATTATATAACCAAGCATTACTTATAGAAGGATTAATGATAAATGATCCAGTAGAGTTTACAAATAATATTTGTAAGATAATGAAATAAAATGGATTATTAGAGATGACCAATAAATAAACAAGACAACGGATTTGAACTGTTTTGTGATGATAAAGAAGAAATGGAAAACAATAGAGAAAATTAAATAATGTAGAATTATTATATGTTTTTTATCTGAAAGCCTGATTATAATTGTAGTCAGGCTTTTTTTATTTGCATTTTTTAGGATGATTTATGTGCCATGCCTTAATTATAATACTTGTGTTTTGAAAATTATCTACAACATTTATATAATATACACATATATTATGACTATATAGAAAATAATATATATAATCACATTCTATATGTTTAAATACATAATCTGTATTGACGATATATAGATTATCATCTATATTAAATATGGATACATGTATATAAGAGGTGATTGAATGGAAAAAAACTATGAAACTAGTGCTAAAATATTCAAAGCATTATCAGAGCCAAACAGATTAAAAATTATTGATATTTTATCTTGCGGTGAAAAATGTGCCTGTGATATATTAGAAAACTTTGAGTTTACTCAACCAACTTTATCGCACCACATGAAAGTTCTTATGGAATGTGGGCTTGTAGAAAGTCGAAAAGAAGGTTTGTGGAGTTACTATTCATTAGATAATACAAACTCAAATAAGATAGTATTATTTCTAATGAATGTGATTACAGATACAGATGATTGTATATGTAAATGTGGTAATAAAGAAAAAGCTTGTAATAAATAAAAATTAAATTTAAGGAGATGGATGTTATGAAAAAAATGATTATTTTTGACCCTGCAATGTGTTGTTCAACAGGAGTATGCGGTCCAGGTGTTGATTCGGAATTATTAAGAGTAGCTACAGTACTAAACAATTTAAAAAGTAAAGGAGTTATTGTTGAAAGATATAATCTAACAAACAATCCACAAGCATTTGTAGATAATAAGATTATCAATGATTTATTAAATACAAATGGAGTAGATGTACTACCAGTAACAATTGTAGATGGTGAAGTTGTAAAGACTAAAGCATATCCAACAAATGAGGAGTTTTGCAAAATGTTAGACATTCCAGAAGATTATCTTAAAACTACAATTAAGATTAAATCTAAAGGTTGCGGGTGCAAAGGTGGATGTTGCTAATTTACGGAAGGAAGTGTAGAGATGATTAATAAATTTACTCCTAATGAAATAGAGTTAACTAAGTATTTATTCTTTACTGGAAAAGGTGGAGTTGGCAAAACATCAACAGCTTGTGCAACTGCTATGATATTAGCAGACCAAGGGAAAAGAATAATGTTAGTAAGCACGGATCCAGCTTCAAATTTGCAAGATGTATTCAATACTAACTTAAATAATAAAGGTGTTAGAATAAATGAAGTACCAAATCTTGTAGTTGCAAATTTTAATCCAGAAGATGCTGCAAGAGAATACAAGGAAAGTGTTGTAGGGCCATATAGAGGTAAGCTTCCAGAGGTAGTTATAAAAAATATGGAAGAACAACTTTCGGGTTCCTGTACTGTTGAAATAGCTGCATTTAATGAGTTTTCAAATTTTATTACAGATGAAAAGGTTCAAAAAGAATTTGACCATGTAATATTTGATACAGCACCTACGGGACATACACTTAGAATGTTACAACTACCATCAGCATGGAGTAACTTTATTAGTGAAAGTACCCATGGTGCATCATGTCTAGGTCAGTTGGCAGGTCTTGAAAGTAGGAAAGAAGTTTATAAGAATGCAGTAAAAACATTAGCTGACAAGAGTATGACAACACTTATACTTATTTCAAGACCAGAAGTAGCTCCACTAAAAGAAGCAGAAAGAGCATCAAAAGAATTACAAGATATTGGAGTTAACAATCAAATTCTTGTTATTAATGGGGTGCTTAAGAATGCCGATGACGACTTATCAATTGATATATCTAACAAACAACAAAAATCACTCAAAGATATGCCAGAATATCTAAGAGGTTTAGAAACTTTTGAGATTCCACTTAGACCATATAATATAACTGGACTTGAAAATCTTAGAGCTTTCTTAAAAGAAGATAATATAAAATACAACGATGAAAAATTAACTGTTAGTGAAATTCCAAAGTTAAAAACAGTCGTAGATGATTTATACAACTCTAATAAAAAGGTTATTTTTACAATGGGTAAAGGTGGGGTAGGTAAAACTACTATAGCTGCTACAATTGCACTTGGGTTAGCTGATAGAGGTAAAAAAGTTCATTTGACTACTACAGACCCAGCAGCTCATTTGAAATTTGTTTTAGATGAAAATTATGGTATTACACTTAGTAGTATAGATGAAAAGAAAGAATTAGAAAAGTATAAAGAAGAAGTTTTAAGTAAAGCTAGAGAAACAATGAGCGAACAAGATATTGAATATGTAGAAGAAGACTTAAGAAGTCCTTGCACTCAGGAGATTGCAGTATTCAGAGCCTTTGCAGAAATAGTGGAAAGGTCTGAAAATGAGGTGGTTGTTATAGACACAGCTCCAACAGGTCATACACTTTTACTTTTAGATTCCACACAAAGTTATCATAAAGAAATACAGCGTTCACAAGGGGATATTCCCGAGTCAGTTAAAAAGCTATTACCTAAGCTTAGAAATGCAGATGAAACAGAAGTAATAATTGTAACTTTAGCTGAAACAACACCTGTTTATGAAGCTATGAGGCTTGAAGAAGATTTAAAACGTGCAGGTATCAATAGTAAATGGTGGGTAATAAATTCAAGTTTATATGCTACAAATACTACAAATAATATTCTTAGAGCTAAAGCAAGTAATGAAGTGGTTTGGATTAATAAAGTTAATGAAATTTCCAACGGTAGCTTTGCATTAATAGAATGGAAATCAGAAGAGATTAAAGGTGAAAAACTTTTAGATTTATTAAACTAAAAAATAATTCCGCTACAATGATTGTGTAAAATTGGTGATTTTTGTAGTGGGATTTTCATATTTTCTAGGGGCTGTTACATACTTTATTCTAAAATTTTTTATTTCCTAAAATCTTTTATTCCTGAATCCTTAAAAAAGAAGGATAAGACAAAAAACAATAAACAAGGATATTAGCTAATGAAATTAGAAATGTTACCAATAGTCTGAATAAAAAACTTGACACTATAGACGAACGGTCATATAATTAAGTCGTAGATAAGAAATTAATAGAAAAATGAATAAAGCACTAAAAAGTGACTGGTCATATAATAATATTTATGATTATGCCAATAATATTTTACTATAAGGAGAGAAAAATATGGAAAAAAGAGTAATAGAAACATTAGAAAAGGTACGTCCTATGTTACAAAGAGATGGCGGTGACGTAAAATTTATAAGTGCTAGTGAAGATGGAATTGTAAAAGTAGAGTTACAAGGTGCTTGTGCTGGATGTCCTGGAGCTAAAATGACGTTAAAAGCGGTAAGTGAAAAGATATTAAAGGAAGAGGTACCACAGGTTAAAGAAGTTATTGGGGTATAAATTCTAGTAAACAATATAAAATGGGAGGTAAAGTAATGTTAAATAAAGTATTCACTCCAATAAAAATCGGGACTATGGAAGTAAAAAATAGATTTGTAGTACCACCAATGGTAGTTAATTTTGCAAATGAAGATGGAACAGCTAGTGAGAGGTTTATTGCATATATTGAAGAGAAGGCAAAAGGTGGATGGGGACTTATAATTCCAGAAAATTATACAATGGATCCGGATGCAAGAGGATTTGTAAAGCTTCCAGGATTATGGAATGATGGACAAATTGAAAGCCACAAAGAGTTAACAGAAAGGGTTCATAAACATGGAGCTAAAATTGTAGTTCAAATTAATCATGCTGGAAGACAAACGAGCAGTGCAATAACTGGTGTACAGCCAGTAGCCCCTTCTCCTATAGCAGATCCTACTATAGGAGAAACTCCTAAAGAATTAACTATTAAAGAAATACATGAAATAGTAGAAAAATTTGGAGATGCAGCCTTAAGAGCTAAGAAAGCAGGATTTGATGGGGTAGAGGTTCATGGTTCTCATGGATATCTTATAAATGAATTCATGTCACCATTTTCTAATAAAAGAACAGATGAATATGGTGGAACGATTCAAAACAGAGCAAGATTTGCATTAGAAGTAATTAAGAACATAAAAGAGAAAGTTGTACAAGACTTTCCTATTATATATAGAATGTCAGTAAATGAATTAGTTGAGGGTGGATTAACAACAGAGGACAGTAAGGTTATCGCGATGATGTTAGAAGAAGCAGGAGTAAATGCAATCCATGCTACTAATGGAGTTTATGCAAGTGCTCAATATATTATACCACCAGCAGCAGTAAAACATGGTTGGAGTTCTGATATTTCTGCTGAAATTAAAAAAGTAGTTTCTATACCTGTAATTACTGTTGGAAGAGTAACAGATCCTTTAATAGCAGAATCTATCTTAGTTTCTGGAAAAGCAGATTTAGTATCTATGGGAAGAGCGTCTCTTGCTGACCCACATATGCCAAACAAAGCTAAAGAAGACAGATTTGAAGATATCATTCATTGTATTGGGTGTTTACAAGGATGTGCAGGAAGAAATGTAAAACAATTACCAGTAAAATGTCTTGTAAATCCAATGATAGGTAATGAAAGTGAAATAAAGATTGAAGAAGCAGAAGATAAAAAGAAAGTACTTATTGCTGGAGGTGGTGTAGCAGGAATGGAAGCTGCTATAGCTGCTACAAAGCGTGGGCATGAAGTGCATTTATATGAAAAAAATAATAAATTAGGTGGACAATGGATTTTAGCAGCAATTCCACCATCAAAAGAAGAATTAAATACACTTACTGTATGGCAAAAAACTCAATTGAGAAAATTAGGGGTAAATGTATATTTAAACACTAATTTAACTGAAGAAATAGTAGAAGATATGAAGCCTGATGTAGTTATAGTAGCAACTGGAGCAAAACCATTTGTACCAAATATACCAGGAAAAGATTTAGATAATGTTGTAATAGCTAATGATGTTTTAGCAGGATTAAAAGATACAGGTACAAATGTAGTTGTAATAGGTGGTGGATTAGTTGGAGCAGAAACAGCAGCTCATCTTGCGAACCACAATAAAAAGGTTACAATAGTTGAAATGCTTCCAGAAATAGTTTCAGGCGGAGAACCAGCAGTGAATTATTTCTTATTCAAAGATTTAGAGCAAAATAAGGTACAAATATTAACGAATACTTCAGTAAAAGAAATACTCAATAATTCAGTTGTAACTGCTGACAAAGAAGGTAATGAATCTAAATTGCAAAACATAGATACAGTTGTTATGGCAATTGGTTCTAGACCTGTAAATGAATTAGCTGCAAAATTAGAAGGTAAAGTTGAAAAAGTTATAACCGTTGGAGATGCAGTAAAGGTTAGAAAGGCTTTGGAGGCTGTAGAAGAAGGATTTAGAGCAGGACTTGAAATATAAAAATAAAGATAAGTTCACAGTTGTTTCAAGTTTAAAATAGCTGTGAACTGTCTCTAACTTTAAACATATTAAAAAATTATTTATAAGAGGAGTGTAGAGAAAATGTTGCAAACTGTATCAAAAATCTATGTTAAAGAAGAGCAAATTAATGAATTTGTAGAAGTATTCAAAGGAATGATTGAGCCAACAAAAAAAGAAAAAGGATGCATACAATATGAAATGTATCAAGACGAAGAGAAGCCTTCAACGCTTATAGTTCTTGAACAATGGGAATGTAGAGAAGATTTTGATAATCATATGAAATCTGAGCATTTTGAAAGAATAGCTCCTAAGATGTCTGAATATATGACAAAAGAAACAGAGATAAATCTTTGTTATAAGGTAGCGTAATTAATAATAAAATGTGTATTTGGCAAACAGTTTTCGAATACATTCTAAATATGCAATATAGGTGTTGAATAAATTATCAATATAAATTAGGAGGAATAATAATGGCAAAAATTATTGGCTTTAGTGGAAGTACAGTTAAATCAGGGGTTCTTGAAAAAGCTATGGAACAAGTATTAAAATCTACAGGGCATGAATGGGAATTAGTTAGATTAAATGATATTAATATGAAATATTGTACTGGCTGTGTAGGATGTGGAACCACTAATCGTTGCGTTTTGAAAGATGATATTAATGAAATATTGGACAAGATTTTAGAAGCAGATGCAATTCTTTTGGGGGGAGTTGCTAGATTTGGAAAATTAAATGCGTTAACTAAAGTATTTATTGAAAGACTTTTCCCTTTCGTACATAGATATATGTTAACTAAAGGGAAAATAGCTGCAACAGTGGCAGGAGGCTTTTTTCACCAGGAGGTAGTAAAAGATGAGTTATCATCTATTTTACAAACACTTGGAATGGAAGATGTTGGTTCAATCACAATAGATGGAAATGCTTCTTGTTTTAAATGTGGTTATGGAGAAACTTGTAATTATAGTGCATTCCGTGCAAAATATGGTCAAGATGCGAAAATAACTGATGATGTTTTTTATGTTTTTGACAAAGACGAAAAAGCAGTAGAAAAAGCAACATTATTAGGTAAAAAAATAGCTGAAGCAATCAATCAAAAAGCTAAAAATTTAAAATAATATCAATACATTATAGAAAACAGTTCCCCAAAAACTTGACATCTTAGATGAGTGGTCATATAATTTAATTATGAATAAAAAACTAATTAAAAAAAATCAAATAATAGAAAATTCTATTGATATTATGTATCTAAAAGGATATAACGGAACAAGTGTAAAAGACATCACTGATGCAGCTGGAATTCCAAAGGGGTCATTTTATAATTATTTTGAAGATAAAGAACATTATGCTGTAGATGCTTTATACCATTTTTTTTATGAAATGACTAAAGAAAACTTTGAATTCCTAAAAGACAAAAACTTTAAACCTTTAGATCGAATCAAAAATTTTTACAAAAATTTAATTAATCAGAATGAAGAAGCAGGCTTTAAGCTTGGATGCTTTGTAGGAAATATAACTCAAGAAATGGGGGATATAAGTACCATAATTTCAGAGGCTACAGATGTAATTCATAAAGAAATTGTAAAAAGAATCCATGCTTGTTTAATAGAAGCTTGTGAACTTAATGAATTAAATCCTAAAGTAGATACAGAGAAACTTTCTAATTTTATTGTAAGTAGTTGGCAAGGAACATTGTTAAGAATGAAAGCAAGTAAAAACAGACAAGATTTAGATGATTTTTATGAAGTATTGGCAGAAGTTTTACTAAAGTAAAACTTCTGTTTTAAAGCTAATAATTAAATGACTGGTCATATATAAATTTGTAAATACGGAGGCAACAAAATGAATTTAAATTTAGAACTAAAAAAATTCAATGAAGATTTTCTTAATAAAGCTCCTAAAGATATTATTGATCTTTTAAGAAGTCAAGCAGAAAACCTTGCACAAAAAGGGGTAGAAAAAAAAGCTTTAAAAGTAGGTGATAAAATACCTCACTTTATACTTAGAAATGCTGTTGGAGAAAAGATAGATTCACATGATTTATTGGAAAAAGGTCCATTAGTTATAAGTTTTTATCGTGGTGCATGGTGTCCATATTGTAATCTTGAGTTACACGCATATCAAGAAATACTTCCTGAAATAAAAGCCTTAGGAGCTCAATTAGTAGCTATTTCGCCTGAGTTACCAGATAATTCTATGTCTTTAATAGAGAAATATTTATTAAAATACGAAGTTTTAAGTGATATTGAAAATAAAGTTGCCCAAAAATTTGGTTTGAGTTTTCAGATTGAAGAGGAATTCAAATCACTTTATAAAGGGGTTGGTATTGATTTAGTTGCAACACAGGGTAATGATAATTATGAGCTGCCAATACCTGCAACATATGTAGTTGATACGAATGGAAATATAGTCTTAGATTATGTAAATATTGACTATACTAATAGATTAGAGCCTAAAGAAGTTATAAAATCTCTTGAAAGACTTTAAAAATTAGGATGTTAAAAGCTATTAAGATGTAAAAAACATTTCAATAGCTTTGTTTTTAAGATATACAAAATAAAACATTTGCATCTTCACTTTGAGTTGTATTAATCTTTCCATTTTTGATATAAATCAGGATGTTGTTTTTTTAAAACTTTAAAAAATTTTTTAGAAACCTTTAATTTTCTGAGACCAGAAATCATATGCTTTGGATATTTTTCTTTTCGAAGATAATTATTTTTTAGACCTATTACTTTTAAAGTACCATTCTTATTTATAAAAATATGAGAAATACCTGTATCTAATCTTGTGAAATGGAGAAGCTTAAAATTTTCTATAAGATCAACTAATGAAAGGACAAGACTTTCATCAATACTTTGTTTTTTTATATAATCTATTAGACAGATTCCTGAAATATATTCTCTAATTATATATCCGGCATGATATTCATATACTTTAGGAAAATATTTGTTATTTTGACAGTATCTAAGTATAAGATATTCTCTTCTACATTCATCAAGATTTTTACATATCTTTATTACTTTATAATCTGGTGTTAAATAAATTTTTTCCTTTTTACTGTCATGTAATATTTTACAAGTAGTTAAATTTATTCCGGGAATACTTGTATGTTTCATATTAATACATCATCCTTTATGGAATATTCAACAATAGATAGTTCGTGTAATATATATTTATAAAAAAATCCCGTTTATTATTACAATATTCTTTTTTAGTTAAGTGGTGAAAAAATAAGAATAAGTATTGACAGTTTATAAAATAAAGTTATAATAGAAAATATATATTTGAATCTAATATAAAAGCAAAGAAAAAGAGGAGTAAAGATATAGGAGTATTAAGAGAGGAAAGTTTATTAGCTGAGAGACTTTCTATACAAATTATCTTGAAGGTAGCTTTGGAGCTTCTTTACCGAAATAGTAGTAGGTAAAGACGGTGGTCACATCGTTAATATAAATGAGTGTCTGCATTTTGCAGGAATTAAGGTGGTAACGCGCACTGTCGTCCTTTGGGAGGTCAGTGCTTTTTTTATTTAAAAAAATGACAATTAACAATTGGCAATATAAGAATTTTTAAGTTTTGATTGTCTAGTGTTCATTGTCCATTAATATAATGGGAGGTAATATAAATGGCAGAAGTAAATATCGCAAAAACATATGATCCTAAAGAATTTGAAAACAGACTTTATAAAAATTGGGAAGAAAAGGGGTATTTTACTCCAAAAGTAGATGAAAATAAAAAACCTTATACAATAATGATGCCGCCACCAAATATAACAGGACAGCTTCATTTAGGTCATGCGCTTGATGGAACACTTCAAGACTTTCTTATAAGAACAAAAAGAATGCAGGGCTATAGTACTTTATGGTTACCAGGAGAAGACCATGCAAGTATTGCAACTGAAGTAAAAGTTGAGAAAGAATTATTAAAGCAGAATCTACATAAAAAAGAAATGGGAAGAGAAGCTTTCTTGGAAAAGGTTTGGGAATGGTCTGATACATATAGAGAAAGAATCAAAACTCAGTACAAAAGATTAGGAATTTCAGCGGATTACACTAGAGAAAGATTTACAATGGATGAAGGTTTAAGCAAAGCTGTTAAACAAGTATTTGTTGATCTTTATAATGAAGGGTTAATTTACAGAGGGAATAGAATAGTAAACTGGTGTCCAAAATGTCAAACAGCTATATCTGATGCAGAGATAGAATATGAAGAACAAAATGGACATTTTTGGCACATAAAATATCCAGTAGTAGATAGTGATGAGTATTTAGAAATTGCTACAACTAGACCTGAAACAATGCTTGGAGATACAGCTGTAGCTGTTAATCCAGAGGATGAAAGATATAAGCACTTAATAGGTAAAAAATTAATTTTACCATTAGTAGGAAGAGAAATCCCTGTAATTGCTGATGATTATGTTGGTATAGACTTTGGAACAGGAGCAGTTAAAATAACTCCAGCTCATGACCCTAATGACTACGAAGTAGGTAAGAGACATGATCTTCCAGAAATAGTTGTTATGGATAAAAAAGGTGCTATAGTAGACGGATATGGCGAATATTCAGGTATGGACAGATATGATGCAAGACGTGCTATAGTAAAAGATTTAGAAGAGCAAGGATATCTTGTAAAAATAAAAGAACATGCACATAATGTTGGAACTCACGATAGATGTGGAACTACAATAGAGCCTGTAACATCTAAACAATGGTATGTAAAAATGAAGTCTCTTGCAGAACCAGCTATAAAGGTAGTAAGAGAAGGTCAAATTAAATTTGTACCTGATAGATTCTCAAAAACATATTTTAACTGGATGGAAAATATTCAAGATTGGTGTATTTCAAGACAACTTTGGTGGGGACATAGAGTTCCAGTTTGGTATTGTAAAGATTGTGGAGAATTAATAGTATCTGTAGATGAACCAACAAAATGTACTAAGTGTTCAAGTGCAAACTTAAAACAGGATGAAGATGTTCTTGATACATGGTTTAGTTCTGCATTATGGCCATTCTCAACATTAGGTTATCCTGAAAAAACAGAAGATCTAAAATATTTCTATCCAACAGATACTTTAGTTACAGGATACGATATTATATTCTTTTGGGTAGCTAGAATGATATTCTCAGGACTTCATAGTATGGGAGAGATACCATTCAAAACAGTATTAATTCATGGAATAGTAAGAGATGGTGACGGAAGAAAGATGTCTAAATCTCTTGGAAATGGTGTTGATCCACTTGAAGTTATAGAAAAATATGGTGCAGATGCCTTAAGATTTATGCTTATTACAGGTAATGCTCCAGGAAATGATATTAGATACTATGAAGAAAAGGTAGAAGCAGCTAGAAACTTTGCAAATAAAATATGGAATGCATCAAGATTTGTTATGATGAATTTTGATAAAGAGTTGATGGATAAATATAAAGATTGCAAAGAATATACTATTGCTGATAAATGGATACTATCAAGACTTAATACATTAGTTAATGAAGTAACTGACAATATAGATAAATTTGAAGTAGGAATAGCTTCACAAAAAGTATATGATTTTATGTGGACTGAATTCTGTGATTGGTATATTGAACTTGTAAAACCAGTTTTATATGGAGAAGATGAAAAAGCTAAAGGAATAGTATTAAATGTATTAAATGAAGTATTATCAACAGGACTTAAATTATTACATCCTGCAATGCCATATATTACAGAGGAAATATATACTAACTTACCAAGTACAGATGAATCTATAGTTACATCTAATTGGCCAACATATAGAGCGGAATTAGAAGATAAGCAAGCAGAAGAAAACATGAATTATATAATTGAAGCTATAAAGGCATTAAGAAATGTAAGAGCTGAGATGAATGTTCCGAATTCAAGAAAAGCTAAAGTAACTATTTTCGCTGTAGAAGGTAGAAAAGCTTTTGAAGAAGGAAAGTTATATTTTGAAAAACTAGCTTCAGCATCAGAAGTAGCATTTACCGATTCAAAAGATGAAATACCAGAAAATGCAGTTTCAACAGTTACAAAAGGAGCAGAGATCTATATGCCTCTTTTAGACTTAGTAGATGTAGAAAAAGAGCTTGAAAGATTAAATAAAGAAAAGGAAAAGCTTGAAAAAGAAATTACAAGAGTAGAAAAGAAGCTTTCAAATGAGAAATTTATAAGTAAAGCTCCAGAGGCAGTTGTAAATGAAGAAAGAGAAAAGGGTCAAAAATATAAAGAAATGTATGAAGCTGTTTTAGAAAGAATAAATAATTTAAAATAATTTTAATGAAAGTGCCTGCTAAATAGCAGGTACTTTTTATATAAAAAGTTTGATAAAGATGTTGAATTTTGATAGAATTAATTTTAAACTTTAATCTATATAAAGAAAATTATATTTGAGATTGGAGAGAATGAAATTGAATTATGTACAGGCTAGGCAATATATAGAAGACACAGCTAGATTTAGTATAAAATTGGGGCTTTCAAGAACAGAGAAGATACTTGAATTGTTAGGAGATCCTCATAAAAAGTTAAAATGTATACATATAGCTGGAACTAACGGAAAAGGTTCTACTACTTCAATGATTACTAGTATGCTTAAAGAAGCTGGTTATAATGTTGGAATGTATACTTCTCCATATATTGAGGAATTTGAAGAAAGAATACAGATAAATGGAGTTAATATAGGTAAAAATGAATTAGCAGAAGTTATTACTAGAGTTGCAGAAGTAATAGATAAAGTTAAAGATATGGGGTATGATAATCCTACTCAATTTGAAATAATAACTTGCGCAGGGTTACTATATTTTTACGAAAAAAAAGTTGATTTTGCAGTTATAGAAGTAGGACTTGGAGGAAGATTAGATTCTACGAATGTAATAACTCCTATATTGAGCGTTATTACATCTGTTAGTTATGATCACATGAATATTTTAGGAGAAACATTATCTGAAATAGCATTTGAAAAGGCAGGTATAATCAAGAAAAATACTCCAGTTGTATTGTATCCTCAACAAAAAGAGGTTGAAGACGTAATTGAAAAAGTTTGTAAAGATATGTACTCAAAGCTTATTAAGGTTAAAAAAGATTGTGTAGAGTTTTTTGGATGTACCAGAGGAGAAAATGAGCACCAGGGAAAAAGTCTTCAAAATATAAGTATAAAGGGAGAATATGATACTTATGATATAAGGCTATCTTTATTGGGTAAGCATCAATTATTAAATTGTGCAGTAGCTATACAGGTTGTAGAATTATTAAAAGACCAGGGAATAAGAATAGAGAAAACACATATTATAAAGGCTTTATCCAAAGTTAAATGGATGGGAAGGTTTGAAATAATGAAAAGTCAGCCTACAGTCATAATAGATGGAGCTCATAATGTTGATGGAATATCAAAGTTAAAAGAAAGTGTAGAAACATATACAAAATATGATAGTTTAATTTTAATTTTGGGAATTCTTGCAGATAAGCAGGTATACGATATGGTTAAAACAATTGTACCAATAGCAAAAAAAGTAATATGTGTAACTCCTCATAGTGATAGGGCAGAGTTAGCAGATAAACTTAAATTAGAAGTAGAAAAATGTAATAAAGAATGTGAAGCTGTTGAAAATTATGAAAAAGCGTATAAACTTGGACTGAGTTATTGCAACAAAGAAGATTTATTGTTAATTTCAGGTTCACTATATATGATAGGAGATATGAGAAAAATAATAAAGAAAAATGAGGAGTAGCTAAAAGCTGTTCCTCATTTTTCTTTATTTTAAATTTCCTTAATATTTTTATTTTTTAGGCGTTTAGAAATAAGCCTTTGCAGTGAAATTTTTATAACAGCCATAACAGGTACTCCTAAAAACATTCCGAGAACTCCAAAAAGACCGCCACCAAAAGTTATAGCTAGTATTATCCAAAAAGGGCTTAATCCTACTTTGTCTCCAAGTATTTTAGGACCTAAGTATAACCCATCGAATTGTTGTAGAAATAATATAAAGACAAGTACTTTTAAAGCCTGTATTGGACTATAAAATATAGTTATTATAACAGCTGGTATCATTCCAATAAAAGGACCAAAGTAAGGTATCATATTTGTAATACCAACTATTAAGCTAATAAGTAGAGCGTAAGGTGTTTTTAGCAATGTTAAACCTATAGCGCATAGTAGTCCTATTATTAATGAGTCAATGAACTTACCAATGATGTATTGAGAAAATAATTTATTTACTTCATCTCCAAATATAAGAAAAGCAGTTACAGATTCTTGATCAAAAACAGCATATAAAAATTTTTTTATATTGTTCTTAAAAATTTCTTTGTCTTTTAACATATAAACAGATATTATAAATCCAAAAATCATTTTAAGAAAAGATGAAGTGAAATTAATAGCTTTGGTTAATGCTACATTAACTCCTGTATTTAAAATCGATGTTAATTTATCTGAGGATGTAGTTAAAAAGTTGTTTATTGATTCAACAAGATTGGCGTTATTTGCTAAATTTAGATTTTTTACATTAGTATTAAACCATGATTCTGTTTGCTTAGCAAAGTTTGGAATATTATCCACTAAGTCTCCTATATTCTTAGTTATAGTAGGAGAAATTATAGTTACTGTTAAGGTTATGAAACCTATAAGGATCATATAAACAACTAATATGCTTAATCCTCTTTTTAATTTAAACCTTTTTTCAATATGAATCATTAATGGATTTAGTAAATATGCTGTTCCAAAGGCCCAAAAAAAAGGAGTGAGAATTGACATTAAAAACCAAAAACCTTCTGCCAAGATCTCAATATTATTTATAGCCTTAAAAAGTAAGAAAGAAATTATTAAAATGGGTATTAAATTTAAGTAGGGAATTTTTTTGTTTTTAAACAACATCGAGTCCTCTCTTTCATAAATGGTAATTAGTTAGATTAGATTATATCACTAAATTCCTTATTATTCTAGTATTTTTACCTTCAACATATAATTTTAAAACTATGTATATAAAAAATTTACAGTTTGTATAAATTTATATAGAATTTTATGAACATTAGTTAATAAAATAAAGCGGTATATTATAAGAAATATACCGCTGTAATAATAAGTTTTTATTATTCACTAGCAGCAACAACAACAGCATGAATAAAAATAATAAGGTAAATAACAGCCATATCCATAGCCACAATAGCAGCAGAGTATAATAATTAATACGATTACTGCTAGTAAGCCATCAAAATTATTACTAGGGCAGTATGAGCGACTCATAAATAAGCCTCCCTTCGTGAGGAGTTGATAGAACACGCAGCTTGTCCTATCAATAATAGTATATGTAAATTTCTCGAAAATGTTTTCGTTTTTATAGAGAAAATTTATAAAATTTTATAAAAAAAGAAAAGTGCGTGGCACTTTTCTTTTTTTATTTATTTACAACTAATTCTTCAAGCGCTTTAGAAAGTTGATCTGGACAAGAAGTACACTTATTACCGCAATGTATTCCTTTAAGTCTTTTAACAACCTCTTTTGCTTCCATTCCTTCTACAAGGCTTGATAAGCCCTTTAAGTTTCCATCGCAACCACCAATAAAAGAAACATTTTTAACTTTATTATCTTCTAAATTAAAGTTTATTTCTCTAGAACAAACTCCTTTAGGATTAAAAGTATACATATTATTCATCCTTTCTTTTGTAAAATTTATTTAGCTGTTAAAAATTATAATGTATTATTGTATTTTATTCAAGAAAAGAAAGGTTAGTTTTTTTAAAAACTTTATTTTAATTGTATATTTTATCTCAAATTCTAACTTTATCACATAGTATACTGTGAGGGGGTGAAAATATGAATTGGTTATATGTATGTAATACTTCTTCAGATAACATATCTGTAGTCAATATTGAAAATTTTAAAGAAGAATATAAGATTGCTTTAAACCCATATAATATGGACAGGATAGGTCCTCATGGTATATGTACCTATAGGGAAAAATTACTTGTTGCTAATAACTATAGTAATACTCTTTCAATAATTGATACAGAACTTAATAAAGAGATAGAAAATTATTTTATAGGTATGCATTGTAATGATGCTGCTGTGTATGATGATAAGGCTTATGTTATTTGTGGAGAATCCAATTACATTGTAGTTTTTAATTTAATTACAAACAAGATTGATGAAGAGATCCCCTGCGGCAATTTGCCACATAGCATACAAGTAAACAAACAAAAAAATCTCATGTTAATATCAAATTTTGAAAACGATAGTTTAACTATTGTGGATTTAGAGGATAGAAAAAATATAAAGCATATAAGAGTTGGTGCTTATCCTACAAAGGCATTATTTACCGTTGATGGTGATCATATACTAGTTTGTGAAAGTAATATAGGAGCTGATACAAGAGGAAGTATTAGCATATTATCTTTAAAAACTTGTAAGGTATTAAATAAAATTTTAGTTGGCAAATATCCTGTGGACATGTATGCAGATGCTTTGTATTGTTATGTATCTAATTTTGGTGAAGGTAGTATTAGTATAGCAGATATTAATTTATATAAAGCAATTAAGAAAATAAACATTGGGGGAATGCCTAGAGGCATTATAAAAATGGGAGATTATATTTATGTAGGAGATAACTATAATAATTTGCTTATAAGAGTTGATATAGAAAAAGAAAATAAAAAAGTCATATCCATAGGTGGCGAACCTACGGGAATGACAGTTGGTTAATTATTTATGAGTACTTTAAATAATTCATTATAAAGTTTAGAAGAATTTTTTTTCCACTTTGCACATAAATCTTTTGCTTGCTTATTTGATGCCACATTTAATTTTAAATCAATTAATATAGAATTGTTTTCAACTGCTTTTAAATTAACAATATAATTATTTCCTTCAATTGTATAGTCAGCAGATATGGCAATTTCCTTTTTTATACTTTCCATTTGTTTTTTTAGATAACAATCTATTGCTTTAATTTTAACTTCAGATATTCTATTTCTAAATAATGATAAGACCTTCAACCCTTTATTAGAAACAATAATTCTATGTTTACCTTCTTGTTCTATGTAATTTATGAAATTCGCATTTGCGAGTTCCGTTAGATATTGTTGGAGAGTGAAGTAGTTAATAAAATTATTCTCTAATATAATTTCGGTAACTTTATTATTTGAAATAGGAAGTTTAATTTTGTCCAATAAATAAAGCAAAAGAAGCTTATCTTCGGCTAATTCTGAGGTATTGCTATACATTACCTTCACTCCTTTAAACAGATTACATAGAATATTATATCATAAAAAGCACCGAAATGAATCGGTGCTTAAAATTTTTAAGCTTTTTTTCCATTTAAAAGTTCTTCTTCAGCTAAATTTACCAGTCTCTTAACCATTGTGCCTCCAACTCTACCACAATTTTTAGAAGAAATATCGCCCCAATAGTCTTCTGAACCTTCGTGAACTCCTAAGTTTAATTCTTCAGCTATTTCATATTTCATATGATCTAGTATTTTATGACAGTCAGGTACTACTTGTGTGCGACCACTGCCAGATTGTCCTAAAGCCATTAATTAATCCTCCTTTATGTATTATTTGTATTAATAGTTTGTCTTAGGAAACAAGCTTTATACTAGAGTTATATAGGTAAATTAGCAGATTCTTGGGAAAAATACTAAATCTATATTTTGGTAATATTTAAAGGGAAAAATATATATAAATTCAATAGAGTAATTAATATTTAGGAGGATTTATGAAAATACTAGTAATATCTAGAAGGACTAAAGTTAAAAACATTTTATTAGTACTTATAATGCTTATTGCAGTTGGACTCATTGCTACTATGTTTAATTATAGAAGTGGAGGAGTATTTACAAAAGAAAAAAAATTACCCATATATTGTGTAGACACAAAGGAGAAAAAAGTAGCAATTTCTTTTGATGCTAGTTGGGGAGCTAACAATACAATTAAAATATTAGATATTTTAGATAAATATAATGTAAAAGCTACTTTTTTCTTAGTAGGAAGATGGAGTGATGAATTTCCAAAAGAAACAAAAGAAATATATATAAGAGGACATGAAATTGGTAATCATTCAGATACCCATCCAGATATGACTACATTGTCAAATGATAAAATAATAAAGGAGATATCTGCTACAGATGCAAAATTAATGCAACTTATAGGCACGGATACAAAGTTATTTAGGTTTCCATCAGGTTCCTATAATGATAAAAGTGTGGAGGCTGCAGAAAGCACAAATCATTACTGTGTACAATGGGATGTAGATAGTATTGATTGGAAAGAACAAGGGGCTGAAAGTGAATATATAAGGGTAATAAACAAGGTGAAGCCAGGTTCTATAATTTTATTTCACAATACCGCCAAATATACACCTGAAAATTTGCCTAAGATAATAGAAGAGTTAAAATCTCAAGGATATGAGTTTGTGAAAATATCTGATTTGATTTATAAAGATAATTATCATATAGATTATACAGGAAGACAAATATTAAATAATTAAAAAAGTTATTGAAATTTAACGCATAATTGTATTATAATGGAAACAACACCAATTTAATTTTTGGAATTTTTGTAATTAATATTGTTTAAGCTAGCTTACTCATAAAATCTCACTATATGTTTAAACTATGTTTAAGAAATTACACAAAATATTCTAAAGGTGGAGTTGGTTAAATGAAAACAATAGCATTTGTTGGACAAAACAATGATAAGGTTTTTAAATCCAACGTATTAGGTTTTATTGAAGCTTTAGGAATTAAATATAGAGATATTAGTAAAGATATACCGTATAATGAAAAATATAGTGATTATATTATTATGAATTCATGCATTAACATATCAGCAGTAACACTAAACTGTGGGTATTGTTTAGCTAATATGGATACTTTACTTGGAAATAAGATTAGTATAAATGGAAATTTAATTACTTATGGCTTTGGAAGTAAGAATACTGTAACTATTTCAAGTGTTAAGGATGAAAACGATGGATTTGTTTATTGTCTTCAGAGATATATACACATTAATGACTTACAAGGAGTAGAACCACAAGAAATACCTATAGAAATAGAATTTGAAGAAGAAGAGGAATTATATTCATATATGGTAGCTATAACAATATCTTTGATAGAAGGTATAAATAATAAAAAGAGGATAGAAAAAAAGTTAAATAATGAATTTTCATATAAATAATTTTAAGATATTTGTAATATTTTATAAAATATATGAATATTTATATTTCAGTAAGATAAATAATAAAAAGAAAACTAAGGGAGAGAGGGGTTATAATGGACAATTTAATGTTAAACAACAAGATTTATTTAGAAGGTATTTGTGTATCAGGGCTAGAATTTAGTCATGAGATGTATGGTGAAGGATTTTATATGTTTAAAATTTCGGTTCATAGACTTAGTGATGCAAGGGATGTTTTGCCGATAACTGTTTCAGAAAGATTACTCACTGAAATAGATATAAAGGTAGGAGCTGAATTAGTTATTGAAGGGCAACTAAGATCATATAATAAATTTATAGATGGCTCAAATAGATTAATACTTACTGTATTTGCAAGGGATATTCAACCTTGTATAGAAAAAAGTAAAAATCCAAATCAAATATTTTTAAACGGTTACATTTGTAAGGAACCTGTTTATAGAACTACTCCGTTTGGAAGAGAAATATCGGACATATTACTTGCAGTAAATAGACCATACAATAAATCAGATTATATACCTACAATATCATGGGGAAGAAATTCAAGATTTTGTAAAACCCTAAAGGTAGGAGATAATATAAAAGTTTGGGGAAGACTTCAAAGTAGACAATATCAAAAAAAGATAGGTGAAGATGAAGCTATAACTAAAACAGCGTATGAAGTTTCTATTTCAAAATTAGAACGTGCTAATGATATGGAAGAAAATATAGAAGAGCAAGATAGCTGCAAAGATATTGCTGAATAATAAAAAAAAGTACTTAGTTTACCACTAAGTACTTTTTTTATTTTATTTTCTTAAGTCATCCATTAATTGTGTTTTTTCTTTAGTTTTAAGGTCTACATGTTTTATTATTTTTGCTGGACTTCCTGCAACAACCACATTCTCAGCAACATCTTCTACAACCACAGAACCAGCAGCAACTACAGAGTTATTGCCAATTTTAACTCCTTCTAAGATAACCGCATTAGCACCAATCAATACATTGTCTCCAATTTCACAAGGAGATTTGCTTGGTGGTTCTAGTACACCTGCAACAACTGCACCTGCTCCAAGATGGACATTTTTTCCAAGCTTTGCACGAGCTCCAAGTACTGCATTCATATCAACCATAGTTCCTTCGCCAATTTCGCATCCAATGTTTATTACAGCACCCATCATAATAACTGCATTTTTACCTATTGCAACTCTATCTCTTATAATTGCACCAGGTTCTATTCTAGCTTCTATATTTTTCATATCTAATAGAGGAATTGCAGAATTCCTTCTGTCATTTTCTAGTCGATATTTTTTTATTTTGTCCTTATTTTCAATAAGAAAATCAGATATTTCAGAACTTTCACCAAATAGGACATAAAAGTTTTTTTCACCAAAGTATTCTATGCCTTGAAAATTGCAACCTTCAAGATTGCCGTCAACATATACCTTTAATGGAGTAGATTTTTCAGCTTCCTTTATGTATCTTGCTATTTCATATGGATTAGTAAAATCGTAATTCATAGTTCAAACCTCCTGTACAATAATTAAATATAATCATTATTATAATAAATATTATTACTAATTGAAAGTAAAAATATGTAAATAACAGAAAAATATATTGTAGATATTCAATTATATATATAATTTAGTGTTTTAACTAGACATATAGGAGTGAAGTAGAGTAAAATTTAAAATAAAAATAATTTATGAGGGGCGATACATGTGAATAACATAATTTCTAAAAATGTACAAGATATACAGATTTCTGGTATAAGAAAGTTCTTTAATAAAGTTGCCAAGGTTGATGGGGCTGTATCTCTTACTTTAGGGCAACCAGACTTTAGTGTTCCAGAAAAAATAAAGAAAGCCATGATAAAAGCTATAGAAGAAAATAAAACTACATATACATCAAATGCTGGTATTGAGGAACTTAGAGGCGAGATATCAAATTATTTGAAAAAATATTTTAATATTTATTATGATAAAGAAGAAATATGTTTAACTATAGGGGGAAGTCAAGGGTTATTGTCTACTTTTACAGCACTTATAAATAGTGGAGATAAAGTATTAATACCTACACCTGCTTATCCAGCTTATGAAAGCTGCGTGAAACTTTTAGGTGGTAAAGTGTTAAACTATTATCTGAAAGAAGATTTTTCTATTGATTTTGATAGACTTGAAGAAATTATTTTAAAAGAAAAACCTAAAGTTATGGTTTTATCATATCCATCTAATCCTACAGGGGCAATATTAAGCAAAGAAGATAGAGATAAATTATATAAATTAATAAAAGATAATGATACTATTGTTGTATCTGATGAAATATATAGTTCTTTAACTTTTGAAGATGAATATTTCTCAATTGTTCAGTATGAAGATATTAAAGAGAAGGTTGTACTTGTAAGTGGTTTTTCAAAAATGTTTTCTATGACAGGATTAAGGTTAGGATATGTCTGTGCATGTGAAAGGTTAATGGGAAGCATTATAAAGGTTCACCAATATAATGTATCCTGTGCTCCGTCTATTGTACAGTGGGGAGCCTATGAAGGAATAAAAAATTGTTTAAGTGATGTTGAGTACATGAAAAATGAATTTATAAACAGAAGGGATTATTTATATGAAAGATTAACAGCTTTAGGATTTGAAGTTAATCTTCCTATGGGAGCATTTTATATGTTTCCAAGCATTAAGGGATTTAATATGAGTAGTGATGAATTTTGTGAGAGAGCTTTACAAGAAGCAAAGGTGGCTATGGTTCCTGGTTCTGCTTTTGGTAATGGAGGAGAAGGATATATTCGTATATCATATTCCTATAGTATGGAAGAACTACAGGAAGCACTTAATAGATTGGAAAAATGGATGTCTAAAGAAAAAATAGGATAAAGGGTGTAAAGAAAAAGAGTATCAATTTATGGACAAAATTGATACTCTTTTTAAAATTTATTTATTAATTACGTTATCCATTGAATACATACCTTTTTCTTTCCCATATATAAATTCACAAGCTTTAAGAGAGCCTACAGCAAAGACTTCTCTAGATAGTGCTGAATGTTTTAGTTCTATAATTTCTCCTTGTCCTGCAAATATAACTTCATGTTCTCCTACAATGCTGCCGCCGCGTACTGCGTGAACACCAATTTCTTTATGTTCTCTTTTGGATATACCATCTCTGCCTTTAGTAAATATTGTTTCGGAAGGAATAGTTTCTTTTATAGTATTGGCAAGAAGTAAAGCTGTTCCACTTGGAGAATCTACTTTTTGATTGTGATGTTTTTCTATTATTTCTATATCATAATTTTCATAAAGCATTGCACTTATTTTTTTTAGAATATTATTTATAACGTTAATACCTATAGACATATTTGCTGAACGGAAAATAGGTATTTCTTTACTAGCTTCTTCTATTTGAGTTAATTGTTCTTGTGAGTATCCAGTTGTACACAATATAAGTGGCAAGTTTTTATCTTTACAATATTGAAGTAATGAGGATAATGTTTCAGGTCTTGAAAAATCTAAAACAACATCACCTACAGTATTACATTCTTGTATGGTTTTATATACAGGATATTTTACTGTATCATCGTCATTTTTATCAATTCCTGCTACTATAGATAAGGATGGAAAATTTGCTACACTTTGGGATATAACTTTTCCCATTCTTCCTAAGCATCCGCTTAGTATAATTCTTATCATGAATTTTAGTCCTCCTCTATTTTTCGCTATATTTTTGTAAATCCTCTTTTAAAATATTAAGATTATTTTCTTCCATTTCACATAAAGGTAATCTTAAGTTTCCAACACCCATTTCTAAAAGATTCATTGCTGTCTTAACAGGAATAGGGTTAGTTTCTATAAATAGAGAATTTATCAAAGGTAACATTCTTAATTGTAGCTTTAATGCTTCTTCGTGATTTCCGTTCATGTAAAATTCACAAAGATTATGAACATCTTTTGGGAATAAATTTGCAGCTACAGAAATTACTCCTATTCCGCCTAAAGATAGTATAGGAACAATTTGATCATCATTTCCTGAATAAATATCTATTTTATCACCACATAATGCTTTCATTTCTGCTATTTGGCTTATATCACCGCTAGCCTCTTTAATAGCTACTATATTTTTAAGATTACATAGTTTTAAAAGTGTTTTAGGAGCTATATTTAATCCAGTTCTTCCAGGAACATTATATACGATTATAGGTATATTAACATTACTATCAATTACTTTAAAATGTTCTATGATTCCCTTTTGAGTTGTTTTGTTATAATAAGGAGTAATTACTAAAAGACCATCTACTCCTATACTTTCAGCCCATTTACTCATACTAGCTGCTGAAAGTGTATTGTTACTTCCTGTTCCTGCAATTACAGGTATTCTTTTGTTGATAACGTCTACTGTAAATTTAATAACTTCTTTTTTTTCAGATTCTGACATTGTAGAAGCTTCACCTGTTGTTCCACAGATTACAATAGCATCAGTACCATTTTCTACATGCCATTCTAAAAGTTCTTCTAATTTGTTGAAATTTACTTTGTCGTTAATAAATGGAGTGACGATTGCAACTCCTGAGCCTTTAAATAATGTCATTTTAAATCCCCCTTAGGAATAATTATTTGTTTTGTCTAATTATACATTCTGCAATTTGGACAGCATTTGAAGCTGCACCCTTTCTAATATTATCAGCTACTACCCATAAGTTCAAGCCGTTTTCAACACTAAAATCACGTCTTATTCTTCCTACATACACATCATCACTTCCAGCTGCTTCTATTGGCATAGGATATACTAAATTTTTAACATCATCTTTTAAGATTATACCATCAGTATTTTTATACAGCTCAAAAATATCTTTTACATCAAAGTCTTTTTTTAATTCTACGTTTAGACTTTCGCTATGTCCATAAAATACAGGAACTCTCACTGTAGTTGCAGTTATTTTAAGTGAATCATCATGAAGAATTTTTATTGTTTCATCTATCATTTTCATTTCTTCTTTTGTATATCCATTATCTAAAAATACATCTATATGTGGAAGAACATTCCCAGCTATTGGATGAGGGAATTTTTGAGGAGCAGTACCGCTATATCCTTCTTTTAAGTCGTTAAAACCTCCTACTCCAGCACCTGAAACAGCTTGATAAGTAGAATAAACTATTCTTTTTATTCCGTATTTATCAAATAAAGGTTTTAAAGCAACAACTGCTTGAATTGTAGAACAATTAGGATTAGCAATTATGCCTTTATTCCACTTTATATCCTCAGGATTAACTTCTGGTACAACTAGAGGAACATTAGGG
Source organism: Clostridium ganghwense (assembly GCF_026735165.1). Taxonomy (GTDB): domain Bacteria; phylum Bacillota; class Clostridia; order Clostridiales; family Clostridiaceae; genus Clostridium_H; species Clostridium_H ganghwense. The sequence continues at coordinate 292,866 of NZ_JAPQES010000002.1, read as the reverse complement.
TCCATTCTCCAAGCACTGCTGTTATCGATAACAGTAGCATTGTATTTTGCAAAAATTGGAGCATATTCTAAACTGACACTTCCACCAGCTGAAAATAAAGCAAAATCAATTTGTTTGTTTTTAATATTATCTTCTTTTAGTTCTTCTACTATAAAGTCTTTACCTTTAAAAGAAAGTGTTTTTCCAGCTGATTTTTTTGAAGCAAATAAATAAAGAGTTTCAATTGGAAAATTCCTTTCTGCTAAAACTTCTAAAAACTTATTTCCTACCATTCCAGTAGCGCCTACAACCGCAACATTATACTTCATAACAAAGCCTCCTACCTATATATTTTATTTGTTTTTCTACAGTCAAATTCAATAAAAATATATATTTCTTATAATTATATATTATATTGTAGAAAACACAAACTTTTTTTGGACAATTAGGTTAATTTTATATATATATTCTTTGTTATACAATCATAATATGCAAATGGTATTAAGATGATAAAAATAAATAAACAATAGAGTATATATATTTAGGGGGAGGAAGTAGCTTTAAATGCTACTTTTGTTTTGGTATAAAAAATTACAAATTTGAGAACTATATTATTAAAAATTAAGGTTTTGGGGAGGGTGAAAAATGGGGAAGACTCCGCTTAAAAAAGTAATAAAAGCAAAATTAAAATCAAATAAAGAATTAAGTGAACTAGAAAAACTTAGAGAAAGAATGAAGTATGAAATAGCAAAAGAATTAGGTCTTAATGAAAAGGTGGATAAGTTTGGATGGAGTGGTTTAACAGCAGAAGAAACAGGAAGAATAGGAGGAGTAATGACAAAAAGAAAAAGAGAATTAAAAATACCTAAAAATGATGTGATTTTGAGTATGAATGAAAATAAATAGATAAATAAATTAAGCTATTTTGAATTTATAATCCCTAATTTTAGTTGATTTTTTATATCAATATATAATAATATATTTTAGTGATGAATAAAAGAAATTTAAGATATAAAGAGAGTTATTTATCAATTATGGTAAAATATGACTGAAATGGGGTGATAGTGTGAAGTGTTACAAAGATTTTGCAAAGATTTATGATAAACTTATCCATGGAGATATAGATTATAAAAGTTATGGTGAAGCAATAATTAAAATATGTAATGAAAACAATATTGAAAGAATTGATTACTTAGATTTAGCATGTGGTACTGGTAATGTTACAAAAGAGATTGGGAAAGAGTTTAAAAATGTATGGGCAGTAGATTTATCTTACGATATGTTGGCTCAAGCTGAGGGAAAATTAAGAGAAGAAAAATTAAAAGCAAATTTTATATGTCAAAATATGAGTAAACTAAATTTAATGAAGAAATTTGATCTTATAACGTGTGTGCTTGATTCTACTAATTATATACTAGATGAACAAGAACTAGAAGAATATTTTAAGGGAGTATATAAACATCTAAAAGATGAAGGAATATTTGTATTTGATATAAATTCCTACTATAAATTAACTCGAATTTTGGGGAATAACATATTTAATTATGACGATGAAGAGATTGTTTATATATGGGAAAATGTTTTAGAAAATGATGTTGTAGATATGTATCTCACATTTTTTGTTGAGGAAAAAGAATTATATAGACGATTTGATGAAGAGCATACTGAACGAGCTTATAAAGAAGAATTTTTAGATGAAATCTTAAAGAAAATTGGATTTGATATAATTAAAAAACTTGACAATTATAAAGAAGAAAAAATTACTGATAATACTGAGAGAATTGTATATGTATTAACAAAAAAACAACTTGGGGGGAAAGAAAATGAAAGATAAATTAATAAGAGCTATTGCTAAGGATGGTCAGGTTAGAGTTTTAGTAGCTACAACGACAGATATGGTAAATGAAGGAGTTAAAATACATAACTGTGCTCCAACAGCAGCTGCTGCTTTAGGTAGAATGATGACTGCTGGAAGTTTAATGGGAGCTTTACTTAAATCTGAAAAGGATGTAGTTACTTTAAAGATTTCAGGTGGAGGTCCAGCAAAAGGTATAACTGTAACTTCTTATAGTAATGGTCATGTGAAAGGGTATATAGGAAATCCATCAGCAGATTTACCAGCAAATAATTTAGGAAAATTAGATGTAAGTGGAGTTATAGGGAAAAATGGTAATTTATTGGTGATTAGGGATATGGGGCTTAAAGAACCGTATGTAGGACAGGTTCCTATATATACTGGAGAAATTGGCGATGATATAGCATATTATTTTACTGTATCAGAACAAACACCTACAGCAGTAGGATTAGGCGTACTCGTAGATAAAGATTTAAGTGTAAAGCATGCAGGCGGCTTGATTATACAGATGATGCCAGGAGCTGACGAAATGTTAGCAGATTTAATAACATTTAGATTGCAAGATATGGGTTCTATTACTAAATTTATGTCTGAAGGAAAAGGTGCAGAAGATATATTGAATTTCTTATTTGATGATATGGGACTCAAAATATTAGATACTATAGAACCTATGTATGAATGTGATTGCTCAAGAGAAAAGGTGGAAAAAGCATTGATAAGTTTAGGAAAAAATGAATTGCAAAAGATATATGATGAAGGAAAAACAGAAGAATTAAAATGCCATTTTTGTAATAAATCTTATGAATTTACCCATAACGATTTAGAAAAAATACTAAAAGAATTGTAATTTTTAATGTATAAATATCGAAATAGTAAAGTAGTTTTGAAAGAAAAATATACCACTGCACAGCAGTAAAGCGAAGGGCTGGAGTGTTTGACAAAGATATTGAAATATGCTAATATGATAAAAAATAATTAGAAAAATTAAATAATTATTAATGATGTATCATTTAGATTTAAAAAATTTATTATTATTAGTAATGTTAATAAATTTTTTCTCATTTTTAAATTAAGTTTAAAAGAGAAAAATAATAATATTTTTTGGATTATACATATCAAGTTTGTGCATAATATTACAATAATAAGGTTAACTTATTATTGTAATAAATAAAACAATAATAATAAGGGGGAATTTTAGTGAAAAAGAAAAGACTATTAGCTTCTCTTTTGGCATCTGCTGTAGTGATGACTACAGTGTTATCAGGATGCGGAAAAACAGAAGAAGCGAAAAAAGAAGTTGTTTTAAACCTAGAGGAACCAGCAATAAGAACATTAGATTCAGCATTAGCTAGTGATGTAGCTTCTTTTAATGCTGTGAATGCTTGTTTTGAAGGTTTGGCAAGAGGAAATAATGATAAGCCAGAACCAGCAGGGGCAGAGAAATGGGAAATTTCAGAAGATGGAAAGGTTTATACTTTTACATTAAAAGATCATAAATGGTCAGATGATAAGCCAGTAACAGCTCAGGATTATGAGTATGCATGGAAGAGAATTTTAGATCCTAATACTAAATCAACATATGCATTCTTCTTAATGGGCATTAAAAATGCTTCGAAATATTATAAAGGAGAAGCAAAAGCTGAAGATGTAGGAATAAAAGCAGTAGATGAAAAGACATTTAGAGTTGAACTTGAACAACCAATACCATATTTCTTACAAATGATGTCATTCCCTTTACTTGTACCATTAAGAAAAGATATTGTAGAACCACAAGGTAAAAAATACGGAACTGATATAACAAAAATGGTATTTAATGGACCATATGTAATGACTGATTGGCAAAAAGGCTCAAAACTTTCTGTAAAGAAAAATGATAAATACTATGATGAAGCAAATGTAAAAGTAGACAAAGTTAACTTCATGGTTATCAAAGAAATGCCTACAAAATACCAAATGTTATCTGGTGGAGAACTTGATTGTGCTCCTTTAACAGGTGAATATGTGCAAAAAGCTAAAGATGATGCTAAAGCAGGGAAAATCCAACTTTTAGAAGAAGCTGCACCAACATCATTCTATATGATATTTAATCAAACAGGAAAAAATAAATTACTTACAAATGCAAAGATTAGAAAAGCATTATCATTAGCTATAAATAGAGAAGATTATGTAAATAAAGTTTACAAAAGAGGTTTTGTAGCTTATGGTGTAGTTCCAACAAAATTATTATGTGGAGATAAAGAATTTAGAAATGAAGTTGAAGAACCATTAAAAGCAATTATGGGTAAAGAAGATCCAAAAGCTTTATTTGTTGAAGGATTAAAGGAACTTGGTCTTGATCAAGATCCATCAAAACATACTTTAAGATACTTGCCACAAGGCAGTAGTGCTTTTGATAGACAATCAGCTGAATTCTTCCAAAGTATATGGAAAAAGAATATTGGTGTTAATATTAAACTTGATGCAGCAGCTAGTTTTGCAGATTACTTAACAAAAACACAAAATGGTAATTTCGAAATAGCAATGTCAGGTTGGGGTGCAGACTTTAATGACCCTGATTCATTCATAGGTTTATTCCAAAAAGATAATGGAAACAACTATGGAAAATACAATAGTGCAAAATATGAAGCAATATTACAAAAATTAAGTAAAGAAACTGATAATGCTAAGAGAATAGAATTATTCAAAGAAGCTGAAAAAGTACTTATAATTGAGGATGCTGGTATAGCTCCAACACATTACAAAGATAAAAGATATGCTCAACAAAAACGTGTTAAGGGATTACAATTCCCATCATTTGGCGGAACATATGAACTTAAATGGGCTTCTGTAGAAGGAGAAAAATAATTTTATAATATTAAATGGCATGTAAAAGTAAATACTACAGCAGGAATTTTCCTGTTGTAGTATTTGTATGATTAATAAAAATATACATATTAATAATATTTAAATTTGAAAATAATATTTTGAGTTTAAAGAGCTCAAGAATTTTATTTCATAAATTCATATGATAAACTAATAATACAACAGGGGGAGGCTCTGTTGTAGTGTTATTTACAGGAAAGGAGGACAAATATGGCAAAATATATTCTTAAAAGAATAGGATACATGATATTAACATTATGGGTAGTTGTTACAGTGACATTTTTCATGATGAATAGTATGCCGGGAGATCCAGTATCTGCTCAAGCAAAACAGCTACCTCTAGAAATTCAAGCAAGTTTAAGAGAAAAATATGGTTTGGATAAATCTGTACCAGAAAGATATGTGCTTTATTTAAAAAATATAGTTAAAGGTGATTTAGGTGACTCTTTTGTAACACCAGGTTACTCAGTAGGAGAGAATATTACGGATAAGTTTCCGAATTCAGCGAGACTTGGACTTCAAGCAGTATTTGTTGGAGTTGTAATTGGAGTGATTCTTGGTATAGTTGCTGCATTTAAGAGAAATACTAAGGTGGATTATTTAGTAATATTTTTGGCAATATTAGGGGTATCTATTCCTAGTTTTGTGCTTGCTGCTTTACTTCAAAAAAGCTTAGGTGGAAATATGGGACTTCCTATTGCCGGTTGGTATAGTAAGGGTGAGTTCTTTGAAGGTTTTAAATATACTATTTTACCAACGTTAGCACTTTGCTTTAGTAGTATTGCAACGTATGCTAGATATATGAGAACTTCAGTTTTAGATGTAATTAGTCAAGATTATATTATGACTGCAGAAGCTAAAGGAGTGTCAAAAAAAGCTGTTGCATGGAAGCATGTTATAAGAAATGCTATATTACCTATTATAACAATACTAGGACCTCAAATTGCTGCTATTTTAGTAGGTTCTCTAGTAATTGAAAGAATTTTCTCTATACCAGGTCTTGGAAATTCTATGATAGATGCAATTATGACAAATGACTATAATGTTATAATGGGACTTACAATATTTTATTCTAGCTTGTATATTATTTCATTATTAATAGTTGATATAATGTACTCTTTAGTAGATCCGAGAATAAGGCTAACTGGTGGAAAAAGATAGGAGGATAAAGGAGAATGGCAGAATTAAATAAAGATATGTTTGAAATAATAGGCTGTGATAATCAAGATTCTGATTCCATAGTTAGACCTAATATTACCTATTGGCAAGACGCTTGGAGAAGATTAAAGCAAAATAAGGTTGCAATATTTTCGATGGTTTTATTAGGGATAATAATTACTATGTGCATAATAGGACCATATATTACTAAACATCCATATTTTGAGCAAAATATGGATAAAGTTAATTTTAAACCTGACTCAGAATATTGGTTTGGAACAGATAACTTAGGAAGAGACTTATTCTCTAGACTTTGGATTGGTGGTAGAGTATCTATAGCAATAGGGATTGTAGGTACTATAATTGAAATTATAGTTGGATGTATATATGGTGGTATTAGTGGATATTTTGGTGGAAAAGTAGACACTATAATGATGAGAATTGTTGAAGTTTTAATTAGTATTCCATATATGATAGTTGTAATAGTAATTTCAGTTGTATTAAAACCTGGAATAGGTTCTCTTTTGATTGCATTATGTATAACAGGATGGACTGGAATGGCCCGTATGGTAAGAGGTCAGGTTATGCAACTTAAGCAGTCAGAGTATGTACTTGCAGCTCAAGCTTTAGGGGCTAGCTCTAGTAGAATAATTTTGAGACATTTGATACCAAATACAATAGGTATAATTATAGTTTACATGACTTTTGATATACCAGGATTTATATTTGCTGAAGCATTTTTAAGCTTTATAGGATTAGGTATTCAACCTCCAGAAACTAGTTGGGGAGCAATGTGTTCATTTGGTCAAGCTGTAATGGACTTCTATCCTCATGAGCTTATATTCCCAGCTTTAGCAATATGTTTAACAATGTTAGCATTCAATTTATTAGGTGACGGTCTAAGAGATGCGCTAGATCCAAAACTTCGTCAGTAGGGAGAGTGAGATATGACTAAATTACTTGAAATAAACAATTTAAGAGTTTCTTTCCACACATATGCTGGTGAAGTTCAAGCTGTTAGAGGAGTAAGCTTTGATTTAGAAAAAGGAGAAACTTTAGCTATAGTTGGAGAATCAGGATGTGGAAAGAGTGTAACATCTAAGAGTATAATGAAATTAATAAAAATGCCCCCTGGAGAGATAAAAGAGGGTTCAGAGATGTTATTTGAAGGAAAAGACATTGTGAAAATGTCAGATAAGGAAATGAGAAGTATTAGAGGTGGAGAGATTAGTATGATCTTCCAGGATCCAATGACTTCTTTAAATCCTACAATGAAGGTAGGCAAACAAATAGCAGAGAGTTTAATTATTCATAGAGGAATGAATAAAGAAGAGGCTCTTAAGGAAGCTACGGAGATATTGAAACTTGTTGGTATTCCGAATCCAGAACAAAGAGTTAATCAGTATCCACATGAATTTTCAGGTGGTATGAGACAAAGAGTTATGATAGCTATAGCTCTTGCATGTGATCCTAAGATATTAATTGCTGATGAGCCTACTACAGCTTTGGATGTTACAATTCAATCGCAAATAATGGATTTAATGATTGATTTACAGAAAAAATTAGGAACAGCTATCATATTGATAACTCATGATTTGGGAGTAGTTGCTAGTGTAGCACAGAAAATACAAGTAATGTATGCAGGACAAATAATAGAAAGAGGAACTACAGATGAAATTTTCTATAATCCTAAGCATCCTTATACTTGGGCATTGCTTCAATCTGTTCCTAGATTAGAAACAAAAAATAAAGACACGTTATATTCATTGAGTGGAACACCTCCAGATTTAATTAAACCACCTGTAGGATGTCCATTTGCTTCAAGATGTGAGTACTGTATGAAGATATGTAGAGAACAAATGCCAGAAGTTACTAAGATTAGTGAAACTCAACAAGTTAGCTGCTGGTTGCAACATCCAATGGCACCTAAGGTTGATACACCAAAAGGAATTGGAGGTGCACGTAATGAATAAGGATAATTTAAAAGATGATAAATTTATACAAGTTAAAAATTTAAAAAAATATTTTAAAGTAGGAAATAATGCAATATTAAAAGCAGTAGATGGTGTAAGCTTCAACATAAAAAGAGGAGAAACTCTAGGCTTAGTTGGAGAATCGGGTTGTGGAAAGACTACTTGTGGTAGAACAGTTTTAGGGCTTTATGGTGCAACTGAAGGGGAAGTATTATTAGAAGGAACTGATATCCATAAATTAAAAGGCAAAGAAAAAAAAGAATTTACAAAGCATGCTCAAATAATATTTCAAGATCCATATGCTTCATTAAATCCTAGAATGACTGTAGGAGATATAATTGCTGAAGGAATAGATATACATGGATTGTATACTGGACAAGAAAGAACTGAGAGAATATATAATTTACTAGAATTAGTAGGACTTAATAAAGAACATGCATCAAGATTTCCACATGAATTTTCAGGTGGTCAAAGACAAAGAATTGGTATAGCTAGGGCTTTAGCTGTTGAACCTAAATTTATTGTCTGCGACGAGCCAATTTCAGCTTTGGATGTTTCTATACAGGCACAAGTTGTAAATTTATTAATTGAACTTCAAAATAAATTCGGATTGACGTATTTATTTATTGCTCATGATTTGTCTATGGTTAAGCATATATCAGATAGAGTTGGTGTTATGTATTTAGGTACAATGGTTGAATTAGCTGCTAGTGGAGAATTGTATGATAATCCACTACATCCATACACAAAAGCGCTACTTTCAGCTATTCCTGTTCCAGATCCTGACGTAGAAAATAGCAGAAATAGAATTATGCTAGAAGGGGAAGTACCAAGTCCAATAAACCCAAAACCAGGATGTAGATTTGTAGCTAGATGTAAATATGCTAAACCTATATGCTCTGAGCAAAGACCCAAATTTAAAGAAATTGAGAAAGAACACTTTGTAGCGTGTCATTTATTTAATGATAAATAAACTTAAATTAAAAGGATAAAGCCTTAAATAGCAAGGCCTTATCCTTTTTGCATTCTGAAATGAAAGGTATGGCATACTACAACAGTCTTGCTTGGTGATTTTCTTAATTGATGGAATAATTAGAATATTAATATAAAGAATCACAATAAGATATGGATGATATATAGAGTATGATGGAAAAAAACTATGTAAAATATAGATAAATTTCCATAATGAGCTTCTGATACATTGACATTTGTAGTGAAATTTTATATTATAGTTGTGCACCAGGGAGTTATACAAAACAACTTCCAAGTTCAAATTAAGTCAAGAAAAAAGAATGTTAAAAAAACTTGACAAAGCGATTTTAAAGATATATAATATTAGATGTCGCTGAAAGACAAAGTATGTGGGCGCATAGCTCAGCTGGGAGAGCATCTGCCTTACAAGCAGGGGGTCACAGGTTCGAGCCCTGTTGTGCCCACCACATGCGGCCCGGTGGCTCAGTTGGTTAGAGTACCGGCCTGTCACGCCGGGGGTCGAGGGTTCGAGTCCCTTCCGGGTCGCCAATTAAATAAGGCTTCATAGCTCAGTCGGTAGAGCAGAGGACTGAAAATCCTCGTGTCACTGGTTCGATTCCAGTTGAAGCCACCAAAATGCGGGAGTGGCTCAGTGGTAGAGCGTCACCTTGCCAAGGTGAACGTCGCGAGTTCGAATCTCGTCTTCCGCTCCAAAATTTAATTAATGAGGCGCTATAGCCAAGCGGTAAGGCATGGGCCTGCAAAGCCTTGATCCCCGGTTCAAATCCGGGTGGCGCCTCCAAAAAAATAAAATAATAATTATTAAAAGATTGAATTTGCAACCGTTTTAGATATAATTAATGGTTAGAAGAACAATAATCAATGAGGCGCTATAGCCAAGCGGTAAGGCATGGGCCTGCAAAGCCTTGATCCCCGGTTCAAATCCGGGTGGCGCCTCCAAAAAATAAATAATAATTATTAAAAAATTAAATTTTCAACTGTTTTTAGATATAAATAATGATTAAAAAACAATAATTAATAAGGCGCTATAGCCAAGCGGTAAGGCATGGGCCTGCAAAGCCTTGATCCCCGGTTCAAATCCGGGTGGCGCCTCCAACAAACATCTTAGCAGAAATGTTAAGATGTTTTTCATTTTGTGTAGAATATTCAGTAACAAGAAGCTAAAAATAAAAATGCAAAGAAAATTAAAGGAATTAAGTAAAAATAAGCATAAAAAAGAGCAAGAATATAGAGAATACCTATATTTTTGCTCTTTACTTTATTTAAGTTTAGATTTTATTCTATTGTTAACAAGCTGCCTCTATCAATCAATTTTCCCTTTCTTAAAAAATAAGGATCTACTTTATGTTTACTCAAAAATGAGTATATTTCTTTTCCATAGGCATAATGATCTAATTCGCCAAAAAAAGCTAAGATATTATCTTCCAATAAGCCGCAGCACCCTCCAATAAATCCATAATTCAAACCAGGAAGTTCTATATCACCTGGAGGTAATAGAAGAACATCTACATTTTCTTTATATAAAGCTTGAGCTATTCCTTTATCGCTTGTCATTACTGCATTAGAATTTACGATTGCTGTAGAACATTTTGTGTATCCTTGATTAACGTTTATCAATTTTTTCCTTCCATTAACATATTTCATAAGATTTAAATCTGTATATTTTAAATAGTGCATAAAAAAGTTAGGAGTATTGACTGCATTTAAAATAATGTCTAGTGGATAAGAAGAATTTAATGATGATAAAGAATATAGTACATTAATATCTAATTCTTTTAAGAGTTTTACGAATTTTGGGTGTATATCTCTATGTACAATTATATTTTTGTTATCTATAATGTGTAAAAGTATATCTGGATGACCGGATATAGCATCGTATAAGCTAGATGACGGTGGACAGATAAGGTAGTCATACCCTAAATTTAAAATTGATGATTTTTCTTCTTGGGAAGTTCTATGATCTATAATAATCTTTTTCAAATATATCACCTCATTTTTGTTTATTATTAAATTTTATACTACAAATATAACATTTGTTAAATTGCTAGTCTATAATGTATGACCTGTAAAATTTAAAGAGATTTTGTATATACATTTATTTTAGACACATACTATTTTCAGGAAGGAGTGAATACTTTGATATTACAAACTATTGTTTATGAAAATGAGAAAGACGATGTTATGACTGAATTAAATGAAATGAAACAATATTTTGAAGCAAAAGATGTTTCTATTGGGATATCTGAATCTATAAGTAATGGTAATCATTTTGTAAAGATATTTTGTAGTGACTTAGATTTTACTAGTAATTTAGAAAATAAATTTAATTTATATATGTCTAATATTTTATACAAGATAGTTGTTAAAGAATTTTGCTATGATGAAATACAGAAATTTTTGAATGACACATATTTTTTTCTTAAATATGAAGAGATGAGAGAAGTTACAGAAAGAAGCTTAAAAATATTAAAGAATGAAGAAAAAGTATTGGATGAAGATATGATTTATTGTATAAATAAAAAAAATGATATACTAGATAAAATACAAGAGTGTATAAAAGAAAATAATGAAATAAACATTAAAGGATTTGTTACTTTCAGGATTAAGGAATTAACAAGAGATTTGGAAAGTATAATTAATAAAGTTGTAGAACGGTATATGGCGGAGAAAGAATATAATGAATTTATAAAACTACTAAAATATTTTGTTGAAGTCCAAGAGAGCAAAATTGATGAAATTAATATAATGATTAAAGAAAATGGAGAATATATTATACAGGATAAAGATGGCACAGACATAATGGAAGAGATATTATCAGACTTATTAGATGTGAAATATACTGGATCTGTAAGTATTGATGATCTCATAATAAGTGGGCTTATAACATATTGTCCTAAACACATTATAATACATTGTTCTGACAACTGTATTAACAAAGAGATTATTGATACTATTAAGAAGGTTTTTGAAAATAGAGTTGAATTATGTGAGGGATGCAGCAAATGTGATAAAATAAAAAGTACTTTAAAAGTATAAAAATAAAAAAAAGTATTGACATAAAAAGTTATAAATAATATAATTTATGAAAAAGAATAGTTTAAACACTATGAAAAGGAAGAGTAAACAGAATTCTGTTCTAAGAGAGGAGAACCCAGTGGCTGAAAAGTTCTCTGTTCAAGAGTTGTTGAAAACCACCTTTGAGTTGAGTATTGAATTCAGTAGATATTTTCCGCTAGCTGGCGTTATAGTTAATAAGATAACAATAAAATTAAGTTACTATTTATTGTTAATTTGGGTGGAACCGCGATAATACTCGTCCCATTTTGGGAGGAGTTTTTATTTTTTTTGGAATTTGAATTACAAATTCAAAAAATATATAACAATAATTTTATTTTAAATAAAGGAGGAAAACCAATGGTTAAAGTAACATTAAAAGATGGAAAAGTTTTAGAAGTTGAAAAGGGATCAAAGATTAGTGAAATAGCTTTTAGCATAAGCCCTTCATTAAGAAAAAAATCATTAGGTGCTAAGATAAATGGAGAAAAGGCCGAATTAATGACTGCGGTTAATGAAGATTGTAATTTAGAAATACTAACTTTTGAAGATGAAGATGGAAGATGGACTTTAAGACATACTGCATCTCATATACTTGCTCAAGCAGTTAAAAGATTATATCCAGAAGTGAAACTTGCAATAGGGCCAGCTGTTGATAATGGTTTCTACTATGATTTTGATGCTGATTTCTCATTTACTCCAGAAATGCTTGGGAAAATAGAAAAAGAAATGGCAAAAATAGTTAAACAAAATCTTGAATTAGAAAGATTTGAGCTTTCAAGAGAAGAAGCAATTAAACTTATGCAAGAAAAAGAAGAAGATTATAAGGTAGAACTTATTGAAGATCTTCCAGAGGATGCAGTAATATCATTCTATAAGCAAGGAGACTTTGTGGATCTTTGTGCAGGACCTCATGTACCTTCAACAAAAGAAGTTAAAGCTATCAAACTACTTTCAATCGCAGGTGCATATTGGAGAGGAAATGAAAATAATAAAATGCTTCAAAGAATATATGGAACAGCATTTACTAAAAAAGCTGAACTAGATGAATATCTTCACATGTTAGAAGAAGCTAAAAAGAGAGATCATAGAAAATTAGGAAAAGAATTAGAATTGTTTGTGATTCCAGAAGAAGGACCAGGATTCCCATTATTCTTACCTAGAGGAATGGAACTTAAAAACAAGCTTTTAGAATACTGGAGAGAAGTTCATAGAAAAGCTGGTTATGTAGAAATAGAAACTCCTATTATATTAAATAGAAAACTTTGGGAAACTTCAGGACACTGGCATCACTATAAAGAAAATATGTATACTGTTTTAATTGACGAAGAAGATTATGCTATAAAGCCTATGAATTGCCCAGGAGGTATGCTTGCTTATAGAACTAAGATACATTCTTATAGAGATTTCCCAATGCGTGTTGCAGAATTAGGAAGAGTACACAGACATGAATTATCAGGAGCATTACACGGACTTATGAGAGTAAGAGCATTTACTCAAGACGATGCACATATATTTATGCTTCCTGAACAAATTAAAGAAGAAATAATGGGAGTTGCAAAACTTATAGATGAAGTTTACAAAACTTTTGGATTTAAATATCATGTTGAATTATCAACAAGACCAGAAGATTCTATGGGAACTGATGAAGAATGGGAAATTGCTGAAAATGGTTTAAGAGAAGCTTTAGAAGGAATAGGACTTGACTATGTAATAAATGAAGGCGATGGAGCTTTCTATGGACCAAAAATAGATTTCCATTTACAAGATTGCATAGGAAGAACTTGGCAATGCGGTACTATCCAATTAGATATGCAATTACCTCAAAGATTTGACTTAACTTATATAGGAAAAGATGGAGAAAAGCACAGACCAGTTATGGTTCACAGAGTTGCTTTTGGTAGTATAGAAAGATTTATAGGTATTCTTATAGAACATTTTGCAGGTAGATTCCCATTGTGGCTTGCTCCTGCTCAAGTTAAGGTACTTCCAATTTCAGATAAGTATATGGAATATGCAGCTAAAGTGAAAGATATTTTGTTTGAAAAAGGAATCAGAGTAGAAATGGATGATAGAGCAGAAAAAATAGGATATAAAATTAGAGAAGCTCAACTTCAAAAGGTACCGTATATGTTAATTTTAGGTGAAAAAGAAATGAATGAAAATACAGTTGCTGTAAGATGTAGAAAAGATGGAGACCTTGGAGCTATGAATTTAGATGACTTTATAGAAAAGTTAGATAAAGAAATACAGGAAAAAGTAAATAATTTATAAAAAATATATTGACAATATAATATATTAATAGTAAAATACTATTTGTTAAGAAGAAACGAGCTGTTTCTCACCTTACAGCATTGCTAGTAAGGTATACATTATTATTGCAAAAGTAATGTTTGTTATTGTAATGTAAGGGACGGCTTGAGGCCGTTCCTTTTTTATTTATATGATAATTGAAATTATAAATGTTTATGTTTAAGGATTTATAATAATAAGAATTTATAATAATTCGGAGGTGAAAAATTATCAAAAAAGATTGTCTTATCAATGAAAAGATTAGGGAAAAAGAAATAAGGGTTATAGATAGTGATGGAGAACAACTAGGAATAATTAGTTCTAGGGAAGCACTTAATATTGCTGAAGAAAAAGAGCTTGATTTAGTTATGATATCTCCAGGTGCAAAACCACCAGTTTGTAAAATTATGGATTATGGTAAGCATTTGTATGAACAAACTAAAAAAGTTAAAGAAGCAAAGAAAAATCAAAAAATTGTTAACATCAAAGAAATCAGATTCAGCCCAACTATTGAAGAACATGATATAGGAATAAAAGCTAATAAGGCAAGAAAGTTTTTACTAGCTGAAAACAAAGTTAAAGTTACAGTAAGATTTAGAGGAAGAGAAGCAGATTATGCTTACAAAGGACATAAAATTTTGAGTGCCTTTGTATCAAAAATAGAAGATGTATGTGTTATTGAAAAGCCGGCAAAGCTTGAAGGAAGAAACATGATCATGATATTAGCTCCGAAAAGAGCATAATTGAAAGGAGGAATTTGTAATGCCAAAAATGAAAACACATAGAGGTGCAGCAAAAAGATTTAAGAAGACAGGAAGTGGAAAGCTTAAGAGATCTAAAGCTTACAAGAGCCACATATTAACTAAGAAGAGTTCAAAGACAAAGAGAAATCTTAGAAAAAGTGGACTTGTGTCTGACACTCAAGAAAAAGCAATGAAGAAATTATTACCATACTTATAATATAATATCGGTCACAAGAGGAGGTTTTTCTAAATGGCAAGAGTAAAAAGAGCTGTACACGCTCGTAAAAAACATAAAAAAATATTAAAACTTGCAAAAGGTTATTATGGAAGAAGAAGCAAGACTTTCAGAGCTGCTAATGAAACAGTAATGAGAGCAATGAGTTTTGCATATGTTGGTAGAAAATTAAAGAAAAGAGATTTCAGAAGACTTTGGATTGCTAGAATAAATGCAGCAGCAAGAATAAGTGGACTTTCTTATTCAAAGTTCATGAATGGAATGAAACTTGCTGGTATAAGCATGAACAGAAAAATGCTTTCAGAAATAGCTATAAACGATCCAAAAGCATTTGCAGATTTAGTAGAAGTAGCTAAAAAACAATTAAATGCTTAATATAAAATGCGGCTTAATAGCTGCATTTTATTTATAGTATAGGAGTTTATAAATTCCATCTATGAGTATGTAAAAAAGAGCATATAGTGTAGTAATGCATTCCATTTAGCATTATACGCACTATATGCCTTTTTCTTTTGACAAACTTATTTTAAGTGTTATAATAAGTTTATTAAATTTCAGAATTCAGAGGTGTTGAAGTTGTCAAAAAATAAAAGAAAATTATCTCCTGTTCAAATATTAGCTTTAGGTTTTGTAATAGTTATTGTTATAGGGGCTTTTCTATTAAGACTGCCTATAGCATCTAAAAATGATAGTATAACACCTTTTATAGATTGTATTTTCACATCTACTTCAGCAGTATGTGTTACAGGACTAACAACTGTAAATACAGCAGAACATTGGAGCTATTTTGGTAAAACAATTATAATAATTTTGATTCAAATTGGTGGACTTGGATTTATGTCTTTTGCTACATTGTTTTCATTGCTGTGGGGTAAGCGAATAACACTTAAAGAAAGATTGATAATGCAGGAGGCTATGAATTCTTTTTCACTTCAAGGCCTTGTAAAATTAGCAAAATACATATTAATATTTACTTTTTCTGTTGAGGGTATAGGAGCATTGTTTTTGTCTACAAAATTTATACCTCAGTATGGACCTTTAAAAGGAATTTATTATAGTATATTTCATTCAATTTCTGCTTTTTGTAATGCTGGGTTTGATCTTACAGGGAATAGTTTAGTACCTTATGCTAATAATTTGGTTGTAATTCTTGCTATATCTGGATTAGTAATCATAGGAGGACTGGGCTTTTCAGTATGGGCAGAAATTTACAATTATAAAGGTATAAAAAAACTTTCTGTTCATGCAAAGCTTGTTATATCAATGACTATATTATTAATTTTTGGTGGATGGATTTT
The DNA here is from genome assembly GCF_026735165.1 of Clostridium ganghwense. Classification (GTDB taxonomy): domain Bacteria; phylum Bacillota; class Clostridia; order Clostridiales; family Clostridiaceae; genus Clostridium_H; species Clostridium_H ganghwense. Next base: position 276,424 of record NZ_JAPQES010000002.1, on the reverse strand, counting down.
AATGTTTTTATTTGAAATGAATAATCCAGCTACTATTCAAAATATGCCTGTGAAAGGTAAAATATTGTCATCATTATTTGCAGCAATTACCCCTAGAACAGCAGGGTTTAACTCTATTTCTACAGCAGATATGACTGCAGGAGGAAAAGCTTTAACTATAATTCTTATGTTTATTGGTGGTTCACCAGGGTCTACTGCAGGAGGAGTTAAGACAGCAACAGTAGGATTACTTTTGATGACTGTTGTTTCTGTGATAAGAAGAAGAGAAGATACAGAAATGTTTGAGAGAACAATAAGTAAAGAGTTAGTCTATAGAGCTTTTGTAATAACAACTATAGCAATAGGAGTTGTTATTACAACTACTATGATACTATCAATTACAGAGGTTGGAGCTTCACTTGAATATATATTGTATGAAGCAACATCAGCTTTTGCTACAGTAGGACTTACTTTAGGACTTACTCCTAAACTTAGTATTATAGGAAAAATTGTAATTGCTATAACAATGTATATAGGAAGGGTTGGCCCTTTAACACTGGTTTTAGCTTTAGCAAATAAGAAAAATGGAAATTCAATAAAGTATCCTGAAGGTAAAATATTAGTTGGGTAGAGGTGATTTTTCGTGAAAAAGAGACAATTTGTAGTAATAGGTCTTGGAAGATTTGGAAGTTCAATTGCAAAAACTCTTTATTCTTTAGGAAATGATGTGTTAGCAATTGATGCAGATGAGGATATTATTCAAAATATTGCGGATAGTGTGACTCATGCAGTTCAAGCTGATGCAACTGATGAAAATAGTCTTAGAACTCTCGGAATAAGTAATTTTGATGTTGCAGTAATAACTATTGGTTCGAATGTACAGGCGAGTATTATGACAGCGCTTTTAGCTAAAGAACTTGGAGTAAATTATATAATAACTAAAGCACATAATGAATTACATGCAAAAGTTCTTAAAAAAGTTGGGGTGGAAAGAGTTATTTTCCCAGAGCGTGATATGGGAGTTAGAGTTGCACACAATTTAGTTTCATCCAATATTTTAGATTATATTGAATTATCTTCAGATTATAGTATTGCTGAAATAGCAAGTCCTGTGGAATGGCATGGAAAAACTTTAAAAGAACTAAATATGAGATCAAAATATGGAATAAATGTCATGGCATTAAAAAGAGATAATGATGTTAATATTTCACCTTCAGCAGATGATATTATTAAGCCAGGAGATGTTATAGTGGCTATAGGTGGAATTGAAGAATTAAATAAACTTGAAAATGAAATAAATCAATAAAGGGTGATGCTCTTTGAATAAGATTGAGAGTAGAGATAATTCTCTAATAAAAGAAATAAAAAAATTGCATAAGAAAAAATATAGAAATGAGAAAGAACAATTTGTTATAGAAGGTTTTAGATTTGTTGGTGAAGCACTACAATCTTCTTTTAATGTTCCATATATTTTTATTAGTGATAGTGGAATGGATAGATATAAAAATTTTAAAATTGAAGAATTGCTTCAAACAGATACTAAGGTTTATTGTGTTAGTGATAGTATATTAAAAGAATTATGTAATACAAATAATCCTCAAGGTATTTTAGGCGTAGTTGACAATAAAAGAGTAAAGACAAAAGATATTAAAGGTTTTTATGTTTTAGCTGATAAGATTCAAGATCCAGGTAATATGGGTACTATAATAAGAACTGCTCATGCTAGCGGTGCATTAGGTGTTATAGTAACTAAGGGAACTGTAGATGTATTTAATGATAAAACTTTACGTTCAACTATGGGGTCTATATTTAAGATGCCAATAATTGAAGATGAAGATTTTAATATAGTTAAAGACTTAAAAGAAAAAGGATTTAAGCTTATAGTGAGTTCTCTAGATACTGAAAAAAATTTTTATGATATAGATTTAACTGGAAGAGCTATAATTTCAGTAGGGAATGAAGGTAATGGAATTAGTTCTGAATTATATGCTTTAGGTGAGGAAAAAGTTAAAATACCAATGCCTGGTGGAGCTGAATCGTTAAATGCAGCAGTAGCAGCTAGCATTATGATGTATGAAGCAGTAAGACAAAAAAATGTTTGAAATTTTTATTAGATATGGTTATAATATTATGTAAGTTTATTTAAAGGTAATACATAAATTAATAGTTAAAACTATGATAGAGAGAGTAGATATAGGAATTCTTTTAGGGAGAAAAAGCCAGAGACTGAAAGCTTTTTTAAGATGGAATATATTGAAGTTCACTCTGGAGTTCTAATTGTGAAATAAAGTAGCAATTAGCGGGTAAAACCGATAAATTAAATGAGAGAACTATATTTTTATAGTTAATCAGGGTGGTAACGCGGATAAACTTCGTCCCTTTTGTTGGGATGGAGTTTTTTATTTTAATAAATATATGTGAAAGGAGCAGCAAAATGAGAGAGAATTTAGAAGCAATAAAGAATACTGCTTTAGAAGAACTAAAAAAAGCAGCAAGTAAAGCAGAGCTTGAAGCCATAAGAGTAAAATATCTTGGTAAAAAAGGTGAACTTACTCAAATATTAAGAGGAATGGGTAAATTATCACCAGAGGAAAGACCAGTTGTAGGGAAAATTGCCAATGAGGTAAGAGAATTCTTAGAGAATTTTATTACTTCTGCAGCAAATGATATTAAAAACAAAGAAAAGGAAATGAGATTAAAGAGTGAAATAATAGATATTTCTATGCCTGGAAGAAAACAAACAGTAGGAAAGAAAAATCCATTAGAATTAACTTTAGAAAGTATAAATGATATTTTCATTTCTATGGGCTTTTCTATAGAAGAAGGACCAGAGGTAGAAAAAGATTACTATAATTTTGAAGCTTTAAATATTCCTAAAAATCACCCTGCAAGAGGTGAACAGGATACTTTTTACATAAATGATGATATAGTTTTAAGAACTCAAACTTCACCAATCCAAATAAGAACAATGGAAAATGAAAAGCCTCCAATAAAGATGATTGCACCAGGAAAAGTTTATAGATCAGATGCAGTAGATGCTACACACTCACCAATATTCTATCAAGTAGAGGGATTAGTTGTAGATAAGGGAATAACTTTTGCAGATTTAAAAGGAACTCTTGAAATGTTTATTAAGAAAATGTTTGGGGATGAAATGCAAACTAAATTTAGACCACATCATTTCCCATTTACAGAACCTTCAGCTGAAATGGATGCTACATGCTTTGTATGTGGTGGTAAAGGATGCAGTGTTTGTAAGAACAGTGGATGGATTGAAATTTTAGGATGCGGTATGGTTCATCCTCAAGTTTTAAGAAATTGTGGAATAGATCCAGAAGTATATAGTGGCTTTGCTTTTGGATTTGGTCTTGATAGAATGGTTATGCAGAAATATGGAATAGATGATATAAGATTATTATACGAAAGTGATATGAGATTTTTAAATCAATTCTAGTAAATACATTAATAATAGGAGGGAATTATAATGAAGGCACCAATAAATTGGTTAAAAGATTATGTTGATATAGATTTATCTCCTCAAGAACTTGGAGATGCGTTAACACTTTCAGGTTCTAAGGTTGAAGAAGTTATTGTAACAGGAGATATAATAAATAAAGTTGTTACAGGAAAAATTATTAAGCTTGAAAAGCATGAAGAGGCAGAAAAATTATCAATATGTCAAGTTGATATTGGAAAAGAAGAGCCAATACAAATAGTAACAGCAGCAACAAATATGAAAGAAGGAGACATAGTTCCAACTGCATTACATGGGTCAACTTTAGCTGATGGAACTAAAATCAAAAAAGGAAAGTTGAGAGGAGCCGTTTCTAACGGAATGTTCTGTTCTGAGGAAGAATTGGGAATAGCTGGAGATGAACCTGTTGTAGGACTTATGATTCTTCCACAAGATACAGCAATAGGAAAGGACATAAAAGAAGTTATAGATTTGGAAAAGGCAATTATAGACTTTGAAATAACATCTAATAGACCAGATTGCTTAAGTATAGTTGGTATAGCAAGAGAAACAGCAGCAACTTTAGGAAAAGAATATAAAATGCCAAATACGGAATTCAAAGCTGCTTGTAGCGAAAACATAGAAGATAGCTTAAAAGTTGAAGTTCGTGATTCACTATGCAGAAGATACATGGCAAGAGGTGTAACCAATGTAAAAATAGAACCATCACCTCAATGGATGCAAGAAAGATTACTTGAAGCAGGAGTTAGACCTATAAATAATATAGTAGATATTACTAATTTTGTTATGGTAGAACTTGGGCAACCAATGCATGCTTTCGATAGAAGACAAATAGCTTCTAATACAATTGTAGTAGAAAGAGCAAAGGATGGAGAAAAATTTACTACATTAGATGAAGAAGAGAGAACATTAGATTCTGAAATTTTAAACATCAAAGATGGAGAAAGAACTATTGCTCTTGCAGGTATTATGGGTGGCTTAAATTCAGAAGTTAAAGAAGATACTGCTGAAATAGTTTTTGAATGTGCAAATTTTGAAGGAACAAATATTAGAGTTTCTTCTAAAAAATTAGCTCTAAGAACAGATGCTTCAGGAAAGTTTGAAAAAGATTTAGATCCTAATGCAGTAGAAATGGCTATGAATAGAGCATGCCACTTAATAGAAGAATTAGGGGCAGGAGAAGTGATGGAAGGTACTATTGATGTATATCCTGAAAAATTAGAACCACACACTTTAAAGGTAGATTCAAATTGGATTAACAAATTCTTGGGATTAAATATATCAAAAGAAGATATGAAAATGTACTTAGACAGATTAGATCTAAAGACTACTGTACAAGGAGATACATTAGTTATTAATGTCCCTACATTTAGATGTGATATGAATATACGTGAAGATGTTGCAGAAGAAATTGCAAGAATATATGGATATAATAAGGTTCCATCAACAATTCCAGCTGCTCAAACACTAAAAGGCGGTAAAAATGAGAAGCAAGTTCTTGAAACAAAGGTTATTGATACTTTAATAGGAAGTGGTCTTAATCAAGCTATAGCTTATTCTTTTGTAAGTCCTAAGGTTTTTGATAAAGTATTAATACCACAAGATAGTCCTCTTAGAAAAGTTGTAACTATAAAGAATCCTTTAGGAGAAGATTACAGCATAATGAGAACTACTTCTATTCCTTCAATGATGGAAGCTTTAGCTAGAAACTATTCTAGAAACAATGAGATAGTTAGATTATTTGAAATAGGTAAGATATATATTCCTAATGAAGATGAAAAGCAACTTCCAGAGGAAAGAAATTTAGTAACTTTAGGAATGTATGGAGAAGTTGATTATCTAGATTTAAAAGGAGTAGTTGAAAATATAATACACTGCTTAGGAGTGAAAAAGACTAAATTTACAAGAGAAAGTGAAAATCCAACTTTCCATCCAGGTAAAACAGCAGCACTATATATAAAAAATGAGCTAGTAGGTGTGCTTGGGGAAATACATCCAGATGTATCTGAAAATTATGGAGTAGAAGAAAGATGTTATATTGCAGAACTTAATCTTGATGTACTATTTAAGTATGCAAATACTGAGAAGAAATATAAAGCTCTTCCTAAGTTCCCAGCTGTTACAAGAGACCTTGCAGTATTAATTGATGAACAAGTTTTAGTTCAAGAAATTGAAGAAAACATAAGAAAACAGGGCGGTAAAATACTTGAAAGTATTAAATTATTTGATGTGTATCAAGGAAAACAAATCCCTGAAGGTAAAAAGAGTATAGCATATTCATTAATATATAGAGGAGAGAATAAAACTCTAACTGATAAAGAGGTAAATAAAGTACATGATAAAATTGTAAGAGCTTTACAATTTAAGCTAGGTGCGGAACTTAGATAAATTCATATTTCATATACTAAGAAAATGTGATAAAATATAAATAAGAATTTTCTTGAATTTATCTAAGAGGGTGTTCAGATGAATAGGGTAACTGTAAAGATAAACGGTTCTGAATATAATTTAGTAGGCGAAGAAAGAGAAGAGTATTTACATAAAGTAGCTGGATGTGTAGATAAAAAGATTCTTGATATATTAAATAAGAATAAAAGATTGAGTATATCAGATGCTTCTGTTTTAACGGCTGTTAATGTAGTTGATGAAATGCTTAAATGTGAATGTAAAAATGAACTTTTGAATAAAGAATTAGAAGAGTTTAAAAAATCACAGAAAGCACTGCAAATTCAAGTTGAAGATTTAAAGAAGCATATTAAAAATTTAGAGGAATATAATGCTGAACTTCAAAATAAACTAGAAAATAGCAAGAGCGGAGAATACTTGAAACAGTATGAAGAAGAAAATAAGAGATTAAGTGAAGAACTAGAACTTTTAAGAGAAAGTGCAAAACAATACTTGCAAGAAAAGAATCAATTGAAGTCAGAAAATAAAGAATTGAAATTTCAAGTTCAATCCTCTAAGTATAAAATAATGGATTTGCAAAACAGATTAATAGAAAACCAAATTGATTTAGTAAAAATTAAGAAACAAGAAAACCCGTTATTGAATGTAAAATAAATAATAAATGTAACTCAAATACCTTATAGTTATGACTATAAGGTATTTTTTTTCTTAAATATGATGAATAATAAATATTAATTTACACAAAATAGTAAAATTCTATATTAGAGATTAATAAGTATATTAGTAGTGATAATTAAATACTAATATAGGGGGATAATATGATATATTTAGATAATGCTGCAACAAGCTTTCCAAAACCGCAGCAAGTTTATGATGAAGTACTAAATTGTATGAAAAATTATGCTGCTAATCCAGGAAGAAGTTCACATCAAATGGCTATTCAGGCTGAAATGAAAATAATGGAGACAAGAGATAGAATTTGTAAACTATTTAATATCTCTAATCCTTTAAGAATAGTATTTACTAAAAATGCTACAGAGGGATTAAATATTGCTATTAAAGGATTACTTAAAAAAGGAGATCATGTTATTAGTACAGTTATAGAGCATAATTCTGTATTAAGACCATTAAGTTATGAAGTATCACATGGAGTAGAATTTACTTTATTAGGTGTAGACAATATAGGCTATATAAATATTGAAACTTTAAGAAAAGAGATAAAAAAAAATACAAAAGCAATAATAATTAACCATGCTTCTAATGTTATTGGTACAGTACAAGATATAAATAAGATAGGACAAATAGCTAAAGAAGAGGGAATAATATTCATTGTAGATGCATCACAAAGTGCAGGATATATACCTATAGATGTGGTGAAAGATAATATAGATATATTAGTTTTCCCAGGTCATAAAGGGTTATTAGGACCACAAGGAACGGGAGCATTATATATAAAAGAAGGTATAAATCTTAAGGAATATGGGCAAGGAGGTACGGGAAGTCAGTCAGATTCTATGAGTCAGCCTAAAATTCTACCTGATAGATTTGAGAGTGGTACTTTAAATACTCCGGGTATAGCAGGACTATGCCAGGGAATAAAATTTATTGAAAATATAGGGATTGAAAATATTAATAAACACAAAAAAATGTTAATAGAACATCTTATTTATGAACTAAGTAAACTACAATATATAAAAATTTATGGAGGTAAATCTTACGAAAATAGAGCTAGCGTAGTATCCATAAATGTAGAGGGATTAGATAGTTCAGAAGTGGGGTATAAGTTAAATGAAAAAGGAATAGCTGTAAGAACAGGATACCATTGTGCACCTTTAATACATGGTATTCTTGGTACAAATCATATAGGCACTGTTAGAATAAGTCCAGGGTATTTTAATACAATAGAAGATATAGATAAATTAATTTTTGCACTTAAAAATATTAAGTAAAATCTATTATGTATAAAAAGCATATAGGTTAATTATTCCCATATGCTTTTTGTATTAATTACTACTAAAGAATTTCTTGAATAAAGATGAGTTTGACTTAGCATTAGCTAAGTCGTTTTCAAGATCTTTAATCTTTACATTGAGAACAGATATTTCATTCTCATATTCATTTAGTTCGTTTTCAAGAAATAATATTTTATTTTCATATTCATACAATTTTTCTTCAAGTTGAACTATAGTATTTGCATCATTAGTTTTATTATCTTCTAATTCAGAAAATTTATTTTCTAAAAAGGAGATTTCTTCCTCTTTTTCAACTATGGCTTTTTCTAAATTAGAAACTTGTTTATCTTTAGATATTAACTTATCCTTAAGAAGACTTATATTTTTATCTATATTGAGTTTTGCATTTTTGAATTCAATATATTTTTTTTCAAGAGTCTTAAGCTTGCTACTTGATAATTGTGATCTATTTTTTTCTTCTTTAAGCAAATAGTTAAGCTGATTAATTATTTGATCCTTCTGAATAAGTTTATGATTATAATAAGAAAGTTTTTTTTCAACATCAAGATCAGGCATATCTTTTTTTAAAGTTACTGAAGTTTCATTAAAGTGGTCAGTATAATTAGTTTTATTTTGCAAATCATTTTTACTAGTTACAAATGTATATGGTAATAAAGTTAACTGATTTGAATATAATTCATTTACTTCATACTGTCTATTATCAGAATTAGAAATATATATTGTTTTGAATATATCAGGTGATTGTAATAATTCATTTTCTATGTTACTAAAATCTATTCCATTATCTTTCGAGAAGCAGCTATGAATAGAGTTATCGCTTATCCATAAATCCCATAGAGTATCTTTTTTTCTAAATAAACATGGCAACATTATATCATTAATACTTTCATATATTTTAACATGAGTTAAATCTGATAAATATCCAGAACAGTGAGTTAGGATATTAGTTTTAGTATTATTTTTTATATATAATGAGTGAAATGTATTATCCATAGAGGATATTGAAAAATCAATATAAGGAGATATATTTTTATCAACAACATAAAAATCAGACCACATAGTATTATTATTATCTAATATTTTATATCCTAATTCATAGGTGTTTTTAAGCTTTTGATACATGATGAATATGTTTTGGTTATCTGAAACATGTACTGAAAAGGGATTAATAAGAGTTACGTTAGTGGTATCTATCATTTTAGGACTAGAAAGATTTAAATTTTTATCAACTGTTTGGTGAAATAAAGTTCTAATATTATTTTGGATTAAGTAAATATTGTAGAAAATATGAATCTTATTATTACTATATAAAATTTTTAAGTAAACATCTTTTATAGTATTATTTTTCTTTTTTAAGATTTCATGGTGACTCCAATTAGTCTCATTATATATACTTAAAATTATATTTCCCAAGAAATCTTGATAAATAACACATATTCTATCATCAGGGAGGAGTAAAGCAGAAAAATTTTTATTACATTCTTTTACCAAAACATTGTATGTTGACCACTTATTATCAATAAAGGTTTTATAAATGATACCCCAATTTTTTTTATATGTGAAATTCCATATAGTTCTACAAGACTGCTTTAATGTATAAAAATTTCTTTCAATCAAAGACATTAAAATACTCCTTTTAGTAAAATTACTTCTATATATAAACATATGATTTTAGTAGGTAAGTTTATAACTTAAAAACATTATTAAAATTTTTATAATGATAATCACACATATTAAAGCTACACATATTATGTTAATGTAAGATATTACTTATTATGAGCTATAATAAATAAGTTTTTGAAGAGAAGAGGAGGATAAGGCATGGAAGATAATTTAGAAATGAAAGATATGTGCAAGAAGCCCCATGAATTAACCGATGAATGTATAATTGCAATGAAAGTATTTGGAAAATGTAGACAGCAGGACTGCTTAAAACCAGATTTTATTGTACCTGAACCTGGAGTTGATTCCATACCTATTAGTGGATCATATAGTGGAGAAAAATTAGAAATTACAGCATTTATAGGACCAGAACTAACATTAGCAGCAGACCCATCAATATTACCAACGGAAGAAATGCCATTACCTGACCCTATTAGTCCTAATTCACCTATTATATTTCCACGTAATTTAGTTGAACATGCTGAAATAATAGAAGGAAGTTTTAATATTGCCGAGATTAAAACACTTAATGAGCAGGAACAAAATTTATTTGCAGCTGATGGATATTGGAGAGTAAAGATAAGATATAAATTTGTCTATAAATTAAAACTAGTTGATTTTGCAGGGAACAGATTAAATATAGAGTTAACAGATAGTGAATGTGGAAATACTACAATTAAAAAGCATATTTTAGCATATAGTTTTTATGAAAAACAAATAGTTTTATTTGGAGGATCAGCAAATAAGGACATAGTTACAAGCTGTAATTTATTTGATAACAATGAATTAAGTCCTTCACCAAATGCACCATACGTATTCGCACAAGCAAAAGCTATGCCTCTTTCAGTTTCAATTGGTGATTATATAGACCCTTGTGATTCTTTAGATTCTTGTCCAGAAAAAATCTTAGGAGTTACTATAGGATTATTTACAATAATAAAATTATTTAGATTAGTAAATATGACAGTCTTAACTACTGGAAGATGTGATATACCTGTATGTGATCCAATAGTACCTGGTGATCCATGTTCGTTCTTTAATGAAATACCATTCCCATTTGATGACTTTGATCCAGTAATTAAAGAGTAAATTAAAATTAAACATTAATGTTGTACAAACAGAGGGTTAAAAAAATAATTTACTTAATACAATAAAGACTATTGGGATAATACCAATAGTCTTTATTTGTGTTAATTTTTACTTTATCTAAAACCAAATAATTAGAGACATATACTTTTGAGTGTAACATAATAGTAAATAAAGTACATATTTTATTAATGAGAGTGTTTTTATTTATTAAAGAGGAGTGTTCTTATGCCAAGACCAAGAGAGGAAATATATATAATTGTTTTTAATTCTTCAAATGAAAGTATTCATTTATATAAAATATTAAAGGATAAAAGATACGATGTTGAAATTATGTCTACTCCATGTACTATTTCGGCAGGATGCTCTAGAGCAATAAAGGTACAAGAAAGAGAAATACATTTTGTTATAGAAGAAATAAGAAGAAATAAGGTATCTATAAGGGGAATATATAAAAAAGTATATAAAGATAGTAAATTTTATTATTTAAAAATTCAATAATTTAATAAATGTAAAAAAGTTAGCATAGAAATATGATAAAAGAGGTAAAAACTTATTGTTCTAGGGGGAAAATATAAAGATGAAAATACTTTTATGTATAAGACAAGATTATTATAGAAATTTTGCTGGGGATTCTATGCAAGTGTTGAAAACTGCTGAATGTTTAAGAAAATTAGGAGCTGAAGTTGATATAAACAATGGTGCTATTTCAGATTATTCTAGTTATGACATAATTCATCTATTTAATATAATAAGAATAGGTGAAACTTATAAATATTATAAATTAGCTAATTATTATAAAAAACCTATCGTAGTATCTCCTGTATATTGGAATCTTAATGAATACTACAAATATAAAAATAATATTGAAGCAGTGAAGTTATGGGAAAAAAGTAATGTTTATAGGAGAAAAATATTAAAAGGGTGCAAGATGATTATTGCAAATAGTGAGTTGGAAAGAAATGCACTTAAGAATGATTTTAAACTTAACTTACCAAGTACTGTTATTTATAGCGGCGTTGAAGTAGAAGATGAGGAGATTCCATTATATAACTTTAAGGAAAGACACAATTTAAATTCCTATGTGTTATGCGTGGGAAGAATTTGTCCAAGCAAAAATCAGCTTACTTTAGCAAAGGTATGTAATAAACTTGGAGTTCAGTTATTGCTCATAGGAAATGTAAAAGATGAAAACTATTTCAAAGAATGTATTAAATTTAACAATGTCTTATATTTAGGATTTATGGATAGCTACAATATATATAATGCATATAGATTTGCAAAATTACATGTACTTGCAAGCTATATGGAAACTCCAGGACTTTCATCTTTAGAAGCTGCTGCAAGTGGCTGCAATATAGTTTCAACAATAGAGGGAACTGCAAAAGAATACTTTAAGGATATGGCAATATATTGTGATCCGTATGATGAAAATAGTATTTTTGAAGCAGTACAAAAAGGAATGAAAAAACGAAAAATTAATAAATTAAAAGATTTTGTGCTTGAAAATTATAGTTGGGAAAAACATTGTAAAAAATTATATGAAGTCTATGAAGTATTAAAAGTAAAAAATACAGGGAAGGCTTTAAATTTTTTAAATTAGTAAATGAGTGATAGACAACCTAGAATTGGGTTGTCTATCACTTATTTATTACAAACATAGCTTTTGTAGAAATATATGATTTTATCACAGAAGAATATGATTAAGCATATAATTTTAAAGTAGAATATAAATTTAGAAATAGTTTAAAGAACTATTTTATTTGTTATAGGTTTAAATTTATAGAAATTATGAAAGAAGAGGAAGAGATTAATGATAAATGTTACTAAAACTTATATTCCTGATAGTAAGAAATATAAGTCATATATTGATAAAATATTTTCAAGTGGGTGGCTTACTAATAATGGTCAGTTTGTTAGACAATTAGAAAAAAGATTAAAACAATATTTAAATGTAAAAAATATTTTATTAGTATGCAACGGAACTATAGCATTACAATTGGCCTATAGGCTTTTGGAGTTAAAAGGGAAGATTATAACTACTCCTTTCACTTTTGTGGCTACAGTGAGTAGTCAAGTATGGGAAGGATTAAATCCTATTTTTTGTGATATAGATAAAGAAACTTATAATATAGATTCACAAAAAATAGAAAAATCTATTACAGATAATAGTTCTGCAATTGTACCTGTACATGTATTTGGTAATTCATGTGATATTAATTTTATAGATAGTATATCTAAAAAAAATAATCTTAAAGTAGTCTATGATGCATCACATGCTTTCGGAGTTACTTATAAAGGAAAAAGTATATTAGAGTATGGTGATATTTCTACTTTAAGTTTTCATGCTACAAAACTTTTTCATACAGTTGAAGGAGGGGCACTAGTAATAAAGGATGATAAATTATATGAAAAAGCTAAAAAGATGATTAATTTTGGAATATATGAATCAGACAATATAAAGTACTTAGGAATAAATGCAAAAATGAATGAACTACAAGCTGCTATGGGATTATGTGTATTGGATGATATTGATAAAATTATTTATTGCAGAAAAATGGTACACGAGTATTATATGAGTAAATTACCACAAAATTTACAATTTCAAAAACAGAATAAATATAGTAGTAGAAACTACAGTTATTTTCCAGTGGTTTTTGAAGATGAAAAGATTTTATTAAGAGTAGAATATAGTTTAAAGAAGGAGGGGGTTAATCCTAGAAGATATTTTTATCCATCATTAGAGAAGTTGAATTATTTGAATAAGAATCAGTATGCTCCAATATCAAGTAGTATATCTAAAAGAATATTATGTTTACCTATGTATGATTCTTTAACAGTAAAAGATCAGGATAAAATTATAAATGTTATAAAGAAATCTGTATGAAAAATCATATTTTATACAGGCCATATTAGAAAATAATTAGAGTGGTGAAAGCTATCATGAAGGAAATAGGAGGTTTTTTTGAATTAGAATTAAATAAAGGTGAAGAATATCACAAAGATGCTATAAGACTTAACAGTGCTAGAAATTGTTTACTTTATATTATAAAAGCTGAAAGACCCAAAAAGATATATTTACCATATTATTCTTGTAATACTTTGCTAGAACCTATAATCAGGGAGAACATAAATTATGAATTTTATAATATAAATAATGACTTTAGTCCTATATTCCATAAAAAAATTTTATCTGATGAATTTTTTTTATATACCAATTATTTTGGGGTGAATAAGAAAATAGTTGATTCTATAAGCAATAAAGACAAGATTATTATAGATAATGCTCAAGCATTTTTTGAGAAACCAATAAAAGGTATTAGAACAATATATTCTCCAAGAAAATTTTTTGGAGTTGCGGAAGGGGGATATCTTTATACAAAATATAGATATTCAGAACGACTTGTAAGAGATACTTCATATGATAGATGCTTACATTTGTTAAAGAGAATTGATATATCAGCACAGGAAAGCTATGCTGATTTTAAACATAATAAAGGTAAGTTCAAAGAGAGAAAATTAATGTTGATGTCTAAGCTAACTGAGAGGATTATGAAAAGTATAAATTATGATAAGGTTAAGTTAATAAGAAAGAAAAATTTTCTTTATTTGCATGAAAAATTATCTGAATTTAATGAATTAAAGCTTAATATAGAAGATTTAAATGGACCTATGATTTATCCACTTTTAATAACTAAAGAAGGAATAAAAGAAAAGCTAATAAGCAATAAAATATATTTAGCTACTTACTGGAAGAAAGTTTTAAGAAGAGTAAAAGTAGGGTCTTTTGAATATAAGTTAATTAGATATTTATTACCTTTACCAATAAATCAAAGATATGATTTGAGTGATATGAAATTTATACATGATTTGATAAAAAAGTATATATAATTATTATTTAAAATATTATATAAATATATAACATTGAGTATAAGGAATGAGTTATGTGGATGAAATAGGATATCTAAACAATAATTATGCAAATTCATTTAAAGAATGGGGTGAACCTATAACATTAGGAGAAAGTAGGGGATGGCTTTTAAAAAGAAAAATTGCTGGATATAATTTATATGATGCAATGGGGTTGTACCCATTATTTTGTTGTAAAGATTGGAAGAAACTTTCTTTAGATTTTCAAAAATTAAAAAATAATTTAGTAAGTATAACTTTAGTAACTGATCCTTTTGGAGAGTATAAAATAACCGAATTATATAAAATCTTTGATTTTGTAAAACCATTTAAAAAGCATTATATAGTAGATTTATCCTGTGAATTAAATAAATTTATATACAAAGGGCATAAAAGAAAGGCCAAAAAAGCTTTGAAAGATATAGAAGTAGAAATTTGCACAAAAAATTGTGTTAGATACTTGGATGAGTTTATTGAATTATATAATGTTTTAATAAAAAGACATAAGATAACAGGAATTAGACGATTTTCAAGAAAAGCTTTTGAATATCAACTTAAAACGCCAGGTACCATACTTATTCGTGGAGTATATGATGGAAGAGTAGTAGGGATGAAATTGTGTATTATTCATGAAGATGTTGCATATGATCATTTGATGGCTATTAGTCATGAAGGATATAACATGCATGCTTCCTATGGGATTACATTGAGGGAATTAGAATACTTGAAAAATAAAGTGAAGTGGATAGATTTGGGAGCAAATGCAGGAATAAATTCAAATTTGAATGATGGATTGAATCAATTTAAGAGAGGATGGAGTACAGGTAAAAAAATGGTGTATTTATGCGGAAAAGTTTTAGATGAAGAAAAGTATGATGGAATAACTTGGCGTTTAAAAAAGAGTAGTGTTGAATATTTCCCAGAATATAGAGAAGGAGAATTTTGAACAAGAGAAAATTTTGAGTATATAATTTAGAATTTTTGTTTAGAACGTAATCTTTGGAATTTGAATATTATAAAAGTGAGTATAAATGAAGAGTGTATAGCTTAATATAAAAGTTAATTTACAGTAATTAGAATATTATTGTAATAATATTCTAATTACTGAAGTTGGCGTTAATAGGTGCTTATATAATTTAATAAAACAGAATTAAAATAAGGAAGGGAAGAAATTAATTTGGACGAGAAAGGATATCTAAGCTATAACTATGCAAATTCATTTAAAGAATGGGGACAGCCTCTAAGATTAGAAGAAAGTGGTGGATGGATTTTAAAAAGAAAAATCGATGAATATAAATTGTATGATGCAATGGGATTATACCCTCTATTTTGTTGTAAAGATTGGACAAAACTTTCTTTAGATTTTGAAAAATTAAAAAAAGATTTAGTTAGTATATCTTTAGTTGCAGATCCCTTTGGAAATTATAATTTAACACAACTATATAACACTTTTGATTTTGTAAAGCCATTTAAAGAGCATTATATAGCCGATTTATCCTGTGAATTAAATAAAATTATAGCTAGAGGTCATAAAAAAAATTCAAGAAGAGCTTTAAAAAAGATAGATGTAGAAATATGTACCAATGATTATATTAGATATTTAGATGAAGTGCTGCAATTATATAATGTTTTAGTAAAAAGGCATAAAATTATAGGTATGAGACAATTTTCGAAAAAAGCTTTTGAATATCAACTGAAAACACCAGGTATGTTACTAGTACGTGGATTATATAATGGCAAAATAGTGGGAGTAAATTTGATTATTATTTATGAAGAAGTTGCATATACTCATTTATCAGCTTTTAGCGATGAAGGGTATAAATTAAATGCTTCCTATGCTATTAGAATGAGGGCTCTAGAATACTTGAAAGATAAAGTTAAATGGGTAAATTTTGGAGCAGGCGCAGGAACAATTGCAAATAAAAATGATGGATTGAATTATTTTAAAAGAGGATGGAGTACAGGGACAAGAATGGCTTATATTTGTGGAAAAGTTTTAAATAAAGAAAAGTATAACACAATAATTCGTGACTTGAAAAAAAGTAATAGTGAATATTTTCCACAATATAGAGAAGGGGAATTTTGAATAATTAAAATTATGAGCATATGACCTGAAGTTTTATTATAAATAAGTATAAGCATTAAAATTAATTAAGAGTGGTGTTTACATGAAAGAAATAGGAGGTTTTTTTGAATTAGAATTAAATAAAGGTGAAGAATATCATAAAGATGCTATAAAACTTAATAGTGCTAGAAATTGTTTGCTTTATATTATAAAAGCTGAGAGACCCCAAAAGATATATTTACCATATTATTCTTGTCATACTTTGTTAGAACCTATAATCAGAGAGAATATAAATTATGAATTTTATAATATAAATAATGACTTTAATCCTATATTACACAAAAAAATTTTATCTAGTGAATTATTTATATATATTAATTATTTTGGCATAAATAAGAAAATAGTTGATTCTATATATGATAAAAATAATGTTATTATAGACAATTCCCAAGCTTTTTTTGAGCAACAAATAAAAGATGTTAGAACAATATACTCTCCAAGAAAATTTTTTGGAGTTCCAGAAGGTGGATATCTTTATACTAAATATAGATATTTAGTAGAGTTTGAGAGAGATAATTCATACGATAGATGTTTATATTTATTGAAGAGAATTGATATATCAGCAAAGGAAAGCTATGATGATTTTATACACAATCAATGTAAGTTTAAAGATAGAAAATTAATGTCAATGTCTAAGTTGACTAAGAGGATTATGAAAAGCATAAATTATAATGAGGTTAAGTCAATAAGAGAGAGAAATTTTCTTTATTTGCACGAAAAATTATCTCAATTTAATGAATTGAAAATTGATATAAATTATTTAAATGGACCGATGGTTTATCCATTATTAATAACGAAAGAAGGAATAAGACAAAAACTTATAAAAAATAAATTATATGTAGCAACTTATTGGAAAGAAGTTTTAGAAAGAGTAAAAGACAATACTTTTGAATATAAATTAACTAGATATTTATTACCTTTACCAATAGATCAAAGATATGATTTGAATGATATGAAATTTATATGTGAGTTAATAAAGAGATATGTATAACTATACTTTGAAAATACTAGAAAAATGGAAATTTAAAAGTATAAGTAATAATTTAAAATAGTTGATAAAGATTATTTCCCAGCATATAGAAAAGGTGAATTTTAAATAAAGAATTGAAGGATTAAAAGTGGCTTTGGTTTAAAGTTAAACTAAGTCACTTTTTTTATTATAACGAAATTTTTATGTTTAGCATATTATAAAAGTGTATATATATAGTTACAAAATAAAAGGATTTGAAAAATATTATTGAAATGGGTGAAAAGTATGATTGAAAATAAATTTAATCCTTTAGTGAGTGTTTTAATACCAACATATAACAGACCTCATTATTTACAAGTAGCTTTAGATAGTGCATTAAACCAGACTTATAAAAATATAGAGATAATTATATGTGATGATAGTACAAATGATGATACAACAAAAATGATAGAACCTTATCTTAAGAAATATAAAAATATAAAATACTATTATAATGGAGGACCACTAGGACTAAGGGGGACAAGAAATAGTCAAAAATGTTTGGAGTTGTCTTCTGGGAAATATATAAATTATTTACATGATGATGATGTATTTCATCCTGATAAGATAAAAATAATGGTGGAATGTATTTGTAAATATGAAAATGTAACTATGGTTGTTGGTGCTAATGAAAAAATAGGGTGGAAACGAGAGCCTATTTTATATTTACCAGTTGAAAATCTAGTAGTAAAAAGAAAAAAAGGTGTCGATTTAATTAAAAGTTTTTTTAGAAGGTTTGCAAATGTTGTAGGTGCACCAACCGGTGTTCTTTTTGATAAAAAATATATTGATAGATTTGGTGTTTTTGGAGGAAGACAGCATCGTATACTTGAAGATGTAGCAATGTGGCTTGTACTTTGTTCCAAAGGAGATTGTATACGTGTTAATAATATATTAAGTTATAGAAGAATCCATGGAGGTCAAAATGCTGTGACAGTGGATAGAGTTACAGATTTAGTGGAATGGATATATCTTGTAGAAAATGCGTATAAAACTGGTTTGTTAACTGAAGAAGAGTATAATGCTGCTTTACAAAAATGGAAAGTTACATTTAGCAAGTCAATCAATATAATTAAACAAAATCCTAAATATAAACAGTATAAACAAGAGATAGAAAAATTTCAAATTATATAGTTATGTTGAGTACAGTGGATAATAAATGTTTATTAAATTTAAAGTATTAATCAATATATGGTTTAAAGAATAAGGTTAACGTAAAGTTACTTTGATAAAAGGTGGAGAAAAGCAATGCAAAAATTTTTGGTTACTGGAGGAGCTGGGTTTATAGGAGCTAATTTCATTAAATATGTAATTAACAAGTATAAAAATATTAAAGTTATAAATTTAGATAAATTAACTTATGCAGGCAATCTGGAAAATTTAAAAGAGATAGAAAATAATTCAAACTACAAATTTATAAAAGGAGATATTTGTAATAAGGATTTAGTAAAAGATATATTTAATAAATATGACATAGACTATGTTGTTAATTTTGCAGCAGAGTCTCATGTAGATAGAAGTATAAACAATCCTGAGATTTTTGTAAAAACTAATGTGCTAGGAACAGTAAATCTTTTAAATTGTGCAAAAGAAGCTTGGATTATAAATAAGAGTTTCATTAAGGGAAAAAAATTTTTACAAGTTTCTACTGATGAAGTTTATGGTTCTCTTGGAGATACAGGCTATTTTACTGAAAACACACCATTAAATCCTCATAGCCCCTATTCAGCTAGTAAAGCAAGTGCAGATTGTATAGTTAAAGCGTATTATGATACCTATCAAATGCCTGTCAATATAACAAGATGTTCTAATAATTATGGACCAAATCAGTTTCCTGAAAAACTCATTCCACTAGTTATAAATAATTGTTTACAAAAAAAGAATGTACCCGTGTATGGTAAAGGACTTAATGTTAGAGATTGGCTTTATGTAGAAGATCATTGCAGAGCATTAGATTTAGTAATGAAACAAGGTAAGAGTGGAGAGGTTTACAATATAGGTGGAAATAACGAGAAAACCAATATTGAAATTGTAAAATTGATTATAAGAATTATAAGTGAGAAAATGAAAAATGGCATTACAGAGCAACTTATTAAATTTGTGGAAGATAGAAAAGGTCATGATTGGAGATATGCAATAAGTGCTGAAAAAATAAGAAAAAATTTAGGATGGAGTACAGAATTTTCTTTTGAAGTAGGAATAGATAAAACTATTGATTGGTATTTGAATAATAGAGCATGGCTTGAAAATAGTATATCTTAAATAATAGGTAAATAAATACTCTTTTAATTGTATATTTTCTATGGTTACTTTTAAATAGACACTGAATATTATGATTAGTGAAAGGATTAAAGATAAAGTAACTATATGTTATATATGATGAAAGAGAGGAATATGAAAAATGAAAGGAATAATTCTAGCAGGAGGAAATGGTACTAGGTTATATCCAATTACTAAATCTATAAACAAACACTTACTTCCGATTGGTAGATATCCTATGATTTATTATAGTATTGCAAAATTAAAACAAGCTTTAATTACAGATATAATGATTATTAGTAGCAAAAAAGATATAGGCTCTTTAGCTAAATTATTAGGAAATGGAAATGAATTTGGAATGGAATTTACCTACAGAGTGCAAGAAAAAGCTGGTGGTATAGCTGAGGCTTTAGGCTTGTGTGAAAAGTTTGTAGGATTAGATAAATGTGTAGTTATGTTGGGAGATAATATTTTTTATGATAATATTAAACCTTTTGTAGATAAATTTAGAAAACAAGACAAGGGAGCAAAGGTTTTAATAAAAGAAGTAAAAGATCCTACAAGATATGGAATAGCAGATATATATGAAAATAAAATAGTAAACATTGAAGAAAAGCCTAAAAAGCCTAAGAGCAATTATTGCGTAACAGGGATATATATGTATGATAATCAGGTATTTGATGTGATAAAAAAATTAAAACCCTCTAGTAGAAATGAATTAGAAATAACTGATGTAAATAATTGTTATATAAAGCAAAGTTATTTAAGTTACGATGTATTAAAAAATTGGTGGATTGATGCTGGGACTATTTCTTCTTTAATGTCTGCTAACATTCTTGCTAAAGATATAGATTTAATGAGTATTTTAGATAAATAATATATTATAAGTTATTTAAGACTATAAACAGAACCTTTAAATAATGTTTAATTTTTTAGGTTCTGTTTTTTGTGCAAAATTAGTTGTTTAATCACAAAAGAAACATTGGATACATATAATTTAGTGTAGGACAAATAAGTTTAAATTTCTAATTTTTTATAATAAAAACGCGAGGGGATAATAATGAAGGCAGTTATATTATGTGGAGGTAAAGGAACCCGTATGAGAGAAGAAACAGAATATAGACCTAAACCTCTTGTAGATATAGGCGGAAGGCCAATAATATGGCATATATTAAAAATATATTCATATTATGGAGTAAAAGATTTTATTTTATGTCTTGGATATAAGGGAAATATGATAAAGCAGTATTTTAATGATATGGATTGGATGAATAATGACTATACTCTTCATATAGATAATGGTTCTAAATATATACAATATCATAATCAAGAAAGAGAAAATTGGAATGTTACTTTAGTTGATACAGGACTTGAAACATTAACTGCAGGTAGATTAAAAAAAATAGAAAAATATATAGATGAAGAAAACTTTTTAATGACATACGGAGATGGATTAAGTGATATAAATATTAATAAGCTTATAGAATATCATAAAAAAATGGAAAAAATAGTTACTATGACAGGAGTTCATCCTATGTCATCTTATGGAGTAATAGAAGTTGAAAATGGAATAGCTAAGTCTTTTAACGAAAAGCCTAGACAAGGTGGGTTTATAAATGGAGGCTTTATGGTACTAAATAAAAAGGTATTTAACTATATTCAAGAGGATTGTATGTTCGAAGAAAAGCCTATTAGAAATATAGCACAGGAGAAAGAATTAGCTATATTTAAACACGATGGTTTTTGGATTGCAATAGATACTTTTAAGGATGTTCAGAGAGCTAATATGTTGTGGAATACTGGTAATAAACCGTGGAAGGTATGGAAGTAATGAGTAATATATTTAAGGATATTTATAAAAATAAAAATGTCCTAGTTACAGGACATACAGGATTCAAAGGATCTTGGCTCAGTATATGGCTTAGAGAATTAGGAGCTAATGTTATAGGATATGCATTAGCTCCTAATTCACAGGAAGATAATTTTGTAATGGCAGGTCTAAATAAAAAAATTATAGATATTAGAGGTGATGTTAGAGATTTAAATAAATTAAAAGCTATATTTGAAAAATATAAACCAGATATAGTTTTTCACTTAGCTGCACAGCCTCTTGTTAGACTTTCATATAAGATACCTATAGAAACTTATGAAGTTAATGTCATGGGGACGTTAAATGTATTAGAGTGTATAAGACAATCCAACACTGTAAAGGCTGGAATTATGGTTACTACGGATAAATGTTATGAAAATAGAGAACAAATTTGGGGATATAGAGAAGATGATCCAATGGGAGGATATGATCCTTATAGTTCTAGTAAAGCATGTGCAGAGATTTTAATAGCTTCATTTAGAAATTCTTTTATAAATCCTAAGAATTATGAAGAACATAGAAAAGCTATTGCATCAGTAAGAGCAGGAAATGTTATTGGAGGAGGAGACTGGGCTAAAGATAGAATAGTTCCTGATTGTATCAGGGCTTTAACGAGCAATAAGCCTATAGAAATTAGAAATCCAAAGGCTATTAGACCATTTCAACATGTATTAGAACCCTTAAAGGGCTATTTAATTTTAGCTGCTAATATGTATAAAGATGGAACTAAATATTGTGGTGGATGGAATTTTGGACCTGATTATAATTCAATTGTTAATGTTGAGACGGTAGCTAATATTATATTACAGCAGTGGGGTGGTAATGGTTGTATAAAATTATCTAAAGAAAATAAATTACATGAAGCTAATACATTAACTTTAGATTGTACTAAAGCAAAAACTTATTTAGGATGGATACCTAAGTTAAATATATATGAGTCATTAAAATATACTGTAGAATGGTATAGAAATTACAAAAAAAGAGATGTATATGATCTATGTTTAAATCAAATAAAACAATATGAAAAATTATAGAAAAATAAGTAATATTGAGGAGTATGATAAATTGTCTATGAAGAGGATTTTAGTTACAGGTGCTAGTGGCTTTATTGGGAGGAATACTCTAAATTTACTAGTAAACAAAGGATATGAAGTACATGCAGTTAGTTCTAGGCAGTTTAAATCGAGTAATAAAAATATTTATTGGCATTGTATAGATTTACTAGATTTACTGCAAATAGATGCGTTGTTTAGAAGAGTTAAACCTACTTATTTACTACATCTTGCTTGGAATATTACTCCTGAAAAATATAAAAAATCAAATATACATTTGAAATGGGTTCAGGTTGGTATAGAAATTCTTGAAAGTTTTAAAAAGTATAATGGAAAAAGAGCTGTATTTGGAGGAACTTGTAGTGAATATGATTGTAAATATGGTTATTTAAATGAGCAGTTAACACCTGTAAAATCCAATTTATTATACGGAGTGTGTAAAGCAAGCTTGCACAGTATTGCAGAAAGTTATTGTATGAAAAATGATTTGAGTTTAGCTTGGGCTAGGATTTTTTATGTGTATGGCCCTCATGAGAATCCTAATAGAGTTATACCTTATGTAATAAATAAACTTTTAAAAGGTGAAGTAGCTCATTGTTCTCATGGTAGGCAAATAAGAGATTATTTACATGTTTATGATGTGGCTTCTGCACTTGTGGGCTTGTTTGAAAGTAATGTAGAAGGAGTAGTTAATATTGGTTCAGGTAATCCAATAAAATTAATGGATTTTTTTATGGAAATTGGTGCCAAAATAGGAAGTCAAGATTTAATTCATTTAGAAGATATTAAAACATCACCTGATGAAGCACATGTAATATTAGCAGATATTAATAGACTTAAGAATGAAATAGGATGGGTTCCATATTATGATATGGACAAAGGATTAGATGAAACAATTGAGTGGTGGAAAAAGCAAATAAAATATTAAAAAAGTAGTGGAGGTTAATTATGAAAAAAAAGATTTATATAAGTAGTAGTTTAAATACTTATCCATGGAAAGGAAGATTCGATAAGGAATGGATTAAATATAGAATTGATATATTTATGAAATATACATTGAAAAGTTTAAAAGCACAAATTAATCAAGATTTTACAGCTACCTATATGTATCACGAAAAAACAGAAGATATAGTAAAAGAATACCTTGATAAGTATGATAAACTTCCATATAATATTAGATTTATCAGAAAAACTGACTATAAATCTGATATTGAAAAAGAAATACAAGGTTATGATTATTTATATTTAGCACGATTAGATACAGATGATATGTATCATAAAACTTATACACAGCAATTACATGAATATAACCCAAAACAAAATACTATAGTACTAGTAAATCAAGAGGGATACTTATATGATTCTAATGCAGAACGTTTAGGTAAATATCATCATCCAAGTCCACCTTTTTTTACATTAATATATAAAGTTGAAGATTATTTAGCTGGTAATAGATATAAATTGATAAATGGACATCCAGGAGCAATTAAATTACCTCATGAAGTTATAAAAAAACGTAATTTTTTGTGGCATGTACATTCTAAGAATACAGCTGATGCTTTAGCAAAATTTAAACCTATAAAAGAAAAAGATATAATAACAGATTCTTCAGAAGTAAAGAAAATATTAAGCGAGTTTATGGGTGATATTGTATATAAATAATTATAACTATTAATACGCTAAAAGAGCATATATTACTACAAACGTATTTGAACATTTGTAGTAATATATGCTTTTATTTTTTATACTGATACAATTGGTACGTAGTTATCGGTAACTGTAATAATTTCACAACTTTTTAAATATACATCGTCTGACACTTTCCAAGTATGTTCTTTTTTTGAAGCTCGTCTTATATATACATAATTAAATCTATCAGCAGAATACATTCTAAATCCATTTTTGGTACACTCTCTTAAAAAAATAGAATCTGAACCTTGAGGAGTGCTTGAAAATTTTACTGTATCAAATACTTCTTTTTTAATAATCAATCCTGAACCAGATAGAAAATGTACATATCTATTTTCCATATTTGGGCATATTACTGCTAAAGTATTGCTTTTTTCAAGATAAACGTAATAGCATAATTTACCAACTAATTCTGTATCTACATATTTAAAAGTGTTCATTAAATCTGTTATAAAGTTTGCTCCATAATAGTTATCATCATCAAATTTAGATATATAGTTAAAGTTGCTACGCTCAATAGCAAAATTTAAACAGTGTCCTAGAGGTTCACTTTCATCTATTTGATATATTCTTACATTTTTATATGCACTGGATTTATCTCTCCATTCTTGTAAATCCATTTTGTTATCGTTTAAAATAACAATTAATTCTTTATTTTCATAGTTTTGCCTTTCATAATTGGTAAATACATAATCCATAGTGTTTGCTTTGTTAGTACTTGTAACAATAGTTACACCAGCTTTATTTTTTTCATATTTTAATCCTATTTTATTTAATATGGTTTTAAGGATATGAGTGTAGGTGTTATTAGAAAGCACTTCCCTTTGACAAAGTAGAGATAATTTATTCTTTAATAATTTATTGTTAATTAAAAAGGACAAATCTTTATTAGAATTTTTTCTAAAGACTTTCAAAGGTATGTTAGCGGAACTAGTGATATTTCCACAAGCAAGTGCTTCAAATAGCGTAAGAGGCATTATATAAGGATTCTTTTTTACAATGCTGTTTGGATTATTTATAGGGTTATAAATCCTAGGTTGTACGCCTAAAGGTAAAGGATATATATTGTCATGTACAATATATTCCTTATATTTTTTTATATAAGCAGAATCAATTGTAAAAATATATTCAAAAAGTTTTGCAGCTTCAATATATTTATTAAAGTGAATAGGATCTTCTGTGTTCCAAAAAATTGTAGGTATATTATGTTCTTTACACCATTTAATTAGATTTTTTAAAGGAGAAGCTTTTTTTTCAAATGATTGAAACCACTTTTCATTGCTGCCATGCAAAACTGATTCAACTAATAAGAAATCAGGTTTAGTACTTGTTAAAGCATTTTCCCAATTATATGGATTTAGAGGTATTAGATTACATTCGTATTTAAAACATAAAAAACTAAAATCATTTAATATACATGCAGCTTTTACATTAGGTAATACCTTTTTTTTAGAAGATATTTTGGGGAATTTGTCACTATATTTTTCATAATTACGGTTGTTTTGTCGATAACATTCATACATTTTTTTCATCCTTTCAAATTAATGTTAAAAAATAAACCTGAAGAATTATAAAATTTAAAGCACCTAATAGTCAAATATTATTAGGGTGCTTTAATTTATTATTTAGCATCGAATTTTTCTAAAGGAAATGGCATATTATTAAAGTAAGAACAAGGGTCTCCAGGTACTATGCTTTCGCATAAAGGTATGTTACAATCATCGCAGGTGGAGGTAGTAGATACACTTAGATTGATAATTCTTATTAGACTAATTATAGTAAATAATCCTATAGATATTATAACGTTATTAGTTGGATCGCAATAAGGATCACAATAAGGATCACAACGAGAATCTTTTGATTCTTGTAGTTCAACATCTAGGGGTATTGCTTTGGCTTTTGCAATAGCGTAAGGCTGGTTACCTAGCATATTAGTAGATGAATTGATTAAATTAGATGCAATTACAGTATCGCCACCTTTACCACCAAAAAGTATTACTTTTTTTACATAGTTTACACTTCCATAAATAAAATCTTTTATTATTTCAGAAGTACTTGAAGGGGTACTACATTTTACTTGAAGTACATTCATATCAATATCGAAAAATTGTAACTTAAACTTGAAGATATAGTTTATTTTAATTTCAAAGTATCCAGCTCCAGCAGATGAACAAGGTTTGATAGAAAGTACTTGTATTGAATTTATGTGAAAACTATTGTCTACTACTTTTACTGAAAGGGCTTGAAGAGGTACTTTAATAGGTAAACCAGGTAGATTTATTGCTCCAAGCTTTTCAATAGGAGGGATACCTAATATTATACATGCACATGGTTCAGCGGAAACAACAAGCCCTAATTCAGGTAATTGTAAACAATCTTGTTGTTTACAATTACCATAAGGTTTAGGGGTTACAATACATGTGTTTTTACAGTTTTGATGTTTCCTACCAAAATTATTTTTATTAGTTTCTAAATCAATCAAAAATTTTCCTCCTTTCTATAAAGAAAGTATAAGTTAGTATTAAATCATTTTTATTTGCAATTATATGGAAGCTTTCATTAATATTATATGTAGATAATATTAATGTGTGATTTTACTTAAATACATTATTAATGATTGGAATTATTGTATACATAGTACGAATAAAGTTTAAAACTATATAGAAATATTAGGAGAGTATATATGAGGATATTATTGTGTATAAGAGATGATTATGTTAAAAATTTTGCAGGAGATTCTATGCAAGTACTAAAAACGGCAGAATACTTAAGAAAGCTAGGGGTTAAAGTATATATAAATGATGGGAGAATTGTAGATTATTCAAATTACGATATAATACATCTTTTTAACTTAACAAGAATTACTGAAACATATAGATACTATAAAATAGCATGTAAGTATAAAAAATATATAGTTATTTCTCCTATATATTGGGATTTGCTAAAATACTATGTACATGTTAATGATAAAGAAAATATAAATGTATGGAAAAAATATGAATTATATAGGAAAGAGATATTATATGGCTGTAAAAGAATTTATCCTAATAGTAAGATAGAAAAAGAATTACTGAATAAGGAATATGGAAAAAGATTGCCTTGTACAGTAATTTACAATGGGGTGGATATACTAAATAACAAATATAATATTTATAATTTTAAAAAGAAATATAAGCTAAATGATTATGTGTTATGTGCAGCACGTATATGTCCAAGAAAAAATCAGCTTGCCTTAGCTAAAGCGTGTAAAGAACTAGGATATAAATTAGTACTTATAGGAAATATAAATAACAGGAAATATTATAAATATTGTATAAAATATAAAAATGTTAGATATTTAGGATTTATGAATAGTAATAATTTATACAGTGCATATAGTTGTGCTAGGGTACATGTACTTCCAAGTTTTTTAGAAACTCCAGGATTAACATCTTTAGAAGCAGCAGCTTTAGGATGTAATGTGGTATCTACAGAAATAGGTAGTGCGAGAGAATATTTTCAAGATTTAGCGTTATATTATAATCCTTATAAGGAAAATGAAATTTTAGATATAGTAGATAAGGGATTTAAAAGAGATAAAAATGATACATTGAAAAAACATGTAATAAAAAATTACAGTTGGGATGTATGTATAAAAGAATTATATAAAAGCTATAGAGATATGTTGAAATAAACTAAAAGTTAGGGGGTCATAATTATTATAAATCCCTAACTTTTAGTTATAAATGTTTTAAATTGTATATAGTTTTACGTTGGCGTAATTTGGAAAAATATTCTTAGTATCTACTACTATTATTGGCTTGGACATGCTATTGTTGAGTTTATCATAATTAAAATTTATACCTTCCTGATTTACTGTGATGACTAGACAATCTATATTTTTAATACATTCTTCTAATGAAGAAACTTGAAAATCATATTTTAATGGAACTTTAGGGTCATAAGCTTTAACTTTGGAACCTATGTCTTTTAAAATATATGCTATATCCACAGCAGGACTAAATCTACAATCTGCACAAAAATCCTTCATTGCTAAGCCAAGAATCCCTATGGTTGAGTTAGTTATATCTTTATTAGCGTCATTAAGAGCTTTTTTAATAAGGTCAACTATTTTTTTGGGCCTTTCAACATTAAGTTTTCTAGCAAGGCTAATTAATGATAAAGGACAATCCTCTTTTTGGATAATAGCTTTTCTAAGATAATGATAGGCATTTGGAAGACAATATCCTCCTACACCTGGACCAGGAGTTAAAAATTCTACTCTTGGATGAGTGTTTGCTAAAGCTTGTAATTCATAAATGTCAATATTTAATTGAGAAGTTGCTTCACTAATTTCATTAGATAGCGCTATATTGACATCTCTATATATATTTTGGACTACTTTTGTCATTTCAGCTGTTCTAATATTAGATGCTTTATAAATAGGAGCTTTTGATAATGAACGTAAAAAGCTTTTAGCTTTTAAAAAACCTTCATCATTATTTGCTGCAAGAATCATAGAGTTGTTTTCCAATTCTTTAAAAGCATGAGTTTCCATTAAAGTTTCAGGACAATATGCTAAGTTTACTGATACATCT
The DNA here is from genome assembly GCF_026735165.1 of Clostridium ganghwense. Lineage (GTDB taxonomy): Bacteria > Bacillota > Clostridia > Clostridiales > Clostridiaceae > Clostridium_H > Clostridium_H ganghwense. The sequence continues at coordinate 247,353 of NZ_JAPQES010000002.1, read as the reverse complement.
AAAGAATTTAATTTAGGATAAATTATATTTTCACAAGTACCTGGAATAAGGGTAGTTCTAAATAATATAAGGTCTCCATCTACAAGCTGAGGCATTAATGTATCTAAAACGGATAATAGAGGTGAAATATCTTGCTCTCCATTTTCTTTATCTGCTATTCCAACAGCTATTACAAAGACAGCTGGTTTTTTATCTATTCTTTTTAAATCAGTACTTACTTTAAATTTATTTTCAGAAATTAATTTTTTTGCAAGTTTAGAAATATGCATTTCTTTATAATATTCTTCTATATTTACATTCCCATTTACAATATTATCAATTGTAGTTGGATTTATATCAATTCCATTAACATGGTACTTGGATAAAGCTATCCAGGTTGCCATAGGTAAGCCTATATGTCCAAGACCAAAGACGTATACTTCCATTAAATTTACCTCCTCAATACACTGTGAAAAGTCTATATTTCACTTTCCTTATATATTATGTAATTATAATGTGAAATGTTTATATTTTATCAATATTTTGCATATAAGGTAATTGTAAGATTAGAAATTTTTTTAGAATAAAAACATAGTATATAATTATGTGAAAGCTATTGGGAGTGTAAGTGTATGATAACTTTTATACAAATGCCTACTATACCTTATAATTGGATGATTCAAAGACCTCAACAGATAATGAAAGAATTAAATAGAAGAAATAATTTAGTATATTATATAGAAAATCTTACAGGAAATTATTTATTGAAGAAAAATAATAACTTTTATGTGTCAGGGAGAAATTTTGATATAAAGAATATAAAAACTAGAGGAAATATAGTACTATGGTGTAGCTCACCTAAACAAGTAGAACTTGTAGATATAATACCTCATGATTATGTGATATATGATATAATAGATGAGGCTTCACATGAGTTTATTGGGTGGAGACAGAGCATAAAGAAGATGATATCTAAAGCAGATATTATATTTACATCATCTGAAAATCTTTATAATAAATATAAAAATCTTTATGTGAAAACGTATTTGATTAAAAATGGGGTTGATAGTGAGCATTTTACCCTAAATAAAAGTAAATGGCCTAAGGATTTACCTACAGGTAAAAAAATTATAGGTTATTCTGGAGCTATTGCAAGTTGGTTAGATTGGAATATTATAAATTATATTAGTAAGGATTCTAATTATAATTTTGTTTTTATAGGGGCTTTAATAAATCAAATTAGAGATTTGATTTTGCGAGATAATATATATTTTTTAGGATTAAAACAGTATAGAGAAGTACCATTTTATATTAATAATTTTGATTGCTGCTTAATACCATTTAAACTTAATAGTATGACTAATTGCTGCAATCCTATAAAGTTATATGAATATTTTGCACTAGGTAAACCAGCTGTTTGTACTAATATGTATGGAATTAAAGAGTTTAATAATATATGTTATATAGCAAAATCAAAGCTAGAGTTTAGAAAAAAGATTTATAATGCTGTTGATGAAAATGATAATAAATTATTTAATATGAGAATTGAAATTGCTAAGAAAAATTCATGGAAAGATAGGGTAGATACAATATTAAATATATTATATGAAGAATTTGGAATAAGATAAACTAAAGTATAGAGAGGAGAGTTATTTTGAAAATTCATTCATGGAATATCAATGGTCTAAGAGCTATAGCGAAAAAAGGATTTTTAGAGTGGATAGATAAGGAGCAACCAGATGTTTTATGTATTCAAGAGACTAAAATACAAGAAAATCAAATAGAGGATAAATTAAGAAACATAGAAGGTTATAAAAGCTATTTTTCATGTGCAGAGAGAAAAGGATATAGTGGTGTTGCTGTTTATACAAAGGAAGAACCTATATCAGTATCCTATGGAATAGGGATAGAACGTTTTGATAGTGAGGGAAGAATACTTATATGTGAATACCCTAGATTTATATTGTTTAATATATATTTTCCAAATGGACAGAAGGATGATGAAAGACTTAATTATAAAATGGAATTTTATGATGCACTCTTAGAATATTGCAATAAATTAAAGGATGAAAATAAAAAGTTGATTATATGTGGAGACTATAATACAGCTCATACGGAAATAGATTTAAAAAATCCAAAATCTAATGAAAAAAGGTCAGGTTTTTTACCTATGGAAAGAGAATGGATGGATAAATTTATAGCAAATGGATATATAGATACATTTAGATATTTCTATCCTGAGGAAATAAAGTACTCTTGGTGGAGTTATAGATTTAATGCTAGAAAAAATAATGCAGGGTGGAGAATTGATTATCATTTTGTGTCAGATAGTATGAAGGATGATATAAAAGATGCTGAAATTCTTAATGATGTAATGGGGTCAGATCATTGTCCTGTAGTACTTCAATTAAATAAATAATATAAGAATATGCGAAGTGATATTCAGTTGACAAATGATAATTGTAAACTGAATATTGCTTCGCAGTTTTATTTTATAATGCAATTAGCAGCAGGCTCTTACTATTCCACAGGCTAGTCTTTTTCCAGAGTTACCAGTAGGTTGACTTTGAAAATCGTCTGGATTTTCATGGATAATTACTGCTTTACCTATAATTTCAGAAACTTTAAATTTATTAGTGAAGAAACACATTTGGGCTAAGCCGTTATTGGAAAAGAGTACAGGAAAGTCTCCAGCATGGTTCCCATGAGGCTGATTAGTTGGATTATAGTGACCTTTAGCACATGTAAAAGGATTAGCAGCATCACCAATTTTGCAGCAACCTTCTTCGTGAAGATGGAAACCAAAAGGACCTATGGATTTGCTGCCGTTTTGGGCAGGTTTGTAGTCGGGAAGACCATTTACACATACATAAACTTCTGTTCCATAAGGTACAGAGTTAAAATGTACAATTCCTTTTATTTTTGGAGCGAGAGGACCACCTTTTATAAGAGCTGCTGCTAAATATATTGGTTTATTTTTATTGTATTTGGGGCAAAATTTTTTATGAAAAATTCTACAGCTATATAAATAATAAGGTAGAAATTCACAATTAAAGTACATAGTAAACCTCCAATTATTAATACATATTGTATTTTATGATTTGGATTACTTAACTGTTAATTTAACTATATGATATGTAAAACTATTAATTGGCAACAATAAGTTTAATTTGCTATAATGTATAATTAGGTATAAGAATGGATTAAGGAGAGATAAATATATGAAAAAAGTTGAACTATTAGCTCCAGCAGGAAGTTTGGAGAGTTTATATGCGGCAGTACAGAATGGAGCAGATGCAGTTTACCTTGGTGGAACAAAGTTTTCAGCAAGAGCTTATGCCTCAAATTTTGATGAAGAAACTATGACTAAAGCAGTGGAATACTGTCATTTATATAATGTAAAAGTTTATATTACAGTTAATACTTCTATGAAACAGAATGAAATTGGAGAAGCTTTAGAGTATATAAAGTTTTTATATGAAATAGGAGTTGATGCTTTAATAATTCAAGATACAGGTATAGCAGAGCTAGTACGAAGAAATTTTCCGGATTTTGAAATTCATGCTTCAACTCAAATGACTGTACATAATGGAGAAGGAGCACTTCTTTTGAAAAAATTAGGATTTTCTAGGATAGTACTTTCAAGAGAATTATCCTTAGAAGAGATCAAATATATTTCAAAGGACTTAGATATTGAAACAGAAATTTTTATTCATGGAGCTCTTTGTATATCGTATTCAGGACAATGTCTCATGAGCAGTTTAATAGGTGGAAGAAGTGGGAATAGAGGACGTTGTGCCCAGCCATGCAGATTACCTTATGGGATTATAAATAAAACTACTGGAAAAGGTAAAAAAGGGTATGTTTTGAGTCCAAAGGATATATGCACTATAGAAAACATTAAGGATATAATTGAAAGTGGAGCAAGTTCTTTAAAAATAGAAGGAAGAATGAAAAGACCACAGTATGTAGCAGGAGTTGTGTCCGCCTATAGAAAAGCCATAGATGAAGCTAGTTGCCAGTTAAATTATGAAAAACAAAGTAACTTTAAGGTAGAAGAAGAAAAGAAAAAATTACTTCAATTATTTAATAGAGAAGGATTTTCTAAAGCTTATCTATTTGGAAATACAGGCAGAGACATGATGTCTTATAGATTTCCAAAGAATACAGGAGTTCAAATAGGTAAGGTGAATAAAGATTTAACTATTGAACTAAAGGAAAATATAAGTATTCGAGATGGAATTAGGTTTGGCGATGATGGTTTTACTATTTTTAAGATAGTAAAGGGTTCAAAAAATGTAGAAGAAGCTTTTATAGGGGATAGAGTTAAATTAAAACCTACTAAATATAAGTCAGGAGATATATTATACAAAACTTCTGATGTTAAGCTTTTAGATGATTTGAGTAAATCTTACAGCGATATATATGAAAAGAAAAATAACTTGAAACTAAATGTTAAATTTAAGATTGGAGATCCAGTTACTTTAGAAACTATTTATAAGGATAAATCCTTTAAAGTATCAGGAGAAGAAGTTCAAAAAGCATTAAAAAAACCTTTAGAAAAAGAAAAGGTTATAAAGAATCTCAATAAAACAGGAGATACTGCTTTTAGTTTTATAGAAATTAGTTTTGAAACTTTTGAAGAAGGATTTATACCTGTATCCTCTATTAATGCACTTCGTAGAGAGTTGATTGATAAAATAGGTGAATATATAAAGAATGAAGGAAAGAGAACCTTAAACAAAGGTTTGGATTTAAATGTTACCAGTAAAAAAGAATTGAAAAGTCAAATAAATGGTCCCATAGTTGTTGTAACTACAAAGGAACAATTAAAAGCTGCAGAAGAATGCAATATTGATAATATAGCCGTAGAATTATTTATGAGAGACTACGATATAGATTTTAAAAATATAAATTGTCCTAATGTATATATAAAAACTTCAACTATAATTAAGGAAGAGTTTAATAATGTATGTAGAGAAATTGAAGAAAAATTACCATATATAAAGGGGATAATTACCTCTAATTTGGGGATAATAAGCAAACTTAAAGAGAAAACTTTGATAATTGGAGATTATAAGTTGAATAGCTTTAATAGCTATTGTATGGAATTCTATAAAGATATTTTAGATATTGCAACTATCAGTGTTGAGTTAAATAAAAAAGAAATAGGTAATTTAGTTAAGAAAGCACCTCTTCCAACTTCTATTATAGTTTATGGAAGAACAGAACTTATGGTAAGTGAGTACTGTCCTATAGGCAGTGCTTTTGGAGAAAAAACAGGTAAAACTGCATGCAGTGGTGAATGTACCAAAGGAAGTTTTGTTTTAAAGGATAGAAAGGGAGAAGAGTTCCCAGTAAAGACTGATAAATATTGTAGAAGTCATATATATAATGGCTCGGCTATAAATTTAATTCCTAATTTAGAAGAAATCAAAGGATTGAATGTAGAGTTATATAGACTTGATTTTACTGATGAAAGTTATGAAGAAACTTTATCAATATTAAAAGGATATAAAAACGAATCCTATGAAGGAGAATTTAAAGGGTTTACAAGAGGGCATTTTAAAAGGGGCGTAGAATAAAAACAGTTAAGATTTTAGAGTAGAAAATTGAGAGTTAAAAAAATTTAGATAAAACAAGTGTTAAAGGGGTTGTGAGATACGTGAATGATAAGGCTTTAAAAGTTTTAGAGTTTGATAAAATAAAAGAAGAACTGAAAAAATATACAACTACATCTGCAGCAAAGGATATTATTGAGGAACTTGTTCCTTATGATAATAGTTATGAAGTTAGAGAACATTTAGAAGAAACAAGAGAAGCTTTTCAATTGCTAGTAAAGAAGAGTGCTCCACCATTTGAAGGATTGTATGATGTTAGAGAAGGAATTGGAAGAGCAGAAAAAGGTTTTTTACTTATGCCAGTTCAGCTTTTAAGGATTGCAAATTTAATGAGATGCGCAAGAAGATTTAAGGATTACATAAGTCATAAGGAAGAAGAAGAATCTTTTAGAGTTATAGAAGATATTTGTGCTGGACTTGTGCCAATAAAAAAATTAGAAGATGAGATATTTACAGCTATAGTCTCCGAAGAAGAAATTTCAGATAGAGCTAGTTCTACATTATATAATATAAGAAGAACTTTAAAGGATAAAACAACTTCAATTAAATCCAAAGTTAATTCATTGGTTAGAACTTATTCTCAATATCTTCAAGAGAATATATATACAGTTAGAGGAGACAGATATGTACTTCCTGTAAAGGTAGAATATAAGGGGTCTGTTTCAGGACTAGTACATGATCAGAGTTCTTCAGGAGCTACTCTTTTTATTGAACCTATGAGTTTAGTTACTTTAAATAATGAAATAAAGGAATTAAGACTTAAAGAAAGAGCTGAGATAGAAAGAATACTTCAAGAATTATCAAATAAGATATATGAAAATATAATACCTGTAAAAAATAATGCTGATATTATTTGGGAATTAGATTTTATATTTGCAAAGGCTAAGTATGCTGGCAGTTTAAATGGTATATGTCCTAAAATTAGTGAAGAGGGACGTTTTGATGTTATACAGGGAAGACATCCATTAATTGATACTAAAGTAGTAGTACCAAATGATATTTATTTAAATGAAGGAATTACTTCTGTAGTTGTTACAGGACCTAATACTGGTGGAAAAACTGTTACTTTGAAAACTGTAGGACTTTTACATATTATGGCTATGAGTGGGCTTATGATTCCAGCAAAAGAGGGTTCAACTATAAGCTTTTTTAAAGAAGTTTTTGCAGATATAGGTGATGAACAAAGTATAGAACAAAGCTTATCAACATTTTCATCTCATATGACAAACATTGTAAAAATAATTGATAATGCAGATGAGAACTCTTTAGTTTTATTTGATGAGCTTGGAGCTGGAACTGATCCAACAGAAGGTGCTGCTCTTGCAGTATCTATATTAGAAAATTTAAAAAGTAGAAGAACTAAAGTAGTTGCAACTACTCACTATAGTGAACTTAAAGCCTATGCTTTAAAAGTAGAGGGTGTAGAAAATGCTTCTGTTGAGTTTGATGTAGAGACTTTAAGACCTACTTATAGATTGCTTATTGGTATTCCAGGTAAATCAAATGCCTTCGAAATATCTAAAAGGCTTGGATTACCAAATTATATAATAGATGAGGCTAAAAAAGGAATCTCTAAGGATACACTTAAATTTGAGGATTTAATACAAAGTCTTCAAGATAAAAATATAAAGGCTCAAAAAGATGTTAGAGAGGCAGAAGTAGTTAAAGAAGACGCTATAAAAATTAAATCAAAGTATGAAGAGAAATTAAAAAAATTCCAAAATATTAGAGAAAAAGCTACCTTTGATGCTCAAAGAGAGGCAAAACGTATTATAAAGGAAGCTAAAGAAGAAGCTGATAAAATATTAAAGGATATTAGAGAACTTGAAAGAATGGGATATTCTTCTGATGTGCGCCAAAAATTAGAAGAGAATAGAAAGAAATTAAAGGAAAACCTAGAGAAGGTAGAAAGTTCTATAAATAAACCTAACAAAGATAAAGGAAAAGAACTTAAAAGTGTATACGAAGGCCAAGAAGTGTATCTTCCTACTTTCGATAAAAAGGTTATAGTATTATCTAAGCCAGATAGCAAAGGAGAAGTACAAGTACAGGCTGGCATTATGAAAATAAATGTAAAACTTAAAGATCTTAGAGAAATAAAACAAACTAAAGCAGAGAAAAAAGAGATTAAAAAGAAAAGTATTAATTTAAATTTAAAGCAGATTTCTTCATCAGTAGATTTGAGAGGAATGGATGCAGAGGAAGCTATTTATACAGTTGATAAATATTTAGATGATGCTTATATAGGTGGGTTAGGTGAAGTTACCATAATTCATGGTAAAGGTACAGGGATATTAAGAAAAGCAATACATGATATGCTAAGAACTCATCCACATATTAAAAGTTATAGATTGGGAGCATATGGAGAAGGTGGAAGTGGAGCTACAATAGCAGTACTTAAATAGATACGAAATAAGAAAATTCCTATAAAAAGAAGGGGTAAAAGTGATAGTAATTAGTGCTTGTCTTTGTGGAGTGAACTGTAAATATAACGGAGAAAATAACTTAAATAAAGAGGCGTTAGCTCTTTTGGAAGAAGGAAAAGCAGTAGTGGTTTGTCCAGAACAAATGGGGGGACTTAATACCCCAAGGGTACCTCATGAAATATTTGAAGGGGATGGTGCTGATGTTCTTGATGGAAAGGCTAGAGTTATAAATTCACAGGGAGGAGATTCTACAGAAAAATTTGTTAAAGGTGCTTATGAGGCTTTGAAAATTGCAAAAACTGTAGAAGCTAAAGCTGCAATTTTAAAAGCTAAAAGTCCATCATGTGGATGTGGAAAAATATATGACGGAAGTTTTACTGGGAAAAAAATAAAAGGAAATGGTATCACAGCAGAATTATTTATGAGAAATAGGATTAAGGTATATACTGAAGACGATATAGGTGAAGAATTTTAAAAATTAAAAATTGATAGTATACAATGAAGGATACTTTGCTTTCGCAAAGGTTTAATAAAATTAATTTTAAAAGGTGGGGACTATTATGGATTATAAGGAAGTGTTAAAAAGTGCAAGAGAAAATTTAAATGGAAGCTGCAGAGTATGTTCAGTATGTAATGGAGTTGTTTGTTCAGGTGAAGTACCTGGAATGGGAGGAAAAGGTACAGGAGCAGCTTTTAAAGAAAATATAGAAGCTCTAAATTCTTACAAGTTAAATATGAGGGTTATACATAATGCTAAAGATCCTGATACATCAATTGAAATATTCGGAAAGAAGATGGAGATTCCCGTATTTGCAGCACCTGTTTCAGGTACTACTTTAAATATGGGAGGAAAATTTACTGAAGAGGAATATATATCATGGGTAATAGGGGGATGTTTAGATGCAGGAGTATATCCCATGGTTGGAGATACTGCAGTTGATTCTTTCCTTATAACTAATCTAGAACAATTAAAAAAATTTAATGGAGAAGGTATTGCTTTTATAAAACCATGGGAAAACGCTAATGTTATAAAGAAAATAAAAATGGCAGAAGAAGCAGGAGCTTTTGCAGTAGGGATGGACATAGATGCCTGTGGTCTTATTACTCTAGCACTACATGGAAAACCAGTAATGCCTAAAACGGTAGAAGAAATTAAAGAAATTGTTGAAAGTACTAAGCTGCCTTTCATTTTAAAAGGAATAATGACTCCTGATGAGGCTGAACTTGCTGCTGAAGCAGGTGTAGATGCTATTGTTGTATCTAATCATGGAGGGAGAGTACTTGATCAAACTCCTGGAGTTGCTGATGTACTTCCTGAAATAGCAGAAAGAGTTAAAGGAAAAGTTACAATTTTAGCTGATGGTGGAGTAAGAAGTGGAGTTGATATTTTAAAAATGATTGCATTAGGTGCTGATGCTGTTCTAATTGGAAGGCCATTTGTAACAACTTCTTTTGGTGCAAAAAGAGAAGGGGTTAAGCTTTATGTTGAAAAGTTAAAAGGAGAATTAAAGTCAGCAATGGTACTTACAGGCTGTAATGATATTAAGAGTATAGATGACAGAATTATATATTAAGTAGTAAGTTAAATAAAAAAAGTTGAGAGTATAGTATTTTATAAATTGTGCTGTAGACCATAAATATACAGCACAATTTTTTTGAAGAATTAGTGCATACTAATTATGAGGCAAGAGATAAAATGTTATAATTATTTTAAACACTAGGGGGGAAGAAAATGGAGATATATTCATTAGGTACAAAAGATATTAATCAAGTTATAAGGAACTATAAGAATAAAGGAGAACAAGCAAAGGTTTCTACTTCTATAGAATATAATGGAAATTTGTATAGAGAAATTATATTTATGAAAAAAGGTTTTATCAATAATAAAGCTGTTAAAGGATATTTGTACATAGGTGAAAAAAACAAACTAGTAGAGGATAAATCAACATTAAGACAATTAATTAAACTAGGATATTATTTAAATGTTTTTTATAACGAAAAAAGTAATTTATATATAAAAAGAGCATTAGAAGGTAGTGAAAATATAAAAAATCAAAAAGTTGATTGTTTAAAAATAAGTAATGCCTTAGATGATTTAAAGAAAAAAGGAATTAAGGGAACTGATGAAGTTAAAGAAATAATTAATAAAGTTATTGAACTTAGAGTAGAAAATGATAATGAAATAATTAAATTAGTATCAAAAGGTGAAGAATATATAAATGATAAAGGAATTTATGGAGATGAAATATTTTCTCAGCTTTATTCAATTTATAAAGAAATATTAATGATGAATTTTACAAGAATAAAACTTATAAATTCTGGCATAGATTATTATGATGATATAGAAGAAAAAGCTAGTAAGCAAAAAGGAGTACTTTCTATATTTATAGGGAAAAGTAAGTATATGCCATTTATTAAATTATCAAATCTTATAAATAATTATAAGAAGATACTAATGACTTATGGAAAGATATTAAGTCAGGACAAAGATAAATATGAGAAGTTTTTATTAAATGTTGAAAAAGGTAATATAGATAATATAATGAATTTAATAAGAAATAAGTAAGATATGTAAAGTATGGAGAGGAGGACGATAATGGGCATATATTCTCCAGCGTTAGAAGAAGTTTTAGACAAAATTAAAGGATATTTAGAAAAAGGTGAAAAGGTTAGGGTATCACAGAATATTTTATATAATGAGAAAATCTACAGACAACTTCTTTTAGAAAAAAATACTTTTAAAGGTGTAAATACTAAATTTTTATACGTGGACGAACAAAATGAAGTGGTTCAAAATGAAGAAATAAATAAAAAACTTTCTAGACTTGCTTATTTTCTAAATGTTTTTTTTAATGATGAAAGTGAACTTAGTATAAAAAAAGCATTAAAAAAGGGTGAAGTTAAGGAAAGGGAAATTAATGACTTAGATGATGTTAGTGAAAGTTTAGCGGTTTTAAACAAAAGTGGCATACAAGAAGCTGAAAAAGTAAAGAAGATTACTAATGATATGAAAGCTATAATACAAAAACACAATGAAAAGGTAGAGGAAATAAATTTAAAAGCAGATAAAATTGCTGAAAAAAGTGAAGTGTTTAGTGAAGAGATTATTTCTTTATTGAATCCAATTTATAAAGAAATTCTTCTAATTAATTTTGAAAAGGCAAAACTTTTATCACAGGGTAAAAAAGAATTTGATTTTATAAAAAATATATGTAGTAAGAAAAAAATGTTTAGTATATTTAATAAAAATTCATCTGCTGCATATACAAAAATAATATATACAATGGAGTATTTTAAGAGATTGATAAGTAAATATGAAAATGCTATACATATGGACTTAAAAGAGTATAGAACATATATTGATGAGGTTGAAAAAGACTATATTAATAAGAGAAGGGCGTTAATTAAGAAAAGTGTAACATAAAATTTCAAAAATTATGTATATTATTATTTCTTCTGCTAATAATAAAAAAAGTATAGGAGGGATAATAATGGAAATTTTAAAAGGCGAAATTAGAGAAAAGAATAGAACGCATTATCCAAAAACGAAAAGACAGCAAGGTAAAATCCCAGGAGTTCTTTATGGAGCAACAATCAACAATATGTTGTTTGAGGTAGGAGAACTAGAACTCAATAAAGAAATTAACAAAATAGGTGAACATGGAACTATAGAGTTAGAGATTAATAATGAAAAACATAAGACTTTGATAAAAGAACTTCAAAGAGAACCTGTAACTCACAAGATAGTACATATTGATTTGGAAGCGGTTAATAATGATAAAGTTGTTCAAACTGAAATACCATTAGTATTTACAGGAGAAAAATTGGCTGCAAAAAATGGTGGAATTATACAAAAAGAAAGAAGTAGTGTGAAGGTTCAAGGAAAATTTGAAGAGATTCCTAAATCAATAGAGGTAAATCTTTCTACAATGAATATAGGTCAGGTATATAGAGTAGCTGATTTAGAAATAGCAAGAGAAATTTCTATTGTTGATGATCTTAATACTGTTATAGCGGCAGTAAGTCGTTATAGTACAGGTGGATTACCTGAGGAAGAAGATGAGGATGAAAATAATGAGGTAATCGAGGAAAAATAGAAAGAATAGTTTAAGGCTGTTAAAAGACAGCCTTTTTCTTTTGTAAAAATATTCATAAAATTAATTTAATAATTGTTTTAACGTGGAATTTTATAGTATAATATCTTTATCAATCACAATAGGAGGTATAAAATGATATATTTGGTAAAATATGATAAGTGGTTAAATTCAGAACTGATTGATAAAAATACAAAAGAAGAGTTAAAAAAAATTAAAGATAAAAAAGAATTAGAAGATAGATTTTATAAAGATTTAGAGTTTGGAACTGGTGGGCTTAGAGGGATTATTGGTGCTGGAGCTAATAGAATGAATGTTTATACAGTAAGAAAAGCTACACAGGGACTTGCAGAATATTTACTTAATAAATATGGAAAAGAAAAAATTTCAGTAAGTATTGCGTATGATTCTAGGATAATGTCAGAAACATTTTCTAAAGAGGCGGCTTTGACATTATGTGCAAACGGAATAAGAGTTAATCTTTTTGAATCACTAAGACCAACTCCCATGCTCTCATATGCAGTTAGATATCTAAAGTCTAAAGCTGGAATTGTTATTACTGCATCACACAATCCTAAAAAATATAATGGGTACAAAGTTTATGGCGAAGATGGTGGACAAGTTACAGATAAAACAGCTAAAAACATAACTTCATTTATAGAAAAAATAGATGATTTTTCTAAAATTAAAACTATGGAAATGAAGGTGGCTGAAGAGTTGAGATATTTAAATATAATTGGAGAAGAAGTTGATAAAAATTATATAGATAATGTTAAGAGCTTAAGTATAAGAGAAGATTTAGTTAAAGAAAGCGCTAAGGATTTAAAGATAATATATACGCCTATTCATGGTGCTGGAAACATTCCAGTTAGAAGAGTTTTGAAAGAGTTAGGATATAAAAATTTATCTGTTGTTAAAGAACAAGAAATGCCAAACGGAGAGTTTCCTACAGCTGAATATCCTAATCCAGAAGAACCACAGGTGTTTAAAATAGCATTAGATATGGCAAAGGAGTTAAAGCCTGATATAATTTTTGGAACAGATCCAGATTGTGATAGAATAGGAGCTGTTGTAAAAGATGATAGGGGTGAATACAAAGTTCTAAGTGGGAATATGATGGGAGTACTTCTTTCACATTATATTTTAACATCTTTAAAAGAAAAAAATAAATTACCTGATAATGGAGTAATAATAAAAACAATTGTAACAACAGAAATGGCAGCTAAAATTGCTGGGAAATTTGGAGTGCAAAGTATTGATGTATTAACTGGATTTAAATATATAGGAGAAAAAATTAAAGAATTTGAAGAAATAGGTGATAAAACTTATTTATTTGGATTTGAAGAGAGTTATGGATACTTAGCAGGAACTTTTGTAAGGGATAAGGATGCTATTATAGCTTCAATGCTTATATGTGAAATGGCATTATACTATAAGAAAAAAGGTATGAATCTATATAATGCTTTGATAAATTTATATGAAGAATATGGATATTATAAAGAAGAGCTTGTTTCAATAACATTAGAAGGAAAAAAGGGTGTAGATAAGATATCAAAAGTTTTAGAACACCTTAGACATTCTATGAAAGTGGAAATTAATAATGTGAAAATAGTTAAAAAACTAGATTATAATATAAGTATTGAAAAGAATTTAGTTAATTTAACAGAAAAGCAAATAAAGCTTCCACAGTCAAATGTACTTAAATTTATTTTAGAAGATGAATCGTATTTTGTTATAAGACCTTCAGGTACTGAACCTAAAATGAAAATATATATGTCTGTTACAGGCAATAGCCTTAAAAATTCAGATGAAAAAATGAAGAGTTTTAAAAAGAATGTTATGGATATAATTAATAATGCATGTGATGTTTGATTTATTTTAAAATTAACTGCGGTATATTTATGCTGCAGTTAATTTTTGTTTCATAAATTGATGATATAGGGTTACAAAAAACATTATTATTTATTATAATGAAATTTACATAGAAATTAATAATATATTAAATAAATTTAATTAAGGTTGGTGACTATAATAAAATGGAGATTAACGCACATTTTAAGAGTAAGCTTTCAAATTTGTTATTTTTAGAAATTGAAAAAAACAGAGGAACTTCGATTTTTAAAACTAATATTAATGAAGATATCTACATACCTATTGCAACGGATAGTATAATACAAAAAGTAAAGAATGGAGAAACGGTTGAAAAGATTCCAATAGGATTTTTTGTGGAGGGAATGTTTTTTGTACTAGGAGCAGATGAAGAGTTTAGATACAATGAAACATATAAAGAATTGATAAACAATGTTCCTAAAAGTATAGAATTTATTAAAGGCAGGATAGCAGAAAAGGTTAAGAATAATAATTACGAAGATGCATATATAATGCTAAAAGGTTTAAATGTTATTGAAAAAAATAAAGAGATTTATGATAAACTAATTATGCTTTTACAAAATCTAAAGGAGCTAAATAAGTCTTATGTGGATGAAGAATTAAAAATAATTGATGAAGCTAAGTTAATTGAAGATTATGCAAATCCATATTTGTATGAGGCTTTTATTAAAAGAGATAAAGGTGATTACGATGGTGCATTATTTTCTATAAACACTTATATAGCAAAAGGTGGAGAAGAAACTGTAGAAATTACTGAATTCAAGAATTCTTTAAAAACTGTAACAAATTATGATAAAGCTAAAAAGCTTGTATATGAGGAACCAGAAAAAGCATTAGCAATATTAATACCTTTAACTAGAGAGTTAGGGGATAATGCAGAAATTTATTACCATATTGCTGTAGGATATAGAATTTTGGAGAATCATGATAAAGCTATATATTATCTAGAAAAGTCTTTAGAAATAGATAGCTCTTATCCAGAAGTCTTTAATGAACTAGGAATAAATTATGCATCTCTTGAAAATTTTGAGAGTGCTATACAATATTTTAGAAAAGTATTTGAAGCTACTAAATCAATTGAGGTTTGTACCAATTTAGTTATGTGTTATCTAAATATAGGTGATAATAAACAGGCTAAAATACACTTAGAAATTGCTAAAAAAATAGATGCGAAGGATGAAATTGTAATTCAATTAGAGAAAATGATGAAGGATTTTTAAAAAAATCAATAATTTTAAATAATTTGAGAAATAATATGTATTGTTGTCATCAAATGCTGCTATGTTATTTGGTAAAATTATGTACTTGAAGGGAGAATTTATATATGAAGGTAAAGAAAGCTATTATACCTGCAGCAGGTCTTGGAACAAGATTTTTGCCAGCAACTAAAGCACAACCAAAGGAAATGCTTCCTATAGTAGATAAACCTACAATTCAATATATTATTGAGGAAGCAGTAGCTTCTGGAATTGAAGAAATACTTATTATAACTGGTAGAAATAAAAGAGCAATAGAGGATCATTTTGATAAATCTATTGAACTTGAAAATCAACTGGAAGCTAAGGGTAAAACAGAACTTTTAGATATGGTCACAGATATTTCTAATATGGTTAACATATATTACATAAGACAAAAAGAGCCTAAAGGATTAGGGCATGCAATTAATTGTGCTAGAACTTTTGTGGGAGATGAGCCTTTTGCTGTTATGCTAGGTGATGATGTTGTTGATAGTGAAGTTCCATGTTTGAAACAGTTAATTGATTGTTTTAGTGAATATAAAACATCTATTTTAGGAGTTCAAGAAGTTCCAATGAATGATGTTAGCAAGTATGGAATAGTTAAAGGAATGCACATAGAAGATAAAGTTTATAAAGTAAAGGATCTTATTGAAAAACCTAAAGAGGAGGAAGCACCTTCAAATGTTGCCATTTTAGGTAGATACATAATAACACCTCAAATTTTTGATATATTAAATCAAACAAGGCCCGGAAAATCAGGAGAAATACAGCTTACTGATGCTTTGAAAACATTAATTAAACAAGAA
Organism: Clostridium ganghwense; assembly: GCF_026735165.1. Taxonomy (GTDB): domain Bacteria; phylum Bacillota; class Clostridia; order Clostridiales; family Clostridiaceae; genus Clostridium_H; species Clostridium_H ganghwense. Next base: position 231,299 of record NZ_JAPQES010000002.1, on the reverse strand, counting down.
GCAATGTATGCGTATGAGTTTGAAGGAAGAAGATATGATGTTGGTGACAAATTAGGATTTTTACAAGCTACTGTTGAGTTTGCTTTAAAAAGGGAAGAACTTAAGGAAGAATTCATGAAATATTTGATTTCAATAAAGGATAATCCTAAATTTTCGCAGTTATACAATGAAATGAATGAAAACTAAACAAGATATTTGTGATATAATAGACATGTCTTGACATAAAATCTATTTTTATGTCTAAGATATGTCTATTTGTTTACAATATTAAGATTTTAAAATAGATTTACAAAAAAGATTGAATAATTTCTAAAATGATGTAAAATGATTTAAGACGGATAAAATAATAACAATAAGGATGTGAGAACTTGAAAGGTAATAAAAGATTTTTAGTGTTAGATATAATTTTAGTTTCCATTTCATTATATTTTGCGCTATTGTTAAGATTTGATTTTAAAATACCTGGGGAGTATATAACTTTTTTAAAACTTTCGATTATTCCGGTAATATTAATAACAATTTTCTGTAACAAAGTTTTTAATCTATATGATTTTATCTGGAAATATGCATCTGTTGATGAATTAATTTCAATTATATATTCAGTTTCAATATCAAATATAATTTTTATTCTATACAGCTATTTGGTTAGTTATATGTTGCTTAGACATACATATTATAGATTTCCATTTACAGTTCATATAATATTTTGGTTATTATGTGTAATTGCTTTAGGTGGAACTAGATTTATTTATAGAATAATTGCAAGGCATAATGAAAGTGGAGAATCAAATGTTGAAAATAAAAAAGTTTTAATAGTTGGTGCTGGAGATGCTGGGGCAATGCTTATAAAAGAAGTGAAAAAACATAATGCTTTAAATTATGATATTGTAGGACTTATAGATGATGATGTGTCTAAAATAGGCCAAGTTATTAATGGAATAAAAGTATTAGGTACTAGAAAAGATATTATTAAAACATGTGAAACAAAAGAAATAGAAGAAATATTTATTGCGGTACCATCTATTCCTTTTCAAGACAGGAAAGAAATATATAATACATGCAAGAAGACAAATTGTAAACTAAAAACTCTTCCAGGAATATATGAAATAATAAGTGGAGATGTTAACATTAGTCAATTAAGAGATGTAGATATTAATGACCTTTTAGGAAGAAATCCAATAAAGCTAAATAACGATAATATAAACAAGTATATAAAAGATAAAGTTATTTTGGTAACTGGTGGTGGAGGTTCTATAGGTTCTGAGCTTTGTAGACAAATAGTTAAATTTTCACCAGAAAAGCTAATAATACTTGATATTTATGAAAATAATGCTTATGACCTTCAAATGGAATTAAAATATAAATATCCAGAATTAGATTTAGAAGTAGTTATTGCTTCTATAAGAGATTTTGAAAGACTAAAAGAAATATTTGGGAAATATAGACCATATGTAGTATTCCATGCTGCTGCGCATAAACACGTGCCACTTATGGAGAATAATCCAACGGAATCAATAAAAAATAACGTAATAGGTACATATAATGTGGCAAAATGCAGTCATCTTTACAATGTTAAAAGATTTGTTCAAATAAGTACTGATAAAGCTGTAAATCCAACTAATATTATGGGTGCTACTAAAAGATTCTGTGAAAAAATAATTCAAGCTTATGATAGAGGAAGCGAGACAGAATATGTAGCAGTAAGATTTGGAAATGTACTAGGAAGTAATGGTTCTGTTATACCTTTGTTTAAAAAGCAAATAAAACAAGGAGGACCTGTTACAGTTACTCATCCAGACATCAATAGATTCTTTATGACTATACCAGAAGCAGCGCAGTTGGTAATACAAGCAGGAGCTATGGCTGAAGGTGGAGAAATTTTTGTTCTCGATATGGGTGAGCCAGTTAAAATAGTAGATTTAGCTAAAGATTTAATAAGATTATCAGGATTGAAACCTGATGAAGATATTAAGATAGAATTCACTGGGTTAAGACCAGGAGAAAAATTATATGAAGAATTATTAATGGATGAAATAGCTTTAACTTCAACAGAACATGAAAAAATATTTGTAGAGAAACCAATGGATTTTGATATTGAATATATTGAAAAATCAATTTCAGAATTTAAAAAAGTTATTTATAAAGATGATGAAGAAGGTATCTTTAAATTAATGGAAGAAAAAGTTCCAACCTATAAAAGAAAAAAATAAAGAAGTAATAGACAAGGAGAGGTTTTTGTGAAAGTTAATTTATTAGATTTAAAAGCTCAATATCATACAATAGAAGAAGAGGTTAATAAAGCTATTAAGGAAGTTTTAGAATCTTCTCATTTTATAATGGGTCCAAATGTAAAAAAATTAGAAGAAGAAATAGCAGAATATACTGGAGTTAAGTATGGTATTGGTGTTGCAAATGGAACTGATGCCTTAATGCTTACGCTTAAAGCTTTAGGAATAGGAGAAGGGGATGAAGTTATTACAACACCATTTACTTTCTTTGCTTCAGCAGAAACTACATCTGTAGTTGGAGCTACTCCAGTTTTTGCAGATATAGAAAAAGATACTTTGTGCATAGACCCAGATAGTATTGAAAAGAATATAAACGAAAGAACTAAAGCAATTATTCCTGTTCATATTTTTGGGCAAATGTGTGATATGGATAGAATAATGGAAATTGCAAATAAACACAATTTAATAGTTATAGAAGATGCTTGTCAAGCTATTGGAGCAGAATATAAAGGTAAAAGAGCAGGTTCAATAGGACATGTTGCGTGTTATTCATTCTTCCCAACTAAAAATCTAGGTGGATATGGTGATGGAGGAATGATAGTAACTGATAATAAAGAACTAGCAGATAAGATAAAACTTCTTAGAGTTCATGGAAGTAAAGTTAAATATCACCATGAAGCTATAGGGCATAACAGTAGACTAGATGAAATGCAGGCTGCTGTACTTAGAGTTAAGTTAAAATACATAGATAAGTGGAATAATTCAAGAGGTGAACATGCACATACTTATAATGAATTATTAAAGGATTTAGATGTTGTATTACCAACAGAAAGAGAAAATTGTAAGCATGTTTATCATTTATATACTATTCAAAGTTCAAAAAGAGATGAAATTATTGAACATTTAAAAGAAAATGGAGTCGCATCTGGAATTTACTATCCTATACCAGTACATCTTCAAGAAGTGTATAAGCATTTAGGATATAAACAAGGAGATATTCCAAATGCTGAAGATGCATGTACTAAAACATTTGCACTTCCATTGTATCCAGAAATGACAAGAGAACAACAAAAATATGTGGTAACAAAAATAAAAGAATTTTTTCAAAATAAATAAGTAAGATAATAATCTTAATAATATTACGGATATTAGGAGGAAATATGATGTCACAAATAAAAGATCAACTTTTATTAAAATTTGAAAATAAAACAGCAAAATTAGGTGTAGTAGGTTTAGGCTATGTTGGACTACCTCTTGCTGTAGAAAAAGCAAAAGCAGGATATGAAGTTATTGGTTTTGATGTTCAAGATAAAAAAGTAGAAATGGTTAATGAAGGACATAATTACATAGGAGATATTATAGATAGTGATTTAGAAACTTTGGTTAAAGAAGGAAAATTAAAAGCAACAACAGATTTTTCTTTTGTTAAGGATGTAGATGCAGTTGCAATAGCTGTTCCAACTCCTCTTGACAAATTCAAACAGCCAGATGTATCTTATGTTATTGCTTCTACAAAAAGTGTTGCAGAATATTTACATAAAGGAATGCTAATAGTACTTGAAAGTACTACTTATCCAGGAACTACTGAAGAAATAGTTAAACCTATTCTTGAGGAATCAGGTCTAAAATGTGGAGAAGATTTCTTCTTAGCATTTTCACCAGAGAGAGTTGACCCAGGTAATAAGCAGTTTAAAACAAAAAATACTCCAAAGGTAGTTGGAGGATGTACTTCAGAATGTACTGAAGTTGCAGCAGCACTTTATTCAACTGTTTTAGAAGGTGAAATACATCCAGTTTCTTCACCAGCAGTTGCTGAAATGGAAAAGATACTTGAAAATACATTCAGACATATAAATATAGGACTTGCAAATGAAATGGCTGTACTTTGCAAAAAAATGGGTATAGATATTTGGGAAGTAATAGATGCAGCAAAAACAAAACCATATGGATTCATGGCCTTCTATCCGGGCCCAGGTCTTGGAGGACACTGTATACCACTAGATCCTTTCTACCTAACATATAAAGCTAGAGAATTTGATTATCATACAAGACTTATCGAAACAGCAGGAGAAATAAATGATTTCATGCCTGAATTTGTAGTAGATAATGCAATGAAGCTTTTAAATGGACATAGAAAATCGCTAAATGGTTCTAAGGTTCTTTTAATGGGAATAGCATACAAAAAAGATATAGATGATATGAGAGAATCACCTGCTCTTAAAGTAATTGAACATTTAGAGCAACATGGTGCTGAAGTAATATATAATGATCCTTTTGTACCAGAATTTAAGCATAACGGAAAAGAATATGTATCAGTAGAATGGCAAACTGCAATAAAAGATGCTGATATTGTAATAATAACTACAGATCATACAGACTATGATTATGAAAGAATAGTGGAGAATGCTAAGTTATTATACGATACTAGAAATGCTACAAAGGACGTTAAGAACAATAGACAAAAAATAAACAAACTTTAAAGTTAAATAGGATAGACCTTAGGGTTTATCCTTTATTATGATTAAGGAGTGATTGTGATGAAAAAATTGAGATTTGCCATAATCGGTTGTGGAAGAATTTCTTATAAACATGTAGAAGGATTAGTACATAATAGAGAAGAAGCTGTGCTTGCAGCGACTTGTGATGTTGATATAACTAAAGCTATAGCTAAAAAAGAAGAATACATAGAAAAAATGCAAGAAGGACTTGAAGTAAATGTATATAATGATTATAAAGAAATGCTAGAGAATGAAGAAATAGATGTAGTAACTATAGCTACAGAAAGTGGATACCATCCAGAAATAGCTATCTATTGTATGAAAAAAGGAAAGCATGCAGTAGTTGAAAAACCAATGGCACTTTCAATTAAAGATGCTGATGAAATGATAAGAGTGGCTAGAGAAAATGAAGTTAAATTATCAATATGTCACCAAAACAGATTTAATAAACCAATTCAACAACTTAGAGGAGCTGTTGAAGATGATAGATTTGGAAAGTTAGTTAATGGAACAGCGAGAATACTATGGAACAGAAATATGGGATATTATGAGCAAGCACCATGGAGAGGTACTTGGAAACTTGATGGTGGAACTCTTATGAATCAATGTATACATAACATTGATCTTCTTCAATGGATGATGGGAGGAGAGATTGATACTGTATATGCACAATGTAATACTTTCCTAAGAGATATAGAAGCTGAAGATTTTGGTGCTATAATTATACGATTCAAAAATGGAGCTATAGGTATAGTAGAAGGAACTGCTTGCGTATTCCCTAAAAATTTAGAAGAAACTTTAAGTGTTTTTGGAGAAAAAGGAACTGTATGTATAGGTGGACTTGCTGTTAATAGAATAGAAAATTGGAGATTCGAAGACAATAAAGATAGTGAGGAAGCGATATTAAAGGCTCAAGAAGGAGACCCAGATAGCGTATATGGAAGTGGACATGTGCCATTATTTAAAAATGTTATAGATGCAATAAAAAATGATACTGAACCATTAATAAGTGGAGAAGAAGGTAAAAAAGCTATGTCAATAATTCTTGCAGCATACAAGTCAAGATTAACTGAAATGCCTGTGAAATTCCCATTAGAAGATTTTTCTACTTTAGATATGGAAAAAGAATTATCTAAATAGAAACTACACCTTTAAGTAAGGATAAAATGGAGGAAAGAATATGAACTATATTTCTGAAAGTTCTAAAATAGGGAAGAATGTAAAAATAGGCCATTTTGCTGTTGTTGAGGATAGTGTAGAAATAGGAGATAACTGTATTATTGGGCATAATGTAGTAATACATGAAGGAAGCAAAATAGGAAATAATGTTAGAGTAGACGATAATACTGTAATAGGAAAAACTCCTATGAGAGCTGTAAATAGTATATTTAAAGACGATGAAGAATATACACCTTGCAAAATAGGGGATGGATGTTTGATAGGAGCAGGAGTAATAATTTACTGTGGGTGTACTATAGAAGAAAAAACTCTTGTTGCAGATGCAGCTACTATAAGAGAAAATGTTAGTATTGGAGTTAAAACAATAATTGGAAGAGGAGCTACAGTTGAGAATTTCTGTAAAGTAGGTTCTAATTGTAAAATACAAACTAATGTTTATATAACAGCATATTCAGAAGTTGAAGATTATGTTTTTATAGCTCCTTGTGTTGTTACTTCAAATGATAATTATGCTGCTCGTTCTAAGGAAAGATTTAATCATTTTAAAGGAGTAACTATAAAAAAAGGCGGAAGAATTGGTGCAGGAGCAGTAATATTGCCAGGAAAAGTTATACATGAAGATGGGTTTGTAGCAGCAGGTAGTGTTGTAACAAAGGATGTACAAGAAGCTGAAATTGTTGCGGGAAATCCAGCGAAAAAATTTAAAAATGTGCCAGAAGATCAATTATTAAAAAATCAATAGTCCACAATCTAGAAGGGAAGACTATTACTATGTATAGGGATAAAAAAATTCTAGCTATAATTCCAGCTAGAGGAGGATCAAAAGGAATACCTTATAAAAATATAATGGACATTTGCGATAAGCCATTGATAGCATATACTATAGAAGCAGCAGAAAAGTCTAAATATATTGATTACACAATGGTTTCAACAGATGATAGTAAGATAAAAGAGGTTTCTTTAAAGTATGGAGCTAGTGTTCCATTCTTAAGACCTCAAGAAATATCAAATGATACTGCAAAATCCATAGATGTAGTTATACATGGAATGAATTTTTTAAAGGAAAAGGGAGAAAAGTTTGATTATGTAGTTTTACTTCAACCAACTTCTCCACTTAGAACCCATAATGATATTGATGAGGCAATAGAAATTCTTATGAATAGTGAAGATGATTCTTTGGTAAGTGTATGTGAAGTAGATGAAAATCCTGCTATTATGAGAAAAATTAAAGAGAATAGATTAGAGCCTATAATAAAATTTACTGGTGAGAATTTAAGAAGACAAGAATTGCCTCAAGTATATATTTTTAATGGAGCCTTATATATAAATAAGGTGAGTATGTTATTAGAGGAAAAAGTTTTTGTTAATGAAAAAACTATGCCATATATAATGGAAAGAGAAAAATCTGTTGATATAGATAATATGCTGGATGCAAAACTAGTAGAGCTTATTTTAAAGGAGAATGGTAATGATTAAAATAGGAAATAGAATTGTTGGCAACAATTCATCTTGCTTTATAATAGCTGAAGCTGGAGTTAATCATAATGGCGATATAAAACTTGCAAAAAAACTTGTGGATATGGCTGTATATGCAGGCGTAGATGCAGTGAAATTTCAAACTTTTAAAAGCGAAAAGCTAGTAACAGGTTATGCTCAAATGGCTAAGTATCAAAAGGATAACATAGGAACTGAAGATAGTCAGTTTAATATGTTAAAGAAGCTAGAATTATCATATGATGAGTTTAAAGAACTTAAGAAGTATTGTGAAGATAAAGAAATAATTTTTCTATCAACACCTTTTGACTTTGAAAGTGCAGATTTCCTTAATTCCATTGGAATTGAAGCTTTTAAGATAAGCTCAGGAGATTTAACAAATATTCCTTTATTAGAGCATATAGCTGAGTTTAAAAAACCAATAATTCTATCTTCAGGAATGGCTGTGTTAGGAGAAATTGAAGAAGCACTTATGTGCCTAAAAAATAAAGATATAGAAGATGTTGCAGCACTTCATTGTACGTCAAACTATCCAGCAGCACTAGAATCAGTAAATTTAAGAGCGATGAATACTATAAAAGAGGCTTTAAGTGTGGTAGGAGGATATTCAGATCATACTGAGGGTATCACAATACCTATTGCGGCAGCAGCCTTAGGAGCTAATATTATTGAAAAGCACTTTACACTAGACAAAAATATGGATGGGCCTGATCATAAAGCTTCTTTAGAACCAGAAGAACTTAAAAAGATGGTTGAGGGAATCAGAAATGTGGAAAGTTCTTTAGGAAATGGAGTAAAGATGTTTAGTGAAAGTGAAATTAGTACTATGCAGGTTGCACGTAAAAGCATAGTAGCTTCTAGAAACATAAATAAAGGTGAAATAATAAAATTAGAGGATTTAGATTACAAAAGACCAGGAAACGGGCTTAGTCCTAAGTATTATAAAAATTTAATAGGTAAACAAGCTAATAAAGATATTAATAAAGATGAGCAAATAACTTTTGGTGCTGTTGAAGATTAAGAATTTATAGAGAGGTTTGAGAAGGTATGAAGAGAAAGATTGCAGTTATAACTGGAACTAGAGCTGATTACGGTATATACTACTCAGTTCTTAAAGATATAGAAAAAAATCCTAATTTAGAATTACAATTAATTGTTTGTGGAATGCATCTTTGTCCAGAATTTGGAATGACAATAGAGGAAATTGAAAAAGATGGATTTTTTATAGCTGAAAGAATTGAAACTATTTTAGCTTCAGATACAGGAGCTGCTATGGCAAAATCTATTGGTTTAACTATTATGAATGTGACACAAAGTTTAGAAAGGGTAAAACCAGATGTTTTAGTAGTATTAGGAGATAGAGGTGAAATGATGGCAGCTTCTCTTGCAGCTACTCATATGAATATTCCTGTAGCACACATTCATGGAGGAGAAGTTACAGGAACAGTAGATGAATCTATAAGACACGCTATTACTAAACTTTCTCACATACATTTTCCTGCAACAGAAGATAGTAAACAAAGAATTTTAAGAATGGGTGAGCGAGAAGAAAATATATATGTAGTAGGAGCACCTGGTCTTGATTATATTAAGAATACTGAATATCTTTCAAGAGAGGAAATGTTAAAAAGATTTGACTTAAAGGATGATAAGATTTTTATAATGACTCAACATCCAATAACTACAGAAAGAGATTTAGTAAAATGGCAGATAGAACAAACGCTACAAGCTGTAGTAGAGTGTGGGGTACAAACAATTATTTCATATCCTAATAGCGACAATGGTGGAAGAGAAATAATACAGGTGATAGAAGAATACAGAGAAAAATATGATTTTTTAAAGGTGTTCAAAAATCTTTCACAAGTTGAATATTTGAGTCTTTTAAATATTGCTGATACAATGATAGGAAACTCTTCTTCAGGAATAATAGAAGCCCCTAGCTTTAAGTTGCCAGTTATAAATATCGGTACAAGGCAAGAAGGAAGACTTAGAGCTTGTAATGTAATAGACGTTGGATATGAGAAAGAGGAAATACTAAAAGGAATTAATAAAGCACTATATGATGAGAAGTATAGAGAAGAATTAAAGTCATGTGTTAATCCTTATGGAGATGGTAAAGCTGGATCAAGAATAAGCAAACACTTGAGTGAAATTGAAATCACTAGAGAATTAATTCAAAAAAGAATAACGTATTAAAAGTAGGTGTTTACATGGAAAAGATAGTTCTTGTAGGCGGTGGAGGACACTGTAAGGTTATAATAGATATAATAAAGAGTATGAGAAAGTATGAGATAGTAGGAATTACTGATAATAAAGGAATAGGTGATAAGATTTTAGACATTCCTATAATAGGTAATGATGAAGTATTGTCTCAAGTTTATAAAGGCGGAGTAAGAAATGCTTTTGTAAGTTTAGGAGCATTAAATAATATGAACCTAAGAGATGAAATCTACTATAAACTAAGAAATATAGGTTACGAAATACCTAAGTTAATACATAATAAAGCTGTGGTATCTCCCTATGCAAAAGTAGAGGATGGAACTTGTGTAATGGCAGGAGCTGTAATAAATACAGGAGCTGTTATACAAGAAAATTGTATAATAAATACTTCTTCAGTGATAGAGCATGACTGTTTTGTAGGAAGAAATTCACATGTTTCTCCTAGGGCTTGTATAGCTGGGGGAGTTAAAATAGGTAATAATTCTCATATAGGAATGGGAGCTTCCATAATTCAAGGAATAAATGTTGGAAGTAATGTAGTAATTGGAGCAGGTTCAGTTGTATTAAACCACGTAAAGGACAATGTTACTGCAGTAGGAGTTCCGGCAAAAATTATAAAGTGTAGGTGATTTGGTGAGATTTTCAAATGATACATACTGTATAAAAATTGGGTCAACAATAAAAGATGCCATGGAATCTATAGATAAAAATTTAACTGGAGCGGCTTTAGTAGTTGATGAAGAAAAACATGTTAAAGGAATTATTACTGATGGTATTATAAGAAGGGCCATACTTAAAGGGAATAGAATTGAAGAGCGCATCGAGGATATTTATAGCAAAGAATTTAGATATGTAAATAAATTTGTAAGCAAGAAAAAAGTTAAGGAATTAATGTTAAAATATAAAATAAGACAGGTTCCGCTTTTAGATGAAGAAGGTAAATTATTAGACTTATATTTTCTAGATGATATAATTTCATATGAACAAAAAGATAACTATGTTTTTATACTTGCTGGCGGACTTGGAACTAGACTTAGACCTCTTACAGAGAATACTCCAAAGCCAATGCTTAAAGTAGGAGAAAAGCCTATATTACAACGTATTATAGAACAATTTAAAGAATACGGATTTAAAAATTTTATAATTTCTCTTAATTATAAAGGAGAAATTATTGAAGAATATTTTAAGGATGGCAAGGAATTTGATGTTAATATTGAATATGTAAGAGAAACTAAAAAATTAGGTACAGCTGGTTCTATAAAATTAGCAGAAGAAAAGCTAAATAAGCCTTTCATTGTTATAAATGGTGATATATTAACGGGAATAGATTTTGATGCTTTTCTAAATCATCACATTAACAATGAGTTTCATATTACTGTTGGAGCAAGAAATTACGAGATGAAGGTTCCTTATGGAGTAATGGTTACTGATGAGCTTTTAATAAAATCTCTAGAAGAAAAACCTGTATATAATTTTTATATAAATAGTGGGGTATATGTATTAAGTGAAAAAGTAGTACAATATATTCCTAAAGATAAAAATTATAATATGACTGATTTGATAGAAGATGTTATAAGTGATAATGGTAGATCAGGTGTATATCAGATAACTGAATATTGGTCTGATATAGGACAGATGGAGGATTTTAAAAAGGCTAACGAAGATGTTAAAAAATTTTTCTAGAAAAAATTATTTTGTAAGAAATTGGAATCAAATAAGAGATAGCATAATAATCAATTGATATGGAGGAATAAATACTTATGAATTGGAAAGGTAAAAAAGTTTTAGTAACAGGTTCGGAAGGATTTATAGGAAGTCATTTAACAGAAAGACTAGTAGAGTTAGGTGCTGATGTTACTGCTCTTGTACAATATAATTCTTTTAACAACTGGGGATGGATAGATACTTTTGATAAAAATATTAAAGACAGCTTAAATGTTATTACAGGAGATATTAGAGAGTATGATAATGTAAAGAGAATGGTAAAGGGTCAAGAAGTTATAATGCACCTTGCTGCACTTATTGCTATACCATATTCATATTTATCACCAATGGCTTATGTAAGAACAAATGTAGAAGGAACTACAAATGTTTTAGAAGCATGTAGAGACGAAGAAAATATAGAGAAGATTATACATACTTCAACAAGTGAAACTTATGGTACAGCACTATATGTTCCAATTGATGAGAAACATCCTATGCAGGGACAATCACCTTATTCAGCTTCAAAAATAGGTGCTGACAAGATGGCAGAAAGTTTCTATAGATCTTTTAATTTACCAATTGCTACATTAAGACCATTTAATACATATGGGCCAAGACAATCAGCAAGAGCCGTAATTCCAACAATAATTTCACAAATACTTGCTGGTAAAAAAGAAATAAAATTAGGAAGTTTAACTCCAACAAGAGATTTTAACTATGTAAAAGATACGGCAGAAGCATTTATAAAAGTTGCTGAAAGTGATAAAACTATTGGAGAAGTAATAAATGCAGGCACAAATCATGAAATAAGCATTGGAGATTTGGTTAAAAAGATAATAGAATTAACCAATAAAGATGTTAAGATACTATGCGATGAAGAAAGAATAAGACCAGAAAAGAGTGAAGTTAATAGATTGTGGGCTGATAATAGAAAAATTAAACAATTGAGTGATTGGGCTCCAAAATATACTCTTGATGAAGGACTAAAAGAAACAATAGAATGGATTAAAAATAATATTCAATACTTTAAGACTGATATATACAATGTGTAATAAAGAGATTGCATTATAATCAATTTCTTTATAGGTGCTAAGTACTAAGTGCTAGGTACTAGGTGCTGGAAAATAAAGAGGTTTTTCCTAGTACCTAGTACCTAATTCTTAGTATCTGCAAAAATTGTAAAATAATTTTTATGATGGGAGTGTATAAAATGATACCTTTATGTATACCTGAAATTAGAGGGAATGAATGGAAATATGTTAAGGATTGTATAGATACAAGTTGGGTTTCTTCTGTTGGAAGTTATGTAGATTTATTTGAAGAAAAATTTGCAGAATATGTTAATGGTCAAAAAGCTGTTGTAACAATGAATGGAACAGCTGCTCTTCAGCTTGCACTTGTAACTTTAGGTATTGGAGAAGAAGATGAAGTTATTGTTCCTTCTATGACTTTTATTTCACCTATTAATACTATAAAATATGTAGGAGCAACTCCTGTTTTCTGTGATTGTTGCAGAGATACTTTTGTAATGGATGCAGAAAAAATAGAAGAACTTATTACTCCAAAAACTAAGGTTATTATGCCAGTACATATTTATGGACATCCTGTTGATATGGATAAAGTGATGGAAATTGCTGCAAAATATAACTTATATGTTATAGAAGACGCAACAGAATCTTTAGGTTCTACATATAAAGGGAGAATGACCGGAACAATAGGACATATAGGTGCTTATAGCTTTAACGGAAACAAGTTAATTACTACAGGAGCAGGTGGAATGCTTGTAACTAATGATTTAGAATTAGGAAATAGAGCAAAGTATTTATCTAATCAAACTAAAACAATTTTAGATAACAAGGGTTGTTACCATGAAGAAATGGGATATAACTTTAGAATGCCTAATCTTTTAGCAGCTTTTGGAGTTGCGCAGCTTGAAAATATAGTAGAATATATAAAAGCTAAAAGAAAAAATGCTGCATATTACAATGAATTATTAAAAGATATAAAGGGAATAACACTTTCAGGAGAAAGAGAGTGGGCTGAGAATTGTTATTGGTTATATTCTATTTTAGTTGAAGACGATTATAGATTAAGTAGAGATGAGCTTATGGCAAAACTTGAAGAGGAAGGAATTCAAACAAGACCTTTCTTTATGGCAGTACATGAAATGCCACCATATAAAGAATGTAAGCATGGAAATATGAGTGTAACTAAAGAATTATGCAGCAGAGGAATTAATCTTCCGAGTTCAGTTTCTTTAACAAAAGAACAAATAGAAACAGTATGTAATGTTATAAAGAAATACAGTAAATAGAATGTAGAGGTAAGGATATGATAAAGGTACTTACACAAAAGCTTTATAAAAGCAATCTAATAAAAGGTGGTATATGGTATACAATAGGGAATTTGTTTTTGCAAGGGATTTCATTCCTTACTACACCTATTTTTACTAGAATGCTTAGTACATCAGAGTATGGCGTACTTGGAGTATATTCAACATGGCTTGCTATATTTACATCAATTATCAGTCTAGGACTTGTATCAAGTGTTTCAAGAGCAAAATATGATTTTGAAGAACAGTATAATGATTTTTTATCATCTATACTATTACTTTCTACTATTTGTTTTGGAGTGTTTGTAGTATTAAGCTTAGCATTTCAAAGCACCCTCTCGGATATTACAGGACTAGAGTCAACGGTAATTAAGCTTTTAATTATTCAAAGCTTTTGTGCATTTGTAATTGATTTTTGTAACACTAAATTAACAATTCAATATAATTATAAAAAGTATCTGTTTATAGCTATTACAAGCACCTTATTAAATGTAATGTTGTCAATTACATTTATCTCTTATTTGAGTGTAAATAAGTATATGGGAAGAATAGGTGGTGGAGTATTAGTTACAGGAATATATGCTATAGTACTATATTTTTCAATAATGAAAAAAGGAAAAATATCTATTAGCAATGATTATTGGAAATATGCATTAGCAATATCAATTCCTTTAATTCCTCATAGCTTATCAGGAATTATTTTAGCTCAGTTTGACAGAATAATGATAAAAAAATATATTGGAGATAGTGCAACTGGAATATACAGTTTTGCATATAATATGGGGCTTATTTTAAGTGTAGTTTGGGCTGCTTTAAATAAAGCTTGGGTTCCTTACTTTTTTGAAAATATGAAGAAAAAGAATTATGATGACATAAAGAAAAAATATAAATATTACATAGCTATTTTTTCAATGATAACATTTATTTTGATTTTTATTTCTCCGGAAATAGTAAAGATTATGTCACCAAAAGCTTATTGGGATGGACTAAAGATAGTTCCAATTGTAATGATTTCATATTTCTTTATATTTTTATATAGCTTACCATCTAACTTAGAGTTTTATGCTAAAAAGACATACTTGATATCTATAGGAACATTTGGAGCAGGATTTACTAATATATTTTTAAACTATCTATTTATTCCTAGGTATGGATATGAAGCAGGAGCATGGACTACTTTAGTTTCATATGTTTTGCTATTTATATACCATTACATTATGGCTAAAATTATTTCAGAGGAAAAAATTTTTGAAATTAAGTATTTTATTTATAGTATAGTTTTTGTTAGTGGAGTGGGCTATATATTTTATTTATTAAAAGATAATTGGATGATAAGATATATTTTTGTAATTTTTGTTATAGCTATTCTAGGTTATAGTTCTAAAAATATAATTAAGGAAAAACTTAAAAAAATTTAATTTAGGAGAAAAACATGGCTAAGCTTATATATACTAGGGATGAAAAATTTATAATTTATAAAGAGAAAAAAGATGAAATATATAAATATATTGAGAAGATGGATATAGATAAGGAAACTTTTAAATATCTTAATGAAATTGAAAATTTGCAAATAGAAGGATTAAATTTAGAAGACTTATATTTATATGAGACTATACCATTATATTATTTCGAAAAACCTACTATTTATTTAAACTTAAAACATGTTTTTCTATGTTTTTTATTGATAAAAAATATTGTGGAAAATATAGATGAAGAGATATTAATAGAAAGTGATGATGAGGTATTTTTAGATATAAGTAGAGAAATTTTTAATCTTAAATGTGATGAAATTTCAAACAACAATATCCCTTCAAATACTCAATCACTAAGAGACAAAAAATACAAATTATTTTTAAGAACATTAAGAGGCATAAAAAATTATATTAAATTTAAATCAAATTTAAATAAAAGAGATAATGTGCTTGTTATTTCTAATGTTATGAATATAAACCTTCTAAAAAAGGATACTAAAAATGAGTTTATTGATACTCAAATAGGGTCTGTTGTAGAAGATTTAAAAAATAAAGTTAATGTCTTAAATCTACAATGTGTATTTAATTTTAATATGCTAGATAAAAGTTTATCTTACAAAAAAGAGTACATACCTTTTGAATTTTTTATGTTGTATAAAAAGCTTAAAGGAAGAAAACTAGTTAAGGACAACTTAATAAAGAATAAGTTAGAAAAGATAAATAGTTTGGATTTTACTTATAAAGGATATAACTTGAAAAATATTATACTAAAATATGTGTTGAATAACTTAGAAAATAGATATATGTCAGATTTAATAGAAATTCTATGTGCTGAAAAAGTTATAAAAAAGTATAATATAAAAAAATGTATTGTTACAGATGAAGGAGATAGACCAAGATGTTTTATTACGGCGGGAAATAGAGAAAACATCGAAACATATGCAGTTCAGCATGGTATAATTAATGAGGTGTCTCCAGCGTACATGATTAATTCTAAATATAGTGGAATAATTCCTAAATGTACTTTTGTTTGGGGAGAAAAATATAAAACTATGCTAAAAAATGGGTCTAATATATACAGAAATAATAAGATAGAAGTGGTGGGGCAAGTTAGAACGGATTTATTAGTAAATTACTTAGAAAAGCAAAGTAATACTAATGATAAAGTTAAAATATTGTATGCTACACAGTATTTTAAAGATTTATTAGTACCAGCCACAGATATATTATTTGATGCTTTAAATTTGATGGAGAAAGAATATGAAATAGTAGTAAAATTACATCCAGCGGATCAGTATTATGATATCTATAAGAGTATGATAGAAGAAAAAGGAATAAAAAATGTAAAAATAATAAAAGATGGAGATTTATATGAACTTTTAGCTTGGTGTGATGTTGTTGTAAGTGTACATTCTACAGTTGTTGTGGAGGGAGCTCTTTTAAATAAACCATCTATATGTATAGTACTTCCTAAATATAATGATGCAGGAGGATTTATAAAAGATGGATTATCTATGGGAGTAAGAGAAAAGAATGAGCTGCAGCAATGTTTAGATAACATACATAAATATGAGTTTAGTAAAAAATTTAATGAATATATACATAATAACTTTTATAAATCTGATGGAAAAGTTACAAAAAGAATTACTACGACTATGATTAATTTAACTAAAGAATAAAATGAAATGGACCTTGGAGGTAAAGTATGAATTTTGCAAGTGAGTGTAAAGAATATTTAAGTTATTTAAAAAAATATATGTATGTAATATTAAGTATATATCTTTTATCGGAAATAGCTATTTTCATAAAAATAGGTAGATCCAATGTTTTTATGTTTGCAAGTACCATATTTGTTACACTTTTTATGATATGCAGTATAGTTTTAAGTTTTAAAGATTTTAAAACAACAGTAAAAATGTATATATTAACAATACCTATGATTCCTTTAATTCTTTATTTGTTTTTTAGATTAAATATGACTTGGATAGGTACTGGGGTGTACTGGCTATATTTTTTTATATTTATAATAAATGCTTTTAGAGCTTTAAAGGAAAATGAACTAGATTTTTCAAGAATATCAATAAAAAATGGAAGGTATAAAAAAGTTGTATTAGTTTATTTAATACTTATAATACTAGCACTTATATCTTCACTTTTAAGTATCAATAAATTAGAATCATTTAATTTAATAGGGATATCCTTACTCTCAATGATTATTGTAAGTTTATCTATTTTAAGTTATAAAAATATGGATGAGGATTTTATAAAAACAGTTATAGCTTATTTATGTATAGGTGTTACTTTATCGTCTATTCCAGACATAGTTGTAGCATTATATAGTATAGTTTTTTTAGGAAAGAATCAGCATTTGTATGGAGTTCTTGGAAGTAACTTTATGCTTGGGTATACTATTATGGTATTGCCTTTTATATTGTTATTTTCTATTAACAAAAATATGTGTAAAAAATACAATAAAATATTTATATTGTTGCTATTAATACAAACTATTAATTTATCAACTCAAATGTCAAGAGGAATATTACTAGCTGTATTCATATGTTTTGTTTTCACAATGATCTTAGATAAAAAGAATTTCATTAAATATCTATTGGTTGGAGCTGTTATTTTTAGTGGCCTTGGGTATAATGTTACTCACAGATGGGAATTTAATGAAATAAGACAGGAGATAGAAACAGAAGGAATTGAAGGTGTAGTACAAGGAGAAGGTATTTTCAAAAAGTTAATGGAGCAGACTAAAAGCAGAAGACCTATATGGACTGTTGCTTTAGGGATGATAAATGATAAGCCTTATCTTGGAGTTGGACCAGGACAGTTTAAAAACTATTATTTACAATATGGAGGAAAACCTTCGAGAATGTATATAGATGCACATAATATAATTTTAAATGTAGCAACGGAAGTTGGATTGATATTTACATTAGTATTATTTTTAGGGTGCATTACTGTTTTTTTCAAAAGTCTTGTGTTTGGGTGGAAAAAGAAGAAGTATAAAAATATTTTATATCCAGGGCTGATAGGGATAATTGCTTTATTTGCATATGGAAATATAACTGGTCAAGCGTTTATTACGTCTACATATCCAGTAAGTATTGTACCTGCTTTTGTATTTATTATAATTTATACTATTTTGATGAAAACTACTACAGAATTTGTGAGGGAATAATATGAAAAATATATTGATGGTTGCATATTACTATCCTCCCAAAGGGGGAGCTGGTGTACAGCGAACAACTAAATTTGCAAGTTACTTAAAGAAATTTGGTTATAATGTAAATGTATTAACTGTAAAGGAAGAAGCAAATGGACTTACAGATAAGTCTTTAAATAAAGAGATTGACCCTCAGATTAATGTATACAGAACGGATATAAAAGAAACTAATTTATTAAGTAACTTATTAGCTTTAAGAAATAAAAGAAGTAGTAAAGCAGTAAGTAATGAAGAAAGCTGTTCAAATATAGTTGTAGAAACCAATTCATTTAACTATAAGATTAAAAAGAATTTGAAGAATTTAGCTAAAAAGTATTTTTTGAATACGTATAATTTTATTTATGTACCTGATGACAAAAAAGGATGGCTAAAATATGCTGTAGATGAAGCAAGAAAGATAATTAAAGAGAAAGATATAGATATTATTTATACAACTTCTTCGCCTTATACAGCACATATGATAGGATATGAATTGCGTAAAGAGTTTTCAATTAAATGGATAGCTGATTTTAGAGATCCTTGGGTAGCAAATGCTTTTGTTGATTATGGCTATTTAACTAGAAAGAGGCATGAAGGATTAGAAAGTAGGATTATAAAAAATGCAGATAAGATTATAAGTGTAAGTCAACCGATAATCAATGAATTTTTAGAAAGATATAAAAATGAAGAAAAAAGTAAGTTTCATGTAATAACAAATGGATATGATGAAAAAGATTTTTGTGATCTTTCACTTAATGCTTCAGAAGAGAACGATAAGTTTACTATTTTACATAATGGAGCGTTGTATGGAGAAAAGAGATCTCCTAAAAAAATATTTGCTGCAGTGCAAAATTTAATAGACTCAAATAAAATACCTAAGGATAATATTAAAATAAAGTTTTTGGGTGAAATAGGAAGTGAACATAAAAAAGTAGTGGATTTTTATAAATCAAAGTATCCTAATATGATAGAACATAAAAATTATGTACCACATGAGGAAAGCTTAAAAGCAATATGTAGAGCAAATGCTTTGCTGCTTCTAATTCATGAAGGAAGAGGGACTGAAGGAATATATACTGGGAAAATATTTGAGTACATAAGAGCAGGAAAACCAATTATTGCTTTAGTACCAGATGGAGTAGCAAGAGAATTGATATTAAAAACTAATACTGGGTTTATAGCATATCCTTCAAAGCAAGATGAAATTGAAGAGAGTATATATAATGCCTATTGTTCATTTGTTAGCAGTAATTGCTCTATAAATCCTGACTGGGAAGAAATTTATAAATATAGTAGAGAGAATTTAACAAAGCAGTTGACAGAAGCCATGTCAGAAATAAGATAGTAAAAATTCTAGATTGAGGTAGATAAAAAATGAGAATTTGTTTTCTAGGAGATGGAAGTAGCATTCATATAAAAAGATGGTTATATTACTTTCAGGAAAAAGGACACCAGGTTCATTTGATAACTTTTTCAGACGTAAAACTTGAGAATATAGAAGTGCATAAAATCGGTGAATTTGATATAAACCAAGATGGAGGAAACTGGAGATATATATTGAAGGCAGGAGAAGTAAAAAAAATTATAAAAAAAATAAATCCTGATGTAGTTAATGCTCATTATGTTACAAGTTATGGATTTATAGCAGCATTAACAGGCTTTAAAAATCTTGTGATTTCTGCTTGGGGAAGTGATATACTTGTAGCTCCTAAAAGGAATATCGTTTATAAGTTAATAACTAAATTTGCATTAGATAGGGCAAAACTTATTACATCTGATTCAGACTTTATGTCAGAAGAAACAAGAAAATTGACAAAGGTTAGAACTATTACTGTTCCTATGGGGGTAGAAAAAGGTCTTTGTTCATTAGAGAGAAAAGATGAAAATAAAGAAATAAAAATACTAAGCTTAAGAACTGTAAATAAAAATTCTAATATAGATATAATCGTTAAAGCTTTTTCTAAAATATTAAAGAATATTAAAGATAAGAATATTAAGCTTATTATTACTAATGATGGTCCTGAAATGGATAATATAAAGAATCTAATAAATGAATTACAAATACAAGATAGGGTTGAAATAAGAGGATTTATTTCAAGAGAAGAACTATTGAATTTACTAATTACATCTCAGGTATTTGTATCAATATTAGATTCTGATTCTACATCAGTAACTTTATTAGAGGCTATGGCTTGTGGAGTTTTACCAATAGTTTCTGATTTGCCGGCTAATAAGCAGTGGATAGAGGAGAAGGTAAATGGTATAATTCTTAAAGAATTAAAAGAAGAAGAGTTATATACAGCTATTAAATTATGCATTGAAGATAATAATTTAAAAGATAATGCTGAAGGACTTAATAGAGATATAATATTAAAAAAAGCTATTTGGGAAGATAATATGGCTGTGGTAGAAAAAGAATATGAACAGATATACAGCATATAGAGTTGAGGAGTGATATAGTGGAAGAAGTTAAGCATAAAAAAACAGTATCCATAGTTATTCCATGTAGAAATGAAAAAGATTATATAGGACAATGTTTAGAATCTTTCATAAATCAAACATATCCTAAAGATTTATTTGAAGTCTTGGTGTGCGATGGAATGTCTGATGATGGAACAAGGGGAATAATAAAAGAATACAAAAAGAAATATGATAATATACATATTGTTGATAATAAAGGATTATCAGCACCTAAGGGAATGAATTTAGGTATAAAAAAGAGTAATAAAGATATAATTATTATTTTTGGTGCACATTCTTATGCAGATAAAGACTTCATTAAGAATAATGTTAAATTACTTCAAAAAGAAGGTGTGGGATGTGCAGGAGGTCCTATTGAAACTATTAGCAATAATGAGGTAGGAGAAGCTATTTCACTTGCAATGAGTTCACCATTTGGTGTAGGAAATGCATTATTTAGATATGCTCAGAAGGAGACATATGTTGATACAGTAGCATTTGGAGCATATGAAAAAAAAGTTTTAGAGGAAATAGGATTTTTTGATGAAGAATTAGTGAGAAATCAAGATGATGAGTTAAACTATAGAGTTGTGAAAGCAGGGTATAAAATTTTATTATCTCCAGAAGTAAGATCTAAATATTATGGAAGAGGTTCACTAAGCAAATTATGGAGACAGTATTACCAATATGGTTTTTGGAAAGTTAGAGTTATGCAAAAACATGGTAAAACAGCATCTATAAGACATTTAGTACCAATGGCATTTGTTCTTACCAATACTTTGGGAATAGGATTGGGGTTATTTTTTAAACCTATATTGATTTTGTGGTTGATTCAGTTTATTATGTATTTAGCCCTAGATATTGCGGCTTCAGTTAAATTAGTTAAAAATAAATTTAACCTTATAAAATATATACCATTTATTTTCCCTATATTACATATTAGCTATGGATTAGGATTTATAAATGGATTAATGGCATTTTATGTTTTAAGATCAAACAAATTAGTAGAAAAAAATACTAAAATGTCTAGATAAATTGGGAGGAATAAAAATGTCAAAAACAGAAGCAAGAAAAGAATTTCTACCTTATGCATTACCTTTAATTGAAGAAGATGAAATAAATGAAATGGTAGATACATTAAAATCAGGATGGATTTCTAAAGGACCTAAGACTATAGAATTTGAAAAGAAATTTGCAGAATTTGTTGGCGCAAAACATGCTATAGCAACAAACTCTGCTACAAGTGCTCTTCATTTAGCCTTGGTTGCAGCAGGAATTGGTGAAGGAGATGAAGTAATAACAACTCCTATGACTTTTGCAGCAAGTGCTAATACAATAACACATGTAGGAGCAACTCCGGTATTTGTAGATATAGACCCAGATACATATTGTATTGATGTAAACAAGATTGAAGAAAAAATTACTTCAAAAACTAAAGCTATAGTACCTGTACATTACAGTGGACAGGCATGTGATATGGATAAAATAATGGAGATAGCTAAAAAGTATAATCTTTTTGTTTCAGAAGATGCTGCTCATGCTGTTTATACTCAATATAAAGGTAAAATGATAGGTGGTATAGGAGATACAGCTTCTTTTAGTTTTTATGCTACTAAAAATCTTGCTACTGGTGAAGGCGGAATGCTTACAACAAATAGTGATGAAATTGCAGAAAAAGTAAGAGTTATGAGTCTGCATGGAATGAGCAAAGCAGCTTGGAATAGATATGGTAAGGGTGGTTCTTGGAGATATGATATAGAATATCCTGGATATAAATATAATATGACAGATATGCAAGCAGCTCTTGGCCTTCATCAGCTAAAGAAATTAGATAGAATGCAGGAAATAAGAACAGATATAGCAAAGAGCTATAATGAAGCATTTGCTGATATGCCAGAAATAATCACACCTAAAACTTTAGATTATACAACAACTCATGCATGGCACTTATATGTAATTCAAGTTAATGATGAATTGTTAACTATAAACAGAGATAAGTTTATTGAAGAATTAGCAGAAGAAAATATAGGAACAAGCGTACATTTTATACCAGTACATTTACATCCTTATTATAAAAGAACATTTGGACATAAAGAAGGAAATTTCCCTGTTTGTGAAAAAATATTTAGCAGAATGCTGTCCTTACCATTATATCCAGTGATGACAAAGCAAGATACAGAAGATGTAATTTATGCTGTTAAGAGAATAGTTGAGAAATATAGAAAATAAAATTAATATATAAAATTAGCACGCTAAAATTGCGTGCTAATTTTATGACAAATAGAAAAAATAGTGTATTATAATATTTATAGATTATTAGTACTATAAGAAGGTGATAAAATGATTAAGAAAAAAAGTATGCTAAGCTGTCTAATATATTTGTATATAATACTTATGCCAATACTTCCTAGTAAATTTAAAGGAATACCTTTAGGAGATATTATATTATTTTTAATCGGATTAGTGTATTTGTTTACTATATTAATATACAGTGAGAGCAGAGA
The DNA here is from genome assembly GCF_026735165.1 of Clostridium ganghwense. GTDB lineage: Bacteria > Bacillota > Clostridia > Clostridiales > Clostridiaceae > Clostridium_H > Clostridium_H ganghwense. The sequence continues at coordinate 208,000 of NZ_JAPQES010000002.1, read as the reverse complement.
AAGATTTATAAAGGGAATACAAGATTTCTTTACAGATTATCTGAGTATATTCATGGTTCTATTATTTATTGTAATGTGTATATCTGTTAGTTATGCATCTTATAAAACTATGGCATTAAAAGAAAGTTTGAGATTTGTAACTTATATTATAATTTATTTTATAATTAAGTATGAAATAACTGAAAAATATATTTTGGATAATATAATAAAGACTTATCTTTTAGTTGTAGCAGCTATAAGTAGTTTTGGGATAATACAGTATTTTACAAAGATAGGCTTGAGTAAGGAGTTTATATATGACAAGGGATATGCTTTTAAGGTTAGAATACCATCTACACTAGAAAATCCAAATAGTTTAGGTGCATTTTTAATTTTAGCAATATTTCCATTAATAATGATAACTTTATATGAGAAAAATAAAAGTAAGAAGATGTTATATGGGATAATATCTATGGTAGTATTTATCAATATAGTATTAAGTGGCTCACGAAATACATGGGGTGGATTTTTAATAGGAGCGTTTATTTTTATTATTATATATAATTGGAAAGCCATATTTTTATTTCTACTTGGAGGAGCATCAGCTTTAATGATACCATCAGTAAGAAATAGAATTGGAGATTTTAAGTTGGTATTTAAAGATCCTAGAGTTAATTTGTGGAAAATAGCTTTGGAAATGATAAAGGACCATCCTATAGTAGGTGTTGGAAATGGAAATTATTATAGTTTGTATGGAGCATATGTAAAAAAACATCCTGAACTTGATTATAATCATCATGTAAATTTTCCAGTACATAATTCATATCTTAAAATTCAAAGTGAACTTGGAATTGCAGGTAGTGTTTCATTTGTAGGAATTTTGGTATCTGTATTGGTAAAGATAAAGACTTTTATAAATATTACAAAAAATGGATTTTACAAGGCTTTTTATAAAGGGCTTTTAATATCAATAATAGTTTTTTATATTATGAATATTTCTGATAATTTATTTTTTGTACCCAAAATAAGTATGTATTTTTGGATTTTAGTAGCAATATCTCAATCTATGCTTTATAATAATAGCAGAGATTTTATATAAACAAAGCATTAAGTAATTCAGGGTGGATGTAGTAGGAGGTAATATGGACGTAAATGATATACAAATAAATGTAAAAACAGATATTAAAGACAAAAAAATTCAATTTATAATGAAAAGAATTTTAGACATTTTGCTGTCCTTGATTGGTATAATTATTTTAACACCTGTATATTTAATTATAATAATTTTAATTAAAACTGATTCTAAAGGACCAGCAATATTTACACAAACAAGAGTAGGAAAAGATAATAAACCATTCAAGATTTATAAATTTAGAACTATGGTGGTTGATGCTGAAAGTAGACAAGAACTAGCTATAGATACTCAAAATATTGAAAACTTTGTATTCCAAAGTAAAAGTGACAATAGAATAACTAAAATTGGTGCTTTTTTAAGAAGGACTAGTCTTGATGAAATACCACAATTATTCAATGTTCTTATGGGAAATATGAGTTTAGTTGGACCAAGACCTGAAATACCAGATGTAGTTAATGTATATCCTGAAAAATATAGAGAAAGATTATTGGTTTTACCAGGTATAACAGGTATTGCTCAAATTAGTGGACGAGGAGAAATTGAATTAGGTAGGACAGTTTATTATGATTTAACATATATTAAAAATTTTTCCGTATTACTAGATATAAAAATTTTATTTCAAACAGTATTTAGTGTGTTTAAAAAAGAAGGAGCATTCTAATTAGGATTAGGGGGATATATGTTTACAAAAATTTTAGATTATAAAGTATTTAGTGGAACTAAAAAACAGTTAATACAATATATAGAGGATTTTGATAAAGTAAACATTATTTCGGGAAATCCAGAAATTTTGTATAGTGGAATGGAAAATGAGTTTTTACACCAAGTATATACAGATAAGACCTCTGTAATAATTCCTGATGGTGTTGGTACTGTAATGGCATCAAAAATAGTTAAAAATCCTATGAAAGAGAAAATAGCAGGAATAGAGCTTATGGAAGAGATTGTTAAAAAATGCGAAAAAGAAAATAAAAGTATATACTTATTAGGTGCTCAAGAGGAAATACTAAAGGAATGTATTATTAATTTATTAGTTAAATTCCCTAATATAAAGATTGTAGGTGCCCATAATGGGTATTTTGATTTAGAAAATTGTGAAGAGATTGTGGAGGATATAAAGCATAAAGAGACCTATGCTTTATTTGTAGCTATGGGATGTCCAAGACAAGAAACTTTTATAGCAAAATATATGAATTCACTTCCATGTAAAATTTTTATGGGAGTCGGAGGAAGCTTCGATGTTTTTGCAGGAAAAGTGAATAGAGCTCCAAAATGGATGATAAAATTAGGGATTGAATGGTTGTATAGGGTAATTAAAGAACCATGGAGAATTAAGCGTTTAATTTGTATACCTAAGTTTTTATGGAGAGTAATATTCAATACTGATAAAATGGAGAATAAGTAAATGAAAAGATGAGCGGCATAAGCTCTTCTTTTTTGCATTTAATTCAAAAGAAAAAGAATGGGGGACAAGAGAATGAGAGTTTTACATATTATAACTGGGAGTGATAATGGAGGGGGAGGAGCCCATGTTTTAAATATATGTAAATATTCAAAGAAATTTAATAACATTCTTGGCTGTATTGGAGAAGGATATTTATACGAAAAAGCTAAGAAACAAGAAATTAATACTGTAATGTTTAAAAATAAAATTAACAATAAAGAGATTATAGATTATATTAATAAAAATAAAATAGATATTGTGAATTTTCATGGAGCAAAAGCCTTTCTTATACATAGGGTTTTAAAAAATAAAATAAAAGCTTCTACTTTGGCTAGTGTACATAGTGATTATAGATATGATTTTTTAAATAATAAAATTAAACATTTTTTATTTACCCCTCTTAGTAAATACGGTCTTAAATCCTTTAATAATTATATGTGCATATCAAATTATATTAAAGATGTTTTAGAAGAAAATAATTTTAGGGGAGAGAAATGTGTTGTAAACAATGGAATAGATTTAGATAATATTAATATAACAAAAACTAAAGAAGAAATAAGAAAAGAGTATGGTATACTGCAAAATTATTTTGTTTTTGTAAATGTAGCAAGAATGCACCCCATAAAAAATCATAATGGACTAATTAATGCATTTTATAAACTCAGAGATGAATTTGAGGATATAAAGTTAGTCTTAGTAGGAGATGGAGAGCTTCAAGATAAGCTTCAGAAAAAAGTATTAGAATTAAAAATGGAAAAAGATATAATTTTTACTGGATTTGTAGAAAATCCTATAAATATTATGAATGCTAGTGAGATTAGTATATTAACCTCTTTTAATGAAGGAGGTTCTCCACCAATAGTTATTCTTGAAAGTGGCATAGCAAATGTACCAGCTATTTCCTCAAAGGTTGGAGATATTGAAAAGAATTTTAATGATAAAACGGTATTTGTAATTAACGATAATTCTGAAGAAGAAATCTATAAAAAAATGAAAGAAGCTTATTTGAAAAAAGATGTTCTTAATATAATGGGAAAGGAACTTTATAAAGAAGTCATAGATAACTACGATATGGAAAAATTTTGCAATACATACTATTCTTTTTACAAAAAAGTAATTAAAACAAATAAGTTTAAAAATGGAGTGTAATATATGCAGGATAAAAAGATTATAAAAAGTTCTTTCATCATAATTATATTAATTGTATTAGGCAAAATTATGGCATTTATTAGAGATGCACTGATTGCTTCAAAATTTGGAGCTACTTATGTTACAGATATATATATGTTTTCTTTAGGTACTGTAATGCTGCTTACAACTATAGGATATGGACTTACTACAACTCTTATACCAATGCATACTGAAAACATAGAGAATAAAAGCCAAGAGGAAAAAAATATTTTTGTAAGCAATATTTTGAATACAGTAGGTATATCTACTATAGTATTTGTAATTATTGGAATAATAATTGCACCTTACATAATATACATATTTGCTCCTGGGTTTAGAGAAAATTTGGAGGTATATAATAGTTCAGTATATATTTTAAGAATAATGTTTACATCATTATTTTTTGTATTTATACAAAGCATAGTAACAGGTGTTTTGCAAGCACATAAGGAGTTTTATGCTCCGGCAGCTATGGCTTTTGTTTCCAATATAATATTTGTTATATATTTAATTTTCTTAAGTAACAAATTTGGTATGAATGGTTTTGCAATAGCTACAGTTATGGGGTTTGCAGCCCAATTTTTAATAAATGTTCCGAGATTTAAAGCGTTAGGATATAAATATGTTTTTGTTATAAATTTTAAAGATAAAAATTTAATTCGACTAGTAAAATTGATGCTTCCAGTTATAATAAGTACTTCTATAATTCAAATAAATCTATTTATAAGTAGATATTTTGCAACTACAGCTTATGAAGGGGCTGTTTCGGCTTTAGACTTTTCAAATAAATTGAATATGCTTATATATGAAGTATTTGCAGTAGCTATATCTATGGTAATCTATCCAACACTTTCTATCTTTGCTACTCAGAGAAATAATAAAGAGTATAAAAATGCACTTCTTAGAGGAGTAAATGTAATACTTTTAATAATGGTGCCAGCGAGCATAGGCGTTCTAATTTTAAGAGAGCCTATTGTAAGTCTTATTTTTGGTAGAGGAGCTTTTGATGAAAAAGCGGTAAAATTAACAGCAAATGCATTAATGTTTTATACTCCAGCTATGGTAGCTTATGGAGTTAGAGATATACTGTATAAAGCCTTTTATTCACTGCAGGATACGAAAATTCCTATGATAAATAGTTTTATAGGAATTTGCATAAATATAATTTTAAGCTTAATACTTGTAAACAGTATGCAAGTATCAGGATTAACTTTAGCTTCTGCTATTTCAGCTGTGGCAACTACTTTGATTTTAATTATTATTTTAAATAATAAACTTAATGGAATAAATATAAGATATCTTTTAAAGGTATTTGTAAAAATAACTAGTTCATCTTTGATAATGGGATTTATTATAATCAATATAAGAAATGTATGTTTTACCCAAATAGGTGTAAATTTTAAAGGTGATATAATATCAATTATTCTATGTTTTATTATTGGAGTATTTGTTTATTTTATATGTATTCATATTTTAAAAGTGGAAGAGTACATGTATATGCTGGAGCTAGTAAAGAAAAGACTAGGTAAGAATAAAAGCTAATGTATATAGCCATACTATTGTAGAAGGAGTGTGATATCATGCAATTCTACGATGTAGTTGAAAATAGGAAAAGCATAAAAAAATTTAAGACTAACACATTAGATAAAGATAAAATAAACAGAATGATAAATGCTGCTATGATGTCTCCATCATGGAAAAACCAAACTTGCTATAAATTTATCTTAGTAGATGATGATAACAAAAAACAAAGTATAGCAAATGCCATAATGAATAATACAAATGAAGCAACACAATCAGTTATGGATGCGCCTATGACTGCTGTTGTAGTTGCTGAACCAGATGCATCTGGTGCTATGGAGGGAAAAGAATATTACTTAGTAGATAGTGCTATAGCAATGGAACATTTTGTGCTTGCAGCTACTCAAGAAGGGTATGGAACTTGCTGGATAGCTTCTTTTGATGAGAGAAAAATAAAAGACATCCTTTCTATACCAGATCATTTTAGAGTAGTAGCATTAACACCAGTTGGAGAAATAGCTGCAGAAAAACCTAAAAATCCGCCAAAAGATGTTAGAGAATATGTTTTCTTGAATGAGTGGAATAGAGTTTTTGCAGATCAAGATACTAAAATTATAATACACCATTAATTAAATTTTAAAGCCATACAAGAATATCTTTGTATGGCTATTTATATTAGCAGAAATATGATAATATAAATTACCACGTTAAATATATTTTTGAGATAGAAAGGAAGGAGAAAAATATGATACAAAAGAATTTTATGATAAAAGATTATATAGAAAGATTATCTTCAAAAGAACCTATACCAGGGGGAGGAAGTGCGGCGGCTTTAGCAGGGGCACTATCTTCAGCATTAACTGCTATGGTTTTTAACTTAACAATAGGAAAAAAAATATATGACGAGTATACTGAAGATGAGAGAGCTTTGGTTAATGAGTCTTTAACTAAAATAGAAGAATATAATAATGAATTATTAAACTTTATGGATGAAGATGGAGAAGCCTTTTTAAGTCTTATGTCAGCTTTTAAATTACCAAAGAATACAGAAAAAGAAAAAATGAAAAGAATAGAAAGGATAAATATAGGATATAAAACTGCTTTACAAGTTCCGTTAAATTTAGCTGAAAGATGTATGGAAGTGTATGAACATGTATTGATTGCTAGCAAGTATGGAAATAAAAATGTTATTTCAGATGCTGGGGTAGCGGCAATTTTGTTACAGAGTGCAGTAGAAAGTGCCATATTAAATGTAAATATAAATTTAAGTGGAATTAAAGATGAGAATTATAAAAACAAAATAGAGGATGAATGTGGAAAAATAATGAAAGAAGCATTATCTAAGAAAGATGAAATAATGAAAATAGTTAATTCTAAAATTAGTTAAGTGGTAATTAAGGTTGTTAGTTATGCTGAACTATGATATACTTTGGTTTATGCCATTATACTAACTTTGGAGAGATGAAGAGAATGTTTAACTATTTTTTAGATAAAATCGATGAACTTTATAATATAATAAATGCACCAATTGACGATACTTTTAAAATAATGGCTTTGGACAAATATAAGAAAATATTTAATATGGATGAAGAAAGATTTTCGGATTTGTATACTAAGTTTATTAATAAGGAAAAAGGAAAAGAGTCAGGAATAGTATATACTCCCTATGAAATAGCTAGTTACATAGTAAAAGATACAATATATTCTGAAGACATAGTAGAAAATCCATATATAAAGATTTTAGATCCTTCTTGTGGATGTGGAAATATATTAATACCATGTTTCATATATTTAAGAGAGTTATATGAGAATAATCTAGAGCAAATAAATATTAAAAATAATTTAAAACTTTCAAAATCAGATATAGTTTCTCATATTATAGATAATAATTTATACGGATTTGATTTGGATAGTGAAGCCTTAAAAATATTATCTATTGATTTGTTTAATATAGCTCATTATTTTAATAAAGATAATTTAGTGAATAAAGATTTTCTTATAGATGAGAATGAAACAAAATATAATATCATTGTTGGAAATCCACCATATATAGGACATAAAGCCGTTGATAAGGAATATAGTAGCAAGCTAAAGAAAAAATATAAAAGTATTTATAAGGATAAAGGAGATATTTCTTATTGTTTTTTTCAAAGCGCCTTAAATAATTTAATTAAGAAAGGAAAACTTGCCTTTATAACTTCTAGATATTTTATTGAAGCTCCAAGTGGAGAAGAACTTAGAAAAATACTGAAGGAAGTATGTTCATTATATAAGATAGTAGATTTTTATGGAATAAGACCTTTTAAAAAAGCTGGAATAGATCCAGTAATAATATTTTTAAATAATGAACAAAATGTAGAAGAAAATATTGAAATAATAAAGCCTATTCAAAATTTACCTAAAAATAAAGATAAATTTTATAATTCTTTATTTTTTAATCAAGGGAATAACTACAAAAAATTTAATATAAATAAAAATATATTAAATAATAAGGGTTGGATATTAAGAGATGAGAAAGAAAGAAATATAATATCTAAAATAGAGAAAAAAAGTTTTACTCATCTTTCAAATATTTGTGAGAGCTTTCAAGGTATAATTACAGGATGTGATAAAGCTTTTGTATTAGATGATAAAACTATAAATGAAGAGAAAATAGAAAAAGATATTATTAAACCTTGGATAAAAAGCAGTTGTATTAGAAAAGATAATATAAAAAAACATGATAATTACATAATCTATTCAGATGCTATAAAAAATGAAGAAGACTATCCTAACGCAATAAAACATATTGCAAAACAAAAAACAAAACTTTTACAGAGAAGAGAATGTAAACGTGGTGTAAGGAAATGGTATGCACTTCAATGGGGCAGAAAACAAGAAATATTTGAGAATGAGAAAATAATTTTTCCGTATAAATCAAGTAATAATAGATTTATTTTAGATAAAGGCAAATATTTTAGTGCAGATATATATTGCCTTGTCTTAAGAAATAATGTCCCTTTTACGTATAAATATTTGATATCTTTATTAAATAGTAAAGTTTATCAATATTATTTTCAGACTTTTGCTAAGAAATTAGGAGACAATCTTTATGAATATTATCCTAATAATTTAATGAAGCTTTGTATACCTACAATGAGAACTAAAGAGCAATTTGGTGATAAAGAACTTTATAACTTTTTTCAATTTAATGAAGAAGAAATAAAGATAATAGAAGAATACATTAAATAAACAAAATATTAAATTCATAGAATAAGATAAGTGGTAAATAAATAGTTAAGTCTAAAACATATATTATGTGTTTTAGACTTATTTTTGTTTAGGTTCTGTTTTAAAAGAATGTAAACAACATTCCCCCAAAAAAAACTTCCATTTAGTAGCTTAAGGATGTGTTTTAAAATAAAAAATCCAACTTATAAAAAAAGAAAGTGATTTTTATATTTTAATATGTATAAAAATAAAGAAAATAGGCAAAAATAAAATTGATACGGTTAAAACAATTAGAAAAAGAAGGAAAATAATCAATATTATAGAATAAATATATTATTGCATAATTTTACAATAGATTTGGGAGGGATAAAATGAATCTTAGTTTTGAAAATAAAGGTGATAAACTAATAGTTTATATGTTAGGAGAATTAGACCATCATAGCGCAGAGGAAGTCAGAAATAAGGTAGATGATAGGTTAGAAAGAGAAAACTGTAATAAACTTATTATGGATTTTTCTGGAGTTACATTTATGGACAGTTCAGGTATAGGAGTTGTGATTGGAAGATATAAGAAATTATCGGGAAAAAAAGGTAAGGTATATATTACAAAAGTAAAAGGTAGTGTTAAAAGAGTATTTGAACTATCAGGAATGTTCAAGATTATTCCTTTATATGATAGTATTGAACAAGCACTAGAGAATATGTAGTGGGGGGAATATAGAATGTATGATAACAAAATTAAAATAGAGTTTTTAAGTAAATCAGAAAATGAGAGTTTTGCAAGAGTTGCTGTAGCAGCTTTTATTTCTCAATTAGATCCTACAATTGAAGAAATAACTGATGTAAAAACAGCTATATCAGAAGCTGTTACTAACTCAATTATTCATGGATATGAAAACAAAGAAGGTTTAGTAACTATTGAAGCAGAGATATGTAAAAATGAAGTTACTTTAATAGTAAAAGATAATGGGATTGGGATAGATAATGTAGAATTAGCGATGCAGCCTTTATATACATCAAGACCTGATTTAGAAAGATCAGGTATGGGGTTCACAGTGATGGAAACTTTTATGGACAAATTGGAAGTTACATCTGAAGGAGATAACGGAACGAGGGTTATAATGAGGAAAAAATTTAAAGTATTGGACTAGGATACATAGGTTTTTATGAAAGGAGGAAAGAACCTTGGAAGTGGTTTGTGGATATTATGAGTGGAGATGTATATAAAAAAAATAATACCAAGTTTGAAGAAAATTTAAGTTTGATTCAAAGAGCTAAAGAAGGAGATAAAGGTGCTTTAGATAAACTTGTTGAAAATAATTTACCTCTTGTTTCAGCAATAAGTAAAAAATTCATGAATAGAGGTTATGAATATGATGATATTTTTCAAATTGGATGTATAGGACTTGTAAAAGCCGTAAATAATTTTGAAGCTAAATATAATGTACAATTTTCTACTTATGCAGTTCCTATGATTATGGGAGAAATTAAGAGATTTTTAAGAGATGATGGACTAATTAAGGTTAGTAGAAGTATAAAATATAATGCTAGGAAGTTACATTATGATAAAGAAAAACTAACAAAAAAGTTAAGTAGAGAACCAACTATTGAAGAATTATCAGAGTTTTCAGGAATGACTACTGAAGAAATATTATTTTCTACTGAAGCTGTAAATGATCCTAAATATTTATATGATACAATTCACCATGATGATGGTTCACCAATTTTTTTGATCGATAAAATTAGTGATAATAAAGATGAAAATAAGGATATAATTAATAAGATTGCTTTAAAAGAAGCTTTAAGTAAATTAGATGTAAGATCGAGACAAATAATAATACTTAGATATTTTAAAGATATAACACAGGTTCAAGTTGCTAAAATGCTTGGTATAAGTCAAGTTCAAGTTTCTAGAATTGAAAAGAAAGTTTTAAAGGCTATGAAGGAAAAATTAAGTGTATAGAATAAATAGGATGCAAATATTTGTATCCTATTTTTGTTTAAAAAAGTTTATTATTGCAGATAATAATTATAGATAATTTATAATGAATTTTATGATGGGAGATAGAGATATGAATAATAAAGAAGAACAAATTAAAAAAAAATTTCAAACTTTATCTCAACAAGAAGCACCTAAATCACAGTTAGTTAGAGACTGTATACGGGCTTTTATTGTTGGAGGGCTTATATGTGATATAGGTCAGGCATTTAATAATTTTTATATTAATTTAGGTTTTTCTAAACAAGATACAGCAACTTATGTATCTATAACAATGATTTTTATAGGTGCATTATTAACTGGAATAGGTATCTATGATAAAATAGGAGATTTTGCAGGGGCAGGATCGGTAGTACCAATAACAGGTTTCGCAAATTCTATTGTATCTCCTGCAATAGAATTCAAAAAAGAAGGATTTGTTTTTGGGGTAGGAGCAAAGATGTTTATAATAGCTGGACCAGTCTTGGTATATGGAATTGGTTCTTCGATTATAGTAGGGATTATATATTATTTTATTACGTTATAACAAGGTGGTATGAATATGTCAAAGAGAGTAGGAAAACAAACAGTAAAGCTTGAAAGTAAACCTAAAATAATCGCAACTACAAGTGTGGTGGGACCAAAGGAAGGAAAAGGTCCTCTAAAAGATTACTTTGATATTATTTTGCAAGATGATTTAGATGGAAAAGAGAGCTTTGAAAAAGCTGAAAGTAGCATGATGTATAAAGCAATAGAAGAAACTATAAAGAAAGCTAATTTGAACGAACAAGATATAAATTATTTAGTAGCAGGAGATCTACTAAATCAACTTTCTGCATCAAACTTTGCAGCAAGAGACATTGATATACCTTTTATAGGACTTTATGGTGCTTGTTCTACTATGTCAGAATCTTTGAGTATTTCATCGATGATTATAGATGGAGGATTTGCTGATTATGCAATAGCAGCTACATCTTCACATTTCTCAGCAGCAGAAAGACAATTCAGAGTTCCACTTGAAATGGGGAGTCAAAGAACACCTACAGCCCAATGGACAGTTACAGGATCAGGAGCTATGCTTTTAGCCAAAGAAGGCAATTATCCTTATACTACACATGTGACAATAGGAAAAATAAAAGATTATGGCAAGACTGATACTAATGATATGGGGTCTGCAATGGCTCCTGCTGCAGTAGATACAATAAAACAGCATTTTCAGGATACAGGTAGAACTCCAAAGTATTATGACTTAATTGCAACAGGAGATTTAGGGCAATTAGGTAAAAAAATAACTCAGGAATTACTAAAAGAATATGGTTATGATATATCTAATAAATATATTGACTGTGGAGATGAAATATTTGATAAAGAAAAGCAGAAAACTAATTGTGGAGGAAGTGGTTGTGGTTGTTCAGCAGTAGTTGGCTGTGGATACATATATAAGAATATGATGCAAGGAAAACTGAAAAGAGTGTTGCTTGTTTCTACAGGTGCATTAATGAGTCCTACTAGCTCTCTTCAAGGAGAAAGTATACCAGGAATTGCGCATGCAGTATCTATAGAGTTTGGAGGGAATCAAAATGAATGATTATATTATGGCTTTTCTCGTAGGAGGTACTATATGTCTTATTGCTCAGATTCTAATGGATAGAACAAAACTCACACCAGGTAGAATTTTAGTTGTTTTTGTTACTACTGGAGTAATTCTTGGAGCTTTAAAGATTTATGATGTGGTAGTTAAATATGGAAAGGCAGGAGCAACTATACCTTTACTTGGCTTTGGATTTAATCTTGCAAAGTCTGTTATGAAAGAAGTGGATGAGGTTGGTTTTCTAGGGGCGTTTACTGGAGGAGTAAAGGGGGCCGCTGGTGGAATAAGTGCAGCCATATTTTTTGGATATATAATGGCATTATTATTTAATTCAAAGACAAAATAAATAGGATTAAAGGGATTTAAACAAATTCCTTTAATCCTATTTTTAGTTTTTAGTTACTTGTTTCTTGAGTATTTGAGTTTTCGTTAGTAATATCAGTGGGGTTATCGTCAGCAGTATCATTATCATCATCTACATTAGAGCCTGTTTCATCATTAACATCTTCATTTGTTTCTTCTTCCTTACCAGGATTTTCAGGATCTGTAGTATTATTATCGGAATTTTCATTTTCTTTATTTGGATCCGTAGTTTCATCTGGTTCAGTTGGAGGCGGTGCTGCAGTATCATCAAGTTCTTTTGGAGATACATATTGCTGATCTCTTAAGGTTACACTAGGAATATAATCTCTTTTGATAAATACTCTAGATTCTATTAGAGAAGGTGGAGTATTTGCTGTAGCTAGTTTTCCATTACTTTTATTTATATTAGCTAGAATATGAATATCATCATAAGTTGTAGGAACCGTACCCCTAATAAATAATTCAGTATATACAGTGCTTCCTCTAGGATCTTTATAAGATAGTTCCGTAGGAAGTAGACCAGAGATTCTATCAACTGAGGCACTTGTTATGCCAGAAGGTGCTGATATATCTTTAACGGGTAAGTTTTTAACAGCTTCATTCATTATTTTACCTAAGATATAAGCTGCATCACTACTGTAAATTCTTTGATTGTTTTTATTTCCAATCCAAACTGATCCTGAATAGTATGGAGTAAGTCCACAGAACCAAAGATTTTTAAAGTTTGTTGTTGAACCTGTTTTACCAGCTAAAGGAATATTGCTTTTATAAGTTAGTTTTGCACGAGTAGCAGTACCAGCTCTCACAGGTTCTTTTAATAAATCGTACATAATGTAAGCTGACTGTGGAGATAAAACTTTTCTAGTTTCTATTTTAGTTTCAAGTATAACTTTACCAGCTTTGTCTACTACCTTGCTATAAAGTCGAGGTTCAGTATATAATCCATTGTTACCAAATACACCATAAGCATTTGCCATTGTATATGTATTTGTACCGTAATTCAATTCACCAAGAGCTAAAGCTGCTATACTATTTTTGTCTGTATTATTTAAGGTTAAACCAAATTTTTTACCATAGCTTGCACCAACTTCAAGACCAAGTTTATCTTCTAATTTTATTGCAAAAAGATTTATGGAACGTCTCAAACCTTCTCTTAAATTTATATATCCAGAATAGCTTCCACCAGCATTTTTAGGATTCCATGGTCTTCCACCATTATATTTTCTACCTTTTTCAGCTGGCAATGGAGAATCTTCTATAACAGTGGCAGCAGTAGCAATTTTCGTATCAATTGCTGGGCCATAAACTGTTAAAGGTTTTATGCTAGAGCCACTAGGAACATGTGCATCATATGCTTTATTATAAGACATAGCAGGTTGCTTTCCACGACCACCAATTAAAACTTTCACTTCTCCAGTATGATAATCAACTAAAACAGCAGAGGCTTGAGGTTGAAGTATACCTTTTTCATCTTTTTTTGAAGAGACCCTAAGATTATTATTATCATCTAGAATATTTTGAGTAGAAATTTGCAAGTCCTTATCCATTGTACTATATATTTTTAAATGTCCGTTAACTAATAAATTTTCAATTTCACCATCAGTATAATGATATTTTTCTTGTAAATCTTTTTTTACTTCACTAACAGCAGGTCTAGAAAACCATTCGAAATTATATCTATCGTTATTCGAAGTAGCTTTTCCTATTACGGAGTTACCTAAAGTAGATGCATTTTCATCTTTAGTTACACTTTTTCTAGGAATATCTATTTCTGCTATTGTAGATTTATATTGTGATTCTGTTATGTATCCATTATCTCTCATTTTAGCAAGAACAGTTTTGGTTCTGTTTTTATATTTAGATGGATCTTTTCTAGATGTTCTTGAATATGGATAATATACTGAAGGACTTTGAGGTAATCCTGCAATAAAAGCACATTGAATTAAAGTTAAATCTTTTGCTTTAACATGAAAATATTGCTGTGCAGCAGCTTCTACACCAATAGCTCTTCCACCTAAATATATGGTGTTTAAATAAGCTTCCAAAACAGCTTTTTTACCAATAAGCTTTTCAAGCTTAGGGGCTAAATATATTTCCTGAACTTTTCTTCTGATTTTTCGCTGTAATATTGATTTTGAATCAAGATTTTTAGTATCAGTATCAAAAATTGTATTTTTAAGTAATTGCTGAGTGATTGTAGATGCACCTTGCATTCCTTTATGTCCTGTTAAAAAACTTTTAACATCATAAACAAAGGCACCCATAATTCTTTTAGGGTCTATACCCTTATGGTCAAAAAATCTTTCATCTTCAATGCTGACAAAGGCATTTATTAAATCTTTAGGCATTTCGTCATATTTTATGATAGTTCTTTTTTTATCTGTGATTATAGTATCTATAACATTGCCTTTATCATCATAAATTACTGAAGCTTGGTTAGTAGCTTTAATTTGATTTATGTCCAATTCAGGAGCCGTCTTAATCATTGCAAGAGCTAAACCACCAGCAGCAACTGCAAAAAATAGGACTATGGCTAATATAGTTAGCAATATAATTTTAAGAGCTTTAAACTTTTTTTTCCTTTTTTTCTTTTCAGTTGGGCTCTTTTTATTTTCAGTCATCTATAATCCTCCTTATATTAGTCTTATGTTAACTCTAACATTATATCATATAATGAAATTATATACTATTTTTTTAGTTTTGATAACTATTATACTGCAAGAGCATAATTCCCTATTCTGCATTATAAAATTGTTTCATATAATTATATAGTTATAATATAGTTTGTTTTTGAGTTTTTTGTAAGAAAAATATCAGTTACTGTCCTAATATTAAGACTCAACTGTTAATTGATAGTAAGGAGGAGTTATTATTAAAAAGAATAATAAAATAAGAATTATAGCTTATATTATTTCGATAATTATTGGAATTAATCTTTTTATTTATATATTTAATAAAACATTGACACCTTCAATAATTGCAGCAGCAGATGCTGAAGTAAGAGCGAGAGCAATAGAAATAGTAAATAAGTGTGTAGTTGAAGAATATATTAATAGATTTAAATATGATGAGATAATAAAAATGGACAAAGATAGAGAGGGAAATATAGTATTATTAAAAGCAGATACATTAAAAATGAATATGATAGCTTGTGATGTAGCATTAAAAGCTGGTGAAGAACTAAGAAAATTAGGGGAAAAGGGAATAAGATTACCTTTAGCTTATGCATTAAAAAATAATATGTTTTCATATTTAGGACCTAAAATAACCGTTAAAATGTATCCAATAGGTTACATAGAGACAAAATATTTATCTCAATTTGAAAGTGCAGGCATAAATCAAACAAGACATAAAATTTATGTAAGGGTTAATACTAAGATTAGAGTAATTCTTCCTTTAAGTAGTAACATTGTAGAAGTGAATAATGAAGTACCAATTGCTGAAACTATTATTATCGGAAAGGTACCAGAAACTGCTCTACAGTTTGATGATATGGGAATAAAAGTGCCTAATAATAGCAATTAATAAAAATTACTATGCCTTATGGCATAGTAATTTACACAAATTAAATGTAATTTTATTATTCTTCCCAATTAAATACATACGGTATATTTCTGTAGTAGTCACCATAATTTAGACCATAACCAACTACAAATACATCGGGAATTTCGAAACAACAATAATCAGGTGTTACATCTACTTTTCGTCTTTCAGGTTTATCCAAAAGTACGCAGCTTTTAACTTCTCTAGCACCTAAAGATTTTACATGTTCCATTACAAATTTCATTGTTATTCCTGTATCAACTATGTCGTCTACTATAAGTACATCTAGACCTTCAATGTTGTCAGGAATATCATTTACTACTTTCACTTGACCAGATGAGCTTTCATTATGTCCATAGCTTGAAGTTGTCATAAACCCGATTTTAGTTGGAACTGTAATGCTTCTAACTAAGTCAGCAGTGTATATAAAACTTCCTCTAAGCAATGAAAGAACGTAAAGGTTTTTACCTTCATAATCAGAAGATATTTTTTTACCTAGTTCAGTGATTCTTTTTTGTATTTGTTCTTCACTTATAAGAATATTTCTTTTTTTATTTTCCATTGTAATCCTCCAGACTATAGATATTTACAATATTGTTTTTATAGTATAAAATTATATGAAAGTTGTCAAGTAAAAGAGCATATAAAATTCTTGAAATATGTAAAAATAAGATGAAAAACGTAAAAATGAGGTGCTAATATGATATTAGGAAATACTGACGGAGTAAGAAAATCAATTATAAATAAATTAGAGGATATTTATAATTACAAAATAGATAAGGACGATATTTGTAATAAAGAAGTAATGGATATAATGTGTGAAATTACTCAAGACATAAATAAAGAAATAAGTATAGCTGTAGATAGAAAAGGTAATATTGTAAATATTTCAATTGGAGATAATACTACAGTAGAAATGCCTATTATAGATGTAAAGGAAAAAAAATTATCAGGTGTTAGAATAATACATACTCATCCAAATGGAAATTCTATGCTTTCAACCTTAGATATATCTGCTATGATAAAAATGAAACTTGATGCAATGGCCGCTATAGGTGTAAGAGATGGAAAGTGTACAGATATAACTATTGGATTTTGTGGTATAGAGAATAATAAATTAGTAGCTGAATTACTTGGACCTTTAGATGTTGAAGAAACATTAAAAATCAATATTTTAAATGTAATTAGCAATAAGGAGGAAAATGTAAAGCTTAATGATGTAGAGGAGGACCATGGGGAAAGGGCTATTTTGGTTGGAATTGAGAGTGAGGAGAGTTTAGAAGAATTAGAAGAATTAGCAAGAGCGTGTGATGTTATTACATTAGATAGGATACTTCAAAAAAGAAACAAAATTGATACAACTTTTTTTATAGGGGAAGGAAAAGTTAATGAAATTTCAATGTTGAGACAGGCACATAATGCAAATGTAATTATATTTGATGATGAATTATCTGCATCACAAATTAGAAACTTAGAAGCTTTTATAGGAGCTAAAGTTATAGATAGAACTACGCTGATACTTGAAATATTTGCAAGCAGAGCTAGAAGTAGAGAGGCTAAGATACAAGTTGAACTTGCTCAGCTTAAATATAGACTTCCAAGACTAGCAGGTTTAGGAGCCGTTTTATCAAGGACTGGTGGTGGAATAGGAACTAGAGGGCCTGGAGAAAAGAAACTTGAAATGGATAAAAGACATATTAGAGAGAGAATATATGATCTAACTCAACAACTAAAAAAGATCAAAAAGACAAGAGAAATTCAAAGAGATAAAAGAAGCAGAGAAAATATACCTAAAGTTTCTTTAGTGGGCTATACAAATGCGGGAAAATCAACTTTAAGAAATAAATTATGTCAGATATCATCACCAAAAGATGTACAGGAAAAAGAAAGTGTTTTTGAAGCTGATATGTTATTTGCTACATTAGACGTAACTACAAGAGCATTAATCTTACCAGATAATAGGTTGGTAACTTTAACTGATACAGTAGGTTTTGTACGAAAACTTCCTCATGATTTAGTTGAAGCTTTTAAGTCTACCTTAGAGGAAGTAATAAATTCTGAACTGCTTTTACATGTTGTAGATACTTCATCAGAAACAGCAGATGAACAAATTGAAGCAGTAAATGAGGTTTTAGAGGAGTTGGGAGCAAAGGATAAGCCGTTAGTTTTAGTATTAAATAAAGTAGATAAAGTGGATGAATTATCATTAGCTAAATTGAAGGAAAAATACAGCAATATAGATATTATAGAAATTTCAGCGAAAGAAGATATTAATTTAGATTTATTATTAGATGAAATATCTAATATGCTTCCTAATCAACTAAAAAAAGTAGAATATTTAATTCCATATACTGATCAAGGGACTGTAGCATTATTACATAGAGGAGCAAAGGTAATAGAAGAAGAATATAAAGAAGAAGGAACGTATATTTCTGCTATGGTTGATGAAGAAGTTTATAATAGGTGCAGACAATATATGTGCAAATAAGTATTCATATAAGGAAGGGTATTTATAAGACAGCATGGTAAAGAAAGAATATTATTTTTAGGGAATAAATTTTATGAAAAGCTTATATAATTTTATATAAGGGGAAATTATATAAGTTATATGCTTCCTTATTGAAAACTATTTAAACAATAGGAGCAAATATGGATGAGAAAAAAAAAGAAAATTTAAGAAATGTAGATAACATAAATAACACTGAAGATAATACTAAAACGAAAAAAAGAAAAAAAACTAAAGAAGTTAAGAAAAAAACAAAAGAAGAAAGTAGAATTCACGATTTAGAGGTGAAAATTAAAAAAGATAATCAGTCTAAAGAGACAAAGGAAAAATTAAAAGAAGATCAGGAAACTAAGAATGAAGATGCTATTTTAGATTGCCTAAATGATGAACTTACCTGTATAAGACAAAAGCTAGTAGATATAAATATAATAAGAGAAGAACTTAGTAAATTAAAATTAAATCCTGCTAAAAGAACCTTTTTTAAAAATGATATTGAGCCATTATTGACAACATTTAGTAATTTGGCTCTTTCATCAGAGAGATTTGCTATATCAGCTCAGAATTTATATGTAATTACATTTAGCAAGAGTTCTGAAATTAAGGATACATTAGATCTAATATATGATATAAATGCTAAATCAGAAGATGTATTTGAAGTATTAGAAAAAGAAATAGATATTCTACTAGATATATATAAATGTGATTTGAAAAAAATGTGTAAGAAGTAAAATTGTAATTTATATGAAGAAATAACCATATAAATTACAATTTTTGTTATTTAGCTTATTTACCTAAAGTATATACGTGTATTTTTATATAATAAAGATAATAATAATTTTAGAATTTTATTAATATCTGAGGTGTTTAGTATGGAGAAAAAAATATGTCCTGTTTGTAATGAAATACGTAAAATAAAGCTTAACTGCGGTAAATGCAATGGAAATATGGTAGATAAGGGGAGAGAACAAGAATACTTTGACGATTATAGTGCAGATGATCCTATAAAAGATTATGATGATTATTGTATTCACATATTCAAGTGCAATAAATGTGGCTTTTTTGAAAAAAAACTTATAAAAAAAATAATAGTTTAATAGGGTGATATTAATATAAAGTTGTATTTAGGAACGAATATTATTATAATAAAAATAGTAACAGGGGGGGGTTTTAAATGCTTAATACTATTCAAAAATATCAAGATGCATTTAATTCTGTAATAGAACGACTAAAAAAAAATGATTCTGTTCTTGCAGTAATGGTATTTGGAAGCATAATTACAGGAGATTTATGGGAAGAATCAGATATAGATTTATTCGTTATTTCAAAAGATAATATTAATGGCATGAGAAATATTTATACTGAGGAAAAAGATGTTCCTGTGCATATTAAATTAATGAGTAAAGAAAGATTGCTGCATCTTCATAAAGAAGATATAGTTGGAGGATTTATTCACAGAGTATTTGTATCTTCGAGATTAGTGTTTTCAAAGGATGAAGAGATTACAGTAAGGTACGATATAGGGAGATATTATCCTGATGTAGATCGAGAAAAATGGAATATGGTTTATATTGGAAATCTCTTGAAAAGTATGAGCATTTGTAAAAAATATTTAAATATGGGGAACATACATATGGCTTATAGTGAAACAATTAAATGTATTGAAGATTTTTCAAAGCTTTATGTTAATTCATCAGGTTATATGATAAGCAAAGATGTTATTACTATGGCAATGAATTTAAATGATAGTTTAAAAGAGTATGTTGATAAATTATTTTTTAATAAGGATAATCTAGAGCATTATGTTGAGGAAATAATAGATTTTTTCCAAGATAATATAAATCAAAATTTAAAAAAATATACTACATTATTATTAGATTATATGACAAAAAAAGATTGCTTCTTAAGTTCAGAAGATATGAAAAAAGATGAATTTTTTAAAAATTTCAAAATAGATTTTGAGAATATATTAAATAAATTATGGGAAAAGAAAATTATAAAAAAAGAAAGCAGAGAATATAAGGACGACTCTAACAATACCTTGTTTAAGGAAAAGGTGTATTTTATTTAAATATTTGGCATACAATTTTGAAATATTGGAAATTGTATGCCAAATTTGTTATTTGAAATTTAAAAAAATATATTACTTAAGAATAATTAGAAGGTGAGGATATGGAAAAATATTTTTTAGGATTTAAAGATGAAATACCAAAATACTTACAGATAGCTAAACATATTGAAAAACTTATAAATGCAAAAAAAATAAGAGAAGGTGAAAGATTACCTTCTATAAGGGCTTTAGCTAAATTATTAGAGGTTAATACAGTGACTATAGTGAATGCATATAAACAGCTTCAGCAAAAGGGGTATGCAGTACAAAAGATTGGTAGTGGAACGTATGCAAAAGGAAAAGAAGAAAATAGAAATTTTTTAAAAGAATATTCAAGTATTTATAAAAAAGTAAGTGGAGGCCTTGTAAAGGATTATATTGATTTTACAGGTGAGACAACGTGTAGTGAGTTTTTTCCTGTTGATACATTTAAGAATGTATTAAATAAGGTTTTAGACAGGGATGGTGCTGATGCATTTACCTATCAAAATGCCTTAGGATATGAGGGGCTTCGTGAAAGTATAAAAAATCATTTTTGGGAGAAAAAAATAGATAGTGAAAATATAGTTATAGTCTCTGGGGCGCAGCAGGGGATAGATATAGTGTCAAAATCATTAATAAACGTTAATGACAACATTGCAGTAGAAAAGCCAACTTATAGTGGGGCATTAAATGTTTTTAAAGGAAGAAGAGCAAATATTTTTGAAGTGGATATGCTTAAGGATGGGGTAGATACAGTTTCATTTAGAAAAATATTAAAGAAAAACAAAATTAATTGTTTTTATGTTATGAGTTATTTTCAAAATCCAACAGGAAGTACATATAGTATTGAGAAAAAAAGAGAAATTTTAAATTTAGCAGAAGAATATGATTTTTATATTCTTGAAGACGATTATTTGTCAGAGTTAATTTTTGATGACAACATTAAATATGAAAGCTTTAAAAGTTTAGATATAAATGATAGAGTAATATATGTAAAAAGTTTTTCAAAGATATTTTTACCAGGGATTAGAATGGGGTATTTAATTCCACCATATAAATTTAGTGAACGTATACAGAATTCTAAAATAAATACAGACAGAACTACTTCAAGTCTTATGCAGAGGGCATTAGATATGTATATTAAAGAGGGATATTGGAAAAGTCATATGAAAAATTTAAGTGAAGCCTACAGAGATAGATATAAGTTTATGAAAAAAAATATTAAAGATGTTTTAGGCGATAAGGTTGAGTTTAATAGTCCAGGAGGTGGACTACACTTTTATTTAAAAATAAGTGATAAAATAAATATGAATTGTTTAGAACTTTTTAATAAATGTAAAAAAGAAAAAGTTATAATTACACCTGGTGTACTTTTTTATAAGAATAGTATTGATGGTGAAAAATATTTCAGATTGGGATTTTCTCAAACGGATATTGATAAAATTGAAAGAGGAATAAAAATAATAGATAAATTACTTAAATAAAAGGGTGGATAAATGTGAAAAAGGGCCTTGTTCGATTTGACTGGAATGATATAGAAAAATATACTGAAGAGGAAATCACATACTTTTTATTTGTAGAAGGTAAGAGTATTGAGAGTATATGTAGGATAAGAAAGATTGATAGGATTACAGTTCAAAATCATATTATTGAAGGAAAGATAAAGTATAGATTTTTAGCTAAAAGTAAAAATTCTAGGGAATTTTTTGAGATTATATCAAAGGCAGGAAAACAAGATAAAATATTAGTGCTTAATTCCATTGATCAAGAAAACAAAAGAAAGCTTATAGAATTTATCAGAAAGAACTATGCAGATATGTACCCTAAAGATAAGGAAGCTGCTGTTTGGATCTTAGGTGAACTAAAGGAAATAGAAGGTTTAGATATATTAATGAAAGCTTCTGTTCATAAATTTGTAAATATAAGAAGAATGGCAGTATCAGCTATGGGGAAAATAGAAAACAATAAGTGTGAGATTGCCTTAATACGTGCTTTGGATGATGAAAATCCTCAGGTAATTATGTATGCAATAAAAGCTTTAGATAAGATTAAAAGTATTAATGCAACAAATAAAATAGAGTATATAAAGAATAATGCTGAGAAGAAATATTTAAGGGAAGCAGCAGAAAACTTTTTAAATGAGGTGAAATGAAGTGAGTTATTTTACAGTAAAGAATGAAGCAAGTGACCAATTTGAGGAGAAAAAATCTGTATTTATTGGACATGCAAAAAGAGTATATAGTGAAGAAGAGGCTAGAAAATTTATTGATAAAATAAAAAATGAGCATAAAGAAGCGAGACACAATGTATACGCATATGTTATTGGAGAGAATATGGGGATTCAACGTTATAGTGATGATGGAGAACCACAAGGGACAGGGGGAGTTCCGTCACTGGAAGTTATAAAGAGAAAAGGAATTACTGATGTAGCAATTGTGGTTACAAGGTACTTTGGAGGAATACTTCTTGGAACAGGAGGTTTAGCAAGAGCTTATTCTAAAGGAACGTCTATTGCTATAGAAAAAGCAGAAGTTGTAGAAAAGGTGAAAGGAGTACAAATGCATATTACAATAGATTATGACTTGTTAGGAAAAGTTCAATATGTATGCGGGCAAAATCAATGGCACATAGAAGATGTAGAATATACAGATAAGGTGTGTTTAAGAATATTGTCTCCTCTAGACAGTGTAGAAAAAGTAAAAGCAAAGATAGTTGAAGCAACTTCAGGAAAAAGTGAGTTTAAATTGGGTAATAAAAAATATTATTTCAAATTAGAAAATAGATTATTTGAAGAAGAGTTGTAAACTAAAATTTGAAAAAATTTTAAAATATATGCTATAATATTAAGCGATTGTAAAATAAATTATACATATGATGGCAGCGTATTGTATGTTTGTAAATAATATATGTGAGTAGTTAGGGGGAAGTTTTTCATGTCAGGACATTCAAAGTGGCATAATATACAAGCTAAAAAAGGTAAAAATGATGCTAAAAGAGGAAAAATATTCACTAAAATAGGTAGAGAGCTTATGTTAGCAGCTAGAGATGGTGGATCTAATCCAGATACTAATGCTAAGCTAAGAGATGTTATAGCAAAAGCAAAGGCTGCAAACATGCCTAATGATACGTTAGAAAGAGCAATTAAAAAAGGGGCTGGTGAACTTGAAGGCATAAGCTATGAAGAAATAATTTATGAAGGATATGCACCAGGTGGAGTTGCAGTAATGGTAAAAACGCTTACAGATAATAGAAATAGAAGTGCTGCAAGCGCTAGACATTTATTTGATAAGTATGGTGGAAATTTAGGAGCAAATGGATGTGTTTCTTATATGTTCCAAAGAAAAGGTCAAATAGTAATAGAAAGAACTGAAGAAGTTGATGAAGATGAATTAATGATGGTAGCATTAGAAGCTGGAGCTGAAGATTTCAATGCAGAAGAAGAGGTATTTGAAATTGTAACTGACCCAATAGAATTCTCAGCTGTTCGTGAAGAACTTGAAAAAGCTGGTTATGAATTTGTAGAAGCAGACATTACTATGATACCAGATATGATGACATCTGTTGATATGGAAACTGCACCAAAGACTCAAAAGCTTATAGATATGCTTGAAGATGACGATGATGTTCAAGATGTTTATACAAATGCTGAGTTTCCTGAGGAATTTGAAGGTTAAAGATGTAATCATTATATCTTAAAAATTTATGATTGATTGTTATAATCACTTTTTATATGTTGAAAAAAATATATATAAAGTGATTATTTTTTATACTTATGAATAAGTATTGAATAGAAAAACTAGAAATTAAATAAGAGATACTAAAATATTCTGAGTTAGGAGTGTTTTATGTGGATATTGATAAATTAAAGCAAAAAGAAGATAAAAAAGAGTTAGATGATTTATTAAGAGTGAAGTTGAAAACTATAGCAAAATATAAATTTTATAATTTTAGTATTATTTACAACGAAGTTACAGAAGAAATTAATACTAAAATTAAAAATAAAAAACAAGATTTTATTAATGAGTTTATTGAGTATTTTTACAAAAAAGATTTTAGCGTAGAAACAAAGAGTAATATGTATACTGCAAAATATAAAGGGTTATATATAATATTAATTAATGAAGATAATAATATGTTTTCTCTTAAAATTCCAAGTGAAAAAATTTTCTATAAAATACAAATCAAAGAGGAAAATATATTTAGCAATATGATATACTGCAAAGATATATTAAGATATAAATCTGAAGATTTGAATACCAATAATTATAAAAAAATAATTGAGAATATTGATGAAATACAAGAATTAGAGGAGTTAATTAAGATAATACAAAAAAATATAAATCATTATAAAAGAACGTTAGACTATTTTGAAATGATTAAGTATATTTATTCAATTTATAAATCATCATATGTTGAATGTACTACATTTAAAGCACTATTTGAAATTTATATAAGTGAGAATTCATTGTAATTATTTATTCAAAAGAATAATCATATATACTAATTGCATACTAAAAGTATATATAATAAAAGATTAAAAGGGTGAAAAGAGAATGGAAATAGTATTATTTTCTATTTTGAGAACAATCATAGCATATGCAGTACTTTTAATATTAACAAGATTAATGGGAAGAATGATAATTTCACAAATTACATTTTTCGATTTTATAATAGCAATAGTACTAGGATCAGTAACGAGAGTTTTTGTTGTAGATTCCAATGCTCCTAAATATTCTTCAATGGTTGTTCTTATTACTTTTACTATATTGACAATTCTAATAAACTATTTTGATATAAAAAGTGTGAAGTTTAGAAAAATTATAAATGATAAACCTATTTTAGTTGTGAAAAATGGGAAAATTATTGATAGAAATTTATGCAAAATCCCATTATCTATAAATGATTTGTTAATGCTATTACGTGAGAAAGATGTATTCGATATATCTGAAGTAGATACTGCGTTATGTGAGTATGATGGAAAACTATCGGTACTTTTAAAACCCGAAAATCAGCCAGTAACTCCTGAAAATTTAAATATAAAAACAAAATATAAGACTCTTATGAAAGATTTAATTATTGATGGCGAAGTAATTAATAAGAACTTATTAATTGAACATAAAAATATAGAGTGGTTAAATAATAAATTACATACTTATCATATTGAAAATATAAAAGATGTATTTTATGCAGGATTAGACTCTGATGGAGATGTATATGTTTCCCTAAAAAATACAAAAGAATAAATCTTACCTTTTATGCTTAAAATATGTAAAGAAAAATATATAAATTAAACTTTTAGGTGAATAAATAAGTTGAACCTTGACCATAATATCAACAAAAGGAGTGATATTATGGAAAAAAAGAAATTAATTTCAATTTTGTTTGCCGGTTTATTGTTTTTTACCTTTATTATTGGATATAATATAGGATTAAATAAGGAAAGTAAAATAAAAAAAGATACTAAAGATAAAAAGCAACAGTTAAATTTAGATGTTAGTGTAGGCAAAATAAGAGATAAGAAAATTTTAAACAAGATAGTTTCAAAAGATGCTGAAATAATTTTTGAAATGGAATGTACTAATGAAAGTAAATATATGATAGAAAGAAGAAAAAAAGCAGAGGATGAAGGAATAGTAGGCAAAAAAGGTATAGAATTAGAAAAAATATATAAAAAAGCAGGATATGTGGTTAAAGAAATAAATGATAATAAAGTTGAAATGATTAGAGGAACATTAAAATATAAACCTAATTCATATATTCTTATGACTGAAAATAATGAAATTATAATAGCTCATAGTGATAAAAATGGTAGTGTTTTTGACAGTGAAGGAAATATATTAGATAGACAAGGAACTGGAACTTTTTTAGAAAGTTTAAGAGCTGAGGATATATCTAATATTATAAATGGACATGAATCTATACAATATGCAACTAATACAGAGTTAAATGACAGCATTAAAGACTTTGATATAAAATATGAAATTCCAGAATAGAGCATTTCATATTTTTTTGTATAAATAACTTTTATAACTTCTGTGATTTCTTGATAATTTAAAGTTAAAATGGTAAAGTATTATATGATTGTATAATTAGGAAGTTTTGGAGGGTATAAAATTTGTACGAATATATTAAAGGGACTTATATAGGGATAAATAAAGATTATATAATAGTTGAAAATAATAATATAGGCCATAAAATTTATACTTCAGGAAGTACTATGGCTAAAATGCCAAATATAAATGAAGAAGTAAAGATTTTCATTCAGCAAATAGTAAGAGAGGATTTCATTGGTTTATATGGATTTCTAACAGAGGAAGAAAGAGAAATGTTTAATCTTCTTTTAACAATTAATGGAGTTGGAAGTAAGGCTGCTTTGTCATTACTTTCTATAAGTAATGTAAATAATTTAAAATTTGCTATTTTATCTAGTGATTATGCAACACTTACAAAAGCACCTGGAATAGGCAAAAAGATTGCTCAGAGAATTATTTTAGAACTTAAAGATAAGTTAGGGGATATAAATGAACTAAGCAATAAGGATGAAAAAGATTTAATTGCGATTTCGGAGTCAGTGCAAAAAAATTATGCTGATGCACTTGAGGCACTTATTTCTCTTGGATTTTCAGAGAAAGAGTCAGAAAAGGCGCTTAAACTTGTTGATATAAACAAAAGTTTAGAAGTAATTATTAAAGATAGTTTAAAACATTTAATGAATTGAGGGGTATAGTATATGGAGGATAGATTAGTTTCTGCTTCATATAAAAATGAAGATACTGATATAGAATATTCATTAAGACCTCAAAGCCTTGATGAATATATAGGACAGCAGAAGGTAAAGGAAAAGTTAAGCATTTTTATAAAAGCGGCTAAGCAAAGAGGAGAATCATTAGATCATGTACTCTTATATGGGCCGCCAGGTCTTGGTAAAACTACTTTGGCCAATATAATTGCTAAAGAAATGGGAGGTAATTTAAAAATTACTTCAGGACCAGCTATAGAGAGAGCTGGAGATCTAGCAGCTATACTTACAGGATTAAGTGATTTTGATGTATTATTTATAGATGAGATTCACAGACTAAATAGAGCTGTAGAAGAAATATTATACCCAGCTATGGAAGATAATGCATTAGATATAGTTATAGGAAAAGGAGCAGCTGCTAAATCTATAAGATTAGATTTACCTAAATTTACATTGATAGGTGCAACAACACGTGTAGGGCTTTTGACTTCACCTCTTCGTGATAGGTTTGGAGTATTAAGTTCCATGCAATTTTATGAAGAAGAGGAACTAAAGGAAATAGTAATTAGATCTTCTCAGATTTTAGGAGTAGAGATAAAAGCTGATGCTGCATACGAAGTAGCAAAAAGATCAAGAGGTACACCAAGAATTGCAAATAGAATTTTAAAAAGAGTTAGAGACTATTGTGAAGTTAAAGGAAATGGAATAATTGATGTAGATACTGCAAAAAATGCTTTGCAACTTTTAGAAATTGATAGTGAAGGGTTTGATAGAATAGATAATAAAATATTAGAAGCTATAATTGATAACTTTAAAGGAGGACCTGTAGGTCTTGAAACGTTATCCTATTTTATAGGAGAAGAACTCGACACTATACAAGATGTATATGAGCCTTATCTTCTGCAAAAAGGATTTATAGTAAGAATGCCAAGAGGAAGAAAGGCTACAGAAAAAGCTTATAAACATTTAAAAAGACCAATAAGCAAGTAGTGAAGATTAACGTAAGAGGAGTGGACGTATTGAAAGTTAGTGAATATGATTTCTATTTACCAGAAGAATTAATTGCACAGCATCCAAAGAAAAATAGGGATGAATCAAGACTCATGGTAGTTGATAAAGAAACTGGCGAAATAGAGCATAAAATATTTAAGAATGTAATTGATTATCTTAATCCAGGAGACTGTTTAGTACTAAATAATACAAGAGTTTTACCAGCTAGATTAATAGGAGAAAAAGAAAATACTGGTGGGAAAATGGAATTCTTATTGCTGAAGAGGATAGAAGGAGATTTATGGGAAACTCTAGTAAAACCTGGTAAGAGAGCTAAGATTGGAGCAAGATTTAGTTTTGGTGAAGGAGAACTTAAGGCAGAAGTTCAAGATATAGGAGAAGATGGAAGCAGAATTGTTAAATTTGAATATAAGGGTATATTTGAAGAAGTCTTAGATAAGTTAGGACAAATGCCACTACCTCCATATATTACAGAAAAATTAGAAGATAGAGAAAGATATCAAACTGTTTATTCTAAGGAAGTAGGTTCTGCTGCAGCGCCAACTGCTGGACTACATTTTACAGAAGAGCTTATGAATTCTATGAAAGAAAAGGGAATTAAAATTTGTTTTGTGACTCTTCATGTAGGACTAGGAACCTTCAGACCTGTAAAGGTGGAAAATATTGAAGAACACCATATGCATTCAGAGTATTATACAATGTCAAAGGAAACTGCTGATATTATTAATGAAACAAAAGAAAATGGCGGCAGAGTAATTGCTGTTGGGACTACATCATGTAGAACCTTAGAAACTATTGGAGACAATGATGGAAAAGTAAGAGAACAATCAGGATGGACAGATATATTTATGTATCCAGGATATAAATTTAAAGTAGTTGATATACAAATTACAAATTTCCATTTACCACAATCTACTTTATTAATGTTAGTAAGTGCTTTT
This sequence comes from Clostridium ganghwense, assembly GCF_026735165.1. Classification (GTDB taxonomy): domain Bacteria; phylum Bacillota; class Clostridia; order Clostridiales; family Clostridiaceae; genus Clostridium_H; species Clostridium_H ganghwense. Next base: position 178,780 of record NZ_JAPQES010000002.1, on the reverse strand, counting down.
GCAAGTAATGATATTATGATGAATGCTTATGATATTGCTGTAAAAGAAAAATATAGATTTTTTAGTTTTGGAGACGCAATGATTATAAAATAATTGATAATTGAGAGTTAGGGGAGTTTTGCCTTTGGCAAAACTAAAATGAAAGGAGAAAAGACAGTGTTTAAGTTACATAAAAAAAATGGTAATGCAAGACGTGGAGAATTTGTTACTCCACATGGAGTAATACAAACTCCGGTATTTATGAATGTAGGAACTTTAGCAGCCATTAAAGGTGCTGTATCAACAATGGATTTAAAAGAAATAAGATGTCAAGTAGAATTATCTAATACATATCATCTGCATTTGAGACCAGGGGATAAGGTTATAAAGAAATTAGGTGGATTACATAAATTCATGAATTGGGATAGACCTATACTTACTGATTCGGGTGGATTTCAAGTTTTTTCTTTGTCAGCAATGAGAAAAATAAAAGAAGAAGGGGTTTACTTCAATTCACATATTGATGGAAGAAAAATATTTATGGGACCAGAAGAAAGCATGCAAATACAAAGCAATCTAGCGTCTACTATAGCTATGGCTTTTGATGAATGTATACCGAATCCTTCGCCAAGAGAATATGTTATTAATTCTGTTGCTAGAACAACAAGATGGCTTGAAAGATGTAAGAAAGAAATGGATAGATTAAATTCTCTTCCAGATACAATAAATAAGAAACAAATGCTATTTGGAATAAATCAAGGTGGAGTTTATGAAGATATAAGAATACAACATGCGAAAGAAATTTCAAAAATGGATTTAGATGGATATGCAATAGGCGGTCTTGCTGTAGGAGAAACTCATGAAGAAATGTATAGAACGATTTCCGCAGTAGAACCTTATCTTCCAGCTGATAAGCCAAGATATTTAATGGGAGTTGGTCTTCCTAGCAATATTTTAGAAGCAGTAGAGAGAGGCGTAGATTTTTTTGATTGTGTATTACCTGCCAGAAATGGAAGACATGGACATGTATTCACTAAATATGGTAAAATAAACTTGATGAATGCAAAATTTGAATTAGATGATAAGCCTATTGATGAAGAATGTGATTGTCCAGCGTGTCAACACTATACTAGAGCTTACATAAGACATCTTTTTAAAGCAAAAGAAATGCTTGCTATGAGATTATGTGTACTTCACAACTTATATTTCTATAATAAGTTAATGGAAGACATTAGAGATGCAATTGACGGAGATTATTTTGCAGATTTTAAAGCCCAAAAACTTGAAGAATGGGGAGGAAGAGCGTAGAGCTTCAAAGGGAAAAATTAGTATACTGTAAAAAATACAAACTAAAAGCTAACAAAATATGTAATGAGTTGGAAGGAGGGGGAAGTATGCCGCAGCAGGGAAGTATTATTGCCTTAGTATTGCCATTTATATTTGTTATGGCGTTGTTTTACATATTTATCTCAATCCCTGAAAAAAAGAGAAAAAAACAGTATAATGCTATGATAGAGGGATTAAGAATAAATGATGAAGTTATGACTAGAGGTGGAATTGTAGGCAAAATTACAAAAATCAAAGATGATTTTATTATAATTGAGTCAGGTCCTGATAAAGTGAAATTTAAACTCAAAAAAAATGGGATAGCTGCAGTTACAAGTGTTATAGAAGAAAAAAAATAACAAGTTAAAAAGTAATAAAACACCTTCAATCTACATAGGTATTATTAGATAGGAGGTGTTTTTATGGAAAATAATAGTGATGTTATCCGAATTGGAGAAGGTGTAGTTAGAAGCTTTTTTCTAACTTTAATATTGTTACTTGTATATGCTATAATAACATCCTTTGTAGATACTAATGCAAAATTTGATTCTATATATAAAGTTGTAATAACTGCACTTGGTGTCATGTATGGAGCTATATATGCAGTAAGAAAAATTAACAGAAGAGGATGGTTAATTGGATTAATTGTAGGAATGTTATATATGATAGTTATCTATTTAGTATCGGTACTTAATGGAAGAGGATTAGCATTATCAAGTTTTTCTATACTAAGAATAATTTTGGCTCTTGCTGTAGGAACACTATCTGGAATGTTAGGAATAAATATATAAAATTACTTTATTTAAAGTAAAATATATGATATAATTTACAGGGTGATTTTATATTGGGAATGGAGGAATTACGATGAAGCATATTAAAACTATAAACAAGCCAAATATAAAAAATAGTTTAAATAAACCAGGATGCAAAGAATGTGCTAACTCTTGCCAATCTGCATGTAAGACATCTTGCACAGTTGCAAATTTAGCTTGTGAAAACTAATACTAAAGTATGAGCAGTAACATTATGTTACTGCTTTATGTTTATTTAAGGAGGAAATAAAATTGGAATTAATGCATAAATTTATTCAAGAAGGAGAATATTTTGTACTAGATGTTAATACGGGAGCAGTTCACATTATAGATGAAATAGTTTATGATTTGCTAGATGAAGAAAAATTAAGAACAAAAGAAGAACTTCTTGAAGAATATAAGGATAAGTATACTAAAGAAGAAATTGAGGAAGTATATAATGAGATAAAAGAACTTGTAAAAGAAGGGTATCTATACTCACAAGATTTGTATGAGGATATTGCAATAAAAAGTCAAGAGTCTCCAAATTACATAAAAGCTTTATGTTTAAATATAACTCATGACTGTAACTTAAGATGTAAATATTGTTTTGCTGATGAGGGAAAATACCATGGTGCAAGAAAGGTTATGTCACCAGAAGTTGCTAAAAAAGCAATAGATTATGTTATAGAGCATAGTGGTCCAAGAAGAAATATTGAAGTAGATTTATTTGGTGGAGAACCACTTTTAGCTATGAAAGAAATAAAAGAAATAATAGCTTATGCTAGGGAACAAGAAAAGATACACAATAAAGTTATTAGATTTACTATGACTACCAATGCTACATTACTAACTGATGAAATTATGGAATATATGGATGAAGAAATGGGAAATATAGTATTGAGCATAGATGGAAGAAAAGAAGTAAATGATAATGTAAGAATTAGAGTAGATAATAGTGGAACTTATGATTCAATACTGCCTAAAATATACAAAATGGTGGAAAAAAGAGACAAGTCCAAACTATATTATGTTAGAGGAACTTTCACTAGAGAGAATTTAGACTTTTATAAGGATGTTGAGCATTTAGCTGATTTAGGATTTAAAGAAATATCTGTTGAACCTGTAGTTTTACCTGATGAACATCCGTTATCTTTAAGAGAACAGGATTTACCAACTATTTTCGAAAATTATGATATGTTATATAAAGATATGCTTAAAAGACAAAAAGAAGGAAACGAATTTAAGTTTTATCACTTTAACATAGATCTTCAAGGAGGACCTTGTGTTTATAAGAGAATATCAGGATGTGGTGCTGGGCATGAGTATATTGCTGTAACACCAGATGGAGATATCTATCCATGCCATCAATTTGTAGGTAATGAAGATTTTAAAATGGGAACAATATATGATGAGGATGATAAAATAAATTGGAATATTGCTAAAAAATTCAAGTGTGCTCATATTTACAATAAACCGACATGTAAAAAATGTTGGGCAAGATTTTACTGTAGTGGAGGATGTCAAGCTAATAATTATAATTTTAATGATGACATACATATTCCATATAAGGTAGGATGTGAAATGCAGAAGAAGAGAATAGAATGTGCTATTGCTTTAAAAGCTAAAAAAATGGAAGAATAGTCATATAATTACCTAATATTGACTAGTAAAATTAAAAAGACTATAATAAAGTATAATTGTGCCTATAAATATGTGACAAAGGGGGATAAAAATGAGAAACTCAAAGGCAAATAAATCCAAAAAGATTAAAAGCACTATAACATTCCTCGTTATAGTATTAGCAATAGGGTTATTAGCTTATTCTAGTGCTTTTGGATTTAAGAATATTGCGGGATATAAGGTTAAACCATTTAGTCAGGTTATAAATAAAGGGCTTGATTTACAAGGTGGTATTTCTGTCTTAGAAGAGATAAAAGGTGAAGAAGTAGACAATGCTACCATTGATAGAACAATAGAAATGTTATCTATGAGAGTAAATCCAAATGGTGCAAAGGAAACTACTGTTTCTAGAGAAGGAAAAAATAGAATAAGAATTGAAATACCAGGTGAGTTTGATGCTAAGAAGGTTTTGCAAAATATAGGTAAAACAGGTAAACTAGAATTTAAAGGCCCTGATGATAAAGTGATTTTAACAGGTAAAGATGTTAAAGATGCTACTGCTTATATGGATCAAATGGGTCAGCCTATAGTAGGATTAGACCTTAATCCAGAAGGCGCAAAGAAATTTGCAGAAGCAACAGCAAAATTCCTTGGACAACAAATAGGAATTTATATGGACGGTGAAAGCTTAACTAAACCACATGTTAAGGATATAATATCAAATGGTAAGGCGACTATATCAGGAAGTAAAAGCTTAGAAGAAGCAAAACGCCAAGCTAATATTATAAAATCAGGAGCACTTCCTGTTACTCTTGAAGCGGTTGAGTTTAAAACGGTAGGTGCAACTTTAGGGCAAAATGCACTTCCATTAAGTATGAAAGCTGGTGCTATAGGAATAGGATTAGTATTACTATTTATGCTTATTTATTATAGAGGACCAGGAATTATGGCGAGTATTGCTTTAGTTTTCTATGTAATAATAGTTTTAGCTACTTTCGCAGCTGCTAATGTAACATTAACATTATCAGGTATAGCTGGATTCTTACTTACAGTTGGTATGGCAGTTGATGCTAATGTACTTATATTTGAAAGAATTAAGGAAGAATTTAAGCTAGGGAAAAGTGTAAAGGCAGCAACAGAAGCTGGATTTAACAGAGCTCTTTCATCTATACTTGATTCTAATATAACTACTGTTATTGCTGCTATAGTACTATATTCTTTAGGTTCAGGTGCAGTAAAGGGATTTGCACTTACACTTATGATTGGTATAGTATTAAGTATATTTACAGCCCTTACAGTTACAAAATTATTACTTAAACTAGGTATCGAAATGGGATTACTTAATAGTTCTACTCATTTTGGTGTTAAAAGGGGGTAAATATAGTGCTAAAGATCATAGAAAAAACAAAGATATGGTTTGCTTTATCTTTAACTATAATTATTATAGGAATGGGATTTTTAGGAACTAAGGGTTTGAACTATGGTATAGATTTTAGGGGAGGAACCTTAGTTACTATAGAAATGGGTAAAGACTTTAATCAAAAGAAAAAAGAAGAAGTTGATAAGATAATAAAAAAATATGATGTTAACGCTACTACAAATATAGCGAATGAAACTCAATTAGAAATAAAAAGCAATACTTTGACAAGTGAAACTGTAAGTAAAGCTTTTAAGGAAATAAAAGATACATATAAGTTAGAGGATAAAGCTTTATTATCCCAAAGTAAAGTTGGACCATCAATAGGTAAAGAATTAAAAGATAAAGCAGTTAAAGCTTTTTTAATAGCAACTATTGCTATGCTTATATATATAGGAATTAGATTTGAATTTAAATTTGGAATTGCTGCCATCGCAGCTTTGGTACATGATATATTAATTACTTTAAGTGTATATGCTGTTTTCCAGATTCCGGTAAATTCACCGTTCATAGCAGCTATGCTTACTATTTTAGGATATTCTATAAATGATACAATTGTTATTTTTGATAGAATAAGAGAAAATAGTAGAAAGATGAGAGGAAGAGACATAAAAGAACTTACTAATATAAGTATAACTCAAACTTTAACAAGATCGATAAACACAGTTGTAACTACGTTGTTTACAATTATAGCAGTTTATGTATTGGTACCATCTGTTAGAGAGTTTACTTTCCCTCTTATAGTTGGTATAGTATCAGGAGCTTATTCTTCAATATTTATAGCAAGTCCAGTTTGGGTTGTTCTAAAAAAATATAAGAAAAAAGCTACAGTATAAAGGTTAAGGGGTTGTCTCAAAATAGAAAGTAATTTCTATGACGAGACAGCTTTTTTTATGTACTGCAATACAATATATTTATATATATACATATATATCCACAAGATAGGGGTTTTTATCGAATATAATCCTAAATAATAAAAAAAATATTTGTAATAATTAAGAATTTAACTTATAATATTACTTGCTTCCTATAAACTTTGGGGGATTATATATGAGAAAGTATTGTTATTATCATAATTTTTTTAATTCAGTAAAAATGAATAATTGGAATTTATTAAAGGGAATAAATGATGCCTTGGATAGAATTATTAGAGCAGTTAATAAAAGAGAAAAAATAGTTATTTATGGCTCTTACAATGTAGATGGAATAACTAGTGTTTCACTGCTTATATTAATTTTAAAATATTTAAATGCAGACGTGGAATATTATATACCAGACAGAATAAATGAGCAAAATATTTTTAATTCTGCAGCTATTGAAAATCATATTAAATTACTAGGAGCTAGTTTAATTATTACAGTTGGATGTGGAACAAATTCTTTTGAGGAAGTTCAATTGTGTAAGAAACTTGGAATTGATGTAATTATAACAGATTATCAAAAGCCTAAAAGTACAATACCTGAAACTATTGTTATTAACCCTAAACAAGAAGGGTGTATCTATCCTTTTAAAGAATTAAATGCTGTTGGTGTAGCGTTTAAATTGGCTTGTGCAATTGCTGAACATTATCATGTGCAATGCATTGAAAAATACTTGGATTTGGTAGCCATAGGTATTGCTTCAAGCAATGTTTCTTTAGTTGGTGAGAATGAACTTATGATAGAAAAAGGAATTTATTATCTAACTTACACTAATAATTATGGTATTAAAGCCATAATGAAGATAAATAATATAACTAAAATTAATTATTCAGCTTTAAGAAAGTTGGCTAATATTGTGATGCCTAAAATTAATGCAGTAGGCAGAATGGATGATGCACGAATTGTAGTAGAATTATTTACTACATTAGATAATGGAAGAGCAGAACAAATTGCTAAGTACATAAATAAGACAATTCAATATGATGCCGAAAAAATAAATTTATAAATAATAGGGGGAATACAAGTGGATTTAAAAGAAAACATTAGAGTAATTGAAGGATTTCCAAAGGAAGGTATAAGCTTTAAAGATGTAACAACTGTTTTAAAAGATGCTAAAGCCTTTAAATATTCAGTAGATAAAATTGCAGACTATTTAAAAGATAAGAATATAGACATTGTTGTTGGACCAGAAGCTAGAGGTTTTCTTTTTGGTGCGCCAGTAGCTTATGCTATAGATGCAGGATTCGTTCCAGTTAGAAAAAAAGGAAAATTACCAAGTGATACAATGGGTGTAGAGTATTCTTTGGAATATGGAACAGATACTCTTGAAATGCATAAAGATGCTATAAAACCAGGGCAAAGAGTTGCAATAGTAGATGATTTGCTTGCGACTGGTGGTACTATTGAATCAGTTGTTAAACTTGTAGAACAACTAGGTGGAGAAGTAGTGAGTGTTGATTTTATCATCGAGTTAACAGAATTAAATGGAAAAGATAAACTAAAAGGTTATGACGTTATGTCATTAGTTAAGTATGATTTATAATAAAAACTCCTTGCTAAATTATAGCAAGGAGTTTTTATTGGTTTATATTATTGGCAATTGGATATAATAATGGTAGTTAAGGAATTTATATAAAAAAAGGTTTTTATTGCAAATTTCTACACCGTATTATATAATATTTATAAAAAAAACGATGGCTGGTTAGAAAAACCAGCTTTTGATTTTAGGAGAGAATTTGTATGCTGGATGATTTATTAGAAAAAATTGTAGAAAATTGTCAAAATATTAATGAAGATATAATTATAAAAGCTTACCGTTATGCAGAAAATGCACATAAAGATCAAAGACGTATATCAGGTGAACCTTATGTAATGCATCCAGTGGAAGTTGCTTGTATTTTATCAGAAATGGGTTTGGATGAAAATACTATTGCGGCTAGTTTACTCCACGATGTAATAGAAGATACAGAATTTACATTTGAAGATATAGAAAGAGAATTTAATAGTGAGGTCGCTATCTTAGTTGAAGGAGTAACTAAACTTGGTAAAATAAAGTATAAAACGAAAGAAGAACAGCAGGCTGAAAATGTAAGAAAAATGTTATTTGCAATGACTAAGGATATACGAGTAATTTTAATAAAGCTTGCAGACAGACTTCACAATATGAGAACTTTAAAATATATGTCTGTAGAAAAGCAAAAAGAAAAAGCAAAAGAGACACTTGATATATATGCACCTCTAGCCCATAGACTTGGGATTTCCAAGATTAAATGGGAATTAGAAGATTTAGCATTAAGATATATGCATCCAAATGAATATTATGATTTGGTAAGAAAAGTAGCAGAAAAGAGAAATGAAAGAGAAGAATATATAAACAAAATTATTAACCAACTGCAAGAAAAGCTAAAAAGTACGGGAATAGAAACTGAAATTGCAGGAAGACCAAAACATTTTTATAGTATTTATAGAAAGATGGTTATAAAAAACAAAACAATAGATCAAATTTATGATTTAACGGCTATTAGAATTCTTGTAAATGATGTAAGAGATTGTTATGCTGCACTTGGTATTGTCCATACTATGTATAAACCTATTCCAGGAAGGTTTAAAGACTATATAGCAATGCCTAAACCAAATATGTATCAGTCATTACATTCAACTGTTATTGGACCACAAGGAAAACCGTTTGAAATACAAATTAGAACTTATGAAATGCATAACACATCTGAATATGGAATTGCAGCTCACTGGAAATATAAAGAAGGAGAACCTTCTAATGAAAATAAGGACTTTGAAACTAAGCTGACTTGGCTTAGAGAAGTTTTAGAATGGCAGAGAGAAACGTCTAATCCTGAAGAGTTTATGGAAAACTTTAAAATAGATATGTTTTCAGATGAAGTTTTTGTTTTTACTCCTAAGGGGGCAGTTATTAATCTTCCTTATAATTCCACACCTATAGATTTTGCTTATAGAATTCATACGGATGTTGGGCATAGATGTGTAGGTGCTAAGGTTAATGGTAAAATTGTACCATTGGATTATCGTTTAAAAACTGGAGAAATAGTAGAGGTATTAACGTCGTCATCTCCAAAAGGACCTAGCATTGACTGGTTGAATATTACCCAAAGTAATCAAGCAAAAAGCAAAATTAAGGCTTGGTTTAAGAAGGAAAAAAGACATGATAATATAGAAAAAGGTAAAGAATTAATTGATAAGGAAAGTAAACGCCAAGGAACTAATTTTGGAAAAGTTGCAAAAGGTGAAGCGTTAGAAAATTTATTAAAGAAGTATAATTTTAATAATATAGATGACTTATATGTTGGTGTTAGTATTGGTGCTGTTGCACCAGCTTCTATTGTTAATAAGTTAATAGGATATATAAAGAGTCAAGAAGGACAAAAAGAAGATGTTAATATTGAGGAATTAAAGCAACAGCTGCAGCATACAACAAAAGTTAAGAGAAGAAGTAATTCACCAGGAGTTAGAGTTAAAGGAATTGAAAATGTTCTTGTTAGGTTTGCTAAATGCTGTAATCCAGTACCAGGCGATTCTATTATTGGATATATAACAAAAGGAAGAGGCGTTTCTGTACACAGAGGAGATTGTCAAAATATAAATACTTTAATTGTAAATGACAGTAGTAGAATTATTGATGTTACATGGGAAGATGAAAATTCAAGAAAAACAGAATATATTACTGAAATTGAGGTTAGAGCGGAGAATAGAAATGGATTATTAGCGGAACTTATGGAAGCTATTATTGAAACTAAGATTGCATTATATGCAGTTAACGCTAAAACAGGTAAATCTAGTGTTGCAATAGTAACTATTAAGTTAAGAATATCTGATATAGAAAAACTAAAAGAAGTTATGAGGAAAATGAGAAAGCTTAAAGGCGTAATTGCGGTATATAGAACTAAAAATTAATGAGGTGTTAAAAGTGAGAGCAGTAGTGCAAAGAGTTACATCTTCTACTGTTACAGTAGAAGATGAAATAGTTGGTAATATAGGAAAAGGGTTTAATGTTTTGCTAGGTATTTCTAAAGATGATACAATAGAAGATGTTAAATATTTAAAAGATAAAATAGTTAATCTAAGAGTGTTTGAGGATGAAAACGGAAAGTTGAATAAGTCTCTGAAAGAGGTAAATGGAGAACTTCTAATCATTTCACAATTTACCTTGTATGGTGATTGTAGAAAAGGAAGAAGACCTAATTTTATGCAGGCTTTAGGTGGAGGAGAAGCAGAAAAGCTCTATTTAGAGTTTGTAGATGCGTGTAGGGAAGAAATTGATAAAGTAGAAACAGGAAAATTTGGAGCAGAAATGTTAGTAGATATAAAAAATGACGGACCTGTTACATTAATGGTAGAGAGTAAAAAAACTTTTTAATTTTGTATAAAGGGTGATAAAAATGAAAATAAAGAGAATTCCAGCCGGAATTTATGAAGCTAATTGTTATATATTAATAGACGAAAAAACCAAAGAGGTTGCTGTAATAGATCCAGGTGGAGATGGAGAAATTCTAATTAAGGAAATTGATAAGTTAGATGTTAAGGTTAACTGTATTCTTTTAACACATGGACATATGGATCATACTGATGCTGTTCAAGATATAAAAGACAAATACAATGTTCCTGTATATATTAATCCTAAAGACAAAGAAATGATGTCTGCAGGAGAAAATGTATTTGGTGCTATATGGGAACAAAAGAATGATGGAACAATTGAAGATGGTGACACCCTAAAACTTGGGGAGTTGATAATCAAATGTATAGAGACAGCTGGACATACTCCAGGAGGCATGTGCTTTTTAGTAGAAAATGTAGTTTTCACTGGAGATACTTTGTTTCAGGGTTCAATAGGAAGAACTGATTTCGTTGGAGGAAGCTATGAGTTATTAATTAAAAATATTAAGACAAAACTTATGATTCTTCCAGAAGATACTATTGTATTGCCAGGACATGGACCAGAAAGTAGTATTAAATATGAAAAACAAAACAACCCATTTTTATAAAGAAAATTGGCGGTTGAGAATGTCAGTGCATTAGAATACGAGGGAAAGAAAATGGTGAAAATTAAGTTAAATGACTTCAAATATAGATATGATGTATATCATATGTTTAATCTTTTTTATAATTTTAACAATATCGAATTTGTAGAAGAAGATTATGATTTTCATGTAACTATTTTGGAGGAAAAAATAGAAATTTTTGATAAAGATGAACAATTAGCATGTTTTGAAATATATGAAGATTTTAAAAAAAATGATCAAGTTAAAGGTGCAATCTTTAAATATTTAAGAGAGAAAACAGGAAAAGAACTGCCGTGGGGAGTATTAATTGGTATTAGACCTACAAAAAAAGTTTTAGACTTCATGGATCAGGGGAAAAGTGAACAAGATATACTAAGAAGTTTTATAGAAAACTCTTTTGTAAGAGAGGATAAAGCAAGACTTTGTATAGATATAGCCAAAGTTGAAAGAAAAAATGTGAATAAAGATAAAAAATCTATAAGTGTATATATAGGTATGCCTTTCTGTCCAACTAGATGTTTATATTGTTCTTTTACATCAAATCCAATTAGCAGCTGCAAAAAAATTGTAGATGATTATTTAACAACATTAAATCATGAAATTCAAGTAATGAAAAAGTTTATAGATGAAAAGAATCTGAAGATTGAATGTGTCTATTTTGGAGGAGGTACGCCTACTTCTATAAGTGAAAAACAATTTGAATCTACTCTATTTAATATCTATGATAATTTTGTAAAAGGGCGAAATGTTCGTGAATTTAATGTGGAATGTGGACGTCCAGACAGTATTAATGCGGCTAAACTAAGTAGTATGAAAAAATTTGGTGTTAATAGAATTAGTATTAACCCTCAATCTATGAATAATGATACTTTAAAATCAATAGGAAGAAACCATACAGTAGAAGATGTAATCAATAAATTTAATTTGGCTAGAAAACTCGGGTTCGATAATATAAATATGGACATTATTGTGGGCCTTCCTAATGAAGGTTTAGAACAGGTTAGAAATACATGCTCCGAATTATTAAAGCTTAACCCTGACAGTATAACAGTACATGGTATGTCCGTAAAAAGAGCTTCTAAATTGCATGAGCAAATAGTTACTGGAGTATTTAATATAAGAGAACAAAAGGAACTTAATGCCATGTATGAAGAAACTGTAAAGCTTTCAAAAGAATTAGGTATGAAGCCTTATTATATGTATAGGCAAAAAAATATGGTGGGCAATATGGAGAATGTAGGATATGCAAAACCTTCAAAAGAGGGAATCTATAATATTGAAATGATTGAAGAAAAGCAAACTATAATTGCATTAGGAGCTGATGCAGTTACAAAAGTTGTTTTCTTAGATGATAATAGAATGGAAAGATTTCCAAATATAAAGGACGTAAGAGAATATATAAAGAGGATTGATGAAAAGATAGAAAAGAAAATAGAAATTTTAGAAACTCTTTATTAAATTTCTATTAGGAATAAAATACTGCTTTAAGGTTTACAGTTTACCATTTACAGTTTATAATCTATAGTTAGTATATAGTGCCAATAGTTTGGCACTATAATTTAGTTAAGGGAGAGTGAGAGATTATGGCAATTCAAGCGCCAAAGGGTACTAAAGATTTATTACCTGCGGATTCATATAAATGGCAGTATATTGAAGGAAAATTAAGAAATATAGCTGCAGTTTATGCATGTAGAGAAATTAGAACTCCAATATTTGAACATACAGAATTATTTGAAAGAGGAGTTGGAGAAACTACAGATGTTGTTCAAAAGGAAATGTATACTTTTAAAGATAAAGGTGATAGAAGCGTAACTTTAAAAGCCGAGGGAACAGCACCAGCAGCAAGAGCTTTTATTGAAAACGGATTACATAATGAAGCACAACCTACTAAAATGTTTTACTTTACGCCTGTTTTTAGATATGAAAATGTTCAAAAGGGAAGATTGAGACAACATCACCAATTTGGAATAGAAGTTTTTGGTTCTAAAGAAGCTTCTCTAGATGCAGAAGTTATAAGTTTAGCGATGAGAGCCTTTAAAGAGTTTGGAATACAAAGTTTAGAGTTAAACATAAACAATATAGGGTGTCCAACTTGTAGAGGCAAGTATAATGAAGCGTTAAAAGAATATTTTAAATCAAAATATGATGAATTATGTGATGTTTGTAAAAGCAGATTTGAAAGAAATCCAATGAGAATATTAGATTGTAAAAATAAAAAATGTAAAGAAATAGCTAAAGAAGCACCAATTATTTTAGATTATGTGTGTGAAGAATGTAATGAACATTTTGAAAAGCTAAAAACTTACTTAGATGCTTTAGGAATTAAATATAAAGTTGATCCTTATATTGTAAGAGGACTTGATTATTATACTAGAACAGTATTTGAAATAATAAATGATGATATAACAGTATGCGGCGGTGGAAGGTATAATGGTTTAATATCAGAAATTGGAGGAAAAGATACCCCAGCAGTAGGGTTTGGAATGGGAATAGAGAGATTACTTCTTACTCTTGAGGAAAATAATATAGAAATACCAAAACCAAATCATGTTGAATTATATATTGGTTCTATGGGTGAAAACGGTAAAATTGAGAGTTTAAAGATTGTTAATTCTTTAAGAGAAAAAGGAATAAAGTGTGATTGTGATCATATGGGCAAATCTGTAAAAGCTCAAATGAAGTATGCCAACAAGATAGATGCAGCTTTTACCATTATTTTAGGAGATAACGAGATAAACGAAGGAAATGCTAGACTTAAGAGAATGGAAGACGGAGAACAGTTTGATATAAGCTTGAAGGATTTAGAGACAATAGTTAAAATAGTAAAAGGAAACTAATAGAGGAGGATTAACCATGGGAGAATCATTAAATGGACTTAAGAGAACGATAATGTGCGGTGAGTTAAGAGAATCTAATGTTGGACAAAAGTGCGTAGTTATGGGATGGGTTCAAAGAAAAAGAAACTTAGGAGGATTAGTTTTTGTAGACCTAAGAGATAGAGAAGGTATTCTTCAAGTTGTATTTGGAGAAGAAATAAACAAGGAAGCTTTTGAAAAAGCAGACTTAGTTAAACCTGAATATTGTATAGCTGTTGAAGGTCAATTAGTAAGAAGACAATCTCCAAATGAAAATTTACCTACAGGAATGGTTGAACTTAAAGGTGAGAGCATAAAGATATTATCAGAATCAGAAACACCACCTATATACATAAAAGAAGATTTAGATACAGATGAAATGGTAAGATTAAAATATAGATATTTAGATCTTAGAAGACCAGATATGCAGAAAATTTTTATTACAAGACATAAAACTGCTAAGGTAGTAAGAAATTTCTTAGATGAAAACGGATTTTTAGAACTTGAAACTCCAATGCTTACTAAAAGTACTCCAGAAGGAGCAAGAGATTATATTGTTCCAAGCAGAAATTATCCAGGAATGTTTTATGCGCTACCTCAATCACCACAATTATTTAAACAATTATTAATGGTGTCTGGGTTTGATAAATATTTCCAAATAACTAAATGTTTTAGAGATGAAGATTTGAGAGCTAATAGACAACCTGAATTTACTCAAATAGATATGGAACTTTCATTTGTAGATATGGAAGATGTTATTGAATTAAATGAAAAGTTAATACAAAAGGTTTTTAAAGAAGTAGCTAATGTTGATGTTAAGTTACCAATACAAAGAATGCCATATAAAGAAGCTATGAATAAATATGGAAGTGATAAACCAGATTTAAGATTTGGTATGGAAATAAACGATCTTTCAGATGTAGTTAGAAATTGTGACTTTAAGGTATTTAAAGATGCGGTAGAAAATGGAGGCAGCGTAAGAGCTATAAAAGTTCCAAATTCAGCTGGTATGGGAAGAAAACAAATTGATAAATTAACAGAGTTTGTGAAGACATATAAAGCAAAAGGTCTTGCTTGGATAGCTTATAAAGAGGATGAAATAAAATCTCCTATAGCTAAGTTCTTAAAAGAGGAAGAAATACAAGGTATAATTGACAAGATCAATGCAGAAGTAGGAGATTTAATTTTAATTGTTGCTGATAAAGACAGTGTTGTATTACAATCACTTGGAGCACTAAGACTTGAAATGGCAAACAAATTAGAACTTCTAAAAGATAATAGTGAGTTTAGATTTGTATGGGTTACTGAATTCCCATTAGTATCTTACAATGAAGAAGAAGAAAGATACCAAGCAGAACATCATCCGTTCACAATGCCTATGGAAGAAGATATACCTTATCTAGAAAGCGATCCAGGAAGAGTAAGAGCAGAGGCATATGATATAGTATTAAATGGAGAAGAGCTTGGAGGAGGAAGTATTAGAATACATGATACGACTCTTCAAGAAAAGATGTTTAGAGTTCTTGGATTTACTAAGGAAAGTGCATGGGAAAGATTTGGGTTCTTGCTAGATGCATTTAAATTTGGACCTCCACCACACGGCGGATTAGCTTATGGATTTGATAGAATGATTATGTTCTTAGCTGGAACAGAAAATATAAAGGATGTTATAACATTCCCTAAAAATCAAAATGCTTTCTGTCCTTTAACTGAAGCTCCAAATGTAGTTGATGATAAGCAATTAGGAGAGTTAGGTATAGAGAAAAAGATAAATGAAAAATAATTTTACTGAAAAGTATTAATAATATTTGAAAATATAACATAATTTAAGTATAATATAAGTATAGAATAAATATGAAATTCCTGTTGTATTAGTAAAGTGAGTATATATTGACCCAACACTATTGAAAAAGGGAATCTAACTCTTTTGGTGGAATGAGACTTTAGTCATGTAATTAAAGTACAAGAAGCAAAAAGGTGATGCCCACCTGTTAGGGAACAGGTTCAACTATTACTTGCTATACGGTGCAGTGGGAATTTATTGTTTATTATCAGAAAACTAAGACCATTAAACAGAGCTTATCCTAGGATATGATTTGTTTGATGGTCTTATATTTTTAAAAATATATATAAATCCTTATGAATAATGAGATTGAATAAGGCAATGATAAATGATATAATATGTGTATGTAGTACCCGGTATGGGTATGATTGTTTTGTGATTACTAATAATAGGAGACGAAATTTATGGAAAAGAAAAAAGATACTAAAAGAGATATACAAGTAAGGCTTAGACGTATTGAAGGGCAAGTTAAAGGTATTGAAAAAATGATGGAAAATGAAGTTTGCTGTAAAGATATTTTAGTGCAGGTTGCAGCTGTAAGAGCAGCGATTAATAAAGTAGGTGCTCTTATACTTCAGAATTATGCTAAAAATTGTATGGCTTCAGATGAAGAAACTACACATGAACATAAAATTGAAGAATTAGTTTCAACTCTAACAATGTTTATGAAGTAATAAAAATGGCAATAATTCATATATAAATGAATTATTGCCATTTAAAATAATCAAGGTTTTGATTTTATATTTTTAATAGCAATTATAACATTTGTAATTGAAGCTACAAGTATAGTAGCTGCTGCTATGGAAACTGCAATACTTAATGTTTCTAACCCTAAACTTAAAGATTTATCAATGTTTCCTTTAATAGATTCAAGCATTGTATAATACATTCCAGAACCAGGTACTAAAGGGATAATGGCACAAATCATAAA
The DNA here is from genome assembly GCF_026735165.1 of Clostridium ganghwense. GTDB lineage: Bacteria > Bacillota > Clostridia > Clostridiales > Clostridiaceae > Clostridium_H > Clostridium_H ganghwense. The sequence goes on along the minus strand of NZ_JAPQES010000002.1, from coordinate 162,062 downwards.
GATAGTTACGGGAGCTTTTAAAACTCTTGCCATTATTTCAGAGTATATGCTTAATGCAATTGAAGCTAGAAACATTGCAAATATTTTAGAAGGAGAGTAAGTGAGGGTTAATAAATAGACGAACCAACCTACAGATCCACCTATAGAAGCAAAAAGTATATTTTTCCCTTTTATGTTAAATAAAACAGCAAAGCCTAATGTAGCAATTAAAGCGTACAATGAATTTAATACTATAGTAATCATTTAAAGATACCTCCAAAAGCTATAACCCATAATTTTATAACAAGACCTGAACCAATTGCTACGGCTATGGCAATAAAAAAAGCTTCTATTGCTCTAGATATTCCAGAAATCAGATCTCCAGCTATAGTATCTCTTATAGCGTTAGTTATAGCAAGTCCAGGCACGAGAAGCATGATGGAGCCAATTATTATTTTATCTTCACTATGACCCAAATTAAATTTCACACTGATTAAAGCAATTAAAGCTGCTACTGCACCCCCTAGGGAATTAATAAAAAATTCATTTATTCGTATGTTGTTTAAAGCAGTAGATAGGATTTTAATGATTGCTCCTATAACTAATGAAACAAGAAAGTCTTGTACACTTCCTCCGAAAACGAGAGTAAAAAATCCTGCGGCAAAGGAGGCGGCAACAATTAGAACTTTAGATTTATGTCCAGAAGTAGAATTTATTTCTTTAAGTTTGGATTCTACACAATCTAAAGTAAGCTTTTTAGGAATAATAGATCGTGACAAATCATTGACCATACAAACTTTTTCTAAATTTACTGTTCGACTATTTATTCTTCGTACAAGTGAAATTGTTTGATTATTTTGGTCAGTAATTGAAATCATTATACCTGTAGGAGTAACAAAGCTATCGGCTTTTTTTATATTAAAGGCATAGCATATTCTAAGCATTGTTTCTTCTACTCTGTAAGTTTCTCCACCACTTTGGAGTATGATTGTTCCAGCTTCAGCAGCTATGTGAAGTATTTTATGACTTCTGTTCATATTTAGAGAATCCTTTCTAATCAATAGTCTAGTAGTAATTTTACAAAGTTATTATAACATAATTATTCATTTAGTTGATATTTTCGCAATAAAATTTTATAATTTAATCAATATTTTTAAAAAAAGGAGGTTTTATAATGAATTTTGATAATTTAAAAGTTTTTGATCAGGATATTTATAATATTATTGAAGAGGAAACTAAAAGACAAAATGATAATATTGAGCTTATAGCTTCAGAAAATTTTACAAGTAGAGCTGTAATGGAAGCGATGGGTTCACAACTTACAAATAAATATGCAGAAGGATATCCAAATAAAAGGTATTATGGAGGATGTCATGTTGTAGATAAAGCAGAAGAGTTAGCTAGGAAGAGATTAAAAAAGCTTTTTGATGCCGAACATGCAAATGTTCAACCTCATTCAGGTTCTCAAGCTAATATGGCTGTATATCTTTCCGTTTTAGAGCCCGGTGATACAATATTAGGAATGGATTTAAGTCATGGGGGACACTTAACACATGGAAGTCCGGTTAATTTTTCAGGAAAGTTATTTAAATTTGCATCTTACGGTGTAAGTAAAAAAACTGGAATGATAGATTATGATGAGTTGAGAAGACTTGCTTTTGAGCATAAACCCAAAATGATAGTTGCTGGTGCTAGTGCTTATTCAAGAATAATAGATTTTGAAGTAATTAAATCAATTTGTGATGAAGTGGGAGCCTACTTTATGGTGGATATGGCTCATATAGCAGGTCTTATAGCTGTAGAAGAACATCCTTCACCAGTACCTTATGCTGATTTTGTTACAACAACTACGCATAAAACTTTAAGAGGACCAAGAGGAGGAGCTATACTTTGCAAAGAAAAATATGCAAAAGCAATAGATAAAGCTATTTTTCCGGGAATACAAGGGGGACCGTTATTACATATAATTGCTGCAAAAGCAGTTTGCTTCGGAGAAGCTTTAAAAGAGGACTACAAAGAATATATTAAACAAGTTGTAAAGAATGCAAAGGTTCTTGAAGAAGAACTAAAGAAATTCAATTTCAAAATTGTTTCAGGAGGAACAGATAATCACTTACTTCTTATAGATTTAACAAATAAAGATATTACAGGAAAAGAAGCTGAAGCACTTTTAGATAGTGTAGGAATTACAGTAAATAAGAATACTATTCCTTTTGAAACTAGAAGTCCTTTTGTAACTAGTGGTATAAGAATAGGTACTCCAGCCGTCACAACTAGAGGATTTAAAGAGATAGAGATGAAAGAAATAGCTTATCTAATAAATTATGTAATAGAAAATAGAGATAAAGATTTAAGTAAAGTAAAAGATAAGGTTGAAGAAATTTGCAAAAGACATCCACTTTATGAATAAAAAAAATTAAAGCCTAAAGTTAGAATTTATCTAACTTTAGGCTTATTTTTGTTTAAATTTAACCTCTTTTTTAGAAAATAACAATTATTATTTGTTATAAGAAAATTTTAAACAATAATGTTTTTCAAGTTGTAATAATTACATTTAATGATTATAATTATTCATAAATAATTCCTATTTAATAAAAAAATAATGAAAATTAAAGATATATAGCAATAAAATAGTATATTTAAAGAAAAATAGGTATATATTACAAAAACTATTTTTACATTATATTGAAATAAATGTTAAAATAATACCTGGGAGTTACAGACAAATAAAGTTCTTTAAATATTTCTAAGAAATCCAATATCTCTAGAGAAAGTTAGACAAGTTATATAAAGAACATATTTGGATAAGAGTATGACTATTGGTTAAACTAAAATAGTAATAAATTTATTTCAAGATGTATTAAATTTGTAAAATAACTTGCTGTAAATATACAATAAGTTACATATGGGTACAGCAGGTAAAATAAATATAGAAAGGGGTATACAAATGGCAAAAATGAAAACAATGGATGGTAATACTGCAGCAGCATACGTTTCCTATGCTTTTACAGATGTAGCTGCAATTTTCCCAATTACACCATCTTCACCAATGGCAGAACATGTTGATGAATGGGCTTCACAAGGAAAGAAAAACATATTTGGGCAAACTGTAAAAGTTATGGAAATGCAATCAGAAGGAGGAGCTTCTGGAGCAGTCCATGGTTCTCTACAAAGTGGAGCATTAACTACAACTTATACTGCATCTCAAGGTTTGTTATTAATGATTCCTAATATGTATAAAATTTCAGGAGAACTTTTACCAAGTGTATTCCACGTAAGTGCAAGAGCTCTTGCTGCACAGGCGCTTTCAATATTTGGAGATCATTCTGATGTAATGTCTGCAAGACAAACTGGATTTGCTTTACTTGCTTCAAGTAGTGTTCAACAAGCAATGGATTTAGGAGCAGTAGCACATTTAGCTTCAATAAAAGGAAAAGTTCCATTTTTACATTTCTTTGATGGATTTAGAACATCACATGAAATTCAAAAAATTGAAATATTAGATTATAATGATTTAGAGAAATTGGTGGATAAAGAAGCTATTAAAGCATTTAGAACCAATGCTTTGAATCCAAACCACCCAGTAACAAGAGGTACAGCTCAAAACCCTGATATATATTTCCAATCTAGAGAAGCTTCAAATAAATTCTATGATGCTTTACCAGCAATAGTTGAAAAATATATGAATGATATTAATACATTAACTGGTAGAGATTATAAGTTATTTAATTATCATGGGGCTCCAGATGCTGAGAGAATAATAATAGCAATGGGTTCTGGATGCGATACAGTAGAAGAAACAGTTGACTACTTAAATGCAAGGGGGGAAAAAGTAGGATATATAAATGTTCACTTATATAGACCTTTCTCAATAAAACATTTCATGGATGCTATGCCAAAAACTGTTAAGAGAATAGCAGTTTTAGATAGAACAAAGGAACCGGGATCAGTTGGAGAACCGCTATATCAAGATGTAAGAACTGCATTTTATGATTCTGAAATTAAACCAATGATAGTTGGTGGAAGATATGGTCTTGGATCAAAAGAAACTACACCTGGACATATTGCTGGAGTATTTGAAAATCTTAAAGCTAACAATCCCAAAAATGGATTTACTATAGGAATAACTGATGATGTTACTCATACATCATTAGAAGCTGTTTCTGGAATAGATGTAATACCAGAAGGAACTACAGCTTGTAAATTCTGGGGATTAGGTTCAGATGGTACTGTTGGTGCTAATAAGAGTGCAATTAAAATTATCGGAGATTATACAGATATGTATGCTCAAGGATATTTTTCATATGACTCTAAGAAATCAGGGGGAGTTACAGTATCACATTTAAGATTTGGTAAAAATCCAATTAAATCCCCTTATTTAATTCTTTCTCCACACTTTGTAGCTTGTCATAATCAATCATACGTAGATAAGTACGATGTGATTAAAGGATTAAGAGATAACGGAACATTCTTATTAAATTGCATTTGGAATAAAGATGCGATTGAACAACATTTACCTGCATGTGTTAAAAAATACATTGCTGACCATAATATAAATTTCTATACAATAGATGCTGTTAAAATAGCTCAAGAAATTGGTCTCGGTGGAAGAATTAATATGATTATGCAAGCTGCTTTCTTTAAGCTAGCTAACATAATACCGGTAGAAGATGCTGTCAAATACTTAAAAGAAGCTGTTGTTACTTCATATGGTAAAAAAGGTGAAAAAGTTGTTAATATGAATAATGCAGCTATAGATAAAGGAATAGAAGCTTTAGTTAAAATAGAAGTACCTGAAAGCTGGAAGAATGAGGAAGAAAAAGTAGAGGTAGAAAGAGATGTTCCTGCATTTATAAAAAATATAGCAGATGTAATGAATAGACAAGAGGGAGATAATCTTCCAGTAAGTGCGTTCAATGGCATAGAAGATGGAACATTCCCAGCAGGAACTGCTGCGTATGAAAAAAGAGGAATTGCTGTTAATATTCCAGAATGGAAATTAGATAATTGTATACAATGTAATCAATGTTCATATGTATGTCCTCATTCAGTAATAAGACCATTTTTATTAACAGAAGAGGAATATAATAATAAACCAGCAGATTTTAAAGCTGTTGAAGCTAAAGGAATTAAAGGGGAAAAAATGTACTATTCAATGGCTATTAGTGCTCTTGACTGTACTGGTTGTGGAAATTGTGCACAAATTTGTCCAGCGCCAGCTAAAGCATTAGTTATGCAGCCAGCTCATACTCAGTTAAAAGAACAAGCTAACTGGGATCATGCACTAACATTGAGTAAAAAACAAAATCCAATGAGTAAGTATACTGTAAAAGGTAGCCAATTTGAAAAACCATTATTTGAATTTAGTGGAGCATGTGCAGGTTGTGGTGAAACTCCATATGCTAAACTTATAACTCAATTATTTGGTGACAGAATGATTGTAGCTAATGCTACAGGATGTTCATCTATTTGGGGTGGATCAGCACCTACAACACCATATACAGTTAATGAAAAAGGTCAAGGTCCTGCTTGGGCTAACTCATTATTTGAAGATAATGCTGAATACGGTCTTGGAATGTTCTTAGGAACTGCTCAAATAAGAGATAAAATTGCATTGTTGTCTGATAAAGCTATGAATGAAAATATTAGTGAAGCCTTGAGAAATGCTCTAAAAGAATGGAAAGAAAATATGGCAGAAGGGGAAGGCTCAAAAGCTGCTGTCGAAAAATTATTACCATTACTTGAATCTGAAAAAGGAAAGAGTCCTGTAGTTGCTGAAATAGCAGAAAATAAAGATTATTTAGTAAAACAATCTCAATGGATAATAGGTGGAGATGGTTGGGCTTATGACATTGGATATGGTGGATTGGATCATGTACTTGCATCAGGAGAAGATGTAAATGTGTTAGTAGTGGATACAGAGGTTTACTCCAATACAGGAGGTCAATCATCTAAATCAACTCCAACTTCTGCAATAGCTAAATTTGCAGCAGGTGGTAAAAGGACTAAGAAGAAAGATCTTGGTATGATGGCTATGAGCTATGGATATGTATATGTAGCTCAAATATCCATGGGTGCTGATAAAAATCAAACATTAAAAGCTATTAAAGAAGCGGAAGCATATAAGGGACCATCTTTGATTATTGCATATGCACCATGTATAAACCATGGTATAAAACTTGGTATGGGATGCAGCCAATTAGAACAAAAGAAAGCTGTTGATTGCGGATATTGGTCACTTTATAGATATAATCCAGAACTTAAGAATGAAGGTAAAAATCCATTTAGCTTAGATTCTAAAGAACCTACTACATCTTTCAGAGATTTCTTGTTAGGTGAAGTGAGATTTGCTTCATTGCAAAAAGTACATCCTGAACTTGCAGAAGAGTTATATAAGAAGACAGAAAAGGATGCTATGGAAAGATTAGAAAGTTATAGAAAACTTGCTGCACAAAAATAGACAGTACAAGTAACAAAAGGAAGAACTTCTAAATATAAATTTTAGGAGTTCTTTTTTTAAAAAAACATGAAAACCATTTAACTGCAAGAAAAATGAATAAAATAATAAAATATATTGCAATTGTTTGATAAATTTGATATTATAGATTTTAAATTCACTTATATTATTTTATATTTTTATAAAAGAGAAAGGGGCAATTATATGAAAGAAAGAGAAAATTGGGGGTCCAAGATTGGATTGATTTTAGCTATGTCAGGTAATGCTATAGGTCTTGGGAACTTTTGGAGGTTTCCATATCAAGCAGCAAAAAATGGTGGAGGCGCATTTATGCTGCCATATGTTATTGCGTTGTTTGTTTTGGGTATACCAATAATTTTAGTAGAATGGATGCAGGGAAGATATGGCGGAAAGTATGGACACGGCACAATAGGATATATGGTTTACCTGCAATCAAGAGAAAAAATAAAACCTAAAAGAGCAGCTATTTTAGGCTCCATTTGTGGAATGATTGTAATTGGAGTTACTGTACTTGTAAATTCATATTATAATCACATCATAGGATGGACATTAGGATATGGAATTTTTACAGCTGCAGGAAAAACTATGGATGCAAATGTTTCAACAGGGGATTTCTTTGTAAACTATGTTACAAGTCCTGGTCCTGTATTTATATTTTGGATTATTAGTTTAGGGTTTTTGGCTTTGGCAGTTACAAGAGGAATACAAAAGGGTATAGAAGCATGGGCTAAGTTAATGATGCCTATACTTTATGTTTTTGGATTTATATTAATTTTTAAATCAGTTACAATAGGAGCTCCAGTAAAACCTGAATGGTCAGCTCTAAAAGGATTAGATTATTTATGGTCACCTAGATGGAGTGAATTAAGTTGGCAAACTGCATTGGCTGCTAGTGGACAGATTTTCTTTACGTTGTCTCTTGGAATGGGAATTATTCAAAATTATGCTTCATATATAAAAGAAGATGATGATATAGTATTATCTTCTTTAACAACAGTCGGGCTTAATGAATTTGCAGAAGTAATATTAGGTGGTACAATAGTAATTCCTATATGTTACGCATTCTTAGGTGCAGAAGGCTTGAGTCAAAGTATAGGCCTTACTTTTATATCATTACCGAATATATTTAGAGCAGTAAATGGTGGAAGAGCTATAGGTACATTATGGTTTATATTATTGTTCTGTGCAGGTATTACTTCAGCTATAGCAATGTATAATTATATTGTTGCTATTTTAGAAGAAGACATGGGTTTTACAAGAAAAAAAGCATCAATTTTAGTTTTTGCTTTGTATATTATAGTAGGACTTCCTGTGGGACTTGAGCAGATAATTACAAAAACAGCTGGATTTGCATATTTTTCTGAAGTTGATAACTGGGTTGGAACGTATTTCTTAGTTATCATGGGTCTTATAGAGATAGTGGTAACAGGATGGTTAATGAAAGATTCTTTCCTAGACGAAATAAACAGAGGGGCTTATTGGAAATTACCAAGTTGGGTATATAATGTAGTTATAAAATTTATTACCCCTATATCAATTCTGCTGCTTTTGATTGGATCAACTATGGATTATATAAAACAAGGATATTTTAAACTAGTTCCAGATTTTGTAGCTAAAACTCCAGAGTTAGTGCCTTGGGTTAATGGGGCTAGAATTATAATTATTATAGTATTTACTTTAGGGTTTATAGGAACTTATAGAAGTATTAAAAAAGTGTATGGTGAGGAATTAGAAAGTAATTCTGTTATAATTAAAAAATAAAAGAAATATGGAGGTGGAAGTATGTCTTCCAGTGCTGCAATTTTTATGGGAACATTTTGGGTTTTAATATTAGGTTTTTGTGCAATAACTTTAACATCTTTAATAAAACACCAAAATAAACGATAAAAATATTTAGTACGATTAAAGTGGGTGTTAAAAATGCAAAATATAAATATGAGTAGAGGAAAACAAATAAGCAAAACATCATTGTTAATTACATTAGTTTCAGCTTTATTTTTGGCTTTATCGCCACCATATTTGGGGGCTTTATTACCTTTGATTTTTGTAATTCCTATTTACATGGCTATACATGGTGTTAAGGCTGGAAAGAAAAGTGGTATGTATATTTCTCTTGGAATTCTACCTTTAGCATTTGCGGTATCAGTACTATGGATAAATTACTTTTTGGCAGTATATAAGAATTTACATGGTGAATTTTTGAGTATGAGTTCTCAGTATCACATTTCTCTATTCGCAGCTAAAATTTTAATTTTGGGAGCTTTTACGTTAAGTTTTATTCTTGGAATATTAAGTATAATATCTTTTATATTTATAATGAAGAATAGAAAAAACTTCAAATAATCTAATGTACTTCCATGGTATGAACTCACTAGTTTATATATAGTTTCTTTACACAAACTATATATAAGTGAAAGGAGAGGAGTGAATATCTATGAGAAGGATGAATAGGCTTGCAAGAAGAATGAGAAGAATGATGAAAAATATTAGAAGAATGTTTTAAAATAACTATAAAAACATGCAGAGTTTTTAAAGAAAATTTTGCATGTTTTTTTGTATTTACGAAAAAATTGCAAAAAGTGCTTTTAATATTTTAGAATTAAGGGTAAAATAGAAATATTACTGTTATATTATAAATATATACATTAAAAGACAGTTTAGGAGGTATAAAATGGATAAGGAAAAATTACATGATTGTGGATGTGAAGAAGAATCAAGCTGCGGCTGCGGATGTGGTTGTGGAGAGCATGAACATGAAGCTCTTAGAGTAGAATTAGAAGATGAAAATGGAAATACGGTTCCGTGCGAAGTTGTAGATGGATTTGAATATAAAGATAATGAATATGCTCTTGTACAGAATCCAGAAGATGGTTCAGTATACCTATTCAAAGTTATTGGCGAAGGTGATGAAGGGGAGCTTGTTGTTCCAGATGATGAAGAATTCAAGGAAGTTACAGCTTATTACGAATCTCTATTAGAAAATGAAGAAGAGTAATTGAAAAAAAGTCGTTGCAATAGCATCGACTTTTTTAAAATAGAGTTATAATAACAGTAGAGGTGGTCAGATGGAAAAGGTAGCTATATTTGATGTGGATTTTACACTTACTAAAAGAGAAACTTTTATTGAGTTGTATATATTTATGATTAGAAAAAATCCAAGATTGATAAAACACATACCAAGAAATTTAAAAACAGCATTTTTTTATTTATTCAAGATTTATGATGCAGCAAAAGCAAAGCAAGCTTTTGGAAGATTTTTAAATGGTATTCATGAAGAGAAAATGAAGAAGGTAGTAAAAGAATTTTATGAAAAAAGATTAAGTAAAATTTTATATAAAGATGCTATAGATACTATAAAAAAATTAAAAAATGAAGGTTGCAAGATATATTTGATATCAGCTTCCCCTGAGATATATTTAAGTGAGTTATACAATATAAAAGAAGTCGATAAAATTATTGGGACAAAATTAAAGTGTGAAAATGGAGTGTATAGTAGTATAATAGAGGGAGAAAACTGTAAGGGAGAGGAAAAAGTTAGAAGGTTAAAAGAAGTTTTAGAAAAAGAAAATATAGAAGTAAACTTCAAGGAATCCTATATGTTTTCTGATTCTTTATCGGATTTACCTCTGTTTAAACTTGTTGGCAATCCGTATTTAATTAATTATAAGGGGAGACGTAACAAAAATAAAGATAATATAAAGATATTAACATGGAAGTAAAAGGGGGAATTTTTATGGGTGAATGTTATAGCGAAAAATTTATTTGCAATAATGAGGTTGAGTCTTGTGAAGAATTTAGTAACGATTTTGTAAATAAAGGAAAATCTTTATATGAAGTTATTAGAATAATTAAAGGGGTTCCTTTATTTTTAGAGGATCATTTACAAAGATTAGAAAATTCAGCATCAATTACAGGACTAGAGCTTTGGTTAAATAAAAGTGAAATTAAAAGTAATATTGAAGAATTGTGTAGAGTAAATAATGTATTTGAAGGCAATGTAAAGATTGTATTTAATCATAGAGATGAGAATGAAAAGGATTTTTTAATGTATTTTATTAAACATAATTATCCTACTGAAGATATGTACAAAAATGGAGTTTATACTACTTTGTATCATGCTGAAAGAGAAAATCCTAATGCTAAAGTTATTAATACAAACCTTAGAGAAGCTACAAATAAAATAATAAAAGAAAAGGGAGTATTTGAAGCGATTTTAGTAGATGATAATGGCTATATAACTGAAGGAAGTAGGTCTACTATTTTCATGATTAAAGGGAATAAAATTTTTACATCTCCACTAAAAGCTGTGCTTCCAGGAATAACTAGAAAGTATGTTGTGAAAGTATGTAATGAGTTAGGAAAAGAGATAGAAGAAAAAGAGATATATTATAAAGATATAAAAGAACTAGATGGACTTTTTGTTTGTGGTACCTCACCTAAAGTTCTTCCTATATCCAGAGTAGATGAAAATAAATATAATCCTAATAATGATATTGTTCAGCAAATAAAAAAGGGGTATGATAAAGTTATACAGGAATATGTAGAAAACAATTAAATTATTGTACTGCTCTTATAGGAGGAAGAGGATTGATGTATGTAATTAAAAAAGTACTAAATAATAATGTGGTTATAGCAGAAAAGGAAGATGGAGAAGTAATATTAGTAGGTAAGGCTATTGGCTTTGATTTTAAAAAAAAGATGTCTATACCACAAGATAGAATCAAGAGTGTTTTTATAAAACAGAAGGGTGAAAGAGGACATAACTACGAAAGATTATTACAAAAAATTGATAATGAAGTTATTGGAATATCAGAAGAAATAATATCTTTAGCGGAAAAGGAATTAAATGTTAAATTAAATGAAGCTATACATCTTTCGTTAGCAGATCATATTAACTTTGCTTTTCAGAGAATAAAAAAAGGAGTGAAGATTGAAAATCCTTTTTACAATGAGTTGAAAATATTATATCCTAAAGAATTTGAAATTGCTCAAAAAGCTTTAGAAATGATAAATGTACGATTTGAACATAAGTTACCAGAAGATGAAGTCGGATTTATATGTTTACATATTAGAGCAGCTATAATGGAACAAGATGTTAGTAGATCTTTAGCTTATACAAAAAAAATAAAAGAAATAATGGGACTTATATCAAAGCTGTTAAGGAAAAAACTTGATATTAACTCCTTTCAATATATAAGAACTCTTACTCATATTAATTTTATGATAGAAAGAGTTAGAGACAATAAAACAATAAAAAATGATTTGCTTGATAGCATAAAAAAAGAATTATATAATGAGTACTCTATAGCAATAAAAGTTGCACTGAAAATTGAAGATATTTTTAATATAAAAGTTCCTGAAGATGAAATTGGATATATTGCACTTCATTTAAGAAGGCTTTGTGAAGATTAGAGCTGTGTTACTATGAAATTAGGCACGAGCTTTAAAGGTAGGCTTACTGTAGCCATATCTTTAAGTTCGTGCATTTTTTTACGATAATTTTTGTGAAATATTTTTTATGTTTAGCTAATTATATTAATGAACACTATGTAAAATATAAATCTTTAAAAAGTATATTAGAAGAAAGGAAGATAAAAATGAATAAAAGTAAAGGCGGAAAGTTTTTTGCTGTGCTGCAGAAAATAGGTAAATCATTGATGCTTCCAGTTTCTGTTTTACCAGCAGCAGGAATTCTGCTAAGACTGGGGCAAAATGACTTATTAGGTCAATATGGAGCGGTATTTCAAAATTTAGCAACTGCTGGAGATGCTATTTTTGGTAATTTGCCCATTATTTTTGCAGTTGGAGTAGCAATAGGGTTTTCAGGTGGAGAGGCGGTTGCTGCTCTAGCTGCGGTAGTAGGACAATTAATTTTACAAGCAATAATAAAAGCTACTGGTTCTAGATTAGATATCACCATAAATATGGGCATTTTTGGTGGAATTGTGGTAGGGCTTATAGCTGCAATTCTTTATAATAAATATCATAATATAAAGCTTCCTCAAGTTTTAGGTTTCTTCGGCGGAAAGAGATTTGTACCTATCATAACTTCTGTAGCGGCACTAATATTTGCAGTGATAGGTGTAACTATTTGGCCCACAATTCAAAATAGTATAGATGTTTTTGCTAAATGGGCAAGTACATCTATTTTAGGACCAGCATTTTATGCAGGTGGAAAGAGGTTACTCATTCCAGTAGGACTTCATCACATGTATTATCCACCGTTCTTATTTCAATTTGGTGAGTTTGTATCAAATGGAGTGACGTATTTTGGAGATTCAGCTAGATATTTTCATGGAGATCCTACTGCAGGAGTATTTATGGCTGCAGAATATCCTATATTAATGTTCGGACTTCCGGGAGCAGCACTTGCTATGATAGCAGCATCAAAACCAGAAAATAGAAGGAAAATTTCAGGTATGTTGATTTCAGCAGCTTTTGTATCATTTTTAACTGGTATAACAGAACCTATTGAATTCTCATTTATATTCGTTGCACCAATATTATTTGTGTTTCATGTGCTTGCAGCTTTTGCGTCAGGTATTATAACAAGTTTATTAAAGATAAGACTAGGATATACTTTTTCCGCATCAGCTATAGATTATGTCTTAGGGTTTAAATTTGCAGGACATCCATGGCTTATATGGGTTGTAGGTATAGCATTTTTCACATTATACTTTGCAATTTTTTATTTTACAATTAAAGCAAAAGATATAAAAACTCCTGGAAGAGAAGATAAAGAAGAGTATGATGTTCAATCAGTAAACGCTAAAGGAAGTGATAAAGCAGCTAGAGTTATAGAAGCTGTTGGCGGTAAAGATAATATTGAAGCGATAGATGCGTGTATAACAAGATTAAGAATGACTTTAAAAGACTCTTCTGCGGTGGATAAAAAAGCTTTAAAAGCATTAGGCGCGGCAGGTATTTTAAAAGCTGCAGATAGTATTCAAGCAATCTTTGGTACAGATGCAGAGAAGATAAAGGATGATATTAAAGATATAATTGCTAGAAGGGGCTTTTATGAATGGAATGGTAAAGAGGAGGCTGCAGTTGAAGATAATGAAAGGGATTTTATGGAAAAATCAGCTATTCAAATTCAAAATCCTATAAATGGTAAAATAATCACGATCGATAAAGTGCCAGATGAGGTATTTGCAGAGAAATTATTAGGGGATGGTTTTGCTATTAAACCAGAAGGAAATAAGGTTTTTTCACCAATAGATGGAGAAATTGCAGTATTGTTTCCCACTAAACATGCTATAGCGATTAATAGTGAAAAAGGATTAGAAATTCTTGTTCACATAGGCATAGATACTGTAAGGTTGAATGGACAAGGATTTACAACTTATGTTGAAAAAGGAGATAAGGTTAAAAAAGGAGATTTGTTAATTTCTTTTGATGAAGTTATAGTTAAAGAAAAAGCAAAAAGCTTAATAACTCCAGTTATAGTAACAAATATGGAGAAAGTATTAGAAATATATGTACAATATGGTGATAAAGTTAGTGGAGAATTAGTGGCTATGGTTAAAACGAAATAAAAGAATGTTGCTCTGCAACATTCTTTTATTTCGTTTTAATAATTATAATAAAATACCATATAAAGTATATAAATAAAATAACGATAAATCTATTAAAGCATTGTATAATAATATGGTATACTTTTATTAGAATAAAAAGTATAGGGGGGAATTTCTTGAATAAAAAGGTTTTTTCAGGTAAAACATTGGAAGCGTGTTTAGAATTAGCAAGTTCTCAATTAAACATTTCAAAAGAGGATATTAAATATAAAATAATTGAAGAAAAACGAGGGCTTTTTAAAAGAAAAATTACTATTTCTATTGAATTTGAAGAGAAAAAAAAAGAAAAGAAAGAAAATAAAAATGGAAGTATAAGAGTTGAAAATGGTATAATAATAGTTAAAAATCCTAAAGAAGGTGGACAACCAGCATCTATAAGAAATTCCAATAATATTACAGTTATGGTTGATAATGTTGAGGTGAATGGTAAAAAAGAAGTATATGAAGATAGCAATATTGAGGTATTTTTTGGCGAAAATACTGCCGAAAGAAGAATAAATATAAATTTAAGTCCTGATAAAATGAAGGCTTTTATAAATATTAAATATATTCCTGAAAATATATATGTTGTTCAGGATTCATTAGAAGTTTTTCAATTAAGCCCTGAAAGAAAAATCGCGAAGCAAATATACCCTGAGTTTTATACTGAACAAGAAATTAAAGAACAATTAAACACAAGTGGAATTAAATTTGGTATAATAGAAGACAATATAGCAAAATCCACCAAAATGGAAGAAGTAAGCAATTTGCTGATAGCGCAGGGAGAAGAAGTTATAGAGAGCATTGACGATAAAATTCAGATTAATTTTAGTACCGAAAGAGAAACCGAACAGTTAGAACAAGATAATAAAGGTAGAGTAGATTATAAGTGTATAGGACATGTTAAATCAGTTCAAAAAGGTGAAGTTTTAGCTGTTAGACACGAAGGTAAAAACGGAAAAGATGGTATAGATGTAAAAGGTACAGTAAAAAGGCATAAGGTAGCTAAAAAAATTCAGCTGCAAGTAGGTGAAGACTGTGAATTTAAAGATGAGAATACTGTTGTTGCATCTATGGAAGGGAAGCCTTCAGTAAAAGGTACTTTATTTAGTGTTCATCAGGTACATGAAGTGAAAAGTGATGTGGATTTAAAAACAGGAAATATTGAATTTATTGGAGATGTGATTATTCATGGAAGTGTTAAAGAAGGAATGCAAGTTAATGCAGGACATGATTTGTTTATTAATAAACATGTAGAAAGTGCAAAAATATCATCAAAAAGTGATATGGAGGTAAGAGGGCATGTTATTAATTCTACACTTAGTTCTGGTGGAGAAGATATAATAAAACTTAATAAGATGAAGAAGTTAGAAAAATTAAATTCAGCGTTAGTAGAACTTATTAAGAGTGTAGAACAAGTTAAAAAATTAAATCTTTTAGGGAAAAATGTACATGATGGAGAAATAATAAAAGTACTCATTGAAAATAAATTTAAACATATAACTGGAATTTGTAATGATTATGTAAAATTAATACAAGGTAATGCCAATAACGAAGAAATAAAACTAGCAAGTGTAATAAAGCAAAAATTGATGGGATTTGCACCAATTAGTATAAAGCATTATTCTGAGCTAAATGTTTTAATAGAACTTATAAATGAAAATATACAAATATTTAGAGGGATTTTAGCAGTTCCAGTTGATATGAAAATAGGTTATTGTCAGGATTCAACTTTAAAAAGTTCAGGGAATATTATAATTACTGGCAAGGGTGAGTATGTTTCAGAAATAATAGCTCATGAAAGTATAGAATTTACAAATCCTACAAGTGTTGCAAGGGGTGGTATTATAAAAGCTAAAAATGAGATTAAGTGTAAAAAAGTTGGAAGTGAAGGGGGAGTATCTACTAAACTTATCGTTGAACCTGGTGGCAATATATGGGTAGGAACTGCTTACCAGAATACTTGCTTCATTATAGGAGGAAGAGAATATACGCTAGATAGTGCAAGTAAAGATATTCACGCATATTTGAATTCTGAAAATGAATTAGTAGTAGATAAATTTGTACTATAGAGGAGGATGGCTATATGAATGAAAAAGAAATTAAAATTTTAATATTTAATATAAATGATCAATATTATGCTACTGATATTATGGAGGTAGAAAGAATTTTAGGGTATGAAGAACCTACAAAGCTTCCAGATTCTCCTGAATTTATAGAGGGAGTAATAAATTACGAAGGAAATATACTTCCAATAATGAGTTTGGCTAAAAAGTTTAATATACCATATAATAATACTGGTGATGAAGCAAAAATTATAGTAGCCAAACAAGGAGAATCAAAAATAGGTATAATTGTTGATGTGGTTTCAGAAGTTTGTGATGTTAAAATGGAAAATATCGAAGAACCACCTGAAATTGTAGCTGGAATTGCTAAAAGATATATAAAAGGATTGATCAAAATAAATAAACAAATAATAATCTTCTTAAATATTTCAACTATATTAACTCAAGAAGAAAAAGAATTAATTTTGAAATAAGGTGCTACTTATGAATAAAAATGATATTAGAGTAGGAATTGCAGATCTTAATACTGCTTCACCACCAAAAAAACTTATAACAGTTGGATTAGGTTCTTGCATAGGAATAGTCCTTTATGATACTTCAAGAAAAATAGGTGGGCTTGCCCATATTATGCTTCCGGATAGTACTCAATTTACTAAGGTCAATAATCCTATGAAATTTGCAGATCTTGCTATTCCTTTACTTCTAAAAAAAATGGAAAAAGAGGGAGCTATTAAAAGAAATTTAATAGCCAAAATAGCTGGTGGAGCTTCAATGTTTAATTTTTCAGATAAAAGTATGATTATGGATATTGGAAATAGAAATAGTATTTCTGTAAAAAAAGTTTTAAAAGAGATGTCTATTCCTATAATTAGTGAAGAAACAGGTGGGAACAAAGGAAGAACTATGATTTTTGATACTGAAAATGGAATTGTTCAAATTAAAACAGTGGGAATGGGAATTAAAGAAATATAATGGAGTGATTCTAATTTGGATAAAATTAAAGTTATAGTAGTTGATGATTCAGCTTTGATGAGAAAAATTGTTTCAGATATCATTAATTCAAATAATGATATGGAAGTTATAAACACGTCAAGAAATGGCGAGGATTTATTTAAAAAATTAAGTAGAGAAAAACCGGATGTTATAACATTGGATGTTGAAATGCCTAAAATGGACGGTATAACTACTTTAAAGAAAATGAAAGAAGAAAAATATAATATACCTGTTATAATGCTTAGTAGTATCTCTAAACGAGGAACAGCATTAACAATGGAATGTTTAGAAAATGGAGCTTTTGATTTTATACCTAAACCATCAGGAGCTATATCTTTAGATATAGAAAAGGTAGGAGAAGAACTTAAAAGCAAAATTAAACTAGCTTATAGTAAAAATATTTATAAAGAAAAAAGTACTTCATTAAAAAAAGATCGTAAATTGCAAAAAGAAAACGTTGCATCAGTATCAGAAAAAAATAAAAAAATAAATGCTGTGGTTATTGGTGCATCAACAGGAGGGCCTAAAGCTCTCTATAAAGTGGTTACTCAATTACCAGCAGATATTGGTGTTCCGGTATTTATTGTTCAACACATGCCAGTAGGCTTTACTAAAGCCTTTGCTGAACGGCTTGATTCAAATAGTAAAATTAAGGTGAAAGAGGCAAGTGAAGGTGACAATGTAGAAAAGAATGTTGTATACATTGCACCTGGAGGATTTCATATGGAAGTGGGAGCAGATAAGAAGATTCACTTAAATACAGAACCACCTATATGGGGAGTTAGACCAGCAGTGGATAAATTATTTGTATCTGCTTCAATGATTTATGGAAAGTACCTTTTAAGTGTAGTGTTAACTGGTATGGGAAAAGATGGTGCACAAGGTACAGCTGTAATTAAGGAAAATGGGGGTGTTACTATTTCAGAAGATAAGTCCACTTGTACTATATATGGAATGCCTAAAGCAGCTTATGAAACTGGAAAAGTGGATGAAGTACTTCCTATTAATGAAATTGCATCAATAATAGTTAAAAATACAAAGGAAGCTAGGGGATAAAATATGAATTTAGAGGATTTTAAAAAATGGGTTTTAAAAGAATTTAAAATAGATTTATCTGCTTATAAATCAAATCAGTTGCATAGAAGAATCTTAAGCTTGATGTCTAGAGTAGGAGTGAGTTCTGTAGATGAATATGTTAATCTTCTAAAAAAGGATCAAAGTCAAAGACAAAAATTTCTTGATTTTATAACTATAAATGTAACAGAATTTTTTAGAAATCCAGAAATTTTTGAAGAACTAAGAAAGAAAATTGAAAATGACCTAATACCTAGAGAAAAGAATTTAAAGATATGGAGTGCCGCATGCTCAATTGGTGCTGAGCCATATTCAATAGCTTTGATTTTGAATAATTTAAAAGTAAAAGGTAGACACAATATTTTAGCAACTGATATAGATAAAAGTATTTTGGAAAGAGCTAAAAAAGGTGAATATGTAAATTCAGAAATAAAAAATGTAAAAAAAGAATATATACAAAAATATTTTACTAAAGTAAACGATAAATATATTATTGATTCTAAAATAAAAAATATGGTAACTTTTAAGAAACATGATCTCATACTTGATAATTATGAGAAAGGATTTGACTTAATAGTTTGCAGAAATGTAGTAATATATTTTAATCAAGATATAAAAAATGAAATATATAGAAAGTTCAGTGAATCCTTAAAGAAAGGAGGACTCCTTTTTGTAGGAGCAACTGAAAGTATATATAATTATAAAGACTATGGTTTTGAAAAAGCTTCTACGTTTATATACAAGAAACTATAAGGAGGGAAAAGCGTGGATACATCACAATATTTATCAATGTTTCTTGAAGAATCAATGGATAATCTTCAGACTTTAAATGAGTCTTTATTACAGTTAGAACAAGAACCAGATGATATAGATAAGCTAAATGAAATTTTTAGAGTGGCACATACAATAAAGGGTATGGCAGCTACGATGGGATTTAATGAAATGGCTGAACTTACTCATAAAATGGAGGATGTTCTATCTCAATTTAGAGAAGGTAAACTAAAAGTTACACAAAAAGTTGTAACTGTCCTTTTTAAATGCCTTGATACACTAGAGCAAATGGTCAATAATATAGCTGAAGGAATAGAAGAAAATATTTCTATAAATGAAATAATGGATAATTTGGAACAAATTGCTCAGGGCAAAGAAGGTAATGATGAAGAAGAAACTAAAGAAATTGCAAAAGAAGAAGTGAATGTGACTATTGAAGCTTCAGATAATGCTTTTATAGAAATGAATGAATATGATATTAATATTGTTAAACAAGCATTAGATAAAGGCTTTGAAGCATATCAAATTAAAGTAGTTTTAGACGAAAATACTCTTTTGAAATCTGCTAGAGCATTTTTGATTTTTAAAGGTTTAGAGGAATTTGGTGAGGTTGTGAAATGCATACCATCAGCAGATGATTTAGAAAATGAAAATTTTGATTTGGACATTGATATGATTTATTTAACTCATAAAAGCAAAGAAGAAATTTATGATGTTTTAATAAATATATCTGAAGTTGCAAAAGTTATAGTCGATAATGTAAATGTGAAAGAAAATAAAGCCGCTGGTAATGAACAAAAACCAGAAGTAAAACAAGAAGTAAAAGTAGAGACGAAACAGGAGACAAAAACAAAACAAACTCCAATTAAACCAAAAGAAGTAGAGAAAAAACCTGTAGAAAGAAAACAGCATAAGAAGGTACATCAATCTGTAAGAGTAGATTTAGAAAGACTTGATAAATTTATGAATATGGTTTCAGAACTTGTTATTCATAGAACTAGATTGGAACAGATAAGCTCTAATTATAGGTCAACTGAATTAAATGAAACTTTAGAACAAGTTGCTAGAACTACTTCAGATTTGCAAGACCTTGTTATGAAAATAAGAATGCTTCCATTAGAAACTGTATTTAACAGATTCCCAAGAATGGTAAGAGATTTGTCAGTGGAACTTGATAAAGATATTGAGTTTATAGTTAAAGGTCAAGACACTGAACTTGATAGAACAGTTATAGACGAAATAGGAGAACCGCTAATTCATCTTATTAGAAATGCAGCAGATCATGGAATTGAAAGTAAGGAAGATAGAATAGCTAGGGGTAAAAAACCAACAGGAACTATTAAGCTTATAGCTTATCAAGAAGGAACAAAAGCTATAATAAAAGTTGAAGATGATGGTGCTGGAATTGACGTTGAAAAGGTTAGAGCAAAGGCTGAAAAAGTTGGTATAAGTACTGAAGGTATGAGTGAATCAGACATTAAAAATCTTATTTTTGCACAAGGCTTTAGTACTAATGAAGAAGTTACGGATATATCAGGTAGAGGGGTAGGTATGGATGTAGTTAAGACCAAGATAAGCTCCCTAGGTGGTACAGTTGATGTTACAAGTGAGATTGACAAAGGTACTTCTTTTATTATAACATTACCATTGACACTTCAAATTATACAAGCGTTACTTGTTAAGGTTGGAAATGAAACTATGGCTATTTCACTAGGATATATTGATAGAGTTATAGATTACAAAGAAGAGGAAGTAATGAAAACAGACAATAAAGAAGTTATTGTTTATAATGAAAATGTAATTCCTCTTATAAGAGTTTATGAAAAGTTAGGACTTGAAAAATCCAATAGCAATAAAAACTATATTGTAATTGTTAAAGTTGGAGAGAAAACAGTTGGACTTTTAGTTGATGGATTATTAGGACAACAAGAAACAGTAATAAAACCTTTAGGAAAAACATTAAAGGCATTAAAAGAATATATAGGGGCAACTATATATGGTGATGGATTAGTTACTTTAATACTTGATGTTGCAGCTTTGATATAAGGAGGGAGTAATATGATATATCTTGAGATGACTCCTATGCAGATGGATGCCTTGAGAGAAGTTGGAAATATTGGAGCTGGCAATGCAGCAACTGCTTTGTCACAGTTATTAAATAAAAAAATAGATATGACAGTACCAGCGGTAAATATAGTTCCATTTGATGATGTTTTTTCTGATGAAGGAACAGAAAGAGTTGTTATTGGTATTATTGTAAGAGTACTTGGTGATACTCCAGGAAATATATTATTTGTTCTTGAAAGAGAAACTGCATTCCAAATAATAGAATTATTAACAGGAGAGCAGGCAGAACAGATAACTGATATGGGTAATTCGGTATTATGTGAAATTGGAAATATTATAGCTACATCATATATGAATGCTATAGCTAAATTTACAGGATTAGCAATAACGCCGTCTGTACCAGCAGTTTCATATGATATGCTTGGAGCTATATTATCTACAAGTTTTATTGAAGCTGGTCAATTTGATGATCAAGTACTTGACTTAGAGACTAGATTTTTGCAAAATAATAAGAGTGAAGAAATAAGCGGGCATTTTTATTATATTCCAATGCCTGGCTCATTAGAAAAAATATTAAGTACATTAGGAGTAAATTAATTGGAGGTTATAAGAACATGGCTAGAGTATTAATTGTTGATGATGCTGCTTTTATGAGAATGATGATAAAGGATATTTTAGAAAAAAATGGATTTGAAATTGTGGGAGAAGCTAGTAATGGATTAAAAGCTGTAGAACTTTATAAGTCTGAAAAACCTGATGTTGTTACTATGGATATAACAATGCCTGATATGGATGGAATTGAAGCTGTTAAAGCGATAAAGGAATTTGATCCAGCGGCTAAAATAATAATGTGTAGTGCTATGGGACAACAAACAATGGTAATGGATGCTATAAGATCTGGAGCAAGAGATTTTATAGTAAAACCATTCCAAGCAGAAAGAGTTCTTGAGGCTATTAGGAAGGCAATAGGCTAATAGACTAAGGGAGGAATAAAAATGCAGGTAGTCATATTTAGACTAGGAGATGAACAGTTTGCAGTTGAAACTGCAAAAGTTCAGGGAATAAATGATATCATGGAAATAACTAGAGTTCCTAAATCACCAGATTATATAAAAGGCTTAATAAATTTAAGAGGAAATGTTATTTCACTTTTAGATATAAATTTATTATTGAATATTGAGAAAAAAGAAAATGTAGAACAAAATAATATAATAATTTTAAAAATGGAAGATGAACATGTAGGTATTACTGTAGATGAAGTCGATGAAGTGCTTGAGATTGAAGAAGAAATAGTAGAAAAGGTTGATGATCAAAGAAAGCTTTACATCAAAGGAGTTATTAATTTTAAAGATAGGGTAGTTACTTTAATCGATATAGACAAATTGTTTGCAAATTAGTAAAGAAATGAGGGACAAACATGGCAGACGTTTTATCACAAGGCGAAATAGATGCCCTTTTATCTGCCTTGGACTCTGGGGAATTAAATCCTGATGAACTTGAGCAAGAGGAGGAAAAACAGAAGGTTAAACCGTATGATTTTAAAAGTCCTCAAAAGTTCTCTAAGGATCACATAAGAACGCTAGAACTTATTCATGATAATTTTGCTAGAATAATTTCTAATTACCTAACTGCTCAAGTAAGAACAAATGTGAAAGTAAATATAGAAACTGTTCAGCAGATAACCTATGAAGAGTTTATTCATTCAGTACCAAATCCAACTATATTAACAATATTTAAGATGCCACCATTAAGTGGATCAATACTTTTTGAGACTAACCCTCAATTTGTATATAGGATTACTGATGTTCTTTTAGGTGGGGCAGGTATAGGTCAATATAAGACAAGAGAATTTACTGATATTGATAAGAATATCATAAAGCAAATAAATAAAGGGCTTATTGCTAATTTAAAACTTGCTTGGGAGGATGTATTAGAAGTTGAACCTGAAATAGAAGGATTAGATACTAATCCAGCTCTAAATCAGACTTTAGCGCCTACAGAACCAGTTGCATTGATAACTTTTTCTGTTGAAATGAGTGGAAGTAGTACATTTATAAATATTTGTATTCCATATCTGAGTATAGAAAAAATATTAGATAAGCTTGTAGTTCAATATTGGTTTAGAGAAAATGATGCTGAAATTTTAGAACATTCTAAGGAGAAACTGCGTCAGAGAATAAATATTGTTGATTTAGCAATGACAGCTGAGCTTGGAGCTACTAATATAACTGTAGATGATTTCTTGAAATTATCTATTGGAGATGTAGTGACCTTAGATATTACAACAAAAGAGGCTATTAAAATGAAAGTAGAAGATGAAGACTACTTATATGCAAAACCGGGGATTATTGGCAAAAATAAAGGCGTTCAGATACTAGATATTATTGATAAGGATGTGGAAAACTATGAGTAGCGATAACGGATTTCTTTCACAAGATGAGATAGATGCATTATTAAAAGGGGGAAATGATTCTGTATCTAAGGAAGAATCTGTAGAAGAAAATATACCTCAACAAAATACTATTGAGTCTAATAAATCAAATTCAGAAAGTGATACTATTTCTGATATAGAAAGAGATTTGTTGGGGGAAATAGGAAATATATCCATGGGATCAGCTTCAACAGCCCTTTCCACTATAATTGGTCAACAGGTAAATATTACAACACCTCAGGTTAAGGTTACCACACTAAATAATTTAAGGGAAACCTTTGAAATTCCTAATATCGCACTTGAAGTAAAATATGTAAGTGGTATTGTAGGTGGAAATTTATTAGTAATGAAAATAACTGATGCAGCTGTAATTGCAAATCTTATGATGGGAGGAGATGGAAATGTTGAGAAACCAACTTCTCTCTCTGAAATTGAAGAAAGCGCAGTTGCGGAGGCTATGAACCAAATGATAGGTTCAGCAGCTACATCAATGGCAACGATGTTTGCAAGAGAAGTAAATATATCTCCACCTACTGCAAAAATATGGGAAGATATTACTGCACCATTAGCAGAAGGTATAACTGATGAAGAAGATATTATTCAAGTATCATTCAGATTAACTATAGGAGATTTAGTTGATAGTAATATTATGCAAGTTCTTCCTATTAACACAGCAAAAAAAATAGTTTCGATAATGATGGGACAGGAAAATGAACAACCAGAAAACAAAACAAAGGAACCACAGGTACAGCAAGAAGTTCCTAAACAATATGTACAGCAGCCTCAAGTGCAGCCTAAACCAGCTGAAACTTATGCATATGAACAGCCTGTAGCAGCACCAGTACCACCAGTGGTACCACCACAGCCGCCGGTTAATGTTCAGCAGGCTAGTTTTCAACCGCTTCAAGAGATTGCGGTTAATGAGACACCTAAGAATATTGATTTGATACTAGATGTTCCACTTGAAATTTCAGTTGTTTTAGGAAGAACTAAAAAGAGCATAAAGGATGTATTAAATCTAGGAACTGGATCACTTATAGAGTTAGACAAGTTAGCAGAAGAACCTGTTGAAATTCTAGTAAATGGTAAAAAAGTTGCTTATGGAGAAGTTGTTGTTGTAGATGAAAATTTTGGTGTTAGAATAGTGAATATAGTAAGTAGTGAGGAAAGAGTAAGATCACTAAAAGGATAATTATATAAGAAAATATAGTTAAAGTTAGGTAACAAAATATTTATATTTTGTTACCTAACTTTTTTGGATTCATGTTTTAAAAATGAAATTTCACAATTGAAAAATTTCATTTTAACTTTTTTCGAGGAAAAATTTTAAAATGGACTTTTATTGTCTATTTTAGTTGATAAGGCATAGAAAGATTTTTATGTAAAGTTTAATAGAGTACAAATTTGAATTAAAAATGAAATTTTTGTTATAATTTCATTTCTTTTTTTATGAATAAGTATAAACTTTATATTTTCTAAGTCGATAATATTAACATAGAAATGAAGAGAAGATTAAGGAGTGTAAAATATGAAAATATCACAAGTTGGTATAAATAAAGTAATAAATATGTACGAAAAAAATAATAGGAATATAGAAAAAACTAAAAAAGTAGCAAAGAAAGATTCACTAGAAATTTCACAAGTTGGTAAAAGCTTAAGTTCTTTTGCTGCTCAAGATAAAAAGGAAATATCTCAAGAAAAATTGGAAAAAATAAGAAATGAAGTGGCAAAGGGAACGTATAATGTGGATGCCAAACTAGTAGCACAAAAAATGATAGATATAATGAAGGGAAGAGAAATTTAATGAACGATAGAGAGTTCAGAGATCAATTAAATGAAATAATGGTGAAGCAAATAGAATCATCCAAAGAACTTCTTAATATCTTAGAAGAACAACATGAATATATAGTTAAAAATGATGCTTTTAATATGGATGCTTGTGTAGAAAAAATACAAAAATGCAATCAAAAAATTGCTAACATTGAATTAAAAAGAAGAGAATTAACAAATGACATATTACAAGAGAAAACTTTTGGTAAATTAATTGAAGAAATGGACGATAAAGAATTAGAGGATAATCTTAGAAAAACTAGAAAGGTTTTGGAAGAGGTTAGACTACAGAAAGATACTAATGAATTGCTTATAAAACAAGGTTTAGCCTTTACAAATAAGATGCTTGTTCTATTAAATCCTGATAGACAGGCAAAAACGTATAATGCATATGGAAAAGTAGGAAGATAAGGAATAGTAACCAGTAGTCAGTAACCAGTGAGTGGGTTATGTTAAAAAATATTTTTTTATGGTTACTGAATACTGGTATCTGGTTACTCGAAAAAAGGGAGGTATAAAAGTGTCAGGATTATTTGCAACTTTTAATATAGGGAAGAGAGGACTATTTGGACAGCAAAGAGCTATAGATGTAACTTCACATAATATAGCAAATGCAAATACAGAAGGTTACTCAAGGCAAAGGGCAGTTCTTGAAACTACAAGACCTTTTGGAATGCCATCTATGGACAACCAAGTAGGTCCGGGACAAGTTGGTACTGGTGTTGGAGTGTCGACTATTCAAAGAGTTAGGGATAGTTTTATGGATTTCCAAGTTAGAAGAGAAAAAAGTACATTAGCCCAATATGAAGCTAGAGATAAGTATTTAAGTGAAATAGAGAGCATATTTAATGAACCTTCAGACAATGGACTTTCAACTTTGATTGGAAAATTTTTTAATTCTTGGGATCAGTTATCCAAGCAAGCAGAAAGTTCAAATGCAAGAACTGTTGTAGCTCAACAGTCAGCAGCCTTAGCAGATGAATTAAATCATACGTATAATCAATTAATGGAAATAAAAGAAAATACTCATGACTCTATAAAGCAGTCTGTTTTTGATTTGAATGGAATGCTTGATAGATTAGATAAGCTAAATCAGCAAATTATGAGTGTTAAGGTTTCAGGTATGGAACCAAATGATTTAATGGATAAAAGAGACTTATTATTAGATCAATTAAGTGAAAAATTTAACATAGAAGTAAAAAAAGATAAATTTTATTCTGTAAATGTAGGGCCAGAAGATGAAAGTGGACTTAATCCCAATGTAAATTCACTTTTGATAAGAAAAAATCCAAATGATGCTGTAAGAAGATTTTCTTATGTTTCTGGTATAGCAAAAACTACTACACCTGGTTCAAGAGCAAATACATTACAATATAAAGTCACTTACTTAAAAAATGGTGATAAAGATAAGACGGAAACTATTACGGTAGAAATGACTGAGGATGAATATAAGCAGTTAGATCAATGCAGAGTAATATGGGCTCAAAATGATAAAAATGATGATGATGCAAATGGAAGAGCACTTGACAAGAACGGAGCAGCAATTGCAAAAGAAACTACAATAGATTTTGAAAATTTAGCTATGTTTAGCCTTCCAAAGGACGAAAATAGAGGCGAACTTAAAGGCTATATGTCTGTTCAAAAGGATGTAGATAAATATATAGATCAGTTGAATAAACTAGCTAAGGGGTTGGTTTTTTCAGTTAATGCTGTTCATAGTGGTAAAGAAGATTCAAGTGCTGATACGATGCCATTCTTTGTTAATAAAGATGCAGCTCAGTATACCGATGGTGTGCTTAATAATTTAGGAGATACACTAAATAAAGAAGTTGAAATTACAGCTGGTAATATATCAGTTAACATGGAAATTATAAAGGATGTAATGAAAATAAAAGCAGGGACTACTGGTAACCCAGATGTAGATGGTGAAAATGATGGTAAGAGAGCACTTGCTATAGCTCAACTTAGAGGGACTCTACTAAAAATCCAAGATATAGATAATTCAACCGATAGAGTAGGGTTTATAGGCACATTAGCTGTAGATTCAAGTTTAGGAGTAGCTACAGTTAAAAGTGATATAAATGGAATGAAAATAGACAATTATTTTAAGGATACTATAGACAAGCTTGGAATACAGGAACAAGAAGCTAGAAGAGTAGTTAGAAACCAGGAAGTATTGCTACAAGGCTTCCAGGAAAGAAGAGATTCTATATCGGGAGTGTCTCTTGATGAGGAAATGGCAAATTTGGTTCAGTTCCAGCATGCTTATCAAGCAAATGCAAAAATAATTTCAACAGTAGATGAACTTCTAGATGTAGTAGTTAATGGCTTGAAGAGATAGGGGGAATAACAATGCGTGTAACAAATAAAATGCTTTCTAACAGTTTTTTAGCTGATATGAGAACAAATCTTGAATATATGAAAAAATTACAACAACAGATGACATCAGGGAAAGAAATTAGAAAACCTTCTGATGATCCGTTTAAGGTTGCAAGATCAATGCAACTTCATACTGACATTAATACAAATAAGCAGTATAATGAAAATATAAATGATACTATAAATTGGCTTGATACTACAGATACAGCAGTAGGACAAGTTGGGGATGTTCTTCAAAGGGTAAGAGAACTTTTAATATCAGCAGGTAATGCAGGATATAGTTCAAATGAAAGGCGAGCTATAAAAGATGAAATAAATGAAAAAATAGGTGAAGTATCACAAATTTTAAATACAAGCTTTGATGGTAAGTATATTTTTGGTGGAACTAGGGGAACTACTAAGCCTGTAGATGTTATTGGTGGAAGTAGTTTTGGAAATGCGGCATCAACTGAAAAAATAATTATAGACAAAGATCAAAAAATTGCTAATACAATAGTTAGTGATAAAGGACAATTAAAACAACAACTAGATATAAAAGTTAAATTCAAACCTTCTGGTAGTACAGTAGAGACCGAAAAAACAATATCTATTGCTAAAGATACTGAAATTAATAGCTTGAGTGATCTAGCAAGTAAAATAAATGAACAAATAGATAAAGATAATGATTTAAAAGATAAGATAAAAGTAGTTCCTAATATGGCAGATAATAATCTTATGTTTGTTAACATAAATGAGGCGGGAGGAGAAGATCCTAGTAATAATTATTTTAAGATAAGTGCTACAGGTGACATAAAAATATCAGCTGGCAGCGATACTGCTAAATTTAGTACCAACAATACCAGTAATGCTAGACTTGTGTATCATAAGAAGAGTGGTGGAGAATTAGTAGATGGTCCTGAATATAATCAAATACAGTGTAAATTAAAAGTTCAGATTTCTCAAGGTGTTTCTATGGACTATAATGTAACAGCTTCAGAAATATTAGAGTTTAAAAATTCAAAGGGAGATTCATTAGACCTAAGAGATATATTTAATAACATAACTAATCATCTAGATGGTAAAAATGATGATGGGGTAACGGTAGATACAGATGCTATAAAAGAGTTAGTTAATGGAGATTTACAAAAGCTTACTGATGCTATGAATAACTTACTAAAAATTCGTTCTGAAGTTGGGGCAAAGCAAAACAGAATGGACAGCGCAAAAGATAGAAATGTTGATTCGAATTTTAATATGACAGAAATATTATCAAAAATTGAAGATATAGATATAACTGAAAAAACTATGGAATATGCTACAATGCAGACAGTATATTTAGCATCTCTTCAAACAAGTGCTAAAGTATTACAGCCTTCGTTAATGGATTACTTAAGATAGTTAAGAATTAATAAGAACAGGAGATTAAAATATGGAGTTCAAAACTAAGTATCACGGAGTAAGAGAATATGAGAAAAAAGATATAGTAACTTTTCATAAAGGTGTACCTGGCTTTGAAGATCTTAGAAAGTTTATAATTTTCAATGTAGAAGATAATGAAATGTTTAGTATATTACATTCAATAGAAAATAGTGAAGTTGGGTTTATTGTAGTTTCTCCTTTTTATGTAAAGAAAGATTATGAAATAAAATTAGATGATAATTTGGTTCAAAGGTTAAAAGTAGAAAAGCCTGAAGATGTAATGTTGTTAAATACTGTTACTATAAGTTCTAATGTTGAAGAAATAACGGCTAACTTAAGAGCTCCTATAATTATTAATATTAAAGAAAAATTAGGGGAACAAATAATATTAAATAATGAAGAATATTTGGTGAAGTATCCATTATTTAAGGAGGAGACTTAATGTTAGTAATTAAGAGAAAAAAGGGAGAGTCCTTACTTGTAGGTGATGATATAGAAGTAACCGTAATAGGCATAGAAAATGGAGCCGTTAAGCTTGCTATAGATGCTCCAAAAACTGTTACTATTTTAAGAAGTGAATTGTATAAAGAAGTGGGAGAAGAAAATCAAAAAGCTGCATATGCAGATATATCAATATTAAAAAAAATTAGCAAAAAATAATTATAATTTTATTAAAAAAGGGAATTAAAGGGGGGAAGCAGAGTGGATGTTAGAGCTATAAGCCAAGGAAGGCAAAATAATTTGGGGATAACTTCAAATAATACAGTGAATAATTCAAAAGATGACTCTACAGGGGTTCAACCTGTTTTTCAAAATGAAAATATTAGTAAAGAAGTAAATCATGGTTCTACAAAACAAAATAGTAATCAAGAGCAAAATATTAAAAAAGCAGTTGATAAATTAAATAAATTTCTTGAAGGTGAAAAAACTCATGTTGAATATGAAAGGCATGATAAATTTAAAAGTGAATTCATAATAAGAATAATAAATGATACAACAAAAGAGGTTATAAAAGAAATACCACCAAAAAAAATGTTAGATATGGTTGCTGAAATGTGTAAGCTTGCAGGAGTTATGTTTGATGAAAAAGTCTAATTTAATTTGAGGTGATATTATGGAATATAGATTAAATAAGATAGACATGGAGATTCGTCAAATAGTTAATGATTCAGCAAAAGAGGGGAAGGTTCATGGAAGCAAAGTAACTGAGAAAGTTGATAAAGATAAAAAGAAAAATAAAGAAGAAACCTTTAAGAAAAAATTATTAAAGAATAAAGGGAAAAAGAGAATAATGGTGGATGCTGTTAAACTTAATAATGTCAAAATTGAAGCAATTAAAGAAGAGAGAGTACAAAAGAGTATTTCAACAGGGAGATTTTTAGATATTACAAAATAAGCTATTAGTACAGTATATAAAATTTATATGATAATTTTATATACTGTATATTTTTAAAAAAATGTTGCTGAACATTAAGTAGCTTAGATAAATGTTTAAAGTTTAGTATTTAAAATCTGTACTTATAAATTATATTTAGTAAAGTTGTATAAAATATCAACGATAAAAATATTAGAAAAGAATATGGTATTATGAAGAAACGTAGGAGGGCTTTAAATGTACGCAAATAATGCTTATAATACTTATAAAACTAATAGTATAAATTATGCTTCAAAGGAGCAACTATTATTAATGCTTTTAGATGGAGCTGTGAAATTTTCTAAAATTGGTAGACAAGCTATAATAGATAAAAAGATTCAAAAAGCTCATGATAATATAACAAAAACTCAAGATATATTTTATGAATTAATGGCAACTCTAGATGTAGAACAGGCGGGAGAATGGGGAACTAAGATGATGAGTATATATAGGTTTATTGTTGATGAATTGGGTGAGGCAAATATGAAAAAAGATAAAGAAAAGATGAATCAAATTATACCATTGATAGAGGATATAAGAGATACTTGGTATGAAGCAAATAGAATTGCAAAAAATATGAAATAAATAAATGAATTTAACAAATGGAGTTGTGAAAAGGAGGCTCAAGGATGAGTTATGTAGGTGGTGTAGGCAGCAGTACAATGAGAGTGAGTGGTCTGGCAACAGGAATGGATACTGATGCAATGGTAAAACAGATGATGGATGCTGAAAAAGTTAAATTGGACAAAATCAATCAAGATAAGCAGCTAATAGAATGGAGACAGGAAGCTTATAGAGATATAATAAAGGATTTCAATGACTTTAAGAATAAATATTTTGATGTATTAAGCGATGACTATATTTTATCGCCTAATGCTTTTTCAGGCTTTGATATTACAAGTAGTGAAACAGCAGTAGGAACAGCAACAGCAGTTGCTGGAGCCCAGAGAGGAACTTATACAGTAACAGTTAATCAATTAGCAGAATCAGCACAGATAAGTAAAGTGGTAGCAGGAAGTGGACATGCTTTAGACTCAAAGTTAACGGATTTAGATGTGAATACAAATAAGGTGTTAAGTATAACACTAAGCTATGGAACTGTAAGTAATAAAGTAATAACTTTGGATAACAGTGCTGGAGATAAGACTATTTCTGACTTAATGAATGAGATTAATGAAGAAACATCTGGAGAAGTTATAGCAAGCTTTAGTGAACTTACAGGTAAGTTTACAATGAAAACATCTAAAACAGGAGCTTCAGAATCTATTACAGTTGATGCCATTGATGGTGATTTATCTAATGCTTTAAATGTTAATGCTTTAGATACCAATTCTGGACAGGATGCTTCCATTGATATAACCCCACCTGGAGAAGTTATTCCAACTAATGTTACAAAATCAACCAATAGTTTTACTATTGATGGTGTAAGTTATAGTTTAGCTAAAACTGGCACTACTGATATAACTATAGCAGATAATGTTGATGAACCTTTTAACAAAATGAAAGGTTTTATAGAAGAATATAATAAGTTGATAGGTAAGGTTTCAGATAAAATAGGTGAGAAAAAAAATTACAGTTACAAGCCGTTAACAGAAGAACAAAAAAAGGCTATGACTGAAGATGAAGTGAAAAAATGGGACACAGAAGCTAAAAAGGGAATTGTAAGAAATGATAATACTCTTAAAAAAATGCTTTCAGGTTTAAGAGGAGCATTTTTTGATTCGGTAAATGGAACAGGGATCTCTTTTGGTAAGAAAGAATTAGGGTTAGATACATCTTCTGATATAACTGAAAGAGGAAAAATAAAAATCGTTGATGAAAGTAAATTAAAGGAAGTTTTAAGAAACAATCCACAGCAAGTTATGGATTTATTTATAAAACAATCAGATACTGCCTACAGCAGGACTATGAGCAGCACTGATAGAAAAAGCAGATATGCTGAAGAAGGAATTTTACAGAGAATTAACGATATACTTAATGATAATATGGGAGCAAGAAGAGATACTAACGGTAAAAAAGGATACCTTTTAGAAATAGCTGGAATGGAAGATGATACAACTTATTTTACTAACACATTAACTAAACAGATAGAAGAAAAAAATACTTTGATATATGCAATGCAGCAGAAATTAATTCATAAGGAAAACAGTTATTATGCAATGTTTGCAAGACTAGAACAATCTATGAACCAAATGAATGCACAATCTAACTGGCTATATTCTCAGATGGGTACAGCGTAAAAATATGAAAAAGAGGATGGGCATGATGTTAAAAGATAAATTGGTAGATTATCGAGATTTAACTATGCTTTTAATCAATGTTCTAGAAAAGGGAGAGTTAAATACATTAGAGGATAATTTAAAAAAAAGACAGGAAATTATAGAAGATATAAATAAGTTAGATTATACTTATGAACAATTTAGAAGTGTAAGTGAAGAAATTAATCTTGTTTTGTTGGAGCAAAAACTAAATACACTGATGAATAATAAAAAACAAGAAATAAGAGTTAAAATTAATAATGTTAAAAAATCAAGGAATGCTCATAATGCATATAATAAAAGTTTTATTAATAGTTCGTTTTTTTTAAAGAAACAAATTTAAGATTTAATAAGAAGTTGATTAGCATAAAAAAATAAAAGATTTAATCAAAAATATTATTTTATAAAAAAACTTTTAAAAAACTATAAAGTATTGTATAATTAATACGAAAAAAGAGTATAAACAAAAAAATGGACAAGGATGTCCAGATAAAATTCAAGGAGGAATTTATTATGATTATTAACCACAATTTAAATGCAATGAATGCTCACAGAAACATGATGACTAACGTAGGTAATGCAGGAAAATCTATGGAAAAATTATCTTCAGGTTTAAGAATAAACAAAGCTGGAGACGATGCTGCAGGACTATCAATTTCTGAAAAAATGAGAGGACAAATCAGAGGTTTAGACCAAGCTTCAAGAAATGCTCAAGATGGTATATCACTTATCCAAACAGCAGAAGGTGCTTTAACTGAAACACATTCAATTCTTCAAAGAATGAGAGAACTATCAGTACAAGCTTCAAATGATACTAACGTAACTGCTGATAGAACTGCAATAGATGCAGAAATGGATGAACTAGTAAATGAAATAGACAGAATAGGTGATAAAACTACATTCAACAAGCAAAACTTATTGGATGGTACTGCAAAAAGCTTAAAGTTCCAAATAGGAGCAGACAAAGGAACTATGATGAAATTAGCTATTGCAACAATGAAAGCTGGTGCATTATCAGTAAATGCTCTTGATGTAAGCACACATACAAAAGCAGCAAGTGCTATTTCAAAAGTAGATGCTGCTATAGAAAAAGTATCTACAGAAAGATCAAAATTGGGAGCAAACCAAAATAGATTAGAACATACTATAAACAACTTAAACAATGCTTCTGAAAATATCCAAGCAGCAGAATCAAGAGTTAGAGATGTAGACATGGCTAAAGAAATGATGAACTTCTCAAAGAATAATATACTAAACCAAGCAGCTCAAGCAATGCTTTCACAAGCTAACCAAGCACCACAAGGTGTACTTCAATTATTAAGATAAGTGAGAATCTAAATCTATGATTTAGTTATTCGAACTTACTCGGCGACTGAAAGGAGTCGAGTTTCCTTAAAGCAAATAGCTAAAAATTTTTATTTCAACTATTTGTCTAGTCAAAAGTTAAAAAAATTAATTCCATTATAAATATAAAAAAATGGACAAGGATGTCCAGGTAAAATTCAAGGAGGAATTTATTATGATTATTAACCACAATTTAAATGCAATGAATGCTCACAGAAACATGATGACTAACGTAGGTAATGCAGGAAAATCTATGGAAAAATTATCTTCAGGTTTAAGA
>NZ_JAPQES010000002.1:0-127646 GCF_026735165.1 Clostridium ganghwense | reverse complement strand
TTAGAGATGTAGACATGGCTAAAGAAATGATGAACTTCTCAAAGAATAATATACTAAACCAAGCAGCTCAAGCAATGCTTTCACAAGCTAACCAAGCACCACAAGGTGTACTTCAATTATTAAGATAATATGTATGAAAAAGTCGACCTTAGGTCGGCTTTTTTTATACAATTCTAATTTTGGGGGAGAATATTATATAAGAATGCTGTGTAGAAGTATATATTGAGGAGAAGATAGTAATGTTAAATAATAATTTAAATATATTAAAAGAATATTATTCTGAATTGTATAAAGAAATTTTAAATCATGATGAAAAAAAATTACCAAAGATAGTTGAAAGTAAAAATGGTATGCCAAATTTAATGTTAAACAGCGGCGAGTGGATTCATAGCACATATAATCCAGAAAAAGAAGCTGTAAGGTGGATTGAAGGATTTGATGTAGAAGATCAAGATACTATTTTGGTTATTGGTTTAGGTTTAGGATATTATTTAGATAATTTAATAGAGAAATATAGCAATAAAAAGCTAATTATTATAGAACCTAATTTGGAAATATTTATAAAATTATTAGAAGTAAATGATATAGGAGATTATTTAAAATCAGAAAATATTGTCTTTATTGTAGGTAAGGAAGCCTATATTGTTAGGAGATTGATTTCAGAGTATTTTTCTCAAAACAAAATAAAAAGAGTATATACTGCAGAAATGTCTATATATAGAAAAATAAATGAAGAATATATAGAAGAGTTATATGAAGAAATACATAAAGGATTATCAATGTTAATGGGTAATATAGCAACAGAAGCGGCATTTGCCCAAATGTGGCTAAATAATGCAATAAGAAATTTTGAATACATTAAGGATATACCTAATGTTAGTGTTACAAAAGACAAATTCAAAGATATTCCAGTAGTTATTGTTTCAGCTGGGCCATCTTTAGATAAAAATGTACATTACTTAAAAACTATATATAATAAAGCATTGATAATAGCTGTAGGTTCAGCTGTAAACATATTAGAAAAAAAGGGGATAACTCCACATATTATAATGGGATTAGATGGCCAGGAAATGGAAGCTAAGTTGTTTCAGAATTTAAAAAATCATAAATCTATTTTTGTTTATGGTGCTTCTGTTCATTATAAAGCTGTTCAAGACTATAAAGGTTTAAAAATGTGTTTAGTTTTGAAAAGTGATTTAACAATGATTGAGTTATATAAAAAATTAGGTATAGATATAGATACCTTTTCAACAGGACCTTCTGTATCCAACGTTGCTTTAGTTCTTGCTCATTATCTGCAAGCATCTAATATATTAATTATAGGTCAAGATTTAGCTTATACTAATGATAATAGATATGCTGAAGGTGGAATTCTTAATTACAATATAGAAAAAAAAGAAGTTGAGAAAAAATCAAATTATGTTAAAAGAAAAGATATATATGGGAATGATGTTTATACAAAGACAGACTTAATAGGGATAAAAAATTGGTTTGAAGATTATGTGAAAATATTTGAGGATGAAATAACAGTATACAATTGTACTGAAGGTGGATTGGGAATAAAGGGAGTTCCGAATATGTCTTTCAAAGAAGCTATAGAAAAATTCTGTATTAAGGAATTTGATATATATGAGGAATTGGTATCACTTGCAAAAGAAAAGTCATGTATTGATGTAGATAGATATAATGACTTATTAAGTAAATATAAAGAGGAAACAGATAAATGTATTGAGTTATCAAAAAAAAGACTAAAACAGATATATAAACTTTTAGATGAATATAAAAGTGATGATTTCCAAGTAAAGTTAGTAAAATTGTTATCTATAAGCGAAAAAATTGAAGAATTTGAGTTGTTTGAAATTTTTATATATCCTACTGGCAGATGCTATATAGATGCCATTACTAGTGCTGTTAACAATAAATTGGAAAAACTAAATAATATCAATGAAAAAAACAAAGTACTATTAGATGGATTAACATATCAATATGAATATATAGATGAATGCTTGCAAATAGTAAAATTAGCTTTAGAAAAAGAAGATATACCTTATATATCTTGATGAAACAGGAGGAATAAAAATGGAGACAATTAAAAAAGAAGAATTATTGAAAACAGCAGAAGAATATTTAGAAAAGTTAATAGAGAAAATCAAATATTCTGTGGAATTATTACAAAGTGGAAAAGAAGGTTTAGTATTTGAATATACAACAGATATTATTGAAGGATTAATAGGGGTTATAGATGCTATAACTTTAACCAAAGATATTCAAAAAAATATAATTGATACTTCAGCTATAAATGAACATTTGATTGAAATTAATGGGTGCTTTGAAAGTAAAGATTACATATTACTAAGTGACTTATTGGAATATGAGATAGTACCAATATTAGATGAATGGAGAACAAAAATAACTGAAAATTTAAAGATAGATTAATAATAATTTAA
This sequence comes from Clostridium ganghwense, assembly GCF_026735165.1. Taxonomy (GTDB): domain Bacteria; phylum Bacillota; class Clostridia; order Clostridiales; family Clostridiaceae; genus Clostridium_H; species Clostridium_H ganghwense. The sequence continues at coordinate 125,199 of NZ_JAPQES010000002.1, read as the reverse complement.
AAGATATAAGTAGGTTGAAGATTGCATTAAAAACTACAGAAGGAAGTGAGAAAAATGAAGGTAGTTTGTATAGTTCAAGCTAGAGTAGGGTCAACAAGACTTCCGGGGAAAGTTTTAAAAAAAATATGTGGAAAAACTGTATTAGAACATGATATAGATAGACTAAAAAGAATAAGTAATATAGATAAAATAGTTATTGCTACTACTGAATTAGAAAAGGACAAGGCTATTGTATATGAAGCTGAGCGTTTAGGAGTAAATTATTTTACAGGTTCAGAAGATGATGTGTTATCAAGATATTATTATGCTGCAAAACAAAATAATGCGGAGGTAGTTATTAGAGTTACTAGTGATTGTCCTTTGATAGATAGTGAAATTAGTGAGGGGGTAATTCAATTTTACTTAGATAACATGGATAAATACGATTATGTGAGTAATACTATTGAAAGAACATATCCAAGAGGATTAGATACAGAAGTGTTTAGCTTTAAGGGTTTAGAAAAAGCATTTATAGAAGCAGTAAGTCAAAGTGATAGAGAACATGTAACACCATATATTTGGGATAATGCTGATATTTTTAGAGTATATCAATATAAAAATGATGTAGATTATTCAAATTTAAGATGGACATTAGACACTATTGAAGATTTTAAATTAATAGATAGCATTTATAATCATCTGTACTATGAAAACGGTAATAACTTTGGTATTAGAGAAATACTTAAAGTTTTAGAAAAATATCCTGAAATTAAAGATATAAATAAAGAAATTGAACAGAAAAAAATATATATGGAGAGATAAAATTGAGTATTTATCTAAAAAAAGTATGTGAAGAGGATTGTCAGTTATTATTTCATTGGGCAAATGATGAACAAGTAAGAAAAAACTCTTTTAATAATAAGGAGATATCTTATGAAGAACATATAAAATGGTTTAACAAGAAATTGAAGAGTACTACTTGTTATATGTTTATATTGTATGATGAAAAAATACCTGTAGGCCAGGTGAGAATTGATATAGAAGATACAACTGCAATTATTGGTTACAGTATTAGCAGTGATTTTAGAGGAAAAGGTTATGCATCAAAAATGTTAGAAATGCTAGAAACGGAAGTGAAAAAAAATCTGCTTTATATTAAAAAATTAATTGCTAATGTAAAATTTGATAATATTTTTTCAAGAAAGATTTTTAAAAAGCTGAGATATACAGAAATATTAAAGGGTGATTATATAGAGTATTATAAAGAAATAGCATGAGGGGATGATTTCTTGGCAAATTCAATTAAGATTGGAAATAAAGTTATTGGTAAAGAGGATTCGGTATTTATTATAGCTGAAATTTCAGCAAATCATAATGGTGATTTTGATAGTGCTGTAAAGCTTATAAAAGAAGCTAAAAATGCAGGTGTAGATGCCGTTAAATTACAGACATATACTCCAGATACAATAACAATAGATTGTGATAATGAGTATTTTCAAATTAAACAAGGTACTTTGTGGGATGGAAGAACTCTTTATAACTTATATAAAGAAGCCTATACCCCTTGGGAATGGCAGCCTAAACTAAAGAAAATTGCAGAGGAGGAAGGGCTTATTTGTTTTTCTTCTCCTTTCGATAAAAGTTCAGTAGAGTTTTTAGAAAAAATTGATATACCAGCTTATAAGGTGGCTTCTTTTGAAATTACAGATATACCATTAATAGAATACATAGCATCAAAAGGTAAACCAGTAATAATGTCTACAGGTATAGCAAGTTTAAGGGATATCGAAGAAGCAGTTAATGCCTGCCGCAGAGTTAATAATAATCAGATAGCACTTTTAAAATGTACAAGTGCTTATCCAGCTCCTTTTGAAGATATAAACCTAAGAACTATTCCTAATTTGACAGAAACTTTTGATGTTATATCAGGAATATCAGATCATACTTTAGGTTTAACTGTTCCAGTTGCGTCAGTAGCTCTTGGAGCAAAAATAGTAGAAAAACATTTTACTTTAAGTAGAGCGGACGGTGGTCCAGATGCAGTTTTTTCACTGGAACCCAATGAATTAAAGGAAATGGTTAAAGCTATTAGAGAAGCTGAAAAAGCATTAGGACAGGTTTCTTATAATTTAACTGAAAAAATGAAGAAGGGTAGAGAATTCTCTCGTTCATTGTTTATAGTAGAAGACATAAAACAAGGAGAGATTTTTACAGAAAGAAATGTAAAATCAATAAGACCAGGTTTTGGAATGCATCCCCAACATATAAAAAATATATTTGGAAAAAAAGCTAAGTATAACATAGAAAAAGGTACCCCATTACAGTGGGAATTGATAGATTAATTTAAAGGAGAAAGTAGGGTGGAGAAGCTATGGAAAAAAAGACTTTGGTCTTACAGCCCGATTATATGAAGAATTTTAAATGTATAGGAAATGAATGTCCTGACAACTGCTGTCATGGGTGGAATGTAACTGTAGATAAAAAAATTTATAAAAAGTATAGGAAAATAAAAAATAAAGATTTAAAAAAAATAATAAATAAAAATATTACATTAAATAAAGACAGTAATGATAGTGAATTATATGCAAAAATTGTATTAGATAAAAACAATAAATGTCCATTTTTAGATTTGAAAGGGCTGTGTGAAATTCACAAAGAGTTTGGAGAAGAATATTTATCAAAGACGTGTAATCAATATCCTAGAAGTATAAATATAATAGATAATGTTTTAGAGATATCAGGAAGTGTATCTTGTCCACCTATGGCTGAATTAATACTACTTAATAAAGAACAAATGACATTTGACCAACTTGAAAAAGTTGTTGATGTTTCAAAAAGTATGATTAATGTAATATTAGATACTAATTCGGACAATGAAATATTTAAGTACTTTTGGAATTTAAGAGAAGTAAGTATAGATATACTTCAAAATAGAAATTTTGAAGTTTGGCAAAGACTTCTTATTTTAGGGCTTATTTTAGATAAGGTTCAAAATGCTGTAGATAATGGAGAAGAAGAAACTATTCCCTCTGTAATAGAACAATCAATAGAGAAATATTGTAATGAAAATATAAAAGAGATGCTAAGTAAAATAGAATTTAAAGAAAATATTCAGTTAGATTTTATTAATGCAATATGCAGTATTGGCATAGAAGAAGAAGTTAGTATTGAAAATTATAAGAAACTGTATACAAAGTTTTTAGAAGGAATTTCTTTTAATGAAAAAGATGATAAGGCTATTATAGAAAGTTATAAAAAGGGTTTTAAAGAAATATATGAACCTTTTATAAAAAATAATGAGTACATTTTAGAAAATTATTTGGTAAATGATGTTTTTTCGAGAGCTTTTCCTATAAAAAGAGGTAAAAACATATTTGAAGAATACTGTATATTGGTACTTAAATTTGCCTTGATAAAATTATTTTTAATAGGGATAGGTAATTACAATAAGGGATTAAATTATGATGAAGTTATAAATACCTTATATTTGTATTCAAGAAATATTGAACATTCAATAAAATTTTTGAATAATATTTTGGAACAGATAAAGGAAGAAAATAGGTTAAACATGGCTTTTATGAGTGTACTAATAAAAAATTAAGGGTGAATTTAATGATAAGTTTATGTATGATAGTTAAAAATGAAGAAGAAAATTTAGAAAAATGTATTAATGCTGCTAAAAAGTATGTAGATGAAATAATTATAGTTGATACTGGATCAGATGATAGTACAAAAGAAATAGCCTATAAGTTTACTAATTATGTATATGATTTTGAATGGTGTAACGATTTTGCAAAAGCTAGAAATTTTTCTATATCAAAAGCTAATAATGACTGGATACTGGTAATTGACGCAGATGAAATAATTACTGATTTTAATAAAGAAAATGTACTGAATTTTATTAAACACAATGATAAAGTTGTAGGTAGAATAAAAAGAATAAACCCTTTTGAAGATGTAACAGGTGTAAAAAAATATATAGAGAGAGTAAATAGATTATTTAATAAAAATTATTTTCGATATGAAGGGATAATACATGAGCAAATAGTATTGCAAGACGATAGGAATTATTCTATTGAAAATATTGGTATATCGGCAGAGCATATAGGATATACACAAGAAGTATTAAATAGAACGAAAAAAATAGAAAGAAATATCAACTTATTAAAAAAGGCTATATTAGATAAAAATGATGATCCATATTTATATTATCAACTGGGTAAATCCTACTATATGAATAAAGAATATGAAGAAGCTTGTAGTAATTTTACTAAAGCATTAAAATTACCTATTAATTTTATGTATGAGTATGTGGAAGATTTAGTAGAAAGCTACGGATATTCTTTAATAAATACTAATAGATTTAGCGAAGCTCTTATACTTGGAGATTACGAAAAATATTATAAAAATTCAGCCGATTATAATTTCTTGATGGGACTAATTTGTATGAACAATGCTAAATTTGATTTTGCGGTAGAATACTTTTCAAAATGTATGGAGGGTAAAGAAGGAAGAATAGAAGGAGTAAACACATATCTTCCTAATTATAATATTGGAGTTATATTTGAATGTTTAGGATACAAAAAAGAAGCTGTAGAGTTTTATAAAAAATGTAAAGGGTATAAGGTGGCAGAAAATAGATTGAAAGAACTGGTATAAAGGAGCATTGAAAATGATTGAAAAACTAGCTATAAATGGTGGAAAGCCAGTTAGAGATACCTACTTAGCCTACGGAAAACAGTATATAGATGATGACGATATAAAAGCTGTAGTAGATGTGTTAAAGGGAGACTATTTAACTACAGGACCTAAGGTAAAAGAATTTGAAGATACAGTTGCTAATTATGTAGGAGCCAAATATGCAGTAGCAGTTTCAAATGGCACAGCTGCCCTTCATACAGCTTGCTTGGCTGCTGGAATAGGAGAAGGAGATGAAGTTATAGTACCGCCTATAACTTTTGCTGCATCAAGTAATTGTATTTTATACTGTGGAGGCAAACCTGTATTTGTGGATATAAATCCTGATACATATAACATAGATGTAGAAAAAATAGAAGGAGCTATTACAGTAAGAACTAAAGCCATTATTCCTGTAGATTTTGCTGGTCAATCTGTAGATATGGATTTAATCTGTAAGATAGCAGATAAATATAATCTAACTATTATTGAAGATGCGGCTCATGCACTAGGGAGTGAATATAAAGGTGAAAAAATTGGTTCAATTGCAGATATGACAGAGTTTAGTTTTCATCCTGTGAAGCCTATTACTACAGGCGAAGGTGGAGTAATTGTAACTAATAATGAAGAGTTATATAAAAAGATGCTTTTGTTCAGAAGTCACGGTATAACTAGAGATAGTAAGCTTTTAACTCATAATGAAGGTCCTTGGTATTATGAACAGCTACATTTAGGATATAACTACAGAATAACAGATATTCAATGTTCATTAGGTTTAAGTCAGATAAATAAGATTGATGAGTTTGTTAAAAATAGAAGAGAAATAGTTAATAGATATAATGAAGCTTTTAAAGATATAGAAGAAATTATTACACCTCGTGAAGATGAGTTTTCAAATTCAGGGTGGCATATTTATGTTATAAAACTTAATTTAGATAAACTAACATGTACAAGAAAAGAAATATTTGAAGCACTTCAAGTTGAAAATATAGGAGTAAATGTTCATTATTTGCCTGTATATCTTCATCCTTATTATGAAAAACTAGGATATAAGAGAGGTTTGTGTCCGGAAGCTGAAAAACTTTACGAAAGAATGCTTACACTACCTCTATTCCCCAAGATGACTGATAAGGATGTAGAAGACGTTATCAGAGCAGTAAAGAAAGTAGTTGATTATTATTCAATGGAAAATTGTCCATTGTGAACTATCATATACATGGAGGTAGAAGATGGGATACTATAGTAATAAAAATATTCTTGTAATAGGTGGGACAGGAACTATAGGAAGAGGGCTTATAAAAGAAATTGTAAAGCAGAAGCCCAACGTTGTAAGAATATTTAGCAGGGATGAATATAAGCAGTTTATTATGGAACGTGAACTAGAACATGTTGCAGAGTTTAGATATTTAATAGGTGATGTAAGGGATTATGATAGAGTAGATCGTGCAATGAGAGATGTGGATGTAGTATTCAATTTAGCAGCTATGAAGCATGTGCCAGCGTGTGAATATAATCCTAATGAAGCTATTAAAACAAATGTAATTGGTATGGAAAATGTAATAAAGGCAGCTATGTATAATAATGTAGAAAGTGTAATTTTTACTAGTTCAGACAAGGCCATTAATCCTCCAAATTCCTATGGAGCTACGAAGCTGTTAGCTGAAAAGTTGGTACAGGCTGCAAATTTTAACAAAGGTAACTGCAGAACCAAATTTGTAGCAGTACGTTTTGGAAATGTAATGGGTTCTAGAGGATCTGTAATTCCACTATTCAAAAAACAAATTCAAGAATCTGGAAAAATTACAGTAACAGATCCTGAAATGACCCGTTTCATGATGACTTTAAGTCAGGCTGTAAAACTTATTATGACATCTCCACAAAAAGCTGTAGGAGGAGAAATTTTTATATTAAAGATGCCTGTAATTAAGCTTCAGCACATTGCAGAGATAGTAGTAGAAGAAACCTGCAGCAAATTAAACATAAATAGAGAAGAAGTTGAAATACAGAATATTGGACTTAGAGCAGGAGAGAGAAGATTTGAAGAACTTATGACTGTGCAGGAGTCTGAACTTGCTTTTGATTTAAATAATATGTATGCAGTTATACCTTCCACATATGCTGAGATTATTTCAAAATTTTATAAAGAAGAAAAAAGAGTAGAAGTAGGAAGTTACAACTCACATGATATAGAGCCTTTAACAAAAGAAGAGGTAAGAAAACTTCTTAAAGAAGAAGGACTGGTTTAATGAGAATAGCAATTCGTGCAGACGGGGGCTCATCCATAGGGATGGGTCACATAATGAGAACTTTAGTTTTAGCTAAAGAATTAGCTAAGACCAATGAAGTTTTTTATGTGTGCAGAACAGAAAATCATTCAGAGAATAGTGTAAGTGATAAGTATAGAGCGGGTATAGAAAAGATTAAATGTGAAGGCTTTAATGTTGAATTTATAAATGAAAAGTATATATTAGAAGATTTGAAAAAGATTAAAGCAGATTTATTGATTACTGATAGTTATGATGTAAACCAAGAGTATTTTATTGAAACTAAAAAAATATTTAATGAAACTGCTTACATAGATGATATAAATTGTTATTATTTTGATGTAAACTTCTTAATCAATCAAAATGCAAATGGTGAAGATTTGGAATACAAAGTTAATGATGATACAAAATTACTAGTTGGTTTAAAATATACTATGCTTAGAAATGAATTTAGAAATGTTCCTAAAAAAATTATAAAAGAGAAAGTTAAAGATATCATGATAACAGTTGGTGGATCAGATCCTAATCATGTTACAGAACAAATTCTAAATTATACTAAGAATCTTCAGTACAATTTTCATGTTGTAGTTGGACCTTCTTTTAAAGATAGTGATAATTTAAAGCAATTTGAAAATGATAGAGTTAAGCTGTATTATAACGCAAATATGTATAAAATAATGGAGAAATGTGATATTGCTGTTTCAGCTTGTGGAAGCACATTATATGAAATTGCAGCTTGTGGTGTTCCTACCTTAGGAATAATTATTGCAGATAATCAAGAAGGTGTAGCAAAAAAGCTAGATGAATTAGGTGCAATAAATAATATTGGATGGTATAGTAAATTAACTAAAGATAAATTTATTGATAGCTTTAATGAGTTGGTTTTAAATTTGAATATGAGAAAAAAAATGAGCCATACAGGGCAAAATATTATAAATGGCAGAGGTGTAGAAAGAATAGTTAAAGCTTTAACTAAATAATCAGGGAGGATGAAGATATGAACATATTAGTAACTGGAGGAGCCGGTTTTATAGGAAGATGGGTAGTTAAACAGCTTTTAGAAGATGGACACAGAATTATTGCATTAGATAATTTATCAAATGGAAGAGTAGATAACATAGAAGAATTCAAAGATAATAATAATTTTAAGTTTATAAAAGGCGATATAAAGGATGAAAAGCTTTTAGATGAATTATTTTTAGATGAAAAAGTTGATATAATTTATCACCTTGCAGCATCTATAATAGTTCAGGATAGTATAGATAATCCTAAAGAAACTTTTTACAATGATACAGTAGGTACATTTAATATATTAGAAAAAGCAAAGTTTCAAATGTTCGGAAAAAATGCAAAAATGGATGGAGATAAATGGGTATTAGATCCACAAGAGGAAAAATATCCATGCAAAGTAGTTTTTATGAGCACGTGTATGGTTTATGATAAATCAGATGAAGATGGAATAGATGAACTTCATCCAACAAAACCTGTATCCCCTTATGGAGGAAGCAAAATAGCTGCTGAAAATATGGTGCTTTCATATTATCATGCGTATAAGCTGCCAACAGTAGTTATAAGACCATTTAATACATATGGACCTTTCCAAAAATCCAGTGGAGAAGGCGGAGTTGTTTCTATATTTATAAATAGAGCTTTACATGGTCAAGAACTAAATATATATGGTACTGGAGAGCAGACAAGGGACTTACTTTATGTTAAAGATTGTGCTAGATTCGTAATTATGACAGGATTAGATAATAAAGTTGATGGAGAAATAGTAAATGCCGGAACAGGAAGAGATGTTACAGTAAATGAACTTGCAGATATAATTTCTAAAGATAGAGTAGAAATAAAACACGTAAAACATATTCATCCTCAAAGTGAGATTATGAAGCTTAAATGTGATTACAGCAAAGCTAAAAAACTTATGGGATGGGAACCTGAATATACATTGGAAGAAGGAATTAAAGAAACAGAAGAATGGATTGCAGCAGTTGAGAGTTGATATCTCAACTCTCAATTTTCAACTAATTAAAATTTTGTTTTAAAAAAATTTAATTTTAGGTGTAAAGTATTTAATTTCCCATACGATGTATTAATTATCAAGAAGTTATTTGATAAAAATAGTATGAAAAAGAAAAATTAAAAAATTTTAAAAATAAATGTAAAGTTTGATTATTTAGCTTCGATAAGAAGAATAAGTAAATAAAAAATAAATAAGCTTTAATCAAGGATGATTAATAAATCTATTTACCACCGCAGGAGGCGGGAGGGAGAGATAGGTTTATTAATCATCCTTTTGTTTTTGAGAAAATTTAATGAGAATTTTGGCTTTATTAAAAATATCTTAAAAATGTTAAGTTTATGTTAAAAATTCAATCATTTTATGATATAATGTGTAGAGTGTTAGAAAAAAATGTATTAAATCTCAATGAATGGGAACTTAAATAGAGATTTTAATACAATTTAATAAAAAATAAAAAAACATCTGAGGAGGGAACCTAATGCTAGTATTAGGCAGGAAGCCAGGAGAATATGTAGTTATTGATGAGAAGATTAAAGTGGAAGTTGTAAAAAGTGAAAAAGGTGATTTAAGACTTGCCATTGATGCTCCAAGAGAAATAAAGATAGTTAGAGGCGAGATTTGGGAAAGTCAAAATTTAAAAAAAGCAAAATAAAATATGTACAAGCTCAAGGAGGAGTTAATTAATTCAGCAAACCACAGGGAATGTGGGGAAGTTGGATTAGTTAACTCCTTCTTTTTTATTTATATAAAAGTTAGAAAGAATAGATGACAATTGTTAAATAATTAAATTGGCTAAAGAGTCAGAAATGACTTTTTACATATAAAAAATGGTGCGAAAGGAAGTGCACCTTAAAAATTCAAGGAGGGTTTTACTATGATAATCAATCACAATATGAACGCTATTAATGCTCACAGAAACATGATGGGAAACATCGCAAAATCAGGAAAATCAATGGAAAAATTAAGCTCAGGTTTAAGAATAAACAGAGCTGGAGATGACGCAGCAGGTCTTGCAATCTCTGAAAAAATGAGAGGACAAATCAGAGGACTTGATCAAGCAACAAGAAACTCTCAAGATGGTATTTCAATGATTCAAACTGCTGAAGGTGCTTTAAATGAGACTCATTCAATTCTTCAAAGAATGAAAGAATTATCAACTCAAGCAGCTAATGATACTAATACATCAGAAGATAGAGGACAAATTCAAAAAGAAATGAACCAACTAACTTCTGAAATAAACAGAATAGGAAATACTACTGAATTCAATACTCAAAAATTATTAAATGGTGGAGATAAGATAGCAGCAGCAGCAGCTGAGTTCACACTTGCTGGAGAAACTATAGCAGCAAGTGGTTCAAGAGTTATAGGTGGATTAGTAACAAAATTAAATGCTAATGCAACTTTGAGTGCTAAATATACTATAGCAGCAAGTGGTGCTGACTTAAAAATAACTGAAAAGACTGCTGGTAAAACAACTGCTCCAACTGTTGCAGGTGGAGCACTTACAGTAAAAACTGAAGCTGCAGATGCTGTTAAAAAAGGTGATGTAATACCTGGAGGAACAGATGGTGGAACATTCTCAGCTACACTTCAAATTGGTGCAAATAAAGGTCAAGCATTCAAAATAGATGTATTAGATATGAGAGCTAAAAATCTTGGAATTACAACTACTGGTACAGAAGAAAAATTAGGAGTAACTAATGGAACAACAAGTGAAATTAAAGAACAAGCTTTAGACGTATCAAGTCATGAAAAAGCAACAGGAGCTATAGAAACTTTAGATAAAGCTATAAATAAAGTTTCAACTGAAAGATCTAAACTTGGTGCATACCAAAATAGATTAGAACATACTATAAACAACTTAGGAACAGCTAGTGAAAACTTAACTGCTGCAGAAAGCAGAGTTAGAGACGTTGATATGGCTAAAGAAATGATGAGTTTCTCTAAGAAAAACATACTTAGCCAAGCTGCACAAGCTATGCTTTCTCAAGCTAATCAACAACCACAAGGAGTTCTTCAATTATTAAGATAAGCAGAGAACCAATTTTAGTGTTTTTCTAAAATTGTGTGAATCGCTTACCCAACCAAAAAATGAGGCTGGATTTCCTTTAAAGGACACTCTAAATCTTTGATTTAGTTAGTGGAACTTACTCCTTCGACCAAAAGGAGAAGGAGTTTCCTTTAAAGAATAATTGAAATATATAATTTTATTATATAAGCAATTTAGATAATAACATAAAAAGAGCCGAAGCTTCTTCGACTCTTTTTTCTCTATAATTTTTACAGAGAATTTAAAGAATTTTGTGTAAAAATTATAGTTTAGGGAGGAATAAGTTATGAAACTATCTATAGCAATGATGGTTAAAAATGAAGAAAAACATTTAAAAGAATGTTTAGAGGGTTTAAATAAACTGAGAGAACAGGTAGACTCAGAACTTATAATAGTAGATACGGGTTCTACAGATAACACAGTAAATATTGCAAAAGAGTACACAGATAAAGTATATTTTCATAAATGGAATAATAATTTTTCAGAAATGAGGAATATAACTGTTAATTATTGTAAAGGAGAATGGTTTTTTTATATAGATGGTGATGAAGTAATGCAAAATCCACAACACATGATAGAATTTTTCAAATCTAATTTATATAAAGAATATAATTCAGCCACTGTTAAAATTAGAAATTTTATGAAAAGTAAAAATGAAAAAGCATGTGCTGTTTTTACCGCAGCAAGGTTATTTAAAAAAGATAAGGATTTTCACTTTGAAGGAGCAGTACATAACCAGCCAGTTGTAAAAATGCCTATTTATAATATTAATACTGAATTTCTTCATTATGGATATATAAATGATGATAAAGAGCTTATGGAAAGAAAATTCAAAAGAACGGCAGGTATTTTAAAAAAAGAGTTAAAAAAAGATCCTAACAATATATATTATCTTTTTCAGCTTAGTATATCATATTCTATGCACAAAGATAATAAAGAATCCTTAGAAACTATAACAAAAGCCTATAATCTAGTAAAAGAAAGAGAAAATAAAAGAGAATATTTATATGTTTATATGCAACTGATAAAAGCATATATGTCAAATGAAAAATATGATTTAGCTTTAAAAATTTGTAAGGAAACTTATGAAATAGATAAAGAGTGTATAGATAATTTAAGTTATATGGGTACTTGTTATATAAAAAATCATGAATATAATAATGGAATTGAATGTTATAAAAAACATATAGAATTACTAAAAACATATGATGCTAATAAAGATTTGTCAATGGTTTATTATACAACAAATAAAAAAAATTATGAGTTAAATGAAATTGCAAGAATATATAATATGTTAGGGAAAAGTGATAAAGCTTTAGAGTATTTAAATAAAATAGATGATAAAGAGGAATTGTCAGAATGTTATATTGTGAATATTCCTATATACATAAAAAATGAGATGTTAGAGAAAATATATGATTCTTATGAATATATGAAATCAAAAAACAAAAATGAAACTGGATTTTTAAATGTTTTAGAAAAAGTAATCCAAACTTTAGATGATGAAAAGAAGAAAGAAGTTTATAAATTATTTTCTAAAAATGAAGATGAATATGGAGTTTTAAATAAGATAAGAACTGATACTGATTCAATAGAAGAGAATTTGTTAGATAAAATAAATTTTGAAGATAGAGAAATGTACTTTGCAGATGCTTTTTATTACTTTTTAAAACAAAATAAAAATATATCAAAATATATATTTAATTTAAGAGAAAATAAAATAAACAGATTTTTTACTTATATAATAGTTACTTATAAAGATGGTAAAAAAGTTTTAAATGATTACTTAGAAAGTATAGAAGATTTAAAAGATTTAAAAGGGAAAAGAATACAAAAAATATTAATGAGATCATTACTCATTGTTGATTATTTTCAAGATGATGAATATAAAGAGGTGTTCAAGAAATATATAGAAAATGGATATAGTTTTTTAGAAAAAATATATAATAAAGAATTACTAAAAGAAGATAACCTTCATTTTTTATTTACTGATGAAGATGAATTTATGGTATATATGAATTTAGCAAAAGAGTGTAAAAATAATGATACAAAACAATATTTAGTTTATTTGAGAAAAGCATTAAAGGCTTATCCAACTATGAAAAAAGGTATAGAGATTCTAAAAGAACATTTAGAAAAAGAATTAAATCCTGTTAATGCTGAATTTGAAAATTACAAAGTAAAGGTTAAAGAAACAATTAAAAATTTAATAGCAAATAATGAGTTAGATAGCGCAGGTGCTGTAATTGATGAGTATGAGCAAATAGTTAAAGATGATATAGAAATGTATTCAATTAAAGCTGTAATTTGTATTATGGAAAATAAAATAGATGATGCTGAAAAGTATTTATATGAAGGATTACATATTGATAAATTAAACTTTGATTTACTATATAATTTAGCTTATCTATATGAGATTAAAAATGAAAAAGAATTAGAATTAGAATTTTATAAGAAAGCTATTAATTCTTGTCGCATTGATGAGATAGTAGGTGAGCTTCGAAATAAGATTTTTACATTAAAAAATGATATGAAGTGTAGTGCTGAGAGCAATATAATTAAAAAACAAAAAAAATTATTTAGAGAAATTGATAATGAAAATAAAAGAAACATAATAAGAACTACGGAACAATTATTGAATGAGAAAAAGTTTTTAGAAGTGATTAATATTTTTAACTATTATTTGAAACATAGCAATGTTTCTATTGGAGAAATGTATTATTTTGTTGGACGTGCTTATAATGCTTTGGAAAATTTTGAAAAAGCAATAAAATATCACAATATTAGCATAAGGATTGAGCCTTATTTAAGCAATATAGTTGATAAAAATAATATTATTTTAAACTATAATTTTGAAGAAGAAACAAGTAATTGCATTGGTTGTGGGGGGGTAGAGTTTAAAATCATAAATGTTTCAAATCAATCAGTTTCAGAAAGTAATAAAGGAATAATAAATCCAATAAGGACATGGGTGAAGTGCAAAAAATGTGGACTTGTATATTCAAATCCAGTTGCAACAGAAAATAGAATGAATAAGTATTATTCAATTATCTCAAAGGAAAAATTTGGTGGTATATACGGAGATATAAAACAAAGAGAAGCTTTTTTATTTCAAATGTCTAATTGTAGATTAGATAATATAAGTAAAATCACTAATGAAAAATTAATACTTGATATAGGTACAGGAGTTGGCTTTTTTGTCAAGGCTGCATTAGATAGAGGATTTAAGGCTTATGGATTAGAGTTGACTAAAGAAGATTGTGAGTATGCAAAAAATCATTATGGTTTAGATTTGATTAGAAAAAATTTTTATTCATTCAATGAAAATGAACAATACGATATAGTTACAATGTTTGAAGTCATAGAACATTTAAGAACACCATTGAAGGATTTAAAGAGAATAAATAAGTTGGTTAAAATGAATGGTATTTTTGTAATTGCAACACCTATATTAGATAGTGAGTATGGTAAGAAAACAAAAGAAAAAAATGTATTTTGGCATGTTGTAACACATTTATCTTATTTTACAGAGGGGGTATTATCTAAATATTTAAAGAATGCAGGATTTGAGATAATTAGTATTGTTGATTCAATGGAAACTATGGGAAGAAAAGAGTTCTATTGTAAAAAAATTAAAAATTTATAAGGTAATTATGATTTGTAAGAAATTATAAAAACAATCGATGTTAATTTCGTATTAGGAGTTATTAATGACTTTTAAAATAAGTGTGCAAGGAAGTACATTGAGAATGCAAGGAGGTACAAATAAATGATAATAAACCATAACATGAATGCAATGAATGCTCATAGAAACATGATGAGTAATGTCGCAAAAGCAGGAAAGTCAATGGAAAAACTATCTTCAGGACTTCGAATAAACAGAGCAGGAGATGATGCAGCAGGTCTTGCTATTTCTGAAAAGATGAGAGGACAAATAAGAGGGCTTGATCAAGCATCAAGAAATGCTCAAGATGGTATATCCTTAATTCAAACAGCAGAAGGTGCTTTAAATGAGACTCATTCAATACTTCAAAGAATGAGAGAATTATCTATACAAGCATCTAATGATACTAATATTGAAGAAGATAGACAACAAATTCAAAAGGAAATAAATCAGTTAACTTCAGAAGTAAATAGAATAGGGAATACTACAGAATTTAATACTAAAAAACTTTTAAGTTCAGGGGTATCTAAGGAAGTTAAAGATAATATTATAAAAGGTCTTAAAAACGGCTGGCTTGAGATGGCAGAAAAAAGGATAAAAGATAATTATGGATTAGAAGGAAAAGGAACAAATCTTAAAATAACATTTACATCAGGCGGAGCTTATGGAGAAATGGCCCATGTTGGTGGGAATTCTTTAGAGTTAGAATTAAATATAGATGTAGATGACTTTACCCCAGGGACTGGAGCAGATGGAGCAAATATTCATGGTAGACTTTATAATGATAGAATATTAGCACATGAAATGACTCATGCTGTTATGGATGATGCACTTGGAGCAAGCAAAATGAATTCTATGCCAACTTGGTTTGCAGAAGGTACAGCAGAATTTATGGCAGGTGCAGATGAAAGATTAAAAGGTGTTATAGGAAATAAAACAGGAACAGGTGCAGATGATACAAATGTAGGTAAGTTAAAGGATGAAGTAGTTCGTCTTTTAAATGGAGGTAATTGGGATGCTAGTGGGAATAAGGCAAATATAGAATACTCAGCAGCTTATATTGCAGTTAAATATTTAAGTGCAAAGTTATCAACTGCTAATGATATGAGTGGTTTAATGGGAGATATAAAAAATAATGCAGGAACTGATGGAAAAGCTGCTTTGGAAGCTGCATTGACTTCAAAAGGAGCATCAGGTTGTAAGAGTACAACAGATTTAGCAACTAAATTTGGTACAGGAACAGAGGGAATAGATTTTATAAAAGGTCTTCAATTAAATTGGGGTTCAGATGAAGCAGACGTAGGTGCTATAGGAGGAAAAAGTACTGGTGGTGCTGATATAAAAGCTGAAGATGTAATTAAAGAAGGGGATGCTACAGATAAAACAGATGGACAACCTCTTCAACATTTTAATATTATTTGGCCAGATGAAAATGAAGGTTCTCCAGAAGTTAATCTTCAAATAGGAGCAAATAAAGGACAAAGCATGACTCTTAAACTTGAAGATATGAGAGCATCAGCACTTGGTATTACAACTTCAGGTAAAGATGAAAAATTTGGAGTTACAGATGGAACATCAAGTGAAATTGCAGAACAAGCGTTAAATGTATTAACTCACGATGATGCATCAGAAGCTATTAAAAAATTTGATGATGCTATAAACAAAGTATCTACATTTAGATCAAAACTTGGTGCATACCAAAATAGATTAGAACATACTATAAATAACCTAGGAACATCTTTAGAAAACTTAAGTGCTGCAGAATCAAGAGTTAGAGATGTAGATATGGCTAAAGAAATGATGAATTTCAGTAAAAATAATATTCTTAATCAAGCTGCTCAAGCAATGCTTGCTCAAGCTAATCAACAACCACAAGGAGTTCTTCAATTATTAAGATAAGCAGATATCCAAAATCTTTGATTTTGTGATAGTCGCTTACTCCTTCGACGAGAGGAGAAGGAGTTTCCTTTTATAAGTAAGCCAACAGATTAAAGTCTGTTGGCTTATTTATAATATGTTAGTTTATTTTTTAGTATTTGTAAAGTTTTCTTTTGTGAATACGAAATATAGATTATAAAGAAATATGAAAATTAACCAAGGATGATTAGTAAATTTATCTAACTTTGCAGGAGGCGAAGAGGAGATGGGTTTATTAATCATCCTTTTTTATTGACTGAGTTTTGAAAAATCCACTGACAATTGTCAACTAAATAAATGGGAGGTATAAAATATGAGTGATACGAGTATATATTCTAGTGCTGCAAATAGGTTAAGGTTTACAGGGATGGCATCGGGAATTGATGTTGATGAAGCTGTAAAAAAAATGATGAAAGCTGAACAAATAAAGGTTGATAAAGTTAAACAGCAGGAGCAGTATTTACAATGGAAGCAAGAAGCGTATAGAGAATTTATAAAAGAAATGAAGAAATTTCAGGAGTATTTTAAGGTTGGTTCAGAAAAGTGTATAACTAAATCAACTTTCAATCCTTTTTCTGTAAGCTCTGTTAATGAAAATATAGCTACAGCAAAAGCTGTAGCAGGTGCAGTTGAAGGTTCATATAAACTAAATGTTGAACAAATGGCTAAAGGAGCATCTGTAAAAGGAAGTTCGATTAATGCACAGTTTAAGATTAATGATGGAGCTAATTGGAAGGGGAAAAGTATAGATTTTGAAGTTACTACTAAATCTACATTACATAACAAAAATAAAAGTGAACATATAATTGATAACATAAATAAACAGATAAATAATAACCCGAAGTTAAAAGGAAAAGTAGTTGCTGCATATGTTAGCGATGGGGGTAAAGATTATGTGAAATTTCAAGATTTAACAAGTGATAAGTTTACAGTAAAATTAAGTGATGGTAGTGTTAGTACAACTAACAAGGGGTTTGAAATTTCAAAGCTAGTTGATGAAGGACTTAGCGTAGATTTTTTTGACTCAACAAATACTAAAATATCAAATATAAGTAAACCAGATGATGCAGTTATAAATAAGCAAATGATAGATGATATAAATAAACAAATATTTGCATCACCAGATTTAAGAGGTAAAGTAACTGCTTCATATGATAGTGGTAAAATAAAATTTGAAAAATTAACAAGTGATGCAGTTAATATAAGTTTTAAAGATAAAGATGGAGTGGAAAATACAGGAAGCGAATTTGGAATATCTAAATTTTTAGAGCAAAAAATTAATATAGATTTTAGTGTTACTGCCAAATCGCAATTAGATATAAGTTCGTCAATAGCTGATTTGAATTCTAAAAATGGAGAATATGATGAGATAGTAGCGGATATAAACAAACAAATATCTAACATGTCACAGTTGAAAGGAAAACTTACTGCTTCTTATATACAGGAAGGAACAGAAGGATATATAAAATTTTCAAATTTATCAAAAGCTGAGATTAAGATGGCTCCAAGTGCATCGAATGCTGTAACTGGTGTAACAGGTGTAACTGATATATCAGCTAAGGATATAATAAATCTTTCGAAGTCAACAAAATTAGAAGAACTTAATTCAAGTTTAGACGAGAAAGAACAGCTTCATATCTCATATAATGGTGGAGAAGCATATATAGATATTAGTAAAGGTGAAACAATTGATAAGTTGATAAAAGACATAAATTCAAAGACATTAGGTAAGGTTATAGCTAGCTTTGATGAAGTTACAGGGAAATTTTCATTTGTTTCAAAGGAAACTGGAAGTGATGCCGTAATGTCTTTTGACAGTACTAACAATGAATTATTAAAAACATTAGGAATGCAAACTTCTAGTATAGAAGGGAAATCACTTAATACTAAAGTTGAAGTTGATGATATAAACAATTGGAAGGGGAAAGATATAACCTTTAATTATGGAGGTACACCACCAAATACAAAAACATTTACATTAAGTGATGATGACGATTTAGGAAAAATAGTTAAAGATCTTAATGAAAAGATTGGTAATAGTGATTTAGAGGGAAAAATATCAGCTCAATATGTTGAGGAAGCAGGCAAAAAATATATAAAATTTAATGATATAACTGGTAAAGGAGAAGTAAAAATAACTGAAACAACAATAGATAACCAAGAGTTAAAGGATTTAGCTGATAATGATAGAAGTATAATTACTGCAAATAAAGCAACAGATATAGGGTCAATAATAGGAGGTAAAGAGCTTAAATTATCCTATTCGTACTATGATGAAGCGCAGAAAAAGATTAAGACTGTAGATATGTCATCTATTAGTATTGATGCAGATGAAAAAATTGAAAGTTTGCTTGAAAAAATAAATAAACACGTAGATAATTCAGGAAAAATTATAGCAAGTTTCGATGATAGTACAGGTAAAATTTCAATCAAACCTAAGGAATTTAATAGTGATATATCAATATCTTTTGAAGGTACAGATACAGATGTAGTATCTGGTTTAGGATTAAAGTCAAGTGCATCTACGATGGGTCAAGATGCTGTGGTTAAGATAGAATCACCAGGGGATAGTGAGATAACTATAACTGAAAAATCAAATAATTTTACAGCTAACGGTGTAACTTATGACGTTAAAAGTACAGGCGAAACAAGCTTAACGGTTAACTCAGATGAGCAAAAGGTAGTTGATAAAGTGAGAGAATTTGTTGACGATTACAATAAGCTTATTGAAAAATTACAAAAAAAATTAACAGAGAAGAGACCTAAGGTTGGTGAGTACAAACCACTTACGGATGAGCAAAAGAAAGCAATGAGTAAAGAAGATATAGAGAAATGGGAAGCAAAAGGTAAACAAGGTATATTAAGAAATGATGATTTATTAGAAAGAATGTTCACAGAATTAAGAGGAGCTTTTACTAGTTCAGTTAAAGATTCTTCAATTTATTTTGGAAAATATGGAGATAATGCTGTAGGGGTGGATATGTATGGTGATTATAAAAGAACAGGACAAATAGATATAAAAGAGGATGCTTTATTGAAGGCTATAAAAAGTAATTCTGGGGAAGTAGAAAAATTCTTTTTTAACGAGAGTAACTCATTTGTCAGTAGTTCAAAAACATATGTTGGGTCTGAGAAATACAATGAAGATGGAATATTTACAAGAATGAAATGTATATTCCAGGATTATGTTGGAAGAGCTGGGTTAGGTGAGGATGGTAAATTTTCTTTGTCTGGTTCCATGAATATATATGCTAATAAACAGTTTGATTTTAGTTTAAGCGGTGGGGGAAGAGCATCAAAAAATACTATATCGGACCAAATACATAAGCAGAATATAGCAATACAGAATGCTTTGAAAAAGATGTATGCTAAGCAAGAAAAATATTATCAACAATTTTCACGCCTTGAAACTGCTATGAATAATTTAAATGCACAATCTGCTTACTTGGCTCAGCAATTAGGTATGTAATTTAAATAATTGAAAATTGAGAATTGAAAAGTGAAATTTAGAGACAATGTTCATTTTCAATTCTCAACTGCTAAAAAGGGGGATTCAAGTGAGTTTGAGAGAATGCTTAACAAAATATAAACAAATAACATTACAAGCAATGGAATGTTTAAAAAGAGATGAGATTGAAGATGTTGAAAGTTTAATACAAAGTAGAGACTATATTATAGAAGATATGAAAAAAATACAATATTCACAAGAAGATTTTAAAAATATTTGTAATGAATATGGTATAATGGAGAAGGAAAAAGAACTTTTCAGCATGATGAATGCAAAGAAAATAGAAGTAAAAAGAAAAATGGATGAAAGTATAAAGGCAAGA
The DNA here is from genome assembly GCF_026735165.1 of Clostridium ganghwense. Lineage (GTDB taxonomy): Bacteria > Bacillota > Clostridia > Clostridiales > Clostridiaceae > Clostridium_H > Clostridium_H ganghwense. The sequence continues at coordinate 104,795 of NZ_JAPQES010000002.1, read as the reverse complement.
AATGTTAAAAATCAGTATAACACAGTAGCAACGAAAGCTGTATTTTTAGCTAGAGAAGTGTAATCTTATATAAAGAGGGTAGGGGATATAAAGTTGATTAAAGATGAAATGATTGAAAAAATTATTCAAGAGTTAAAAGAAATAGAAATTGTAGCTGCTGAGGAAATAGTTAAAACAAAAGTACAAAAGTTGGTTGAATATATAAATAGTGTTAGTGAAATAAAGAAAGAAAAAGCTTTTAAAGATATATTGCATGAAAAGATGAAGGAAAGTAAAATAAAAAATCCAGAATTGCATATTAAGTTATATATGCTATATAGAGATTTACAAAATGGTAAAGTTAGTGAACATGATGCTAATAGAATGTATGAAGATTATTTGCAAATGTATCCTGATGATATGATGGTATATTAGAAGAAAAAAGGCATTCTAATTTATATAAGAATGTCTTTTGATTTTTAAAAAGTGAAAAGTTGTATACATTTATGCTATTATGGAAATATGTAAAAATAGTACTAAAGTACTAAGGTATAAGAACGATAATAAATGTAAGGTACAATTATTGAAAAAATGGAGTTGATAATATGAGATTAAATCATAATTTAGCCTCTCTTAATATATACAGAGAACATACAAAAGTTTTGGCTAACCAGAGTAAAGCTTTAGGTAGAATTTCGTCAGGATATAAAATAAATGGTGCAAAAGACAATCCTAATGCTATAGCTAGCAGTGAAAGAATGAGAATGCAAATAAGAGGACTGCAAATGGCTCAGAGAAATGCACAAGACGGAGTTAGTATGCTTCAAACTGCAGAGGGGGGACTTAATAGTATAACATCTATGCTTCAAAGAATAAGGGAACTAACTGTACAAGCAGGAAATGGTACCAATACTCCTGGAGATAAAGAAAATATTCAAATGGAAATCAATCAAATGATAGAAGGTATAGATTCTATTACTGCTAATACGGAATTTAACGGAACCACTTTGTTGAATGGTGAGAAAGATCTAACAAAGAAATATGATAATAATTCTCCAAAAAAAATGGATATGACAATAGGAGCTAATGTAGGAGAAAAAGTGGAAATACCTATTTATGATTTATCAAGTAATAATTTAAGTGATGGAGCAAATTCACTAAGCGAACTTAAAGATGGGCTTGAAGGTTTAGGAACGGATAAGGCTTTATCAATAATAGATGGAGCTTTAAATACAGTTCTAGGGGCTAGCAGTAAATATGGGGCACTAGAAAATAAATTTGAAAGTACCTACGAAAGGGTAGGAGAAATACATGATAAGATTACAGGGGCAGAAAGTAAAATAAGAGATGCGGATTTGGCAGAAGAAATGATGGAATTTACAAGAAGTAGTGTTTTAATTGATGCAGGTCATGCAATGATGGTACAGTCAAATAAATTTCCACAAGATATATTGAGGGTACTGGAGAATGTAAAGTCTAGGTAGCGAAAAGCTGCCTAGATATTTTTGGTTAAGAAAATATAATTTTTGCTAAAATAAATAAAAATATGTAGATTCAAAAGAAAAACTTATAGTATATGAATATAAATTCAAATAATAGTAAAATATAATGTTGAGTAAAAATTGAATTAATGAACATGATAGTGTAGAATTGATTTGTAGTTGTTGTTTAATGTATTAGTATGACTAATAGAGAATAAGTATTTATTTAGCTAGAAGTATATTAATACAAAATGGGTCAATATGAAATGATAGTGTATAAAAAATAAATAATATACTGGTATGATAGATAGAGAATAGGAGTCTATTCGGCTAGATGTAAGCCAGCATAATTAGTTTCTGATTGCTTTATGTGATAGAGGAGTAGTTAAACTAATTATGTTGGCTTTTTTTATTTGCAATACAAATATTTTTAAAGAAATACAATTCAATTAAGGTTTTTGTGAAAACAACGAAAAAAGTATTAAAAATATAGGGGATTTGTGGAGCAAAATAGGGACATAATAGAACAAATTAAATGCATGAAATGTCGGAAAAGTTTGAAAAATAACTGCGATATATATGATAAGACATATTTAAAAGAAAGGATTTTAGGAAAATATAATTTCAAGATTGCCAACATTAGGTTTGCTTATAGTAAGTTTTATTTTGATTTTACCGTTAAAACATTAAGTTTAATTTGAAATTTAATATAATATAAAAATTTAGTTAAAACTATTTAAAAAACGGACAAATTATTATATAATAAAAATGCTAGTGACAGAAAAAGTGAAAAAAGAATTTTAAATGAAAAATTTAATAGAAAAATTAGTAGAGATTAAAAATTAGTAGATATTTGGTAAAAAATGTGGTAAAATTTAAATAAATTTAACTTAAAATGTAGTCGATTTATCAGATATTAATTTTGAAAAAATATAAGGAGTTGATATAATGAAAATAGATAATGTCTCTGCAAGTACAAGAACCTATGAACTACTAAAAAAATCTTTAAATGTTTCTTCAAAAAGAAAAGATGTTATAGCAAATAATATAGCTAACATTAACACTAAAGGATATAAAAGACACTATGTGACTTTCGAAGAAAATTTGAAAGAAGTGAATAAGGGGTTAGAATTAAAAAGCACTAACAATAAGCATATAACAGATACGGACAAAGTAGGAGAAATGAAAATAGAAACAGATAAAACTGACAGTATGAGAATGGATGGAAATAATGTAGATATTGAGAATGAAACGGCTAATTTAGCTGCTAATTATCTTAAATATAATGCACTAATTAGTGAAGTAAATGCTAGAATGTCAATGAAAAAAACTATTATAACAGGAGGAAGATAAGATGGGCGCTTTTAATTCATTAAGAATAAGTTCAAGTGGTCTTTCAGCTGAAAGACTAAGAATGGATACTATTGCATCAAATGTAGCGAATGTTTCTACAACAAGAGGCGAAAATGGACAACCTTATAGAAGAAAAGTTGCGGTATTTGAAGAGAATTTGGTGAAAGAGCTGAATAAAACTACAAATACATACCAAAGCAAATTAAAAGGTGTGAAAGCTGTAGGTATTAAAGAGGATAATTCACCTTTAAGAAAAGTGTATAATCCATCACATCCTGATGCAGATAATGAAGGGTATGTTTTGATGCCTAATGTTAATGTTTTAAATGAAATGGCTGATATGATAGCTGCTTCTCGTGCTTATGAAGCAAATGTAACTGCTATAAATTCAGAAAAAAGTATGTTTATGAAAGCATTAGAAATTGGTAGATAGGAGAGATCTAAATGAAAATTAATGAATTTATACCAAATACATCTTTAAATACTAAGTTGAACTCAGTAGATAAGAAAAATAATAAGGAAAAGAATATTACAGGATTTGCTGATACTTTAAAAAGTAAGCTGGATGAAGTTAATGATAAAATAGTAGAAGCTGATAAAAAAACTGAACGATTTATAAAGGGAGAAGACGTTGATATTCATGAAGTAACAATAAAAACAACAGAAGCGAAACTTTCTCTTCAACTTGCAGTAGAAATTAGAAATAAACTTATGGAGGCTTATCAAGAATTAAATAGAATGCAGGTATAGTGAGGAGTGCTAAATAGATGGACAAAATAAAAGAAAGGATGAATAATTTAATTGAAAAAATAAAGGGACTCAGCAAAGGGAAAAAGATAGCCTTCGGTATTCTTTCAGTAGGAAGCATTGCAGCCCTTATATTTTTAATTATTTATCTTAATACTACTAATTATGCAGTATTGTTTAAGGATATGGATCCTAATGATGCACAAACAGTTCTTGCAAAATTAAATGAAAAGAAAATACAATATAAGATTGAGAATAATACAATAAAAGTACCAGAAGATAAAGTGGGTGAATTAAGAATGGATATTGCTCCAACTCTTACTAATGGGGCAAAGGGATATGAAATTCTTGAGCAAGGAAGTCAGTGGGGAATAACTGATAAAGAAAGGGCTATGAAATATCAAATAGCACTTCAAGGTGAACTTGCAAAAACCATTCAAACGTTTCCAGAAGTTGAAAAGGCAGATGTTAAATTAGTTATGCAAGAAGAAAGTAACTTTTTTAGAGAATCTGAACCAGCGCAAGCTTCAGTTACACTACAATTTAAAACTGGGAAGAATATTAGTAATGATCAAATTAAAGCTATAGTTTCTCTTGTAACAGGAAGTGTTAGAAATCTTTCAAGAGAAAATGTGAAAGTAATAGGAATAATTAATGGTACTACAAAAGTTTTAAGTGAAGACTTATTTAAAGATGAAAAGGCTGACCTTGGTACAGCTACAGATAAACAGAGAGAATATGAAAAAAATATAGAAAAAGAATATAAACAGAAAATCTTGGCACTGTTATCTCCTAAGTACGGAAAAGGAGTACAAACTACCGTAGATATAGAAGTTGATTTCGATGCTGTTGAAAAGACATCTACTTTATGGGATAAAAACCCTGTTATCAGAAGTGAGAAAACTTTAAAGGATACTACAGCGAATAGTTCTGAAAATCCAAATAGAAGCCCAGTAGACGATAATATGTCTAACACATACACTGATGAAAATGGAAATACTGTAACTACTACTCATGAAGAAAGTACTAAAAATTATGAAGTTGGTAAGATAGAGGAAAAAGTGGTATCAGCTCCAGGAGAAATAAAAAGAGTTTCGGCTTCTATTATTGTAAATGATGAGAAACTCAATGAAGAAGAGAGATCTAAAATAAAAAACACAGTATCTGCAGCTATTGCGTATAATCAATCAAGAGGCGATATTATAAGTGTTGAAGGAATGAAATTCAATAATGGACTTACGGACAAAGCAAAGGCAGATGCCGAAAAAACTGCTGAAGAAGAAGCACAAAGTAAGAAGATGCTTATGTATAAATATATAGGAGCTGGAGCAGCAGCACTAATATTATTATTGATAATCTTTGCTTCTCTCAGAAAAGCTAAGAAGAATAAAGAAGAGGAGACTCAACAAGTTGATTTCCTTATAGATGATAATATAGAACCAAAAGAGCCGCTTAAGCCAATTAACTTTGAAGAGGAGAATGAAAATACTCATATAGAAAAAGAAATTAAAAAATATGCTTCAGAAAAACCAGATCAAGTTGCTGAAATTATCAAGGCTTGGATGACAGATGAGGAGGGGTGATAGAATATGGCTAAAGATACTAAGTTAACTGGAATCCAAAAAGCTGCCATTCTATTCATAACTCTTGGACCAGAGGCGGCTTCTGGCATTCTTAAGAAGTTGTCAGATTCAGAAATACAAAAAATAACTTATGAAATAGCAAATATAACAGCGGTAAAACAAGAACAAAGATCTGAAATATTAGAAGAATTTATCGAAATGAATAAAGCTAAAGATTATATATTAGAAGGTGGATTTGAGTATGCTAGAAACCTTTTAGGAAAAGCTCTTGGACCTCAAAGAGCTAGAGAAATATTAGAAAAGGTTACTGAGGCTACTCAGCAATATAGACCCTTTGCAATAGCAAGAAAAGCAGATGCACATCAATTATTGAATGTAATTTCAAATGAGCATCCACAGACAATTGCACTTATATTGTGTTATCTTCAAGCAGATAAATCTGCACAGATAATGGCTGAATTACCAGAGGATGTTCAAACAGAAGTTGCTTTTAGAGTAGCTACCATGGATAATACTTCACCTATGGTTATTAAAGAAATTGAGAAGGTATTAAATAGTAAACTATCTTCAGTAGTAAGAACAGATATGACTACTATAGGTGGAGTTGAAACTATTGTTGATATATTAAACCAAGTTGATAGAACAACAGAAAAGAATATTACTGAAGGACTTGAAAGAGAAGATCCAGAACTTGCAGAAAAAATCAAACAATCTATGTTTGTATTCGAAGATATCCTTACATTGGATGATGTATCTATTCAAAGGGTTCTTCGAGAAGTGGAATCAAAAGATCTTGCTCTTGCATTAAAAGGTTGTTCAGAAGAAGTTGCCAATTCCATATTTAGAAATCAATCTAAGAGAGCGTCTGCTTCATTAAAAGAAGATATAGAATTCTTAGGTCCTGTAAGACTTATGGATGTTGAAAAGGCTCAACAAAAAGTTGTTAGCATTATAAGAAGATTAGAAGATGCAGGTGAAATAATTATTTCAAGAGGTGGAGAAGATGCTATCATCGTATAATGTTATAAAGAAAAGTAGTGTCATAGATGAGGGAAAAAAAGAAATAAATACAGAATATACTGATAAAAAAAATAAAGAATTAGGTGAAAAAAATGCTAGAGATTTTATAGAGAACTATGAAACTCTAGCAAGAACACTAGTTGGAAATGCTAGAAGACAAGGAGAACAACTTCTTGCTAAAGCCTATGAAGAAGCTCAGCAAATGGAACAAGAGGCTTATCAAAAAGGGTATCAAATAGGAATGAAGGAAGGCTATGAACAGTCATATGAAAAAGGTATGGCTGAAGCAAATGCCTATTATGAGACTATGAAAGCAAAAGTCCAAATGGAATCCGATACAAAAAGTCAAAATGCTGACAATTTATTATTTCAAGCTAAACAAGAATATGTAAAGTATTTAGATGAAAAAAAAGAAGAAATTAAGGATTTAGTACTTTCAATAACTGAAAATATACTAAAAAAAGAAATAAAAGATAAGGATGCCATTAGCAATATGCTTTTAGATGCTATGGAAACAGCTGTGAAATCTAAAACTATTATTGTTAAGTGCAGAAGTAACTACGTTGAAGATGTTAATGATAAGATTGAAAACTGGAAAAATGGAGTAGTTTTTAGAGGAGAAATTTTTGTAGTTGCAGATGATAACCTGGATGAAGGATATGTTGAAATTCAAAAAGAAAATGGTAAAATCATTGTAGATGTTAATGATGCCATAGAAAAGGTTAGAGAAATGATATTAATAGAATAAATACTAGGTTACTAATTTAAAGAGGGTTGGTGAAGTTTTGGCAATTTCACTAGATTTACAAGGATTAAAGAAGAAATTAAACCAATATGATTTTAAGTATATAGAAGGAATGGTAAAGCAGGTTATTGGTCTTACTATAGAAGTTGAAGGCATTAGGGCTTTTGTTGGAGAAGTATGTACTATATATAATGAAAGAAATCAACCTATAACATGTGAAGTTGTAGGTTTTAAAGAAGATAATGTAATATTAATGCCTCTTGGAGAACTAAATGGTATTGCACCAGGCTGCAGAGTTGTTTCTTCAAAAAAACCTTTAAGTGTAAGATGTTCTGAAGAACTGTTTGGCAAAGTGCTTGATGGTCTTGGCAGATCATTAGATGGTGAGGAAATTAAAGGAGGAATTGAATATCCTCTTGACACTGCTCCACCTGATCCACTTAAGAGGAGAAGGATAAAAGAGCCTATATCCACAGGGGTTAGAGCAATTGATGGATTTTTAACTTGTGGTGAGGGTCAGAGAATAGGAATTTTTGCAGGGAGTGGTGTTGGTAAAAGTACTACTTTAGGTATGTTAGCTAGGGAAGCAAAGGCAGATGTAAATGTTATTTCACTTGTAGGTGAGAGAGGAAGAGAAGTTCTAGAGTTTATAGAAAAGGATTTGGGAGAAGAAGGAATGAAAAAATCAATTATTGTTTGTGCTACTTCTGATCAGCCTGCTCTAGTAAGATTGAAAGGATGTTTTACAGCTACTGCTATTGCAGAATATTTTAGAGATAAAGGGAAAAAAGTTATTCTTATGATGGATTCTGTAACAAGATTTGCCATGGCTCAAAGAGAAGTTGGACTTGCTATAGGTGAGCCTCCTGCAAGTAAAGGATATACACCATCCGTATTTGCAATGCTTCCAAGGCTTATGGAGAGATCAGGTATGTCTGATAAGGGATCTATTACAGCTTTTTATACAGTTCTTGTTGATGGAGATGATTTTAACGAACCAATAGCTGATGCAGTAAGAGGTATTTTAGATGGGCATATTGTATTATCTAGAAGTATAGCTGCTAAAAACCACTATCCTGCTATAGATATTTTAAGTAGTGTAAGTAGACTTATGTCTGAGATTGCTGAAGATGAACACAAGAAAGCAGCATCTTTTGCCAGAGACCTATTGGCTACTTATAACAATTCAGAAGATTTGATAAATATAGGTGCTTATGTCAAGGGAAGCAATAAAAAAATTGATATGGCTATTCAATATATTGATGCAATTAATGATTACTTAAAACAAGGGATCAAAGAACATTCTGATTTTCAGGTTAGTATTGAAAATCTGAAAAATATGTTTAGATAGAATTGAGGAGTATAGATATGGCAGGATTCAAGTTTAGAATGCAAAAAGTTCTTGATATTAGACTTGATAAGGAAGAAGAAAGTAAAAGAATATTTAAAAAAGCTCAAGATGAAAAAAATAAGGCTGAGCAAAAACTAAATGATTTCAAAAATAAATATAATAAATATTCTAAGATAGATACTAACTGTAGTATGATTGAGAAAAAAATAAGACAAAATTATTGCAATGCTTTGTATTTCAATATTGGAGAAATTACTACAGAACTTGAGAATAAAGTGAAAATATTAGATAAAAAAAGAGAAGAGTTAAAACAAAAACAGATCGAAAGAAAAACTGTAGAAATTCTTAGAGATAAACAAAGAGACGCTTATATTAAAGAGCAAAAGTTAATAGAACAAAAAAACAATGACGAATTTGCTCTTTATGCATATATAAGAAATACTAAAAATCAACAACTATGAAAGGAGGTAAAAAATTGAGTAATGCTAGCTTAAATGTTTTAAACAATATGAAGGTTGATGTTAAGCCACTAAATAAAACTACATCAAAAGCTAAAACTGTAAAATCAGATAACAAATCTAAGGACAGTAAAGACTTTGAAAAAATTCTAGATAGTGCATCAAAAGGGGACAAACCTTTAAGAAGAAAGCAAGAACAAAAAAAATTGGATTCAAAAGAAGTAACTTCAAAGGAAGTGGATAAAAAGGAAATAGACTCAAAAAATTTAGAGCCTAAAGAAATGGATTTGAAGGAACTAGAACAAATTGAAGAAAAAATGCAAAAAGATACTGATGCTGATAATGAACTAATGGAGTTAATTCAAAGCTTAGTTAGTGGACAGATAACTTTAAAAGACTTCTTAGAAAAGATGCCGCAAAGCACAAATGGCTTGGAAGATTTTGAAGCAGAGCTAAGTACTAAAGTAATGGAAGTGGTAAGAAACAATATTATTCCTGAAAGCATGGATGAAGGTGCAGTTAATGAACTTTCAAAGGATTTGAAGAATGATATACTTCAAATCTTAAATAATGAACCACAATCATTACAAGATGTTATTACAAAAATCAATGAGCAAATTGTAAACAGGTTAAAAGAAGAAGGTATTGATTTAAATTCATTAGAAAATGGGAATAAAGTTACAGAAGATGTACAAGCTCAAATAATAAAAGCTTTAAAAGAAAAATTATTAAATGATGAGGGTTCAAAAAAGCTAAAAGTTGAAGATGGCAAGATACAAAAAACAAAAGATTTTAATACTGCTGTTAATGAAACTTTAAATAAACAGAACACACAAATAAAGATAAATAGCAGCCAAAGTGGTGGTGAAAATTCAAATAATTTAAGTAACAGTAGCGAAGATAAGCTTTTAAAAGAACTTGCATCAGGAGATAAAAGTGACACTAATTCTAAATTTGGAAAAGTTATGAATTTTATGAATCAATTTGATAAAATTGACAATGTAACTTCTGTAGAAGGAAATATGAAGCCAATGGTAGTAAATAAGAACACTCTTATTACTGATATGATTAAAAGTGTTAAATTTATGGAATTAAACGACATGAAGGAAATGACAGTAAAAATAATGCCAAAAGAGCTTGGAGAAGTGGTAATAAGGCTTACAATGGAAAGTGGTCTTATGAAAGCAAATATAACAGCTCAAAATAAAGAGGCTTATAACTTATTAAGTTCTAATCTTCAAGATTTAAATGATAAGCTTGGTAATGGAGAAATTAAAATTCAGAATTTTACAATAGACATTTACAATGGAGATACTACTTTCTTTAGCAATGAAAAAAACAGACAACAAAATGGACAATCTAATGGAAAAGGAAAAAGGTCTATTTCTTCAGTAAATGAAGAAGAAGTTCAAAATATTGAACATAAAAAAATTATAGATAATAGCAATGTAAATGCTTTTGTATAAGGAGGGATAGAGTTGGCAAATGGTATTTCAGCAAACTCAACAGCAAGCACTCAAAAAGGATTTGAAATTGATAACTCTAAAAGTAGTGCTACTAGGAAAGGAACTAGAATAGTAAAAAAAGGTAATGAGATGGATAAGAATGCTTTTTTAAGAATTTTAACAGCGGAACTTACTAATCAGGACCCTACAAATGCAAAAGATTCAACAGCTTATGTATCACAATTAGCACAGTTTTCAAGTCTTGAACAAATGTCAAATTTAAATAGTACTATGAGCTTTAATTCAGCTGGTAATTTGGTTGGTAAGACCATAGCACTAAATGCTTATGATGATTGGGGACATCAATATGGAGGAAGAGTTAAAAATATTACAAAACAAGGTGATGTAATAAAATTAACTGTTAATGTTCCTAAATATAGAGGAGATAAAATTATTGATCATGAAGACAAGGAATTTGATTTAAAAGATTTATCAGATGTTTTAAATATACCAAGTGATGAAACACAAATTCTGGCATATTTGCAGGATCACATGGCTTATTTAAATAATAATATGAATTTTATGGTTGCTTCTTCAATGATTGATAAACATGTAGAGTTAACTACAGGTACTGGAGAAGAACAGAAAGATTATTCTGGTACTGTTACAGAAGTATTTAAAACAAAAGAAGGAATAAGACTAAAAGTTAAACTTGATGGTGTTGGTGTTCATGAAGAAAAGGAATTCTCCTTTGATGAAGTATCAAAGGTTACGAAATAAAGTTAGGTGATGAATATGGGATATAGAGTTTTAAATGGAAAGTTATATCAGGTTGGTGATTTTCCACAGAACAATAAGCCCAAAGCTAAAGTAAGTCCAAATAAGGAGAATACTTTCCAAAGTATATTAAAGAATGAAGTAGATAAAAATTGTAATTTTACAATTTCAAACCATGCAGCTCGAAGGTTGCAAGATAGAAATATAAACTTTAATGAGATAGATATGAAAAATATAGATGAAGGCATAAACAGAGCCAGTGAAAAAGGTTCTACAGATTCTTTAATTATATATAAGGATGTAGCTTTAGTTACAAGTATTAAGAATAGAACAATAATAACTGCTGTAGATAAAAAAAGCAGCGAGGGGAATGTATTTACCAATATAGATAGTGTAGTTTTACTATAGGCTGGACCGAAAGGAAGCCAAGCTCTGAGGAATGATAGAATCAGAGAAAAATAAAAAAACTGGAGGTTGTTAAAATGTTAAGATCTATGTATTCAGGAATTAGTGGAATGAGAGTAAACCAAACTAAGCTTGATGTAGCAGGTAACAATATAGCTAACGTTGGAACTACAGGTTTTAAATCTTCAAGAGTTAGATTCCAAGATATGTTAAGCCAAAATGTATCAGAAGCATTAGGCCCAGGAAGAAATACAGGTGGGGTTAACCCTAGACAGGTTGGACTAGGAGTTCAAGTAGCTGGTATTGACACTGTGGTAAGTCAAGGGATGATGCAACCTACAAGCAGAAATCTTGATGTTGCTGTAGATGGTACAGGGTATTTTATGGTTGCTAAGGGAGCACTTGATTTTTCAAATGATGGATCAATAGAAATTAGTAATCATACTATAGGGGACAATCCTAATGGAATGAAGATTCAATATACAAGAGATGGAGCTTTTACTTTGGATAATCAAGGAAATCTTTTAACATCTGATGGATTTAGAGTTTTGGGATATTCTGTATCTTATGAAGAAGGTAGCATAGAAAGTATACAAGCAGAGAGAACAAGTGATCGAGAACCAGGCGAAATGAATTTTGTAAATGCTGATGGTATATACAAAGATAGAAACGATTATATAACTACTGGAAGTAGAAGTGCACGTATAATTGGAACTACAGATCTTAAAAGTGGAGCAAATATTGATGGGCAAACATTAGAATTACTTGTGGATGGTGAGAGTAAAACAATAACTTTTAGTGGTACTGATCCTATATCACTTGACAGTATTATAAAGCAAATTAATGATGGAGCAGGAAAAAGTATAGCTTCTTCAGAAGATGGTAAATTGATATTAAAATCTGATAAATCAATATTGGTTAAACAAAATGCTGATTTAGGATTTGCAAAGAATGAGTTTGATTTAGGGGGATTAAAGGTTGATAGTTCAAGTGCTATAAATATAAATGCTGGTGATACAGCAACTAAAGTATTAAATGCCACAGTAGATATACAATTAGATAATGGGGATAAAAGAGCGGCAGCAGTAGATTCAGCAGGAAATATAATTGCAATTTATGAATACAATGATCCAGCAGATCTTACAAAAGGTGTAAAGTGGAGTACAGGAAAAATTGTTGATAAGGATGGTAAAATTTACGGTGGTGATGGTACTCTTGATAATACAACTACAGTAGATCCTAAAGCGGCTAAAGGTAAACTAAAAGCAATAGATATTGAGGTGAAAACTCCTAGACTTAAACAACTTAGAATACCAGATAAAGTACTTAAAAAGGTTGCTAAAGAAGATGGTACAGGTTTTGAGTATAGAGAACTGAGAATAAGATCTTTTTCTATTGAAAAGAATGGAGTAATTAAAGGTGTACTTGATGATGGAAGTGTTTCTGCTTTAGGACAAATAGCTATGGCATCATTTAAAAATCCTGCTGGGTTAAAGAAACTTGGTAAGAATCTTTATGAAGCAACAGCAAATTCAGGTGAGGTAGCAGTAAGATCAGGAGTAGGAGTAGATAAAGCTGATGATAATAGTGAAGGATACGGCGATATGCTTCAAGGAATGCTTGAAATGTCAAATGTTGACCTTGCAGAACAATTTACAGATATGATAGTAACGCAAAGAGCTTTTCAAGCTAGTGGTAAAATGATATCAACAGGGGATGAAATTCTTCAAGATATTATTAACTTGAAGAGATAGAAGAGATAGTCAAAACCAATTGACAATTGACAGTTTTGTAAAACATATATGATTGAAACTGTCAATTGTCTATTGTAAACTAAGAAGGGGTTTGAAAAATGATAAGAGTTACTGGATTAAATCATAAGGAAATTTTCTTAAATGCAGAGCATATAGAAAAGATGGAAGAAGTGCCAGAAACATTGATAACATTGACTAATGGGAAGAAATATATTGTTCTTGACTCTACAAAAGAAGTGATTGATAGAATTGTTGAATACAAAAGAAAAATTTTCTCATTAGATTTATAGGAGGCAGTTGGAATGAAAAGACAGGATGTACTGACGATTGTAGGGTTATTGGCAGGATTTGGAATGATTGCTTTTGGAATGCTAAGTGGTGGAACTTTTGCTATGTTCTTTGATATATCTTCATTAGCTATAACAGTTGGAGGATCCTTTTGTTCTCTTTTAGTTAACTATCCTTTAACTGAATTTAAGAGACTTGTAAAGGTAATAGCTCAATCATTCAAAGAAACAAGTATGTCAGGACTAGACATTATAAGTAGTTTCGGAGAAATTTCAAAGAAGGCTAGAAGAGAAGGCTTGTTATCTCTTGAAGAAGATATAGAAAAAGTAGATGATCCTTTTCTTAAGAAGGGACTTCAAATGGTTGTTGATGGTATTGAGCCTGAAACTATTAAAGAGATATTAGAACTTGAAATAGGAGAAATGGAAAAAAGACATAAAGATGGAGCAGATATGATGAAAGCTTGGGGTGGATATGCACCTGCCTTTGGTATGTTGGGTACCCTTATAGGACTTATTCAAATGCTAGCTAATCTTAGTGATCCAACTGCTCTTGGACCTGGAATGAGTAAAGCACTTAGAACAACTTTTTATGGTTCTTTATTTGCTAGCTTAATATTAAATCCTATGTCGGCTAATTTGGTATATAAGACTAGCAGAGAAGCAACTGTTAGAGAGATGATGTTAGAAGGTGTACTTGCTATACAATCTGGTGTTAACCCTAGAATTGTTGAAGAAAAACTTGTATCTTACCTAAACCCAGATGATAAGAAAAAGTATTATGAAATACAATCAGCTAATGGGGGGGGAGAAGATGTCTAGAAGAAAAAAAATACAGCCATCAGAAGGATCTAATGATGAATGGTTAGCGACATATGCTGACACTATAACGTTGATACTTACATTCTTTGTTTTGCTTTATTCCTTTTCTTCTACTGACAATATAAAATTTCAAAAAATATCTGCTTCACTACAATCAGTATTATCTGGGAAGAATAGCGATTCTATATTAGAATTTAATATGAGCGGAGAAGTGCCTATAGTAGGCTCGCCTATTGATATGGGTCCTAAACAAACAGGATCTACTGAAAGTGAAAATATGTATAAAAAGATTAAAGGCTTTGTAGATAATAATAATTTAAAAGATACAGTTCAAATAAAAAAAGACAGCAGAGGCATAATTATGGAACTTAAAGATAACATTTTATTTGATATCGGAAGGGCTAAGATTAAAGAGCCTAGTAAAGAAATTTTAGATAAAATAAATTCACTTATATCATCTTTTCCAAATGATGTTATTGTAGAAGGACATACAGATAATGTTCCTATTCATAATGAAAAATATCCAAGTAACTGGGAATTATCTACACAAAGAGCTGTTAATGTTCTAAAGTATTTTGTTGAAGTTAAAGGACAAGATCCTAAAAGATTTCAGGCGGCAGGATATGGAGAGTATCGTCCTATTGCTCCAAATAATAACTATGCAAACAAGGCCCAAAATAGAAGGGTTAACATTTTAATTACAGCAGGGGAGAAGGGGAAGAAATAATATGAGCGAAATGGAAAATAAATCAAACAATAAAGGGAATGTATTAAAAATTGTAATTATAGTTCTATTAGCAGCAGTTCTTGTGGCAGGAGGGAGTTTTGCTGGATATATGATTGCAGGTAAGTTAAACTCTCAAAAGACAGTGCAAAATGCTGGAAAAAAGGCAGTCTTAAATCAAAAGACTTTTGCTTTAGATGAATTTTTAGTTAATTTAAAAGCTGAGAATTCTACAAGATATTTAAAAACAAAGATTTATATTGGATATTCTGATACAAAAGAGACTAAAGAGTTAGAAGAAGAGTTAACAAATAAAAAACCTATATTAAGAGACGCTGTTAATTCTACTCTTAGAACAAAAAAAGCTGAGGATTTTACTGAAGCTGGAGTTGAGCAATTAAAAGAAGAAATAAAGAATAAGATTAATCCTTTAATAGAAAAAGGAGAAATAGTGAATGTTTATTTTTCAGAAATTCTAGTTCAATAAGGATGATGATATATGGGAACTAAAGAAACTTTAGAGATGCTTATTAAAATAGTGCTTTTTTTACCCTTTATAATATTTTTAATTTATTTACTTGGCAAATATGGCGGTACAAAGCTTCAAAGTATACAAAATGGTAGGTACATGAAGATTCTTGATAGAATGCCGTTATCTAAAGAAAATAGTCTTTTGATAACTAAAATAGGTGGGAAAGGGTATGTTATTTCTTCTACTCAAGGTAGGGTAGAAATATTAAAAGAATTAGATGAGGAAGAATTAATAAAATTTGAAGAGTCTAAAAACAATTTTGAACAGGTAAGTGTAAAAGACATGGTTAAAAAACTTAAGATTAAAAAGGAAGATAAACAATGAAAAAAAAGAATATTGTTTTAACGTTTTTAGTGTTAGTGAGTATATTGTTTTTAGTAAAAATAAACGCATATGCTGAACCGAATACAATACCTATACCTAAAATAGATATTTCTGTTGATAAAGCATCTAATCCTAAAGATTACGTTGATAATATAAAATTGCTTATTATGTTAACAGTAATATCATTATTACCATCATTTATTGTTATGATGACTAGTTTTACTAGGATAATAGTAGTGTTTGGATTTATGAGAAGTGCAATGGGTACACAACAGGCACCACCTAATCAAATATTGATTGGCCTTGCTTTGTTTTTAACTGTATTTATAATGGCACCAACTTATAATAAAGTAAATAATGATGCCATAAAACCTTTTTTAGAAAATAAAATAAATCAACAGCAGGCCATAGAAAAAGGTTCAAAGCCTATACGAGAATTTATGCTTAAGCAGACGAGACAAAAAGATTTAGACTTGTTTGTTGATATTTCAAAAATAGATAAAACTAATTTAAATAAGGATAATGTACCTCTTTATGTAGTTATTCCTTCATTTATAATTAGTGAATTAAAAACTGCATTTAGTATTGGATTTTTATTATATGTTCCATTTTTGATAATTGATATAGTGGTTGCAAGTATTCTTATGTCCATGGGGATGATGATGCTTCCTCCAGTTATGATTTCACTGCCATTTAAAATATTATTATTTGTTATGGTAGATGGATGGTATCTTCTTATCAAATCATTAATTATGAGTTATTCGTGAGGTGCTTAATATGAGTGAAGAAATGATTATTGGAGTTTTAAGGGATGCGATAACCACAGGAATCAAAGCAGCAGCACCTATACTAATTGTTGCTATAGTAATAGGGCTTGCTGTAAGTATATTCCAAGCTACTACCCAAATTCAGGAGCAAACATTAACATTTGTCCCTAAGCTTATTGGTGTAGCTTTAATGGGACTTGTTACATCTAAATTTATTATGCATACAGTTGTGACTTTTACTGAGCGAATATTTGCTATGATAGCAAATATAATGAAATAGGTGGGATAAATTTTGATAAATATAGCTTATTTTACAGCTTTTATTCTTGTATTTTTGAGATTGTTTGCATTTATGATGATTGCTCCTGTGTTTTTCCCAAAGGGAACTCCAACATTAATAAAAGGAGCGTTACCTGCGGTTATAGCTTTTATGCTTATGCCCGGAATTGATTATTCAAATGTAAATTTAATAAATAGTAATTTTTCATTGATGGTATATTGTTTAAGTGAGATTACAACAGGACTTACTTTTGGATTTATAATAAATATTTGTTTTAATTGTATAAGATATGCTGGATCACTAATGGATATGCAAGTAGGATTTGCAATGCTATCTATGTTTGATCCTAATTCTAACAGTAGGGTAACCTTAATAGAAAAAATGATGTATTGGATTAGTTTAATGACTTTTTTGATAGTAGATGGACACCATATGTTGATTGCAAACTTAATAGAAAGCTTTCAAGTGGTTAATATTGGGAAGTTTATTTTATCACAAAAAAGTGCAATGCTTATTATAGAAGTCTTTATAAAATATTTTGAATTAGGTTTGAGAATAGCAATACCTATAGTATTGATAATTATATTAACAGATTTAACCTTAGGGCTTGTTGCAAGAACTGTTCCTCAATTAAATGTAATGATTTTAGGTCTTCCAGTGAAAATTTTGTTAGGATTAAGTATTGTATCCTTATCTCTTCCGTTGATTCACAAAATAATAATTACTGGTTTTAATAATATACCTGATATTATACGACAGATTTACAAAACTATACCTCTTATGATTATTTTTGCAGCTGGAGATAGTGGAGATAAAACAGAAGATGCAACACCCCATAAATTAAATGAAGCTAAAAAGAAAGGACAAGTTGCAAAAAGTAAAGAGGTTGCGTCAGCCCTTACACTATTAGCTTCGACCATTATTATAATAACTTTAGGACAATATATTATAGGTTCATTTAAGGACAACATCGTACAGTTTATAGGTTCTTATTTGAATACTGAACTTGATTACAACAGTTTATACAGTATTGTGATATTAGTTTTGATTAGAATTGCTGTAGTTTTTCTACCAGTAGCAATTCCTATAATGATTATAGGAATTGGAGCAAATCTTCTTCAAACTGGATATATTAAATCTTTAGAACCTATAAAGCCTAAGTTATCAAAGATAAATCCCATAAGTGGACTTAAAAAGATGTTTTCTGTAAGAACAGTAATGAACCTATTAAAAAGTATTGCAGTGATTGTAGTAGTTGGTTTAGTAGGGTTTAATTTTTTAAAAAGTAATTTCCATCAAATATTTAATATAGGTAGTCTGAAAATTTCTGCTATTGTTAGCACTCTATTGAAGTTGATGGGAGATATTTTTTTTAGAGTAACACTAATTATGGTAGCAATAGCTATAATAGATTTTATGTATCAAAAATATCAATTCAAAAAAGACATGAAGATGTCAAAGCAAGAAATAAAAGAAGAATTTAAACAACAAGAAGGAGACCCTCAAGTAAAAGGTAAGATAAAACAAAAGCAAAGAGAGATGGCTATGGGAAGAATGATGCAGCAAGTACCAGATGCATCAGTAATAATTACTAACCCTACCCATATTGCAGTTGCTTTAAAATATGAAGAGGGAAAAGGAAGTGCTCCAGTGCTTATTGCTAAAGGAAGTGGACATTTAGCAATAAAGATTAAAGAAAAAGCTAAAGAAAATGATGTGCCTATAATTGAAAATAAACCTCTTGCAAGACTTATATTTAAGGAAGTTGAACTTGAAGGAGAAATTCCACAAGAAATGTATCAAGCGGTGGCAGAGATTTTAGCACTTGTATACAAAATTAAAAAAGGCAAGTAATACAGTAAAGGGTGAGCGTATTGGAAAACATCGGAAATACTAATTCGAAATTAAAAGATTATTTAGATATTATAGTAGCTTTTGGGGTTATAGGAATAGTTCTTATGATAATTATTCCTTTACCTACAACGATTTTAGACGTTTTGTTAGCTTTAAATATAACAATTTCGTGTGTAATTATACTATTAACTATGTTTACTACAGAAGTTCTTCAATTTTCTATATTTCCCACGTTACTTTTAATTACTACACTTTTTAGGCTGGGACTTAATGTATCTTCCACAAGACTTATACTTAGAGATCATTATGCGGGAGAAATAATTGAGACTTTTGGAAGCTTTGTTGTTGGTGGAAATTATATAGTTGGAGTAATTATATTTTTAATAATTGTATTAATTCAATTTCTAGTAATTACAAATGGTGCAGGTAGAGTATCTGAGGTATCAGCAAGATTTACATTAGATGCAATGCCTGGAAAACAAATGAGTATAGATGCAGATCTTAATGCAGGACTTATATCAGAAACAGATGCGAGAGCAAGACGTGAAAAGATTCAAGAGGAAGCAAACTTTTATGGAGCTATGGATGGGGCATCTAAGTTTGTAAAGGGGGATGCTATAGCAGGTATAGTAATAACGATTATTAATGTTATAGCAGGTATTATTATAGGTGTTGGAATAGAAGGAATGTCAGCAAATGATGCGGTTACTACCTATGTAAGACTTACAATTGGTGATGGCCTTGTTGGTCAAATACCAGCACTTTTAATATCAACTGCTTCGGGTATATTAGTTACACGTTCTTCTACTAATGAAAATTTCGGGAATTTGTTGACAAAGCAATTAACAGGTTTTCCAAAGGTTTTAGGTATTGCTTCAGCAGTTCTATTGTTCTTAGCATTTATTCCAGGTATGCCTAAACTTGCATTCTTTGCTTTATCAGCTGCCACAGGATCAAGTGCTTATTTCCTTTACAAAGAGGAAAAAGAACAAGTTATGATGCAGATTCAAAATGAACAGGAAGAAATAATTGAAACTGAAAGACGTGAGCCTGAAAATGTTAATACCTTAATTTCAGTTGAACCTATGGATATAGAAATAGGATATGGACTTATACCGCTTGCGGATGAAGGTGCAGGAGGAGATTTGCTTCAGAGAATTGCTTCTGTAAGGCGTCAGTGTGCTATTGAGATGGGTATAATAGTTCAACCTATAAGAATTAGAGATAATCTACAATTGAAAACAAATGACTATGTGATAAAAGTAAGAGGTACAGTTATAGCTAAAGCTGAACTTATGCCTAATATGATATTATGCATGGATCCAAGTGGGGAAGATATTCCACTTCAAGGAATTAAAACTGTAGAACCTACTTTTGGTCTTCCTGCTCTTTGGATTAACAATGATCAAAGAGAAGAGGCTGAAATTAAAGGATTAACAGTTGTAGATCCAACTACAGTTATGGTAACTCACCTAACTGAAACAATAAAATCTCATTGTCATGAATTATTGGGAAGACAAGAAACTAAGATGATTATAGATACAGTAAAAGAGAAATATAGTACAGTTGTAGAAGAACTTATTCCAGATTTAATGTCTATTGGTGAGATTCAAAAGGTTCTTCAAAATCTGTTAAAAGAAAAGGTATCTATAAAGGATATGGTAACAATAATGGAATCTTTAGCTGATAATTCAAGAAATACTAAAGATATAGAGGTTTTAACAGAATATGTTAGATTTGCGTTAGCAAGAACTATATGTAATCCACTTGTAGATGAAAATGGAATGGTTACGGTTGCAGTACTTTCACCTGAAGTTGAAGAAATTATAGGCAATAATATTCAAAAATCTATGCAAGGGTCTTTTCCAGCAGTAGATCCTGAAATTACAGGTAAAATTTTTGAATCTATAAAATATGTTTTAGATACAGTTCCTTTTTATGGAAATCAGCCTGTGATTCTTGTATCACCTAAAATAAGACCAGCCTTTAGAAAGTTAACTGAAATGGTATTTCCTAATATTAGTATACTATCTTTAAATGAAATACCAAATAATGTAGAGATTAGAACTGAAGGAGTTGTGACTTACTAATGATAATAAAAAAGTATATAGTCAACAACATGAATGAGGCTATGAATAGAATTAGATACGAATTAGGGCAGGATGCTGTTATAATTAGCCAAAGGAAAATCAGAAGAGCAGGAATAAAAGGCTTTTTTTCTCATAAGGTTATTGAAGTTACAGCTGCTGTAGATAATAATAATAAAAATAAACTTCATGATGATGTTAAAAGTAGTATTGATGCAATAAAGAAAGTCATGGAAGTGAAGAAACCACTTTATAACAATACAAAGGAACACAAAATAAGTGAAGAAAAAACAAAAGAAGTAATACAAACAAAAGATAATGATAGATTGCTGAAAGAAATGCAGGAAATGAAAAAAATGATAAATACTTTCGCCAATGGTATAGAGGGTAACAAAAAGAGTGAAATTGAAATAAAATTAGAAAAAAGTGATTTAGATGATAAAGTTATTAAGAAGATTTTATCTAAACTTAGCAGTATGGATGACGAGATTGATGAAGAAAAAAAATTGAGACTTGTTATAAGTGATATGATACAAACTTCCCATGAAGAGCCTCAAAATGTTGTAGTTTTAGTAGGGCCAACAGGAGTGGGGAAAACAACAACTATTGCGAAACTTGCGGGTAGACTTGCTCTTATGGAGAAGAAAAAAGTAGGACTTATAACAGTTGATACCTACAGAATTGGGGCTGTAGAACAATTAAGTACTTATGCAGATATCATGAATATACCATTTAAAATGGTTATTTCACCAAAAGAGATGGAAAGTGCATTAGAAAGTATGAAAGACTGCGATATTGTTTTAATTGATACTACAGGAAGAAGTAGTAAAAATACGATGCAAATTGCTGAGCTCAATTCTTTTATACAAAAGGTTAATACTAAAAATATTCATTTAGTACTTAGCTGTACTACAAAAAATAAAGATATTGAGGCTATTATTGAGGGATATAGAGTTCTTAATTTTAACAAAGTAGTTATAACTAAATTAGATGAGACTACAACCTATGGATCTGTATTAAATATTTTGGATACAGCGAATAAACCTCTTAGTTTTGTAACTACTGGGCAAAGTGTACCAGATGATATTAAAAAGTTAAGCAATGAAGAAATTATTAACCTTGTTTTAGGAGAGGATTTTATATGCTAGATCAAGCAGAAAGACTTAGAAAGTTGGCTGAAAAAAGAGATTTGGAAACTTTGAATCAGGATAGTCCTATAAGAAGCACATCTCACAGTAATGCTTGTAAGATTATAACAGTGACCTCTGGAAAAGGAGGCGTTGGTAAAAGTAACTTTGTTGTTAATCTTGGAATTACACTCCAAAAAATGGGCAAATCAGTATTGATTTTTGATGCAGATGTAGGAATGGGAAATGATGATGTATTAATGGGTTTTTTACCTAAATATAATATTTATGATATAATATTTAATGAAATGAAAATTGAAGAAGTTATGATAGAAGGCCCATTTGGAATAAAACTTTTGCCAGGAGGTTCTGGAATAAATAGGATAGAAGAGATAAGTGAAGTACACAGAAAAAAATTTTTAAATAAGCTAGCTTCACTTGAAGGTTTTGATTATATTTTGATGGATACTGGAGCAGGTATAAATAGAAGTGTTTTAGGCTTTATACATTGTAGTGATGAACTTATAATTATCACCACTCCAGAACCGACTTCTTTAACAGATGCGTATAGCTTAATGAAAGCTGTGACTCATTTTAAAATTAAATCTAATGCAAAAGTAATAATAAATAGAGTTTTAGATAATAGAGAAGGAAAAGTCACTTTTGATAAATTTAATAATGCAGCTGAAAAATTTTTAAATCTTAATCTTCAATATTTGGGAAGTATTAATGAAGATAGAAGATTGATACAAGCTGTAAGAGAACAAAAGCCTTTTGTTGTAACTTATCCCAATTGTGAAGCTGCACAAGATATTAGAAAAGTTGCATTAAGCTTGTGTGGGAGTGATAATGGCAGTAATAGAAATGGAATACAAGGATTGTTTAAGAAAATCTTTAGTGTTTTTTCATGAGGAGGATAAGACGTGAGTGGAATCAAGTTTAAGATTAACAATAAAGTTGAAATTATAATGGATGAACAAGTATATAGTTGTGATGTACAAGATATGAAAGAAGGATATTTAGCTATAAGCATTCCTATAAAAGATACGCAGTATTTACCATTGCGAAAAGGTGATAGAATAGAAGTACTTTATTATGAAGGAAATAGTCTATATAAATTTAATTCTGTAGTTGCGGTAAGAAAAAAGGCTAATATACCTTTGATTTGGATAACTGTACCAGAAAATTATAAGAAAGTTCAGCGTAGAAAATTTGTACGTGTATCAGTACTTTTAAATGTAAAATGTGCAGTAATTGATAAAGACTTTTCTTTGAATAAAGCAAATATTTCTCAATTAAATTTTTCAGAAGGTACAGTAGTTGATCTAAGTGGAGGTGGAGTAAGGCTAAAAACAAAACTGAAAATTGGAAATAACAACATGCTGCTAATAGCTTTACCCTTAGATAAGGGAGGAATACTGATTAAGGGTAATGTTGTAAGAGCAGAAGAAGATGACATAAAAAATAAGATTTGTGGAATAAATTTTATAGAACTTCAACCTGCGGAACAAGAAAAAATAATACAATATGTTTTTACAATAATGAGAGAACAGATGAAAAAAGGATTAAAGGAGGATTAATATGGCCATAGCTAGCAATTTAGATGTAAGAGAGCAAGTTGTAAAAAAATATATACCACTTGTAAAATATATTGCTTCAAGGGTTATTATAGGTAAAAGTAAATATATAGAGTTTGAAGATTTGCTGAGTTATGGAATGGTGGGGCTTATGGATGCTTTGCATAAATTTGATGAAAGTAGAGGAATGAAATTTTCAACTTATGCTTCCATAAGGATAAGAGGGGCTATGATAGATGAAATTAGAAAAAATAGCCCTATATCAAAAGGAGCTATGGACAAGCTAAATAGATATAACAATGCGGTTGAAACTCTTCAGAAAAGAAACTTAAAGGAACCTAATATAAAAGAGATTGCTGCAGAACTTGGTATATCAGTTAGTAATGTAAGTGAAATAGAAAATTTTATTAACTATATTTCAGTAGTTTCTTTAGAAAATTTAATATTTTCAGATGATGATGACATGCTTTTAATGGGGACAATAGAAGATGAGAAAAGTCCAAATCCTGAAAAAAGTTTTGAAGAAAAGGAACAGATAGAATATTTAGCTAAAGCTCTAGAATTGTTAAATGAAAAAGATAAAACAGTGTTAACTTTGTATTATTATGAAGGATTAACACTAAAGGGAATAGGTAATGTATTAGGTGTGTCAGAATCAAGAGTTTGTCAATTGCATAGCAGAGCTATAGTTCATCTTAGAAAAATGATGGGCAAGCTTAAATACGATATTAAGTAATTATAGCTGAAAATTAATAATGGACAATTGAGCGTGAAGGATAAAATAGATGAGGTGAATAAATGTTTACCACAATAATATTATTAATTATCGGAAGTTTGTTGATTTTTTTAAACATTAGAGCTATTAATAAAGAGAAGAATTCTTTTGAAGGAATGCTTAACGAAACTTCTGATAATATGAGAGAGTTTGAAGTAGAGATAGGTAAGCTTAGAAGAGAATTTGCTGAGACACTTTTAGAACTTCAAACTCAAATTGTAGATTTAGAAAAAATGATTAAAAGTAAAGAAGATTTAAACAATAATGAGGATGAGAATATAGGTATTATTGAAGAATATAGTTCACAAGATAAAAAAAGTTATGAAGTAGAAAATGGGAATCATAAAGAAATAGAAGAAAATGACGATAAGAAAATTAGTAATTTAGAAATTAAAAATATACACCTTGAACAAACTGATGAAATAGAAGAAAGTGAAGAAGAAAAGAAAGATGTAGAAAATAATGAGAGTAATAATAGTATTAAAATCAATGAAATAGAGAAGCTTATAGAAGAAGGATTGAGTCTAGAAGAAATCTCGGACAAGCTTAAAATTGGTAAGGGGGAAATACTATTAATAAAAGAATTATATTTAAAATAAAAGGTATAATTAATTTTTTTAGTGATAGAAAAATCCTTATAGGAATAGGAATAGGAATTATTATTGGTACAACTTTTATGATAAATGCTAAAATAAAAATGAATTTATCACAATATCAAATTGAAATGAGAGCAAGAGAATACGGAATGGAATATAAGGATGAACAAAAGGTTATTGAAAAAAACGTTAACAAAAACATTAATAATGAGGATGTGAAAAAATGATTAGAGGTATATATACAGCTGTTTCTGGTCTTATCACTCAAGAAGCTAAACAGGATTCTATAAGTAATAATTTAGCTAATGTAAATACTATTGGATACAAAAAAGATAGTATAATAGCTAAAAAATTTGATGATGTTATGATACAAAACCATGATAAAGTTGTTAATGGTAAAAATGTAAAAAATGTTATAGGAAGTTTATCTATGGGATGTAAAATAGATGAAACTTATACAAACTATAACCAAGGAATTATTCAATCTACTAATAAAGATACTGATTTTGCAATTGAGGGAAAAGGTTTTTTTGCAGTATCCCGTGATAATGGAATTGATGAAAATACTTATTATACAAGAAATGGACATTTTCATGTAAATAATGTAGGGTATTTAGTTAATGATACAGGAGATAAAGTGTTAGCTAAAAATATTCAAACAGATAATTTAGAGCCTGTATATATAGGACGTGGGAAGATTAAATGTGATGAAAGTGGTAATATAAGCATAAATAATAATCTTACCTATAAAATGTATACAGCAGATTTTGAGGATAACTCCTTAAAGAAAGTGGAAGATAATTTATATTCAGGGGAAAATCCTATTGAAACAAATAATAGAAAAATTCAACAAAATAGTATAGAAAAATCAAATGTGGATGTTATGAGTGAAATGGCTGATATGATGATGACAATGAGAATATTTGAAAGTAACCAAAAAATTGTACAAACTCTAGATGAAACTTTGGGGAAAGCTGTAAATGAAGTAGGAAGAGCTTAGAATAAATATGTAAAAGAATTTTTGTAAATAGGCGGTGAATGTATGATTAGAAGTATATGGAATTCAAGAAGTGGTATGTCTGCCCAAATGGAAAAGTTAGATACCATATCAAACAATATGTCAAATATTAGTACTCCGGGATACAAAAGAATTGATGTCAGTTTTGAAAGTTTAGTTCAAGAAACATTAAAAAGAGATGGATATCCTACAAAGGGTAATGTTAGTGAGAAGGATGCTCCATTCACTGGCACAGGGGTTAGAACTACTGGAATATACAAGGATAATTCTCAAGGGACTTTGACTCCAACAAATAATAATACAGATTTAGCAATAGATGGAGAAGGATATTTTAAAGTAATAGATGGAAATGGTAATGAAGCATATTCAAGAAGTGGCTCTTTTTCAATAGATTCAAACGGAGTATTAGTAGATTCAAATGGTAATACATTAGTTATATTAGATGAAAATGGACAAAATATAAATACAGAACAAAGTAATGTACAATTTCAAAAGGCATCTTTTAAGGTTGATGAGCAAGGAAATATTTTAGGAAATACCTATGGAAACTTACGAATTCCTGTATTCAATACAACAGGACAAAATTCTATGAAGAGTATAGGTGAAAATTTATATTCACCAGAAATGATTATAGATGATAATGGAAATGAAACGCAATCTGAAGTATATATGAGTGAAAATGCAGATGTACTTCAAGGATTTATTGAGAATTCAAATGTTGAAATTGGGAAAGAAATGGCAGATTTAATTATAACACAAAGAGCTTTCCAACTAAATTCAAGTGCTCTTAAAACTGCTGATGAAATGTGGCAAATGTCAAATAATTTAAAAGGAAGATAGTAGTTTTACAATAGTATGTAGGTATTAAGATTTGAATAGAAAAATAAATATTATACAAAATATAGAATTAGAATTAAGCCTTCCCACATATTATAATAGTACTAAAGTATGAAGGGAAGGATTTTTGTTATAAAGTATAAATTGGGGGGATATAAAATGGGATAGGGTATGTAGTAGGCTGTTTATTAAGTATTTTACTATGGAAGTTTGACAGACAATATTTAATTCAAAAGATGGACAGTACTATGGATAAAATAATTAAGAATAGAGGAATAATTCAAATAATATATGTTTCTATTATAATACTGTTATTTATAGTATTAAAAAGAATTGAGTATGGAGAAGTGTATAATGCTGTAACAGCTTTTTTAGTTATTGATGTAAGTAATACGGAAAGGAAAAATCTTAGACAGAGAGAAAATATGGATTTTTATAATTCTATTTCTACAGTAACTAGAGCTGGTGTGTGCGGGCTTATTGCACCTTTATTCTACATAATAATTTTGGGAAATTTTTTTGGAATAATGTATATGTTAATTTATAATATAAGATTTAATAATAGTAATAAGCTGTTTATTTGGATATGGACAATTTTTACAATAATACCTTCATTAATAATGGAATTTTTCTTATATCTAATATACATATGTATATATAGGAAAATGAAGATTGATTTCAAAGGAGATTATTTTAAAAATGCCCTTGTTAATCCCCTTCTTAATGTTAATATTTTAGCAGCATATGTTGAGGGGGTCAATTTTTACTATTACTACAATGGTGAAAATTCAAATTATTTTAAATGCTATGTAACATATAGAAATAAAATCGAATATGAAGATGTCAAGAATTATCTAAGTGTGAATTACATAATTTGTGTATTTACATTTATAATATTTTATTTATTCACATATATTAAATTTTCTTGATTGTATTAGAAAAAAGCTATAAGCAAATCTATATTGCTTATAGCTTTTAAATTTATAATACTTATTCCATTGCTGCTGTTAATGGAGGTATTACTTGTTTTTTTCTAGAAAGTAGGTTAGGGACATAAGCAGTATTATTTTCAAGGGTTATACTAAATGCCTTTTCTACAGTTTCTAATTTTTCACCAACAGCAATCAATTCAGAGCCATTATCAATTATATCTGTTAGCATTAAAAGAAGAAGATTATATCCTTCTGCCTTACATTTATTATTCATATAATCTAGCATTTCTGCTTTCATTGGCTCAAAGCCTTCTAAATCCATAGTACTAACTTGAGCAACACCTATTTTATTGTCTGATAGAGTGAATGTTTTAAAATCTTGATTAAATATTTCATCTACAGTTTTTCCAACTAGTGAAGTTCCAGCTTTGAACATTTCATTAGCGTATTCTTCGATGTTTATTCCAGCAATTTTAGCAAGTCTATTTAAAATTAATTTATCTATATTAGTAGATGTTGGTGATTTAAATAATAATGTATCTGAAATAATTGCACTACATAATAATCCAGCAACTTGTTTAGATGGTCTGATTCCATTTTCAAAGAACATGGATGCTACAATTGTAGCTGTGCTTCCTACTGGCTCATTTCTAAAATAGATTGGATGACCAGTTTGTATATCTGCAAGTCTATGATGGTCAATTATTTCTAAAACTTCTGCATCTTCAAGTCCATCTACAGATTGAGATATTTCATTGTGGTCAACAAGAATAACTTGTTTGTTAGTTTTAGAAATTAAATGATATCTAGATATTGTGCCTAAAACTTTATTGTTTGAATCTAAAATAGGATAACTTCTAAATCTAGTTTTTGTCATAATTTCTCTTATATCATGAACAAATTCATCGATTCTGAAAGAAACTACATCATCTTTAGTCATGACATATTTTACAGGTATACTTTGAATTATCATTCTTGAAGCTGTAAATGAATCATATGGTGTAGCTATTATAGAACATCCTTTTTCAGAAGCTTTTTCAATTATTGCAGGATCTATTTCGTAGTTACCTGTAACAATCATTAAAGAAGCTTTGCCATCTATTATTATTTCGTGAGCATCTGTTCTATTACCACAAATAGCTATATCGCCTTCTTCAAAAACATTCTTTATTCCTTCTGGAGTCATTGCAGCAACAATAATTTTACCTGTAAATTGTGAAATTTTATCATTATGGTATATAGCTTTACCAGATAAAGTGTCTAATATATTTTCGAAATTTGTATTACTTTTACCAAGTATATAGTTATCCCATACATCCATGTATGCTGATGTTAGATTTGAAAGACTAACAACTCCTAAAAATGTATCATCATCATTTACTACAGGAATAGTTTTCATATTATTTTTTTTCATTATATTCCAAGCAGTTTTTAAAGATATTTCAGGAGATATAGGTGCTACTTTATCCATATCTAAATCTTCAACCTTAGCTTTTAGAGTGTCTATTAGCTTTGGCTTTTTAACTCCAAAATAATCTAAGGCGAATTCAGTTTCCTTACTTACATTACCTAGTCTAACTGGAACAGCTTGTACATTTTGGGTTTTATTCTTAAATTCGGCATAGGCAATAGCAGAACAAATTGAATCAGTATCAGGATTCTTATGTCCTGTTATATAGATTATGTCTTTCATAAAATATGTACCTCCTAATATGTTAATAAAAATTTCCTTTATTATTTTACCACAAAAACAAAGAATTTTATTATTTTTATAAAAAAATATAAATTTTTCATAAGATGAGGTGTAACTTTCATATATTAATTTAGGGGAATAAAGAGTCTGATAATAAAAGGGTTGCTTTTTAGAATAGGGGGAGGAACATGATTAATGAAAAAAATATGATGAGAGGTTTAACTTTTGATGAAGTAGATAAGAGACTTAAAGAATATGGTTTGAATGTACTAGAGAAAAAAAAGAAAATTTCTTCTATAAAGATATTTTTTGAGCAATTTAATGATTTTATTACTTGGGTTTTACTTGCAGCTACTATACTTTCAGCATTCATGGGAGAAAAAGCTGATGCAATAACTATAGTGATAATAGTTATTATGAACGCAGTTCTTGGATTTATTCAGGAATACAAGACTGAAAAATCCTTAGAAGCACTAAAACAATTAGCAGCACCTACAGCCAAAGTAATAAGAGAAAATGAAGTTAAGGTTGTAAATGCAGAATTTTTAGTTCCAGGTGATTTAGCGGTTATAGAAAATGGTGATAGAGTTCCAGCGGACTGTATTCTTATTGAAGGCAGCGATATACTTATCGATGAATCATTACTTACAGGAGAATCTGTAGGGGTAGAAAAAAGTTCTTATAGAAAAAGTAATGATGTATATATGGGAACTATAATACTTAGAGGAAAAGGGATAGCTAGAGTTACACAAACTGGAATGAATACTGAGATGGGAAAAATAGCAAACATGCTTCAAAATATTGAAGTAGAAAAGTCACCTTTAAAGAAAAAACTTGCAGATCTCGGTAAGGTTTTAGTAGTACTATGTGTTGTAATTTGTATAACAGTTACTTTATTAGGAATAGCAAGAGGACAAGACAAATACCAAATGTTTCTTTCAGGAGTTAGTTTAGCTGTAGCAGCAATTCCAGAAGGAATGACAGCAATTGTTACGGTAGCATTAGCTCTTGGAGTTTCTAGAATGCTTAAGAGAAATGCTTTAGTAAGAAAATTGCCTGCTGTAGAAACTTTAGGCTGTACTTCTATAATATGCAGTGATAAAACTGGAACATTAACTCAAAATAAGATGACTGTAGAAAAGTTGTACTTTAATGAAAAAGTTTATGATATTAATAAAAAACAAAGTTTGAATTGTGAAAGAATAAAAAAAGCTTTTGTGTATTGTAATGACTGCAGTTACGATTTTAACCAGAAAATATTTGAAAAAAGTTTATTAGGAGATCCTACTGAAACTGCATTAATAAAGGCTTTTTTTCAGGATAGTAAAAGTATTAAGAAATTTTTGGCTAAAGCCAACAGAGTGCACGAAATACCTTTTGATTCTAATAGAAAAATGATGTCTGTTATAGTGATGGAAGGTAGTAAAAAAATATGTTACGTTAAAGGAGCACCTGAAAGAATAATAGAAAGATGTAAATATATTTTGGTTGGAGACAATATAGTTCCTTTTACTGGAATGTATAAAGCAAAAGTAACGAAGCAGGTTGAAGAAATGTCTTTCAATGCTTTAAGATGTATAGCAGCAGCATATAAAGATAGAGATGTAAGTAAAGGTAATAAGTTGGAGGATAATTTAATATTTTTGGGTATAGCCGGAATGAAGGATCCACCAAGATTAGAAGCTAAAGAAGCAGTGTTTAAATGTAAAATGGCAGGGATAAGACCTATTATGATAACAGGAGATCATAAAAATACAGCCTATGCTATAGCTAAAGAACTTGACATTTGTAAGAATGTGTCTCAGGTAATGACAGGGGAGGAATTGGATCAATTATCAGAAAGAGATTTAATAAATAAAGTAAGAACAGTTTCGGTATTTGCAAGAGTTAGTCCTAAACACAAGTTACGTATTGTTAAAGCTTTTAAGAAGAAAAGTAATATAGTAGCCATGACTGGAGATGGTGTAAATGATGCACCTGCTGTTAAAGAAGCGGATATTGGAATTTCTATGGGAATATCAGGTACTGATGTTACAAAAGAGGCATCATCAATGATATTGTTAGATGATAATTTTGCAACTATTGTTTCGGCTGTAGAGGAAGGTAGAATAATATATGATAATATTAGAAAATTTATAAGATATTTATTATCCTGTAACTTAGGGGAAGTGTTAACTATGTTTTTATCTTCTTTATTTTATTTAGAAACTCCACTACTTCCTATACAGATTTTATTTGTAAATTTGGCTACTGATGGATTGCCAGCTATAGCTTTAGGTGTTGATCCGGCAGATAAGGATATAATGAAGCGAAGACCAAGAGAAAAAGATGAAAGTGTATTTGCTAGAGGACTTAAAGAAAAAATTATGCTTAGAGGATCTTTAATTGGTGTTTGTACAATCTTTGCATTTTTAGGTGGAAAATATTATGGTATGGATTTGCAGACATGTAGAACATTGGCATTAGGAACACTTATAATATCACAGCTTATTCATGTTTTTGAATGTAGATCAGAGAGGCATTCTATTTTTGAAATAAAACTTTTTACTAATATTTATTTGGTTGGTGCAGTTTTAGTATCAATTTTGATGCTTCTATCTATAATTTACATTCCATTTTTACAGGGTATTTTTCATACAGTAGCTTTGAATTTTGCACAATGGGCTATAATAATTTTCTTTTCTAGTTTTATTTCTTTTATTAATAGTTTGTATTTGTTCTTTAGAAAATAAAAAACGTTGATAACATCAACGTTTTTTGTTTCTAGTTTAGCGATATTTTATTTTTTGAGCTTTTTGAATTTTCTTAAGAGCATCACCCTCAACAGGTACTAACTGCTTTTTAGTAGTTAAATTCATGACGTTAAGTACTTGAATACTTTCACTACCGCCTTTACCTTTTTTACCTTTAAGTCCTTGAACTATAACTGAATGCCCTTGAGATAGAATCATAAATTCAGGTTTTTTAAACCATTTA
Source organism: Clostridium ganghwense (assembly GCF_026735165.1). Lineage (GTDB taxonomy): Bacteria > Bacillota > Clostridia > Clostridiales > Clostridiaceae > Clostridium_H > Clostridium_H ganghwense. The sequence goes on along the minus strand of NZ_JAPQES010000002.1, from coordinate 72,489 downwards.
TTTTTATTGTATGTACACTTCACAATATTTTTACTTCGATCTGGTTTTACTAATATTGTTACAGTAAGTTTATGAAAAATCCATAGGATAGCTTTTTCTTCAACTTTTACTGAAATTACTTTTCCTTGCGCTTGAGTAAGTCTATCTCCATATTTTTTAAAATAAGATTTTGTATAATGTTCGGATAATTTTTCTCTAAAACCCATATGAATAGCTCCTTTACATATAATTTCTAGTCAAAATAATATAAGAATAAGATTATAACTAGAATTTATTATAACATAGTATGATTTTTTTTAAAATAGCCAATTATAGTTTTGCCCATAACCTCTAAATACATGTAGAGATAGATAAAGGGATATTTAAAGCTATTCAAAATGAACTTAGAAAATATATAAGAATTTAAATATTTTATGTTATTTAAGAGATTTATGTTAAATTAATGTTCCTAAATTAATAATTTAAGAATATTAATATAATAAGTGTAGGAAAGGGGGAGGAATATGAATATGGAATTGTCATCCCAGGATATAATATATGAGTTTGATATTAAAGATATAAATTCTAATAAAAAGAAATTTAGTTTACCAGAATATACTGAGGAAGTATATGACAAAATAAAATCTGCTTTGAATATAGATAAAGAAGGATATAATGTCTATTTGATAGATAATTTTACAAAAAATAAATTAAATGATATAAAAGAATTTATTAGTGAAGTATTAAAAAATAAAGATAAACCAAAAGATATATGCTATGTTGTTAAGGAAGATGTGGATAAACCTTTTGCATTATTCTTATCAAATGGTAAGGGGAAAATACTAAAGGAAACTGTTGAGGAATTACAGGATGTTTATAATAAAACAGTATATGATTTTTATAATAGCTCGGTATGTAAGGAAAAAGAAGAAATAATTGAAAATATTCAAAATAAGAGAAGTGAACTTGTTGCAGAGTTAATGAATAATGCTCGTGCTCAGGGGTTTGAAATAAGATCTACTAGTAAGGGTTTTACGTTTATACCTTTAAAAGGTGAAGAGGTAATGACAGAACGAGAATATGATGAATTAGAATCTGAAAAGAAAGAAGAGATACTAAAAAGCGTTAGTGAATTAAAGAATAAATCTCAACAAATATTAGAAGAACTCAAAGAAATTGAATCAAATGAACTGGTTAAAGTTAGAAAAATATTAAAAGAATATTTAAAAGAAGGAACAAAAGATATTAAAAATGAATGTGAAGAAGAATTTAAAAATGATATTGAAGCAATAGAATTTTTAAAAGAAATTAATGATGAAATAGAAATAAATATAGTTGATAATTACTCTATGATATATGAAGATGATGAAGAGAAAATTAATGAGATAATAATGAAATATGATGTTAATGTTTTAGTTGATAACAGTAATCATAGTAGTCCAAGAGTAATTTTTGAAGAAAATCCTAGTATTACAAATTTACTAGGATGTATAGAATATAAAAATGAAAATGGAACTTATGTTACTGATGTATCTTTCATTAAGAGCGGATCAATTTTGAAAGCAAATGAAGGATGTTTAATAGTTCGTGCTAATAGTTTACTTACTAATACTAATGCTTATTATAATTTGAAAAAAACCATCACAAGTGAAAAAGTTGATTTTGACTATAGTAAAGGATATATTGATATATTATCTTTAAGAGGGTTAGATCCTGAACCTATTAAATTTAAGGAAAAAGTAATTATTATAGGCGACTATCAAACATACGACTTGTTATATAATTACGATGAGGATTTTGGAAAGATATTCAAGATAAAGGCTCAATATAGTCCAGTAGTAGAAGTGAATGATGATACTAAGTTATCGCTAATGGATAGTGTACAGAAAATTTGTAATGACAATAAATTAAAACCTTTAGATAAAAAGACAATTAGAGAAATTGCAAAATATTTATCGCGTAGAGCAGAACACAGAAAAAAAATGTTTTTTAATGATGAAGAACTTAGTAAAATTTTAATGCTTTCTAATAATAATGTTTTACGAGAAAATAGAGATACAATTACAGCAAAAGATATAATTGATATAGCTTATAAGGAAGACTTAGTAGAAAAAGAAATTAGGGAGGTTTATAAAGAAGGCAAAATATTAATAAAGGTAAAAGATAAAAAAATAGGTCAAATTAATGGATTATCAGTTATAGATTCAGGATATTTTAGTTTTGGAAAACCAATAAGGATAACCTGTTCATGTTATAGAGGCGAAGGAGAAATCATAGATGTTCAAAAACAAAGTGATTTAAGTGGTAATATTCATAGTAAAGCAGTGAATATTTTAAAGGGTATAATTAGTGAACGTTTTGGAAAATACAATAAATTACCAGTTAATTTTCACTTAAGTTTTGAGCAGATATATGGAAAAATTGATGGGGATAGTGCTTCGGTAGCTGAGCTTGTTTGTATGATTTCTGCTTTAAGTGGAATACCTATAAAACAGAATATATCAGTTACAGGATCAATAAACCAATTTGGAGAAGTGCAGCCAATTGGCGGAGTTAATGAAAAAATAGAGGGATTTTTTAAGATATGTAAAGTTATTGATAATATTGAGGACAAAGGTGTTCTTATACCATATAGTAACAGGAATAATATTGTTTTAAGCAATGAAGTTGAAAAAGCTATAGAAGAGGGAAGATTTCATATATATACAATGAATAATATACAAGATGCTGTAAGGACTTTAATGGGAGATTACAAGACAGTTATTGCCGCTGTGAAAAAAGAAATTAGAAAATATGGTAAAAAGACAATTTAAACGTATATAATCAGTTAACGAGTAATTTATATAGTATAAAAGACAGCGAAAAATCACTGTCTTTTATATATTTGCAATAATTTAGTTTTTGATATTAGCTACTACACATTAAATCTAAAGTGTACTACATCACCATTTTGCATAATGTAATCTTTACCTTCAAGTCTATAGACTCCTTTTTCTCTTGCCGCTGATTCAGAGCCACATTCAACAAGCTTGTCATAAGAGATTATTTCGGCTCTTATAAATCCTCTTTCAATGTCTGAGTGAATTTTACCACCAGCTTGAGGAGCTTTTGTACCTATTTTAATAGTCCAAGCTCTTATCTCTTGTTGTCCAGCAGTTAAGAAACTCATAAGACCAAGAAGTTTATAACCTGAACGAACCAATCTATTTAAACCAGGTTCAGTTAATCCATATTCAGAAAGCATTTCATCTCTTTCTTCATCTTCAAGAGTGGATAATTCTTCTTCGATTTTAGCACAAATAGTTACAACTTCGGAATTTTCTTCTTCTGCATAAGCTTTTACTTTTTTAACAAATTCATTTTCAGTGTTGCCTGATACTAAATCATCTTCAGATATATTAGCTACATATAATATAGGTTTTGAAGTTATTAAGAAGAAGGTTTTTATTATATCAGCTTCTTCTTCAGTAGTTTCTAAAGTTCTAACAGGTTTATCATTTTCAAGATGAGCTTTTACCTTTTCAAGTAATTCTAATTCAGCTTTTGCTTCTTTATTTCCACTGCGAGCAGTTTTTTTAGTTCTTTCTAATCTTCTTTCTACAACTTCAAGATCTGCAAAAATTAGTTCAAGATTTATTGTTTCTATATCTCTAATAGGATCTACAGAACCTTCTACATGAACAACATTGTCATCTTTAAAGCATCTAACTGTATGAACAATTGCAGCAACTTCTCTTATATGTGATAAAAATTTATTACCAAGACCCTCACCTTTGCTAGCACCTTTAACAAGTCCAGCTATATCATAGAATTCAACAGCTGCATAAATCTTCTTTTTAGAGTCATACATTTGTCTAAGTACTTCTAATCTTTCATCAGGAACAGTTACAACTCCTACATTTGGCTCTATTGTACAAAATGGATAATTTGCGGATTCTGCTCCAGCTTTTGTTATTGCATTAAATAAGGTGCTTTTTCCAACATTGGGTAATCCAACGATTCCTAGTTTCATCTATGTACATTCCTTTCTTTCCGTTTAGTATAATTTCCTAATAAATTATACTCTAGATTAGTTACTATTTCAAGAAAGTAAGCTAAAGGAAAAGGTAGCTAATTTCTAATTTATCAAAAATAATATTAATGGAATACAAGTTAGCATTAAGTATGTCGATAATTATACGATATATAATTTTGTGATGAGAAAAGAGGAAAAATAAAAAAACAAAAAACAAATAAATACAATACATAACATTTTTCGATAAAAAAATAATTAGATAAATTTTAATATTTTTAAAAATTAAATTTAAAAAATATAATTTTATAGAAGGAGTTTTGGATTTTTTATAGAATAATATTATAGAATATTATTAGAAGTGTAATGAATGGGTGAGTTTTAGAATACAGAGAAAGAAAAAAGGAAATAGTAAATATTGAATAATGACTAGAATTGAAATTAGAAGGAGACAGTTATGGAATTTAAACATATATCAGTATTATTAGATGAAGTTATTGAATCACTTAACATAAAAGAAGATGGAATTTATATAGATTGTACCCTTGGAGGTGCTGGACACTCTAGTGAAATACTTAAACGTGTATCAAATAAGGGAAGATTAATAGGTATAGATCAAGATACAAATGCACTTAAAGCAGCTAAAGAAAAATTAAAGGATTATGAAAATGTAACATATGTGCATGATAATTTTTATAATATAGATGAAATTTTAAAGGAACTTAAAATTGACAAAGTTGATGGGATTTTAATGGATTTAGGGGTTTCTTCACATCAGCTAGATACTGCAGAGAGAGGATTCAGTTACATGAAAGATGCTCCTCTTGATATGAGGATGAATAGGGAAAGAGAATTTTCAGCTTATGACATTGTTAATGGATATAGTGAAAATGAAATTTTTAGAATTATAAAGGAATATGGGGAAGATAAGTTTGCAAAGAGAATTGCACAGTTTATAGTTAAGGCTAGAGAAAAAAAATCTATAGAAACCACTTTGGAATTAGTGGATATTATTAGAGCTGCAATACCTGCAAAATTTCAGAAAAGTGGGCATCCAGCTAAAAAGACGTTTCAAGCTATAAGAATAGAAGTTAATGGAGAACTTGCAATATTAGATAAAGCTGTGGAAGATAGTATAAATAACTTAAATAAAAATGGAAGAATTTCGATAATTACTTTCCATTCTTTAGAGGATAGAATAATTAAGAATAAATTTAGAAAACTTCAAAAACCTTGCACATGTCCTAAAGAATTTCCAATTTGCATTTGTAACAAAAAGCCGATTATCGAAATAATTAGTAGGAAACCAATTGAACCAACAGAAAAGGAAAAAGAAATTAACTCAAGAAGCAAAAGTGCAAAGCTTAGAGTAGCAGAAAAAATTTAGTTCTAAATTAGGAATGGAGGGAATAAAGTGATAGTAACAAATAAAAAAAATGCCGTAAGTGGTAGTAATGCTTTAGCCCCTGATTACGCACCTTCAAGGGGTGTTGATGAACAAAAACATAAGGAACTTGAAAAATCTAAAAAAGAACATATCAAAATTAATAAGCAGAAACAGATAAAGAAAAAAGCAAAAGTACTAAGAAATATAATATTGGCATTTGGGGTTGGTGTCACTTTAGTTTACAGATACTGCTTAATTTATAACATGGAGAAAAATATAACAGAGGTTAAAAAACAAATTGCAGTTGTGAATGCAGATAACGAAAATTTAAAAATTGGATTGCTGAAGTATAATAATATTGAACAAATTGAAAAAAAAGCTACAGAACAGTTAAATATGATTCCTAGAAGCAGAGCTAACGCTGTGCAGGTTGATTTAGGGAGAAATAATTTTAAAAAAACTCATGAGAATGGAGTAAAGAAAAGTAATAGTTTTATAGAGAAAATAAAGAAGATTCTGTTCTAACGGAGGTAAATAAGTGTGGCTAAAAAAGAATACAGAGATAAAGTTATAATAAAGCGAAGGATGCTGGCGGTTTTCTGCATACTTTTGCTTTTGTTTTTTGGACTAGTAGGTAGATTGTCTTATCTTACTATAGTTAAGTCTCCACAGTACAAAAGTATTGCGGAAAATCAGTGGACTAGTGATGTTAAAATTGAAGCTAGGCGTGGAAAAATACTGGATAGAAATGGACATGAACTTGCTGTAAGTGCTAATGTTTACAGAGTGGATTTAGATATGAATACTCTTAGAAAAACTCAGGAAAAGAAAAAACTTACGGATGAAGATATAGCTATTAAATTATCTGGTCCTTTAAGTATGGAAAAAGAAGACGTATTAAAAATATTACATAAAAAATTGCCGGGTGGATTACCAATTGGTTCTGCTACATTAAAACGAAGAATTGAAAAAGAAGAAGCAGATAAAGTTAGAGATTTAAAAATTAGAGGAGTTATTGTTTCACCAGATACGAGAAGGTATTATCCAAATAATAATTTTTTAGCACATGTTTTAGGACATACCCGATCTGATGGAGAAGGTTTAACAGGAGTTGAATTAAAATATAATAAATATTTAGCGGGAATTCCAGGGGTTAAAATAGCTGAAACAGATAATAAAAGTCAAGAGCTTCCCTATACAATTTCTGAATATACAAGACCTGTTCCAGGAAAAAATGTTGTACTTACTATTGATGATATGATTCAGCATTTTGCAGAAAAGGCAGCAGAACAAGCATTGAAAGATAATAAGGCCAAGGCAGTTACAATTGTCGCAATGAACCCTAAAAATGGTGAGATACTAGCTATGGCAAATAAGCCAGATTATAATCCTAATTCTCCATGGGTTGAAGGTAAAAGTTTTAATGAATTACAGAAAAATTGGAGAAATAGAGCTGTTAGTGATATTTTTGAACCTGGTTCAATTTTTAAAGTTATTACGGCAACAGCAGCAATGGAAGAAAAAGTAATAGATGAAGATACTTATCAAATCACTTGTAATGGTGGTACACCTATTGGCAAAAGGATAATACATTGCTGGAAGAGAACGGGACATGGAACAGAAGCTTTTGTTGATATTTTAAAAAATTCATGCAATGTTGGATTTATGGATTTAGGTAAAAGATTAGGTGCTGAGAAATTAAATAAGTATATTAAAAAATTTGGTTTTGGACAAAAAACAGGCATAGACCTTCCAGGTGAAGCTTCTGGTATCATAAAAAAGACTGAAAATATAAGTGAAACTGATTTAGCAACAATTTCATTTGGTCAGACAAATACTTTAACTGGTATACAGTATATCACAGCATTAAATGTTATAGCTAATGGAGGAACTTGGGTTAGGCCTCATGTTATGAAAGAAATTATTCATTATGATGAGGAAAATCATAAAATAGTAGATGAAGAATTTCAGAATTACGGAAAAAGACAGGTGGCAGATAAAGAAGTTATGGATCGTTTAAGAGGATATCTTGAGAAGGTTGTTTCAGAAGGTGGAGGAAGTAAGGCTTATGTTGAGGGTTATAATATAGCTGGTAAAACAGGTACTGCTCAAAAGGTTATGAATGGTAGATATGCGCAAGGAAAGTATATTGCGTCTTTTGGAGGTATGGCTCCAGCAGATGATCCAAAGGTAACATTATTTATTTCAATTGACGAACCAGATCCTTCTAATTATTATGCAGGTCAAATTGCTACACCAGTTGCTAAACAGGTATTTACAGATATATTTAATTATATGGCTTTAAAAGATGGAGATGAAAATGTTTTATTGAAAAACGTAGTTGTACCTGAAGTAAGAGGTACAAAAAAGAGTGAAGCATTAAAAATTCTAAAGGAATCTAAGCTTAATTATCAAATTGATGATAAAGGAGAATATATTGTTGATATGACTCCTAAACCAGGGTATTCTGTAGAAGAGGGAAGGAAAATAGTACTTTACAGTGGAACATCGTCAAATTATAATAAGGAAGTAGTGGTTCCAAGTCTTAAAGGATATAGTAAAGAAAAGGCAGTAGAACTACTAAAAGGATTAGGTATTGAAGCTAAAGTAATAGGTAATGGAGTGGTTACTGAACAAAGTATTAGTGCAGGACAAAGAGTAAATAGAAATACTACGAAAATTGTTCTGAAATTGCAAGAAATAGGAGATTAGATATAGTTTAGAGTTTATAGTAAAAAAGAAAAACTTTAAGCATTATTTAAAGCAAGATAATAAATATATAATATGTGATTAGCATAAACTCTTATGCTAATCACATTAATTTGTATTATAGGGGTGATTTAAGTGAAACTTAGAGAAATACTTAAAGGTTTAAATTATGAAATTATTAAGGGAGAAGAAAGTGTTGAGATTAACAAAATAGAGTATGATTCAAGAAAGATTGAAAAAGGAGATATATTTATTTGCATTGAAGGATTTAATGTAGATGGACATAAATATGTACAAAGTGCTTATGAAAAGGGTGCAGTGGCAATAATTTGCAGTAAAAAGTTGGATAATGCTCCTGAGTGTAATATAATAAAAGTAAAAAATGGAAGAGAAGCTCTTGCAGTTTGTGCTTCAAATTTTTATGGAAATCCATCAAATAAATTAAATTTGATAGGTATAACTGGAACAAACGGAAAAACAACTTCAACTTTCATGATAAAGTCTATTTTAGAACATGCAGGATACAGTGTAGGACTTGTAGGGACTATTGCAAATTTTATTGGTGAAGAAAAATTAAAAGCGGAGAGAACTACTCCTGAGTCGCTTGAACTTCATGAGCTTTTTAAAAAAATGGTAGATAAAAAGATAAAATATTGTATAATGGAAGTTTCCTCTCACTCCTTAAGTTTAGATAGAGTTTATGGACTTGGATTTTCACAGGCAGTATTTACAAATTTAACCCAAGATCATTTAGATTTTCATAAAACTTTTGAAAACTACTATGAAGCAAAATTAAAATTATTCAAAAATACTAAGAATTCAGTGATAAACATAGATGATTCTTATGGAAAAAAAGTGTTTGAAGATAGTGAAGGAAGCAAAATTACTTATGCTGTTGATGAAAATGCAGACTTAGTGGCTAAAAATATAGTTAATCATTCAAGAGGAGTAGAGTTTGATTTACATTACGAAGACAGTAATATACATATAAATTTAAATATTCCAGGACGATATAACGTTTATAATGCATTATGTTGTGCAGGAGCATGTCTGAGTGAAGGTATTTCTTTAGAGGATGTTAAAAAAGGACTAGAAAATGTTGTGGTTCCAGGAAGATGCGAAATAGCTACTAAAGATTGTAATTTAGATTTTGATGTTATAGTAGACTACGCTCATACTCCAGATGGATTAGAAAATATACTTAAAACAGCTAAAGAGTTTACAAAAGGCAGACTTATAAGTGTTTTTGGTTGTGGAGGAGATAGAGACACAACTAAAAGACCAATAATGGGTAGTCTAGGTTCGGAAATATCAGATATAGCCATAATTACTTCTGATAATCCTAGAACAGAAGAGCCTATGAAAATTATTGAAGATATAATAAAGGGAATAAAAAAGGAAAATTACATGGTTGTTGAAAATCGTAGAGATGCTATAAAAAAAGCAATGGAGATTGCAAAAAAGGGAGATGTAGTAGTAGTAGCAGGAAAGGGACATGAAGATTACCAAATTTTGAAAGATAAGGTAATACATTTTGACGAAAGAGAAGTAATAAGGGAAATCGTAAAGGAGTTGTTTTAAATGGAACGTTTAAGCTTTGAGGAAATAGTTAATGCTATTGACGGAAAAATATACATAAATAAAGAAATACATAAATATAATTATTTAAGCACAGATACAAGAAAAATATGTAAAGATAGTATATTTGTCGCATTAAAAGGTGAAAATTTTAACGGAAATGATTTCATAAAGGAAGCTAGTGGAAAAGGTGCTAATTTATGCATAGTAGATGAAATAAAGTTTGATACAAAAGAATTAAATTCTAATACCTCAGTTATTTTAGTTAAAGATACAAAAAAAGCTTTATTAGATTTAGCGCAATATTATAGAAGTAAGTTGGATGTTAAAGTTGTAGGAATTACAGGTTCTACAGGAAAAACGTCAACAAAAGATTTAACAGCAGCAGCTTTAAGTTCTCAGTTTAAAGTATTTAAAACAAAAGGGAATTTTAATAATGAAATAGGATTACCTTTGATGGTATTTGAACTTGATAATAGTTATGATGTAGCTGTTCTTGAGATGGGGATGAGTGATTTAGGTGAAATTCACAGATTGGCAAAAGTAGCAAGACCTGACATTGCTATAATTACAAATGTTGGCATATCTCATATAGAAAATTTAAAAACTAGAGAAAATATACTGAAAGCTAAAATGGAGATAACAGACTTTTTCACAAAAGAATGTGTATTAGTGTTGAATAATGAAAATGATCTTTTAGCTACAGTATGTGAAGAAAAATATGAAACTGCTAGAATTGGATTTGAGGGCAAAGTAGAATATAAAGCAGAAGATATTGAAGTAAATGAAAATAGTATAAAATTTTCTGTTTTAGATGGAAAAAGTAGAGAAGAATTTTATATAGAAGTTCCAGGAAGACATAATATTTTAAATTCTCTATTGGCTATTGCTACTGGAAGAATTTTAGGGATAGAGTATGATAAGCTTAAAAGTGGAATAAAAAATCTTAGTGTAACATCTATGCGATTAGATATAGTAAAGTGCGGTAGTTATACTATAATAGATGACTGTTATAATGCGAGTCCAGATTCTATGGAAGCTGCTTTGGATGTTATGAGTACTATAAAAGGTAAAAGAAAAATTGCTGTACTTGGAACTATGAAGGAGCTTGGTGAAGAGTCTTATAATGCTCATAAAGATATTGGAAAATATGCAGCTGAAGTAGGAGTTGATGAACTTTTAAGTATTGGAGAATACGATTCAGCTTATAAAGAGGGCTTTAATAACAATAAAGGTTTCAAAAGCTTTGATAATACAAAAGAAGCTGGAGAATATTTGGTAAGCAATATTACTCATGAAGATATAATACTAATCAAAGCATCAAGAAGTATGAAGTTTGAAGATATTGTAAAAGAACTTAAGGCTAAAAATTACTAAAGGAGATATAAAAATGAGTTTAATGATTTATTCAGTATTGGTAGCATTTGTAATAGCATTACTTCAAGGACCAATATTAATTCCTATATTGCATAAATTGAAATTTGGTCAGAATATAAGAGAAGAAGGACCAGAAAGTCATAAAGTCAAATCAGGTACTCCTACTATGGGAGGAATAATATTCATACTATCAAGTGTTATTACAATATTTATTATTTTAAAGAAACCTGGATTTGAGATTATATTAGCAATTCTTGCTTTTGTTGGATTTGGAATTATTGGTTTCATAGATGATTTTCTTAAAATAGTACATAAGAAAAATGAAGGATTAAGTGCTAAACAAAAAATGTTATTGCTGCTTTTAGTTTCAACTGCAATAGCTTTTTATGGGTATAAGAGTTCGAATATAGGAAGTAGTATAATAATTCCTTTTACCCACCAAACATGGGATTTAGGTATATTTTATATACCTTTTATAGTATTATATTTCTCTGCAACAACCAATGCGGTGAATTTAACTGATGGACTGGATGGTCTTTCAACAAGTGTAACTTTACTTGTAATGACTTTTTTCGCAGTAGTAAGTTTTGCAACAGGACATTATACTCTTGCAATATTTTGTGCAACAGTAGGGGGAGCTCTTTTAGGATTTTTAAGATACAATGCTCACCCAGCTCAAATATTCATGGGCGATACTGGTTCTTTAGCTTTAGGAGGAGCAGTTGGAGTAGTGGCTATGATATTAAAACTTCCTTTGCTGATTATTATAGTTGGAGGAATATATGTGGCTGAAACAGTATCTGTAATTCTACAAGTTGCTTCAAATAAATTATTTGGGAAAAGAATATTTAAAATGGCACCTCTACATCATCACTTTGAATTAAGTGGATGGCATGAAACTAAGGTTGTTACAGTGTTTTCTATTGTAACTGTTATATTGTGTTTAATAGGATTTTTGTCATTAATGAATATCTTGTCCTTATAAGTAATTTAAATAGGAGGATATATTATGAAAAAACCCAAAGCTAAAATGGGTCAAGTTGATTTTATATTATTTGCAACTATAATGATTTTAGTTGCTGTAGGAATAGTAATGGTATATAGTGCAAGTTCATATACGGCATTACATAGTAAGATGTATAGAAATGATGATATGTATTTTTTAAAGAAACAAGGCGTATGGGCTATTCTAGGTATAACTTGTATGATAGTTGCAGAGAAGGTTGATTATCATGTTTTAAAAAATAAGACTGGTTTATTTATGATTTTGACAGTAGGTTTGCTCCTAGCTGTATTTGCTTTTCACGATAATCATGGTGCAAGAAGGTGGATATACCTTCCGGGCGGTGCATCTATTCAACCATCAGAGATAGCTAAATATGTAGTTGTTTTGTATCTGGCTAAGAGTATAGAAAATAAAGGTGAAAGAATAAAGAATTTTAAGTATGGAATTTTTCCATACTTGGTAGTTTCAGGATTTTATGCTGGGCTTATATTACTTGAGAAAAATCTAAGTATAGCATCAGTAATTATGATTGTTACTATTATAGTGTTATTTGCATCAGGTTGCAGAAAAAAACATATAGCATTTGTATTATTATTGGTGGGACTTGCTGGAGTTGGTGGTATTGTACTGGAACCTTATAGAATGAAAAGATTTATAAGTTTTCTTAATCCTTGGGAAGATCCTAGAGGAGACGGATATCAGCTTATTCAATCACTTTTAGCCTTAGGTTCAGGAGGAATATTGGGAACAGGACTAGGTCAGTCAAGACAAAAATGTTATTATATACCAGAACCTCATAATGATTTTATATTTTCTATAATTGGTGAAGAACTAGGGCTTGTGGGATGCATTTTTGTTATTTCATTATTTTTGGTATTCATTTGGCGTGGTATAAGAACTGCCGTTAGAGCTAGTGATATATACGGAACATTGCTTGCTATAGGTATAACGGCTGTAATAGCAATACAAGCTATTATCAATATTGCTGTTGTAACAGGTTCAATGCCAGTAACAGGGGTACCACTTCCTTTTATAAGTTATGGAGGGTCATCTTTAGTTTTTAACTTGATTGCTATGGGAATATTGCTTAATATATCTAGACAAACAAGCAACTAAACAAATACAGCATTGCTAAGCAGTGCTGTATTTGTGTTTTAATATATTAATTTAATTTAAAAAAATATTAAATACATTTAATCCTAATACAATATGTGGTATTATATAGGTATGTAATTATTAAAAATTTGAGGGGTAAAGGGATGACTGCCAAGCCAAAAGTAAATAATAAATCTAAAAATAAATACAAGAATGAATTAATTGAAAAAAGAAGAAAAAAAGTAAGAATAAAAAGATATATTACGATTATAATAATTTTAATATCTTTAGCAGTTACTTTATGTTTAAAGCTTTCTTATTTTAATATTAAAGATATACAAATTTCAAATAATAGAAATATAAGTTCAGAAGAAATAAAAAAATTGTCCCAAATTAATTTGGGGGAAAATATATTTTACTTAAATTTAAAAAAAAGTAGAACTAGTATACTATCTAATCCGTATATATTAAATGTAGAGATTAAGAGAAAACTTCCAAATAAGATAAATATACATGTTGAAGAAAGAACAGCAGTGTTTTATGTAAATAAGGATAATAAATATTGGGTTATTGATAAAAATGGAATTGTTTTAGAAGAGAAAAACTCTGTAAATGGAATGAAATTGCTTAAATTAATTGGATATGAAGGAAAACAATATAAGCTTGGAGAAGTATTAGATGATAGTAATCAAAGAAAAATTAAGCTTATAAATGATATTACAGAGTTGATAAGAAATTTTAAAGATGGAATTCCTGAACCTTCTATAGTAGATATTAAGGACTTAACAGATATAAAAATGTATTATGGAAATATGATGGTTAAAATTGGGACAAGTGATAAATTACAAGAAAAAATTAATAAAGCTATAAATATTCTATTAGATAATAAGCTAATTGATAAAAAAGGGTATATAGATGTGAGTTTTAAAGGAAACCCTGTATTTTTAGTTGAAAATTAGGAGGACCTACTATGAAAAAAATGCGTTCACAGATTTCTGTAGGAATAGTATGTATTTTATTAGGTTTTATGATTACCTATCAGTTAAAGTCAATTGCTAGTCAGCGAAAGAGTTCTGAGCAAGATACTAATGTTGCACAGATTACGCTTGAAATTGAACAATTGAAAAAGCAAAAAGAAGGAATGGAGAAAAAAATAAATGAACTTCAAACTCAAATAAAAAATTATGAAGGTGCTGCAGCTAGTAATGATGAATTGACAAAAGAAATAGTTAAAAAACTAGAAGATACTAGAATTCTTACAGGAAGTATAGATGTTCAAGGAGAAGGTGTGACGTTGTATATAACACCCCAAAATACTATTTTTAATCCTAATGCTGAGACATCAACAATAGTTGATACTGATTTGCTTAGAATTATAAATGAACTAAAGGCTGCAGATGCTGAAGCTATATCAATTAATGATATTAGAATTACTTCAAGAACAGGTATAAGAAATGCAAGTAATTATATTACAATAAATGAGGAAAGAATATCTCCATATAAGCGTATTACAATAAAAGCCATAGGAAACAAAGCAAAGCTAAAAGCTGCGCTAGAATTTCCAGGAGTGCTTGATGTTGGATTTGAAGGTTGTGATATAAAATATGATTTTACAGATGAGATAGAAGTTAATAAGTATGATAAGAGCTTAAAGTTCGAATATGCTAAGCCTATAAAAAAATAACTCGAGGTGTTTTAAATGATTATATTCATTGGATTGCTAATTGGAACTATTATAGGAATGTTTTGGGATATAAGTATTCCCCTGAAATTTTCACCATATTTGTCTGTTGCAATTTTTGCGTGTTTAGATTCTGTATTTGGAGCTATAAAAGCATCAATTGATAAAAGATTTAGAACAGATATATTTATTTCAGGTTTTTTTGGAAATGCTGTTTTAGCAGCAGCACTTACATACCTTGGTGATAAATTGGGGATGCCTATATATTTAGCTGCTGTTATTGTATTTGGTGAAAGAATATTTAATAATTTTGCAGCAGTAAGAAGATTATTATTGGAAAAAGCAAAGTCACATTAATGAGGTGAGTAAATGAAAACAAATGAAGCAACAATATTTGTTTTTATTGCTTCTATAATTATAGGGGTATTAATTTCATCAAATATGAATTTGAAGAAAATAAATAATAAAGTGTTTTTGACTCCAACAGAGTACCAAGAAGCATATGATTATGTTAATAAGTTAAATAAAGATATTTCAAATTTGCAAGAAACATACTATAAAGAACGTAAAAAATTAGAGAAATATCTTGAAAATCAAAATGATAAATTTCAGATTATAAGAGAAATGAATAAAGAGATTTTCAATAATGAAATGACTTTAGGCAATATTGATGTAGAGGGACAAGGAATAGTAATAAAGTTAAAAGATGCTAGTAGTGATTTTTCAGGAAATGTAGAAGATGCTATTGACCAAAAAGCAGGGATTATACATGATAATGATATCATTAATCTAGTTAATGAGCTTAAAAATGCTGGAGCAGAAGTTATATCTATAAATGGTCAGAGGATTATTGATAAATCAGATATTTTCTGTTGGGGAGCATTTATTGAGTTAGATGGAATAAAAATACCAGCTCCATTTAATATAAAAGTAATTGGAAACAAAGACAAAATATATAGTTACATGACATCTGACATGGGGTATTTGACTTATTTAAAATTAAGAGGTATAGATGTAAATATAATTAAGTCAGACAAAATAAAAATTTTAGCTAATGAAGGAAAAATAGAATATAAATATATGACAGAGGTTAAAAAAGATAATACTAAATAATATTTATAAGGGGTAGATAATGGTGTGTATAGCAGAGAATATTAACAAAATTAAAAATGAAATATCTGATGATATTACACTTATTTCTGTTTCAAAAACTAGAACCATTGAAGAGCTTGAAGAAGCTTATCAAGCTGGAGCTAGAGATTTTGGAGAAAATAAAGTTCAAGAATTTACAGAGAAAGTTGAAAAATTTCATTCTGATGTAAGATGGCATTTAATTGGACATCTACAAAGGAATAAAGTAAAATATATTGTAGGTAAAGTATATTTAATACATTCATTAGATAATATTAAACTTTTAGAAGAAATTGAAAAGAAATATGCTGCCAAAGGGCAGATTGCCAATGTTTTAATTCAGATAAATATAGGACGTGATCCTAATAAGTCAGGTATATTAGAAGAAAATCTAGAAGAACTAATAAGTGCTTGTGAAAAGTGTAGTAGTGTGAAGGTTAAAGGAATTATGACAGTAATTCCTAAAGGAGATGAAGAGAGCTGTAGAAAATACTTTGCAAAAATGAAAAGAATCTATGATGATTTAGCTAAAAAACAGTATTCTAATGTTAGAATGGAATATCTTTCAATGGGTATGACTGGAGATTATAAAATAGCTATTTCAGAGGGAGCAAATATGGTAAGAATAGGTGAAGGTATATTTGGAAAGAGAATGTATAAAAATATTTAGGAGGGATATAAAATGGCTGGCAAAATGATAAATAAAGTTATGGATTTTTTAGGATTGGAAGATGAAGTAGATGAGATAGAAGAAATGGAAAATGCTGCTTCTTTAGAAGAAGAACAGCCTATAGATAATATTTTTGATTCATCTAAACATAAAATACAAAATAATAAAGTTGTAAGTATTCATGCAGCAACAAGTGCAAAAATTATAATACTTAAACCTACTGATTATGATCAAGCTATAGAAATTTGCGATAATTTAAGAAATAGAAAGATTATAGTAGTAAATATGACTACCCTTGAGTCTAAAATTGCTCAAAGACTTTTAGATTTTATGGCTGGAGCTAGTTATGCTCTTTCAGGTTCTCTTGAAGAAATAGAGAAAGCAGTATATATATTATCTCCATCAAATGTTGAAATATCAAATGAATTGAAAAGTGAACTTTCAAGTAAAGGATTAATAAATTGGGGTAAATAAGATTGGAGGATAAAATGATACTTATTCTTAGAAGTGCATTTAATTTATTATTTGACCTTTTAGAACTTTTAATAATAGTTGATATAGTCCTTTCATGGATTTATAGAGGCAGAAATACAATAACTGAAACAATACATATTTTTACGGAGCCTTTTTTATCACCAGGAAGAAAAATACAGGAAAGACTTATTCCTGGACTGCCTGTAGATTTATCACCTATACTTGCTTTATTTATTATTGGAGCATTAAGAAATATTGTTAGTATAGTTTTAAGGATTTTATAAAGTATGAATAAAAAAGAATTTTTAGCTAATATTGATTTTGAAGATAAGGTTGCTTTGTCTAATATTTATGATAAAATTGCACTTAGCATAAAAATTAATAAATCCTTATATTTAAACGAATTTTATCCACCAAGTATATGGAATGCATTAAAAAATATAAGCGATTTATTAGAATGTAATATAGGGAGCTTTGGTGTATTTGAGGAAAGTGAAAGAAGAATCATAGCAATTTTACCACTATATGAAGATGAAGATTTTCATAAATATCCAGTAGAATTGATTAAAATTAATAATAAATCATCTTTTTCAAAATTAGGGCATTCTGATTTTTTAGGAGCGTTAATGTCACTAGGCATTAAAAGAGAAAAATTTGGGGACTTGATTGTTGAAGACCAAAGTTGTTATATTCCTGTTTTTAACGAAGTTTGTTATTATGTAAAGGAAAATTTGAGTAAGATTGGGAGAGCTCCTTGCAGTATTGAAATACTAGACCGTAGTTCATGTGTTATTCCTCAATACAAATTCGAAGAGAAAAATATAATTGTTACTTCCATGAGAAGTGATTGTGTTATTTCAGCTTTATGTAACATATCAAGAAGTGCATCTGTGGATATGATTAATAAAGGAAAAGTTCTTACAGATTATCAAAGAATAAATAATAAAAATCAGTGTATTAGAGAAGGAACTATTATTGCTGTGAGAGGATATGGGAAGTTTAAAATTTTAGAAGTGATAGGAAAGACCCAAAAACAAAGGTCGAAAGTAAAAATAAAAAAATACATATGAGTATGGGGTGGTTAATTTGATAATAACATCAATGGACATAAACAATAAAGAATTTAAAAAATCCCTTAGAGGTTACGATTGTGATGAAGTTGATGAATTTTTAGATAAAATTGCTGAGGATTATGAAACTTTATATAAGGAAAATTCAGGTTTGAAAGAAAAATTAGAGTTGTCAGAAGAAAGAATAAAACATTATTCAAAAATAGAATCTACAATTCAAAACACTCTATTATTAGCACAAAATGCTGCAGAGCAAGCAAGAGAATCAGCTCAGTCTGAGGCTGATTTAATAATAAAAAAGGCAAATGACTCTGCACAAAAAATAATTGATAAAGCGCATAATGATGTTGTGAAAATTAATGATGACTATGAAAGATTAAAACAAGAATTTTTAAAATTTAGAGCTAAATTTAAAAATTTTATGAATGCTCAAGTAGAGACTTTTAATAGTTTAGAAGGGGATTTTATTAAAAATTATAATGTAGGAAGTACCGTTGAGGTATCTGAGATTCCTGTTAAAGCTAAAGAAATTGAGAATGAAGAACCAGTTACACAAGAATATGCTGATAATGATTTAGATTTAATTAAAAGCTTTTTTGCTAAAGAAGATTAGTATATATCTCACTCATTGAGTGAGATTTTTTAATTTATTGATAAGTACAGCGTTGTTGACAATAAAAAAGTATTACTGTATTCTTATATAAGCATAGAAATATTGTATATTTTGATAAATTTTTATTTGTGAAAGGAGAAAAAATATGGATATTGGAATTATAGGTGCAATGGATGAAGAAATAGAAATCTTATTAAAGAATATTAAAATAAGTAAAAAAGAAATTAAAGCAGGAATGCAATTCAATATAGGAACTTTATGGGATAAAGAAGTAGTAGTAGTAAGAAGTGGTATAGGTAAAGTTAATGCAGCAGTTTGTACGCAAATTTTGATTGATGATTATAAAGCTGATAAAATTATAAATGTTGGTGTAGCTGGTGGAATTGGTGAAAACATATATCCTGGAGATGTTGTAATTGCTGATAGTTTAGTACAACACGATATAGATACATCTGTTTTCGGAGATAAACTTGGACAAATCCCTAGATTGGAAGCTTTTGACTTTAAATGCGATGAGGAATTAGTAAAGCTTGCAAAAAATGCTTGCGAGAAAAACACAAATTATAATAGTTTTGTGGGAAGAATAGTATCGGGAGATCAATTTATTGCAAGTTTAGAAAAGATAAATTGGTTAAAAGAAGAATTTGATGCTATAGGTTGTGAAATGGAAGGTGGAAGTATAGCTCAAGTATGCTATCTAAATAATGTGCCTTTTGTTATAATAAGATCAATTTCTGATAATGCTAGTAATGGTGCTCACATTGATTATGAAAAATTTATACCTATCGCTGTTGAAAATTCTACAAATATATTAAAGAGCATGATAGAGGCTATGTAGGTGAGAAATAAATGGAAAAATTACTTGTAGATAAAGTTTATGGAGAATCAATAAAGGTAAAAGTAAAAGATATTATTATAGGTGGAAAGGAAAAAGTTATAATTTCTGGACCATGTGCAATAGAAAGCTATGAAAGCTTGCTTTCTATTGCTAAGGAATTAAAAAAAATAGGTGTACACATCTTAAGAGGTGGTGCATATAAGCCTAGAACTTCTCCTTATAGTTTTCAAGGACTTGAAGAGGAAGGGCTTAAGATAATTAGTCAAGTTGGTAAGGAAGTAGATTTACCTGTTATTACAGAGATAATGGATACTAGAGATGTAGAAAAGGCTGGTAACTATACTGATATTATTCAAATTGGTTCTAGAAATATGTATAACTACAGCCTTTTGAAAGAAGTTGGAAAAACTAAAATTCCCATATTATTAAAAAGAGGAATGAGTGCTACTTTAGAAGAATGGTTGTATGCAGCGGAATATATAATGGCAGAAGGGAATCAGAATGTTATATTATGTGAAAGAGGAATAAGAACCTTTGAAACATATACCAGAAATACCTTGGATTTAAATTTGGTTGCAGCAATTAAAGAAAAATATAGACTTCCTATAATTGTTGATCCAAGTCATGGTACAGGACTTAGAGAGTTGGTACCTAAAATGTCTATATCTGCTATTTGTGCTGGTGCAGATGGACTTGAAATTGAAAGTCATATAAATCCAGAAAAAGCTATATCAGATGCTAGACAGACTATATCAATTCCTCAATTAGTAAAAATAATGGAAGATGTAAAGAAATTTACTATGTATTTTTAGTAAAAATTTTTTGTGTAATAAAAAAGTTATCTTTAGAAAAAATAAATAATAGACCTCATGTGTTTAAGTAAGAAGAAATTATTTAAATGTAAGAAGGAGTTGTTATTTATGGATAAAGATAAAATGATGAATTATAAAAATAGACTTATTAAAGAAAAAAATAAAGTGGAAGCTTTATTGACTCAAATGAAGGAAAATGAGGTAATAGATTCAAACAGTGAGATGTCTCAAGAACTATCTTTTTATGATAATCATCCATCTGATACTGCAACAGAATTATTTGATAAAGAAAAGGGAATTGCCTTAAAGAAAAATGAAATGGATATTTTAAATAAAATAGATATAGCCATAAGATCTGTAGATAATGGTAACTATGGAAAATGCAGAGTATGTGGAAAAGATATTACAGAGGAAAGATTGAATTTTATTCCTTATACACAGTACTGTATAGAGTGTAAAAAAGAGCAAAACAGTAAAAATATAGATGATATATATAATAGACCAAGTGAAGAAGCAGCTTTAGGAAGTCCTTTTCGATATAAACATCATAGAAATAACGTAGAGTTTGATGCAGAAGATAGTTATCAAACTGTTGAAAACTTTAATAAAATGAGAAAAGTATATGATTATGGTGATTATGAGTATGAAGATGAGGATGAGGTCGGATATGTTGAAGGTGTTGAAAAAATAAGTAATGCTCAATATAAACAACAGTTACCAGATTAATACAGAGTTTAAAGCAAGTTATAGATAACAAATTTCAAAAATTAAATTTGTTATAAGTTAAAAAAGAAAAGATTAAGATTATTTTCAGTTTATATAGAAAATGCATAATATCTTTTCTTTTTTACTACTATATACAAATTATTTGGGGGGATAATATGGAGTTCCTAGTTATAATTATAGGAATTTTTCTTGATAGAGTTACGAAGAATTGGGCTTTAAATATCCTTAAAGATGGTAGTGATATTGAAATAATAAAGAATTTTTTTACATTTCAATATTTAGAAAATAAAGGGGCTGCCTTTGGAATATTTCAAGGTAAAATACTATTATTAACTATAGTAACTTTAGCCGTTTTAATAGGTATGATATTTTATTTATTTAAATATAAGCCTAAGTCAAAAGCACTTAGAATAAGTTTTGCTTTGATTATTAGTGGAGCATTAGGTAACCTATATGATAGAGTTATACATAAATATGTAATTGACTTTATAATGCTGCATTATAAGAATGTATATTACTTTCCAACTTTTAATGTAGCGGATATATTAGTTGTAGTTGGAACAATAATTTTAGCTATTTGCATATTAAAGGAAGAGGAATAATGAATTTAAAAGAATTTATAATAGATGAAAATTCAGTAAATTGTAGATTAGATGTATATTTATCACAAGTTTTTGAAGGTAAATCAAGATCGTATATACAGAAACTTATTGAAAATGAAAACGTAATAGTAAATGATAAAAATAAAAAATCAAATTATAAATTAAAAATTTATGATAAAATAACTGTAAATATTCCTGAATTAGAAGAACTTGTTGTACAACCAGAGAATATACCTTTAGATATATTGTATGAGGATAGTGATTTAATCGTTATAAATAAGCCTCAGGGAATTGTTGTACATCCTGCACCAGGAAATTATACAGGAACTTTGGTAAATGCACTTTTATATCACTGTAAAGATTTATCAGGGATAAATGGAGTTATTAGACCTGGTATTGTTCACAGAATAGATAAAGATACCTCAGGGATTTTAGTTATAGCTAAAAATGATAATTCTCACAGAAAATTAGCAGAGCAGTTAAAAGATCATTCTATGACGAGAGAATATATTGCACTTACTGAGGGAGTAATTAAGGAAGAAAGTGGGGCAGTTGATAAACCCCTTGCAAGACATCCTAGAGAAAGAATAAAAATGGCTATAGTTAGTGGTGGAAAGAGAGCTGTAACTCATTATGAAGTGATAGAAAGATTTGAGAGAAATACTTTAGTAAAATGTATACTGGAAACTGGAAGGACTCATCAAATAAGAGTACATATGGGCTATCTTGGACATCCTTTAGTTGGAGATCCTGTTTATGGATATAAAAAGCAGAAATTTAGATTGAATGGTCAAATGCTTCATGCAAAAAAATTAGGGTTTATACATCCTTCTACTGAAAAGTATCTTGAATTTGAATCTGAACTTCCAGAATATTTCGTAGAAGTACTTACAAAACTTAGAAAATAATTTATTATGTATCTAAGAGGGGAGGAATAAAATAATGGAATTTAAATCAGTACTTTTAGATGACAAAGCTATAAAGAGAACTTTGAAAAGAATATCCCACGAAATTATTGAAAAAAACAAGGGAGTTGAGGATATTGTATTGGTAGGAATACAAAGGAGAGGTGTTCCTATAGCTCACAGAATAGCAAAACTTATAGGAGAGTTTGAAGGTGAGAGTGTTCAAGTTGGATGCGTAGATATTACTCTTTACAGAGATGATTTAACAGAATTAGGAGAGCAGCCAGTAGTTAATAATGAACATATTGGAATTGATGTAAAAAATAAAAAAATAATATTAGTAGATGATGTGCTTTATACAGGAAGAACTGTAAGAGCTGCTATGGAAGCTATTATTGAACATGGTAGACCTGCAAATATACAGTTAGCTGTACTTGTTGATAGAGGGCATAGAGAACTTCCAATAAGAGCAGATTATGTTGGGAAAAATGTTCCTACTTCAAGTAAAGAAATAATATCTGTTAATGTTGAAGAATTGGATAAAGAAGATTCCGTTGTGATTTATGAAGTTTAATTTAATTCAATAAAATTTTATGATATTACCAAATAAAATCCCCTATTTTATGATAGGGGATTTTATTTGGTAATTATTTATTATTAATTTCTTTTAATTTTGGTTCTTCAGGAGTTATATATAGGGTTTGATTAGTATAATATATTACCATACCAGGTTTCGCACCACTTGGTTTTTTTACGTTTTTTATTTCTGTATAATCTACAGGTACTTTAGATGATTGCTGGCCTTTACTATAATAAGCAGCTAAATTTGCAGCTTCCATTAATGTTCTATCAGGAATTTCACCAGAGTTTCTAATAATAACGTGTGAGCCTGGTATTTCTTTTGTGTGGAGCCATATGTCATGTTTATTGGCAAATTTTAAAGTTAGATTGTCATTTTGTATATTATTTTTACCGACGTATATATCAAATCCATCACTAGATATAAAGTGCAAAGGTTTTAGAGCTTTAGATTTTTTCGTTTTACGAGACTTTTTAAACTTGATGTAATTTGTCTCTATCAGTTCTTTTTTTATTTCTTCTATTTCATCATAGCTATTGGCATTTTTTATATTTGTTAGTACAGAATATAGATAGTTCAATTCATCTGTATTTTGTTCTAACTGTTCATGTGCGGCTTCTTCTGATTTTTTTAGTTTATTATATTTTTTATAGTATGATTGAACATTTTGTGAAGGAGTTTTATTTTCATCAAGTTTAATTTTTATATTTTCTCCTTTTTCACTATAATAATTTAAAACTTCAATTTCTTTCATACCTTTTTCTAATGCATATATATTGGCTGTTATAAGTTCACCATAAAGTTTGACTTTTTCTTTATCTTCACATTTTTTCAAAGTGTTATTTAATATTTTTGCTTTTTTTATACATCTATTTATGTTATTATTAACAATTTTTTGAAGATCAGAACTTTTAGCTTTCAATCTATCAAGTTTATCTTTTGTAAAATAGAAGCTTTCTAGTAGTGTTGATGGAGAAACGTAAGAGGTTTTAGTGTATTTACCCATACTTTTTAAGTCGAAGCAATAAAAATCTATCAACGAATTATCATTTTTGTATGAAAAGTACTCAAATTTCTTTAAATTTATTTTGTTAAAAATATTTTTACAATAATCTATTATATTATTAAATGATTCTGTATTTAGTGTAATATTAGCTAAGTTTAAATTAAAAGCTAATTCTTTTGAAAGCGTTTTACTTATTCCTGTAAAAAGCATAAGGAACATATTTTCATTTAAGTCAATATTATTTTCATTAATATAATTTTCAGCTTCACCAAAAGAAAAATTAAAAGGATTTAACTTAGTGGATTTTGGAGGATAAACATATTTAATTCCAGGGAAAGTACTTCTATAACTATTAACATCTGGAGTAATATGTTTAATACTATCCATTATTATTCCATCTCTTTCACGTACTAAAGTTATATTACTATGTCTACCCATTATTTCAATTACTAGAGAATATATACTATCAAAGCCTAACTCATCTCTACTTTCAAAGGTTAGAACTACTATTCTATCGTTATTTATTTGATTAATGTCTATAATTCTTGAATTTGTTAAGTATTTTCTGAGTACCATACAAAACATTGGAGCTTTTAATGGATTAGGCTTATTTGTTTCTGTTAAATGTATTCTAGGGTAGTTTGAACTTGCACTAATTAGCAGTTTGATAAGTTTTCTTCCTTGACGAATGTTTAGTATTATTTCATCCTTTTCAGGCTGATTTACTTTATCTACTTTTCCATTGATTATAGTATCTTTTAATTCATGTATGATGCTGTATAAAAATATTCCGTCTAATGCCATGGTATCATCCTTTCTTTTATATAAACATATATTTATAGTATATTATTTACTAGTGTAATAATCAATAATAATGAAAAGCGTTATATTGACTATATGATATATTTAAAGTAATATGTTACTAATATAGTAAAATATATTAGGAGTATGATTGGGGGCAAAATATATGAAGTTTACTAAAATGCAAGGTACAGGAAATGATTTTATAGTTATAGAGGATTTTGAAGAAATATTAAAGGGAAAAGAACAGGAGATAGCAAAAAAACTTTGCCATAGACGTTATGGAATAGGTGGAGATGGAATATTAATAGTTCGAAAGAGTGAAATTGCTGATATACAGATGGTTATATTTAATGCTGATGGTTCTTATGCAGAAATGTGTGGAAATGGCATAAGATGTTTTGCAAAATATGTTTATCATAAAGGAATAATTGATAAAAAAATTGTAAAGATTGAGACTGGTGATGGAGTTAAAATTGCTTATTTAGATATAGAAGGTAATGAAGTTAAAGGAATAACCATAAATATGGGAAATTATTCTTATAAACCTGAGGATTTTGGTGCTGATGTTAAGGAAGAAATTATTGAAAAGAAGATTAGTGTAAAGGATAGGGAATATAAGATTACATCAATGCTTATGGGTGTACCTCATACGGTCGTTATGGGGAATTTAGAGCAATATAGTGTAGAAGAAGGAAATGGTATTGAAAAACATCATTTATTTAAACAAGGAACTAATGTGAATTTTTGTGAAGTTACAGACAACAATTTAATTAAAGTTAAAACTTGGGAAAGAGGAGCAGGGCCAACATTAGCATGTGGAACGGGAAGTTGTGCATCTGTTATTTGTTGTAATCATTTAGGATTCACAGAATCTAAAGTTAAGGTAATTGTTCCAGGAGGGGAACTTTTAATACAAATTACGGATGACGGTGTATTAATGACTGGACCTGCGGAAATAGTCTTTAATGGAGAAATATTAATATAAAAAGAGTAAAAAATCTTATTCGAGATTATTTGAATAAGATTTTTTTATTTTTTGAAAAAAAGTGATTAAATAATTTAAAAGTGATAAAAATATTAAAATGATATGGTAAAAAATGTTTATGAAATTTATGGGATTAGGAGATGCGTATGAGAGATATATTAGGAAACACATTGTTAAAAGAAAAGGTAATAGCTATAGATGATTATAATAAAGTATTAAAAATTCAAAGAAAAACTAAAGCTGAATTAGTAGAAATACTATTAAACAATAATTATGTAAAAAAAAGTGTTTTGTACAAAATATTTAAAAAAAATTTTCATATTGAAAGTGTAGAATTAGACAATTTAGATATTCCAACAGATGTGGTAAAATTGCTTCCAAAAGAAATATCAAAAAAATATAATGTCATTCCTTTTGGAGTAAAAAATGAAAAAATATGTGTTGCTATGACTAATCCTCTTAATGCTATGGTTATAGATGATATAAGATTTTTGACCAATAAGGATATTATTCCTTATATAGAGAGAAAAAACAAAATAATTTATGCTATTGAAAGCTATTATGATAAAGAATTTGCAAGTGCAGCTTTAAAGGATTTAAAAAGCGAAGGTATTGAGAAGCTAAAAAATGAAACCATAAAAAATCAATTAGTTAAAAATGAAATTGACAAATCACCTATAGTTAGAATTACTAATTCCATAATCTATGGAGCAATTAGTGAAAAAGCTAGTGATATTCATTTAGAGCCATTTGAAAATGAAGTGAATATACGGTATAGGATTGATGGTGTGCTTAAAGGAAAAAATAAAATTCCTAAAGAAGTATATCCAGCAATTTGTACTAGATTAAAAATAATGTCAAGTATGGACATTTCAAAAAAGTTAATACCACAAGACGGAAAAATGCAATTAAAAATAGACAATAAGAAATTGGATTTTAGGGTATCTACAATTCCAACTGTGTATGGAGAAAAAATTGCTATAAGAATTTTATATAAGGAAGATAGTAATATTTCGCTTAAGTCTTTAAAGTTAAATAATGATGAATATGCACTTCTCAGAAAGATTTTAGAAACCTCAAATGGTATTGTACTTGCAACTGGACCAACTGGATGCGGAAAATCCACTACCCTATATACATTAATTAATGAAATAAATTCTGAAGAGAAAAACATAATTACAATAGAGGACCCTGTAGAATACACAATAAAAGGAGTAAATCAAGTTAATGTAAATTATAAGTCGGGATTAGATTTTGCTGCAGGGCTTAGAAGTGTTTTGAGACAGGATCCTGATATTATTATGGTCGGTGAAATAAGAGATGAAGAAACCGCTCAGATAGCGGTTAAAGCAGCAATTACAGGGCATTTAGTATTTTCTACTCTTCACACTAATAGTGCGCCTAGTGCAATTGAAAGACTGATAAATATGAATGTACCTAACTATTTAACTGCGGATGCATTAGTTGCAGTAATTGCCCAGAGGCTTATTAGAGAAATTTGTCCTTATTGCAAGGAGAAGTATATACCCAAAGAAGAAGAATTAAAAATTTTAGGGGTAAGTAATTGCCATGAACTCTTTAGAGGTAGAGGATGTATAAAGTGTAATAATACAGGATATAAAGGAAGAAGAGCCATATTTGAAATAATGTATTTAAATTCTAATCACAAGAAATTAATTTGTCAAAATAAATCCATAGAAGAATTAAGAGAATACAGTATTAAAGAAGGAATGAGTACGTTAAATAATAGTTGCAAGACATTAGTGTTAAAAGGTATAACAACCGTTCAAGAGATGATGAAGGGAGCTTATGAAAACTTATAAATATAAAGCAGTAAATTTAAATGGAAATTTTATTAAAGGCAAATATATTTTAAATGATGAAAAAGAACTTATAGAATTAATGAGAAATAAAGGATATTTTTTAATAGATTATAGAGTTAGATATTTAAATATAAAAGATTTTAGTTATAAGGTAAGCTGTAAAGATATAGCAATATTTTGCAAACAGCTATCAGAAATTTTAAAATGTGGGATTAATATAACTAGAGGCTTAGATATACTTTTATATCAAAAGCTAAATTCACAAATAAATACTAGTTTATATGTAGTAAAAAGTGATGTAGAAAAGGGAAAAGATTTTTCGGAAAGTTTAGATAAGTTTCCGAAGATATATCCTAAGTTTATGGTTCACATGATTAAGATAGGTGAGCAAAGTGGTAATATGGAAAAAGTTTTACTAAATCTTTATGAATATTATTGGAAGGAACATAATGTTTATACAAAAATAAGATCTCTTTTAATATATCCAGTTATAGTATTTATAACAACTATAGTGATTACAATAATTATTATTACTAAAATAATACCTATATTTATTAATAATTTAGCAATAAATAATATGCATATTACTGAAGAAGTTAAAGAAATTATGACTATTAATAAATTTATAAATAGTAATGAGTCGAAAATAATTGCTGTATGCTTGTTGATGCTTTTAATGTTTATTAGAGTTAAAGGTTATGACAAGAGGATATTCAATATGATTAAATTTTCTATTCCTGGAATTAAAGAATTTTATAAAGAGATTTATGAAATCAAATTTGCTCAAAGTCTAAGTTTACTTATTAGCAGTGGAGTGCCTATATTAACATCTCTAGAAATAATACAAAATAGTTTTAATGATAAATATCATAAACATAAAATCTCTAATTTAATTTTGAATATTAGAGAAGGTATGAGTTTATCAAATGCTTTAGAGAATACTAAATTATTTGAAAAATTTTTTGTGTCAATGGTATTAGTTGGAGAAGAAACTGGAAATATAGATGAGATGCTGGACAATGTTGCTAGTATTTATGAAGAGAATATAAATGGAATTGTTAATAAAATATCGTCTCTCATTGAACCTATAACTATTTTAATTTTATCTATAATAATAACATTTGTTATTGTTAAATTTATGTTTCCTATTATAGATATAATGGATTCAATAGAAACAATGTTTTAAAGGAATTTAGGAGGAAGTAACAGTGAAAAAAAAAGAATTAACTAGCAAAGGATTTACGTTGATTGAGCTTATAGTTGTCATGGCTGTAATTTTGGTGCTAAGTAGTTTTTTAGTTCCTAGGTTTAATGGATACAGAGAAAAAGCTATAAAAATGAAGGCCATTGATACAGGTAGACAGATATATACTGCTGCTTTTATGAGCTATATGGAAAATAATAATAATTATTCGGAGGAAGCAATAAAAAATACAACTAAGGATCTGGTGGGAATTCAAATTATTACTGCAAAACCTAATGATGAAGGGGTTAAGATTGAGTACAATATTGATGGTAAAGGATATACTTTGGAAATTGATAATGATAACAAATATACTATTGTAGATAAATTGAAACAAATATATCCCACTTCTAAATAGCGTTCAGACCTTTAATGAAGATGAAAAACAGCATAGAATAAGGAGATAATAGGAAATTAATAAAAATGAATAAGAAAAAAGGAACAACTTTAATAGAAGTAGTTATAGTATTAAGTATAATATCAATTCTAAGTGGAATATCAATAACAAATTGCTACGGAATATATAATTCTACGCTTAACAGCTTTAATGTTGATATATGTAATAATTCTATTTTGCATATTATAAATGATTCAAAACAATATTGTAAAGGGAAAAATAAAACTGGATATTTAGTTTTTGATTCAAGGAGTATTACCTTTCATTGTGGTTTAACAGTTAAAAGTTATGAGATGCCCAAAGAGTTTAAATTAGAATCTATAAATACATCAAGTGGCAAGCAATTGATTTATATAGATAATTTAGGTAATACAAGTGATGCGTGTACTATAACTTATAAAGATAGAAAAGGGAAAAATCATTTTATAACCTTGAGAGTAGGTACTAATTATGTTCAGATTAAATAAGTGTAAGAAAAAAGGAATAGGTATGGTGGAAGTTGTTTGCAGTATGGCTATATTTTTTTTGTTAAGTAGTTTTATATTATCTATTAAAATAAATAACTTAAAGTTAAATAGCTACAATAGACAAGTAAATGAATATGTAGAGTTTTTAGATTCACTAAAAGAGGACATATATTACAACTATAACTATGATGATATTAAAGTAATGGAAAGTAAGAATTTAGTGATAATAAATAAAGAAAATATTAGTCTGGAGAGTTTGAAAATTGAAGGAGCTAAGAATATTTTTACATCAGAAGAAATAAAACATAGACCGTATTTAATTATGAGCATTGAGGATGATAAGGAGGTCTTAAAAATTAATCTAGAGTTGTATGTTAATATACAAAATCATAATAAAGTGATGAGAGCTGTTTGTTTTAAGGGGGAATATTAGAAAGTGAAAAGAGGATTTACCTTAATTGAACTTGTAATTTCCTTATCGATAATATCTATATTAACATTGGTAATGACGAATATGGTTTTTAGAGAGGTTAAGAATTATAAAAGTGTTATTAGAGAAGACAGGTATGAAAATTATTCACAAGAAGCCTTGAGATTTATTGAAACAGAAGTTAAAGATGTTAGAAATAAGGCTATTAGAATAGAAAATAGTAAGTTAATTATAGAGAAAGTAAATGGTGATACAAATACTATAGAAAAGAGGAGTATGTCACAAAATAAATGTAAAATTATAATAGATTATTTTAAGTATATAAATTCAACGTATAAACCTGTTTCTATAGTAGAGGATATTAAGGATTTTACAATCTATAAAAATAAAAATATTATTTATGTAACTATAAAAACGAATAATGGAGAAATATTTGAAAGATGTATAGGATTAAAAGAAAGAAAAGAGGATATATAATGATTTTTACATTACTTATTCTCAGTATAATTCTTACAAGTTTACTTTGTAGTTTTAGTATTCAAATTTTAAGAAGAAAAAATAATTTAGATTTTATTTATTACAATTTAGGTCAAGATATATATGAAAAGCATAAGGAGTATTTATTGAGCCGCATAAATAAATATATTAAAGAAAATTCAAGTGTTAATATAAATAATGAGAGTGTACATAATTTACTAAGTAATATTAATGACAGAGAAATTAGCTTTAAGAATTCTTATGTAATGTATGATAAAGAAAAAAGAAACATTATATTATATATCTATCCACCAGATGGTAAAACATATAGAAGAGAATATTATATTTATAAGATAAGAGAAGATAATCAGAAAAAAATTGAATTTAGTTATTTGAAAACAGAGTGTTAAATAAGGAGAAAATACTATGTTAAAGAAAGATATAATTCTTGAAATATGCAATCATAATATTAATAGTCTTAAATTAGGAAAAAAACATAAATTAATTAAAGAAAAGAAAGGCTTAGAAAGGGTAATTATAAAAGATTTAGAGGACTTAAAGACTAGAGTGAGAAAGAAAAATATTTATATTATGGTTGAAGGAGAAGAGATATATATTAAATATATGAGTTTACCTAAAGTATATGGATATAAATTGGATAATATAGTTGAAAATCAATTGATACATTTATATGGTAGAAAAGCGGAAGAAATTTTTTATTCCTATACAATATATAAAGAGCAAGAAAATGAGTTGGAACTATTGGTTTTCTGTGTAAATTGCCAAAGATTAAATGGATTAAAACACTGTATAAAGTGTAATAATGTAATCAAGAAAGTTAATTTGATACAATTTTATTTTTTACAGTATTTTAAAAATTACGTTTTGGATAAGAGTTATATTTTTATATTTAATTATAATGAAAATTTATATATAACAGCAGTGAGTGATGATAAGATCATAGCTAATAAGGTTATTAGAGATAATAACGAAAACTATGAGTTTGTTATTAGTCAATATGATTATATCAATGATAAAGTTTTAGGGTTAGATAAAAAAATCAATAAAGTATATAGTGTTAATTTAAATGATATTAGATTCAAAGAGTACTTAATGAATGAAAAAAAATATACATATGAAAATTTAGGTGAATTTGATGAGGAGATTATAATGGAGACTTTTATTCTAAATAGGAGTTAAGTAATGAATGAATATAATTTTTTACCATTATGGTATAGAAAGAGAGTTAAAGAAAAAAGTTATTTAAGATTTAAGATAAATTTGGTTATCTTATTACTATGTATAACAATTATAGGAATAGATATAATTATAAATTCTAAAAATATAATTAGTATTAATAAAGAGGTTGAACAAAGCATTCAGAATGTTAAAGTTGAAAGAAATAGATTATATGTTATGCGAAAGAAAAAGATAAGCACAATAAATACATTGAAAAATTTCATAGTTTATTTAGGTGATAAAAAGAATTTTTTTTATGTTAAGATAAAGGATAAAAAAATACAATTAGATGGTAGCTATTCTGATAAACAAAAAATTAGTGAGTTTATAGAGTATATTGAAAAAAGTAAAAAAATTAAAATTTTAGATTTAGAATCAGTTACAGAAAATAATAATATTAGATTAAAAATAAGTTTAGAGGTAAATAATGATTAATGAAAGATTTAAAAATAATTTATTAATATATTTATTAAGTATATTGCTTATAATTGGTGTTATATTTGCAAAGTTCCAAAAGAAAAATTTGCTTCATAAACAACAGCAACTTCAACAATTAAAAATAAATAAAACAACAAAAAATAATAAGCATTATACATATACAGATATACTAAAGGATATAAACAATAAGGATTATGTACAAATAAAAAGAATATTAAAAGATAATGAAACACCTAATTTGGTATGTTTACAGTTAGAATTTAAAGGAGAAGTAAAAAAACTCTATAGTTTTTTACAAATGATAAAGAGAAAAGAAAATTTTTATGGTGTTAAGGAATTAGAAATAAAAATTTTAGAAAATAAAAATATTTATACTAATGTTATTTTAAAATTTTCAATATAACATTAGTATAAATTTAGGTAGTGTAAAAATTCATACATAAAATAAATCTATTTGCAAATATTCGCAAGTTTTGATAAAATATCATTGGTTGAATAAGGGTCATAAAACTTATAGTTTTAATACCATAGGAAAAAGCTCTAAAAAGAAATTAGGTCTGGTCTTATATAATAAACTCTTTGAATAGTGATAAGATTAGTATTAATATAACTTTTAGGGTTATAATAAAAATAATAATAATACTTTAGTGGAGGGATACATAATGATTTCAGCTGGAGATTTAAGAAAAGGAACTACTTTTGAATTAGATGGACAAGTTTTTACTGTAATTGACTTTTTACATGTTAAACCAGGAAAGGGTGCAGCATTTGTAAGAGCAAAAATTAGAAATGTTATAAGTGGTGGAGCTACAGAAACTACTTTTAATCCATCAACTAAGTTTCAGGAAGCAGTTATAGAAAGAAAAGAAATGCAATATTTATATGATGATGGACAATTATATTACTTCATGGATCAAGAAACATTTGAACAAATACCATTAGGATTTGAACAAGTAGAAGAAGCTATTAAGTACCTTAAAGAAAATATGTTTGCAATAATTAAATTCTACAAGGGTGAAGCTTTTTCAGTTGAAGCACCTAACTTTGTTGAACTTCAAATAGTTGAATGTGAACCAGGAGTTAAAGGAAATACTACAACTAACGTACTGAAACCAGCAAAACTAGAAACTGGAGCAGTTGTAAATGTACCTTTATTTGTAAATGAAGGAGACATGATAAGAGTAGATACTAGAACTGGTGACTACATGGAGAGAGTATAACTGCCCTAAAGGGAGTGATAAAATGAGTTCTCTTATGTCAAAAGTAACTTCGTTAAAAGAAGCCATTGATAAATTAGAGGTTAATAAAGATTCTACAGAAAGTAAAATATTATCTCAAGTAAATGATATTTTATTTGACATTGTAGAAAAAATTAATGAAATTGAATATAATCAAGCTGAGGTAAATGAATATGTAACAGTTTTAGATGAGAACTTAGGTAACTTAGAAGATGAACTGTACGGCTTTGAAGAAGAGGATGAAGAATTTAATAGCTATGATTATATAGATGTTTGTTGTGATGGATGTAGTGAGGTATTAGCTATTGAGAAAAGTTTAGTAGATAATGAAAATAAAATACTGTGTCCTAATTGCGGCAATTTTATTAATTTAAAAAGCAATAAAGATAGATAAGTGATAGCATATAGAATATTTGTTCTATATGCTATTTTTTATTTTAAACTAAAAATATAATTGTGTTTTTTTCTTTTATTGGAATAATTTGAAGATGAGATAAATAAAAATTTAATAAGAAGGGAGGATAAAAAGTATGAACACTAAAGAAATTTTTTATATTTTGCCACAAAGCATAAGAAGAATATTAGAATACACAAAAAACCTTGAAAAAATGCAAGAAATAAGGATTAAAGTAAATAAACCATTACAACTTTATATAGGAAATGAGGAATTTATAAAAGAGTATATAGTTACAGAAGAGGATATAAAAACTGTGTTGCAGCGTATGAGTAATTACTCAATTTATGCTTTTGAAGAGGATATAAAGAATGGATTTATCACAATAAAGGGTGGTCATAGAGTTGGTATATGTGGAACTTGCGTTATAGATAATAATAGAGTGAAAACAATAAAAAATGTAGCTTCTTTAAACATTAGAATATGTAGAGAAGTTATTGACTGTTCAAATAAAATAATGCCTTATATTGTTGAAGGTAACAGAGTTTTAAATACTATTATAATATCACCGCCTAAGTGTGGAAAAACCACATTAATAAGAGATATTGCTAGAAATTTATCTGACGGAATAAAAACAGGATATACAGAGGTATCTGGCAAAAAAATATGCATAATAGATGAAAGAAGTGAAATTGGAGGGTGTAGTAATGGCATACCTCAAATGAATGTAGGTATAAGAACAGATGTACTTGATAGTTGTCTTAAAAGTGAAGGTATTATGATGGCGGTTAGAAGTATGGCACCTGATGTGATTGTGTGTGATGAGATAGGAACTTATAAGGATATCGAGAGTATACTTGTTGCTATGAATTCAGGAGTAAATTTGATTACAACTATTCATGGATTTGGAGTTGAAGATTTATATAACAGAGCTGTATTTAAAGATATATTAGATAATGATGTTTTTCAAAGAGCTGTAATCTTAAATGCTTCTAAAGAAGTTGGAAGAGTGGAATATATTTATGACTTTAATGAAAAAGAGAAACTTTGGAGGAGATAATATGTTTCTAAAGACTTTAGGATGTATTTTGATTTTAGTAAGTTGTTCCTTAATAGGATTTATTTATGGAGAGAATCTAAGAAGTAGAGTTATACAATTGAAAGAAATTGAACAAGCTTTATACCAATTAGAAAGTGAGATAGTTTATACTCGCACATCGCTACCAGAAATTTTTGAACATATAGGTGAAAAATGTAATAAGCCTATAAAAAATATTTTTCTAGAGGTTTCGCAATTACTAGATAACAATGAGGTAGATAGTGTGTATGAAGGATTCAAAAAATCTATAGAATGTAATAAAGAACTGATTAATCTAAAGAAAGAAGACATTAGAGTACTTTTGGATTTAGCTAGAACCTTAGGAGAATCAGATGTAGAAGGTCAGAAAAGCATATTATCACTATCTTTAACTAATTTAAAAAAACAAGTAAATGCTGCTGAGGTAGTAATGCAGAAAAATATTAAAATGTATAGGTATTTAGGATTCTCATTAGGTGCTATCTTAGTAATTATGATTGTATAGGAGGTAAAAATAGTGTTGGATGTGAGTTTGATATTTAAAATTGCTGCTGTAGGTATTGTAATAATTGTATTAGATAAAATTTTAAAAACTACTGGGAAAGACGATTATGCTGTAATAGCTAATTTAGCTGGAATTGTAATTGTGTTAATGATGGTGATAGATTTAATAAATAAATTATTTAGCACTGTCAAAACTATGTTCCGATTTTAGGAGGCTTATTATATATGGAAATATTAAAAGTTGTTGGATTTGCCTTTGTGACACTGTCTATCGTGCTTGTGATAAAAAATAAAAGAAGTGATCTAGCAGTACATATTAGCTTAGCGGCTGGAATATTAATATTTATATTCATGATAGATAAAGTAACTTCAGTGCTCCAACTGCTTCAAGAACTTTCTCTTAAAGCCAATATTGATTTTGTTTATTTAAATATTGTTTTTAAAATTTTAGGGATTGCTTATTTAGCATCCTTCTGCAGTGAGATATGTAAGGATGCAGGGGAAAGTAGTCTTGCCTCAAAGGTTGAATTTGCAGGTAAAATATTAATATTAGTATTAGCAATTCCTATTCTTATGGCAGTGCTTCAAGGGATTTTAAAAATTATGTAAAAGGGATACGAGGTATAATATATGAAAAAAATATTAATCATAATAATTATGTTTTTATTAATCCCCTTTTCTAATGTACAAGCTTATACTGAAAATCCACTACTTGATAGTAAAGATAATATGAAAATTGAACAGCTATATGATTATATAAGCAATATGAAAACAGAATATGAGATTTTAAATGATATGGATGTTAAAACATATGTTAAGCAGTATATGAAAAGTGGAGATGGAAAGTTTTCTGTTAAAAAAATTATAAAAGCATTATTAACTTACGGGTTTAAAGAAGTAGCTGCCTGTGGAAAGTTAATGGCTATGATAATAGTAATATGTATAATTTGTGCGCTGATTAGTAATTTAGAGAATGCTTTCAGCAATGGCAATTTATCTAATATAGCATATTTTGCATGCTATGCTCTGCTCATAGTACTTATTACTAAGAGCTTTTATATAGGAATATCTACTGCTAAGGATGCAATTAAAAGCATGACCGATTTTATGGCAGCTTTAATACCTGTATTATTGATGCTTTTAGCTTCTGTAGGAGGGTTTACACAGGCAGCTGCTATGGATCCTATAATAATTGGAGTAACTAATATCAGTGCAAGAATATTTATAGATTTATTAATACCTATAATTGGTATGGCATTTGTCATACAATTTGTTAACAATATTTCAGAAGAGTATAAAGTAGATAAACTATCAAAATTGCTAAATCAAGTAGTTCTTTGGGTGCAAGGTATTATTATGACAATATTCATAGGGATTATAACGATAAGAGGAATAACTACTTCTACAATAGATGCTGTTGCTGAAAAAACTGTGAAATTTGCAGTGGATAATTTTGTACCTATAGTAGGTAAAAGTTTATCTGATGCAATATCTACAGTTGCTGGTTATTCATTACTTTTGAAAAATGCTTTAAGTAGTATTGGGTTAATTATTTTAATTGCAATAATTATTTTCCCGGTAATTAAGATGATTGCAATGGCGTTGATATATAAACTTACAGCAGCGCTTATCGAACCAGTAAGCGATAAAAGATTAGTTAAATGTATTGGTTCAGCAGGAGATTCGCTCATATTAATTACTTCCTGTCTTATTAGTGTATCTGTTATGTTTTTTATAATGGTATCTATTATTGCATCAGCAGGAAAAATTGTTATAGGTGGATAGGAGGAGCAGAATGATATGCTGGAACATCTTAAAATATGGATAATTAATATTTGTACAGCGGTTTTTTTTATTACAGCTGTGGAAATGATATTACCTAATAATAAAATTAAAAAATATGCAAAATTTGTTTTAGGGCTGATATTAATAACTGTTATTATTAATCCAATTATTAAAATATTTGATAAAAATTTTGATATGGATACTTATGTTAATTCAGCTTCAAAATATTTTGAAGAAAAAGAATATACTAAAGATTATGATAAATATAAGACGAGCAGCATAGATAATACTATAAATGTTTTTTCAACAAATTTGGAAAAGTTGTGCATCAAAAAGCTTAAGGAAAAATTTCCTAAGGACAATTATGAGGTTTTAGTAGATGTAAGTTACAATATGGAAGAAGAAAATTTCATTATAAATGCCATAAATGTAGGTGTTACTGAAGGAAAAATAAAAAAGATTAAAAAAATTGAAATAAAAGATAGTAAAGAAGTTGGCGGGTCAGAAATAGAAGATCATAAGAAGAGTGATATGATAAAGGAATATTTAAGTGGAATCCTTGATATTTCAAAAGATGATATCAAGATTTATAAAATGTAAGATTATAAAATGATAAAAATTTTCAAATGAGGGTGAGAGGATGAATGTAAAGAAAAATTTTGATGTAGATAAGCTTAAAGAGAAGGCTAAAGATAAAAAGGGAAAAAATATGATAACAAACTTAATAATTTTACTATTAGTAGGCATATTATTAGCCATATTTGGCAGTACTTTAAAAAATACTAGTACTTTTAAGTTAAATAATAAAGCAAACAAAGATAATACAGGTGTTCTAGAACAGAAAAAAGATGATGAAGCAAAACTTAATACAGAGTATAAAAATGAACAAACAAAAATGGAATTAAAGCTTAAAGATACTTTAGAGAATATAGAAGGCGTAGGAAAAGTAAAAGTAATGATTTATTTTAAAGGGGGTGAAGAGCGAGTACCTGCTTTTAATGTAAATGATTCTACAAGTCTTACTGAAGAGAAAGATACTGAGGGAGGAACAAGAAAAATAACACAAAAGAATGATGGGAGAACGGTTGTAATGATGAATACTGAAAATGGAACTGAGCCTTTGATAGTAAAAGAATATAATCCAGAAGTTACTGGAGTATGCGTGGTAGCTGAAGGTGCTGAAAATAGACTTATAAAGCTTCAAATTCATAAGGCTGTTGTTAATTTATTCAGTTTATCAGAAAATAAAGTTAATGTTTACCCTATGAAAAAATAACATATATTTTGTATACAATGCATATTAATTTTTTAGAAAGATAATTTTCAAGAGGAAATGGGAGGAATCTAAATGAATAAAAAACAAGGTGTGATTATTGTTGTTTTGTTGGCACTTATTGTGTGTTTTGGAATACTAGCCACAAAATTAAATGCTGATTTAGATTATGTAGCTGGTAATGATATGCCAAATGGAAAGAGTGCTATTTCTATTAATGATTCAAGCAAAAAAAATAGTTCAAGCAATTTTTTTCAAGAACAGCAAATTATAAGAGATAATAAAGAAGCTCAAGCCCTTCAAACATTAAAATCATTAATGGATGATGAACATACATCAAAGGAAGATAAGGCAGAAATATCTAAGAAATATTCTAAACTTGCATTAGCTGGACCAAAACAATCTCAGATTGAAACTGTTTTAAAAGGTAAAGATTATGAAGATGCTCTTTGCTATATTCAAGAAAAAAAAGTTACAATTATTGTGAAATCACCTAAGGAATTAACAGAAGAACAGAAAAAACAAATTCAAGAGGTTGTAATGGATGTAACTCAAATAAGAGATGTTGAAATAGAACGAAAAGAATAATTATATTTGTAAAATCATACTCTATTTGATATAATAAGCATATGAGTAATTTGTTTTGAAAAATCAAAGCAAAGGAGGTACAAAAATGGACGAAAATATAAAAAAAGAAGTTGAAATGGGAATTGTTAAAATATCAGATGAAGTAGTAGAGGTTATTGCAGGCTTAGCAGCTTCTGAAATAGATGGTATAGAAGGAATGAGCGCCACTTTAGTTGGAGGAATAACTCAAATGCTAAGTGGTAAGAAAAATGTATCTAAAGGTGTAAAGGTAAATGTAGGAGAAGAAAGTGCTATTATAGATTTGTATGTTGTAGTTAAATATGGCATAAAAATTCCAGAAGTAGCTGAAAAGGTTCAAGAAAATGTAAAGAAATCAGTTGAATCAATGACTGGACTTAATGTTTCAGCTGTTAATATTTACATTCAAAACGTAGTACTTCCTAAATTGGATGAAAATAGTAAAGAAAACGAAGAGTAAATATCACACCCTCTGAAAACAGAGGGTGTTTCCATGTTCAAAAGTGTATAATAATAAATAAGTTGACAATAATTGAAATGTGGGTAAAAATTGTATTATTAATTACATATATAGGAGGAAAATATGAACAGAAGAAAATCAAGAGAAATTGCAATGAAATTATTATTTGAAATGACTATAAATAAAGGGGAATATGAAGAAATACTTAAGAACTTTAAAGAAAATACAGAAATTGAATTAAATGATGTTGATTTCGATTATATTCAAACTGTGGTAAAAGGAATTAACGAAAATATTAAAACTATAGATCAAAAGATAGAAGAAAATTTGAAAAAATGGACGTTAAATAGATTATCTAAAGTAGATTTATCTATACTTAGAATGTCAACTTTTGAAATTCTATTTATGGAGGAGATACCAAATAAAGTGGCTGTTAATGAGGGTATAGAACTTGCCAAGAAATATTCAGATGATAATTCACCTTCATTTATCAATGGGGTACTTGGAAACATGATTAAACAATAAGATAATGTATGGAGGTTCGTTCAGTATGGGAATAAAATTAGATGGAAAGAAGCTTGCAGAAAAACATAGAGAAGAAATTAATAAGTTTATTCAGAAAAAAATTCACTTAGGATGTGAACCTCCATGTATGGCTAATATTTTAGTAGGGAATGATGGTGGTTCAGTATACTATGTAAATAGTCAAAATAAATTATGCTCAAAATTAGGTGTTAAGGTAAAAAGTATATATTTAGAAGAGAATATTAGTGAAGATGAACTTATTAATATAATTCAAAAATTAAACAATGATAAGGAAGTTAAAGGTATAATTCTTCAACTTCCTCTTCCAAAGCACTTAAACGAAGCAGTTATAACATCAAAAATATGTTATGAAAAGGATATTGATGGATTAAGTAGTGTAAGTGCTGGAAGGTTTTATAAAGGAGAGAAAGGTTTTGTACCATGCACTCCAAAAGGTATAATAGAATTAATAAAAAGCACTAATATTGATATGCAAGGAAAACATGCAGTCATAATTGGAAGAAGTAACATAGTAGGAAAGCCAGCAGCACAGTTATTATTGAATGAAAATGCTACTGTAACTATTTGTCATTCAAAAACAAAAAATCTAAAGGGAATTTGTAGAGAAGCAGATATTTTGGTATCAGCTATAGGAAAACCAGGATTTATTACTGAAGAGTATATTAAAGAAGGTGCCATAGTAATAGATGTAGGCACTACTATGGTTGATGGAAAGCTTAAAGGAGATATTTGTTTTGATGAAGTTATAGAAAAAGCGGCTTTTGTAACACCGGTTCCAGGAGGAGTAGGAGCAATGACTACTACTATGTTAATAAAAAATCTTTGTGAGGAATTAGAGTAATATGCATATTAAAACTTTGACTGTTTCACAATTAAACAGCTATATAAAAAAAGTTTTAGACAATGATTTTATTTTAAGGAATGCTTGTATTAAAGGAGAAATATCAAATTTAAAATTACATAGCAGTGGACATATGTATTTTTCATTAAAAGACGAATATGGAAAAATAAATTGTATAATGTTTAGATCTTATGCCAGTTCTATAAAATTTGAACCAGAAAATGGGGATAAGGTTATAGTGAAAGGAAGAGTCTCAGTGTATGCTAAAGACGGCTTATACCAATTTTACTGTGAAGAAATGGAACAAGATGGTATAGGAGATTTGTTTCTTGCGTTTGAAAAATTAAAAGAAAAACTTTCTAAAGAAGGAATATTTGATGAGAATAACAAAAAAAAGATTCCTAAGTACCCTAGAAAAATAGGTGTTGTTACATCACCTACTGGTGCAGCTATTAGAGATATAATAAATGTAGCTAAAAGAAGAAATAACAGTGTGGATTTATTAATTTATCCTACACTTGTTCAAGGAGAAAAAGCCAGTCTAAGCATAATAGAAGCAATAAAATATCTTGATAAACGTGAAGATGTGGATACAATTATTTTAGCTAGAGGGGGAGGAGCTATAGAGGAACTATGGGCATTTAACAATGAAGAATTGGCTTATACAATATATAAGTGCAGTACTCCTATAGTTAGTGGAGTTGGTCACGAAACAGATTTTACTATTTGTGATTTTGTAAGTGACTTAAGAGTTCCAACTCCTTCGGCCGCAGCTGAAATAGCTGTATTTAATCTTCAACAAATTAATGATAAGTTAGTGGATTATAGAGATATATTGTATGATGAAATGCAAAACGGAATTAGTAGAAGATATGATGATTTAAAGAGTTTATACAATAATTTAAAACTACATAATCCTACAACATACATAGCGAATCAATATGCTAAATTAGATAATTTAAAACAAAATATTACTTATAAGATTACATCCAAAGTTGATATTGAAAAAGAACGATTATCAAAATTAAATTCTTTACTTGGTGCACATAATCCGTTAAATATATTAAATAAAGGTTATTCTTTGGTTCAAGATACTGACAATACAGTTGTTAGTAGTGCTAAGCAAATAAAACAATTAAGTGAGATTAAAATAATCTTTAAGGATGGTAAAATTAAAGCTAATATAGATAAGGTAGAAGATATAAAGTAAATTGGAGGTTCTATTATGCCTAGAAAAAAGGAATCTTATGAAAGCTTAATGACTAAATTAGAGAATATTATAAATACAATGGAGAAAGAAGAACTTTCTTTAGAAAACTCAATAAAAGATTATGAAGAAGGAATAAAGCTTTGTAATAAACTATATAAAATGCTAAATCAAGCTGAAGGTAAAATAAAAATCCTAACCGAAGAGGGAGAAAAAGATTTTATAGAGGTTGATGAATAACATGGAGATTAACAAGTTAAAAGAAGAGATAAATTTATGGTTACAAGAGTATTTTGATAACAAAGGTTCATACAATAAAATAATATATGATGCTATGAAATATAGTATAGAAGTTGGAGGAAAACGCATAAGACCTATTTTAATGATTTGTACTTATAATATTTACAAAGATAATTATAAGGAAATTATTCCGCTAGCTTCAGCTCTAGAAATGATTCATACATATTCCCTAATACATGATGATCTACCAGCTATGGATGACGATGATTTGAGACGAGGTAAGCCTACAAATCATAAAGTATTTGGAGAAGCTATAGCTATATTAGCGGGTGACGGTCTTTTAAATGAAGCTATGAACGTACTATTTGACTATTGCACAGTAAATTCGCAGAAACATATTATAGAAGCGTGCAGAACAATTTCAAAAGCTTCTGGAGTAGAAGGAATGATTGGTGGGCAAGTAGTAGACGTTATTAGTGAAGGCAAAAAGATTAGCGAAGAACAATTGTCCTATATGCATAGCAAGAAAACTGGAGAGTTAATTAAAAGTGCTATAATATCTGGAGCAATTTTGGGAGAAGCAAAAAACAAAGATATTAAGTTGTTATGTGAATTTGGTAAAAAACTAGGATTAGCTTTTCAAATAAAAGATGATAT
This sequence comes from Clostridium ganghwense, assembly GCF_026735165.1. Taxonomy (GTDB): domain Bacteria; phylum Bacillota; class Clostridia; order Clostridiales; family Clostridiaceae; genus Clostridium_H; species Clostridium_H ganghwense. Next base: position 29,106 of record NZ_JAPQES010000002.1, on the reverse strand, counting down.
TTTAGATATTGTTGGAGATTCCAAGATTTTAGGAAAAAAAATTAATAGTGATAATGATAATGATAAAATCACCTTTGTATCAAAATTTGGATTAGAAGAATGTAAGGAAATGTGTAAGCAGTTAACTAATGAATGTTTAAAAATATTAGACAATATAGGTAAAGACACAAGTAATTTGAAAGATATAACCCATTTTCTTTTAAAAAGAGAATTTTAATATTAATCTATATAAAAGATTAATGGCTATATTTATACTCTAATGGAGTAAACAAATTTTGAAATATTGCATAGTCTATGATATAATCCCTATATAAAATATAAAAGAGAGGTGCAGTATTCTAGTCAGGTAAGTATTTTCTGAGGGCGGGGCTAAAAATCCGCTAAAGGGCACATCGATGAAGTTTCTGGTGCTGGCTTGTAACGCCCAGTTATGGGTTGGTGCTGGGAGTAAGGGGGATGGGGCAACCGCAAAGGCATGCGCAATTGACCCTACCTTCGCGGAGACCATTGCTTGTGGTATGGGAGAGATACCCATATTACGACAATGGATTAAACCTGTATTGTGGTGAAAAGCTATGTGCAGCGTAGCCTGCCTTGAGTGAAATGGGTGGAGGTAAAATATTACTTAAACCCATTTTGCAAAAGAGGCTAGGAAAGTACCTAACTGTTGAGGAAAACTCCTAGACTGTTCGAAAGAGGTATACTAGAGATTGCAGTACGGACTAAGTGGTAGTCTAGTTTTATAGATGGTAACACTATAAGTAGAGCATTAAAAGGAAACTGCCAGGACGGCGACGTCTGGATTGCTCTATGGGAAATCCTACTAGACCTAAGCCGTAAGATTTATCTAGTATACTGCCCTCTTTGTATACATATTGGAGGAATAATCTTTGCATAATTCCATAAATAAAACTTCAAATAAGAAAAAAGTAGTTAAGAATAGAAAAAAAAAGAAAAAAAAGAAAAATAGATTATGGATATTAAAAATAGTACTTTGGACAATAATACTCTCAGGGAGTATTTCATTTTTTGCAAACATGATATTGCCAAAAGTAAATTTAATTATAGCATTTATTATATTAATTGCTATAATTTTATTGGGTATTATTTCAGATATTGTTGGAGTAGCGGTTACTGCTGCTAGTGAGACCCCTTTTCATGCAATGGCTGCAAAAAAAATAGATGGAGCCAAAATTGCTGTAAAGTTAATTAGAAACGCTGATAAAGTATCGAATTTTAGTAGTGATGTAATTGGAGATGTATGTGGTGTTGTTAGCGGAGCAATAGGAGCACTAATTTTGTCTAAAATTACTACAAATTTAGCAAATCCCAGTGATAAATATATACTCTTTATAGGGGCGGTAATAGGAGCTATAATTGCTGCTATAACTGTAGGAGGCAAGGCAGTTGGTAAAACCTTTGCTATAAAAAATTGTAATGATATTATTTTTGCTGTATCAAAGGTAATACATGTTATTAAAAAGGAAAGATGATAAAATGAATAATATACTTGATAAAATAAATAATGTGAATGATTTGAAGAAAATGCCATTTGGCGAATTAAATCAATTAGCTAAAGAATTAAGAGAATTTTTAGTAGATAAAATTTCAAAAACTGGAGGACATTTAGCTTCAAATTTAGGTGTAGTAGAGCTTACATTAAGTTTATATAAGACTTTTGACATAGACAAAGATAAAATTGTTTGGGACGTTGGTCACCAAACGTATATACATAAGATACTAACGGGAAGAAGAGATAAATTTAATACATTAAGGCAGTATAAAGGAATTAGTGGTTTCCCCAAAAGATGTGAAAGTAAGTATGATATTTTTGAAACGGGACATAGTAGTACTTCTATTTCAGCAGCACTAGGAATGGCGAGAGCAAGAGATTTGAATAACGAAGATCATAATGTAATTGCAGTTATAGGTGATGGTTCATTAACTGGGGGAATGGCATTAGAAGCTTTAAATGATGTTGGAGATAGAAAAACAAATTTAATAATAATTTTAAATGATAATCAGATGTCAATTGCTAAAAATGTAGGAGGCGTATCTACGTATTTAAGTAAATTAAGACTTGACCCAAAATATAATAAGTTTAAAAATGAGTTTAATGAAACTCTTAGAAAAACGAATTTTGGAAGTAGTGTTGCAGAATCTATAAGAAAAATAAAATCTGGAATTAAACAAATTGTAGTTCCAGGCATGTTTTTTGAGGATATGGGAATTAAATATCTTGGACCAATAGATGGGCATAATATTAAAGAAGTTACTAAAGTTTTGGCTTTGGCTAAATCAATTAAAGGTCCAGTAATTATACATACTATTACCAAGAAAGGTAAAGGCTATAAATTTGCTGAAAAAAATTCTGAAAAATTTCATGCAATTTCTGTTTTTAATAAACATACTGGAAAAGTTGATAAAAAAAATGTTAATACATATTCAAAAGCTTTTGGAAATGAAATGATGAATTTGGCATCTAAAAATAAAAAAATAGTAGCTATTACAGCGGCAATGAGGGATGGAACTGGACTTAGAGATTTTAGTGAAGAATTTAAAGATAGGTTTTTTGATGTTGGTATAGCTGAGCAGCATGCTGTAACTTTGGCAACTGGAATGGCACAAGCTGGATTAAAACCAGTTTTTGCTGTATATTCTACTTTTCTTCAGAGGGCATATGATCAGGTGATTCATGATATATGTCAACAAAACCTTCCTGTAATTTTGGCTGTAGATAGAGCAGGAATAGTAGGAAATGATGGAGAAACACATCAAGGGGTATTTGATATATCATATTTATCCCATATGCCTAATATGACTATAATGAGTCCAAAATGTATTGAGGAATTGAAGTATATGCTGCGTTGGGCTGTAGAACAAAATTTCCCAATAGCTATTCGATATCCAAGAGGTGGAGAGAGTAGTGATTTAAAATTAAAGCCATTAACTAATTTTAAAAAAGGAAAATGGGAAGTACTTTACAAAGAAGGTAATATAGCAATTATTGCTGTGGGGAAAATGGTTCAGACAGCTTTAAAAGCAAGAGAAAAAATGAAAGCGCAAGGTATAGAACTTACTGTTATTAATGCGAATTTTATAAAACCGATAGATGTAAACCTCTTAAATTATTTGATAACAAATAATTATAAAATTGTTACTATAGAAGATAATGTAAAAATTGGTGGTTTAGGAACCATGGTATTGGATTATGCAAACTTATCTGATAAAAAAGTGAAAATTTTAAACTTAGGTTATGATGATAAATTTATTTCTCATGGAAGTGTGGATATTTTATATAAGACAAATAAATTGGATGTAGATGGAATCATAGAAAGTATCGTTAAGATTATTTAATAATTTTTAATAAACCTAAACAAAGGAGTTTTAAAATGAGCTCAGTGAAAAAAGAAAGATTAGATGTGCTTTTAGTAAAAAAAAATTTTTTTGAATCAAGAGAAAGAGCTAAAGCTAGTATAATGGCTGGAGAAATTTTTGTAGATGGCCAAAGAATAGATAAATGTGGAGAAAAAGTTATTGAAAATGCGAATATAGAATTTAAAGGAAAAGTTATGCCTTACGTAAGTAGAGGTGGATTTAAGCTTGAAAAAGCAATAAAAAGCTTTGAAATTGATTTAAAAGATAAAGTATGTATGGATATTGGTGCGTCAACTGGTGGTTTTAGTGATTGTATGCTTCAAAATGGAGCGAAAAAGATTTTTGCAGTTGATGTAGGTTATGGTCAATATGCATGGAAATTGAGAACTGATCCAAGAGTTGTATGTATGGAGAGAACAAATGCAAGATACTTAACTCATGAAGATATTGGAGAGTACTCAGACTTTGCCAGTATAGATGTATCTTTTATATCATTAAAAAAAATAGTTCCAGCAATTGTTAATTTGTTGGGTGATAAAGGAGAAATTGTAGCTTTAATTAAACCTCAATTTGAAGCTGGTAGAGATAAAATTGGCAAAAAAGGTGTTGTTAGAGAAGCAAGTACACATAAGGAAGTAATAAATGACATACTGAATTTCTTGGTGGAGAATGATTTGAAAATTATTGGGTTGGATCATTCGCCAGTAAAAGGGCCAGAAGGAAATATTGAATATCTAGTGTACTTTACAAAAGATAAGGATTATAAAGAGAATTTTGATTTTGAAACTATAAATTCTGTCGTTGATTCTTCACATAGTAATTTATAGCAGGAGGAAGAATGATTAATATTGGTGTTAACATCAATAGCAGTAAGTTTATTGATGAAAAAGTTATTAATAATATAATTGGCAAAATAAAAAAATATATTAAAGATGCAAATATTAAAATATATAATGATTCTATAGGATTAGAAAATGTAGAAAAAGAAGAACTTGATATAATTATAGCTTTAGGCGGTGATGGTACTATTTTGAGGACTGCTAGAGCTATATCGTTCTGTGAAGTACCTATTTTAGGAATTAATATGGGCAATTTAGGTTTTTTAACAGCAGTTGAAAGCTTAGAGTTTGAAACGGCTATTAAAAAATTAAGTGAAGGTAAATATAATATCGAAGATAGAATGATGCTTCAATGTGAAATTATTAATGAAAAAGATAAAAAAAAGTTTAATTCCCTTAATGATGTTGTAATTTCTAAAGGAACATTGTCAAGAATATTTAAATATGACATATTTATTGATGATAAGTTTTATACATCCTTTAAGGCGGACGGTATGATTATTTCCACTCCTACTGGATCAACTGCATATGCTCTTTCAGCTGGAGGACCAATAATTTATCCAACTTTAGATGTAATGTTACTTACACCAATATGTCCTCATTCTATGCAAATGCGAAGTATAATTTTAGAAAGTAATAGTGAAATTAGTATTAAAATTTACAGAAACAATGAAAGTGTTTTTTTAACTGTAGATGGACAACAGTCAATTGATTTAGAAAAATTTGAAAAAGTAATAATTAAAAAATGTAATATAAAATGTAAATTAATTAAAATTGATGGATATGATTACTTTGAAGTATTAAGAAAAAAAATTTTTTAATTATTGAGGAGATAAGATATGAAGATAGAACGTCATTCAAAAATTTTAGAAATAATTAAGTTAAAAGATATTGAGACACAAGAGGAATTAGCAGAAGAACTAAAAAAAATAGGTATGGATGTAACTCAAGCTACAGTATCAAGAGATATCAAAGAATTAAAATTAATTAAAGTTTTATCAGATAAAGGTACATATAAGTATGCATCTATTGGACCAACAGAAAATTTTTTATCAAATAAGTTAGTAAATGTTTTTACGCATACTGTTATTAGTGTTGAAAAGGTGCAAAATATGGTAGTTGTTAAGACTATCTCAGGTTCTGGGTCTGCAGCTGCTGAGGCTATAGATTCTATGAGTTTTCCAGGAATTGCAGGAACCATAGCTGGGGACAATACAATTTTTATTTTATCTATTAATGAAGAAAAAGCTTATGAATTGGTTAAAAAACTTAAAAAGATGCTTTCTTCAAAATAGGAGGTTATTATGCTTCTTCAATTAAATATTAAAAATTTTGCATTAATAGAAAATTTAAGTATATCTTTTGAAAAAGGATTCAATATTTTAACAGGCGAAACAGGAGCTGGTAAATCCATAATAATTGATGCAATAAATTTTGTTCTTGGAGAAAAGTTTAACAAGAATTTAATTAGAATAGGTGAAGATAGAACTTTTGTAGAAGCTATTTTTGACATTGAAAATAAGAATACATTTGAACTTTTGAAAGAGATGGAAATAGAGTTTGAGGAAATAGTTATAATCAGTAGAGAAACTTTTAAATCAGGAAAAAGTGTTATAAAAATAAATGGTAAATCTGTTTTAATATCTAAAATAAAAATACTTGCTGAGACATTAATAAATATTCATGGACAACATGAAAATCAAGATTTATTAAATCATTCCACTCATATATCTTACTTAGATAAATTCGGAGAAGAAAAATTAGAAGGATTACTAAAGAAATATAATGAGAATTATAAAAAATTAACAGAGATAGATAATAAAATATCAGATTTAGGTATTAATAATGGAGAAAGAGAAAAATTAATTGATTTTTTAAAGTATCAAATTGACGAAATAAATAAAGCAAATCTAAAGCCTAATGAAGATACAGAATTAGAAGATCAATATACACTTCTGAATAATTTTGAAAAAATTAGTAATGTTCTTATAAATAGTTATACTATTTTGTATAATAGTAATGATAATTTTATGTCGGTATATGATTCTTTAAATAAAGTTATACGTGAACTTAGGAGTATTGAAGACAAGCTTGACAAAGTAAAAGTAATTGCTAATTCACTAGAAGAAGCATACTTTAATATACAAGAAGATATTTCAGAGATTAGGAGTATACAAGACAGTATATCTTATGATAAGAACGAATTAGAATACATAAATAGTAGAATATTTCAAATAGATACATATAAAAGAAAATATGGCAGTTCTATTGAAGAGATTTTAGAATATAAAGAAAAAATTTCCAGACAATATGATGATATGGTTAATAGTACTGAAGTTATTGAGGAATTAAAAAAAGAACAAGAAAAAATAAGTATGAAAATGAAAGAACAAGCTAAAGTTATTCATAACGTAAGAAGTGATATTGCAAAAATATTAGAGCAAAGAATTAAAAATGAATTAGATTATGTAGGATTAGAGAAAAGTGTTTTTAAGATAGATATTTCTTATGAAGATGAATTTTATAACAATGGATGTGATAAAGTTCAATTTTTGATTTCAACAAATCCTGGACAGCCACTTAAATCACTAGAAAAGGTTGTATCGGGAGGAGAATTGTCAAGAATAATGCTTGGTTTAAAAACTGTTTTTGTTAATAAAGATGAAATACCATCGATTATATTTGATGAAATAGATACTGGTATAAGTGGAAGAACAGCTCAAAGAGTTGCTGAAAAAATGTGTCTTATATCAAAAAATCGCCAAGTATTTTGTGTTACTCATTTACCTCAGATTGCAAGTATGTCAGATTCACATTTTTTAGTTGCTAAAGAGGTAAAAAATGAAAAAACTTTTACTGACATTAGAAAAATGAGCAAAGAGGCAAAAGAAAAGGAAATTGCTAGAATGATTGGTGGTTCTGAAATTACAGAATTAACAATAGAACATTCAAAAGAAATGATAAAGTTAGCTAGAAACAGAAAAATAGAACTGTTTTCTACTGAATAAATTCATAATCAGTATATGATTATGAATTTTTTATTTTTTTTCTAAGTAAATTATCATATATTTGTTTTCCTAATAAAGAATTACTAAGTTTGCAGATATACAATAGCATAATAAATTTTTAAAAAGGGTAAATTAAAATCAAACAAGGTGTGTTATGCAGGAGGTAAAAATATGAAGAATAAAATGAAATGCATAATATGCTGGATTTTAATTCCTTTGATAATTTTATCTATTGGTATATATTACAAAACTATAGCTTTACCAGATACTATTTTTGTAAGAGAAGGTCAGGAATTGAGATCCAATTATATTATAAAATTTAATAAAGACACTTTAAAAACTAAAGATATAAAACAAAATGATCAAATTTTAGATGTTAGTTTATTAGGCGTATTACCTATTAAATCAGTTTCAGTTAAGTCTATACCAGAAATATATGTTTATCCAGGAGGAACACCAGTAGGTGTAAAATTAAGTACGAAAGGTGTATTAGTAGTTGCATTTTCTGATATAGAAACTTCAAAAGGTAAAGTGGTGAGTCCTTCAGCAGAAAGTGGAATACAGGTAGGAGATGTTGTTACAAAAATAAATGATTCAAGTATAAATGGTTCAGATGAACTTATTAAAGAATTAGAATCAAATAAAAGTAAAAAAATGAAAATAACTCTAGAAAGAAATGATAAAATTATAGAAAAGGTAGTAAAGCCAATAAAAGATAAAAGTGATAACGAGTATAAAATTGGTTTGTGGGTTAGAGATTCTACATCAGGAGTAGGTACATTAACCTTTTATGATAAAAAAAGTAGCAAATTTGCTGCTTTAGGACATCCTATTACAGATGTAGATACAGGAACAATATTAAAAATTAGTAATGGAGAAGTTGTTCAATCATCAATTATTTCTTTAAGAAAGGGTCAAAAAGGTAATCCAGGAGAATTGAGAGGAATATTTATAAATGAAGAAGTAAGTTTAGGAAAAGTAAATAAAAATACTATTTGTGGGATATATGGAGATGGAAACGATAAGTTAATCGGAAGTAAATATAATAAACCTATGAAAATTGCTTTAAGAAATGAAATAAAAGAAGGAGCAGCAAAAATCTTAACAACTATAGATGGAACTCAGCCTAAACTATATGATATTAAAATTGAAAAATTGTTGACACAAGATGAACCAGGACCTAAAAGTATGATTATAAAGGTTACTGATCCAGTTTTGTTAAGTAAAACAGGTGGAATTGTTCAAGGAATGAGTGGAAGCCCTATTATACAAGGTGACAAAATAGTTGGTGCTGTAACCCATGTGTTGATTAATAGGCCTGATGTGGGATATGGTATTTATATTGAATGGATGTTGAAAGAGACAGATATTTTACTATTATTGATAAAGTTGTGTATTTTTGTAGTTATTTTGAAAATTTTTCTAACTAAGAAGGAATTTTCATACTTTTGTCGAATTTAAATTGTTAAGAAATGGAATATATATAAAGGGGAGATATAATTATGGAAAATAATAAAATAAGTGTAGTTATTGCAGATGATAACAAAGAATTTTGTAATATCCTTAATGATTATTTATTAAATCAAAGAGATATTGTTGTTACAGGTGTTGCAAAAGATGGAATAGAAGCATTAAAGTTAATACAGGAAAAGAAGCCTGATTTAGTAGTACTTGATATAATTATGCCCCATTTAGATGGTCTTGGGGTATTAGAAAGATTAAACACTATGAACATTGACCCAATGCCAAGAGTAATAGTATTATCAGCAGTAGGACAGGATAAAATTACACAAAGAGCTATTACTTTGGGAGCAGACTATTATGTGGTTAAACCATTTGATATGGATGTTTTTACAAAGAGAATAAGACAAATGTTTAACAATACTATTTCAAGTGATCAAGTTAAGAAAACAGTTTCTTTAATTGAAACAGAAGAAGTTAAAGTAAGAAGAAGTGAACCATTAGATTTAGAATCAGAAATTACAAATATTATACATGAAATAGGTGTACCTGCACATATTAAAGGTTATATGTATTTAAGAGAAGCTATAAGTATGGTAGTAAACGATGTAGAATTATTGTCAGCAGTTACTAAAGAATTATATCCATCAATAGCAAAAAAATATAATACAACAGCTAGTAGAGTGGAAAGAGCAATCAGACATGCGATAGAAGTAGCATGGTCAAGAGGTCAAGTAGAAACTATAAATAAAATTTTTGGTTATACTATACATAACGGAAAAGGTAAACCAACAAATTCAGAGTTTATAGCAATGGTTGCTGATAAGTTAAGATTGAAAAATAAAGTAAGCTAATAAATAGTTTTGGAGGCTTTTGGATGGAGTATTATGAAAAAACTTTAGAAGAGGTAAATGGATATAAAGGTAGAATCTTGAGTTTAGATGTAAGAACTGTAGAATTACCAAATGGAAAGATAGCAAAACGAGAAATTATAAAGCACCCAGGAGCAGTAGCAATTTTAGCATATAAAACCGATGATACTATAATTTTAGTAGAACAGTTTAGAAATCCTATAGAAAAAACTATACTAGAGCTTCCAGCAGGAAAGTTAGAACCAGGAGAAGATGCTGAAACTTGTGGTAGAAGAGAATTAGAAGAGGAAACAGGTTATAAAGCAAAGAAATTTACTTATTTAGGTAAAATAGCTACTACACCTGGATTTTGTGATGAATATATTGATATTTACAAAGCAGAGCAATTATATGATGGGAATATCGGTGGAGATGAAGACGAATTTATAAAGGTTTGTGAAGTACAGGTCGATAAAATAAAAGAGATGATAAAAAAAGGTGAAATTATAGATGCTAAAACCATTTCTGCTTTTATGATGATTTAAAAATGTGCATATTACTTCTTCTGTAATCATAAATATTAAAAAGATGATTAACAGAAGGAGGAATAATGTATGAAAAACAGAAAAACGTTTGGAATTTTAGTTACACATATACAGAGAAATTTATTTTTATATGTTATAAGTTTATTATTTTTATGTATAGGTATAGTGCTTGGAGTTTATACTGTTAAATATATGGGTGAAGTTGAAAAGGATAGCTTGATAAGTTATTTTTTAAATTTCACTCAAAATATTGATTTGAGTAGTGTAGATAAAAAGCATATATTTTTACAAGCAATAAAAAATAATATACCTATAATTATAGGTATATGGTTTTTAGGACTTTCTATGCTTGGAATTCCAATAATATTGTTTATTGACTTAATTAAAGGTTTTACGATAGGTTTTACAACAAGTTTTGTGATTAATGGATTAGGAACTAAGGGAATACTTATAAATATTTTAACCATATTCCCACAAAATGTAATATATATACCGTGTATTATTATTGCTTCTGCTACTGCTATGGAATTTTCATTAATGCTTTTAAAATATAATGGATTTAAAAATATAAATAAAAATAATAACTTAATTAAAGTATTACCCTATTCAACTATATTTTTATTTATTTTTGGATTTATGATACTTGGATTTTTATTAGAATCATATATAACTCCAAGTATGTTAAAATTAATAGTATCAAGTACAGGATGTGCTTTTGGATGAATGATATTCAAGATATATATAACTTTATTTTATTGCTTTTTAAGTGTATTTTGATAGTATTAATTTTTGGAATAATATTACCTTGTATTATTGATTTATTAATAAGAGCATTTATAAATAAATATGCTTATTATAAAGATGGTATTTTAGTTTTTAGTGTTCTAAATAAAAATGAAATTGTTTTATGGAATTTTATTTATGTTGTAAACCAATTTTTTGCTTTATAATAAATAAAAGAATATATAGAATAAACAATGGAGAAAAGATATGAATGAATATTTAATTCGATTTGTAGAAGATATGAAAAAAAAGGAATTAAGCAATAATACTGTAGAAGCATATAAGAGAGATATAAAAAAATTTAGTGACTTTTTAGTTAAAAGGGAAGAAAATACCATAAATGTAGACATGATATCTATAATGGCTTATGTTCAGACACTAAAAAAAGAAGGGCGTGCAAATAGTTCTATAATAAGAAACTTAGTTTCTCTTAGAAGCTTTTATAAATACTTGATTAAGAATGGAAAAATTTCTGAAAATCCTTTAATTGATTTTGAAGTACCTAAAAATAAACGTAATCTTCCTGAGATACTTACAGTAGATGAAGTTGATAGATTTTTAACTGCGCCTGATTGTAGTACTTCTAAAGGGGTTAGAGATAAGGCTATGCTGGAACTTATGTATGCTACAGGTATAAAAGTTTCTGAACTATTAAACCTAACTATTTTTGATGTAAATATAAAATTAGCATATATAAAATGTAAGGGGACAAAAAATAAAGAAAGAATTATTCCAATAGGAAGTTATGCTGTTAATTGCTTAAATGAATATTTAGAAATTCGTCAAAATATAAATTTAAACAACTCAAATCTTTTGTTTTTCAATTTAAGAGGAGAAAAGATGACAAGACAGGGTTTTTGGAAGCTAGTAAAGAATTATGCTAAAGAAATAAATATAAATAAAAAAATAAATTCTTATACTTTAAGACATTCTTTTGCAGTACATTTACTTCAAAATGGTGCGGATATGAAATCGGTACAAGAACTTTTAGGACACAATTCTATAGCTACCACTCAAATTTATTCTGGTATTTCAAAGCAAAGCAAAATAGTTGATGTTTACAAAAATGCACATCCTAGGGCATAGTCTTAAGGTTGTGCATTTATTGTTTTGAATATGTAATGTTAAATTTAATATGTTTTTAAGTGTTTTTTTAACAATAAGTGTTTTATTATTTAAGACACTTATTTTTATTTTTTGATATTTTGTCATAATCTTATTTTAATTGGTAAAAATAAAATTATAAATTCATAGTGATATAGAAAGGGGATTAATATGAAAAATAAAAATAAGGTAATAATATATGTTTTATTAGTAACAATATTTATAAGTCAAATATTTGTGTTACCAGTCAAAGGGGATGAAAAGGGACTTGATGTAGAAGCGAGGTCCGGATTGTTGATGGAACCTTATAGTGGTAAAATAATTTTTGAAAAAAATATTCATGAAAAATTTGCTCCAGCATCTGTAACTAAAATAATGACTATGCTTTTAGCTATGGAAGATATTGATTCTGGAAAAATTAAAATCAATGATAAGATTGTAGTAAGTGAAAATGCTAAAAAAATGGGTGGAAATGGAAGTAGTAGTATGCTTTTAGATACAGGAGAAATAAGAACAGTAGAAGAGATTTTAAAAGGAGTTGCAATAGCCTCAGGAAATGATGCAGCTGTGGCATTAGCTGAGTACATAAGTGGAAGTGAGGATGCTTTTGTTAAAAGAATGAATGAAAGAGTAAAAGAGTTAGGAATGAAAGATACTACATTTAAGAATTGTCATGGCCTTTCAGCAGAAGGACATTTAACAAGTGCTTATGATATAGCTATTATGTCACGGGAATTATTGAAGCATGAAAAAATTTTAAAATATTCAGGGACATATATGGAAACTATATCTGAAGGCAGAAAACAGCCAATAGGATTAGTTAATCATAATAAATTAGTTAGATTTTATAAAGGGTGCGATGGATTAAAGACAGGATTTACAAATGAAGCTAAGTACTGTATCTCAGCTACTGCTACAAGAGACAATATCAGAATGTTAGCGGTTATAATGGGGGCGCCAACTTACAAAGTTAGAAACAGAGATGCTAGTATGTTAATGAATCATGGATTTTCAAAATTTGAAGCTAAAAAGATTATGGTTAAACACAGCGATGTAGAAAAGATTTCTTTAAATAAAAAAGGTGACAAGTATATTATGGCAAAATCTGGAGAAGATTTAACTGTTATTTTAGAAAGAGGAGTAGAAAATAAAATAACTAAAAAATGTGTTTTAAAAGAAAGTAAGAGAGAATACAAAAAGAATGAGATTATAGGGTATTGTGAAGTGTATGTAAATGATAAACTTTATGGAAAAGTTCCTGTTTATAGTGATAGAGATATGAAACTTCATAATATACTAGATAATATAAAATACCATTTAATGGGCTTATTTGATAAAGCAGTATAAAATCCTACCAATGAAAGTACAACATATGAATATGTAAAATAAATATTTTAAGATTAATTACAAAAAAACTTATGCGGTTGCATAAGTTTTTTTTGTATAGTTCAACTTTTATATGAACATTTTAGAGTGTATAATTTACATATGAGAAAAAATAATATAATAAATAAATTAAGTAAAGAAGAAATACATGTAATAAATTTAATGAAAAATAAATTAAATGAGTTGGGAGTTAGAGGTTATATAGTAGGAGGTGCAGTAAGAGATATTTTACTAGATAAAGAGATTAAAGATATAGATATATGTATAACCTGTAATCCTATGTGCATAATAAATCAACTGAAGGAAGTGAAAAGCTTTAAATATTATAAAAAATTTGAAACAAGCACAATTATCTTCAATAATGGAATAGAGATAGACTTAATAAGGTGTAGAAAAGAAAGTTATAGTTATCCAGGGGTATTGCCAGAAGTTATTCCATCTAGCATAGAAGATGATTTATATAGAAGAGATTTTACTATTAATTCTATTGCTTATAATATTATTGGTAATGAAATAATTGATAGGCATAATGGAACAAATGACTTGGAACTGAAGAAAATTGCTAAAGTACATGATAATAGCTATACTGAAGATCCAACTAGAATATTTAGAGCTGTGAAATATAGTGTAAGATATAATTTTGGTTTAGAAGATATTGATGAGATAAAGGATAATTTACAAAATGGTGTATTAAAATTTATAAGTAATGATAGGATAATGAGAGAAATTATTTTACTGTGTGAAGAAGAAAAATGGATACGTAATATTTTACTTTGCAAAAAGTTAGGGATTTTTAATATTAACAAAGAATTACTAGGAAAACAAAATGACTTATGCAACTACTCTGATATAAATCACAGAATAATAAATTTATTTTTAAGTTTAAGAGATAGAGAAGATAGAAATATATTTACAGACAATTCAGTTTTAAATAGAAAATTGAAAGAGGCTTTAGTCAAATATAATATTGAAATAGAAAAAGTTTCACATTTTACTTGCAAAACTATTGATAATTTTATAATATATGATGTGCTTAAAAATTTAAATGAATATGAACTAATTTTATATAGTTTTGATTATAAGAATAAATATAAAATATATAACTATTTAAATAATTTAAAAAATATAAAATTAAAGATAAGAGGTAATGAAATTAAAGAATTAGGAATAAATGAAGGAAAGAAAATAGGAAATATACTTAAATATTTATTAAAAATTAAGATGAATACTATGATAGCTAATGAAGAAAACTTATTAAAAAGAAATTTGGGAGAGATTTTAAATGGCGTTGAACATAAAAATTGAAAACTTTGAAGGGCCTTTTGATTTACTTTTACATTTAATTAAAAAAAATGAAATGGATATATATGATATTAAAATATATGATATTACTAATCAATATTTAAAATATTTAGATGGGATGAAAGAAATGGATTTGGATAGTACTTCTGAGTTTATAGTTACAGCTGCTACTTTATTAGAAATAAAATCAAAAATGCTTTTGCCAAAAACTAAAAAAGATGAAGAGAGTGAAGAAGAGGAAGATCCAAGACAAGAGTTGGTAAGTAAGCTTTTAGAATATAAGAAGTTTAAATTGGTTGCAAATTTCTTAGCAGATAGAGAAAAAAAAGTGGGAGTTGTTTTTCAAAAGAAACCCGAAATAATAGAAGAAAAAAAGGATAACAGGGATAATAAAGATATATTAAAAGATATAACGATTTTGCATCTATTTAATATATATAATGAATTAATAACTAATTATCATAATAAAATGAATACCGATAGTGTGATGGAAAGAGAAATTCCTCTAGATAAATTTAAGATTGAGGATAAGATGGTTGAAATAAGTAATGAAATAATAAATAATCAAAAAATATATTTTTCTAACCTCATGAATAAGTGTTCAAGTAAAATTGAAAGAGTTGTTACTTTTCTAGCATTGCTTGAATTAATAAAGTTAAGAATGGTATCAGCAATTCAAGAGGGAAACTTTAAAGAAATATATATAGAGGAGATAAGCAGTAATGACAGATAAAAATATAAATCAAATCGAAATAAGAGAAGTATCCACAAAAAATAGACACTTTTCAATAATAGAATCCCTTTTATTTGTTAGTGGAGATTCACTAAGTCTTAAAGAAATTTCTTCAATAATTGATTGTAGTGAAAAATATACTAGAGACTTACTTGAAGAATTAAGAGAAAGGTATGAGTTAGAGGATAGAGGTATAATATTAATCAGTATGAATAATGAATACATGTTTGTTACAAAGTCAGAAAATAGTGATTATGTGCAAAAGTTACTTAAAACAAATGTAAGACAGGGATTATCTAGAGCTGCTTTAGAATCTTTAGCTGTTATAGTATATAAGCAGCCAATAACTAGAATAGAAATTGATGAAATAAGAGGGGTTAAAAGTGATAAGGCCATTCAAACTTTAGTTGAGAAAAATTTAATTAAAGAAGCAGGAAGAAAAAAGGTTCCTGGTAGACCAATTATGTATGTAACAACCGATGAGTTTTTAAAGCACTTTGGATTACAAGACTTAGAACAGATGCCTTTAATGGAAAATTTCATAGAAGAGAATTATGAAGAAAATATAACAGTAGAGGAAGAATAAATTTTATTCTTCCTCTACTGTTATATCATCTTTATTTTTATCAGAAGATTTTTGAGAAAATGAGTTTTTTAATATATCTATAATTTGAGGTACTCCATCTACAATTCTATCATATGTATTTTTTTGATCAACAGGAAGAAGTCTTATACAATCTTCTTTTATAACTAAAAATGCTACAGGTTTAACTGTAATTCCAGAACCTGCACCGCCACCAAAAGGATATTTAGTATTACTGTTATTTTGAGCCTTTTGCTCAAATTCACTTCCACCTGAAGCAAAGCCTAAAGATAATGAGGAGATAGGTATTATTAATGTTCCATCTACTGTTTCAATAGGGTCACCTACTATAGTATTTACATCTATCATATCTTTTAAATTTTCTAAGGTACTTTTCATTAAACCTTCTATAGGATGTGTTTCCAATTACATTGCCTCCTTTGAATTTAGAGATTTTTTTGAGTTACCTTTTAGCGTTAAAAAAACTAATAAACTTATATAGATAATTTTAACAAGATTGATTATAATTATACTTTGTATTTTAAGTTCTAACATAGATTTTTCAAAATTTGTCTGTGGATTAATTTTCAATTCACGTACATGAAAAAAAGAACATAATAAGTTATATAAAAAGAATGATATTGACGAAAGAATTCCATAAGAAATTGCTGTTTTAGCGGCATCATCTAATCCATATATCATATTAAATTTAAAATAAAGGGAAGGCTTCACAGAACTATTAGTTATCTTATGCCAGAGTTCTTTATATGTTTTTAAAAAAATTTTCTTTGTTTTTTTTCTTTTAATCTTTTTTTTTGATTTTTTACTAGATTTTTCACGTGGATATAATTTTATTCCGAATATATATACAGATAAATTATTTTCAATATATTTTAAATTAATTATTATAGGTATAGGAAAAAAGAAAAATAGTAAAGTTAGTATAATCCAAATCACATAAAATCCTCCATAATTTATAATATCTATTATTATTTACACATTGATTAAGAAATATAACAAAAGTGTGAAAATATTAAAAGATTATCCTTAGGTTTATATTTTAAAGGTAATGGGAAAACATTTCACGAGTATTTATTTAAATTTTGAAAAGAATAAAAAAGAGAGGTGGGTGAAGCTTTAAATATGGAAAATAAACATACTACAGCATTATTAGTAAGTATAATGATTTTTATGAATATATTTACTAGTCCAGTTATGGCAAAACCTATGTATATTGATGCTAGAAGTTCAATTGCAATTGATAGTAAATCAAGATGTGTTTTATATGAAAAAAATTCAGATATGTTAATACCTATTGCTAGTACTACTAAAATTATGACTACATTAGTAGCTTTAAAATATGGTAATTTAGACAAAAAAATTGAAATATCAAGTAAGGCAGCTAATATTCATGGTTCACAAGTAAAGTATAAAAAAGGAGAGATAATAACATTAAGAGAGTTATTATATGGACTTATGTTGAGATCTGGAAACGATGCTGCTATAGCAATAGCGGAAGGTATGTGTGAAAGTGTTGATGAGTTTTTAAAGCTTATGAATGAATATGCTGAAGAAATAGGAGCAATAAATACTCATTTTGAGTCACCTCATGGGTTAGATAGTCAATATCATTATTCAACAGCTTATGATTTAGCCTTAATAACTGCAAAAGCAAAAGAAAATAAATTATTTAATAAAATTGTTAGTGTTAAGGATGTTGATGCAAAGGAATATGGATTTAGTAGAAGCTACCATAATATAAACAAAATATTGTATCAAATTCCTGCTGCTAATGGTGTTAAAACAGGATATACAGGTAATGCTGGAAAATGCCTTGTAACTTCCATTAATATGGGAGAAGATGATGTAATTATAGTAGTGCTAAACTGTAATAAGAGGTGGAATGAAACTAAAAAGATTTACGATTATGTAAAAGATAATTATGAATTTAAAAAAGTAATAAAGAAGGGACAAATTGTTGAAAAGTACAAATATGATGAAGATAAAGAAGTGAATTTAGTCTGTGACCAAGATATAATAATACCTTTTAAAAAGGGAGAAAGCTATGAAACTAAGATTATTAAACCTAAGAATATTAAACATGATTTGAAGAAAAATGATAACCTTGCAAAAGTTTCGATTTACAAAAATGGAGAAATGATTTTTAGTAAGGGATTAAAATGTGAAAAGGATGTACAGATGAATGCTTCTTCTAAATTTAAAAATATATTAGAAAAAATTTTGAAATCTAAAGAAAAATAAGAATATATTTTATCATAGATAAAGAGATAGAAAGTTAATTTAGTCTTTCTATCTCTTTATCTGTAGAAGTAAATATTCTTATAATTAAATTAGTAAAAGATTTTACCTATTTTTCAGTGGAATTCTTAAGAGTAAAACTTTTTACAACCATAGAATTTTTATCATTTATTGGTTTCCACAGCTGAATTTCAGTTATTTTAGATTGTTTTTTGAAGTATTTTTTTTTAGTCAAAAGGCAAGCAGCTTGAAATTCTTCTGCAGACCAATCACGTTTAGAAAAATAAGAATTTGCAAGGGATATATGCAAATCCCAATCATCAATGTTTTCCCTAACCTTAAATCCTTCAGCTTTTAAAACAGAGTTTATATTTTCGATAAGATTCATTATGTGTATATCTTTTTCAACCTTTAAATTTACAGATTTAAAAGGAGGATCAAAACAAATAACTCCGTTTATATTAATGGTAAATTTAGAATACTTTTTAAGTAAGTTATCTAACCAAAATGTAAGTTTTTCAATATCAGGTTCGTTAATAACTTCTAAAGTTACATGTAGTACAGGTAACTCAGTATAAAGATTAAATTTATCAGATAGATCTTTTTGAATTTTTTCAATATATTTATATGAAGTTTTATCTAACAATCCTACAAGATAATATACCATTTTACACCCCTTTTTATTTTTCATTATAGCATAAATAAAGTATGTATTTATATTATATAGATTTATAACATATTTTGGTATAGATAGTGAATATAATTTATATGTAACAATATTATGGAGGTATAAGAATGAGATTGGGACTTAATTACAAAAATGGTAAAAAAGAAGTATTGAATGAAAATGATACTAAAAATGTCATATCAAGTATTAATTATTTAAAGTTAATTAAGTTTTTAATGAGTTCAAAAAAAGTTAGTGGAAAAACTATTAAAATATTAGATAAAGAAGTTAAAATTGATGAGTTAAAATCTTTAGAAATATTATTTATATAGGGATTATTATAAGATAAATGCTTCTGCTTATTTAAAGAGAAGCATTTATTTTTATGTTCACCTGTTTTATAATAAAAAAGTGATTATATGAGTTTATAAATTTGTTATCAAAGGTTTATGGAGTAACTAGAATCTTTTGTAAAATCTATTTGCAATCTTAAGTACGACAAATAGTTTAATTTTGAAAATAGTGTATATAATTAAATATATCAAAGTGTTTTAATTTGTTAGGAGGAAAAAATGCAGGAAAATGCACGAGAAATACTAAAAAAATATTATGGATATACAGAATTTAGAAAAGGGCAAAAAGAAATTATTGATAGTATATTAGAAGGAAAAGATACTTTTGCTATAATGCCTACAGGTGGTGGAAAGTCTCTTTGCTATCAGATACCAGCTGTGATGTTAGAAGGACTTACCTTAGTAATATCTCCACTTATTTCACTCATGAAGGATCAGGTAGATTCTCTAAATAGCCTTGGAATATCAGCAGGGGTTATTAATAGTACGCAAAGTATAAATGAAGTAAAAGATACAATATATAGAGCTGCTCAGGGAGAACTAAAGCTTTTATATGTTGCTCCAGAAAGGTTAGATGTAGAATCCTTTTATAGGCTTTTACAAACCTTAAATGTTTCACAAATTGCTATAGATGAAGCTCATTGTGCTTCACAATGGGGGCATGATTTTAGACTAAGTTATAGAGCAATAGCTCCTTTTCTAGAAAGATTTCATCCAAGACCAGTAGTATCAGCCTTTACAGCAACAGCAACAGTTGAAGTTAAGGAGGATGTTGTAAAAATATTAGGTTTAAAAGAACCAAATACTTTTATAACGGGATTTGATAGACAAAATCTTTCTTTTTCTGTAATAAAAAATGAAAATAAAAATGATTTTATTTTAAAATATTTAGAGGATAATAAGGATAAATCAGGAATAATTTATGCAGCAACAAGAAAAGAAGTAGACAATGTTTATATTAGACTTCAGAAAAAAGGATATTCTGTAGGTAGATATCATGCAGGGATGAGTGATAATGAAAGACAGGAAAGTCAGGAACAATTCTTATATGATGATATAAAAATAATGGTAGCAACAAATGCATTTGGTATGGGTATAGATAAATCTAATGTTAGATTTGTTATACATTATAATATGCCCAAAAATATTGAAGCTTACTATCAAGAAGCAGGAAGAGCTGGTAGAGATGGTGAAAGTGGAGAATGTATATTGTTATTTGGACCACGGGATACTATGCTTCAAAAGTTTTTTATAGAACAAACTGTTTTTACAGAAGAGAGAAAAATAAATGAATATAGAAAACTCCAGGCTATGGTAGATTACTGTCATACTACTAGGTGCTTGAGAAAATATATTTTAGAGTATTTTGGAGAACGAAATGTTCAAGATAAATGTGATAATTGTGGGAGCTGTAAAAATGATGGTGAAATTGTAGATATAACTATAGATGCTCAAAAGATATTTTCTTGTATATATAGAATGAAAGAAAAATATGGAGTTACTATGGCAGCTGAGGTATTGAGAGGTTCTAAAAATCAAAAGGTATTGAATTTAGAGTTTGATAAATTATCAACCTATGGAATAATGAAAAATTATACTATAAAAGGAATAAAAGATTTGATAAATACTTTAATTGCAGAAGAATACTTAACTCTTACAGAAGAAGAGTTTGCAGTGGTAAAGTTAAGAAATAAAGCAGTTGAAGTACTGAAAAACAAACAAAAAGTTATGCAAAAAGTATATAAGAGAAAAGAAAAGGTTAAGGTTGATAACTCATTATTCGATAAGCTTCGAGAAGTAAGAAAAATAATTGCTCAAAGAGAAGCTGTTCCTCCATATATTGTATTTGCAGATAGCTCTCTTAAAGAAATGAGTGAGATAGTACCTTTAAATAGAGAAGAAATGTTAAATATTAAAGGGGTAGGAGAAAAGAAATTTGAAAAATATGGTGAAGAATTTTTACAGGTATTAATTCACTATAATAATGAACACAAAGTAAGAAATATTGAAGATAAAGTTGTTGAAGAAGCAGCTGTAGATAAAGAAAAAAAGATTCCAAGCCATGTAAGCACATATAATATGTTGAAGGAAGGTAAATCCTTAGAAGAAATAGTACAGCATAGAGGAATTAAAAGAGATACAGTTAAAGAGCACATAATGAGATGTGGATTGGAAGGGCTTGAAATAGATTGGAACATTTTCATTCCTAAAAAATATGAAGAACTTATACTAGAAAAAATTAAAGAAGTAGGTTGTGAGAGATTGAAACCTATTAAGGAACTTCTACCAGATGATGTAGACTACAATGCTATTAAGGCTGTGTTGTGCAAGTATAAAAATGCAAACTAGAAGAAAGAAGAATGTTGCGTAGCAACATTCTTCTATGCTTTAACTGAAAAATATTTATTAATATATTATAACGTATACAGCTAAATTCAATGTACAATTTGACTTAAAATATAAAAATTCATTGATACATATATGTGCAAAATATACAAAAAATAATTCAAATCAAATTAAATGATGTAAGAATTAAAAGATAATGTTATAATAAAGAAAATACTAAGAAAATTTTGCATTTAAGGCAAACGATTGCAGATTGTTATGGCTTTTGTAAAAATCTATTTTATAAATATAGAGTGAAAAATATAAGAAAGAGGGTAATATAAATGCATATAGGAATTGACTTAGGAGGAACAAATATAGCTGCAGGACTTGTAGATAGTGAAGCAAAGCTTATTTGTAAGATGAGTACAAAAACCAATTGTGAAAATGGTGCTGAAAGTATAATAAAAGATATGGTGAGTTTAATTAAAAACTTATTAGAAAAAAATAAATTAGTTATAGATGATATTGAATTAATAGGTATAGGAGTACCAGGACTTGTTGACTATGAAAATGGAATAGTTAAAGAGTGTGTAAATTTATATTGGAAAAATATAAAGCTTAGAGAAATACTTAAAACTGAATTAAATAATGTGTTTGAAAAAGATATAAATATTAATATTTTAATTGAAAATGATGCCAATGCAGCTGCTGGAGGTGAATATTTAGCTGGCAGTATGAAAAATCATAAAAATTCCTTTATGGTTACATTAGGTACTGGCGTTGGTGGAGGATTACTGTTAGATGGTAAAATATATAGAGGGAAGAATGGTATTGCTTTTGAAATTGGACATATGACTTTAGGAGAGAATTTTTATAATTGTTCCTGTGGAAATAATGGGTGCTTTGAAACTTTTGCTTCAGCAACAGCAATAATAAAATATGCTCAAAAACTCATTAATGAAGGAATGAATAGTAGAATAATGGAGCTTGTAAATGAAGAGGTAAATAAGATAGATGCTAAAGTAGTTTTTGATTGTGCAAAAGAAGGAGATAAAGTAGCAAATCTTGTTATAGATAGATTTGTAAAATATTTAGCTATAGGAATAAATAATTTGTTAAGCATAATGGATGTGGATTTAATATCAATTGGAGGAGGAGTATCTGCAGCTTGGGACTTTTTTGAAGATAAATTAATAGATGAAATTAATAAATATAAGCTTTACAAAGAAATTCCTTTATGCAAAATGGAAAAGGCAACTTTAGGGAATGATGCAGGAATTATTGGTGCAGCTATGCTAGATATAATTTAAGTAGGAAAATAAGTATATCACAAAATGTTTTGAAATATTATGACAATATTGAAAATTTGTGATATACTTATTTTATAAATTAAGCAAACGTTTGCATTTCAAATGAAGAAAGCTAAATTTACGGAAATTAGTTTAGAACTTTATAACTGAATATAAGAGTATTCTTAATATTTAAGGAGGAGTTTTATATGCTAGATAATAAGAAGTTACCCTTAGTTGCATATTTCTGCATGGAGTATGGTTTAGAATCAAATTTTAAAATGTATGCAGGTGGTCTTGGAATACTTGCAGGTGATTATTTAAAAGCTGCTAAGGACTTAAATGTGCCATTAATAGGTATAGGTATAAAGTGGAAACAGGGATATAGTGACCAATGCATAGGAGATGATGGAACGCCATACGATTCATATCACAACTATACTTATGATTTTTTAGAAGATACAGGAATAAAGGTAACCGTTAAGATAAGAAATAGAGATGTAGTTTGTAAGGTTTGGAAAATTGAAAAATTTAGAAATAATCCTATATATCTTTTAGATACAGATATACCTGAAAATAATGGTGAAGATAGATGGATAACTGGGCAATTATATGGATGGTTTAAAGAAGAAAGAATAGCCCAAGAAATAGTTCTAGGAATAGGTGGAGTAAAACTGTTAAGAGAACTTGGCTTGAATATAGATGTATATCATTTTAATGAAGGTCATGCTGTTCTTGCAGCTTTGGAACTCATAAAAGAGAAAATGCAATCCGGTTATAGTTTTGAAGAAGCTTGGAGACAAACTCGAGAAGAAGTTGTTTTTACAACTCATACACCTATTATACAAGGAAATGAATCTCATACAATAGATGCGTTAGGCTATATGGGAGCCTTTAATGGATTAAACAGAGAACAAATGGTAAGAATAGGTGGAGAACCGTTTAATATGACTGTTGCTGCTTTAAGACTTTCAAGAAAATCTAATGCAGTAGCACAGCTTCATGCAGAGACTGCTAATAAGATGTGGAAGACTACTTCTGGAAGAAGTGAAATAATTGGAATAACAAATGCAATTCACGTACCTACATGGGTTGATGAAAGAGTAACTAAAGCTTATGAGATAGATGGAGACATATGGAAGGCTCATATGGAAAATAAGAAAGAACTTATTGCTTTTGTTGAAGAAAAAAATGGTGTGAAATTAGATTCTGATAAACTACTTATAGGTTTTTCAAGAAGAGCAGCACCATATAAAAGAAGTGATTTAATTTTTACTAAAGAAGAAATAATTGCTCCACTTCTTAAGAGTGGAAAAGTACAAATTGTATTTTCAGGCAAAGGACATCCATTAGATGATACTGGAAAGAAGATAGTTGGAAAGTTAGAAAAAATGACAAAAGAATATCCCAATAGTGTTGTATTCTTACAAAACTATGATATGAATATTGGAAGAGCTCTTACAAGAGGAGCAGATATATGGCTAAATAATCCAAGAAGACCTTTAGAAGCTAGTGGTACATCTGGAATGAAAGCGGCTATGAACGGAGTACTAAATTGTTCAATCTTAGATGGGTGGTGGCCAGAAGCTTGCCAGCATAAGATAAATGGATGGCAGTTTGGAGATGGATTTGAAAGCGATAATGTTGAAGAATTAGATAAACACGATTGTGATGCATTATATGATGTGATTTTAAACGAAGTAATACCTACTTATTATGAAAACAAAGAAAAATGGATAGAAATGATGAAAACAAGTATTAAAAGTACACGAGAATATTTTTCTATGAATAGAATGATAGAAGAATATTATGAAAAACTCTATATAAAATAAAAAATGATGATATAATTAGGTGTTATAATATTTAGAAATGAGTGGGTGTCAAAATGGTAACGATAAAAGAAATTGCAAAAAAAGCGGGGGTAGCACCGTCAACTGTATCAAGAGTTATCTCAGATGATTCGAGAATTAGTGATGCTACTAAAGAAAAAGTAAGGAAAATAATGAAAGATATGTCATATCATCCCAACGCTATTGCAAGAAGTCTTGTATCCAAGGCAACAAAGACTATAGGAATTATAATGCCTAATTCTGCTGAAAAATCCTTGTTAAACCCTTTTTTTCCAGAAGCCTTAAGAGGAATTACTAAAGCCTTATATAATAGGAAGTATAATATCCTTTTAACTGGTGGTGAAACAAAGGAAGAGCAAATTGTTTCTATGCATTCCCTTGTAAGAGGAAGAATGGTTGATGGTATAATTTTAATGTATACAAGTGTTGATGATCCAATACTTGCAGAACTTAGGAAAATGAATATTTCATTTTCAGTAATAGGACGTCCAGTGGATGATTCAGATATTATTTATGTAGATAATGATAATGTTAAGGCTGCTTATGACGCTATGATATATCTAATTAATCAAGGACATAGGCGAATCGGGCTTATTAATGGTTCTATGAACCTGCTGGTTTCCGTAGATAGATATGAGGGATATAAAAAGGCACTTATAGAAAATTCTATTGATATAGACGAAAATATGGTGATTTCAAGTGAATTCATAGAAAAGGGTGGATATGAGGGCATGAAGAAAATATTAAGTGCTAAAAATCCTCCTACATCAGTATTAATTACTGACGATATAATGGCATTAGGAGCTATTAAGGCAGCTAGTGAAATGAATGTGAAAATCCCAGAAGATATATCAATTATAAGCTTTAATAATTTCTATATTTCTCAACTTACTGCACCACCGCTAACTTCCATAGATATTAATATATACAATCTTGGTTTTTATGCGGCTGAATTGCTTTTAAAGAAGATAAATGGTAAAGGTAAGTTTAATGATAGGAAAAAAATTGTAGAGACAGAGATAATACATAGAGACTCTGTTATTGAAAGGAATTTTTAACATATAAATATTAATTTTATATGTATCGTTACGAGATAAAATTGAATAGATGCTGTAAACGATTATACAGTATATTTTATAAAAGACAAGAAGTTAATGAAACAAGACTTCTTGTCTTTTAATTTTTTGTTGTTATGTATGTAACAAAATATGCACTATTAAAATATTTTAATAGTATAGTGGTTAAGGGAGGGCCAAAAATGAAGTATGAAATAATAGATTGTATTGATTGTGCAACTGAGTATTGTCCTTGCCATTTAGCTGAAACAGGAGATTGCCTGTTATGCTCTCAACTTTGCGGCAAAACTTTTTGTGATTGTGTGAAGTGGAAAGGAACTTGTGTATATCAAGAATATGTTTGGAATGGGATGAAAGCAAAAGAAGGAAGAAAAAATTATAAATGTAAAATAGTAAAAAAAGAAACAGCAGATAATGACTTAATAATACTTACGATACGTACAACACATAAACTTGCACAAGAATTAGTACGTCCGGGAAGTTTTGTGTTTTTGAGAAATCCATGTACTGATAAATTTTATGATGCACCACTTTCTATTATGGATGTAGATTTACAAGAAAATACTATAAAAATTGCTTTAGAAATAAAAGGTACTAAAACTAAAAAAATTGATGAATTAAAAGAGGATGAAGATATCTTAGTTAAAGGACCTTTTTGGAATGGTGTATTTGGAATAAAACATGTTTATAACAGTAAAGATGCACATTCAATTATAATTGCTAGGGGGATAGGTCAAGCCCCGATGATACCAGTTATGAAAAAATTATATTCTAATGGAAATAAAATTACAGCAATTATTGATAAGGCAAATTATAATGAAATATTTATCAAAAAATATTTGGATATATGCAGTGCAAATGTAATTGAATGTAATACTTTTTCAAATGGAGAAATAACAGAAGACTTGAAGAACATATTATCTAAATTACTAAAGGAAGAAAATATTAATCTAGTACATTGTGCTGGAGCAGATATTTTAATTTATAAGGTTATGAAATACCTTGATGATTGTGTAAGTTACTCTTGCTGCAACAATGCTAAAATGTGCTGTGGCGAAGGGGTATGTGGTGCATGTACGGCAAGGTTTAAAGGGCATAGAGTAAAAAGACTTTGCAAGCTGCAAACAGATCCTAAATATATCTTTGAAGGGAGAAGATTAATATGAAGGTTATTGTAATAGGCGGCGGATGGGCTGGTTGTGCTGCAGCAATTACAGCTAAGAAAGCTGGCGCACAAGTAAGTCTTTATGAAAAAACAGATATGCTTTTAGGACTTGGCAATGTTGGCGGGATAATGAGAAATAACGGAAGATTTACTGCTTCAGAAGAGTTAATAGCTCTTGGTAGTGGAGATTTAATAAATTTAACTGATAAAAATAGCAGACATAAAAATATGGATTTCCCAGGGCATAAACATGCATGGCTTTATGATGTAAATAAAATAGAACCTGAAGTTAGAAATTATTTAAAATCAGTTGGTATAGAATTAAATTTCATAACTAGGATTGTGGATGTAGAAAAGGAAGATAGCAAAATAAAAGGTATTTATTTATCAGATGGTACTTATGTAGATGGAGATGTATTTATTGAAACTACAGGATCAACAGGTCCTATGGGTAATTGCTTGCGCTATGGAAATGGATGTTCTATGTGCACTCTTAGATGTCCAGCCTTTGGACCAAGAGTTAGTATAAGTGCTAGAGCAGGAGTAGATGATTTGCAGGGTGAAAGAGAAGTAGATGTATTTGGAGCTTTCAGTGGTTCTTGTAAGCTTTGTAAAGAGAGTTTAGATCCTGGAATAATTAAAGAATTAGAAGAAAAAGGAGTATATATAGCAAAAGTTCCACCAGAAGATGTAAACCTAGATAAGCTAAAAGTTAAGGTTTGTCAGCAATACGCTTTAAAAGAATTTGCAGAGAATTTAATTCTTTTAGACACAGGACATGTTAAGTTAATGACAACATATTATCCATTAGACAAATTAAGAAAAATAAAAGGATTTGAATCAGCAAAATATATTGATCCATATGCAGGAGGAAAAGGAAATTCGATAAGATATCTTTCAGTAGCTCCAAGAACTGATGATATGAAAGTTAAAGGAATAGATAATTTATTCTGTGCAGGAGAGAAAGCGGGGTTGTTTGTAGGTCATACTGAAGCTATTTGTACTGGTTCATTAGCAGGACACAATGCAGTGAGATATACACTTGGTATGCCAATGCTAATTCTTCCAAGAAGTACAGCCATAGGAGATATTATAGCTTATGCAAATTATAAAATGATGACAGCAGAAGGAAGACGTAACAGATATACTTTTGCAGGAGCAGAATATTTCAAGAGAATGCAAGAACAAGGATTATATACAATTGACATAGAAGTGATTAAATCTAGAATTGATAAATTGAATTTGAATGGAATATTAGGGCAGCAGTTGGTGTAAAATAAAGGGCTAGTCTATAATATTTGTAATTTCACAAACAATTCTATAAGTTATATGAAAACTTGAAGACAAGGTTTTAGGTATGTTTAATAATTTTATAACTTTTAAAGATAACATAGGAAAATCATCAACTAAATAAACTGTAAAACAAAAGAATCTTAATAGAAAGTATGTAGATAGTTTTTTATCCAAAATACAAAGCCTATATCTTATTTTATTTAGTAATAAAAGATATAGGCTAATTTATTTAATTATATTGTAGATGATCTATTAATAATGTTGTTAAAGACTATTGCTTCGTATTTTATAAATGAAATGACTTTTGTTTTAAATTTCCATAAATATATCGTTAACCAAGGAAGGGGTTTATATAACTATATTAACAATTTATCTATAATATAGTTAATTATTTCAGATGTATTTGGATTTTGAGCACGTAAATCAACCCAATTACTTTAATGAGGTGGTTGTTGAGTTGAATTTCCTTATATACCTTCCCAGGTGTATCACTATAATAATAATATAGAAAAATCAAAAAATACGTAGAAAGCAAAAGATAATTTAATCAGATTCGATTTATTAAGCATAATTGGGTTGGGATTTATGATAAGATATTCTTCGTCGCCACAAGAGGGCGGCAGATTAACAACGAAATATGAATTTTAAAAAATTCAAAAAAGTTGTTGACAAGGACAAGTTGAGATGATATACTAAGTGAGCTGTCGCAAGGCGGCGAGAAAGAAATTGGTCTTTGAAAATTAAACAGAAGTAAGGAAACACAGTCAGTCAATAAATTTGAGTAAAGATTAAACTTTTAAATTGAGAGTTTGATCCTGGCTCAGGACGAACGCTGGCGGCGTGCCTAACACAT
>NZ_JAPQES010000019.1 GCF_026735165.1 Clostridium ganghwense | reverse complement strand
TTGATCAAGCCCTCGACCTATTAGTATTGGTCAGCTGAATGCATTACTGCACTTACACCTCCAACCTATCAACCTGGTAGTCTTCCAGGGGTCTTACTAGCTTAACGCTATGGGAAATCTAATCTTGAGGTGGGCTTCACGCTTAGATGCTTTCAGCGTTTATCCCTTCCCAACATAGCTACCCAGCTGTGCCACTGGCGTGACAACTGGTGCACCAGAGGTTGGTCCATCCCGGTCCTCTCGTACTAAGGACAGCTCCTCTCAAATTTCCTGCGCCCACGGCGGATAGGGACCGAACTGTCTCACGACGTTCTGAACCCAGCTCGCGTGCCGCTTTAATGGGCGAACAGCCCAACCCTTGGGACCGACTACAGCCCCAGGATGCGACGAGCCGACATCGAGGTGCCAAACCTCCCCGTCGATGTGGACTCTTGGGGGAGATCAGCCTGTTATCCCCGAGGTAGCTTTTATCCGTTGAGCGATGGCCCTTCCATTCAGAACCACCGGATCACTAAGCCCGACTTTCGTCCCTGCTCGACCTGTATGTCTCGCAGTCAGGCTCCCTTATGCCTTTACACTCTTCGCGCGATTTCCGACCGCGCTGAGGGAACCTTTGGGCGCCTCCGTTACCTTTTAGGAGGCGACCGCCCCAGTCAAACTGCCCACCTAGCAATGTCCTGTGACCAGATTCATGGCCGCCAGTTAGAATTCCAATACTGTCAGGGTGGTATCCCAAGGACGACTCCATAGAAGCTGACGCCCCTATTTCTAAGTCTCCCACCTATCCTGTACAGACAATACCGAAATTCAATGCTAAGCTACAGTAAAGCTCTACGGGGTCTTTCCGTCCAACCGCGGGTAGTGAGCATCTTCACTCACACTTCAATTTCACCGGATTTACTGCCGAGACAGTGCCCAAATCATTACGCCATTCGTGCGGGTCGGAACTTACCCGACAAGGAATTTCGCTACCTTAGGACCGTTATAGTTACGGCCGCCGTTTACTGGGGCTTAAGTTCATGGCTTCGCCCGAAGACTAACCATTCCCCTTAACCTTCCAGCACCGGGCAGGCGTCAGCCCCTATACATCAGCTTACGCTTTAGCAGAGACCTGTGTTTTTGATAAACAGTTGCTTGGGCCTGTTCACTGCGGCCTACTCTCGTAGGCACCCCTTCTCCCTAAGTTACGGGGTCAATTTGCCGAGTTCCTTAGCAGTAATTCTTCCGCCGGCCTTAGGATTCTCTCCTCATCTACCTGTGTCGGTTTGCGGTACGGGCACCAACATACTCCATAGAGACTTTTCTTGGCAGCGTGGAATCAGGTACTTCGCTACTTAATTTCGCTCCTCATCACACCTCAGAGTTATGATTGAACGGATTTGCCTGTTCAACCCTCCTAAGTGCTTGAACGCACATCCAATAGTGCGCACACCCTATCCTCCTGCGTCATCCCATCTGTCAAACGCATGTTGGTGGTACTGGAATATCAACCAGTTGTCCATCGCCTACGCCTTTCGGCCTCGGCTTAGGTCCCGACTAACCCTGGGAGGACGAGCCTTCCCCAGGAAACCTTAGATATTCGGCCAACAGGATTCTCACCTGTTTCTCGCTACTTATGCCAACATTCTCACTTCTGCACTGTCCACCGCTCCTTACGGTACAGCTTCAACCTGTGCAGAAAGCTCCTCTACCACGTGTACGTAGTACACATCCATAGCTTCGGTGGTAAGTTTTAGCCCCGTTACATCTTCGGCGCAGGATCTCTCGACTAGTGAGCTATTACGCACTCTTTGAATGAGTGGCTGCTTCTAAGCCAACATCCTAGTTGTCTTAGAAATCCCACATCCTTTCCCACTTAACTTACACTTTGGGACCTTAGCTGATGGTCTGGGCTGTTTCCCTTTTGACCACGGGTCTTATCACTCGTAGTCTGACTGCCGGGGTACAAGTATATGGCATTCGGAGTTTGATAGAGTTCGGTAAGCGCTATGCCCCCTAGCTCATTCAGTGCTCTACCTCCATTACTCAATTTCCCGACGCTAGCCCTAAAGCTATTTCGAGGAGAACCAGCTATCTCCGAGTTCGATTGGAATTTCTCCGCTATCCACAGCTCATCCCATGGTTTTTCAACACCAACGTGGTTCGGACCTCCACGAAATTTTACTTTCGCTTCATCCTGGCCATGGATAGGTCACTCGGTTTCGGGTCTACGATATACAACTAGTTGCCCTATTCAGACTCGGTTTCCCTTCGGCTCCACACCTTAAGTGCTTAACCTCGCTATATATCGTAACTCGTTGGCTCGTTCTACAAAAAGCACGCCGTCACACTTTAATGTGCTCCGACCGTTTGTAGGCACACGGTTTCAGATTCTATTTCACTCCCCTCCCGGGGTTCTTTTCACCTTTCCCTCACGGTACTGCTTCACTATCGGTCACTAGGTAGTATTTAGCCTTGGGAGATGGTCCTCCCAGCTTCCCACAAGGTTTCTCGTGTCTCGTGGTACTCTGGAGTAGAACTACTTTTCTTTCTTTTTCACCTACAGGGTTTTTACCTTCTATGACTGAACTTTCCAGTTCTATTCAGCTAAAGAAATCAAAGCGTTATGTTCTATCCGCAACCCCAGAAACAAAGTTTCTGGTTTGGGCTCTTTCCGTTTCGCTCGCCGCTACTCAGGAAATCGATTTTTCTTTCTCTTCCTTCTGGTACTTAGATGTTTCAGTTCCCAGAGTGTACCTCTATATACCTATGTATTCAGTATACAGTGCATGATGTTAATCATGCGGGTTTCCCCATTCGGAAATCTTCGCATCACAGGCTATGTGCGCCTACGCGAAGCTTATCGCAGCTTGTCACGTCCTTCATCGGCTCCTAGTGCCAGGGCATTCACCGTGCGCCCTTTGTAGCTTGATCTTTTAATCAGCACATCTAAATTA
>NZ_JAPQES010000018.1 GCF_026735165.1 Clostridium ganghwense | reverse complement strand
TAGGCACGCCGCCAGCGTTCGTCCTGAGCCAGGATCAAACTCTCAATTTAAAAGTTTAATCTTTACTCAAATTTATTGACTGACTGTGTTTCCTTACTTCTGTTTAATTTTCAAAGACCAATTTCTTCCTCGCCGCCTTGCGACAGCTTACTTAGTATATCACCTGAACTTTTCTTTGTCAACAACTTTTTTGAATTTTTTTAATTTTCTCAAATTATCTTAATTCATACTTTGTTGTTGCCTCATCACCACTCTCGTGACGACAAGGAATATCTTATCATAAATCTTAAACTAATTACATCAAACATACTCTATTTAATTAAATTATGTTCTTCTCTCTATATTTAACTTGATTTTTCTACATCATTCTCATTTTGATACGCCCGGAGAAGTATATAAGCAAGATTCACTAAAACCCTTGAATCTCCCCATTTTTTTTACATCTTAAATGAAAAAGCTGAGTGTACTAATATACACTCAGCCCTTTTATTTATATGTTATTTAATTTCTGTTGGATATTTTCCCTTTAATTCTTCTACAAAAGTCATATATTTGTGATTTTGTCTTTCTTGAAGAAGTTGAGCTTTTAACATATCTTTAACTTCTTCAAAAGGTTTTTGGTCTGCTTCCTTCTTGCTTTGAACTTCTATTAAGTGATATCCAAATTGAGTTTTAACAGGTTCACTTACTGTTCCTATTTCTAATGTGAACGCAGCTTCTTCAAATTCTGGAACCATTTGTCCTCTTCCGAATTGACCTAAGCTTCCACCTTGAGCTTTTGAAGGACAAGTTGAATATTCTGCAGCAGCATCTTCAAAAGACATTCCGCCTTTTATTTTATCTTCAACTTCTTTTGCTAATTCTTCTGTCTCTACAAGAATATGTCTAGCTGATACCATTTCTGGTGCTTTAAACATTTCTTTATTAGCATTATAGTAATCTTCTACTTCTTTATCTTCTAATTGAACTGTTTTTATTGCATTTTCTATAGCTAATTGAGTTATTATTTCTTTTTTTACAATTTCTAATCTTTCTTTGTAAATTTCTGATTCTTCTATACCACTATCTTTTCCATAGTTATGGAATAATTCAAAAGCAACTAATTGCTCTACTAATTGTTTTTTTCCTTCTTCAGTAGCTAAAAAGCTTCTTCTGTCTTGAGGAAATCTTGCAGTTGCTAATTCTAAATCTTTTTCTGTTATTTGTTTTCCATTAACACTAGCTAAAACATTGTTTTCCATAATTAAACTCCTTTGTGTTTTATTTGAAAGCTTAAAAGCTTACACTCTATCATAACATAAAAATGTATTTACAAACAAAACTTTTTATCCATTAATTCCAATATTTTTACCTACATAAATTCCACTAGCAGCTGCTTGTGATAGAGAGTGTGTAATACCAGAACAATCACCAGCCATATATAAATCCTTAACCTTTGTTTCTAAGTTTTCATTAACTTGGACTAATGGATTATAATATTTTGTTTCTGCTGCATATACTAAAGTATTCTCATCAGCTATACCTTTTACCATCTTATCTAAAACATAAATCATTTCAATAATATCATTTAATAATCTTTTAGGAATTACTAAATTCAAATCAAAAGGAGTTGCATCTAAGGTTGGTTTAGTTGTATTATTATTTATCTCATTATAACTTGTAACTTTGCCTTTTATCATATCTCCAAATCTTTGAACTAAAACTCCTCCCCCTGTAGAATTAACAACCTTTATAACTGAATCTGCAAATTCTTTACTATAAATAATATTATCTTCTGATTTAAAATAATCTGAAACAAATAAAGTAAAATTTATATTATTAGTAGGTTCATTGCTTTCTAAATAATTTTGTCCATCCACCATAATCATACCATTAGTATGCTTAGTAATTACTCTACCCCAAGGGTTCATACAATATGTAATTATAAAATCCTTAGTTTTCTCCGTTCTATATGAAAACTTAGCCTCATATGTACTATCTATAACTTTCTTAAATATACTAGCTGGTACCTCTAGTCTTAACCCTATAGCCGCTCCTTGTTCTCTTACTTTAATATCCAAAGAAGTGCATTGTTCTTTAGTCCAATTAGAACTTGATATACCCGTGGCTAAAATTAGTTTATTCGAATAATAAGTTCTATTTTGGGTCTCTACTGTAAAACTATCATTTTCTTTTCCCTTGGAAATTATATTTATAACTTCTGTATCAAATATTATCTCTACTTTATCCTTTAGATAATTATACATATTTAAAAGAATTTCTTCTGTTTTTAAAGTTCCTAAATGTCTAACCTTTGTATGTAATAACTTTAATCCATATTCCTCTGCTTTTACTTCTAGTTCCTTATTATAAGTAGAATAAGTATTAGCCAATCTATCCCCAAAATTACAGTTGATCTTATCTACATAGTTCATAAGTTCTAAAGCTTTTTTATGACCTATATATTTATATAAATCTCCTCCAAAATTATTGGTATAATTATACTTTCCTTCACATTTCCCAACACCACCCCAGCCACATTTAATATGACAAATACGGCAATTATTGCATTTTTCTATACTCTGTTCTTTAATAGGACAAACTCTCTTTTTAATTTCTTTTCCTTTTTCAATAATTAATATATTAGAACTAGGATTAATTTTATTTAGTTCATATGCTGCAAAGATTCCAGCTATACCAGCTCCAACTATTATTACATCATACTTAATTTAAATCACTCCCAAATTATCATAGGTTTATTATATAACTTACACTATACTAAACTATGATATAAAATTATAAAATAATAGAAAATATTATGATATAGTTTAATATTAACCTACACTGTACATAAATCTATTTAACTCAAGCATAAAAACTTCTATAAAAAATTATATAATACGTATTTAAGATATATTATATTGTATAAATAATCGAAAGATAAATTTATGGAAATACATTTTGAAAGATATTTCAAAAGAAAAATATGATAGGAAGTATACATAAATATTTTTGTTTATTATATATTTTTGTTATTTAATATTTAAATAAATAAAAAAACGCATCTTTATGTAAGATGCGTTTTGGTGATCCACCGGGGAATCGAACCCCGGACAACTTGATTAAAAGTCAAGTGCTCTACCGACTGAGCTAGTGAATCATATTACCCGGCGGCGACCTACTCTTCCACACCGTCTCCAGTGCAGTA
>NZ_JAPQES010000017.1 GCF_026735165.1 Clostridium ganghwense | reverse complement strand
TGGAAGACTACCAGGTTGATAGGTTGGAGGTGTAAGTGCAGTAATGCATTCAGCTGACCAATACTAATAGGTCGAGGGCTTGATCAAATAATTAAATTCACTGTGCAATTTTGAGAGAACAAATTCTTTCAATCTGGTGGTTATGGCTTGAAGGTAACACCCGTTCCCATACCGAACACGAAGGTTAAGCTTCAAAGCGCCGATGGTACTGCACTGGAGACGGTGTGGAAGAGTAGGTTGCTGCCGGGTAAGTTTAAAGCACTAAGCAAAGGCTTAGTGCTTTTTTATTTTTTTTGTAAAAATAATGCTTCCTATTCAGGAAGCATTATAGTTTATTTATCTAATTGTCTAATAATATTATATCTTTCATCAGTAGCTTCAATAAATCCAGTTATAGGAGAAGTTAAATTATTATTATTTTTAAATGCTAAGAAAGCTGCCTTTAATTTATCATAGAGAGCTTTATCAAAATTAGGACTTGTAGCTAGAGCATCTTTAGGAATATCTTCAGTTTTAGCAACGATATTTAATTGGCTAATATCAATACCTAGCTTAGAGGCGTTATCAAAAGCTTCATTATATGTTGCTCCACCATCAATTTCTCCTGATAACACTCCTTTTATAACATTATCGTGACTTCCCATAAAGGATACTTTATTAAATATAGTATCTGGATTTAAACCATTTTGTTCAAA
Organism: Clostridium ganghwense; assembly: GCF_026735165.1. Classification (GTDB taxonomy): domain Bacteria; phylum Bacillota; class Clostridia; order Clostridiales; family Clostridiaceae; genus Clostridium_H; species Clostridium_H ganghwense. Next base: position 3,205 of record NZ_JAPQES010000017.1, on the reverse strand, counting down.
TATGTGTCGTGCATAAAGATAACCTGAAGCACTATTGGCATCTACATAACCAAAATTTTTATTTATCAAGTCTTGTATATTTGTTATATCATTATTTTTATTTGTAATTATAAAACCATTATATGTAGCTTTTCCATGAACTTTAGGCGTTACTATAGGAATTATTCCTAATTTTTTATTAGCAGTTACATATGCAAAAGGAGAAAACCAACCTATATCAATTATTCCACTTTGAATACCTCTACTCAATTCATCATAACTTTTAACAATAATAGTTCTAGCTTTATACCCTATATCAGTACAGACTTTTTCTAAAACAGGCATGTACATTTTTTTTATATTTTCAGGGGATGTAAAAGGATTTATACCAAATATTATTTCATTATCCTTTTTTAATTTAACAGAATGACTTTGAATTTTATCTGCCATACTTGCTAGTTCTGAGCAGAATTTTAATACATCTCTGTTTTTATCTTCTTGAATATCTATCATTTTAATAGAGTCTTCTGTTACATTATTGGTTTCTTCTACAGCAACTGCTACCATGTTTAAAGAACTTTGTATTTCATTTGATGTTGTCATTTGAGTATTAGAAATATCTTTTAAGCTGTTCATAGAGTCTTTGGTATTTTTCACAATATTTTGAACGTCTGAAATAGCATTAGCCGCAGATATAGATACTGTTTTGACATTATCAATTTCTGCTACAGAATTTTCAATAGCTTTATTAGAGGTTTCAACTTCTGATAAAATTTCTTTAACAATCTGCTCTATTTCTGATACAGCACCATCAGTTTCTTCAGATAATTTTCTTATTTCATTGGCTACTACAGAAAATCCTTTTCCAGCTTCACCAGCACGAGCTGCTTCTATTGAGGCATTTAAAGCTAGTAAATTAGTTTGGCTTGAAATTTTCTTTATATAATCCACAAAATTATATATTTTTTTCGATGAATGTTGAAATTGAGTATTACTCTTAGCAGCATTATGAATCTCTTTATTTAAATCCATTACGTAATTAGTGATATTAGAAAGAGTTTGTCTATTTTTATCCAATATTTCAAATGACTTTATAGAATCTTTTTCAACTTGTATAATCTCACTATTTAATTTTTGAGATATTTCCATAAATGCATTAATTCCTGCATTGATTTCTTGTACATTTGAAGTGTTTTGTAGGTTATAAGTAGCTATTTGTTTAGAAATATCAACTAATTTTTCGAAGGTTTTCATACTATCTTCAGATATCCATAATAATTGCTGGATATCAAAACTCAAGTTTTCAAATATAGTAAAGATTTCTTCATATGTATTATGATTTTCTACATTAACTTGTTTATTTTCAATAATATTCTGTTTTCTTTTTGCAAAGTTAAACATAATAATTCACCTACTTAATTATTTTTTATTTCATAAATTTACAATTATATATATATTATACCATGATTAATAAAAACAAGTAATTATTCTAATACAAAAATTCATTTAAGAGTAGGCATAGGTTTGTTAATAAATACAAATAATAATCAAGTATATAATTAATGTTATGAGCGAGGAGGAAGAGATGTGAACTTAGTTTCTGGAGATTTATATTGGACTAATATAAACAGAATTCCTAATAAGTATACGTATTTAAGTGAAGATGTAAATTATGATGTGGTAATAGTTGGAGGAGGTATAACTGGAGCTTTATGCGCCTATTATTTTGCTGAAGCTGGTATTAAGGTAGCGGTAGTGGAAAAAAATATAATTGGATATGGAAGTACAAGTGCGTCCACATCTATATTGCAGTATGAAATAGATAATAATCTAATTGGGCTTAAAGGATTAGTTGGTTTAGATAATGCAGTGAAGGCTTTTAAATTGTGTAATAAAGCTGTATATGATATTGAGAATATAATAAATAATTTAGATGACAAGTGTGATTTTATTCTTGGACAATGTTTATATTATACAAATAAAACTGCTGACATATATATGTTAGAACAGGAATTTGAATTAAGAAAGCAATATGGATTTGATGTAGAATTTTTAGATGAAAATACAGCTAAAGATAAGTTTTCTTTTCCTATGAAAGCAGCAATTTATTCAAGAAGTGGAGCGGCAGGAATTAATCCTTATAGATTTAGTCATGCGCTTATAGATTACGCAGTAAAAAAAGGTGCTGTTGTCTATGAGAATACGGAAATTACAAATACTTATTCAGAAAATGATGGAGAAGTTTTGATTACAAGAAATGGTTTTAAAATAAGAGCTAAAAAAATATTAGTTGCACAAGGATTTGAGGCAAGAAAATATGTAGAGAAAAATGTTGCAAAATTTACTAGAAGCTTTACTCTTGTGACAAAGCCTATAAAAGATTTTAACGGATGGTATAATAAGTGCATCATAAGGGATACAAATAAGATGTACACTTACTTAAGAATAACTGGGGATAATAGAGTAATGATTGGGGGAGAAGATTTAGAGGTGGGAGGAGAACGAAGCAAAGTATCTAACTTATGTAATGAGGATTCTGTAGCTAAAGAAAAATATAAAATCTTAGAAGACAAGTTAAGAAATATGTTTCCTAATATTAAAGATATTGAAATTGAATATAAGTTCAGTGGATTGTTTGGAGAAACCAAGGATAGCCTACCATATATAGGAGTATACGATGATCTACCAAATTATTATTTTTGTATGGGATATGGCTCTAATGGTATTATATATAATGTAATTGGGGCACAATTATTAAGAGATTTACACCTAGGAAAAAATCCGCCAGAACTAAATATATTTAGCTTCAATAGATAGTAAAACTTAATACTTGATATAGAAAGTAAAAGGTTATTGATAATTATAAGTTATCAATAACCTTATTTTTTTGAAGGTCAGGATGATTATATTAAGTATACTCATCCTTGTGTATCAGCATGAGAATGATGTAGAAAAATGAAGAGAAAGAGAAAAAAAATAATATAATCTAATATGGTGAAACATATTTTGGTATAGGGGTTTAGGATTTATGATAAGATATTCCTTGTCGTCGCGAGAGTGGCGATGAGGAAACAACAAAGTATGAATTTAAGGGATTTAAGAAAATTCAAAAGATTCAAAAAAGTTGTTGACAAAGAAAAGTTCAGGTGATATACTGAATAAGCTGTCGCAAGGCGGCGATAAAAAATTTGGTCTTTGAAAATTAAACAGAAGTAAGGAAACACAG
>NZ_JAPQES010000016.1 GCF_026735165.1 Clostridium ganghwense | reverse complement strand
CAAACTCTCAATTTAAAAGTTTAATCTTTACTCAAATTTATTGACTGACTGTGTTTCCTTACTTCTGTTTAATTTTCAAAGACCAAATTTTTTATCGCCGCCTTGCGACAGCTTATTCAGTATATCACCTGAACTTTTCTTTGTCAACAACTTTTTTGAATCTTTTGAATTTTCTCAAATTCCTTAAATTCATACTTTGTTGTTTTCTCATCGCCACTCTCGCGACGACAAGGAATATCTTATCACAAATATCTATTTCAAAACTCAATATATATATTATTACACTAAATTAACTCTATTATTCTCTATTTTTATCGTTAAATATAAATTTTTCTTACATTGATACACAAGGATGAGTATACTTTATATTATAACAATACTTAAACAAATTCTCTGTATCGTACTTATATAATGCTTCTAAAAATAGTTTTTATACAATAAAAACACTAAGCATTAACTTAGTGTTTTAAAATTTATCTATTATTTTATACATATTTAACTATCTAAAAACAAATCACATAATTTTTTCTAATATGTGTATCTTAATATTATGCATTAGCCTCTGCTATTTTAGCTTCTTGCTCTTTATTTAACTTTCTATTTTGTAGCCATTTATCAATAGCAATTCTAAGTGCGTATAATCCAATTCCTATTGGAAGCCAGACTGCAGCATAATGCAATCCACCTTGAAGATATGGTAATATTACCTGAAAACCTGAACCTTTTAGATTTATATCTCTTAATGGATTAATAAAGTATCCTAATGGCCAAATCATCTTAATTATATTAGGCAAACCTTCTGGCATCATATACTCTGGCCAAACATATCCACACATAAGAATAGCTGGAACTGATAAAAACATACAAATTTGTACACATGGAAGTACCTCTTTAAATATTGCAGCAAACACAAAACTTACTGCAATTAAATCTAAAATAAACACTAATAACAATACATAATCATATAGTATTATTCCTCTCAAAGGCAGATGAAAATATTTACATGCTGCATAGAAAGAAATGCTAAATCCTACAAAAGCTAAAGCTGTTACAATTAAAATCCTTCCAAGAATCCTAATTAAATATTTTAAACTATCCAAAGAACGTAATTTTATATTTGATATTTTTTTCTTGTCCTCTATTAAGCTTGGAGCAAGTACTTCTAAAAAAGTCTGCTGTATCATTATTCCTATTATCCCAAACATCAAATATTTCATATAACTTATTTGAGGATCATATAATACACGTTGTACAAAAGACATAGAAGTAACCGCTTTTTTCGCTTCATAAGGCTTCATGCCTTTTGCTTGTAAAACATTAAGCTGAACTCCTGCATTAAGTGTATTTAATATCTCACTTCCATATGCAAAAGCATTATTCCCAATAACAATATTAGTCTGATCTACTACAAAAAGTGTTTTAGGAGCATTCATTTCTTTTACATTTTTCTCAAAATCTTTTGGTATTATAAGTCCAGCATATGCTTCTTTTCTTGTTATCAATTCTTTTAACTCATCTTCTGACTTAGCATAGTTTTTAATTTGAAAACCTGGACTTTCTTTAAATTGCTTTGTAATCATTCTAGACATACTAGAGTTATCCATATCAAGAACAACCATAGGTATTTCTTCTACAAAAGTGTTACTATAAACCTTTCCAAAAACAAATGTAAAGAATATAGGTAATGCAATTAACATAAGCGAATTTTTTATCCAAACTATAATCATCTTCAAGACTTCTTTTTTACTCATGTCTAAGCCACCGCCTTTACATTTTGTTCTTGTTGTTTTTTCTCCGATAATTTGTTCCATAAGATTTTTACAATCTTTTTAGTAAAAAATACTACAGCTGAAGCTATCCAAATCCAAACAACAAACTTAGCCAACCAATTCATATCTGTTGCAATGTAACTAATATCAATAGGTTTCATACATAAATCTCTTAACGGTTCAGCATAATGAACATATGGAATACACTCTCCTATTTGTTGAAACACCTTAGGCATTGACATCAATGGGAAAGTATATCCCCCTAATATACTAGAAGGTAAAACTAAAATTGCAGCTACTTGAGTTGCTAACAATTTATTTGGAATTATTAACTTAACTAACATTCCAAAAGAAATCATACCTAATGAATATAGTAAAGTTAATTTTAATCCGCCTTCTACTGTTCCTCTATAAGGCACTCCAAAATAATGACATTGAATCCATATAGTCAATACTATTGATACAGCTCCTAAAATACCCCAAATCAAAGATTTAAGAAAATATAATGTAAAATATTTTTCCTTTTCGCGTACACGTTCTACGCCTATCATAACTAGTCCTACTTGAATAATTGCTATTAGCATTCCTGGTATAAGGAAACTTACATAGTTTCTAGTAGGGTTATTTAGAAGACGATATGAAAAATACATAGGAGTTACAGTTTTTATTGATTCTTTTGGAAGTATGTTTAATTTCCCCTCCATTACTTTCTTTAAGAATCCAGTCTTAATAGTTAGTAATATCTCTGTCATTCTAGCTTTAGCAGCACTAGTCATAGACATCTGTGAGCCATCATAAAATACTAACACTTTTGGGCCCTTACCTTCTTTTAGATCCTTTGAGAAGGAAGAAGGAATTATCATACCTACCCTTGCCTTATTTTGTTCTATTAAATTTTGTATATCACTATCTTGTTGTGAATAACTTACTATATCAAAAATTTCATTACTTCTTATCTCCTCTGTAATCATACGGCTAAAAGAAGATCCATCCTTATCAACAATAACAGTAGGTATATTTTGAATTTGCTTAGCCTGCATATTATAACCAAATAAAAAACTTGAAGAAATAGGAATGACAAACATCATTAAAAATAGCATTAAAGTTTTCTTTAAAAATGATATCCAATCTCTTGTGGTTATCCAAGTCTTTATTTTCTCTTTCATACTATTTCACATCTTTCTTAGAATCTTTTTTAGTTTCTTGTTTAGTATCTGATTTCTTACCAAAATCAACAAAGGCTGTCATTCCTGGATGTAATTCTTTATCCATTTTAGTAAATTTAACTTTTACTCCATAAGATAAAATATCATACTCTCCATTATCATTAGTTGCTCTTTTAGTTGCAAAGTCTGGTTTTGCATTAATTTTAACAACTGTTCCCTCAAACTGTTGATCTTTATATGCAGGTAATTTAACAGTTACTGTTTTACCTACAGAAACCATAGAAAGATCTTTTTCTTGAACTTTTACCTCAATCCATTGATCACTTGTTTTAGAAATTGTAATTAGCGGCATTCCTGTAGAAACAAGTTCTCCTACTTTTGGATTAACTGTAGTTATAACTCCATCTGCTGGTGCAGTAATTACTGTATCTTTAATATATGTTGACGCCTCTTTTGAAGCTGCTTGTGCTTGAGCTACTTGTCCTTTCGCTGCCTGTATCATAGAATCAGCTTTAGCAACTAAAGCTTTTGCTGCAAGCTTGTCCTCTTCTCTAGCACCTTTTAATGCTTGGTCATATGTTTGTTTAGCCACTTCCTTTTTCATTGCAACTTCCTTTAATTTTGTTGAAGCTTCATCATTTTGCTGTTTTGTAGCAATTCCTTGTTCATATAAAGCATGTACTCTATCATAAGAATCTTTTGCAAAATTGTATGCTTCTTGTGCAAAATCACATGCTGCTTTTGCTTTAGCTATATCTTCTGCTTGAGCACCATTTTCCGCTTTCTGAGATTGCGCAATAGCTGCCTCTTTAGCCGCTTGAGCTGCCTTTAACTGACCTGTAGCAGCTGCAATAGCAGCCTCTGCTTGAGCTTTTTTAGCCAAAAGGGTATCACTTGATATATTAACTAATACATCTCCTTTTTTTACTCTATCTCCTTCACTTACTTTAACTTTTGTTATATTTCCTGGTATTTTTGTATTAATACTAATTTCTTCTGCTTCTACCTGTCCTTGTACAGTAAGATTTTGTTCTTGAGGTTTAATTAGCTTTTCTCCTGTTACATTCAATGATGATATAGAACTACACCCTGTAAAAAGACTAGCAATAATTAATGTAGAAAAAGTAACTTTAGTAAATCGTTTCATTTGTAAATTCCTCCTAATCGCTTATATTAGTATTCTATTAATAATTCCAAAAGTACTTTATAAAACTCTTATAGATTTTTTATTTTAAATGAGTTTCAATTAAGCCTTTTTGAATTTTCTCTAGAAGATCATTTGCTATTTGCTTTTCTTCATCTGATAAAAATCCCATTATTTCACCTGAAAACTCCTTATATTCTGGTAAAACTTTATCTAATATTTTTTTACCATCCTTTGTAATTATTGTTTTTATGCTTCTACGATCTTTGGGATTACTCACTCGCTGCATAAAACCATATGATTCCATTCTATCTACTAAAGTAGTTATATTTGCTTTTGTAACACACATTTTACTTCCAAGTTCAGAAAGAGTCATTCCCTCATCACCAGCCAAATAAACTAAATATAGAGATTGAAACTGAGGTTTAGATAAACCTATTTCTTTATAATATTTATCAAATATCTTATCTACTAATAATGTTGTCTTTATAAAATTACCCATTATTTTTGTTGAAACATCTTCAATCCAATCATATGTATTTAACAAATCACCCATATTTCTCGACACTTAAACACCTCCATAATAAACATATATATAGTTTACATATATATAGTAAATATATTAATCAATTTTGTCAACTATAAATTTAAAACAATAATTAAAATAACAATTAATCATCATATAACAAAAAATACCATAATACTTATATTTAGTATTATGGTATTTAAATCATTGTTTATTATTTGTTTTCATAACTAGCTTTTAACATAACTTTTTAAAAATAAAAAAGCACTAAGCCTTTGCTTAGTGCTTTAAACTTACCCGGCGGCGACCTACTCTTCCACACCGTCTCCAGTGCAGTACCATCGGCGCTTTGAAGCTTAACCTTCGTGTTCGGTATGGGAACGGGTGTTACCTTCAAGCCATAACCACCAGAT
>NZ_JAPQES010000015.1 GCF_026735165.1 Clostridium ganghwense | reverse complement strand
AATAATTAAATTCACTGTGCAATTTTGAGAGAACAAAATCTCAAATATTCCGCGATAGCTCAACGGTGGAGCACTCGGCTGTTAACCGATAGGTTGAAGGTTCGAATCCTTTTCGCGGAGCCATTTTTAAAATTAAATCTGGTGGTTATGGCTTGAAGGTAACACCCGTTCCCATACCGAACACGAAGGTTAAGCTTCAAAGCGCCAATGGTACTGCACTGGAGACGGTGTGGAAGAGTAGGTCGTCGCCGGGTAAAAAATGGATCTTTAGCTCAGCTGGTTAGAGCAACCGGCTCATAACCGGTAGGTCCGGGGTTCGAGTCCCTGAAGGTCCACCATATGGGGGTATAGCTCAGCTGGGAGAGCACCTGCCTTGCACGCAGGGGGTCAGGAGTTCGAATCTCCTTATCTCCACCATTGAAAACAGTCTTGTATAAGACTGTTTTTTTATTTTTTTGAAACATTCCATAAAAAATTTGGAATAGAGTATTTTCTAAATAGTATTTAAATTATTGAGTATATGTCTGAAAACTCTACATTTATACTTTCTACATAGTCATTTTTTATATTACCATTTTTTACTTTAGTGTTCTCACTCTCTATTATTTTAACTGGAAGTTCTATAATAAATTCACTTCCTTTACCATATTGACTTTTAACAGCAATTTTTCCACCATGCATTTTAACAAGAGATTCAGTAAGAGATAAGCCTATACCGCTTCCTTCATGATTTCTTGTAAAGGACTTGTCTATTTGGGTGAAACGGTGAAAAATTATTTCTAGTTTATCTTTTGGAATTCCTATTCCTGTATCTTTTACTGCTATAATTATGTTTTCACCTTTATCATACATGTTTACAATTATATTTCCACCTGGTTCTGTAAATTTTACAGCGTTTGATAATAAGTTTAAGATAATCCTTTCAATTTGATTGGGATCACAGGCCATAATTTTCTCTTCTACATCTGTATCAAATAAAAGATGTATATTTTTATTTTCTATATATTCTGCAACAGATAAAGTTATATTTTCAACAATATTTACAATATTATAGTTTTTTAAATGTATATCAAAATATCCTGAATCTATTTTAGTAATATCTATCAAATTATTGATTAATCTTAGAAGCCTATAACAATTTTGTTTAACAATATTTTGATATTTTCTACTATACTTTAATTCTAGGATGTTGTTTTTTTCTTGATAAGCTATCAACTGTAGTGTACTAAGAATTAGATTCAATGGGGTTCTAAGTTCATGTGAAATATTTGCAAAGAATTCTGTTTTTAATTTATCATATTCCATTATTCTATCTAATTTTTTTTGATTTTCTTGTAAAGAGTTTTTAGCTTTTTTTAGCTCAGTAATATCAATACCTACAGATTGAAATTCGATAATTTGACCATTAACATCAAAAAATGCTTCATCAGTCCATCTCTGCCAAGAAACTTGCCCAATTGAATTTATTGAACAATGCTCATAAGTTTTAATAGTATTTTCAATACTAAAAGAATTTAAGTATTTTTTTATGTTTTCATGATCTTCTTCTGGAACCAATGATAGAAAAGTAGTTCCAACTAATTCATCATGTGTTTTATTAAAGTGATAACAATAAGCTCTATTAACAAAAGTTAATTTTCCATTTGGCAAAAACCTACAAATCATATCATGATGATTTTCTACAATTGAGCTATATTGCTTTTGACTAATCTTAAATTTATTTTTTCTATCTTCATCTTTAGTAATATCATAAGCTTTGCAAAGAATATATTTAATATTATTTTTTTTATCAAGTATAGGAGTCTTTGTAATGTGTAATAAACAAGCTTCTCCTTTATTGTTTGTAATCCATTCTTTAGTGATAATTTGTTTTTTTTCTTGCCAAACTTTCATAGTACTCTCTATGCATATATAAGCTTCTATATCAAATAATACGTTACGCAATTTTTTATTTTCTATGTCTTTTTTATGTTTACCTAAAAAATTTGCATGAGCTTTATTAACAAATCCATAGGTTTCCACATCATGTAAAGTCCATAATTGAATATCTAGGTCATCTAACATTAATTTATATTCTTCTAATTTTGATTTATATATTGTTTGCATATTATACAGCCCCTTGAGATTTATATATATTTCATATTAACAATATTATACATTGTTATAAATGTTAAATATGTCGAAAAAACTGGAATTATATATTTTAAAACTTATAATATTCAATAGGGATATAAATAAGAAAAGAAACCCAAAACAAATGCTTTGAGTTATATTGATGTGAAGTTTTTTTACATACAAAATCAGTGCTCTTATACTTAAAAGAATTTAAATTAAATCAATTCTATTTTTTTCTAATACTTCACAAATTTTAGAATTAGGAGTTTGTTCTGTAACAATGGCATCTATATCTTTTAGATGTGCAAATTTATAAGCACCATCAAAGTAAAACTTTTCATTTTCCATTACTAGATATATATTTTTCCCTGAATTCATTATCGCTTTTTTTGTGTTTCCTTCTTCCATATCAAAATTACTTACGGTATTATCCAAGAGGTTGACGCCACAACTTCCAATAAAGGCCTTATCTACTCTATATTTAGAAATGTTTTCAATAGCTGCTGAACCAATTACTCCTCCAAGTTTCTTACTGTAGGTTCCTCCTATACATATAATATCTGTATTTAAATTATTTTTGAAATGAGTGGTTATTTCAACCATATTAGTTAAAATAGTCAAACGTTTATTGCTTTTAGCAATCATTTCAGCTAGTAGAAAATTAATGCTTGAAATATCAAGAAATATCATATCATTTTCTTCTATAAATTCAAATGCTTTTTGGGCTATTTTTTTCTTCAAATCTAGGTTTTTTATCATTCTGCTAGAAATGCTTGTATTATGAGCTAAATTTCTCTCTAAAATTGCACCACCATAAGTTCTTTTTATTTTTCCCTCTTTTTCTAGTCTTTGCAAATCTTTTCTAATCATGGGTTCAGATACGTTAAACTTTATACTTAAATCTTTAACCAAAACTTTTCCATTTTCTCTTAATAAATCTAAAATTTGTTCTAACCTTTCTTCTGCAAACATTAATTCATCACCTTTAAAATAATAATAATTGATAATAAAAAATCAAAAATAATAATCTGTTTATTTTATATTATAGTCCAATAACTATCAATAATAAAGCTAATTTTTACTAGAATTTATTTATATAATTATGCTTGACTTTGAAACAAAAAGAAATTAAAATGAAGATAAATGATAACAAACGATAACAAATGAATATGAATGATAAGAAATGAAAAATAGATTTTTATATAAAAGGTGATAAAAATGATAAAAACAACTATTTGTGAAATTGAAAGATATGCTGTTCATGATGGACCTGGGATTAGAACTGTAGTGTTTCTAAAGGGATGTCCTCTAAAATGCTTATGGTGCAGCAATCCTGAAACACAGAGAAAACAAAATGAAATTTATTACAACTCAAAAAAGTGCATTATGTGTGAAAGATGCGTAGATGCATGTAAAGAAAAGGCCTTGAGAGTTAAAGAAGACAGGATATCTATAGATAGAGAAAAATGTACTTCTTGTGGAGCTTGTACTAAAGAGTGCCCTATGGGCGCATTAAATTTAGTTGGTAAGTTTATGTCTGTTCAAGAAGTATTTCAAGAAGTAAATAAAGATATGGTGTTTTATCAACAATCCCAGGGGGGAATTACAATTTCTGGTGGAGAAGTTTTAATACATGGAGATTTTACTGTAGCATTATTAAAAGAATGTAAGAAAAATTATATTAATACTGCGATTGAAACCAGTGGATTTGGAAACTATGAAACACTGAAAAGTATAAGTGTATATGCAGATTTGATTATGTTTGATATAAAACATACAAATAATGATACTCATAAAAAGTTAACAGGGGTTGAAAACAAAACAATATTGGACAATCTAAATAAGCTATCTAAAATACACAGAAACATAATCATAAGAGTGCCTCTTATAACAGGTTTGAATGACAGCATAGAAAATATAGAAAATACAGTTAAAATAGCAGAACAATACGGAATAAAGGAGGTGCATTTACTACCATATCACTCATTGGGAAAAGAAAAATACAAACAGCTTCAAAAAAAATATGCACTGGAGAATATTCAAAGTCCTGAAGAAATCCATGTAAATAAATTAAAAAAATTAATTGAAAGTTATAGTATAAAATGTGTAATTGGTGGATAAAGGGGGAAAAACAATGTTAAAGAATTTTGAAATTAAAAGTGAAAGAGTAAAAAGATTAAGAGAATCTGTTTTATCTCAAACTCCTAGAGTATGTATTGAAAGAGCAAGATATGTAACAGAAGCTTATAAAGAAAATGAAGCGCAGCCAATATATATAAAAAGAGCAAGAGCTGTTGAGAAAACTTTAAAAAATATGTCCATTTATATCAAAAATGGTGAATTAATTGTTGGAAACCAGGCATGTGAGGAGAGAACAGCTCCAGTCTTCCCTGAATATGCAGTGGAATGGATTGAAAATGAATTAAAAGAGAAAGAAAATTTTAACAAGAGAGAAGGGGATAACTTTTATCTTCCAGAGGAACATATACAGGAGCTTTTAGAAATAGTTCAGTACTGGAAAGGCAAAACCCTTAGATCAAAATGCTATGCAATGATGCCAGAGGAAATAAAGAAAGCTACAGAAGTTAAAATAATTCATGGAGAAGGAAATATGACTTCTGGAGATGGACATATAGTACCAGACTTTGAGAAAGCATTAAAGCTTGGATTAAATGGGATAATAAAAGAAGCAGAGGAAGAATTAGAAAAGATAGATATTGGTGAAAATGATGGATTAAGAAAGAGGGCATTTTTGCAATCCATTATCATTATAAACAATAGTGTTATAGAATTTGCTGAAAGGTATGCACAATTAGCTAAGGAATTAGCACAAAAAGAGAATAATGAAAAAAGAAAAGAAGAACTATTAAAAATATCAGAAATGTGTACTAGAGTTCCAGCAGAAAGTCCAAGAAATTTCTATGAAGCAGTTCAAATGATTTGGTTTATACATTTAGTTATTCAAATTGAAAGTAATGGACATTCAGCTTCTTTGGGAAGAGTAGACCAATACTTGCATAAGTATTATAAGAAGGATATAAACAATAAAATTATAAATAGAGAATTTGCAAAAGAATTACTTCAATGTTTATGGATAAAGTTATTTTCTATATTAAAAATTAGACCTACATCTCACTCAGGATATGGTGCTGGATATCCAACATATCAAAATGTAACTATAGGTGGATTAAATATAGATAATTCTGATGCAACCAATGAATTAAGTTATTTAATTTTAGAAAGCGTTGGAGAAACAAAATTAACTCAACCAAATCTTTCTGCAAGACTTAATTTAAATAGTCCTGAAAGATTTATAAGAGAGTGTGCAAAAATTATTGCAACCGGGTTTGGAATGCCTGCTCTTCACACTGATGAAATAATAATCCCTGCTTTATTAAATAAGGGAGTAGAATACAAAGATGCTTATAACTACACTATGGTAGGTTGCGTGGAAGTAGCTGTTCCTGGTAAATGGGGGTACCGCTGTACAGGAATGACCTTCTTAAATATGTTAAAGGCTGTTGAGTTAACTTTAAATGATGGTTATGATGAACGTACAGGATACACATTATTAACTAGAAATGGTAATTTGTTAGATTTTAACACATACGAAGAGTTATGGAAGGCATGGGAGAAAAATATTGCTTATTACACTAAACTATCAGTTGCTTTAGACAAGCTTGCAGATACAAATCTTGAGGAATACCCAGACATTTTCTGTTCTTCATTAGTTGATAATTGTATTAAAAGAGGCAAGACAGTCAAAGAAGGTGGAGCTGTTTATGATATAGTTGCTGGATTACAAGTTGGACTTGCAAATGCCGCAAATTCTTTTGCTGCCATGAAAAAATCAATATATGAAGATAGACTTTTAACTACTGAAGATGTAATGAATGCTTTAAAGACTAATTTTGCAGGGATAAAAGGAGAAAAAATAAGAAAAATATTAAACAATGCTCCTAAGTATGGAAATGATATTGATTATGTAGATAATGTTGCAAAAGAAGTTTATGACACTTATATTAAGGAAATAAAAAAATATAAAAATACAAGATATGGTAGAGGACCTATTGGTGGTAATTATGGATTATCTACATCTGGAATTTCATCTAATGTACCAATGGGGTGTGTAACAGGAGCAACTCCAGATGGAAGGAAAGCTTGGACACCGGCAGCCGAAGGGGCTTCTCCAGTACAAGGAACAGATACAAATGGACCTACTTCTGTATTAAAAACCATTACTAAACTACCTACTATTTTAATGACAGGTGGACAGCTGCTTAATAAAAAATTCTCACCTGAATTAGTAAAAGATGAAATTGGATTCGAAAAATTTGTAGCATTAATTAAATCCTTTATTGCAGTAAAAGGATGGCATGTTCAGTTTAACATTATTTCAACTGAAACATTAAGAGAAGCGCAGAAAGATCCTGAAAAATACCGAGATATAATTGTTAGAGTTGCAGGGTATTGTGCACAATTTGTTACATTAGATTCAACAACTCAGGAAGATATAATTTCAAGAACGGAACAGAAATTTTAAGGAGGACAAAAACTATGATATACATGTTAGATACAGCTAATTTAGAAGCTATAAAAAAAGCATATGATTTATACCCTTTAAGTGGTGTAACTACTAATCCAACAATTATTTCAAAAGAAAACAACGGATTTATAAGTATATTAAAGGATATTAGAAGCATTATCGGTGAAGATTCAATGCTACATGCACAAGTACTAGGAAAAACTGCCGATGAGATGGTAAAAGAAGCTGTATATTTAAAAGAAAAAGTAGAAGGAAGTCTTTATATCAAGATTCCTGTAACTCCTGAGGGGATTAAAGCAATAAAAATCTTAAAGAAAGAAGGAATTAAAATAACTGCTACTGCTATTTTTACAGCACAGCAGGCATTAATGGCTTCAATTGCTGGTGCAGATTTTGTAGCTCCTTATGTAAATAGAATAGATAATATAAGTGGAAATGGAGTAGAAGTTGTAAAAATTATTACAAATCAAATTAATATATACAACTTAGATACAAAAGTATTGGCAGCTTCATTTAAGAATGTTCAACAAGTACATGAAGTTTCAAAAATTGGTGCACATTCAGTTACAGTAAATCCAGAAATAATGGATAAAATGTTAGAACATCCATTAACAGATTGGAGTATAGATCAGTTTATTAAAGATTGGGAAAGTATTTATGGAGAAGGTAAATTAATAACAGATATAAAATAATAAATAAATATTGCTAAAATTAAGACTGTAAAAGGGGTATCAACATAAGCTTTTACAGTCTTTTTAGTATATTAATCATATACTTTTCCACGTGTATCAAGATAAAATTAATTAAGAAAAATAAAGGAAAACATAAGAAATTGAATTTAATTTAATTATATACAGCATGTTTTATATAATTAAATTAAAATTTGTGATAAGATATTCCTTGTCGTCGCGAGAGTGGCGATGAGGAAACAACAAAGTATGAATTTAAGGGTTTGAGAAAATTCAAAAGATTCAAAAAAAGTTGTTGACAAGAAAAAGTTCAGGTGATATACT
>NZ_JAPQES010000014.1 GCF_026735165.1 Clostridium ganghwense | reverse complement strand
TAGTCCTCTTACTAGTAGGTTTAACAAAAATATTTTTGGGATGGATTTGAAAATAGAGATAGCTATATCGCTAAAAATTCAAATAAACACCATATAAGAAACTGCTTTAGAGAGAAAAAAAAAAAAAAGCCTGTGGATTTGTGTAAAACTCTGCGAGTTTTACACAAGCTCCACTAGGCACGATCTCCTCGCAGGGGCGACCAAACCCACGAGACAACTATAGCACACCACAGAGCCCCCTAAGCATGGGAAAAGCTCCTCCATATAGTACGACAAAAAACCGACCACCCTACAATTGGCTAAAATACAAGAATTAAGCCAATTGCTCAATTCTTAAATCATCAAATATTCCGTCCTTAACACCCTGTTTTATTTCAGTATAAGTAATATTTTTATATTTTTTCTTAATCTTCTCTTTGATTGTCGAAGGAGCTTTGCCTATCTCTTCAGCAATTTTATTAATACTTAATCCTGAAAACTCTAGTCGTGCAATCATAATAAATTCATTCCTTCTTCTAACTTCTGTCTTAGTTAATCCTTCTGTATTTCTAAACTTTTTATATCTATACTCTCTATCCCAATCTTTTTTCTTTTCTGCTTTTTCCTCATCTGTCATATACTTTAACTCTTGCAATCCTATCTTTTGCACATCTTCTCTATCTAGTCCTAAATGATTCAATATAGTTATATCTTTATATAAATATTGATTTTTGTTTACATTTCTAGTGTCTCTTTCAATAACTCGCCACACCAAAGGTTTTGCTAAATTATTATTAAACTCTTTCATCATTTGCTCAGCTTCATCATCAGCAATTCCAGCTAGTTTTGCATGATTTCTAACCTGGAAACACAAAAATCTTCTACCATCAAAATCTTTTCCAAAGTAATTTGCTATTCTATAAAAGTCTTGAATTCTTCCCATATTTATTGTATAAAATATGTCTTTACCACTTGGAATAAATCTAACAATTTTTCTTTTACTTTTCTTCTCTAAAAATCCTGGATACCATTCTGGTAACGAATCTAGCCAATTATCTCTTAACTCTGAAAGCTTATATTTTGGTGCATCAGCTATGAAAAACACTTCTACTTTATCATTTGATTTACTATTTATACTACCAGTTATACGTCCTGAATCTGTTAATCTCGTAGAATCTGACCCATAATCTGCTAACCTTTGTGCAAATACTTTATTTACTCTTTTCACAAGATTTCTAGACGGCTTCGTAGCTCCTACACATTCTATTTTAAAAAATAATTTTAATTGTCTTCCTATCTCAACTACATTAGGAATAGGAATACTCCTTCCAAACTCTTCAGCTTGTAATATCTCAAAGACTTCTATCGGCTTTTTCCCTTTAAATCTTCTTATTCTTTTATCTATATAATCAATATCACACTCTATTACATGCATACTAAATATATTATCTTCTTCTCCATTAAGCATTGTTTTATACGTTGCTAGAGAATAGAAAAAATCTTCTCTCGTAAATTTCTTAGAATTTAATATATTAAAGAGCTTCTTTCCATCTTTTAAATCTTGTACATTATACGCATATATAGTGTTAGTTGCAGCACATCTTAATCTTATAAAGCACTCTCTATCGGTATCAAAAATTTTATTAAATATACTCCCCATAAGCTCTGTATCTTCTTTTGTTATATTATATTCTTTTGTAACATCTTTTTTATTTTTAACTTTTGTTTTTTTATTATCTTCTAACAATGGAAATCCGTATTTTTTTCGATTTAGATTACAGATAGAGTGACTTAAATTATTTCTAATCTCGAATTCTAAATATTCTTCAAATGATGGTTTATACTTTATTGCAGACATAAAAATAGTGCTCCTTTCTTATTCCTCTATCAGAAATAGCACCACAACG
Organism: Clostridium ganghwense; assembly: GCF_026735165.1. GTDB lineage: Bacteria > Bacillota > Clostridia > Clostridiales > Clostridiaceae > Clostridium_H > Clostridium_H ganghwense. The sequence continues at coordinate 9,707 of NZ_JAPQES010000014.1, read as the reverse complement.
CCTTTATTAATACACTTAATTATTTTTTTAAAAACTTGTTTTTAAAAGAATTATTTTATATAATTAAGTATATAATTATTACTGAAAGACATTAACCCTTTGGGGTTGTGGTAGGAAAAGTTAGAGTAGGGTGGCAGCCCGATAATCTCTAACTTTTTTGCTTTTCCGATCTTTTTATCTATAACTTGTAAATTAATTATAAACATTATAATATATTTTATTATATTACGTCTGTTTTTTTAGCCATATAAATAAAAAAACAAACTAAAAATAAGAAAATAACAATAATTTTTCTTATTTTTTTACTTTATTTACCCTATGGGTGTTTAGATTATTTGCCGTTTATATAGCTATATATATTATAGTATAATTTTTCATATTATATTTCAATATATTTTATTTTTTACTATTTTTTAGGTATATATAATCTTTATTATATATACCTAAAAACTTGAACTGACACTGTGTCAGTTCAAGTTACCTAAAATTTACCATGCATTTTTACTATTGCTCTTATGGATACTATCCCGATAATTGAAATAGAAAAAATAGCAATAGTAGCCACTGTATTTAAGGTACTTTGCATATTATCACCTCTACTAAAAATATTACACCATATATTTTTTTATTTAAAGTTTACTTTACCACGCATTTTTAACATATGCATCTATAACATCATCTCTTACCTCGCCATGCCCAAGAAAAACACTTGTAGCTGCTCTTGTTTCCTTCCACGTATGCGGTTCAAAATAATCATTTATAGCTTTTATTTGTCCAGATGTAAAACCTGCTAAGTTACCACTTTTAATAGCGTTATATTGCTCCGTATTCCATCCCAAATGAGACTTTGCATCCGATAAAGTATGTTTACCCCTAAAAGCATCCCAAAATCGCTGTGCGGTCATTTTGCGAATACTATGCACGCCTGTTTTATGCTCTGCATAAACATGTATATTTTGTTTCAGTAAATTTCTATGTAGCCAATTATTTACACTGTTCGCCTTAATAGGAATAAGCAGATCCCCTACCTCCTTTTCTGCTGCTAAATTTCTTAAAAAATTTTTTTGTGCTTTGGTTTGTATAGCTAAAATCCTATGCTTATTATGTTTGCCTATAATCTCTATAGTGTCATTTTTAAAATCTATTTGTCCTTTTGTAGTTCCTACAGTTTCAGCAACTCTCAACCCAAACAATTCTGCGAACTTAACAGCTCTACGACTGTGACAATCTTCTGTATTGTTAAAAACGGCATCTAAATGTATTTTTTCCATTGGAATCGAACGCTTAACTTCAAACATTTCTTGATTTTTTCGTAATGCTACTGCTGGAATAGGTGGTTTAACATAATCCACATAGCATATATTTAAATTTTTTGCGTGTTTAACTACTCTTTCTAATTTACTAAAACGTCTCATGTACCTATCTAGCGTTGCATAGCAACACGTATTAGCCTTATGTTCTAGAAACGCTTTCGTAACTTGTGGCGTTACGTCAACTAGGTTTCTTACATCTGGTCTATACTCCTTACACCAATTAGAAAAATTCTTTGCATGGTCTTCTAATATCTTTCGTTCTCCACCTTTTTTTTTACCACCACCACTAAAAATTCTCCATCCCTGAGAAATCCCTTGCTTTACTAGACTACGTTTAGATTGTCCAAAGCATAAACATTGAAAAATACTGTTCTTAAACTGCTGGTTAAGGTTATGTGCCAAACTTATCACCCCAAAATTAAAATATCTTTTATATAAATCAAAAACAAAAATCTTTTATAAAAATCTTATTTAATAATTTTCTGAGATAGCATTCATCGGCTACAAACGTAGTAAATATCAGCACTTGCAGTCATGTGTAAATTTATCCCACTTAAAAAAGGATAGACTTTCCCTACCGCCGATGAATGCCTTCTCAGATTAAAGAATAAGAAAAAGATAAAAATCCGATTTAGCATTGGCTGTAACATTAAGAGATACCACGCTTTGTGGCAAAAAGTTTTGTCCAATTACAGATAACTTCACAGCCTTCAAACCTACCTGCAACCACTTAAAAATGTCTGTAAAAATTAAATAAAAGATTATTTGCAATAAACAAAACTCACCTACGTTCCAAACGATTTATTTACTTGCATTCATACCTTCAAAAATTATTTAGCTGCTGCCCATCATGTTATTTACTCCCCTTGGAATATTTAAAATTACTATTCAGTTAATTATTATAGTGCGGTTGAAAAAAAAGTAATAAAAATTTCTAAAATTTTTTCAAAAAAATAAAAAACAACTGCTATTATTACAGTTGTTTATAAATATATGTACTAATTCTCTCATTCCTATAAATACTAATTTACTTTTTGTATCTATCTATATATTCCAAAAGTGCCATACTAAGCAAGTCCTGTTTACTATAAGGTTGGTTTGAACAAAAATTATTAAATTTTTGTAATACATCTGAATATATAGTAAAAGATCTTGTTTTAACTTCTCCCCTAAGCTGCTGTTTATCTATAGTTATTTCTGGTACTTCTATCAAATCTTTATTCTGCATATTCTTTTTTATCCACTCAAAAATTTGTTCTCTTTCATCTTCCTTTTCTTTTTGTTTCTTATACCATTCTATCATCTGCAGTAAATTTTCTTTTATTTCTTCCGGAAATATATTTTTATGTATTTCCTTTTTGTTTTCTACTATTATGTTAGGTTTATGTTGGTTTTGTGTTATATTAACATGTTGTGAACTGTTTATAACATATTGTCCAACACTTTTATCTGATGCATATCCATTACGTCTGAAAGTATCTCCTAATGTATTTTTAGCTAAATTATATTCCTTTATTATTTGTGCTGTTGTTTTTCCTTTATTGTATTCCTTACACACCCAAGCAATTCTTTCCTTGTCAGACATAGATTTAAATTCTTCTCTATTCATCTCTTCCACCTCATAACATGTAATAACATTATTATAACATGTTTATATTTTATTTGGTATTATTTTACATAAATAAACTGTTTTTCAATATAAAGTCTTATAAAATAGTGAAAGAACTTAGATACATATTATCTAAGTTCTTTCACTAAATCCACTTTTAGCGAAATAAACCAATAAAAAATACAAAGAGTAGCTCAGCTCTTTGTATTATTAAATGAACATTTAATAATAGTAAATTTACTAGTATTAAATTTACCTTTACTATTACTAAATATATATTAAATTACTAATAAAAATTAAATATATTAATTTAAGCAATTATAATTGTACTACTAGTAAAATAGCCATATTAAATTTAACTTTAATAATAATAACTTTACATTTAATAATGTTAAATTTACTAATATTAAATTAAAATTTACTATATGTTAAATTTACACTAAATTTACTGTACATTTAGTGTATAGTAAATTTATAGTAAATTTATAATATTTATAGTTACATAAATTTAGTATATAGTTAATTTAAACAATCCTTTGTAAGGCTAGTAAAATGGGAATACTAAATTAAAATTTACTATTAATTTAGTATTCATTTACCATATATTAAATTTACCTTTAGTAACATAAAAATTTATAATTAATTTTTATGAACATCTTCTGAATTCTTTTCTAGAAAACTTACCCTTTTTATCAAGTATTGTTACAAGATCCACAAGTATAGTATCACCTATATCTAATGTATAGTAATTAGAATAATCATCTATTTTTCCTATTAACCCGTTATATTTTACAATTAGATTATAATTATTTTTCCATGAAGCCACTCCATCTGATGAGATATCACCTGAAGTATTCTGTGAATTATCTACAAATTCTTTATCAATAATTATAGCTGCTACTTGTTCTCTTAACTCATCAGAATCATCTCCCAAATTTAAAATTAAAATACAGATAACCGTATATATACCTAAAGTTATTAATAACGGTTTAAACCAAATCAATAATGTCAAAAGCTCCCCCCCTATCGAATATAAAAACAGACTATTTTGTATACCTTAAAGCAATTACTTTATTATAATTCTACAAGACGATAAACTTCATCTAAATCATCCTGGCTGATTCCTAAATAAAGCTTTGTCACAGATTGATTTGAATGATTATATAGCTCCATGAGAACTGGTAGTGGTACTCCCTTTTTCCAGCTGTGATATCCAAAAGTCTTTCTCAAACTATGGCATCCTATCTGTGCTTTTATTCCTACTGCAGCACAACAGCTCTTTACAATCTTTAATGCCATAGACCTAGTTATAGGCTTGTTTTGGCCCTCTCTGCTTGTAAATATATAGTCTGCTGGTTTTATATGTTCAAGTTCTTTTTTAAGCTTCTTAAGAGCATCTATGGCGTTCTTATTTAGCAAAAACTTCTTATCCTTTCCAGTCTTTTTTTCTTTGATATATACATGGCTTTTGAAGGTCCTTTCCTCAAAATCATATATATTACACCATTTTAGTTCTAATATATCTGAAATCCTTAATGCTGAATTTAAACCCAAAACTATTAGCGTATAGTTTCTTATGTTATTAGATCCTAACAAATATTTTTTTAAATCTTTTATTTTTTTCTCTGATCTTATCGGTTCTACTCTTTCCATTCTTATCCCCCTTTTTATACATCTTTCAATTACTCGTATTTATATTATATCAACATTATGCGTAACTGTAAAATAAAAAAGAGAACACTAAAAAAGCGTAAAGCCTTATTTTTCAAGACTTTACGCCTATTTCACGAGTTACGCACAATGTATATTGTGCGGAACTCAATATATTATTTGAAAATTTATTCCATGTTATCAGTATCAATACTTAAAAAGTTTTGACACTTAACTATATATAATCAAAAGGACATTCAAAAAATAACTCATCATAAGAATAATCCCTATCAGCAAATGTTAAACCACTACAATGTATTTTCTCATTTGGCATATTACGATTAATTTCAAATAAATCTCTTGGTATATTATCAAAATTTCTAGATATTATATATCTCAATAGAATACTATATTCCATACTAAATGAATCATAACATTTATCATTTAATGAAATTAAGCCAATATTCTCATATTCACCTATGTTTTGCTTATATGGAATTATATTTATAATTTGTGATGATTCTTTGGAAGTAATTTTAAAACAACTAAATCTATTTTCCACAAACATATTTTTTAGAGCAATTAAAAATAGTTCACAACTTGATAAACTATTTTTTAGTTCTTCAAATGTAGGAACAATAAATTCATGTTCTGTATTATTTCTAACTTTTCTTGATTTAAGTATAATCTCTAAATTAATATCTAATAAAAAACTTATTAATGTTAAATCATTTATATTTTTTAGTTCTGGTATTTTAACTAGCTCTGGATAATTTTTAGAAGTTATATCTTTAACATAACCTAACTTATTTAAAATTTCTCTACATCTACAATCTATAATTCTTTTAATATCAGTTATTAATCTTACTTTATCTATATCAGTAATGTTTTTTTCAATTTTATATTTATTAAATTCCTTTTTTACTTGCTTATAATATTTCTTATAGTCTATAACATTGCAGTTTTTTGAAACGTAATCAATACCAAACTGATACTGATATTTATTATATGATTCAATAACAACGAAGTTTGTAAAATCTATATTTTTCATAATATCCCCTCACAAATATTTATTAAATTATAATTTAATTTTAAACAAATAACTTTTTACTATTGTTTATGATTCAGTTGACTTATGCTCTATCCAAATAAGTTCGTGTTTTATAGAAAAGGTGAACTATTATTCAAGTGTCAAAAAAGCAACCCTAAATTAATAGAGTTGCCATAAATAAAATTAATCACTTTAAGTTATTTTATTAAAATCCTCATTAAACACCTTTTTATTGCTCACAATATATCTTAATCATCCTTCTCTATCAAATGATTGCAGTAACCACAATACCCTCCGTTGTCTAAAGCAGCCACCATCTCACACCAAGGAATTGAATTATGACATCTCTTGCATTCTTCAACATAATTTTCTTTTGCCACATGATTTACAAACACATTCCATTGAGTAGATGAAAGTTCATTATACCGTCCATCAATAATCATTTTAGTAATACCGTATGCAGGAGTACATTTTTCCACCATATCATAATCTAAAAGTTCTTGTAAAAAGTCTAAGAAATCTTGGTCGTTACAACATTCAACCCAATATTCATCTATCATTACACTATCCTCTCCCCACTTATTTAAATTTTGTATTAGTCTTAGAATATTCAAAACTATTATAGCATGCATATTATTCAATATATATATTTACTGTCAATGGTCATTCATATCTACATACCTCCTAAAATAAATTTTATATATATTGATATACATACCTATACGTATGTTAACTTAGATGTTATCTATTAGGTACAAGCCTAATTGTACTAGGCAATGTATATCGCCTAGTACAAAATAAAAGCAATTCTATTTATTTAGAGTTGCTTTTATTAAAATCTTCATTTCATTCTCTTATAATGCATTATTTTACTCTATATACCTGTGAAACTATACATTCAAGAGCAGTAATATAAAAAGAGCTTAACACCAAATCAGTGTCAGCCCTTTAATATCAACGGTTATATGTGTTTTTATGAATGTAATATTTTATCTAAAAGTTTACATTCATTTCTTGCACAATATTTTGGTATTGAATTTGCGGTTTACTGTAGCTACCCTAGGATTATCGCAAATCAAACAAACATTTTGATTATATTCAATATATTTGATATCATAAAATAAACAAATAGAAGCTCTGCCAAGCTTCTATTTGTAAAAATATTTAATTTTATAAATAACTTTTCAAATTTACATCAAGAGGGTTAAATGTGAACTTATAAATGCAATTTATTAATTTTACATTTAACTCTTGAAAACAATCTTCGTCGAATTTTCCATTGATAATACTATTCTTTATAAGACACGGTTTGAATTTTTTTAAAATCTCATTAAGTGCGTATGTATCCCCTTTATGGGCTAAAATAACTAGTTCTTCAAATTTTTTATCACTCATTAGCATTCCTCCTTATTTAGCTTTTTTACATTATTAAATTCAGCTCATTTAATTCATTTCTCAGTTTATTTAAAGCTGAACGCTTACTTTTATTTATTGCTTGGCGGCTGATTCCTAATTCTTTTATTAATTGCTTTTCTTTTTTCTGAAGTACTATCAATTTATAGATTATTTCTTTCTGTCTTGCTGGAAGTTTTTCAAGAGCATTTAGAAGCTTATAGTTTTCTATTACTTTTTTGAAATCTACTTCTTTTTCAGGTTGTGAGACTTCCTCTATAAAATCTACTTTTTTATCAGAAATCATGTTTATCCTTTCTTCACCAAAATCTTTATCTTTAATATTCAAATTTAACATTTCCTTGTAATCCTTCTTTAATTTCTTTTCTTGATAATGTTTTGAATAAAAATTCATACTTTTACCTATATAACTGCAAAATTTCAATTGGAACATATATAATTTTAATTTTTTCTCCAATTCATATAAAGCATTTTCATCATTGTAAAATTTAAATCTTATATATAAACTTTGGTTTTCTTCATCTCTATTTAAAAAATTTTTGATTAAAGAATTCAATTTATCCCCTCCTTAGTATAATACAGTATAATACTTTCACCGAACTTTTGTTCGGTGTATGATTTTAAAAATTTCCATATATGTACAAAGATATATGGAATTCTCTTTTTTTCTCTTTTTATTATATAAAAACCATTTAATTTTTAATTTGACAACCCTAAAATTTATATTTTTAATAAATATTTCAAATTTAGGTTTACATATCTAAATATATTTCTGTTTTTCTTATAAGGAAAGGAGATGAATATAATGGGAAATGAGATTTTTAAACTAGCAGCATCACAAGGAGTTTGGGCAGCATTAAGTGTTGCACTTATATTTTATATTTTAAAAACTCAAGAAAAAAGAGATGTTAGACAGGAGGAAAGAGAAAATAATTATCAAGGTATCATAGCAAAGCTTACAGATAAATTTAATATCGTTGAAGATGTAAAAAAAGATGTAGAAGATATTAAGCAACATATATTCAAAACAGAAAATTAATAGGGGGGATTTAAATGGAGATTATAGAAACAAATTTAAACTTTGAAGAACTTCAATATGGAAACAAACATACAGCTATAGTACTTCATCATGCAGAACACAGCACTTGTAGTGTATATGATATTCATAAATGGCATAAATATGATAATGGCTGGAGTGGAATAGGCTATCACTTCTTTATAACAAAAGATGGACAAATATATAGAGGTCGACCAGAAAATTCAATAGGCGCACATTGCAAAGGTCACAATTCTTATACACTAGGTGTTTGTGTTCAAGGCAATTATATGAATGAAAGTATGCCAAGTGCTCAGAAAAAATCATTAATAGAATTATGCTCATATTTATGTAAAAGATATGATATAAAAATAATAAAAGGTCATAGAGAATTAGGTCAAACTAATTGTCCAGGCACAAAGTTCCCTTTAATGGAAATAAGAGAATCAATTCTAAATAATAAAAAGGGAGTAGATACTTACACAGTAAAACGGGGAGATACATTATGGGCAATATCAAAAAAATACAATATGTCAGTTGATAAATTGAAAAAATTAAATAACTTAACTACAGATATAATTTATCTAAATCAAATATTAAGAGTATTGTAAACAGCTTTTTCAATAAAGCTGATTTTTTACTTTTTATGAAAAAACAAAAAAATTTTTTAATATAGGTTTACATCTTGAGATAAAAAACGTTTTTATAGAGTGTAAGACAAATCAAATGGATCCAAAAGATAATGCTTACATTTAAAATAACTAAAAAATAATTTTATTAACTAAAGGAGGATTTTTTATGTCAAAGTTACCTTTAATTGCAGATATAGGTGAAGTACGTACTAAAACTAAAACAGTATCAATTGATGATATGATAAGTGGAGCAGGAGATATAGGTTATTCAGTAACAACTGCAACTATAACCAAACCAATTATAAACAAAGTTCTTTCTAGAATAGGATTATCTATTGGAGGTTCTTATGTTTTGTTAGCTGCTTCAATAGGAGAATGGGTACTTGAGGGAATTCTAAGATTAATGAGATCTCAAGGATGCAAGGAGTTTAAAATTAAGTATGAATATACGTTTGAGTTCTTATACGGAGATCCTACTACAATACCTAAATGGAGAGTTACTGATGTTTCATATACACCAATATACTAAATAAAAGTAATTAAATAAAAAATACTCTAGGACAAATTTGTCCTGGAGTATTTTTTATTTAATTACTTTTATTTACAATCAAAACTTCAAACTACCTTTTAAAAGTGTTATAATCATAAAATACAAGGAGGCAAAGAAGATGCGATTAATAAAATTTTTTTATGTTCTTTTATCAATAATAGCACTTATTGTTGCTTACATTTATTTCCGATACGATTTGAGTAATTTTTATAAAACTATACTTCGTACTATAACTTACAGTATATCAATAATAGTAGGTGGCTTTATTATAATAAAGCCAAAGCTTTTCTCTAAAAATAATAAAACTTCAGAATACATATTAGGAGTAGTCCTCTTACTAGTAGGTTTAACAAAAATATTTTTGGGATGGATTTGAAAATAGAGATAGCTATATCGCTAAAAATTCAAATAAACACCATATAAGAAACTGCTTTAGAGAGAAAAAAAAAAAAA
>NZ_JAPQES010000013.1 GCF_026735165.1 Clostridium ganghwense | reverse complement strand
CGATTCCCCTAGGAGTCACCATTTATAATTTTATATATGCAGGTGTGGCGGAATTGGCAGACGCACTAGACTTAGGATCTAGCGCCTTTGGCATGGGGGTTCGACTCCCTTCACCTGCACCATAAAACTTAAAATTATATATGCGGGTATGGTTCAATGGTAGAACGTCAGCCTTCCAAGCTGAACACAGGGGTTCGATTCCCCTTACCCGCTCCATTTGCGTCTTTAGCTCAGCTGGATAGAGCAACGCCCTTCTAAGGCGTGGGCCAGGAGTTCGAATCTCTTAAGACGCACCATAACTATTGGGATGTCGCCAAGCGGTAAGGCATAGCACTTTGACTGCTACATGCGTAGGTTCGAATCCTGCCATCCCAGCCATATAAGTAAGAGTTCTTGTAAAAAAGAACTCTTATTTTTTTTATGAGAATAAACATTAAGTTTATTGACAATAATATTACTAAATGCTATAATATTACAGTAAAGTATAAAAAGTCAAATTTAGTGTATGGCTCCTTGGTCAAGCGGTTAAGACATCGCCCTCTCAAGGCGGAATCAGGGGTTCAATTCCCCTAGGAGCTACCAAAAAGTTGCGCTTCAATAATTTATTTATTGAAGCGTTTTTATTTTATCTATAGGAAATTATAAAAAATCAAATTTGTGAATAAATTTGATTTTTTATAATTTTAATATGGTATAATAGGTAACCAAAGTAATAACAATATATAAGAAAAGTTAATAACATTGTGGATAATATATTGTGAAAGTATACATTTAAAATAGATTTGATATTGTAGGATATAATAATAATGAAACAAAATATATAATTTACTATTAAAATGTGAAAAAAACTGTGAATAATGTGGATAATATCTGTGAATATGTTGATAACTTATATAAAGTGAGGATAAAAATGATATACAATAGTAATATTATTAAAGCTGAATTTATAAAAAGACCAAATAGATTTATAGCCTATGTCAAGTTAAATGAAGAAGAAATAGTAGTACATGTACCTAATACGGGACGGTGTAGAGAAATACTTATACCTGGCAGCACTGTGATTTTAAGAGAAGGGAAAAACCCAAATAGAAAAACTAAATATGATTTAATAGGGGGATATAAAAATAATAAATTTATAAATATAGACTCGCAGGTACCTAATCATGTAGTTGATGAAGCATTGAAAAATTCTAAAATAGAAAAATTAAAAAATTATCCAATAATAAAAAGGGAAAAGACCTTTGGAAATAGTAGATTTGATTTTAAGATTTCAAATGATAATGAGGAAGAATATTATCTTGAAGTAAAAGGAGTAACATTTGAGAATGACGGGCATTGTATGTTTCCTGATGCTCCAACCGATAGAGGAAGAAAGCATCTTTTAGAGCTAATAGAAGTAAAAAAGAAAGGTAAAGGAGCAGGCGTTTTATTTCTAATTCAATTGCAAGAGGCAAAAACTTTTTCACCTTATGATGATATGGATGAAAATTTTGGAAAAGCCTTACGTTTGGCATATAAAAATGGAGTTGATATTTTTGTTTACAATTGTAAAGTTGGAGAGAATTACATTGAGTTAGATAGATGTGTAGATATAATTTTGTAGCTTTAAATTATTATGTACTAAAAAATATAAATAAACTATAATTATAAATATAATATTATTCATGGAGGGGAATTATATGAAGTACAAATTTTGCCCTAAATGTGGTACAAAATTAATTATGAGAGATAGCTGGGATGAAGGGAAAGTACCTTATTGTCCAGCTGATGATATTATGTATTTTGATTTACCTAAACCATGTGTTGTTGTTGCTGTTATTAAAGATGATCAAATTCTTTTGATGAAGCAAAGTTATATATTTAAAGATTCAAAGGTTTTAGTGTCAGGGTATGTTACAAATGGTGAAACTGTTGAAGAGACTGTTGTAAGAGAAGTTAAAGAAGAGACCGGAATAACTGTTGATAATATAAAATATCTTGGAAGTGATATAGTAGAAAAATCAGAACTTTTAATGCTTACTTATATGGCTAATTATGTAAAAGGTGAAATTAAAAAATCTGATGAGGTAGAAGGAGTAGAATGGAATAATATAGAAGATGCACTTTGTCAAATGAAAGAAGATAAAATAGGAAAGAGAGTTGTAAGAAAAGTATTAAAAGAACTAGGATATAAAGCAGATAGAGTATATAGGTGTGAATTTAAAGCTATGCAAGAGGTGTAACATTTATAATAATAATTTATAAAAATATGTAGTATACCTTTGTCATGTGATTAAAAGTTAGGCAGGGTTGTTTTTTATAAATCATAATTAGAATATAGACAATAAAGATTAGGGGGAAAAGGTAATGACAGTAGTTAAGGATAATTGCGTAAAGTGTCCTGAATTTAAAAATAAAGAGTGTGATGGAAAGGCAGATGGGTGTATGTGTAGAAATTGTCCTAGAAATTTAGGAGAGTGTCTTATTACAAAATATTGTAGAGAAACAGAGTCGGTTATATATTAACAGCAGTGTAAAATTAATTTAAGGGGAGAGCATCTATGAACAGTAAATTTGATGAAAAGCTAAAGGAGTTTAAAGAATATTTAAGTAAATTAGAGTATTTAGAGAGTACAATAGCACTTCTAAGTTGGGATTCTATGGTTAATGCACCTAGAGGAGGAATAGGCTATAGAAGTGAGATGATAGGATATTTATCAGGAGAAGCCTATAGAATCAGCACTTCAGATAAAATGAAAGGATTTATAGAATATTTTAGTGAATGTCAGGATTCAGATTATATAGTTAAAGCTATGGCGGAAGAGGCTAAAAGAAATTATGATAGAACTAAAAAAATACCTGAGAATGAGTATAAAGAATATACAATAGCATCTTCAAACTCTACAGCAGCATGGGAAGAGGCAAAAGAAAAAGGAGATTTTAATATTTTTAAGCCTCATCTTGAAAAGATAGTAAATTATAAAAGAAAATTTGTTGAATACCTAGGATATAAAGAAAATAAATATGACACACTTTTAGATGAATATGAGCCAGGAATTACTACAAAAAAATTAGATGAAGTTTTTAGTGAAGTAAGAGATGCAATAGTTGATCTTTTAAATAAAATAAAAAAATCAGGATATACACCTAATACTGATTTTTTCACAAAGCAATTTCCAAAGGAAGATCAAAAAGAATTTTCAGAGTTTGTACTTAAAAAGATGAAATATGATTTTGAGCAGCGAGGAAGAATAGATGAGTCTATTCATCCTTTTACAATAAATTTTGGAAACAAGGATGTAAGGATAACTACACATTATTATGAAAATGATTTTAGAAGTGCTTTATTCAGTTGTATACATGAGGGTGGCCATGCTATATATGAACAAAATATAACTGATACTTTGAAAGGAACTATGCTTGGTAAAGGAGCTTCTATGGGAATTCATGAATCTCAATCAAGATTTTATGAAAACATTATAGGTAAGACTAAAGAATTTTGGAGCTATTTTTATCCAGAAGCTTTAAAAAGATTTCCTCAGTTTGAAGGTATAACTTTAGACGAATTTTATAAGGGAATAAATTTTGTAGAGAGATCACTTATAAGAACAGAAGCTGACGAACTTACATATAGTTTACATATAATTATAAGATATGAAATAGAAAAGGAATTAATAAATGGAAATATTGAAGTAGAGGATTTACCTGATATATGGAATAAAAAATACAATGAATATTTAGGAATAGATCCTAAAAATGATGAAGAAGGTGTACTTCAAGATATGCATTGGTCAGATGGCAGCTTTGGATATTTCCCAAGCTATGCTCTTGGAAATCTTTATGGTGCTCAGTTTCTAAATAAAATGGAAAAAGATTTACCGCATTTATATGAAGAAATCAAAAAAGGTAATTTACTTCATATTCATGAATGGCTTAAAGAGAATATTCATAAGTATGGTGCTGTATATAAACCAGCAGATCTTATAAAAAAAGTTACTGATGAAGAATTAAAGGCTAAATATTTTATTGAATATTTAAATGATAAATATACTGAAATATATAATCTATAAGATTTAATAAAAAAATTACTACATGAAATTTATATTTACATGTAGTAATTTTTTTATTATTTAGTGCAAAGTATTTTTAGTAATATATACTTTAGTTCTTGTTTAAAAATATTTAATAAATTGTTATTAAAATTTGTGTATTTTATTTTACAATTTGAGCAAAACTATATTGAATTTAACAATTTAGAAGGTCGGTGTTTAGGGATGATTTCTAATGAAACAAAAATGGTAGTAGCTCAAAATTGTTTAGGTTATCAACCTAGATATGCTATTACAATGTTTAGCATGGGAACATTATCTGAAAGTTGTAGTAATTGCCAGAACTTTGTTAGTGGAAAATGTACCAAGGGATTATTTGATGAGGTTATGCAAATAATAAATAGGAACTAAATTTAAGGAGGGAACTGTATGAATGATATTAGAGAGACTCAACAACCTATGGAAGCACAAACTGTAGGCAGCAGTGTATCAAATCAAAAAATAATTAGTGAAATGGCAAATGCACCTATGGCAACTAATCAACAAACTATGAGTGTTGCAAAAAATTGTCCAGGATATAAAGCAATAAATCAACAGCATTCACTTAATTCTAGCTGTGCATCTGCGGTAAGCTGTAATACTTGCCAGAATTTCCAAAACAGTGCTTGTCAAATAGAAATGTTTGATAAAGTTTTAGCTGGTCTAGATGAGAGATAATTAATATAAAGAGTAAAGACTTATGGTCTTTACTCTTTTTTAAAACTTTTAGTAATATTAAGAGTTATTTTGATAAAAAAGTATAATTTTTTTGCATAAAACTATAAATAAAGTTATATGATTTAGTGTTTTAGGAAGTATTCTTTTAGATTATGCAAAATAGTGTTGTATGATTATAATAGAGGAAATATTGCGAAAATTTATACTATATAGTATAATAAAAGTGTGGTTACAAATTGTAATCACATATAACAACAGTTAAAAGTTTAGAACAGAATTTAAAAGAAGGCAGCATTTACTGAGGTATTTAAGTTTTAGGTACGGTAAAATAATTATAAACTTAATTTGAAGGTAAATGATGATATAAGTATTCTATAGTTTATATCTGCGAAAAAAGTTGTATGGAAAAGGTGTAGCTTAGTTATAAAGAAGCTTATAATTCTTTTAAGTCTGTTTAGATAATGGATTAAATTATAAAAAAATAATTATTTGTGCGGGATTTATTTTTAAAGCTGCGAAAAATTCGCAGTATTTTTTTTATTTTTTGGTATAATAATTAGTGTCGAAATTTAGTATGATATAAATTATTAATAGGAGAATAAAATATGGAATGGTTAATTAGAACTGAGAAATTAATAGGTAAAGAAAATATTGAAAAATTAAATAAGAGTAAAGTTGTAGTATTTGGAGTAGGTGGAGTTGGAAGCTTTGTTGCAGAAGCTATTGCTAGAAGTGGAGTTGGTAAAATAGTTCTAGTTGACAAAGATGAAGTAGACATTTCAAATATAAACAGACAAATTCTTGCTACAACTAAAACAGTAGGAGAGGCAAAAGTTGAAGTAATGAAAAGAAGGATTTTAGATATAAATCCTAATTGTGAAGTTAAAATTCATAAGGTATTTGTAAATGAAGATAATATTAAAGATATTATAGAACTAGATACAGACTATGTTGTAGATGCTATAGATACAGTAAGTTCTAAAATTGCATTGGCAGTATGGTGTGAGAAAAATAATATCAACATAATTAGTAGCATGGGAACAGGAAATAAGTTAGATCCTACAAAATTTAAAGTTTCAGATATATATAAAACTGCCGTATGTCCTTTAGCTAAAGTTATGAGAAGAGAGTTAAAAAGAAGAGAAGTAAAGGGATTAAAGGTAGTTTATTCTGAAGAAATACCTATAAAGATAAGTGAAATTTACAGAGAAGAAAATCAAAGAAAACAATCACCAGCAAGTATTTCTTTTGTACCATCATCTGCAGGGCTTATTATAGCTTCAGAAGTAATTAAAGACATAATATTTAATTAGGGAGTGAATTTAGTGAGGAAACAAAAGAATATTTTTGCTGTAATTTTTATTTTTATGATGATGATTTTATCAGCAATGTGTGATAATGTAAGGGGACCTTTTATACCAACACTTAAACAAGAATTTTTGATTAGTAATAAAGGTATTTCATTAATGGTGGTTATGTGTTCCTTAGGATATATGCTTTTCACATTCATAGGGGGGATTTTGTGTGAAAAGATAGGACAAAAGAAAGTATTTATTCTTGGATTTATGTTTATGATTTTTCCTCTTATAGGATTATATTTTTGTAATAGCTTTACGGTATTAATTACAGAATTATTTTTATTAAATGTAGGACAAGCATTTATTGCTATTGGAACTAATACTATAATACCTATTATAGCAATAAGCTTTCAAGCAATACTTATGAATTTAACTCATTTTTGCTATGGTTTAGGAGCTACTTTTACTCAAAGAGTTACAGGAGTAATGCTTTATAGAGGAGTTACTTGGAAACAAATATATTTCATTATATCAATAATTACAATAATAATTTTTATAGGATTTATTTTTGTAAAAATACCTGAGCCACATAATATTAAGAATAAGGAAAAAATAAATATAAAAGTGATATTACAAAATAGACTTTTATATTTATATATGATTGCATTAGGTGCATATGTAGCAGCGGAAATGAATACAGGAATATGGTTTGTAAACTTTATGCATGATACATATAAATTTGATGGCAATAAAAGTTCATATTATGCAGCATTATTTTTTGGAACTTTTGCTGTAGGAAGATTGCTAGGTGGATTTGTAGCAGAAAAATTTGGATATATTAAAACAGTTTTAGTTTCTGTTATTATTGCTTTTGTGTTATATATTTCAGGATTATTTATTGGGGAAAATGGTATTACTATTATTGCAATGTCAGGAGTATTTTTTGCAATTACTTTCCCTACTGTAGTTTTAACAATAAATAAAGTTTTTGAAAAAAATATTTCTTTTATAACAGGGTTAATAATAACAGTAGCTTCAGGTACAAGTATGTTAATAAACATATTAATTGGAGCTTTAAATGATTCAATAGGTGTTTACAAAGCATATTATGTTATTCCAGTGTGTCTGTTAATATGTGTTGTATTTACGTATTTAATTCATATAAATACTAAGGATATATTGGTGAAAAATAGGAGAGAACAAAATGTATAATGAAGAAAAAGTAGAAATAAAAGTTACTGAGGGCAAAGATAGAGATTACTTAATAAAAGATAAATATGGAATAAGTCTTGGAAGAATATTCATAATTGAACTAAGTAAAGAAAATAAATTTTGCTGTTTTAGAATTAAATTTTACAAAAAGGGAGATAGCCATAGTAAAGAATTGAAGAAAGCGTTAGATGTAATGATTACATCCTTATTTAAAAATATGGATTTATTGAAGGTAAGTGTAATAGCAGATCAAGATACAATGTTAAATCCATTTACAGAGTTAGGTTTTACTTTAGAAGGAATACTATCTAATAGTTCTATTGTAAATAATGAACATAGAAGTGAGCTGATATTTGGAGTAGATATTAGTACTTTTAAGCAGGATAGGAATATAAATGTTTTGAGACTTAAAGGAGAGAAGATTGAGCTTAAGGTTTTAACACCAGAAGATTCAAGAGATATTTTAGATTATTATATAAGAAATAAAGAGTATCTTAAGCCTTTTGAACCTATACGCGAAGAAAACTTTTATACTTTAGAAGTACAGACACAAAATTTAATAGAAAGTTATAAGCAATTTTTAAATGGAACCAGTACAGAATTTGGAATATACAAAAACAAACAATTTGTAGGAAAAATTAGATTATCAAATGTAGTAAGAGGAATATTTCAAAATGCTTTTGTAGGGTATTCAATGGACGAAAAAGAGCAAAACAAGGGATATATGAAGGAAGCATTGAAACTCGTTTTAGAGTATGCTTTTGATGATATGGAGCTTCACAGAATAGAAGCAACTACTCT
Organism: Clostridium ganghwense; assembly: GCF_026735165.1. GTDB lineage: Bacteria > Bacillota > Clostridia > Clostridiales > Clostridiaceae > Clostridium_H > Clostridium_H ganghwense. The sequence continues at coordinate 5,470 of NZ_JAPQES010000013.1, read as the reverse complement.
TTTAGATAATGAAAAATCTCAAAGAGTTTTGAAAAGCTGTGGATTTAAAGAGGCAGGAATAAGTGAGAAGTATCTATTCATAAATGGAAAATGGAGAGACCATAAAATATTTTATATGACAAAGGAATAAGAAGTATGACATAAAAGCACTATCTAGTTAATTGATAGTGCTTTTAAAATTATTTAACCATTGTGTATAATCCATTTCATTTATTTCTTGTGGAGTTTTACCATCTAATGAATAAGGACCTCCTCCCATTTTCATATGATCATTATCATAAAGAGCATTTGAAGTTCCACCTATTATTTTATTATTAACTACGATAATATCAATTCCCACACTTGTTACATTTTCATCTTTAAATTTTTCTTCAAGAGGATGGTTTTTAACTACAAAGATGTAGATGTGAATAGTTTTGCCTAGATATTTTTTAGCTTCTACTTTTTGAACAGCCCATGATCTATAATTTAAGTTTTTGCATATACTTTCTTTGGTTAATTTATATGTATAGTGAATAGTACATTTATCAGTTGTCTTTAAAAAGTTTGGGTAATCTTTATCTTCCTGCGAGAGGATTTTGTAGCCTTTGCTCATTAAGTATAATCTGCATTTCAATTTTGGATTATAATTTATTACTAATAAAATTATAATAATGCATGAAACAAGAGTAAGTATTTTTTTATTCAATAGTTATTCACCTCTAATTACTTTATTTTCCATATGACATAATTATACCATGAAGAGTTATATTTATTGTATAATTTACAATTGAAAACTTTAACGCTGAGAACTACTGAATGAAAAATTGATTAATCAAAATAATAAGGGGTTGGTAGATATGAAAATTCTAGTTGTAGATGATGAGAAGAGTATTTTGAGTCTAATAAGAATGAATTTGAAATTAGAAGGATATGAAGTGGTTACTAGTTTAACAGGGAAAGACGGAGTACAAAAATTTAAATCAGAAAATCCTGATTTGGTAATTTTAGACCTTATGCTTCCAGATATGAGTGGTTATGAAGTTATACAACAATTACAAGAAATAAATAATGATATTCCTGTAATTATGTTAACGGCTAAAAGTCAGATTAATGACAAACTTTTAGGATTGCAGTTAGGAGCAGATGATTATATGACAAAGCCTTTTAATAGTGCAGAGCTTATGTTAAGAATAAAAGCTGTAACTAAAAGAATTAATAAAAAAGGACAAGTACTACATAACAAAGCTAATGAAATTAAAAAAGGTTTTTTAAGGATATTGAAAGAGGAAAGAAAAGTATTTGTAGATGATAGAGAGATAAATGTTACTTATAAGGAATTTAATATTTTAATATTGATGCTTGAAACATATAATAAAGTTTTTACTAGAGAAGAATTACTAAATAAAGTGTGGGGATATGATTTTATAGGAAATACAAGAGCTGTAGATATACTTATACAGCGTCTAAGAAAGAAACTTAACCCATATTCAGAAGCTATAAAGACAGTATATGGTGTAGGATACAAGCTAGAGGTGTAAGTCATGAAATTAAAAATAAAAACAAAAATTATGTTAATGAATATGGGAATATTAATTCCAGTAATTATATTTATATATTTAGTAATCATTAATAATTTATATAATAATGTGCTTAAGAATTCTGTGGATTTTTTAACTAAAGAAAGTTATAACACTCAATTATATATAATTAACTATTTAGGAAAAGATTCTGGGATAAATGATGTAACGAAGTTTAAAAACATAAGTCCATTAACGTCCACATACCTATCTAATAGATTGAAATTTAGAATACAGATGTATGATAAAGATGGAAATATTACAGCAGATTCTTCTAGTAGCAAAGATAATTTTTATGATAAAGATATTAATAATGCAATTAAAGGAAACAAAGCTTATATCATAAGAAAAGTACATGGAAAAATGTATATATTATTTTCGAGTCCTATTTATATAAATGATAAAACTATAGGATGTGTTAGGTATATATATGAAGAAATCAGTGGCAATAAGTTAATACATAATACATTTATTATCATGGGAATTATAGCTATTATAGCTATATGTTTAGCCTGGGTATTGAGTAATTTATTTTCAGACAATATAGTTAGACCTATTGAAAAATTAAAGGATATGTCTGAAAAAGTTGCAAAGAGACAGTTTAACAACAAAATAGATATTAATAGTGGAGATGAAATAGAGGATTTATCAAAAACTTTTAATATTATGTCGGAAAATATTCAGCAGCATATTGAAAAACTAAAGGAAGAAAAACAGAAGCAAAAGAGTTTCTTGGACAACGTTACTCATGAATTCAAAACTCCTTTAACAGCTATAATTGGACATTCAGATCTTATACCGAGACTAAATGATAAAGAAGATGTTGAAGAGAGTTTATCATATATAGGTAAAGAAGGACAAAGACTATTAAAGTTAGTTGAGGAACTTTTGGATTTATCTAAGTTTGGTAAAAATGAATTTGAAATACACAAGACTAATAGTGACATAAAAGAAGTTGTTGAAGAAGTTTTATATATGTTGAAACCAAGATGTGATAAATATGATATTTACATAGAGAAGGAATTATTTAGTAAAGAAATATTCATAGATAAAGATAAAACAAAACAAGTTATTTTAAATGTAGTGGATAATGCTATTAAATACAGTGAATGCAGCAGTATTATATTTAATATAGAAGAAAACAATGAATATATAATTCTTAGTATTATTGATGATGGAATGGGTATAGCAGAAGAATATATTGATAAGATATTTGAACCATTTTGCAGGGTTAATAAGATTTCAGCTAGAGAGAAAAATGGAAATGGGTTAGGACTTTTTATATGTAGAGAGATTATGAATAAGCAGGATGGATTTATAGAAATAAGCAGTAAATTAGAAAAATGGACTTGTGTAAAGCTAGGATTTAAAAAGTAATAATAGGAGGAAGATAAATTGAAAAGGATTAATACCAAGATAAGAATTATTTTGGTGTATATGATAACGATAACTATATCTATTATTGCAATAAATATAAATTATAATAAGTTATACAATAAAGTAAAAATAATAGATGATAGAGAAGAAGTAATAAAAAAAGCAAGTATGTCTATCCCTGTAAAAATCGAATTTTTTAATGAAAAATGGGGAAGGTGTGTTTTAGAAGATAAGAATTCTATAAATAACATATGGAATTTTATTGATGAAATTATGAAAAGTACATCTAAAAGAAGTGATTACAAAATAGACAATACTTCACCAATTAATATTGTTGGCAATATATATTACTTGAATGGAATGAAATGTGAATTTCAAGTAAGCAATGTATTGAAATTAAACAATTATATATATGGAGATAGCTATAAGTTGCCTATCATAAATAACTTAAGAAATAGCTTGTTAAGTTATTTGTATTCACCTAATAATTTAGCTCAGTTCATAAGTCAAACAAATAAGGTTATTTTAATGGACAAGCTTAGAGGAAAAGTGAAATTTGGTAATTCTGATAAAGACAAAATCAGAAATTTGATAAGTAAAGCCATAAAATTAGAAGATGATAAAGAAATTATGGATTTAACTAGAAGACAAACATACCCATCTTCACATATCAAGGTGTATATGGATCAAGAAAATGATAACTATTTAAAGGTTAAAAGCTATAACGTTATAAATATAGATATATATGATGAATTTTTTATTGTTCAATATTTAGGAGATGAAAATGGGCGTCATATATATATGAAAGGTAACTTAAAAAATATATGCGATGAATTAAGTAATAACTATTCAAATAAGTTTAATTAAAATAATTGTTTGATTTGTACATTGGAGGAATAATACATGAGAATAAAAAAACTCTTATATATATTTTTAGTAAGTTTGGTTATGGTATTTTTTACTTCCTGTGGAGATAGTAAAACAAAGGTAATATACAAAAAAGATGGCTATCCTGATTTGAAGGGAAGAAATTTGGTTGTATATGTAGCATCTCGTGAAGATGTAGGAAAACTTTTGTTAGAAATGTTTAAAGAAAAAACAGGGTGTACATATGAATATATGAGAATGCCTACCGAAGAAGCTGTAGCAAGAGTAAGAGTAGAAAAAGATTATCCTAAAGCAGATATATTTATGGGGGGAACCTGTGATGCACATACTGTTATGAAAGATGAACAGCTCTCAGAACAATATAAATCTGAAAATGCAAAAAATATCTTAGAACCATACAAGGATAAAGATGGGTATTGGACAGGGTTCGAATTAGAACCCTTATCAATAGCAATAAATAAAGAGAGATGGGAAAAAGAGTTTAAACCTAGAGGAATCAAAGTACCAACTGAATATGAAGATTTATTAAATCCCATATATAAGGGAGAAATAGTAATGCCAGATCCTAAAACATCAGGTACTGCTTATACAATTGTGGCATCATTAGTACAAAGTATGGGAACAGATAAGGCTATAGAGTATTTAAAAGGGCTAAAATCAAATGTTGGTCAGTTCACCGTTAATGGATATACGCCTTGTCAAAAGGTTGGAACAGGAGAATACCTGATAGGTATAAACTTTTTGGGAGATCAACTTATGATGAAGAAGTCAGGGTTTGACATGATAACAAATGTTCCTAAAAATGCAGGATGGACAATAGATGCAATATCTAAAATAAAGAAAGGTCCTAATGAGGATATTGCTAATTTATTTATAGATTTTTGTCTAAGTGAAGAAGGCGCAAATGCATTGAAAAATATCTCTATGGGATTTCCAACGAGAGAAGATATAGATATGTCTTATAAAGCAAAGACACTCTCAGATTTAGAGATATATAAAGAATATGATTTTTATAAAGCAGGAAAAGAAAAAGAATTTTTAGTTGATATGTGGGAAAAAATAAATTAATATATTTAATTTTTTGAAGCCAGCAGTACTAGCAGTCTTAGTATTAACTTTAAATACTAAATCACTAAATAAAAACAATGAAGAATATGAAGAAATAAAACAAGTAGCTTAATATAAAGAGAAGTCGTAACTGTTGTTGCGAGTTCTTTTTGTGTTTTACCAAGAGAAATTTTGTATAGAATTCATATACTTATCCTAGCGTATCAAAATGAGAATGATGTAGAAAAATTAAGTTAAATATAGAAAGAAGAATATAATTTAATTAAATGGAGTATGTTTGATGTAATTAGTTTAAGATTTATGATAAGATATTCCTTGTCGTCGCGAGAGTGATGATGAGGCAACAACAAAGTATGGATTTAGATGATTTGAGAAAATTAAAAAAATTCAAAAATGTTGTTGACAAAGAAAAGTTCAGGTGATATACTGAATAAGCTGTCGTAAGGCGGTAATGAAAAATTTGGTCTTTGAAAATTAAACAGAAGTAAGGAAACACAGTCAGTCAATAAATTTGAGTAAAGATTAAACTTTTAAATTGAGAGTTTGATCCTGGCTCAGGACGAACGCTGGCGGCGTGC
>NZ_JAPQES010000012.1 GCF_026735165.1 Clostridium ganghwense | reverse complement strand
GTAGAAAAAAATATAAGACTTCAGGAGGGAAACAAATGGAAAAAGAAAATTTTAGTAAAGAAATATTAGAAAGATTAGAGCAAATCAAGACTTCAAAAAATGAAATTCTTACAGAAAGACAAAAAAAATTAGAAGAATTAAAAAAAGAAGTAGGGGCAAAATATGCATCAGCTATGTATTTTGGAAGATTGGCTTCTAAATTTAATTATACAACAGATATAGAGTTGAAGGAAAAATGCGAAAATGAGTATAGAGTTTCTTATAGCGAATATGTAAATAAAAAGGCTGAAATAGAAGAGGAATTTAAAGTATTACAAAATCAAATAGAAACTGTAAATGAAATGATAGAAGAATATAAAAATGAAATTTAAAGAAGAGAAAGAGCCAAAAGGCTCTTTTTTATTTATCTAAAAATAGGAGGTTAAAGAGATGAATTTACAAGAATACATAAGAGTATACTATGACAGTGCTTCAGAGTGGTTTGTTGATGAAGTAGAGAAGTATAATCATAGAAAAAGGATTGATAATATATTTAATATTAAAGCATATTTAAATGGTAAACATGCAATTAAGAGCAGACCCGACGAGACTTATAATGGAAGAACCTTTAAGACTAGAAAGATAGTTTTGCAGTATGTAAAGCCTATTTTATCATTTGAAACAAGTTTTTTACTTAATAGACCTGTGACGCTTACTGCAACTGATAAGGATACATTGAAGACCTTTAAAGACATGTATTCTAAGAGTAAATACAATGATTTAGATTTTAAGATACTTGATAAGTTGGTAAAGTATGGTCAAGTCTTTGAGTACATATATTTAGATGATAACAAGCAGATAAGAAGCAAATTAATCAATGTTGAAGATAGTTACCCAGTGTTTTCTGACTCGGGTGACTATATTGCTTTTATAGAGCATTACACAATTGCTACAAGTGGGATAAGCTACTATAAAGTATTTACTCCAAATATGGTTGCTACATATGATAACTATGGAGGAGATGGATTAAGGAAGACAGGGGAATATATTAATTTGAGTGGATTACCTATCATGTATAAGACCGATAATGAAGAAGACTCAACACAAGGCAGGAGCGACATTGAGGACTATATAGATATATTGGATAATATGGAAGACCTCATAAGCAAATATATGGACTCTTTTTATAAATTCCTTAATCCTATTCCTACAGTTACAGGAACTAAATTGAATATTGGGAAGAATGGTGAAGGTGCAGTAAATCCAGCTACAGTTGGGCATGTGCTTCAGTTAGATGATGGTAGTTCATTTGATTTAGTAACAAATAAGATGGACTATCAATCTTTAAAAGAACTATATGGAATGTTAAAGCAATCATTGCTTGATGTTAGTATGACACCTGCTGTTAGTTTAAATAATACTGACATATCTAATTTATCAGAAGTAAGTATAAAGTTATTATTTAGCTTAGCACAGATTAAAGGGAGTATTAACAGTAAGTACATGAAGGAAGGCTTCAACAATAGATGGGAAAAGATGAAGAGATTAATGCAGTTAAAGGGTGTTACGGTTAGTGGTAATATTGATTGTAACTTTGAGATGAATGTACCACAGAATGAGAAAGAAATCATTGAGAATTTAAAGGAATTGAGAGAAATGAACGCTATTTCATTAGACTCTCTATTGAGCCAAACGCCTTATATATATGACGTTGAAGGAGAGAAAGAAAGAATACAAGGAGAGCAAAAGGCAGTATAATAATATTATTCATTATATTATTATGATTTACTAGTTTACGATGTAGGGTTATAAAGTGGTATTAAATGTATATGATTTATAGTATTATTTATAGTATTATTATAAAGTGGTATCATGTATTGAATGAGTATTTAGAATGTACAATACTATTATATAATGAGGTTATGAGGTAAAGTTAAAAGGTTGATTATATAATAGTTTTGGTGTGATGTGTTTATCAATGAAAAACATGTGCATAAATACAAATATTTGCCATTAATTATGATTAATAAACATGATATAATGATATTAAAATATTTCAAGAGTCAACCATAAAATAATAGAAAACATTATAATTAATGTAAAAATAAGGAAGTAAGTCAATTTACATAAAAGTAAATAAATTACAGCAAGTAAAAGTGATTTAGTGTAACACAATGTATTTTTGTTACACTGAGAATGGCTTATTTACTAGGGTTTGAGGGTGTTGGATTGAAAATAACTCATTTCCAATGATTTTTGAGTGATTTTGAAGTGTTTTTTTACAAGAAATTACATAAAATGAACAAAAACAGGGGTTTAAAATGGTAATTCAATTACCAATTCCAATACCCCTGTTTTCTTATTTTTAGCTTTAGTAAACTCAAAATTTTGTCCGTAAAAAATTTTCGAAAAACGGCTTCCCTGATAAAATTAGTGTAACATATTGGTTTACACGTAACACTAATGATGCTATAATGAGTGTAACATATTAAATATATGAATACATAAGATTAAAAGGAAGTGTGATTATGAATAAAGTATACCCAATCAAATCAAAGAAGATGATTAAGGCAATGAAAGAGGACTTACTTGAGCATAATGGAATGAAGGGTTACATGATGATGGTACTGCAATTAAATTTAGGGCTTAGAATTTCAGATGTTATTACATTAAAAGTAATGGATTTATTAGATAAGAAGCATTTAAGGATTAAGGAGCAGAAAACAGGTAAAACAAAAGATTTTCTTATCAATAGTCAGCTACAAAAAGAAATTAAAAAATATGTAAAAGAAGCAGAGTTAAAAGACAATGATTATTTATTCCAGAGCCGTCAGAAAAACAGTGAAGGAATTAAAAAGAATATTTCTAGAGTCCAGGCATACAGAATATTAAAAGCAAGTGCTGACCGTTTAGGTATAGAAAATTTTGGAACTCATAGTATTAGAAAAACTTTCGGATACTTTTATTACCAAAAGACAAATGATTTAACAAAGTTAATGAAAATATTTAACCATTCAGCACCGAGTGTAACGGCTAAATACATAGGAATAGAGCAGGAAGAACTTGATGAAAGTTTGGAAGATTTTTTTCTGTAGGATTATCAAATGTGATAGTCCTTTTTATGTTATAAAACAATACAAAAGGAGAGGTTTTATGAAAGATTTTAGTAACTATTATGAAGATGAAACAAGAAGAAGAAAAGAAGCACAAGAAGAAGCAATAAGAAGGCAAAGACATTTACAGGACATTGCAGAAGGTAAGGAAGATACACAAGGTGTTGTACTTGAAAAAGATAAAAAAATTTCAGAACTTGAAAAAGAAATAATTGAATTGAAGAAAAGGTTACTAATTATTTAGTAGTCTTTTTTATTTTTTATAAAGAAAGGAGCAATACAAATGACAAACTTAGAGCGTTTAAAAATGGCAGTTGAAGGGATTAACTTGAATGATGAGAAGCTTAATATATATTTACTAGAGAATGATTTAAAAGCTTCAGAAGCTTATGAAGCTTCATCAAGCACAAATAAGAAGCAAATATATAAAACTGCTTTAGGAATATTGGAGGATATAGCGAACAATCCTCAATTAATGAAAAGTTATAAAACAGATGATATTACAATCTCACAGTTCTCGGAGAACTTACAAAATAGAATAGCAGCATTAGAGCGTAAAATTAGAATGATAGCAGATGATGACAATGTTTATAATGATGGTGCTTCATTTATCTATATGTTTTCAGAGTAATTTGTTATAATTAGTATTAGTGGATAAATAAGTAATAATGAGAGGGGATTACTATATGGGATATACTTTAAAAAAATGGGTGGAAAGAGTTAGAAATAGAACGGATATGAGTGCTTATGTAACCCATTTAACTAGGGAACAAGATGGAAGAAAATCGATACAAAACTTAATCAAAATATTGGAAGAAAGAAAAATTATAGGAAGTAATAATAAAGGTTTTATATGTGGAGAGAATAGAGCAACATGTTTTCAGGACGTACCTATGTATAGTTTGGGACAGAATACATTACATGAACAGGAAAATAGAAAAGAATTAGGGGGAAAAGTTAGATATAAACTAATGGGCTTAGCATTTGATAAAAGATATGTATACATGAGAGGTGGACGTCCTGTTATATATGAAAATTCTAATATTGCTAAGAAATTTATAGATAAGGAAGAATGGTGGAGAATAGTTTCTTTTGATTTAAGTGATAAGGAAAATATTATTGACTGGACACATGAGAGAGAATGGCGTGTAAAAGGTGATTTTGAATTTGAATTAAAAAATACTTATGTAATTTTAGTTAATCATAAAATGTATAGGCAATTTATGGAGTTAGCAAGTGAAGAAATTAAAAATGAGATTAAAGGAATAATAGTGTTACAGCCTGTTCTCACATAACTAAAAATTTATAATAATATTTTTTATGGCTTGTAGGTATTTACTTACAGGTCTTTTTATTTTGGTTTTATATGTTTGAATAGTAGAAAAGGAAGGTGCAAAAGATGAATTTATTTAAGTATACGGTAAACAATGACTTTGATTTTATAATGGAGCAGGTAGGAAGAGAAGTTAAAATAAATAGTGATAAGGTTACGGCTATAATTCAAAATATCAGCTTGAACAATAGCAATAAACACGATACAAAAAGCATAATGACAAAGGCAGAGTTGAGAACAGGTGATTTAGTTGAATACAATAGTTTCAAGTGGTTGATTGTCAATGACATTAATGATAAAAGGTATGACCATTACAATAAATCTAAAATGCGTAAATGTCCTTTTGTAATCAAATTCAATTTCAAAGGTGATATTGTTGAAGTTCCTGCAATAGTAGGGGTAGGGATGCAAGGGGTGGAGGACGGAAAGGTTATGACACTTCCAAAAGGTTTTTTAAAGGTTACAATGCAGGATAATGAGGACACTGCAAGGATTAAAGAGGATTTAAGATTTATTACAATGGGTTATGTTTGGAAAGTTGTATCATGTACCAAAGAGGATAAAGGGCTTTTATATGTTTATGCTGAAAAGGATTTAGTTACTCACAATGATGACTTAGAGAATGAAATTGCTGACAAATGGAAGCATGAAGAACAGGAAAGTAATGATACAGGGGATACACATACAACAGAGCAACAAATAGAAGTTATTATAAAGGGTGATAGTAAGCTTTATGAGTATGATGAAAACATCTATGAAGCTAAATTGTTAAAGAATGATGTTGAGCAGATTGCACAATTTGACTTCACTATTGATTACAATGGCTGTGATGAAAGAATTGCTAAATTAGAAGTAATTAGTGATACAGAATGTAAGCTAATTGCAAATGAAGATATGATTTATGGTACAATACAATTAATTGCAGTTGATACAAGTGATAATAATAACAAATGTATACAAGAGATTAAAGTTGTTGGTTAATTATAAAAAACAATTAATGTTATAATGTGATAGTATAAACTAGTATGATTAAATGAATTTGAAATAAATACATCATACTAGTTTATTATACTATGAGATGATGTTAATTAATTATACTATGAATTAATACTGTGTTACAATTGACAATGAAGTTGAAATATTATACAATGGTATTAACAAATAAGGTTTAGTATGATATTAAGATAACAAAAGGGGGTTGAATATGTGGCTCATATAATAAGTTGTATCAACGTCAAAGGTGGCGTAGGAAAGACAATGAGTGCTATTAACTTAGCAGGACAAATAGCAAAACAAAAGCACAAAGTCCTTTTGATAGATAATGATAGTCAAAGTAGTTTGACACAAATTTTAGACGTAAATAACACATACACAATGTATGATTTATATGATAATAATAGGGTTATATTTGACGATTGTATTGTACAGTATAATGAGTATATTTATGTAGTTCCTAATACAATTGAAAGTGCGATATTGGAAAGTCAGTTATATAAGAAAAGGAATAGGGAGAGCATTTTAAAAGAAAAATATGAGAAGTTTGAAAATGATTTTGATTTTATAATAATTGATAATTCGCCATTCTTGGGAATTATGGTTCAAAACTCTCTTGTGATGAGTGATTACTACATAGAGATTATTGATAATAGTCCGTCAGCTTTACAAGGGCTAAATATGGTTAGTAGAGTTATAAATGAGTTGGAAGAGAATGAATTAATAGAAGGATTAAAACTATTAGGAATATTGAGAAATAGGTTTGAGAAAAGAACTTTATTTAGTAAGCAATTTATAGAAGTAGTTGATGAAGAATTAAATGAAAAAGTATTTGATACAATTATATATGATAGTGTGAAATATAAAGAAGCTACTGCTATGCATAAGACTATTCAAGAGTACAGTAAAAAGCACTCTAAGCCTTATAAAGACTTATATTATGAAATGTTAGAGCGTATTGACAAATGATATGATAATATCATGTCAAACATTATAAGAACATACTAACAATTAATACATATATAAAGGGAGGATATAACATTGGCTAATAATACAAAAAACAATTTAAAAGAAAATATTAAAGGTAATATCAATGCTAAGAAGGAAGATGCAAAAGCAGGTGAAAACATTAAAACTAATAATGAGGTTACAAATAATCAACCTGCTTTCAAAATAGCAAAAAAACAAGATGAAAAGACAGGAAAGAAGGCATTTAACGTATATGTGCATCCTGACACGTTAAAAAATCTAGATAAATTAAGTAAGCAAACAAAGAAAAGTAGAAATGAAGTAGTAAATGAGATGATTGAGTTTTGTTTGAATAGTTTTGAAATAACAGAAGAATAATCTAAGAGCAGGGATTTCCTGCTTTTTTTATATATTTAGAAATAGTTTAAATTTTTGTTGAGTATACAACAGATTTGTTGTATACTTATAGTAAGATTTACAACAAATTTGATGTATACAAAGATTAAAAAGGGGAAGACTATGAATGTATTTCATTACGAAACAAACGGTGGTAAGGATTTAATAACAGAATATCTTGATAAGCTACCACCAAAAGAAGCTTCAGAAGGATTTAAAATTTTAGAACTTTTAGAAGACGAGGGAGTAATAGCATTAGAAGAGTTAAATACTAGGCAACTTAGGAAAAAGTTATGGGAGATAAAATTTAACTATAAAGACAGATTTATGTATGTAGTTGCAGACGCTGACGATATGTATATTCTTCATGTTTGTAAGAAACAAAAAGGTAAAGCAGAACAATTTGAAATTAATAAAGCAATAAAGAGAGCAAAAGAATTAGGAAGAGAATTGGAAAAAAAATTTGTTTAAGGATTTTGAAAAAAAATTTGGAATGGAAAAAAATACAGTTTAAAAGATTTTAGGGTGAAAAATTTTTAGAGTGGAAAAAAATTACAGTTTAAAAGATTTTAGGGTGAAAAATTTTTGGGAGTGGAAAATATGCCTTTTAAAAAAGTAAGTATTAAAGAAGAAGTGGAAAAGCGTATTGAAAAAAGTGAGGAGTTTAAAAAAGCTTATTTGCAAGTAGAAGAAGAATTTGAACTTATAAAACAAGCAATCAAAATGAGAAAAGAAATGGGAAAATCTCAAACTGAAGTAGCAGAGGAAGCAGGTATGTCCCAACAAATGGTTTCTAGGATAGAGAAGGTAGGAAATTCTCCGACATTAAGAAATTTTTTAAGATACCTTGATGGTATGGACTTACAGATAAAAATAGAAAAAAAAAGCATTAATGAAAGAGAATGTGCAGTATAAAGCCTTGCATTAGCAGGGCTTTATATTTTTCTTACAATTAATTTAAATAAAGTGTGTGAAATCAATGGCTATACTGAAATATTATGGCAAATAAAAACATTGATTTTCATAGGAATTAATAATACAATAGAATAAAATTGAAAGAAAATTTATGAAAATAACAGAGAATTTATTATAAAGCAAAAAAAGAAATAAGAGTTCTCCCCGACCAAAGTTTGAACTCTTATTTACCCAAAGGACTAAATCCTTATATTCACTTAAATTATACACTAATGATATTATAAATATACTTAGAAGTCAATATTATTAGTGTGTAATTTAAAATGTAATATATAGGATTTAGTCCCTGCAATTGCTTTATGCATATTGGAGGGCTTTTTACATGTTAGCAGTAAAGTCAGAATTACAAATTAAACAATTTGATGATAGAGAAATAAAAGACATTATAGAAGCATTAAAATTTATGCTAGATGATTGTAATAAGGACGGGTACATAAGAATATTAAACAATCAAAATAACTACGGTAATGAGGTTAATACTTATAAGAATTACAGGGTTAAAGACTTATTGAATGTTATTAAATTGAAGAAGATACTCAATAGTGGAGCGATTGAACCCATTGATTTGTACTATAGTGTAAATACATATCAAACTAGAAAAGAAGCGACAGAGGATAATATAAAGCAGTTGGTCAATGTTCTCATTGATATTGATTATAAGAAGTCACTTTATAAGCATTTAAGCCCTTCCAAATTTGTTGAGATGTTAGAGTATGAAGTGTTTGCTCAAACTATTCCTACACCTTCGGCTACGGTTTTTACAGGGAATAATGTTCATGTAATTTATAAGCTTAAATATAGTGTTAATGCTACACATAAAGCTAAAACATTGGCAAAGAGAGTACAGAAGCATATAACAAGTCAATTAAAGGAATTTAAGGCAGATAGAAGCGTTAATTTGACGACATTAACAAGATTTATACATACCCAAAATTCTAAGAATATGGGAGAAGTAAGTATAAAAACATATAAAAATATAAGCTATGAGTTAAGAGAATTACAAGAATGGCTGCCATCTCTTCCGAGTTGGTATGAGGATTGGAAAAATAAAAAGAAAAATAAAGATAGTAATAAGAAAGCTAGAGTTACAAGACTTCACAATGAATATACGCTATTAAAAGCAAGAGTAGAAGACCTAGAAAAGTTGCAAGAATTGAGAAGTTACAAATGTTATGGACATAGGGAAGTTATGTGTTATCTATATAGAAATTTTGTAATTCAAGTTGAAGCAAATGCAGAGATAGCAGAAGAAAGAATGTTAGATTTCAATAGCAAGTTTGAAAGACCCTTGAAGTCTAATAGGATAGAAAGTAAAACTAGAGTAGTAGAGCAGAGGACATATAAATATAAAAATGACACGCTTATTGCTTTGTTAGATATTACAGAAGAAGAAGAAAGAGAATTAAAAGTTACTATAAGCAAGGCAGAGAAGGGCAGAAGGAATAACGAAAGAACTAAAGAAGCAAATAAAGCTAAGAGAAGGAACTCAAATGGATTAACTAAGAGAGAGAAGGAGAAACAGGAGAAAATGAAACAAATAAAAGAGTTAATAGAGAAAGAATATAAAAATGCTGAGATAGCTGAAATAATGGGGATTTCAATACGTCAGGTACAGAGGTTGAAAAAGGAACTTTAGGGGTGACATGAAACGTTGTTCTTGTATGGGAATATACAAAGTATATTCATGGTGGAATTTTTCAGCCTCCTTGACGGTTTCTTTATAGATGTGTTTCAAGAGATATTAGTGAAGAAGAGCATTAAAGTTATTGGAGGGTTTACTATGGGAAGAAACTTATTAAAAGTTGTTAATTTTGCATCAGAAGAACCAAATCAACCAACAGGATTTGAGTTGGAGATAATTGAAAAAAATTCTATAGAAATAGATAGTGATTTTATTAATAATTTCAAGAATTTAACGATTGAGCAATTATTAAAAGAAAATGTGGAGTTAGAATTACAAGGTGGAGATATACAAAAGCTTAATATGAGAATTAAAGGTGAAGATGAAGTACAAACATTTGACTATAAAAAGTCCAACTTTAAAGAAAATGTTGCATTGGGAAAATATAAAAATTTTAATACATTATCAGCAGAAGAACGGAAAGAAATGATTAAGGGTGAAGTGAAAGAAAGATTAACTCAAAAAGTTATAGCAAGGAATACAGGCACAACTCAATCAACTATATCACGAAATGCGTAAAAATGGCTTATAATACGCATAAAAGATTTGAGACAGGTAGTTACTACCCTTAGTAATAAAAACTCAATACAAGCTATTTTAGAGCAATTTAAGGCTATGCAAGTAAAAAAGCATAGCTTATTTATTAATGTAAAGTAAAATTTGTTTACTATTGTAAAGAATAAAACTAAGTGATATTATTAAAATATATACTACAAAATGGCGTATATATCGATATTTACAGTGAAAAACTGGAACAGTCCTAGGAAAACTATTCCAGTTAAAATATGTTGCATTGTATAGATTATTTTTTAAAAGTCAGTTTAAATAGCTTGTCAGTTTTGACTATTTGAAAAAATAATCCATCACCTTTAGATGTGTCTACCCCAATAGACTCATCTTTTACTTTTTTGCTTTTGACTTCACGTATTCCAATCAAAATGCTAATTAAAGTGACAGAAATACTTAGTAATGATAACACGTTCTTAACTCTCCCCCTTCCAATCAGTGACTATATCTTTATTATAATATCAAAAATACTAAAACTCGAATTTTTTTACAATTTTTCGTGACTCAACCAATTGAAACCTTGTATCCAAGCCATAAAAAATTTTTCAGTGGTGACAAAAGACACCTTTTTTGTATGAGTTTTAATTATATAATACTATTATACAGTATAAAAATAAAAGGTCGATTTTTAAATTTATTTTTTGCGTTTTTTAATACTCTAATCAGTTGACAGCAATACCTTGAACATATTGAAAAAATCTTTACTGCTGTCTATAGACAACACTTTAAAAATAAAGTCGACTTTTGCTACAATTAGTGTACGTTTTATGTTTATGATATGAAATCAAGATTTAAATTGAATACAGAGAAGAATATACGGCTTCAGATGGACGTATAACGCACAAAATGAGTTGTGGGAGGGTAATTGCATTACTAAACAGCAAAGTGGCTTAGAATGGCTTATATGGGCTTTAAGATAGATGTGGCTAAATACATAAGTAAATACAATTAATTTAAATCAAATGAAAAAAAATGTACACAAAAGTGGGTTTGAAAAGTATACTATTATAATGAGTGGTAAGGTTTTTAAGTTTTGGTCAAAAAAAGTCTACAAAACACATAAAAAATTTTATACTATTATAATGTAAGAGGAGTAAGGGCAAAAAAATGTCCACAAAACATGTACTTTTTTTTATACTATTATAATGAGTGTAGATAGGTTTAAAAGGATTAATTTGAACACCCGACAAAAAATGTCCACAAAACACGCATTTTATTTTATACTATTATAATGAGAGATAGTTTACGTCAAAAAAAGTATAGAAAAGTAACTTTTAAAAGTATACTATTATAATGAGAGATAGTTTTGTGCCAAAAAATGTACACAAAAATGGGTTTTAAAACTATACTATTATAATGTAAGGGGCATATAGTGTCGCCTTATTTCTTAATGATGAATATTTTTACCCTATACATATAAAGAGAAAGAGTCCTAGAGCCTAAAGGCTTTGGGGCTTTTTTTATTTACAATTAATTTAAATTTTTAAATGTAATAGGGTGAAATATTATAAATTTAATTCTTTACTTTAATGAAAATAATTTTTCATTAAAGCCAAATTAATGAGTAATTTTTGTTAGTTTTGATGTGAGTTCAAGTCTCACTTCCTCCAAATTAAGAAAAAACTAACTGTAGCAAAGGTCAAAGACCTGCAAAATAGAAGGGCTTAGAATAGCCTTTCTTTTTGTTTGCTAAAATTACAATACTATCATATGATAGTGGAAAGTAGTATATAATCAGGTATAAAAATTGATATTATGAATAAATACAATAATGTAGTTAAATTAATTATATTAAATAATAATATTAAGTTGCAGTATGAAGTATTAATATTTTAAATAGTATAAAATATAATTAAACAAACTAATACATCATACTATGTTTTCATACTATAACTTAAACTAATTTGTGAAATTGGTTAAAACATTAAAGTTAAACATAACATAAAAATATGTAAAAAGGAGAAGGGTAAAAATGGTTAAGACAATTTTAAAGAGTATTAAAGAGCAACAAGAAACTTTATCTAAAATGATTGATGAGTTGATATAAATAAGAAGAAAAAGAAAGGGGAGTTCATAGAGATGGATTTAACAAAAGAGCAGTATACAAAAGAAGAAGTACAAGAAATTTTAAACGGTGTTAATGCACAAGTTACAACACTAACGGCAGATTTAGCAACGGCACATGAACAGGCTAAAGAGTTGGATAACCTAAAGAAAGATAATCTTAACAATTCTATTAAATTAGAGATGGCAAAGGCAGGATTAAGTGAAGATTTATTTGACTTAGTTCAATCAGAAAATATTGATTTAGCTACAGTTAAAATTAATAAATTGAAGGAAATTCAAAAGGAAAATATTATTGATAATAGTTACAAACCTGAAGGACATAAAGGTGGGGCTGACAGTTATTCTGTAGCTGAAAAAGATGGGAATGTTGAAGGAATGTTAAAGTCAAAATTAAGTAAGATTTTTGGATAAAAAATAATAAATCAAAAGAAGAAAAAGGAGCGAGTTTTTTATGATAAAAACAAATAATTTAAATGATAACAGAATAGATTTAAGCAAAGAGTTAGTAATGTTAGACAATGTGAACTTACCATTTACCTCATTGCTACTAAGAAAAGGAACGGACAAGTGTGGAGATATTATAACATCATGGCAGTATGAAACATTAGACAGTTCAAGGGGTACTTCAAAAGAAGGAGCAGATATTACAGACTTCCAAACATCTGATAGAAGTACAGGTGACAAGAATATTTGTCAGATAATCAGAAAAGCAGTTTCAGTTAGTGGAACGGCAGGAGCAATACAACTTAATAATATATCTGACCTGTTCACTCATGAGTTGCAGAATAGAATGTTAGAAGCTAAAAGAGATTTAGAATACTATCTAATTAACGGAAAGTATCAAGAGGAAACGGCTGATAAGGCTAGAGAGATGAAGGGATTACTTGAGTTCATCAAGGACGAAAATAAATTAAGTGGACAAACAATAACAAAATCAGATTTGAATGAAATAGCAAAGAAGATGCAAAAGGCAGGTACTGCAAGTCAAAACTTAATATTACTATGTGATTATAATACCATGGATTTAATTCAAGATTTATATGACGACAAGATACGTTACATAGGGGTCACAAATGAATTTGGTTGCCCTGTGTTAAAGATTAATATGACATATGCAAGTGCAATAGTATACCTATGTGATAGTTTACCTGTTAATACCATGGCATTAGTAAACTTAGATTACTTAAAGATGGCTGAATTAAGACCTTTAATGTATGAAGACCTTGCAAAGACAGGAGATAGCAGGAAAGGATTTATTTGCATGGAGAACACTTTGAAGGTGCTTCACCCTGATTTTGCAGTTCAATTTACATTAGAAGAAACACAAGGATAATTGAGAGATAGTGGGGGATTTAATTCCCTCATTTTTTTATTTTTTGATTTAAAAATTTCAATGAAAAGGAGAAGAGCAACATGATTGATATAAAGCTTAATGAGCGTGAAAGTTACACACTATGGAGAAGGAAAAACAAAGTTACACTTTCAGAGATAAGTGAATATGTAGGGTGTACGGCTTCATTATTAAGCCAATGGGAACGTGGGCTTTGTGAAATATCTGAAGAGAAGATAAGAAAATACAATGAATTTATAAAAGCATTTGATAAATAGTTAAAGCAGGAGGGCAAACAATATCATGACTAACAAACAAAGTAAATATAGGTATATATACAATCAGCAACAGGCAGGAGAGTATTTAAAGCAGGGTTGCAATCTTATAGCAATAGGGAGACATGAGAAAACAGGAAATAAGTATTATATGTTTCTTAAAAACAACAAATTATTTAAAGCTGAAAACGCTTGGAGCAGTAACAAACAATAAGCAGTTAAAAAATAAATTATTTGAGGAGATTAAATTATATGAACAAAAGAATTAATGAAATGAATTATGATGAAGTACAAGCAGATTATTTTACAAAGATACCTAACAGGTATGTTAGACATGATATAGGTGATACTTATGCAAATACATATAGTAATACATGTAGTGATAAAGTAACAGCAATTACTCACATTCTCACTAAGAATATGAACATTAGGGGTTATATAATGATTACCATTGATATGATAATGCAAGAATTAGGTTACAAGGAAGCTAAAAGAAGAAAAGTGGAAGCAGTAAACCCAATAAAAGAAACATTGTCAAAAATGATTGATGAAGGCATTTTTGAATTTGATGAAGACATTAGTAAATTCAAAAGGAAAGATACCATTTTGATTAAAAAGCATGAGTTTTTAAAAATGAATGATGAAAGCTATGCTTTTGTTGAAATTAAAGATTTTGAATTTGAAAGAATAATGAGCGTTAGAAATGAAGATAACTGCAAACTATTAACACTATTTGCTAGTATAAAAAGTCGAATATACAACGGTGATAGTGTAGTTAATGCACATGGTTGTTTTCCTTCAATCAAAGTATTATCAAGGGATACAGGATTGAATGAAAAGACAATAGAAAAATACATAGATATATTACAGGAGATTGATTTAATCAGATATGAGAACGCAGGGGATAGGTTATATCCAAATGGAGAATATAAAAAATCCTCTAACAACTATGTTCTATGTAGAGCAGGTTGTGAAGAAGCTTTAAAAGAAAGTATAAAATATTTAAGAAAAAAAGAGATGGAAAAAGGCGTTGTTTTTGTAGGAAAAGAAATTCAAGCAACTGCAAATGAGAAAAGAAAACTAACTTGCTTGATTAATTCTTTAGAAAGTGAAGAGAAGTTAAGTAAAAGAGAAGAAAATAAATTAAGAAAGCTTAAAGAGCAACGTGAAAAGATGAATGAAGTTAGAAAATATATTGAGGATACGGCTGAAGAACATAAAAGGGTAAATGATGAGTCTATAGTAATAACTAATCCTAATGAAGCAAGATGGAAAGTATATGAGGACAGGGAAAAAGGAAATTATGCTGATATTGCATTTGATGAAGAATTATCAGAAGGCAAAATTAATGAAGATGGTAATTTGATTAAAACAGATACTGAAGCTAATGAAGAAAAAAGTGTAATGAAATTAATTATTGAAAAGAAAATGAGTGTTAAAGAGATATTTGGATAAATGGCTTGGTTAAGCAGTGTGGAGCATATGAGGTATAAAAATACCCGATTTTATTTTAGTTTTCAGAATACCAGGTATAAAAATACCCAAGAATGGGGTGTAAATAAATAGATACATATGAAATAGAGTAGACAAATAACCTTAGCCCTTTTAAAAACGGTGTTTTAAAAGGGGCTGAATACTAATGAGGAGGATAAAGAATGAGAGTAGAAAATGTATATTCAAGGATTTGGAGAGAGTTGGGAAAAAAGCAAATGAGGTATTATTACTTCCTTTGGAAGAATGGTCTTTCTAACAGTAGAACAGATTTTACACAGTATTCTCAAGAAGAGTTTATTAATAAATATTGTGATAGCAGCAAGATTAAATTTAAAAATTTAGAAATGTGGGAAACATCAGAGCAGTATCAAAGATTACAGAATGAATTGCTTCAATCAAGAATTAATTCAGACATTAATAGAATATATGATGTTGTAGTAGAAAAAGCTTTAAAAGGTGATGAAAAGGCAGTTAAGACATTATTACTAATAAAAAAGGAATTGGACGCAACTCCTAAGAAAAAACAGGTACAAGCACCAAAACAGGAGCAGGAGGAAGATATAGAATTTGATTTAAATTAGAGGTGAATTTATGGCACGAATGACAAAGGAGCAGAAGCTACAGAAGATAAAAAAGGATTGCAGGTTATGGGCTAAGAATATGACTAAAATTCTCAATGTTGATAATGAATTAGTACCTTTCAGCTTTAACAATGAACAAAATGAGATGTTAGAAGCATTGAAGGAAAATAAGTATATATGTTGCTTAAAATCAAGGCAATTAGGCATTTCAGAGTTCTCATTGAATTACATACTTTGGAATATATGCAATATAGATAATATAACATGTGTAGTGTGCAGTTACGAAGACACTGCACTTAATTTAGTTATGGAGAAATTAAAGCGTCAATTCTATTCTATCCCCGATAAGTATAGGCTAAAGGTTACTAGGGATAATGATAAATTACTGAAGCTTGAGAACGGTTCTTCAATAGTCGGTAAAATTGCAGGAAATAAGGACATTTTGAGGGGTACAACTGCACAAGTAATATTATTTACAGAGTATGGAATTTGGGACTCTGAAACGCAGGAGAATGGACTTACTGCTTTAGAACCTGCACTAAGTAAAAATAAGGATAGTAGAATTATTATAGAAAGCACTGCAAAGCATGGTACAACAGATTATTTCTATAAGTTAAGCATGAACGCACTGAAGGGAAGAAGTAAATATAAGCTAGTATTCTTTCCTTGGTATCAAAACAAAGAACTGTATAAGGAAGAGTATGAGGAAGCAGAGCAGTGGTACAAATCTGAAAATCATGGTGAGCGATTACATGAGAGTGATTTGGATAAATATGAATTAGATTTATATAAAAAGGGAGCAATATTAAAACAGTTGATGTGGAGAAGATGGAAGCTATTAGACATGTCCTTAATTAAGTTTCAAAATGAGCATTGTGCAATTCCCGAGGAAGCATTTGCAGGTAATTCAGCAGACAATGTATTTGACCAAACTATAATATTAGAGAGACTTAATCATATCAATTCAAACAATTTAAAACACCTAAGCTATAAAGAAGTTAATAACATGAAGCCTTTACCCGATATTCTGAAAAGATATTACGGTAAAGGCTTTTATATTTACAAAGAAATTAAAGCAAACGAAGTATATTTTGCAGGTTGTGACACTGCAATGGGACTTGGAGGGAATAGAGATAGTCAAGCTATTAATATTTTGGACTCTAGTGGGGAGCAAGTTGCAGTATTTAATAGGAACGATATTCCTATCTATAAGTTTGCTAAAATTTGCTATGAATTAGGGCATTACTTTAACTATATGATGTATTTAGTTGAGGTTAATACTAACGGTGGAACAGGTGCTGACCTTGTACATAGGTTACGCAAAGAGATGGGATATTTACAGGTACTGAAGACTAAAAGATTTGATAAAATCACAGGAAAATCAAAGTTTACATATGGTTGGACTTCAACTGAAGGAACAAAAGCGAAATTAATTTCCAATCTTAAAGAATATTTTGAGGAAGGTTTGATACTTGTAAATGATACGGAAACATTGAACGAACTCAATATATATGTAGAGAAGAACGGCAAGATGGGTAATACCAAAGGCACTAATAATCATGACGACTTAGTTATTAGTTTAGCCTTGGCAGTTGAGTGTATGAAGCAAAACAAAAGTTATATTTAGAAAAAATAGGAGAATTTTGCGAAATAGTGTATAATTTAGGTAGAAAAAAATATAAGACTTCAGGAGGGAAACAAATGGAAAAAGAAAATTTTAGTAAAGAAATATTAGAAAGATTAGAGCAAATCAAGACTTCAAAAAATGAAATTCTTACAGAAAGACAAAAAAA
>NZ_JAPQES010000011.1 GCF_026735165.1 Clostridium ganghwense | reverse complement strand
TTTGCTCAATTAAAGGATGGAGTACCATTTACAGCAGGAACATTTATGACTGGTAAATTCCCATTCATGATGTTTGGACTTCCAGCAGCAGCATTAGCAATGTATCATGAAGCAAAACCTGAAAAGAGAACTCTTGCAGCAGGTATCTTAGCATCAGCAGCATTAACTTCTTTCTTAACAGGTATTACAGAACCAATTGAGTTTTCATTCTTATTCGTAGCACCAGCGTTATTCGGAATTCACTGTATCTTTGCAGGATTATCATTTATGACAATGCATCTTTTAAATATTAAAATAGGTATGACATTCTCAGGTGGAGTTATTGACTATATCTTATTTGGTATAATGCCAAATCGTACATCATGGTGGTTAGTAATTCCTGTAGGATTAGCATTAGCTGTAATTTACTACTTCGGATTCCGTTTTGCAATCAGAAAGTGGAATCTTAAGACTCCAGGTCGTGAAGATGAACAAGTTGCAACAGCAACTGCCAATGTTAAAGATGGGGAACTTGCTACAGCAGTATTAAAAGCACTTGGTGGAAAAGAAAATATAAGCAAGTTAGATGCATGTATAACTCGTCTTCGTGTAAGTGTAAATGATATTGCAAGTGTAGATAAAGAAGAACTTAAGAGATTAGGTGCTGCAGGTGTTATGGAAATAGGAAATAATATACAAGCTATCTTTGGACCGAAATCAGATCAATTAAAGGGTCAAATTAAAGATGTTATGTCTGGAAAGTAATTTGTAGATAATTTATAAAATAGGACAAGATTACATTGTAAGTATTAAATAAATAAATAAATAAAAAAACACTAGCGTATGCTAGTGTTTTTTTATTCTATAGAAATTCTTTGTTAGGCTTTCCAATAAAATATCCTTGTCCATAGTCTATTCCAAGTTCTTTAATTTTATTGAGAATAGCCTCGTTTTCAACAAATTCTGCTACTACCTTAACTTTGTATGCTCTAGCCATATTTACCATAGATTTAACTAAATGTTCATTTTCCTCTTTATCAAGAATATCCTTTATGAAAGAGCCATCAATTTTAATGTAGTCTACTGGTAATAATTTTAAGTACTGCATAGATGAAAAACCAGTACCAAAGTCGTCAATAGAAAATTTAAAGCCAAGATTTTTTATTTCTTTAACTAAGTTTGAAACTTCGATAATATTTTCTATATGTTGAGTTTCTGTAATTTCAAATATAATATTTTTGTGAGATATATTGTGTTTATCAACAAGTTCTATAACTTTATTTATATGTTCTTTATTTTCTAATTCTCTACCTGAAAGGTTTATAGAAAATTCAAGATTATCTTGTTTATCAACTATTGATTTATAATAGAGAGCTTTTTCTGTAACAATCAAATCTACATTACTAATCATATTGTTTTCTTCTGCCAAAATGATATATGGGTAGGGGGACAGGTATTCATTTCCGTTATCTATCCTCATTAATATTTCGTATTTACGAATTAACATAGTATCTAAATCTACTATAGGCTGGAAGAAAGGAACTAATTTATCCTCATTAATAACATCTATCAAAAATTTCAGTTTTTCATTAATATCTTTTTTATTCTTAATTATATGGTCAATGCTTGGACAAACAATTAAATCAGAGATACTTTTATGATGTAGTTCTTTAATAATGCTTTCAATTAAGAATATGGATGTTTTAGGATCTTTAAGCTGTGTTTTTTTTATGTTAATTAGTCCCATAAATACATTAACATTTATTGATAATTCATTAGTGTTAATATTAAGTTTTTTTACCTTTGAATGTAGTAGTTTAGAACTTTGAATGGATTTTTCCCACATATTTTCTTTGAAAAGGCATAGAAAGTTATCTGATTCCAAGCGTGAAGTATCACATTCTGCACCAATATAACGAGTAATTATCTCTGATAACTCTTTCAAAACTAAATCTCCAATATGGCCCCCATATTTACCGTTAATTAAGGAGAAATTGTTAATATTAACAAACAATATATGTTGTTCATCTAATAATTTTTTCCTATCTTTCAGTGTACTTATAAGATAATTTTTATTGAAAACTCCTGTGAGTTTGTCTATATAGTAATTCTTTTTAAATAGTTTATAACTTATAATAGCCAATGTGGTAAATGAGATAAATTCTATAAGAAATGGTTTGCGTGAATATTTTAAAGTTTCCTCAATTAGTAAACTTTCTTGTGTTTTACACACTAATGTCCAATTTAATGTTTCAATTTTTTTAAAGGAAGCATGTATTTCATCACCTGTAAAATCTTTGTAAGATACTATTCCAGATTTTTTATTGGAAAATTGATCCATCCATAATTTTATATAATTATTTAGTGACTCAGCATCAACATGCTGTACATTTTTAAAAAGTTTTAACTGAAGATTTGTCATATTATGACCAATTAATCCTTTTGATTCATGGGCTATAATTGTTCCAATTGGATCTATAAGATAGAAATTAAGATTATGTGACTTGGTAAAAAGATCAAATTCTTTATTAAAATCTTCTAGAAAAATATCTGCTGCAAGTACACCTAGAATTCTATCTCCAGATTTAACTTTATAAGACATAGTTATAACTGGTTTATTATTATTAATATTATTATAAACATTACTGATTAAAACTTCATCAGAATTCATAGCAGACTTGTACCATTTTCTTTTTCTAAGATCAACATGTGACTCTTCAATAACATTATGCATACCTGAATTACTATATGCAGTACCATCAGTGAATTCAACAAAATAAATCGAACTTAGAAGGGTTAAAGAATTTTTAGTATTAGAAAAAATTTTAGAAAGGTCATCCTCTGAATTTGATAAGTTACTCATAGGTAGATGGGAGATTAACTCAGAAGTATTTATTAATAAAACTTTTAGTGTAGTAATCTGACTTTCAATGAAGTTAGAATACTCTTCAGTAGTAGTTTTCATGGTTAATTTTTTTATTTCAAAAAGTTTTTGTTTTTGATAGTGAAAAATAAAAGTTCCACTAATAAACACTAATAAAAATAATATCACAAAAAATGTTCTTAGTAATTTAATATTTCTTTTTATGATGTTCACCTCACATTTAGTATTTTTATCAAGGTAATTTGTTGAAACTTATCTTATTTATTATACACTTAATTTTGATATTATAAAAGATTATTAAATCGAGAAAATGTTATATAATAAAATAACATGAGAATATATAAAATATGAAAAATTTTTAATGCAAAAATTTATTTTTAAAATTAAATTATATGCAAGATTAGTTATTTAATAATTCTGAAAATAGCTATTTTTGATGAATAAAGAGGTAAAATATTTAGTGTAATGTAAGACTTTTAATTAATCTTGCAAAACAATATTAATGAATTCAAATTTATGTAAGTAATTTAGAAATTTAAAATTACTTAGTGTTGAATTTATCAATTTAATATGCTATCATGTATGAAAATTTCACATTTTCTTTTACAGAGGAGGAAAATCATGAAAAAAGAACAAGACTTAGAAAATTGTAAAAAAAAGTATAACACAGCAGAATTAATGATTAAATGTTTAGAAAATGAAGGTGTAGAATATATGTTTGGTATACCAGGTGAGGAAAACCTTACATTTATGAATGCACTGAAGGACTCACCAATAAACTTTATTACTACCCGTCATGAACAAGGTGCTGCTTTTATGGCTGATGTATATGGTCGTTTGACTGGAAGACCAGGAGTATGTCTTTCAACTTTAGGACCAGGTGCAACTAACTTGATGACGGGAGTTGCAGATGCTAATCTTGATGGTGCTCCACTTGTAGCTATAACAGGACAAGCAGGTACAGATAGAATGCATGTAGAATCACATCAATATTTGGATCTTGTTTCCATGTTTGCTCCAGTAACTAAATGGAATAGACAAGTAGTACGACCAGATACAGCTCCTGAAATTATAAGAAAAGCATTTAAAATGGCATCTTGTGAAAAGCCTGGAGCTGTTCATATAGATTTACCTCAAAATATTGCTGCTATGCCTGCTGAGGGTAGACCATTAAAACATGGAACTATGGAAACAAGCTTTGCTGCTTATAATAGCATTGAAAAAGCTGCTATTGCAATTTCAAGAGCTAAGAATCCTGTTATCCTTGCTGGGAATGGTGCAATAAGAGCTAATGCTAGTGCTGCTTTATTAGATATGGTAAATAGACTTAATATTCCTATAGCTAATACTTTTATGGGAAAAGGAATAATACCATATAATCATCCGCTATCACTTTGGAGTATTGGCCTTGCACAGCGTGATTTTGTAAACCGTATTTTTGAAAAAGTAGATTTAGTAGTTGCAGTAGGATATGATATAATTGAATACGCTCCTAAAAAATGGAATCCAAATGGAGATATTGAAATAATACATATTGGTGCTGGTAAAGCAGAAATTAACAAATGTTATATACCTAAAGTTGAAGTTGTAGGTGATATATCTGATTCTATATATGAAATAACAAGACGTTCAAGTCGTCACGAAACTATACCTAAACATGTATTAGATATAAAGGCTAAACTTGCAGCTGACTATGAATCTTATGCTGATGACACTAGTTTTCCAATGAAGCCTCAAAAAATGCTATATGATTTACGTCAAGTTATGGGAGAAGATGATATAGTTATATCTGATGTTGGAGCTCATAAAATGTGGATAGCTAGACACTATCATTGTTTAAAACCTAATACATGTATAATTTCAAATGGTTTTGCCTCAATGGGTATTGCAATTCCTGGAGCTGTTGCTGCAAAATTGGTAAACCCTGACAAGAAAGTCGTAGCTGTAACAGGAGACGGTGGATTTATGATGAATAGTCAAGAGTTGGAAACTGCTCTTAGAATTGGTACACCGTTTGTAACTTTAATTTTTAATGATTCTAATTACGGACTTATAAAGTGGAAGCAGGAAGAACAGTTTGGAGAGCCTGTTTATGTTGATTTCACAAATCCTGATTTTGTGAAATATGCTGAAGCTATGGGACTTAAAGGGTATAGAGTAACTAAAGCAGAAGATTTAGCACCTATCTTAAAAGAAGCCTTAGCCCAAAATGTTCCTGCAATAATCGATTGTAGTGTTGATTATAATGAAAATTTGAAATTAACTAATCAGCTTAAAGAAAAAGAATTGAAGTAAAATAAAAAAACATCCGCAGATTTTTGCGGATGTTTTTTTATTTTGAATAACTAAGATATAATTGATATAAAGTGTATAAAGATATAACGTAAACAATATTTGAGTAGACAAGTAGTAGTTAAATTACATATTTAAGAAACATGGTATATTAGCTAAGGAAAAATTAAAGAAAATAAGAGATATTTCGAATAAACAATTATAAACAATAGCTGTATAAGTTAAATTACCTGTTCATTATCCTTGAAAAATAAAAAGGAGGAAAAATGATAAAATTTGTAAATTTTCAATTTAGGAATAATACTTTAAATAAGAAAATGAAAGTTTATTTAAGTATATTCTTAGTCGTATTAGTATTTATACTTATAAGTATAAATGATGTTAGTTATGCAGAAAATATTAGAAAAGAGAAGAAAAAAATATTGGTCATAAATTCATATCATCATGGTTTAAAGTGGACTGATGATATTGAAAAAGGTATAAAAACAGTATTTAAAAATAATAAAGAAGTAGAATTTTATTTTGATTATATGGATACTAAAAGAAATAGTAATCCTAATTATGTTGAAAAAATGCATAGGTTACTCGAAGAGAAATATAAAAATAAACAATTTGATGGAATTATAGTTTCAGATGATGATGCATATAATTTTATTTTAAAATACCATAAAAAAATATTTCCCCAAGTTCCAGTAGTGTTTTGTGGAGTTGATCATTTGGAAGCTTATAGTTTGAATAATAAAGAATTATTTACAGGAGTAATTTCAATAACTAATGTAAAAAGAACAATAGAGATTGCATTAGAACAGAATGTAAAAACAAAGAATATTATAATTATCAATGATAAAACTTCAACAGGTAAGTCGAATAAAAGACTATTAGATGAAATAATGCCCCAATTTAATAAAAAAGTAAATTTTATATTTTTTGAAGATATGAATATGTCTGATATTAGAGAAAGCGTTTCTAAATTATCTAAAGATAATATAATTTTATTAATGTCTTTTAATGTAGATAAATGTAATAATATATTTTCATATGAGGAAAGTGCTCATTTAATTTCCGAAAAATCAAATGTTCCAATCTATGGAGCGTGGGATGTGTATTTAGGTCATGGTATAGTTGGGGGAATGCTAACTAATGGTGAAAGACAAGGAGAAGTAGCTGGGAAATTAATGTTAGATATTGTAAATGGAAGGAATCCCCAAGATATACCGGTAGTAAAAGAAAATATTAATAAGTATATGTTTGATTATACAAAACTTAAACAATTTCATATAGATTTAAATAAACTTCCTATGGAAAGTTATATTATAAATAAGCCCACTTCATTTTTAGTAAAATATAAATATGTCTTACTTGGAAGTATGTTTTCATTAGTTATTATTTTATTAGGAATCATTATAAGAAAAAGTATAATTGAGAAAAAATTAAAAGTTCATGCTACTATAGATACATTAACAGGTGTGTTAAATAGGAGAGCTGGGCTAGAATTATTAGAAAAACAATTAGAGTTTAGTGGTAAAAATGATAAATATTTTAAAGTGACAGTTTGTTTTATTGATATTAATTATCTAAAACTTGTAAATGATACCTATGGTCATCACGAAGGAGATAAATTAATTAAAGCAACCTGCCGAATTATTAGCGATTCATTGCGGAAATCAGATATTTTATGTAGACTTGGTGGAGATGAATTTTTAATTATTTTTCCTAGAACTGATTTGAAATCAGCTAGGGATATTTTAAAAAATATTGATGAAAAAATTATAAAGCATAATACCAGTGAATATATAAAGTATACCATTAGTATAAGCAGGGGTATTGCTGAATTTGATCCTATAAACCCAGTTGACATAGATACTCTTATTAAAACTGCTGATACTGAAATGTATAGAGACAAAAAACGAATAAAAAGTAATGATAATTACTAAATATTATTAAAAATTAATATGTAAAATATAGATTAAGATGTATTAGAGTCAGAATAAATTTCTGGCTCTAATAATTTTAAAAAGTATTGCTAAAAATTTACAAAAGAGTTAAAATGATGTAAAGGGTACTTGATTAAAAGTAAGGTATATAGAATAAAAATAAATAAAATATAGTAATAAGATAGGGGTTAGATACATAGGATTTATTGAATTACTAAAGAGAAGTTGTAAAAAACAGATTTCATAAAAAGTTATTCAGAAATAAATATATAAATTTATATATTTATAAAATTTTATCAAAAGGAGGAATTTTAATGTCACATTTTATGGCAGAATTTTTAGGAACCATGATTTTGGTATGGTTAGGCGATGGAGTAGTTGCCAGTGTTTCACTTAACAAATGTAAAGGACAGAATGGTGGATGGATAGTTGTAACTGCTGCATGGGGAATAGCTGTTGCAATTCCTGTTTATATTTTTGGAGCTATAAGTGGAGCTCATATAAATCCAGCTGTTACTATAGCTAATGCAGTTATTGGTAATTTTGCATGGAGTGAAGTTGTGCCTTATATAGTTGCACAAATGTTAGGTGGAATTGTAGGAGGAGCATTAGTATGGTTAACTTACTTACCTCACTGGGAAGCAACTGAAGATAAGGCTACAAAACTTGGAGTATTCTGTACAGCACCAGCTATTAGAGATAGTAAAGCAAATTTTTTATGTGAGATTTTAGGTACAGCAATGTTAGTATTTGGATTATTAGGTTTAGGTCAAGCAGAAATGGTAGCAGGAATTAGTGCAATAGCAGTTGGTCTACTTATATTTGTTATAGGTCTTTCATTAGGTAGTCCTACAGGGTATGCAATAAATCCAGCTAGAGATTTAGGTCCTCGTATAGCACATGCTATTTTACCTATAGCAGGAAAAGGAGATTCAGATTGGGGATATGCATGGATACCAGTTGTTGGTCCTGTTATTGGAGGAATCTTAGGAGCATTAGTATTTGTAGCTGTATTCTAAAATAGTTAAGAAGAGGAAAATAGTCTATATGAATTTTAAAGATTATTAACAAGGTATAATATTTTTTATTAATTTTAAATACATTGACGTTGTGTAAACGTTTGAAATGGAAGGGTGGTTAACTATGAAAAAGTATATAATGGCATTGGATCAAGGAACAACAAGTTCAAGATGTATAATATTTGATGAAAAAGGAGAAATTGTAAGTGTATCACAAAAAGAATTTGAACAGATATATCCAAAAGCTGGATGGGTTGAGCACAATCCTATGGAAATATGGGGAACTCAAATAGGTGTAGCAAGTGAAGCTCTTGCTAAAGCTCATATAACAAGTAAAGATATTGCAGGGATAGGGATTACAAATCAGAGAGAAACAACAGTAGTATGGAATAAGAAAACAGGCAAACCTATATATAATGCTATAGTGTGGCAATGTAGAAGGACAGCTCAAACTTGTGATCAATTAAAGGCCAAAGGTTTAGATAAAGATATTAGAGAAAAGACAGGCTTGATTTTGGATGCATATTTTTCAGGAACAAAAATTAAATGGATATTAGATAATGTTGAAGGAGCTAGAGAAGAAGCTCAAAAAGGTAACTTATTATTTGGTAATATAGATACATGGCTAATTTGGAATTTAACAAAAGGTAAAGTGCATGTAACAGATTATACCAATGCTTCAAGAACTATGTTGTTTAATATACATGAATTAAAATGGGATGAAGAACTTTTAAAGGCTTTAGATATACCAAAATCAATGCTTCCAGAAGTTAAACCATCTAGTTATGTATATGGTGAAACAGATATAGATATTTTTGGAACAGCAATCCCAATAGCAGGAGTTGCAGGAGATCAACAGGCAGCTCTATTTGGGCAAGCGTGTTTTAAAGCAGGTATGGCAAAAAATACTTATGGAACAGGTTGTTTCTTATTAATGAATACAGGAGAAAAAGCAGTTGATTCTAAAAATGGATTACTTACAACTATAGCAGCTAGTACTTCAGATAAGGTAGAATATGCTCTAGAAGGAAGTATATTTATAGGAGGAGCTGTAATTCAATGGTTAAGAGATGAACTTAGGATGATAAAAGATTCTCCAGAATCAGAAAAATATGCTGAAGCAGTAGAAAATACAAATGGAGTTTATCTAGTACCAGCTTTTGTTGGACTTGGAGCGCCATATTGGGATCAGTATGCAAGAGGTACAATAGTTGGTCTTACAAGAGGAGCTAAAAAAGAGCATATTATAAGAGCGGCGTTAGAATCAATGGCATATCAGACATATGATGTATTAAAAGCTATGGAGGAAGACTCAGGAATAGAGCTTAAAGAATTAAAAGTAGATGGAGGAGCATGTGCAAATAATTTCTTAATGCAATTCCAATCAGATGTTTTAGGGGTAAAGGTTCAAAGACCAGAAGTAATAGAAACTACTGCGCTGGGAGCAGCTTACTTAGCAGGACTTGCAGTAGGATACTGGAAGGATAGAGAAGATGTAACAAAAAATTGGGCAATATCAAGAACTTTTGATCCTGCAATGGTTGAAGAAAAGAGCAAAGAATTACTTACAGGATGGCATAAAGCAGTGAATAGATCTTTAGAATGGGAAAATAAATAAAAACGAAATATTCATTTAGTACTTGACTTGAAAACTGGCTATTTAGTTATAGCCAGTTTCCAACTTTATTATGTTATATCAACAATAGAAGTATTTATAAGATAAAATAAAATATTGAATAGGCGGAGAATAGGAGAGCCTTAATTTAAATGGTAACAGTACCATTCAAATTAAGAGTTTTTTTTATTATAAAGGGGGAGTATCAGTATTATGTATGATATTACAATTGTAGGAGCGGGAGTAACAGGGTGTGCAATTGCTAGAGAACTATCCAAATATAAATTAAAAACCTGTGTGTTAGAAAAGGAAGTAGATGTTGCTAGTGGTACAAGTAAGGCTAACAGCGGTATTGTTCATGCAGGGGAGGATCCTGTTACAGGAACTCTTAAAGCCAAGTTAAATGTTAGAGGAAATGAACTATATGATAAATTAAAAGAAGAATTGGATTTTCCATTTAAGAGAAATGAATCTTTAGTGTTATGTTTTGATAAAAAAGATATACACAAATTAGAAGAAATGAGACAGCGCGGACTTAGAAATGGTGTTCCTGATACAATGGAAATACTAAATAGAGAAGAAGTTATAAAATTAGAACCAAATTTATCAGATAAAGTTGTAGCAGCATTAAGATTGCCAACAGGAGGAATTGTTTGTCCATACGAACTTACAATTGCTCTTGCAGAAAACGCATGTACAAATGGTGTAGAATTTAAATTTAATACAAAAGTAGAAGGAGTTGATAAAAGAAAAAATAAGTATATTATTAAAACCAATAAAGGAGAGATAGAAACTAAAATAGTTATAAATGCAGCAGGATTATTTGCAGATAATTTAAATAATATGGTGAGTAAGAGAAAAATTAATATAATTCCAAGAAAAGGTGAGTATTGTTTATTTGACAAGGCTGTAGGAAGTATGGCATCAAGAACATTATTTCAGCTTCCAACTAAGATGGGGAAAGGAGTATTGGTTACACCAACAGTAGATGGAAATTTACTTATAGGACCAACTTCTATAGAGATGGATGATAAAGGCAATAAAGATACAACACGAGAAGGAATAGATGATGTGTTAGAAAAAGCTAAGCTTACTATAAAAGAAATTCCTATGAAACAGGTTATAACTTCATTTACAGGACTTAGAGCGCATGAAGTAGACGGAGATTTTATTATAGGAGAAGTAGAAGACGCTAAAAATTTTATAAATGCTGCAGGGATTGAATCACCAGGATTAACCAGTGCACCAGCTATAGCTGAAATGGTTAGTAATATTATCTTAGAAAAATTAGCACCAGAAAAGAATGATAAGTTTAACCCTATAAGAAAAGCCATTCCAAAATTTAGAGAAATGAATAATGAGGACAGAAAGACTCTTATTGCTAAAGATGCTGCTTACGGTAAAATAGTTTGCAGATGTGAAACTGTTACTGAAGGAGAAATAGTAAATGCTATAAAAAGACCATTAGGTGCTACAACATTAGATGGAATAAAAAGAAGAACAAGAGCTGGAATGGGAAGATGTCAATCAGGATTTTGTTCTACGAAACTAGTAGATATTTTGGTGAGAGAGCTAGGAATATCTCATACAGAAGTAACTAAGTTTGGAGGTAAATCTAATGTATTGGTAGGAAAACCAAAAGATAATATTTAATAATAAAGAGGGGAGGAGTTTAAATGCAGCAATATGATATAGTTATAATTGGTGCAGGACCAGCGGGGCTTGCAGCAGCTATACAAGCTAAAGAAGAAGGAATAGATAATATATTAATACTAGAAAGAAATAATAAACTTGGAGGAATACTTAATCAATGCATTCATAATGGATTTGGTCTTCATATTTTTAAAGAAGAGTTAACAGGTCCAGAATATGCTCAGAGATTTATAGATAAAGTTAAAGAAATGAAAATACCATATAAATTAAATACAATGGTAATTAATCTAGATAAAGATAAAGTTATAACAGCTGTAAATAAGGAAGAGGGAATAATTGAAATAAAAGCTAAAGCTGTAATACTTGCTATGGGTTGTAGAGAAAGACCTAGAGGAGCAATAAATATACCAGGAAGTAGGGCTGCTGGAATATATGCTGCTGGTACAGCTCAAAAGTTTGTAAATATCAAAGGATATATGCCGGGAAAAGAAGTTGTAATATTAGGATCAGGAGATATTGGGCTTATAATGGCAAGAAGAATGACATTAGAAGGTGCAGAAGTTAAAGCGGTAGTAGAACTTATGCCTTATTCAAGTGGACTTAAGAGAAATATTGCTCAATGTTTAGATGACTTTGATATACCATTAAAATTATCTCATACTATAACAAATATAGAAGGTAAAGATAGAGTTGAAGGAGTAACTATTGCAAAGGTTGATAAAAATTTAAAACCTATAAAAGGAACAGAGGAGCATATAAAATGTGATACCTTATTACTGTCTGTTGGTCTTATTCCAGAAAATGAACTTTCTAGAAATGTTGGAGTTAAGCTTTCAAATATAACAGGTGGAGCAGAGGTAAATGAAAGCATGCAAACTAATATAGAGGGAATATTTTCCTGTGGGAATGTACTGCATGTACATGATTTAGTAGACTATGTTACAGAAGAGAGCTACAATGCTGGTAAAAACGCTGCTAATTATATAAATGAAAAAAAAGTTGAAGGTGAATCAGTAGAATTAATTGGAACAGATGGTGTTAGATATACTGTACCTAAAAAGATAAATCCTAAAAATATAGACAAGGTTGTAGATGTTAGATTTAGAGTAGGAGGCGTATATAAGGATAGTTATATTTCTGTTTATTTTGATAATAAACGAGAAATGCATATAAAGAAGAGAATTTTAACTCCAGGAGAAATGGAAACAGTAAAACTTACAAAAGCTATGCTTGATAAATACTGTGAGTGTAAAACAATTACTGTAAAAGTGGAAGGGGAGTAGAATATATGGCTGTGAGAGAATTAACTTGTATAGGATGTCCTGTGGGATGTAGTTTAGAAGTTGAAATTAGAAATGGAAAAGTTATAAATGTGCAAGGTAATATATGCATTAAAGGCAAAAATTATGCTGAAAAAGAGTGTACAAATCCAACAAGAATAGTAACTTCTTCAGTACCAGTTTTAGAAGGAGAAGTAGATATACTATCTGTTAAAACTCAAAAAGATATACCTAAAGAAAAAATATTTGAATGTATTAAAGACTTAAAGGGTATAATTGTAAAAGCTCCAATAGAAATTGGCGATATAATAGTTGAAAATACAGCAGGAACAGGTGTTAATGTAGTTGCCACAAAAAAAATCGAGAAAGCAATTAAATGAAGAATTAAAATATAAATAATTTACAGAGAGCATCTACTTGAGTGTAGGTGCTCTCTGTGTTTATATAAAAGTTATAATTATTTTATTTTTGTAAATTGAGTTTTATATGTGTCTTTTGATATTACATCAAAAATAAATCCTTGTTCTCTAAGGCCAGTTATAATTTCAGGTAAGGCTTGTACAGTTGTTATTTTTGGACCTAAATCATGCATTAAAATAACGGCTTTCCCATTTCTTGCACGTTTACTTTGGCTTAATACTGAGCTTACAATTTTATCTTTATCTTGACGATATTTTGATGCATCTGTAGAATCTACATTCCAATCAAAGTATACGTAACCTTCTTCATCCATGGCTTTTAATATATCTTTCATTATATTTTTACCACCATGTTTACGACTAATAGTATTGTTAGAACCGCCAGGGTATCTTAGAATATGATTAGGTTCATTTCCAGTAATTTCAGTTATAAAGCTATCTAATTTTTTTACATCATTTTTAAAATTAGCAACTGATTTATAAATAGTTGGATAATCATGGCTGTATGTGTGATTAGCTATAGCATGTCCATCTTTAGCGATTTTTTTATATAAATGTGTTAAACTTTTATGACCATTCACAAAAAAAGTTGCTTTTACATTATAATCTTTTAATACTTTTAGTATATCTAAAGTATTTTTTGATGGTCCATCATCAAAAGTTAAGTAAGCTATTTTTACATCTTTCATTTTTTCAGCATATAAATCTTTTTTCTCAATAATAGTAGTTTGCAATACTTCATTTTTTTCAGTTAGCTTTTCATTAGAATTTTTTATTTCATCTATTGCTTGTGTTAATTTACTATTTTCGCTTTTCACTTTCATAATTTTTGCTTGTGCCATAATCATATTTGAAAGTGAAAATATTAATGCACCAAATAAAATAAATTCAATTAATCTTATTAGTTTTGAACCTGATTTTCTTCTTCTCATTCTAGTACCATCCATCCCTTAGTATTATTTTGCTATCTTTGTTAATTCAATTATTTTTTTTTCGATTTCAGAATGATTTTTAGTTAATTTACTATTCTCAGAAGTCAGAGAACTGTTTGTTTCTTTCAATGCTTGTAATTCATTCTTTAATGTGTTATTTTGAGCGTTATATTCTTTAAGCTTTGGACCATTAAAAAAGTTAATAAATAGTGCAATAATGGTTATAGAGCTTGTTAAGATTATATTTATTGATCGCGTCTTTCGTCTCAATTTTCTATTTCGCATAATTCCGTCTCCTTTTATAAAATTCTTATGTTTACGACAATATTATATAATATTTTACTATAAAGTAAAGTTACAATAGTGTAACAATTCAGCGAGATAATAAGGGAAAAACAAAGTAATTAGCTTATTATCAAGTATTTCTTTGTTTTTCTCTTATTTATTATTTTTGTGATTTTTTATCATTATTTTTATCATTAACTACTTTGATTTTTATTCAAATATCATTTACTACAAGAATATTTCTGATTTTATTGTTTGGATATTTATTGTTTTATGTAAATTTAAGTTAAATTTAAGGTGTGTTTAATCTGCATTTAAGGGTTAATTAATATAATTTTTATAGAAGAGTTAAACTATAAATTGCAATTATTTAGGAGGCAGAAACATGAATTTTTTAAAAAGTATAGAAAGTGGAAAAATAAGCATTAATAAAATTGGAATTTTTAAAGCAATACTAATTATAATTATTTCATTTTTTATAGGAGAGACAGGCTTGTTTTTCAATGGGTGGATAAAAAGTCTAGGAAGTGCAGCACCATATGGAAGGTTTATTGTTGAGATAATATTTAAATTTTTATCTGTAGTAGTTATTTTAAAAATATTTAGTAAAAAATCTGAAGAAGATTTTGAATATAATAGTCCAAATTTACAATATTACCTTTTTACCTTCTTAATAATTGTTGGATTTCGTTTATTTTATGAGTATAGTATAGGTGGAATAGTTAGTAACATAAAAATGAATCCTGTAATCCAAAAGGCTTTTGAAGAATTAGCAGTGTCACCTATTGTTTTGATACTTACAGTTGCCGTTTTAGCTCCTATATTTGAAGAAGTTATTTTTAGGGGAATTATATTAAATGGTATGGCTAAAAGATTGAATACTAAAATTGCTATTATTATTTCTGCTTTTTTGTTTGCTTTAGTGCATATGAATTTAGTTCAAGGAATAAATGCATTTTTGTTAGGCATACTTTTAGGGTTTATTTATCTAAAGACTAGATCAATATATTTAAGTATTTTTGCTCATTTTATTAATAATTCTGTAGGTATTATGATTGCAGGGGCTATGGAAAAACTAGCTTTTAGAAATGAGCTTATATTTCAAATAATTGTAACAATTGTAGGGGCAATTATTATGATTTGTGGATGCTTGTGGTATAGGAAAAATGGTAAAAACGTATTGAGAGAACTTAAGTGCACAAATAATTAAAATGAATTTAAGAGTTAATATGATATTTTGATATAAGTGTAGATATTAGGAATATAATGAAAAACGTATGAAAAAATATTATAAACGTATAGTTAACATGTCCCTTTTTTTATGAAAACAGCATATATAGTAGTAGGTAGTTGTTTTCAGAAGGGAGGACGGAATAAATGACACAGCTAATTATGCAGTATGTTCTAATAGTTTTATTGGTAGTAGGACTAGGGTATTTTGTATATTTACTTAAGGATAAAGGTGTAAATATCAGTGAAGATTATTTTGGTATAGCTTATACAGTATTAGGATTTCTACAGGTAAATGAAGCTAATACTGATAACGTAAAACGCATATTAAGAGCAGTATCGTTAGCTGTTAATTATGTGGAAACTAATTATAAAGATGAAGATAACATTACAAAAGAGGAAAAAGCTTTAGTTTTAGCAAGAGAAGCTGTAGAGGTTTTAGACTTTCAAAGTGAAATTCGAGATGAAAATTTAAGACAAATTATAAGATTGGGAGTAGCTTTCTTGCCTCCAACAAATAAAAATAGTGAAGAATTGGATGATATTAAATTAAAAAATAGTGTTCAACAGTAAAAAATAATGATTTTATAAAAATAAAAACTAGGATATGTATTTTATGCATATCCTAGTTTTTATGCTACCATAAAAACGCAATTTTATTGGATTTTATGGTAAATTAATAAAATCAACTTGTAATAGGATGAAAAAATGGGTAAAATAGAATATAGTTTTTAGATATGAGAACATGTGTTTCTATTTTGGATTTTACAAAATAGAGGTTAATATAAATATAAATTTATTATGGAGGATAAAAATGGGCTTAGGTAATAAAGAGATTAATTCTTATGATGTTACAGATTTAACGTCCTTAGAAAAATTAGAGCCAGTGAGAGTTAGACCGGGTATGTACATTGGTTCTACTGGAACTAAAGGACTTCATCACTGTATTTGGGAAATACTTGACAATGCAATTGATGAAATAGCTAATGGGTATGGAGATAAGGTAAAAGTAATTTTAAATAAGGACAAAAGTGTTACTATTATAGATAATGGAAGAGGTATACCAACAGGAATACATCCAATTAAAAAGAAATCGGGTGTAGAGATGGTATACACTGAATTGCATACTGGAGGTAAATTTGACAATAAAAATTATAAAACCTCTGGTGGACTTCATGGAGTTGGAGCTGCAGTAGTTAATGCTTTGTCTGAGTGGCTCCAAGTAGAAATAAAACAGAAAGGTGATATATATAGACAGAGGTTTGAATATGCATTTGATAAAGAGTTAAATAAAAGAAT
This sequence comes from Clostridium ganghwense, assembly GCF_026735165.1. GTDB lineage: Bacteria > Bacillota > Clostridia > Clostridiales > Clostridiaceae > Clostridium_H > Clostridium_H ganghwense. The sequence continues at coordinate 4,978 of NZ_JAPQES010000011.1, read as the reverse complement.
GCCAGGTACTCCTGTAACAAAACTCCAAATAATAGGAAATACAAATGAAACAGGAACTAAAATAACTTTTAAACCTGACAAAGAAGTATTTAGTACAGTAGATTTTAAATTTGATGTAATAGATGAGAGGCTACAAGAATTAGCTTTTCAAAATAAAGGTATAACTTTGGTATTAGTGGATAATAGGAAAGAGGAGTATGTAGAGAAGGAATATCATTCAGAAAGAGGACTTTTAGATTTTATAGATTATTTAAATGAGAGCAAAACTCCTATTCATAAAGAACCAATACTTTTTGAAGGAGAAAAAGAAATCAATGGAATGAAGGTGTACGGAGAAGTCTGCATGCAGTTTACTGATTCTACAACAGAGAATATAGCAAGCTATGTAAATAATATACCTACAACTGAGTCAGGAACACATGAAACTGGATTTAAAACAGGAATGACTAGAGCTTTTAAAGAATGGGCAAAAAAATTAAATATTGTTAAAGACAAGGATAAAGGTTTTGAAGGAGATGACGTAAGAGAAGGATTAACAGCTATAGTAAGAGTTAAAATAAGCAATCCAATTTTTGAAGGACAAACAAAAACTAAACTTGGCAATAATGAAGCATATACAATAATGAATGAGTTAGCTTATTCTAAATTAGGTGCTTGGATTGAAGATAATAAAGAAGTTGCTTCAAATATTATAAACAATGCAGTATCAGCAGCTACGAGAAGAGAAAAAATTAAGAAAATAAATGAAGCAGAGAAAAAAAAAGTAGGAAAAGGAACAGCACCACTTGCGGGAAAAGTATCTGTTTGCACATTGAAGAGACCAGATGTATGTGAGTTTATAGTAGTTGAGGGAGATTCAGCTGGTGGTAGTGCAAAGCAAGCAAGGGATAGAAGATTTCAAACAATAATGCCTTCTAAGGGTAAAATAATGAATACAGAAAAACAAAAGCTTGAAAATGTACTAGCTAGCGAAGAACTTAAAATTTTTAATGTAGCCATAGGCACTGGAGTTTTGGATAATTATAATGAAAGTGATCTAAAATACGACAAAATAATAATATTGAGTGATGCTGATGTAGATGGATATCACATAAGAACTCTATGGATGACTTATATTTACAGATATATGAGGCCTCTTATAAAAAATGGACACTTATACATAGGATTACCTCCTTTATATAAGGTGTATAAGAATGTAAAAGGAAAAGAGATTAAAAAATACGCTTATAGTGATGAAGAATTAGTATCAGTAAAGAAGGAAATAGGTAAAGGAGCATTAATTCAGAGATATAAGGGTCTTGGAGAAATGAATCCTGATCAGCTTTGGGAAACTACATTAAATCCTGAAACTAGAACTCTTCAACAAGTTACTATAGATGATGCAGCAAAAGCTGAGAAAATGGTATCTCTTTTAATGGGGGATGTGGTAGGTCCGAGAAGAAATTATATGTATAAGTACGCGGAATTTTAATTAGTTTAGAGTTTATGATAGGCATAATATTTAAAATGTAAAAAAGAATTCTAAATAATTAAGAAAGGAATTGAAACAATGGCCAAGAAACAATTAGTAATACCAAAAGATAATAATATAATAACTGTTCCACTAGCAGAGGTTATGCCAGATAATTATCTTCCTTATGCTGTTGAAGTTGCAAAGGAAAGGGCGCTTCCAGATGTTAGAGATGGATTAAAACCTGTTCATAGAAGAATTTTATATGGAGCTTATAAACTTAAAGCTATGCCAGATAAACCTTACTATAAATCTGCAAGAATAGTGGGAGATATTTTAGGAAAATATCATCCACACGGAGATACTTCTGTATACGATGCAATGGTTATTTTAGCCCAAGATTTTGCTACAAGAATTCCTCTTATTGATGGACATGGTAATTGGGGAAGTATAGATGGGGATAATGCAGCAGCTATGCGTTATACAGAGGCAAGACTTACTAATATTGCCCTTGAGATGTTAAAGGATATAGATAAAGACGTAGTAGAAATGGTAAATAATTATTCTGACACAGAACTTGAGCCAAAAGTACTTCCAGCAAAATTTCCTAATTTACTTGTAAATGGAACCTTTGGTATAGCCGTAGGACTTGCAACTAACATACCTCCTCATAACCTAGGGGAAGTTATTGACGGAGCTATGGCTTGTGTGGATAATAATGAAATTTCTACAGAAGGTCTTATGAAATATATTAAAGGACCAGATCTACCTACTGGAGGAATTTTAATAGGAGAAAAAGCTTTGCTTTCTGCTTATGAAACTGGAGAGGGAAAAGTTACTTTAAGAGCAAAAACTTCTATAGAAAAGTTAGAAAATGATAGATATGGAATAGTGATAAATGAGTTTCCGTATAGAAGAAACAAAGCTAAAATTCTACAAAATATATCAGAAATGACTGCAGATAAAAAACATTTAAAAGCTCTTGAATCTATAACGGATATTCGTGATGAGTCAGATAGAAATGGAATAAGGGCAGTAATAGAATTTAGAAAATCTGCGGATAGAGATGTTATTGATAGAGTGTTAAAATATTTGTTTAAAAGAACGGATTTGCAGTACAATTTAAGCTTTAATATGGTTGCAATAGCTGATGGTAAACCACAAACTATGGGGTTGAAAACTATAATAGTTCATTATGTTAATCATCAAAAGGATGTAGTAACAAGAAGAACAGAAAAAGAGTTGGAAGTTGCAATGAAGAGATTCCACATAGTAGAAGGCTTTATAAAAGCTATAGGTATAATGGATGATATAATTGCAACCATAAGAGCTTCTAAGTCAAAAAAAGATTCAGAAAAAAATATTATGGATAAGTTTGGATTTACAGAAGTTCAGGCACAGGCTATAGTTGAGCTTATGTTATATAAGTTAACAGGATTAGAAATAAAAGTTTTTGAGAAAGAGTATAAACAGTTAGAGAGACAAATTAAAGCACTTCAAAAAATATTAGGAAGTGAAAAGGAATTATTGAAGGTTATAAAAAAAGAGCTTGAAGAAGTAAAGAAAAAGTATTGTGATGAGAGAAGAACTCAAATAATTCACAATGATGAAGAAGCTAAAATTGACCTAGAAGAATTAATTTTAGAAGAAGATATAGTAATTACTATGTCTAATGAAGGATATATAAAAAGGATATCTGATAAATCATATAAGAGATCAAATACCAATATTGAAGATATTGAGTATAGAGAAGGAGATTTCCATAGATATCTAATTAACTCAAATACTAAAGATAATTTTATGATATTTACTGACTTGGGAAATATGTATCAGCTTAAATGTTCCTTAATACCAGAAATGAAATGGAAAGAAAAAGGAGAGAAGCTGGATACTTTAATAAGATCATTAGATTTAGATAAGGAAAAAATTATATCGGTATATGTTTTTAGTGAACTATCTAAAAATAAAGGATTTATCTTCTTTACAAATAGAGGAGTAATCAAGAAAACTTCTTTAGATAAATTTGAGACAAATTATTCTAAATTAGTTGCTTTAAAATTAAAGAATGAGGAAAGATTAGTTGATGTTAAGTTATATGAGGGAAAAAGAACTGAGAAGTACATAAATATTAAGACAAAAGAAGGACTAGAGTTTAGTGTTGATGAGCCTAAACTTGAAATTGTTGATAGAAATATAATGGGAACTCAATTGTTTAGTCTTTCAAAATTTGATGAAGCTGTTGAAGTTCAGTATACAGAACAATTTGATCATAAAACTTTTGTTGCAAATATTGATGAAAATGGGCTTATAAAGGTTTCTAATAAAAGGGCTTATAAAAACTTTTATGGATGTCATACTAATTCCTTAAGTAAGATTCTTATATTTGGTAATAAAGGTAGTGTATTTAAGCTTTCATCAAGTATAATACAAAATATTGAGTCTAGCGGAATAAAATTGAATAAGCTTGTAGATGAGTTTAATGAAAAAGAAGAAAAAATCATAAATGTTTTTTCAGTGTTAAATTTTAATGAAGAGAGTAGTATATTTTTCTTTAGTAAATATGGATATGTTAAAAGAACTTTGTTAAGTGAATTTGACGGAGAATATACAAGTATTAAAGGGTATAAACTGAAAAATGAAGAAGATGATCTTATAAATGTAAAATTAAGTGATAATATAGAAGATAAGGATATATTATTAATAACTAAGGATGCAATGTGTATCAGATTTGAGAGCAGTAGTATAAATACTATGGGTAAGATAGCAAGTGGGGTTACAGGTATTAGTCTTAAAGATAATGACGAGGTGATTTTTTCAGAATTTATACAAAGGAAAGAAAATAATGATGAAATAGCTTTAGGCAGAGAATGTATAAATAGCATAAAGATAATTTCAAAAAATAATGTAGAAGAAGAAATAAGGCTTAGAGATATAAAGGTACAAAATAGAGCTGGAAGAGGAGGACGAGTGCTTCTTCTAGAGTTGGACGATTATATTTTAAAGGTTATATAAGTTAATAAAATTAGAATGGCATTGTCTGTTGATTTATGTTAAACAGAAGATACATAAAAGTTTAATGATCATACAAGAGATTATGCCATTATTTATTTTGGGTTTTAGAGTTATATAAAAAAATTAAGTTAATTTATAGAAATATATTGCAAAACATCTAATAACATGATAATATGTTCTTGTCAACAAAAAGTATGTTAAAAGTGTGTTAAAAGTATGTTAAATAATATTAATTAAATATTTATGGCGGAGAATAAGAGAGCCTTAATTTTAGAGGGAAACAATATAGCCCTTTTGAATTAATGCTCTCTTTTTTTGATGTGATTAGGAGGTAAAATATGTTTGATATTACAATTATAGGTGCTGGTGTTACTGGATGCGCTATAGCGAGAGAATTATCTAAGTATAAACTGAAAACGTGTGTATTAGAAAAAGAAATAGATGTTGCATCAGGAACAAGTAAAGCTAATAGTGGAATCGTTCACGCAGGGGAAGACCCAGTTCCAGGAACTCTTA
>NZ_JAPQES010000010.1 GCF_026735165.1 Clostridium ganghwense | reverse complement strand
TAGGCACGCCGCCAGCGTTCGTCCTGAGCCAGGATCAAACTCTCAATTTAAAAGTTTAATCTTTACTCAAATTTATTGACTGACTGTGTTTCCTTACTTCTGTTTAATTTTCAAAGACCAAATTTTTTATCGCCGCCTTGCGACAGCTTATTCAGTATATCATGTGTTTCTTTTCTTGTCAACATCTTTTTTTGTTGTTTCAACAAGATTTTTTCTTTAGTTTATCAGACAGACTCGTAATCAGTAAGCCCGTAAACTTCTTAGTCGTTGTTTGTCTTCACTTACGCGACGACAAGGAATATCTTATCAAAATATATACTCTGTCGTTTCTTGATTTTATTCGATTAAAAGAAATTAATCTTATTTTCCTTAAAATATATATTTTTTTCTCACTTTTTCATATATAGATACTCCAGGAAAAGTTTATTTAAAAATACGGTTATTTTCATAGTAAACATGATTACTATATAAAAAATAAGCATATAGATAGCAATACTTTTGCAGTCTATATGCTTACTTTTTTATTACCTTAGATGATATTTGTTTGTTTTATACTATTCTTATCTGTTATTTTCCATACAACCAAAAATCCTAAAGCTAAAACAACAGTTGCTAATATACCTGCTTCTGGTCCAAAGAATCCTCCAGTTAAGATATTTTCTTTTAATTCTCCTATTCTATAAATACCTGTAGCTCCAGAAGTACCACTTACAGGAAATCCAAATACATTTCCTTGGAAATAATTCCAAGTTAAATGATATCCTATAGGCATCCACAAGCTCTTTGTTCTTATATACATAAATGAAAATAACATTCCTACTAAAAATATATTCAGTATACCTACAAATTCAACATTAGGATTTCCTAAATGTAACGCTGCAAAAACAGCTGAAGATATCCCAGCTGATAGCCATGGTTTTCCCATTTGGTTTAATGTATTTAATATATATCCTCTACACATAGTTTCTTCGTTAATAGCTACAATAATAAAAAGGAATATTCCCCATAGTGTATTTTGGGTAAACTTAGGTTTTAATAAAGAATTTATAAGTGAAATATTACCTGTTACTAGTAAAACAATGAATATTAAGGTCATAGAAATTGCTCCTAAAGCTAATCCCCAAACTAATCCATTGAAATTTTTTGTTATTGAATTAAGTCCAATATCTTTGAATCTCTTTTTCTCTAGTCCTTTCAATAATATAAAAAGAGTTAAAAATAATGCTATAATACCTAATAACTGAGATATAAACATCCCTTGAACACTATTACTCATGTAATTATTAACTAATGCATATATCTGCTCATAACTTAACTCTCTAGAATACTTATTACGTATATATCCGCCTAATACACCTCCAAAAATCCCCGAAAAAGCACTTGTAAATATACCATAGATAATAGTAAATAATATTATTTTATATCCTGATCTTACTTCATTGTTTTTGTTAATTAATATTCTTCTCACACTTTATCCTCCATATAAATTTCTAACATTATCTAACATAATAACATATAAAACTCAACCTTATAATACCACCAATATAAAACGGCTACTGATATTTATCAATAGCCTCTAACCCTTATTAGTTACTTTAATTTTAATTCTACTTCTCCAATTCCCGCTTTAACACATACATTTATATTGTTCTTTGTCTTTCCATAACTATCATTTATATAATTATCATTATCTATTTTAAACCCATTAGCTTTAATATCTCCCAAACCTTTTTCCACTTCTACCTTTACACCAATATTCTTTGGTAAATATATTTCACACTTTCCAATTCCAGCTTCTATATTTACGTTCATATCATTTTTATAATCACCAGCAATATTAAGATTGACTTCTCCCACACCAGTCTTCATATCCAAATTATTAATATTTAATTTTGAAAGATCTATATTGCTTTCTCCTACACCTAAATTAATATCCATATCCATAGGAATTTCTTTATTAAAACCTAAATTCCATCTATATTCGTTCTTTCCTGCACTTCCATCCATGCTAGATGGCTGAATAACTTTTAGCTTTCCTTCCTCTCCATTTACATTATATTCTACTTCTGGCTTCCACTCAGGTATAGTATAAATAAATTCTCCGTTCATTAACTTATCTTGCCCATCTTTAATTTGTAATTCTCCAACTCCCATGTCTATATCTACTTTAACCTTTTTTGCCCCCTGAAGTTCAACAACTTTAGTTTCTGTTTTTGTTGCTTTATTTTTATTATTAACATTAATACTTACACCGCACCCATTTAAAGCTGCTGCCACACCCACAATTCCTAAAATAACCAACAGCTTTATTTTGATTTTCATAATCATCCCTCCTGTTTAATAATGATAGCTATATTGACTCAACTCACTCAATTCTGTACAGTATTAGCTTTAGAATATGCTTTTAGTGATGGTAATTTATATGAGTTTCTCCAACAATAAATACCTATTATTGTATAAATCAAAGCAAGTCCTGCTCCAAACTCTGTAGTAATATATTTTGTTTTTCCGTAGTCTATAGTAATAACATCGAAAAATAATTGTATGAATAGATTGTGACTAGCATGTAATATAACACCAGTCCATAAGCTTCCTGATTTCAATCTTAACCATACAGCAATAAATGATACAGCTGTTACTGAAATAGTAAAGAATATCATAGAGAACCATACTGAAGTTCCATTATTATAATTCGAAAAAATTATAAGTGGATAATGATAAATAGCCCAAATTGCAGAAGTAATTAAAGATGTTTTTGTATATGAATACTTCTTTGCAAGTTCTGGTACCAAAAAGCCTCTCCAACCTATTTCTTCACCTAAAGCACTGATAGAACTCAATATCAATCCTACCGTGGCGAAAAATATAAATTGAATAAAAATCCCACTTCCCTGTCGTGTAGTAAAGTTGTCAATTGATATTCCACCCATACCTGTAATCCAAACTAATGTATATACCATTAAACTAGAAAGCAAAGGGATTAGATAACTAAATGTTAAATATTTAAATTTTCCAAATTTCCACCCAAATCCCTTAAGATTTTTGTTATATATAAGCTGTGTTATCATTCCCGTAACAGCTGGTACCCACATTAATCCCAATACATAATTCTGATTCTTATACATACTGCCTTTAAAACATAAAATATAATAAAATATAGAACATACAGTAAAATTTAAAATAAGAAATGTTATAACTTTCTTTGAATTACTTTTCATTTCATTCCTCCAAATTTAAAATTAATACACACTATGAGTCAATTACAAAACATATATGACCTAGTTTATCTACTTTTATAAATTATTTGGAATTAACTCTTATATCCCCTGAAGTTGTTTTTATATCTATTTTATTCTTATCACTTTTAACTGTTCCACTTAACCTATCCTTATCCCCTGTACCTTTAACCGTTATAGGAAATCCACATTTTATATCTCCTGATGAAACTTCTGCATCTAAATGAAATTCTGCATTATCAGGTAAACTTAATTCTACATCTCCTGAAGAAGCTTCTAATACTGCATCATTATTAAATTTTCCATAGGTTACTTCAATATCTCCTGAATTAGTACGTGCTTTAAGATTTCCACTATAACCATTAATCTTTATTTCTCCTGAAGATGCTTTAATTTCCCCAGCCTTAGTTTCTATATTCTCTCCTTCTAAATCTCCTGAAGATGCCTCATAAAATAAATTTTCAACTTTTAAGTTCTTTATTTTTGTATCTCCAGAACTTAGCTTACAGTTATAATTTTTAAGGTTCAAATCATGAATATTTACATCCGCTGAAGAAGAATCTATAGATATATTTTCTTCATAATTTTTAGGAATGTGTATATCCAGCTTCACATTTGAAGTATATATTCCTATAACAAAATTTTTATCCTTTTTACTCTTTATAGTTATTTTATCACCTTCACTAACCATAGTTAATTTTGGTGTATTCCTTTTTGAATTAGTAGAAACTTTTCCATGCAAGTGTGCTTCAATATTATCCCTATCTTCTGGAATAATATTTATATCAGCACTAGAATTATCAATAACTATTTCTTTTATATCGCTTATAGATTTACTCTCTGTTTCATCAATTGTATATTGAGCTGAATTTTTCATGTTAGCTCCAATATTACATCCTGACATATTTAAAGCTACTATCATAGATATAGTGAGAGATATTAAAATTCTTTTAATGCTCAAATTGTTCGCCCCCTATTTATTTCTACATATCTATTTTATTATCTATAAGATATCCTGTTCCTATAAACAATCCTATAGTAATTAAAATAGTATAAATAATAACCGCTATATTCATTTCAAAAAGACCATTTTGAGAAATTCTTAAAAATGCATCGCTTGTATAAACCAAAGCATTATGTGTTTGTCGTGATAAATCAACACTAAAAGTATAAGGAATTAATTTTGTAATTAAATGAGCTACATATCCAATTCCAGCATTCAATGCTATAAACAATACAAAACCTAAAAACTTACCAATTTTTTTCTTCTTAACTGCTACTTTACTAGCTGTTATAACAAAATATATAGTAAATAAAAGTTGTAGTGCATTTACTATAACAGCTATTATTGACATAGTAATCACTAAAGGTAAATTTACATGTTTATTTATTTCACTTATAATAGACCAATCTACTTTTCCTTTAAAAAACAAAATAGTAAGTGCTGTTAATATACCTGCAGCTGTAAACCATATTAAAGCTGCAATAGTTTTTGAACCTATTATTTTATTACCGCTTACTGGTAAGGTAAATGTTAAATATCCTCTATCTTCATACAATTCTTTACTAAACGAGTTTATATTAAAAACTAAAACCATAACGCACATAATGCTAATAACTACAAGCACAAGAGAATATACTGCTGCAGAAGGCCATACATCAACTCTTGAATATAATCCTAAATTTACCAAACATGTAATTATAAATAAACCTATAAAAATTTTAAAATTTCCTTTAAGCTCATATTTTATTAAATTTCCCATTACTCAAATACCTCCCTAAATAATTCATCAATAGATTTTCCTTTTTCATATCTTAAATCTTCTGCATTACCGCTAAGAACAATTTCTCCATCTTTAACAAATGCAACATCATCAAATACTCTCTCTATATCCTTAACAAGATGAGTTGTTATAATCATTGAACATTCTTCATTGTAGTTATTGATTATAGCATCTAATATTTGTTCTCTTGCCACAGGGTCTACCCCTCCTAATGGCTCATCTAAAATATATAACTTAGCCTTTCTTGATAGTACTAAAGAAAGATTTAATTTTTCCATCATTCCTTTGGATAAAGAAGTAATTTTAGATTCCTCTTCAAGCTTCATAAACTTTAAAAGTTCTTCACACTTTTTATCATCAAAGTCATGATAAAAATCACTGAAAAATTGTACTGCATCTTTTATCTTCATCCATTTATATAGATAATTTCTATCTGGAAGGTAAGAAACTACAGCTTTTGTCTCTACTCCTGGCTTTTTACCGTCTATTAAAATATCTCCACTAGACTGTCTTAAAATTCCTACAGCAATTTTTATGAAAGTAGTTTTACCACTCCCATTAGGTCCTAAAAGCCCTAACACCTTACCTTTTGGTAATTCTAAGTTAACATTATTTAATGCTTTTTTAGTAAAATAACTCTTATTCAAATTTCTAACTTCTAATATATTTTCCATTTTTATTCCTCCTCACTTAAGTTTCTAGATACCATCTCTACTATTTCCGAAGTATTAAAACCTAGATGCTTCATTCCCTCTATAAATGCATTCATTACATCCTTAGCCATATCATTTTTTAAATTAAATATAATTTTTTCATCTTCCGTTACAAATGTACCCATTCCTCTTTGAGTATATGCTAATCCTTCTCTCTCAAGTTCTTTATATGCTCTTTGTATTGTATTTGGATTAACTCTTAGTTCTGATGATAACTCTCTTACAGATTGCAATTTATCTCCTCCTTTTAACACCTTTGATACTATTTGCTTCTTTATCAAATTTACTATTTGAACATATATCGGTGTTTTATCATCAAATTGAAATCCCATATCACACCTCCATGGTATCTTTATATTGTTACGTTGTATTAGTGTACTATATACATAATACACCCATACAGATAAGAAGTCAATAATTTACAATAAATATTTTTCAAATTGAATAAAAAATTTTCCCGATGAAAATAATTAAAATAAAATAGCAATAAAAATGAGGTGTTTTATATGCTTAAAATATTCGGAAGATTAATTGGACTAAAAGGAGAAGAATTAAGATATGATAGTGAAAATTTAGTTTTCATATTTATAAGTATAATCTTTTTTACATTATTAGGTTTTTTAAAAGCTATAACCAAAGAAGATATATTAAAAGTTGAAACCTTTATACAAGGTATATATTCTGGCACCAACATTAATTTATCAAGTGTTGCAAACATAGCAGAATTACAAAATAATAATTTATTTTCAGTAATTTACCTATCCATAGCCTTTTTTCTGAGTCTTGCTTTTATTATTTTAAGATTTGTATATGGGATTAAGTTATCTGATAAAGATACAGAACCTTCAAAATCAGAACCTTCCAATGATTTTTCTAATTAATTATATTATTTGTACTAATGAAACTAAATGAATTGTAATATATTAACCTCTAAATACAAATAATAAGAATATAATTTTTTATTAAAGGAGTGTACTATATGCCAAAGGATAGTCAACCAGACAACAAAAAAGCTAGAATGGAAAAATGTAATTGGGATACCCCTATAACTCGTGAGAGTGCAAAAAACAGTAATCGTACAACTAAAAAACAATCTGCAGAAAGAGGCGACGTATAAACTCATAGATAATAGTGTAATATTTTATTGAAGTTGGATTTCAGTTAACTTTAAAAGCCCTATGTCTTTTTTAACATAGGGCTTTGTCTTATAGTTCTTTTACATATTTTAAAAATGTATCTACCATACTAATTTCACACTTAAATCCAAAATGTTCAAAAGTTCTTTCTAATGCTATAAGAGTATGTATTATCTTTTCTTCCTTAGCATTCTCTCCCATATTTCCTATTCTTATAATTTTTCCTTCTAAGAAATCAAAAGAACCAGCTATAAGAATATTATATTCTTCAAGTATATAATTTATAAATTCTTTTGTATCAATATGTGTAGGCATCTCTATCGCTGTAACCGTATTACAATATCCATTTTCAGTATAAAGCTTTAGTCCAGCTTCTTTAATTGATCTTCTTAAAGCTTCTGCAATTCTATTATGTCTTTTTAGAACCTCTTTATCTTCTAAAATATTATCAACAGCTTGCCTTAATCCTACAATATCACTTATTGGAGGTGTATATGGGAACCATTTCTTTTCATAGTAATCCTTCCATACTAAAAGATTACAGTAAAATGAAGCTATTGGTGTCTTTCTATCTTCCATTACTTTGAAAGCATCATCACTTATACTTAAAAAAGTAAGTCCAGCTGGAGCTGAAATGCATTTTTGTGATCCTCCAAGAGCTAAGTCTATTTTCCACTCATCAACTTTAAGTTCTTCACCACCCATAGCTGCAACAGAATCAACTACAGTAAGTATTCCCTTTTCCTTTAAAAGAGGACAAATCTTATCTACAGGATTTAAAACTCCTGAAGGAGTGTCACAATGAACTACAGTTGCATACTTAAAATTACTCTCTTTATCTAAAAATTCTTCTAGCTCATTTACATCTATTGCTTTACGTCTATTCCCTTTAAAAAATACCACTTCTCCACCATACATTTTCACGAAATCTCCAAAACCTTCACCAAAAACACCATTATCTATTACTAAAACTCTATCTCCACTTTCAGTTAATGAAGCACAAGCAGCTTCAAGTCCAAGAATTCCTTCTCCACTTAGAATTCTAACTTGATTTTTAGTCTTTAAAAACTCCCCTATTTTTTCACAGCTTTCTTTATAAAACTCATAAAATTGTAAATCTAAATCTGGATTAGTTGTTTCCATAGCCCTAGCCAATCTAACATTTTCTCTAACAGAAGTTGGCCCAGGTGTCATAGTATAAGGAATTTTCATTACAGCCACCACCATTTCTACCTTTTTTAGATAAAATTATATAGTAATTAAATATTTTAGGATAGTGTATGGATACATTTCTCAAAGTGAAAATTTGCTTAATAAAACTAATTTTTAGGTTATAATATTTTATGTGATAAAAAACTATATTATTCTATATTATGAGATTTGAAAATTAAATATCATATATTTTAATGATATTTCTAAACTCTTAAACAAATAATAACATAATAGATCAACTCAATTTTGAATTACTAAGGGAGGTTTTTAAAATAAGCACTTTAGAAGATTTACGTTTAAGAATAAAAGAAATTGCTGAGAACTATGAAGATGAAAAAACAGGTGGATGGATTACTGGAGACGGTCCTGTCCCTTCAGATATTTTATTTGTAGGGGAAGCTCCTGGTAAAACGGAGGTAGAAAAGGGTAAACCTTTTGTTGGAATGGCTGGTGAAACCTTTGAAGGATATCTAAATTCTATAGGCGTTACTCGTAATAATGTTAGAATAACAAATACCTGCTTTTTTAGACCTATAAAAACAAAAGAAGGTAAAACAGGTAGAACTACTACAAGTAACAGACCTCCTAAAACTTCTGAAGTAAAGCTTTTTAAGGAAGTTTTAGATGATGAGATAGCTCTTGTAAACCCTAAAATTATAGTGACATTAGGTAATGTTCCCCTAAAAAGACTTACTGAATTCAAAAGTATTGGAGAATGTCACGGCAATTTATATTTCAACGAAGAACTTCAAAAATATATATTTCCAATGTATCATCCTTCTGCTCTTACATATAACAGAAACGATGAATTTAAAGCAATGTATGAACAAGATTGGTTAAAATTAAAAGAAGCACTGAAAACATTATAGTTTTCAGTACTTCTTTATTTTTGAAATTTTATTTATCTGTAGTTGAATACTTATATATACCTATGCCCACAAACCAAAATACTAAAGCTACCCATTCCATAGGGCTTAGCTGAAATTTTTTACCAATAGCTGTTCCAAGTATAAAAACACTAAATACAAAAGCTAATATACGCCACCCATTTTTATTTGGTTTTATATTTTTATTATTAGATTTTTTATTCATATTTACTCCCCCATTTAATTATAGTAATTAGTTAAGAATACTTAGATGCTATTTTTAATATAGCTTATTACTATAACAAAGCTTTAATTATACTTATAGTATTTTCAACATCACTTAAAGATATCATTTCCCCAACAGTATTCATATATCTACATGGAATTCCTATCATTCCAGTTTTAATTCCCCCTATTTCTTTATGTATAAATCCACCTTCATTTTTTTCATCACTTATACTATACTGAAAACCAACATTTATTTTTTTTGCTGCATTTTCTATTTTCTCTTTGATTTCATGATGAATCACAAGACTTTTATCAAATATTGATACAGCTGGTCCATTCTCCAGTTTTATTTTTTCATTTCCGCCTATACTATCTCCTGCTTCTATACCATCTAATACTATACACTCATCAGGTTCTATCTGGAAAGCTGCTGCTCTTGCCCCTCTGTATTCAACTTCTTTCTGAGCTGAAAAAACAAAGTAAATTTCTTTATCAATTTTTTTTATTTCTTTAATTGCTTTAAGCAAGATATAGCATCCTATCTTACTATGTAAATTAGGTGAAACTATTCTACTTTCTGTTTCTAAATAACTACCTATGAAGCTTGCTATATCTCCTTCTTTAACTTTTTCTATAGCTTCTTCCCTATTAGATGCACTAATATCTATAAACAAATCTTTTTTTGAAGGCTTATCCTTTGAAATTCCAATTCTTCCTATAGTTCCATTTTTAAATTTCACAAAGTTTGAATCTAATGTCTTAAGCTTAATGTTTCCAATAGCAGTACCTCTTATAAAGCCACTATTTTCTATAAAAGTAGCCATAAGTCCCGGACTATCCATATGTGTGCAAATCATTAATTTTTCTTTGCCTTCACCTAACTTAACTATTAAATTTCCAAGTTTATCTTCCTTTATTTCAAGCTTAATATTATTTTGATTTTCTATTTCTTTGAGCTCTTCTTTTATTATATTTCTTATTTCATCTTCTCTACTGCTTACTGAAAAAGCATCCAATAAATTCTTTACTAATATATCCATCCCATTCTTCCCCTTCTGATTTTAAAATTATCTCTGCTTTTCTGTAGATCTCAACACAGCAAAAATTATAAAAGAAACTACTAAAACAGCAGCATATACTAAAAATATGGTATTAGCAATATTGGTATTAAAACGTGCAATAACAGCAGCTACTATAGAAAGTATTCCTACAAGAAAATTATAAACTCCAACTACTTTTCTAACACCTTGATCTTTTTTTCTAAACATAAATATACCTAACAATATTAAATAGATACCGCTACCTATCATAAACCAGCTTTGCCAGCTTTCCAATCTAATCACCACCTATTAAAAACTTATATATCTTCTACATAGCTTTTAGATATTCTCTAACCAATTTTATTGTATTTTCATAATCTTCTACACTACATACTGAAATTGCTGAATGAATATATCTACAAGGAACTGCTACAGCTGCTACTTCTGCGCCTACTGTACTGCTTACAAAAGAACCAGCATCATTACTTCCAGCTGTAGATTTTCTTATTTGATAAGGTATATTATTCCCATCAGCAATATTTTTTATTTCTGAAAAATTGTTTGGATTATATATACTCCCTGAATCCATTATAGATATTGCAGGTCCTTTGCCAATTTCAGTAACCATAAGATGTTCTTCTATATTGGGCATATCTGCACATACTGTACCTTCAATAGCTATTGCTACATCTGGCTTAATATCAAAAGCAGAAACATAAGCTCCTCTTCTTCCTACTTCTTCTTGAACATTAAACACTGTATATAAATCACAATTATAATTTTCTTTTAATAACTCTATTAAAACGGCACATCCTATTCTGTCATCAAAAGCCTTTCCCTTCATAAGACCTTCTCCAAAATATCCAAATTGTGTTGTAAACACTACATATTCTCCAATAGATACTAAATCTCTAACCTCTTCTTTAGATTTTGCACCAATATCTATACAGCATTTACTTATTGGAACATTCTCTTCTCTTTCTTTTTTACTTTGAAGATGAATTGGTTTCAGTCCTATAACTCCAGGTATTTTATTTTTACCTATACTCACAATATTACAAGGTACTACTTTATTATTTATACCTCCCAGTGAAGTAAACTTTAATGTACCATCTTCATTATAAGCTGTAATAATAAATCCTACTTCATCCATATGAGCATCTACTACTACTTTCTTACCATTACCTATTTTGTGCGCTACAATATTGCCCATTCTGTCCACTTTTATTTCATCAACATAATTTTTTATTTCACTTTTAATTATTTCTCTAACATCCCCCTCATATCCAGAAGGACCAGAAGCATTACATAAATTTTCTAAAAGCATAAAATTTCCTCCAAATCTTCACTTCTTAGTTTTTCTATTAATTTTGCAATTATTCTTCCTGTGTTCTTTATATCTTGCATATTAATTACTTCAACCGAAGTGTGCATATACTTTATTGGAATAGATATTAAAAGAGTTGGAATACCACTTCTTGTAATTTGAATATCCCAAGCATCAGTTCCAGTATTTCCTGGCTCTACCTCTACTCCATAAGGAATTTTATACTCTTTTGCAAGGCTCATAATTTTTTCATTAAGTTTAGGATGTAAATTAGGTCCAATACATATAACAGGCCCCTTTCCTAAAGTATTTTCTCTATCTCTATCACCCATAGGTCCATTATCGAAAGTAGCATCTATAGCAATAGCTATATCAGGGTTTATACTATAGCTTGCCATCTTAGCACCTCTATGTCCCACTTCTTCTTGACATGAGCATACAAAATAAACATCCAAGTCATGATTGATATTTTCTAGTTCTTTAGCGCATTCATACATTGCAGCAATACCAGCTCTATCGTCTGTAGCTTTACAAGCGATATTGTCATTTAATAATTCTACAAAATCACCTCTTAAAGTAATAAAATCTCCTACTTTAACTATTTGCTCTAATTTTTCTTTACTATATCCTGTATCAATTAAAAGACTATCTGCACTTACAGCTTTATTCTTCTCATCTTCATCCATAAGATGCGGCGGCTTTACTCCTATAATTCCTAAAACCTCTTTTTTCCCATGAATAATAACTTCTTTTGAAATTAAAGTTTTAGGATCAACTCCAACACCTTTAAACTTTAAAAATCCTTTTTTACATATTTCAGTAACTATCAAGAATATCTCATCTGCATGTGCCATAAGCATAATGCTGCCGTTACTTTTTCCTTTCTTATGCACAACAACATTATTCATTTTATCTATAGAAACATCTCCAAAAGAATTAAAAACTCTTTTTATAATTGGATAAATCAAATGTTCTCTTCCGCTTGGTGCATGTGCTAAACATAATTCACGAAATATATCTTTACTATCCATATTCTCCTCCAATTTCTATTAAATTCATATATCCCATTATACAATAAAACTATAAAGCTACAAATATAACTACTTTTAAATTATCCCAAAAACTCTTTATAATTATTTATATTTTCTTGTATATTTTTCTTGCAATTGAGCATAATTAAAGTGAACGCAAAATAAAAAAGCCGCACAGCTGACTCCCCCCTGAATTGTGTGCGGCTTTTTCCCTATTTAATTCTCTTTATTTTTTCTTTTCTCAGCTTTTACTGCTGATGTTATACAAAATCCTAATCCTCCGTAAAGCAATACAATTCCACAAATAAGCATTACAATTGAACTAGTTTCCACTTATTGTTTCACCTCCTGAAGTAACATCTATAGTATCATCTTCTTCTATTTTAAGCATATCATCATTTGGCCAAGGTTTTTTACTTAAGTACATACCTATTATAAATATACCTATCGCTATAACCCAACCAAATATAATACGTGCTGCTAATGGATGTCCTCCGTATGGTTCTGTAAATTCTGTAATTACATTTGTTATTGTCATG
Source organism: Clostridium ganghwense (assembly GCF_026735165.1). Lineage (GTDB taxonomy): Bacteria > Bacillota > Clostridia > Clostridiales > Clostridiaceae > Clostridium_H > Clostridium_H ganghwense. The sequence continues at coordinate 11,482 of NZ_JAPQES010000010.1, read as the reverse complement.
TAACCAAGTAAAATTGGAGTTATATATTTCATTAAAACGTCCCACCATTTTCCAACATGGAAATCAGAATATCTGTTCACTTCTGGACGCATCTTTTCTATTTTATATACATACCCTAAAACAATAACTTCTATAAGTCCTATAAGTGCTATTCCATAATTTCCAGTGAAGTGGTCAACAATATCTAAAATGTGTACCCCTGCACCAGTTGCAAATAACATACTTGCACAGAATCCAATTAAACAAACATTTCTTACTAGCTTATCTCTTGAAATATGAATGTATTTATCTAATACAGATGATACAAAGGATTCTATCATTGATATACTTGAGGATATACCTGCAATTATCAAACAGAAGAAGAATCCAGCTCCTATAATTGCTCTAACTACAGGACCACCTGGCATTAAATTAATAGCATTGGGGAAGGCTACAAAAGCTATTCCAGGACCTGCTTGAATAACCTTGTCCATTGGAAGACCTGATGCATAGCATGCATATCCTAATGTACTAAATACACATAATCCTGCTAAGAAGTCAAAGCTCGCATTTGAGAAAACTGTTATACACGCATTGTTTACTATGTCAGATTTTTTAGGTAAATAACTTGAATATGCTACCATAACCCCAACGGCTAATGTAGTTGAAAAAAATACTTGAGCATACGCTGATATCCATATTCTAGGATTTGCAATCTTTGAGAAATCAGGTTTTAAGAACCAATTTAAGCCTTGAGCTGCTCCTGGAAGTGTTAATCCTCTTATAGTCATTAATATCATCAATACTGCTAAAGTTGGTGTAATAACTGTACATGCTTTTTCTATACCACCAGATATACCTTTTTTAGTGATATAGTAATTTGTAAACCATACAAGCGTAACTGCAAGAGCTACATACCATCTTATACCGCCAAAATCTAAAGCTCCACTGCTGACCTTTAAAAACTCACCACCAAAGAAAGCATTAGGATTACTTCCCCATCCACCTTTAAAGGCTAGTACAAAATAATTTATGCTCCAAGAAATAATAACTGAATAAAAAGTAACTACTATAAGTGGAATCATTACAGGCCACCAACCAAGCCATTCCCACTTTCTACCTAATTTTGCATACGCTAATGTGTTAGCTCCTTTCATTTTACTTCCAAAACCAAATTCTAATATCATAAGTGGAACACCTGCTGTCAACAAAGCTACAAAGTAAGGAAATAGGAACGCTCCTCCGCCATTGGCATATGCTGTATAAGGAAATCTCCATAAATTTCCTAATCCTACTGCAGCACCTACCGTTGCCATAATAAAGCCGAACCTAGACCCCCAAGCATCTCTACTTTGATTTTCCATTGACTTTCCCCCTTTAATTCAATTTTAAATCAGAATAATATTTATATATAAACTTTTCTGACTTTTCTCGTTTTAACCAGTAGTTTCTTGCTAACTTTGCCTATTTATTGTACAACGTAAAGGTTTACTATATATATTATAAAAAGAGCGATTGCAAAATTATATATTCCACTAAATTAATTTTGCAATCGCTCAAATATGCTTTACCTATGGATTATTGTTTTATTATTATTCTATTGGTTTTAATCTTGCAGTAAAGTGTCTTAATACTTTTGGTTCATAAGTAAATTCTAATCCTTTTAATGATGAAGCTTTTTCTTTAACAGATATTATAGCATCTGCAACTACATCCATATGGTCATTAGTATAAACTCTTCTTGGTATAGTAAGTCTTACTAATTCAAGTGGTGATTCTAAAGGTTCTCCAGTTTCTGGATCTCTTCCAAGTAAGAATGAACCTACTTCAACAGGTCTAACCCCTGATTCAAGGTATATTGCATTACATAATACTTGAGCTGGGAATTGATCAAATGGAATATGAGGAAGTATTTTCTTAGCATCTACGAAAACCGCATGTCCTCCTGTTGGATATTGTATTGGTATTCCACCTTCTCTTAATCTGTCTCCTAAATATGCAACTTGAGAAATTCTGTAGTCAAGGTAGTCTTCATCTATTCCTTCATATAATCCTCTAGCTAAACATTCCATATCTCTTCCTGCTAATCCACCATAAGTTACGAAACCTTCCATAGGAACTACTTTTGATTGAACAGCAGTAAATAATTCTTTATCTTCTTTAATACCACATAATCCACCTATATTTACTATAGTATCTTTCTTAGCACTCATTGTGAAACCTTCTGCATATGAGAACATTTCTTTAACAATTTCTTTTATGCTCTTGTCAGCATAACCTTCTTCTCTTTGTTTTATGAAGTAAGCATTTTCAGCAAATCTTGCAGCATCTATGAATACTCTCACACCATATTTCTTTCCTATTTCACTAACTGCTCTTAAGTTAGCCATTGCTACTGGTTCACCACCAGAACTGTTACATGTAATTGTCATAAGGATATATGCTATTTCTTCAGCACCTTTTTCTTTGATGAATCCTTCCAATTTTTCTAAATCAAAGTTTCCTTTCCAATCATAATAAGTAGTAGTATCAAAAGCTTTTTCTGTTACAAGATTTACTGCTCTACCACCATTTAATTCAATGTGAGCTTTTGTAGTATCAAAGTGCATATTTCCAAGAACATATTGTCCTTTTTTCTTTATAAGATTTGGGAATAAAACTTGTTCAGCACCTCTTCCTTGGTGAGTTGGCACAACATATTCATATCCAAAAATATCTTGAACAGCTTCTACTATATGATAATAACTTTTACTTCCAGCATAAGCTTCATCACCCATCATAAGTCCAGCCCATTGATTGTCACTCATAGCACCTGTTCCACTATCTGTTAAAAGATCTATATATACGTCTTTTGATTTAAGTAAGAAAGGATTATATCCAGCTTCTTTTAATGCTTGTTCTCTCTGTTCTCTAGTTGTCATTTTTAATGGTTCTACCATTTTAATTTTGAAAGGTTCTGGTTTTCTTATCATTTTAACATACCCCCTGATAAAATAATTTGTAATTTTTTATTATATGACTCATTGTATTAATATATAATTTATAATTAACTTTAAAAATTAATTATTTATAAGCAATCACTTCAATTTCAACTAATGCTTCTTTAGGAAGATTTCCAACTTCTATACATGAGCGTGCTGGAAAAGTCTGTCCAAAGTATTCTTGGTAAACTTCATTAACTTTAGCAAAATTATTAATATCTGAAAGGAATACTGTAGTTTTAACTACATTATCAAAATTCATATCTTCAGATTCTAAAATATTTTTTATATTTGTCATAGATTGGTGTGCTTGTGCTACTACCTCATCATCACCAGCGGCAAACTCTCCAGTCTTGGGATCAACAGGAAGTTGTCCAGACATAAATAAGAAGTTACCACACCGAATAGCTTGAGAATAAGGTCCAATTGCTTTTGGAGCTAAGTCCGTATTTACTACTCTTTTCATTTGTTTCCACCTCCTTATGAGTGAAATTATATTAAAATTGTTTAGTAAATTTGAATTGGTAATTTTTATTTTATATAAATCGCTATAAATATTGATATTTATAGCATAATTTATAACATATATTTTTAGTCTTTTTTATTTATATATCTGTAGATAGTATTTTCCGAAGTTTTTAAATACTCTGCTACTTCACCTACAGCTCCTTTTAATAAAAATACACCTTTTTCATCTAATTTATGAACTATACTCATTTTTTCCTCAGGTGACATTCTTTCAGGCGGAACATTAATTTCTGCCATAGTGTTTTCGATTATTGATATTAATAACTCGTCCATTGAACCACTTAAGTTATTAGGTAACGGATTTTTTTCTTCTGCTAAATTTCTTTCTGGCCCACCACTTATTTCTGATAAAAACTTATTTAGAAAATTAGCTGCATGAATAAAATCAGAAATATTAACATTTATGCAAAGTAATCCTATAACCTCATTATCATTATTCTTTATAAAGAAAGATGATGATCTTAATATTTTTCCATCTGTAGTCTTTGAAGGATACTTTGTGATAAACTCCTTATTTTTATAATTCTTTTCTTTCATTATTTTTAATCCAAAATCAGTAAGTGGACTTCCTATGCTTCTTCTACTAATACCATCATTATTTGTAATAGCAATTAGTGAGTTATCTGGATTTCTCACATCATGTAATGCAATCTCACAGGTACTACCTAATGCTTCTCCTAAAAAATGAACTAATGGCATATAAGATTGTAATAATTGGTCATCACTCATTGTTGTTTTCATTTTCATCCCTCCACACTATTAATGTGATTTCTTGTCATTCGTTATACATTGACATATAAGTAATTATATGTTAATGTGATATTTTTTTATCATGGTAAAAATTTTTTCTTGCCTTGAATAAATAATATCATATTTGTAATAAAATTACAATACACTTTTTCATAAATTTTCTATTTTTCTGAATATTTAAATTTTAAGGAATATTATTTCTTATATTCTAAATTGCATAATAATTATATTTTATAGTTTGGTTATATTAATTTATAAAAAATAAAGTGGTAAATATATCTATTATATTTACCACTTTTACCATTTATTTTTATACTTAACTTTTTAATTTAATTTTCAGATGAAATAGATACTATTCCTTTAACCATTGCTTCTGCTATTTTTTCTTGGTAGTCATTACTGCTTAAAAGTTTATCTTCCTCTGCATTAGATAAGAATCCCATCTCTACTAAAACTACAGGAACTTTTGACCAGTTAAATCCTGTAATATCTCCTCGTTCTATAATTCCTCTGTTTCTCATTCCTACTTCATTAGTTAAAGTGTTTAAAATAACTTTACCAAATTGTTTGCTTTCATCATAAAATTCTTTGGTATATTGATTACTAGCTGGTATAAGCATAGAAGCTCCCTTAGCAGATTTATTATCAGCTGAATCTGCATGAATTCTTATAACAAGACCAGCATTAGATTCATTTCCAACTTTAGCTCTTTGTATATTAGTCATAGTCTTATCGTTATCTGTTTTAGTCATTATTACAGTATAACCCTTTTGTTCTAACTTGCTTTTTAACTTTTTTGCTACCTGCATATTTATAATATATTCTGGTGTTTTAGTTACAACTCCATCTGCTCCACCTGTTTGTTTATATTTAAGTTTTGATGAGTTTGGTGATACAGGCTCTTTTCCAAGATCTCCCTTACTAGCATGACCTGGATCTATAACTATAATTTTATTTTTTAACTTATAATCTATTTTAGGTATACTCTTTTTAGAGCTCTTAGCTGTAGTAGTATTTGATTTAGCTTGTACATTTTTATTTTCAACTTTTTTACTATTATTTTTAACTGAGTTCTTTTCTTTATTGTTATCACTTTCTTGTTTTACCTGAATTTTTTCCTCATCTGTTTTTTTCTTTACTTCTTCTTTTTTATTTTCAGTTTCCTCTTTTTTCTGTTCCACTTTAGTTTCTTTTGATGCTTCAACAAGCTTCACATCATTCTTAGGAACTTCTTTATTACCACATGCAGTAAATAAAGTAACTACTGCAATACTCATTAATATTATTTTTATCTTATTCATAGTTTTCCCCCTAAAAGTCTTTATATAAATTGTATGTTAACTAATATATTAATTTTACCATAAAAATTAACCATTTATATATTAAAAAAATAAAGCTTGGCAATAGAATCCAAACTTTATTTTTTATCACATTCTTATATTTTATCAGACATTGTATTCTTTTTAATTTCAATATTATCCTTATTAATTAAAGGTGTTTCAAAATACACACTTGTACTTGGGAAAGCTGCTGAAACCCCTTCACTCTCTAATATATCCATAATTTTAAAATTAACATTTTCTTTTATTTGTAAGTACTTGGCCCAATCAGTAGTGTTAGTAAAACAGTATATAAATATATCCAAACTACTGTCTCCAAAATTATCAAAATTCACTAATATAGTTTCATTACTTATTTCTGGATCTTTTATAAGCATTTCTCTTATTCTATTTATACAATTTTTCAACTGCTCCTTTGAAGTATCATACGTAACCCCTAAAGTAAAATTTATTCTTCTCATATTTCTCCTGGTCCAGTTGATTATAGGTGCATTAGCTAATGTAGAATTGGGTTCAGTAACTAAAGCTTTATCTAATGTTCTTATTTTTGTGCTTCTAAAAGTTATATCCTCTACTATACCTTCAACATTTGGTGTTTTAATATAATCTCCAATTGAAAAAGGCTTGTCTAGTATAATAACAAATCCACCAAATATATTTCCAAGAACATCTTTAGCAGCAAATGCAAAAGCAAATCCTCCAATTCCAAGACCTGCAATAAAACCATTTATGTTATATCCCCATATTTCAAGTATAATACTGAGTGCTAAAGCTATAATTATAAATCTTAGTATTTTAGATAAAAAAGGGAAAACAATTTTATCTAGCTTAATACTGAATTTATGTGATAATTCTGCGTATAAAATTGAATGCTCTTTAGTTAAATTATAACATCCCCAAGCAATCAATGTAACAGTAGCCGTTTTAAATAAATTAGTTAAATTTTGAGACTTATAAAGATTGACGCCAAAAGCTCCACCAAAAAATAATAAAGCAAAATATGCTCCTATAACAATAAAAAATGACCTTATAGGTTCTTGAAATGCTTCAATTATTTTTTTATCCAAATTTGTTTTAGTCTTTCCTGTAAATTTCAGCAAAACTCTTAATATATATTTTGTGAATAACTTTCTTAGTAAAATAAATATAAAGAATACTCCTATACCTATACCTATATATTTAAAAGTATCAATGGTTATTTTATCAGTGAAAAAATTCACTTTTTGCACAACGTGATTAAATGCATCTTGTACACCATTCATTATACCACCCCCTAATTTATATTAATTATTTTAATAAACTTTATGTAATTACTCAATTAAAAAATAATTAAAATAATTATATAAAAATAAAAAGAGCCCTCTTGAGCTCTACTATCTTATATTATCAATGTTTATAATAATAATTAGTTACTATTTGAGTAGATTTATAATGATCTTCATCATCTAATTCATTATCATCTATTATTTCTAGCAATTTTGATTCTTTTTTATTTAATTGTTTATTTCTCTTATCTTTTTTTTTGTCCATATAATAACCCACCTTTCTAAGTATTATTTTCTCCTTAGAAAAAGGTTTTATTCTAAAATTACATATGCAATAAAATCATAAATTTTTCATTAAAAATTATTTTATGAAAATAAAAAAACATCTCATATATTGAGATGTTTTTGGTGATCCACCGGGGAATCGAACCCCGGACAACTTGATTAAAAGTCAAGTGCTCTACCGACTGAGCTAGTGAATCATATTACCCGGCGGCGACCTACTCTTCCACACCGTCTCCAGTGCAGTACCATCGGCGCTTTGAAGCTTAACCTTCGTGTTCGGTATGGGAACGGGTGTTACCTTCAAGCCATAACCACCAGATGCTATAGTTCTTAAAATCTTTGATTTCTTAGAAATATAGTACTCCTCAGCTCCGCTGAGTGAGTTTCCTTTTTGCTTAAGTTGTTCTTTCCCCTCAAGCACATTGACTATTATAACAACCTATTAGACATATGTCAACAATTTTTTTATATATTTTTCTTAGCTTATTTCTTAAAAAGAAAAAATCTTAATTACATATGTAATTAAGATTTTTGGTGGCTTCAACTGGAATCGAACCAGTGACACGAGGATTTTCAGTCCTCTGCTCTACCGACTGAGCTATGAAGCCGTAACTACTAAATTATATTTCCCTAAGCACAGTAATTATTCTATCATCACATTAGACACCTGTCAACATATTTTTTTATTTTTTATTATTTTATTTATAGTAAAAGCCCTACTAAACATAGTCTAGATTTTTAACTCTTATAATTTCAGACCTATAAATTAGTAGAGCTTTTAAATTTTAAATCTCAAATAAACTTTTAAACAGCTTGTCCTTTTTCCCAATTCCAAGGATTTTTCTTTATAAGCTTATCAGCAAACGGTATATACATCGACGCTATTGCTGACACTACAAGTAATTGTTGATACCATAATAATGGCATTACCTGCATAGGTGATACTACTCCTTTAGTAAAGCTTCCTACCATTAACATTTGAGCTCCATAAGGTATCATTCCCTGCATTACACATGCGAAAATATCCAATAAAGAAGCACTTCTACGTGGATCTACCTTGTATTCTTCTGATATTTCTTTTGCAATAGGTCCATTAATTATAATAGAAACAGTATTATTTGCTATTGCTGCATCAGTTAAAGAAACAAGTGCAGCAATTCCAATTTCTGCTGATTTTTTGCCTTTTATCATTTTTTGAATACGATCTAATATATATTGAAGTCCGCCTTCTTTAGTAACCATATGTGCTAATCCACCTGTTATCATTGATACTAGGAAAATATCAGTCATACTTGTAAAACCACTAAATGTTTGCTGTGCAAAAGATAATAGAGTTAATTGGCCATATGCAAATCCTATTATACCTGAAACAAATATACCACCTGTTAATACAGCAAAAACATTTAATCCTGCTATAGATAATATTAATACAAATAAATACGGTAAAACTTTTATTATGTTGTAATCATAAGATTGCATCTGCACAGCACTTGTAGGATGTCCAAAAATTATAAGTAAAATAATTGTTATTATAGCTGGTGGTAATGCTATAAACAGATTCAACTTAAATTTATCTCTCATTTGACATCCTTGGGTTCTAGTAGCTGCAATAGTAGTATCAGATATTACAGATAAATTATCCCCGAACATAGAACCTCCTACTACAGCTGCCATTGTTAGTGGAAGGCTAAGACCAGCCTTTGCAGCAAGGCCTACAGCAATAGGTGCTACGGCAGCCAACGCTCCACAAGAGGTTCCAGTAGCTATAGCTATAAATGCCGAAATAACAAATAACCCTGCTGTTATATATTGTGCAGGTATAAACGTTAATCCTAGGTTTACAGTAGAATCTACTCCACCCATTGCTTTAGATACACCTGCAAATGCTCCAGCTAGTAGATAAATAGTACACATAATAATTATATCTTCATTACCACATCCATGTATAAATGTCATAAATTTTTCATTTATTGTACCCTTAAACATAATAAATGCAACTATAACACCACAGAACACAGCTACTGGCGCAGGAAATTGATAAAAAGCCATTTCTACTCCTTTTGATTGTAATATTATACCGCTTCCTAAATAAATTAATATAAATGTTAAAAAAGGTATTAATGCTTTTCCATTAGCTTTTACTTTATTAGGTTTATCATTCATACTTTAACCTCCAATATATTTATTCTATATAACAAATCAAGTAATATTTTTCAGAAATCGTTTACAGCATATAAGGATTAATGAAAACATAATACATACTAAACATTAATATATTTACAAACCTTAATATTTTTTGTATTATTTTTTAAGTAGAACATATGACCCACTTCTGTAGTATTGCTTTTGCTGTGGCGGCATATTTAAATATTACAAAAGTGGTCATTTGTTTAATACGTTTGCCATTACAAACCATTATATAAACTTTTCTTACTCGAAGCTTATTTTTAAATCTTTTTGAAAGCTTCGTCAAATTCAGCAATTATATCATTAATATTTTCCAGACCAGTAGAAATTCTTAATAATCCTTTTGAAATACCAGCCTTTTCAAGTTCTTCATCATTCATTGCTCTATGTGAAGTTCTTACAGGATAAGAAAGTGAGGTTGCTACACCAGCAAGACTTGGAACAAACTTAATTGATTCTAATGTTCTTATTAAATCACAAACAGCCTTTTCTCCACCTACTAAATCCACACTTAACATTCCACCAAATAGATTATTATTAAACATATCTTCTGCTAAATTGTACGTTTTAGATGATGAAAGCCCTGGATAGTATACCTTTTTAACTTTATCATGCCCTTCTAAATACTGTGCAAGTTTAAGTGCATTATCAGAATGTTGTTTAATTCTAAGTTCTAATGTTCTTAAACTTCTTGTTAAAATCCAACTATCAAATGGACTCATTGTAGGACCATATAAACATCCTGTATGGCTAGTTTTTTCTATTGTCTCTTTATCTGATATAACAGCTCCAGCCATAACATCACTATGTCCGCATAAATATTTTGTTGCACTATATACTACTATATCTGCACCTAATTTTAATGGTTGACATACTATAGGCGTAGCAAATGTATTATCCACAATTAATTTTGCATTATGTTTATGAGAAATATCACTTATAGTTCTTATATCAGTAACTTCCATTAAAGGATTTGAAATAGTTTCTACATAAACAAGCTTTGTATTGTTCTTAAAACATGATTCTATATTATCTTCTTGGAGATTTATAAAAGTAACCTCTATATTAAATTTTTGTAATTCCTCTTTTAATAATTGAAAGGTTCCCCCATAAAGAACATTTCCAGCTATTATATGATCTCCTGATTTTACATGAGCTAAAATAGACATAGTAATAGCTGCCATACCAGACGAATAAACTTGTGCAGCTTGTCCTTCATCAATTTCTGATAAAATACCTTTTAAGACATCATGTCCAGGGTTACTTATTCTTGAATATACATACCCTTTTTCTTCTGAACTATATATCTTTTCTAATGTTTCAACATCATCGAAAGAAAAAGATGAGCTCATATAAATTGGTACAGTCTTAGGTATTGAAGCAGATTTAGGACTTTTTTCTCCTAAACGAACTAATTTTGTCATTACATTTTTTTGCATTTTAATTCCTCCATTCAGAATAGTTAATATGATATTTTTTAAAGCATTGAATCTTATTTCGTTTATGTTTTTATTATATTTTCTTGAAAATTGATTAATATGATACCTTTATATCTTCCCTCCTTTCTCCTCCATAATCAAAACTAGTGAATCAAATTAAGAAAGCAATTTATTTTTTCTACTAATATTCAAAGCAATTCTTATACCAAAACAAATCTTTGATTTTATCATGCCTCGTAAATAATGTAATAAGATATTTGGTTTGATTTTAAGCCATAATTTATAAATATTGATTTAATCAAAATATATATGGTTTAATTTCAATACAATGTTTTAATTTTATTCCATTTTAGTTCATATGATTTTTACTATTAATAATAAATTATATATATTTTTTCAATAATGTTATAAAAATATATACAAAAAACCTCATGCAAACTAAACACGAGGTTTTTATACAATTTAAAATATATCATTTCAAAAAATAAAAAAACTCTAACTACTAAATAGTTAGAGTTTTTTGGTGGCTTCAACTGGAATCGAACCAGTGACACGAGGATTTTCAGTCCTCTGCTCTACCGACTGAGCTATGAAGCCATGTTTACCCGGCGGCGACCTACTCTTCCACACCGTCTCCAGTGCAGTACCATCGGCGCTTTGAAGCTTAACCTTCGTGTTCGGTATGGGAACGGGTGTTACCTTCAAGCCATAACCACCAGATGCTATAG
>NZ_JAPQES010000001.1 GCF_026735165.1 Clostridium ganghwense | reverse complement strand
CAAGATTAGATTTCCCATAGCGTTAAGCTAGTAAGACCCCTGGAAGACTACCAGGTTGATAGGTTGGAGGTGTAAGTGCAGTAATGCATTCAGCTGACCAATACTAATAGGTCGAGGGCTTGATCAATAATTAAATTCACTGTGCAATTTTGAAAGAATAAATCTTTCAAAAGGAAACTCATTCAGCAGAGCTGATGAGTACTATATTTCTAAGAAATCGAAGATTTCAAGAACTATAGCATCTGGTGGTTATGGCTTGAAGGTAACACCCGTTCCCATACCGAACACGAAGGTTAAGCTTCAAAGCGCCGATGGTACTGCACTGGAGACGGTGTGGAAGAGTAGGTCGCCGCCGGGTAAGTTTAAAGCACTAAGCAAAGGCTTAGTGTTTTTTTATTTTTTGATTATTAGTGAATTTATTTTCTCTTCTTAACAAATAATACTTTGTAGGTTAAAGTTATTAGTTTAATTAAAGGAGAGATAAATATGGTTAGGAAAATGACGAGAGCTATTATTACAGCTATAATGCTTTCAACTATATTAAATGGCTGTAGTCAAGCAACTGTATCTTCACAACCTTTAGAATCCGTAAAAGAGGTTAAAAAGTCAAAAAACACAGAAGATATTGCGAAAGAATTTCTGCCAAAAGGTATGGAGTTTTCAGCACCAATGTATCCTAAAAGAGCAAAGTCTATTATAAAAAAAGATATAGACGGGGATGGAAACAAAGAAATTCTATTTACTTTTAAATCAAAAGAAGATAAGTATATAGGAGGAATAATTGTTTTAAAAGAAAAAAATCATCAATGGAAAAAAATATTGCAGAGCTACGGAGAAGGCAAATCTATTTATAGAATAGATTTAAAAGATTTAGATGGAGACAAAAATGATGAATTATTGGTAAGTACTTTTGCAGGAGTTTCAGTTGGCAATGCTTTAAATATATATAAATATGATAATAATACAGATAATTTTAAATTAGTAGTTAAAGATGGCTATCACAAAATATATATGAATGACATGCCAAATGATAAGGGAAGAGCAGATGGAAGAGTTGAACTTGCTTTGTGGAAAAAAATCACAGGAGATGTATATAAAGTAGATGTTTTAAAATTTGATGGTAAAAAATTAGTTCCCGCAAAAGAAGTGTATTCTTACTATTACAATAAAGTTATTGATTATTACAAATCAAAATTAAGAAAAGATGATTATAAAAATAGTGCACTTATGTGGTACTATTTAGCTGATGCACAAGTTAAAGCTAAGAAACCAGAGGATGCTTTAAGTTCTATAGAAAAGATTAAAATATTGAATCCACAAGGATATTCTACACTTTCAGATAAATTTGATAAACTTCAAAAAGATGCAATGTCATATTTTAAAAATTAAAATATATAAAGTATAATCATGCTATGGAATAGATATGCTGGCTAAGAAGAATAATGCATATCTATTCCATTTTTTGATGTATAATTATAAGTAGTAAATTTTGTTTAGGAGATGATAAAAATGGATAACATAAATATGTTTAAGAAAATGATTGAAGAAAGCTCCAATATTGTATTTTTTGGTGGAGCAGGTGTTTCAACGGAGAGTAATATTCCAGATTTCAGGTCTGAAGCAGGGTTATATAAAACAAAAAATAATTTCTCTTATCCACCTGAAATTATGTTAAGTCACAGTTTTTTTATGAAACATACTGAGGATTTTTTTGATTTTTACAAAACAAAAATGATATACAATGATGCAAAGCCTAATGATGCTCATAAAGCCCTAGCAGAGCTTGAAAGAAGAGGTAAGCTTAAAGCTGTTATTACTCAAAATATAGATGGACTTCATCAGATAGCAGGGTCTAAAAATGTTTTAGAACTTCATGGATCTGTTCTTAGAAATTATTGCATGAAATGTAATAAAAGTTTTGACTTAGATTATGTTATGAATAGCAAAGGATTAACTCCTATATGTGATGAATGTGGAGGAATTGTTAAACCAGATGTAGTTTTATATGAAGAAGGTTTGGACATGAATACACTTAATAGTGCAGTTCGGCACATACAGCAAGCAGATATGTTAATTGTAGGGGGAACATCTTTGGTTGTATATCCAGCAGCTGGATTAATTGAGTATTTTAATGAAAACAAGTTAGTTTTAATAAACAAAGCCTCAACACCTTATGATAGTCAAGCAGATTTAGTTATTAATGAGAGTATCGGAAAAGTACTAAGAGAAGCTACTTCAATATAATAGAATATATTATAAGATAAGTTATTTGGTTAAATATGAAAATTATGAAAGTTTAAGGGGGAGAGGTTTTAATTATTTGAATAATTATACTTTTACCCCCTTACTTTTTAGATATATCTATTGTATACTAATGTTCTAGTATGAGCTATAGAGTATCAAATAAATTAGTATTTAATGCTCTGTAATTCATGACTGAAAAAGTCTAGTAGAACAGTAGAATGGAAGGTGTAAATAATGAAAAATAACAAAAGAAGAGAAGGATTTTCTTCTGGACTTGCAGCATTTTTTGCTACATTAGGTTCTGCAGTAGGGTTGGGGAATATATGGAAGTTTCCTTATGTAGTTGGGGAAAATGGTGGAGCGGCATTTTTATTAGTTTATTTTGCATGTATTATTTTAGTTGGTCTCCCTGTAATGGTTAGTGAATTCTACATAGGAAGAAAAACAAGAAAAAATATTATGGGAGCGGTTAAAGAATTAACTACTAAAAAAAGATGGAGAAGTATTGGTATTATTGGAATTTTAGCTGCGTATTTTATAATGTTTTTTTATACTGGCGTTGCTGGATGGGTATACTCTTATGTATTTAAAATTTTAAGAGGAGATTTTAATGGAGCTACAGCACAATCAGTTCAACAACAGTTTACTAATACTACAGCTGGACCAGTTGCACCAATAGTATGGCAGATTATAGTACTAACTGTTGTATCTGTAATTTTAATAGGTGGAGTTAAAAAAGGAATTGAAAGAATAACAAAAACTCTCATGCCTGTTTTATTTATTTTAATTATAGTATGTGATATTAGAGCATTAACTCTTCCTGGTGTTAAAGAAAGTTTTAGCTTCTTATTTAAACCAGATTTTAGTCATTTAACTAGTCAAGGAATACTTATAGCTATGGGATTAGCATTTTTTAAATTATCATTAGGTATGGGAACAATGGTTACATATGGAAGTTATTTTACAGAAGAAGATAACATGTTTGGAACGGCTGCTAAGGTAGCAATATCTGATACTATCGTTTCTCTTCTTGTGGGAATAGCAGTTTTTTCAGCAGTATTTTCATTTAATATGGAGGCTTCAAGTGGACCAGGACTTTTATTTATGACAATACCTCTAGTATTTTCTAAAATACCTTTTGGTAAGTTTTTGTTAATTGCATTTTTTGTGTTAGCTTCAATAGCAGCTACAACAGCAACTATCTCTATGTTTGAAGTTTTAATAGCTTATTATACAGAACAAAAAGGAGCATCAAGAAAGAAAGCTGTTATATTAAATGCTATAGTAATAGCATTTATTGGAGCATTTTCAACTCTTTCGGTAGGAGAAACTTCGTTATTATCGGGAGTAACGATATTTGGAAAAGGAATCTTTGATATATTTGATTTTCTATCATCAAATATACTTTTACCTGTAGGAGGATTATTAATGGCTCTTTTAGTTGGATATATTGCGCCAAAAGAGGATATTAAAAGAGAACTTTCTAATAATGGAAAACTTAAAATAGCAAATATTATAGATTTTTATTATTTTGTTTTAAGATACATCAGTCCAATATTACTTGTAATAGTATTTTTATCTTCTGTTGGAGTACTTGAAAAGATAATAAAATTAATAACAGGATAGAATAAAAGAATGTTGCATTGCAACATTCTTTTATTATTTAACAACTGCCTCCAATATTTCTATTCTTGCATTATTACAATCAATTCTAGCTTTGACACCTATAGGAAGAGTAAGTTTTGGATAGTCGTGACCAGACATAAAATTGTATAGAGTAGGTTTGTTTAAAGATAAAAGCCTGTCTTCAATTACTTGAGCAAGGGTCAAGCTTTTACTATAGCTAGGTGAAGGGCAATCTGTAAACTGCCCTAAAATAAACCCACTGCATTGCTGAAGCTTTCCGCTTAAATGAAGATGAGTTAGCATGCGATCTATTGCGTAAGGTTCTTCACTTACCTCTTCTATAAAAAGAATATTACCTCTAGTATCTATTTCATAGGGGGTACCTAAAGTAGATGCTATCAAAGATAAATTACCTCCTACAATTTTACCTTCTGCATATTCTCCATTTCTACAGTTAAGAATTTTATCTTTAGGATTAGATATAACGTAAGGTTTATCACAAGTTATAAGGGTATTTAAAAAGCTTTTTAGAGTATCTTTATCCGTAAAATTAGAACTACCCATAGGACCATGGAAGGTTATTAAATTACATTTTGATGATATTATGTTTAGAAAAGTAGTAATATCACTATAGCCCATAAAGATTTTAGGATTGTTTTTTATAAGCTGGTAGTTTAATAAGGGAAGGATTCTCATAGAACCATAGCCACCCCTTATACATAAAATCATGTCTACATCTTTATCTAAAAACATATTCATAAGATCCTCTGCCCTATCGTTATCTTTGCCAGCTAAATATCCCCATTTATCATATAAGTGTTTTCCTTCTTTCACTTTAAAACCTAGTGATTTTAAAAATGAAATTGCTTTTTTTATTTTAGATGTATCCTCTGGACTTGCAGGAGAAATGAGCCCTATAGTATCACCTTGTTTTAATTTTTTAGCTATCACTAAATCACATCCTGTAAAATTCATATTTAATATATAATATGCTTAAAGTTTTTAGATGATAAATTAAAGCCAAATATTTTCAAAGATTTTATAAGAAAGTTTTAAATTTTTATAGCATATTTCGTTTATTTAAATATACTATACTAACTAAGGTAGTAACTATCATTAAAGTCATTACAATGGCAAAACCATTTCCATCAGGCGCATTTGACCAAGGAAGACCTTTTACGTTCATACCAAATATACCAGAATATATATTTGGTATAGAAATAACAATGGTTACTGATGCTAATATTTTCATAACCAGGTTTAGATTGTTAGATATAACATTGGCTGAGGCATCCATAGTTGCACTTAGTATATTTGTATACATGCTAGTCATTTCTATTGCTTGTTTATTTTCAATGATTACATCTTCAAGAAGCTCTTTATCTTCTTCATATTTTTGCATGATTTCTAGCTTCATCATTTTTTCTAAGGTTATCTCATTGGACTTTAATGAAGTTGAAAAGTATACAAGTGAATTTTGAAGAGATAACAATTGCATAAGCACTTTATTATTCATTGATTTATGTAGTTTCTTTTGTATCATCCAACTCTTTTTGTCTATTTGACGAAGGCATACTAAAAAGTAGCTGGCAACTCTATAAAGGATTTGCAAGATAAATCTAGATCGTTTAAATGTATAGAAAGAACGAATATTTCCTTCTATAAAATCCGTTAACATTTTATTATTTTTCAGGCAAACTGTTATTATTTCTTTTTCAGTATGAATTATTGCAAGAGGATAAGTATCATAGGTTAAAGAATTTTCTTCCATTTCAGTAAATGGAATGTCTAGAATTACAAGTAGATTATTATCTTCTATATCTATACGTGAAGTTTCTTCTTCATCTAAGGCAGCACTTAAGAATTCAACAGGTACTCCGGTTTTTTTAGATATTAACAAAATTTCTTGTTCAGAAGGAGCTACCATGTTAATCCAACAGCCATGTTCAATGGTATCTAGCTGTCTCAAAGTAGGGGTAGTTTCACTTGTACTTTTATATATGCAAATCATAAAATTCAATCCTTTCTAAGTAGTTATATTCATATAAATATTAATATAACTTTATTTATTTTCCATGTTTTAATAAATATTTTCTTCTATATTAAATTATAGCTCTATCAAAGTATAGTTAAAAGGAAAACTAATAAAATTTTAAAAATAATATAAAGAAATCAAGCGATTTTGCTAATAATATTAAGTATTTTTGATTGAGCTCAATTTATTTATAATAAATAAGCTATAATCGACTTATAAAGACATTGTAGCATTTGTATTCAGATTAATAAAATTAGTATAATCTCTATATGAAAAATTATATTACGGGGGATACCTGATATGTATAAGGAAATAGTAATAAGAAAAAAGATTTCCAGCATATTCATCATAGTACTAATGCTAACTGTTTCTATAGTTGTATCAGATATAATTGCAAATCTTAGTTTAGGTGAATATGAAGTAGGGAATCATTTAACTAGCTTATTATCTTTTTTTGTTTTTATACTAATAATAAGACAAATTGAAATGTGCAAAATAAAATATAAGTATTCTATAATTGCTGATGAATTTATAATATATAAGGTAAAAGGAAATAAGCAGCAAATTATGGCTAGTGTTAAGGTTAAGGACATAGAATGTATAGAGAAGATTGGAAAGAATAAAATATATTTAGATGCAGTAATACGTAATATGTATGGGTGTTTAAACTTTGATAATGATTTATATTTTTGTAAATATAATAATGGCAATGGTACTAAGAGGTTCTATTTTGAACCAAGTCATAAATTAGTAGAAAAATTAGATGTATTAAAAAATAAAGAAGTATACTAAAGAATGCTAGGTGTAAATACCTAGCATTTTTCATTTATACATTTATGAAGTTCCATCTTAGCTTCTGCTAGTAAAGAATCTTTTTCTATCAAGTCAAGTCCAGTTATAGCAAGAGCTTGAGCGGCTTTTAAAATTCTATCTTCAGCATAAGGTGAAAGAGTTGCTGATCCAAAGTTTTCAGATGCATATTGTATACTTTTATCCTCTGTAATACATACATAAGGACGTATACAAGGAATAAGGTGGCTTACATTTCCAAGACTTAATCCATAAGGAATATCTATAGTGTTCCCATCATCAATAATCCCACTTTCTTTAAGATTATGGGCAAATATTCTGCTTAAGGTGTTACTAGATACAAAATTTTCACAAGGTGCTTTACTAAAAGTTACTACTGAGTCAATATTCATTAAATCTTTTGAAGAGGCTGTAATTTTTTTTATTTTATCAGCAATTTCTTCAGCAATTTTTAAATATGGAGCTTTAACATAAAAGCTAGTTTCTACTGTGTTATATGGAATACAAGGCATTGTGCTGCCTTTAATTGATACCATATCAATTGAACATTCATCAGAAAAACCTTTAACAAGGGTATTTATTGAATTTAAAGTAAAAATGCAAGCGTCCAAAGCAGTGTAAGTACTTTTTTCAGTACATCCTGAGGCTTTATTGCATGAATATGTGATTTTAAGTGGAAGAATTGCTGGAGATGTACATACTTCAGCAGTTATAGTATGGGGTTGAACCATAAGTACAGTATCAATATCTTCAAATATTCCTTGTTTTGCCATAGTTACTTTTGAACCACTTAAAAATTCCCCTGGGCATCCTAAAAGTATTACAGTACCGCCGCCAGCTTTAGGAATTACTTTTGATAGACTTAGAGCAGCTCCAATAGATATAGAAGATACTAAATGAGTACCTAGTATATGCCCTTTTTTGCATGGAGAATCATATTCACAAATATAACAAATTTTTGGGTGACCACTTCCGTATTGAGCTAAAAAAGAAGTAGACATGTCTAAATAGTTTTCTGTTACTTCAAATTCTTTATCTTTTAGTAAATTTACTATATAATTATAGGCTTTATGTTCACAAAAGCTTTCTTCTGGATATTCATATAAATATTTTGTAAGATTTTTAATATCATCTTTTATTGTTGATAAATATGTTATAATCTCTTGTTTCATAGAGAATCTCTCCTTTGTGCAGACTGTAGTATTTATTATGCCCTTATATACAAAATATATTTTTTACATAAGTTTCAAAACGTATTTTGTTATTGTTGCAATAAATATTCATAATATCTTATAATATAATATAATGGCAAATTATGAAAAACATGAAGTAAGGGGTGGAGTATATGAAAAGAACATCTGTGAGGTTTGCTGCAATAACTATGGTTATGAGTTTTTTCTTTACTATAGCGTGTAGGACAAGCATAGCTTATGGTGCACAAAGTATACCAGAAGTAGAAAAGATAGTATACGAATATAAAAACGTATGCGAAGGTGATACTCAGACTATAGATATATTATCTAGATCATCGAGCAAGGCACAATATAGAGTATGGATTTGTAATAAAAAAACAGGTGAATGGCAGGATATAACTAAAGGATTTACAAGTCCTGTGAGTGAAAATCAAATATTGAGAGTAACGACACCTAAGTTAACTGAAGGAGAATATGATGTATCTATCTGGGTAAAAAGAGCAGGGGTAGCACCTTTAAATAAAAAAGGGTTTGATAAATATTTCCTTTCAAAAATGAAATGTTTAAAATCAAATGAACAAGAGCCTACTATAAAGCTAGACTGTATAAAAGATAATTATTCTAAGAATGAAGCAATTGAAGTAAAAAATGAAAGTAGTAAGGAATTATATAAATATAACGTATATATATATGATATTCTTCATAGTAAGACAGTGAAGTCTTATAGTACACAGTATAAGGATAGTTTTTCATGGAAATCTAGCAGTGATGGAATATACTTATTTAAGATTAAGCTAAACAGTGGAGAAAAAATAGAGGAAATATATAAGTTGGTAATTGTAGGTAAACCTAAAAGACCAACTAAAAAAGTGCAAGTAACTTCTAAAGGGCCTAAAGCACCAAAGTTAGATTCCCTTGTAGTAGGAAATACAAGTGAAACTAATATCATATATGTAAAACAGCAGCCTAAGTCTAATTCAAGAACTGTGGGATACATCTACGGAAGTCTTCAAGGAATAAAAATATTAAAAACTGTAGGTAATTATTATTATGTTGAAACAACTGACTATAGGACACTAAACAAAATAACAGGATATATTCCAACTTGGAATGTAAAGACTGTAAAACCAAACAAATCCTATTCTGTGTTAGTAGACATAAGCGATCAACATATTTATGTATTCAAAGATGGTAAGCTTATAAGAAATATAGTTTGTTCTACAGGTAATGATTGGACTCCAACTCCACAAGGTACTTATTTAATTGGATCTAGAGGACCTTCTTTCTTAACAGGAACTAATAAATCTATCATTTGTTATAATTGGGTAAGATTTAATAATAACTTCCTTTTCCATAGCGTTTTATGCACTAAAAATGGACAACCTATTTCATCAGCAGTGGCAAAATTAGGACATAAGGCATCACATGGATGTATAAGAATGCCTCTAGAAGAAAGCAAATGGTTTTATAATAATGTACCAAGAGGAAGCTTATTAGTTATTCAACAATAATATATATTAAATTAAGTTAGCTAATTATATGTAGTATAAATGGAGGATATTTTGTGAAAAAAATAATTAAAAAGTTATTAATAGTAGTTATTTTAGTTGTAAGCTTTTTGGCAAACTTGGCATTTAACAATCAAAAAGTATATGCACAAGAAAAACTGCCTAGAATTAGTGATGTGGTTTTTGCTCAAGTTCCTTTATATGAAGGAGAAACACAAACTCTAAATGTTTATTCAACAGGTAATGGTAATGTACAGTATAGAGTTTGGCTATATAGTATAGAAAATAATGAATGGAAAGATATCACTAATGGATATACAAGTCCTCTAAGTGCACAAACAGTTTATAAAGTTTCAATACCTAATTTAGATATAGGACAATATAAAGTATCTGTATGGGTAAAAAGAGCGGATAAAAATCCTGTAAATAAAAATGGATATGACAATTACTTTGCGGCTAAAATGGATTGTTTAGAATATGATGGACAGGTTTATGATAAAAGAAAAGATCAGACTAAATCCAAGGAAAAAAAAGATACTATACCAACTATTGAAAAAGTAATATGTGAGTATTCAGAATTATATGAGGAAAATAATCAAATTCTAGATATAGTATCTAGAGGTTTTGAAAATGTACAATATAGAGTATGGATTTGTAATAAAAATACAAACAAATGGTTTGAAGCTACGCAAGGCTATACAAAACCTTGTTATGCACAAAGTGCTTGTAGGATAATTATACCTAAGTTAACAGAGGGAAAATATACAGTATCTCTATGGATAAAAAGAGATGGTAAAGCACCTATCAACAAAAAGGGTTATGATGAATATGCTGTTTTTAATATAAATTGCTTAAAAAGTGAAGAAACAACTATAAACAAAGAATTAAATGGAGTAAAGGATAATTATAAAGTTGGAGAAGCAATACAATTAAAGGGCAGTAGCGATACCAAAGAAGAGTATAGATATAGTGTATATGATGTATTGAATAATGAGATTAAAGTTAACTTTAAGGAATATAATGGTGAGTTATCATGGAAAGCTGATAAAGCAGGGATATACTTATTACGAATTCATACAAAAAACTTAGAAAGTGAATATAAAATAAACAAGTTAGTAGTTGTTGGACAACCATACAAAAAAAGTACAGGAAAAGTTGCTTATTTAACTTTTGATGATGGTCCTTCGAGAAAAGTAACTACTAGAGTTTTAAAAGTATTAGATGACTATAATGTTAAAGCTACGTTTTTTGTAGTTGGCGAATTTGCAGAGAGAAATAAGGATTTGATAAGAGAAGAGTATAGAAAAGGACATACCATAGGAAATCATACTTATTCTCATCAATATAAAAAACTTTATGCAAGTCCAACAGCTTTTGTAAATGAAATCAATAAAACGGATAGAATTTTAAAAAGTATTATTCCAGAGTATAATACTAAATTAATAAGATTCCCAGGAGGATCAATGGGAAAAAGCAAAGCTTATAAGGATGCAGTAATAGACGCAGGATATCATGATATGGATTGGAATGCATCTACTGGGGATACAACTGCATATTTAGTGCCAGTAGATAAATTAATGAGAAACTTAAAAAATAGCTGTAAAAATAAAAAATCTATTATTATACTAATGCATGATGCGCCAGTTAAAACTACTACTGCTGATGCTTTACCACAGGTAATAGAATATTTAAAATCTCAAGGATATGAATTTAAAACTTTAAAATAAAAGAAAAATCCAAATAGAAATCAATTCTATTTGGATTTTTCTACTTTTGCGAGAAAAGAGTACTATTATCGAAATTACCTTTATTTTCTTCTATTACTTGTATAAAAGCTTCTACAATATTAGGATCAAACTGAGTAGAACTACATTTCCTTAATTCCCAAATTGCTTCATCAAAGGTTTTACCTATATTATAAGGTCTATTGGAAGTCATAGCATCAAAGCTATCAACTACAGTAAGTATTCTAGCTAGATATGGAATATCTTCGCCTTTTAATTCACAAGGATACCCTTTTCCATCATAACGTTCATGATGATGTAGAATTAAAGGAATAATATTTTTAAGAGAATCAACAGATTTTATTATTTCTATTCCGTTTACAGGATGTTCTTTTAGTAATTCCCATTCATCATTAGTTAAAGGCATTTTCTTATTTAAAATTTCCTTGGGAATATTTATTTTTCCTATATCATGCATATAGGCTCCATATTTTAAGAGTTTTTTATCATCTTCTGACAAATGGAGTTTATCTCCTAATAATTTAGAGAACATGACAACTCTTTCACTGTGACCATAGGTATATTTATCCTTTGCATTAATAACACTAATTAATGTTTTTATTGAGGTAATTAAATCGATATGCTCGTCTTCTATATCACTTTTTAATTCTTCTAAAATAGAATAATAGGTTTCCACTCTATTTTTATTAAAGAACTTAGCTCTATAAAGGGCATCATCTGCACTATCAACTAGTTCTATATCATTTTTTGCCTTATCTGGGAAAGTAGATACCCCTATAGATACAGTGAGTTTCCCTTTAGGTTGATTTTCTTCTCCTTCAAATTTACAATTTTCTATTGCTAATCTTATCTGTTCCGCAATGAAAATAGCTTCTTTTTCTATTGTATTAGGTAAAATTACTGTAAATTCTTCTCCACCATATCTTGCAACAATATCTTTACTACGTGCATTTGCGTTTAATATACTTCCTATTTGACTTAAAACTCTATCTCCTTTCTGATGTCCTTGAAGATCATTATAATGCTTAAAATAATCAACATCTAATATGAGCATAGAGAGAGGAAGCTTTGATTTTTTAGAGATTTCAATTTGCTTTTTTAATGATTCATGAAAAAATCTATGATTAAAAACTCCTGTTAATCCATCAGTATTAACAAGATGAGCCAAATTTTTTCTATATTCATTTTCAATATTAACATAGTGACCTAGAGGCCAAGCTGTTAACATAAAAACTCCTGCTAAAATTAAATCATTTTCGAAGTAGTGATTTATTTCAACATTAGGCAAACAAATTAAATCCATACCCAACAATAGCATTGATGAAATAAAAGCTATTGTAATTCCATGTGTCATACCTAATTGTATAGTTGAAGTAATAATTATAAATAAAAATAAAAATTTATACTGGCTAGTATGATTACCAGATAAAAATATTGAAGTAAAAAAGATTGATATAAAAATGAAATTTTCAATATATGCTATTAATTTAACATATTTTGTTTTTAAAATTTTTTTTGAAAAAAATGACCAACTTGCATAAATTAAAGTTAGTATACAAATAGTTAGTCCTAAATAAATTATATTTAAATGACCATTTTCTGTATTAATATAAGGTTGTTTATTATTAAAATAACTTTTGAAAACTATAATTCCACAAAATAATAATGAGGCTAGTTTTACGATAGATATAATTTCGTATACTTTTTTTTGTCTGTTATCTTCAATTCTATTCATATTTTCACACCTGAACAAATTAGTAAACTATAACGAATAATGTAAAGGTCGAAATCGACCTTTACATTATTCGTCTCTTAAGCATTTTGGTTCTTCAGGTTGGTAAGCACTAAAGAAACATGCTGATGCTGATGTTGAAAAAGCAAAAAATCTGAAGAAATCAGCTACTAGGTTTACTAGTTTTTTCATTATTATTCCCCCTTAAAAAAGTAGTTATATTTTTTAAAAAAGAATCTATGCTTTTTACTAATAAGTGTCCTTTAGATGTAAGTGTTAAGGACTGCCATGCAGTTCCAATGTACATACAAAGGGCAACTATCAATAAATTTTTAACTCTTAGCTTATAATATAATCCTAATAATACTAGTACGATTATCATTAAACTATGTAGTAGCAGCATAGAACTTCTTTTTAGACGTTGTTTTTTTGTTTCTTTTACAATGGGCTTAGAAGGACTATCAACAGGAGCTAATTTATAAACCGTATAATAAGAAAATGTAAAGCTTAATATTGCGCCTAAAACCACCCATTGAAAAGTGATGAAATTACTGATTTTATTTACAATTACGCCCAATCCTACAAATATGATAGTTCCAATTACAGCACAGCGATTTGGAGAACTAGCGTGAACTCCTCCAGAATATTTTCTTAGAAAACTCCCTGTAAAAGAAAGAATCACGGCCTCTATTAATACATCGAAAATAATTCCAAATAATACAATCAATAAAATAGCCCATAGTGTTTGAAGAAAAGAGAAAACTCCATAGGCAATAATTTCTTGATTGTCATTATCTAATTTTAAAGTTGAAGCTATTTTATAGGATAATTTATTTGATAAATTTTCAATTAGAAACATGTTTAAGTACCTTTCTTTTTTTAGATAATATTATATAAAATGTGGAAAGTATTAATCCAAATAATAATAAGGATGGACTACCATACAAAATTTTTGGTAGAGTACTTTTTAAAACTATTTCAAGTCTTGTGTTTAATAAATTTTCTAAAATAAATAGATTAATCCATTCGCATATATATAAAATTATAATTGAAATCAATCCAGAAGATATTGCTTTAATAGGTTCGATTTTATTTATCAATGCACATATCAGAATATATACTACAAGAAAAAGTATAGTATGAACCCCAAAGTGAATAGGTAATAATCTTATTAAATAAGTAAGTAGTGCTAATATAATACTAGATACAAAGAAAGTTTTTTTAGTTATTTTATTCTTAGAAAATACATGTGCTGCAAAAATAAATAAGAAGGACTCCGAAAGGGTTCTTAATAAGAACTCTAATAATGACAGTTTAAGCATAATAGTTCCTCCTTTATTAAATATAATTAATAATTGCGAAAATTTACAAATTTCTACTAAATTCTCTAATTATTATACCATTAAATAGAGAAAAAGGAAATATTTAAAGAAAGCATTTTTATATTTTGAAGATTTACAAAAATATTTTTAATTTATTTTTGTGGACAAAATAAGATTAGAGGAGTAGTTGAATAAAATATATTATAAGGGGCAATAATTAAAATAATTTTATTAAGTTTTTCGAGGGGGTAAATATGAGAAAACAAAAATGTATTATATGTGGAAAGCCTCTAAATGATGGTATAATGATATATGGAAGAGGAATATGTAAAAAATGCGAAGAGAGAATAATAAATGCTGAACGTGAAACTGATTTTTATGAATACTATATATACTGTATAAAAAAAAGAATTGCACATTATATGATAAGAGGAGTGGATTACAGGTGTCAAAATTACCCCTTGTAAGAGGAGTATTAAAATATATAAAAGAGAATAACATTTTATTTTGTATGCCAGGGCACAAAGGCGGAAAAGGATTTATGAGGACTGCCATGGGCAGGGAGATATATGAGAATCTCATAAACAGTGATATTACAGAAGTAGAAGGATTAGATAATCTTCACAATGCTGAGGGAATAATAAAGGAAGCACAGGAGTGCTTATCACAGTTTTATGGAAGCAAAAAATCTTATTTTTTAGTAAATGGAAGCACTAGTGGTAATTTAACTATGATATTCTCTTCCTTTAATGAAGGAGATAAAATTATTGTTGAGAGAAATTGTCATAAGTCTATTTTTAATGGAATAATATTAAGAAAATTAAAGCCTATATATATAAAAAATAAGATTAATGAAAAATATGATGCTCCTCTTTCAATAGATGAGGAGCATTTTTTGCGTGTCTTAGAACAAAATAGTGATGCTAAGGGAATAGTGGTAACTTATCCTAATTACTACGGAGTTTGTCCTGACTTGAGTTTTATAATAAAAGAAGCTAAAAAAAGGAATATGAGGGTTTTAGTTGATTCTGCTCATGGAGCACATTTTGGTGTATGTGAAGGACTTCCTAAAAATGCAGTAGAGCTGGGAGCAGATATGGTTGTTATGAGTTCACATAAAACATTACCAAGCTTTACTCAAACTGCTTATCTACATGTAGGAGAAGGAGTAGATATTGATAAAGTTGAGTTTTATTTAAGTATGTTTTTAAGTACAAGTCCATCCTATATGTTTATGTGTTCTATGGATTATGCAAGGTTTTATTTACAGGAATATGGAAAAGAGGATTATAAAAGATTTTTAGAAATTGCTGATGTTTATAGACATAAAATAAATAAAATAAAAGGCTTCCATGTTTTAGGTATAGAAGATATAAATAAAGAAGATATTGATTTATCTAGATATGTAATAAATTTAGAAAGAGGATATAGTGCTAGTATATTTTCAAATTATTTAAGAGCAAATAAAATTCAAGCAGAGATGAATGACAATCAGAATGTAGTTCTTATTTTTTCACCTTTTGATAAAGAAGAAGATTTAAAAAGATTGTATGAAGTTATAAGAGAGTGTCCTTTGGAAAGTTTAAAAAAGGAGTATTATAATATATTAAATTATAATATACCACAAAGTAAATTAGCTCCGTTTGAAGTTGTAAATAAAAATTTCAAGGAAATAAATTTAGGAAAGTCAGAAGGTAAAATATGTGGTGAAGCAATAGTTCCGTACCCTCCAGGAGTACCTCTTGTAATGATGGGTGAAATAATAGATAAAAAGAATATAGATATGATAAAATATTACTTAAAAAATGGAACTGATGTTATAGGAGTTAAAAAAATCAATGGAGAATGGAAAATTAGAGTTATAGACGAATAAAGGAGGAACATAGGATGAAAAAAGGAGTTTTTATTACTCTTGAAGGACCAGATGGATCAGGAAAGTCAACTATTATAAAGTTAGTAGAGGGATATTTAAGTGAAAAGGGTATAGATTATATATCTACTAGAGAACCAGGTGGAATTAATATAGCTGAGCAAATAAGAAATGTAATTCTAGATAAAAGCAATACAGCTATGGATGGAAGATGTGAAGCTTTATTGTATGCTGCTTCTAGAAGACAGCATTTGGCTGAAAGAGTAATACCAGCTTTGAAAGAAGGAAAAGTAGTTATTTGTGATAGGTTTGTAGATTCCTCTTTAGCTTATCAAGGATATGCAAGAGGACTTGGAATAGATGAAGTAATGCAAATAAATGAATTTGCCATAGAAGGTTATATGCCAGATTTTACTTTATATCTTGATGTAGAACCAGAAGTGGGACTTGAAAGAATTGCAAAAAACAAAGATAGAGAAGTAAATAGACTTGACTTAGAGAAAATTGATTTTCATAAAAGAGTAAGAGAAGGATATTTTATATTACTAGAGAAATATTCAAATAGAATTAGAAAAGTTGATGCCAATCAACCTATTGAAAAAGTATTTGATAGTATAAAGAAAATTTTAAATGATGAAATTGAACTATAAAAATAAAAAAAAGTTTTTAAAGTATATCTGAAGAATATAGTATATGTGGTAAAATAAATATAGAAGATAATAGTAAATATTTAGATATTAAAAAATATAAGGTTTAAAGGGGAATACAAAAATTAATTAGGGGGTGCATGTATGAAACTTGTAATTTCTATTGTTCAAGATGATTATGCTGGAGAATTAGTAGATATAATAACAGAATCAGGATACATGGTTACTAAGCTTGCAACAACAGGTGGATTTTTAAAAAAGGGAAATACCACTCTTATTATTGGAGTAAAAAAAGAAGAAGTTGATAAGGTAATATCAGTTATTAAAGATACTTGTCAAAAGAGAAAGCAAGTTGTTACAACACCATCACCAGTAGTAGGATCAACGGGAGTTTATATTCCATATTCCGTTGAGGTGGAAGTAGGCGGAGCTACAATATTTGTAGTAGACGTAGATAAATTTGTTAAAGTTTAATTTAGATAGTGTAGTTGGAGGTAAAAGATGAGCTTTGAAAGTATAATTGGACATGAGTTTATAAAAAAGCAAATAGAAAGTTCCATACAACAGGGAAATTTTTCTCACGCTCATCTAATAATAGGTGAAGATGGTATAGGAAAAAGTCTTATTGCAAAAGAGATTGCATTAAAACTTTTAGGAAAACATAAAAATAGAAATTATGTTGACATTATAGAGTGGAGTACTCAAAAAAACAAACAGTCTATTGGTGTAAATGAAGTACGTGATATTATAAAAGAGGTAAATAAAAAACCATATGAAGGTGACAAAAAGGTAATAATAATATATGAATCACACAAAATGACAGTAGAAGCACAAAATGCTCTTTTAAAGACTATAGAAGAACCTCCAAAGGGTGTGACTTTAATATTACTAAGTGAAAGTTTAGAGCTTATATTAGAAACAATAAGGTCAAGATGTCAAATTCATAAATTAAAAAGATTAAATTTAAGACAGATTGAAGAATATATAATAAGAGAATACCCTGAGTTAGATGAAGAAAAAACAAAAGCAGTTATAGCGTTTAGTGATGGAATACCAGGACGCTGCAAGCTTTTTTTAGAAGATAGTTCTTTTAATGAAATAAGAGATATATCAATACAAATACTTTTGGAGTTATCTAAAAAAGAAAAAAATATAGTCAAGAAATATGAAAGCTTTTTTTATAAATATGGAAAGCAATGGGATGAAGTATTAACTTGTTTTATTGCGTATATAAGGGATATTATGATTTATAAAGAAACAGGTAGACAGGAATTTGTAATAAATAATGATAAATTTGATAATATAAAAGAGCTTTCTAACATGTATTCATTCAATAAACTTAATGGTATTTTTAAAGAAATAAATGATATGCGAGAAAAACTAGAAAGAAGAGTTAATTCAGCATTAGCCTTTGATATAATGCTGCTTAAAATGCAGGAGGTTTAGTATGATAACAGTTGTAGGAATACGATTTAAAAAATCAGGGAAAATATATTATTTTGATCCTAATGGCTTAGATGTAAAGAGTGGAGATAGTGTAATTGTTGAAACAGTAAGAGGAATAGAGTTTGGGGATTGTGTAATAGGACCAAAAGATATACCAGAATCAGATGTTGTGACTCCACTTAAAAACGTTATAAGAAAAGCTGAAGAGGAAGATATAAAGAAGCATTTAGAAAATAAGCAGAAGCAAAAAGAAGCCTTTGATGTATGTTTGGAAAAAATAGAAAAGCATGATTTGCCAATGAAGCTTATAGATGTAGAATATACCTTTGATAATAATAAAATCATATTTTACTTTACAGCAGATGGAAGAGTGGATTTTAGAGAATTAGTAAAGGATTTAGCATCTGTATTCAGAACAAGAATAGAATTAAGACAAATTGGAGTTAGAGATGAAGCAAAAATGATAGGCGGACTTGGACCTTGTGGAAGACCTTTGTGCTGCTCTTCTTTCTTAGGGGATTTTGCACCAGTGTCTATAAAAATGGCTAAGGAGCAAAATCTATCATTAAATCCTGCTAAGATATCTGGTATTTGTGGAAGACTTATGTGCTGCTTAAATTATGAACAGAATACCTATGAGGAAATAAGAAAAGAATTACCTAAAGTGCAGTCTATTGTTGAAACGCCTTATGGAAAAGGGGAAGTTATAAACAATTCAGTAGTTAATGAAAGTGTAAGAGTTAAAATTAAAATTAAAGATGGAGAAGATATAATACAAGATGTTTCCATAAAGGATATTAAGCTTGTATCAGGAGAGTATGAATATACTGAAGAGATCAAGGAAGAAGATATTAAATTAGAAACTGAAGACATAGATGAAGAAGTAATAAGTGAACTATTGAAAGAAGACTAAGGGGGAAATAGTATGAAATCTCTTATAAAAGTTTCTAATATGCGCACTGCAAAGGATGTAGGAAAGATAAGAACTGCATTAGGTAATTTAGAAGGAATAGTTGCTTGTCAAATAAAGAAGGAAAAAGGGGAAGTAGACATCGTATATGATAATTACTTCATAAGTATCGACAAAATATATGATTTATTAGAAGATATGGGGTATACTGCAATATGAAAACTACCTTTAAAAAATAATGAAAACATGGTAAAATAGGAAAAGACATTGATATTTTTATATCAATATATGTAAAATCAAGGAGGTGTTTTTCATGGCATTTAAAATTAGTGATGCTTGTGTAAGCTGTGGAGCTTGTGCTTCTGAATGTCCAGTAGGAGCTATAAGCCAAGGAGATTCTCAATTTGACATCGATGCAAATACTTGCATAGATTGCGGAAACTGCGCAAATGTATGCCCAGTTGGAGCTATATCAGCTGACGAATAAAATCGATAAAAAAAGATCGTCCAAATAAAGACGATCTTTTTTTATTTTAAAAATATATTTAATATTTTAAGTATGAAGGGAGCAGCGAAAACTGTAATAAGTCCAGCAATACCTATAGATAATCCACTCATAGCGCCTTCAGTTTCTCCAAGTTCTAAGGCTTTTGTGGTTCCTACTGCGTGAGATGCAGTACCAATAGCAATTCCAACAGCTACGTTATCTTTTATTCTGAAACATTTGCAAATCAAAGGACCTATAACAGCTCCTATTATACCGGTTAAAATTATAGCAGCAGCAGTTACAGCAGGGATACCTCCTAATTGTTTTGATATTTCTATTCCTATAGGTACTGTAACTGATTTTGGTACCAAAGAAATATTAAGTGCCTTATCAAGATTAAGTAAATAGCTTAGTGAAACTATACTTGTTATTCCAATACAAGAACCGCTAGCTATGCCTACTAAAATAGGAAGAGAATTTTCTTTCAACAGTTGTATTTTTTTATATAATGGAACAGCTAATATAACGGTAGCAGGTCCTAAAAAGAAAGATATAAATTGTGCTCCCTCATTATAAGAATCAACACTGATATTAAACTTTAATAAAAAGGAAATTATTAAAATAATACTTATAAAAAGAGGATTGAATATTGTTAGTTTTGTTTTGTGATATATAAAACAACCAATTTCAAAGGCAATTAAAGAAATTAATATGCCGAAAATAGGGGTTGATATAAAATCTGTCATTTATTTCTCCTCCTTATCATTGATTGAACAATTATTCCTGTTGAGGACATTATTATTATTGTTGAAAAAAACGATATAGCAATTATTGCAATCCAATTATCTTTTAGAATTGGAAAGCATGAAATTAAACCTACCCCAGCAGGTATAAAGAAAAAAGCTAAATGGTCTAATAAAAAATTGCTAAATTCTTCTATCATGTCTAATTTTATAACTCTTGTACATAAACATGTTAATAAGATAAGCATACCAAGAACACTTCCAGGTATAGGAAGGTTAAGAGTGGTATGCAATAATTCTCCCGAAAACCAAATGATAAGTATTATTGAAGATTGTCTCAATAATTTCAAAGTATCACCTCTCTTCGTTATATATAATATACCTTTTTGTGAACAAAAGCTTAATTATAGGAAAAGAGAAATTAGTAAAATAATTCAGTATATTAAATTGCTAAATACAGTAATCTCCAAATTTGAATAGTTAAAAAGCAAATTGCAGTTTATATAAAAAACAATTATGAATAAGTGTAATAAATAAAGCAATTCAGTCATATGTTTGTAATAAAACAATGGGGGGAGGACAAAAATGAGTATCTGGGATAAACAACATAGAGTATGTGGTACATGCATACATTGGAAAGGAAAAAGAAGAGTTAATTTTGGACATATAGAAGTACAGTGTGAAGAAGGAAATTGCAAGAAACCTGATGGGTGTTATAATATGAAAACTATGCAGGGGTATAGTTGTTCAAAATGGAGAGGATTTTCACCAGGAGATATAAAAGCACAATCTTAAAAGTTACAGAGAAAAGAAGAGAAGTTATAAAAAATAGCTTTAAAATAGATTTTCTCTATTTTAAAGCTATTTTTTATAAAGATTATTTTTAAAATCAATAGTGGGAGGACTATAAATTTTTTTAGGATGTATATATTTTATTCTTTCATTTAGAATAAGAACACTTAAAGAACTTATAGTATGTAGGGATTTACCTGCAAAAGGACCTATGCATCCCAATATTGATAATATACCTAAAACATAATTATATAGTTTTACATAATTTATGCTTTGATTTATTTTTTTATAGGATTTTTCTGATAAGGAAATAAAATCAAATAAGGTGTTCATGTTGTCATTAAAAATCAAACAATCAGAATGAATTTTAGTTTTATCGCAGGCAGAATTTGCAAAGCTGATACTAACATCAGCAGCTTTCATAGCATCAAGATCGTTAATACCTTCACCTACCATAATAACAGTATTATATTTTTTCTTCTGACTAATTATACTGAATTTATCCTCATTAGTGCATTCACTATAAATATTTTTAATGTTTAGTTTTTTAGCTATATGAATACTTCTTTCATAAGTATCGCCAGTAAGAAGTGATATGTCATTTAATTCTTTAAGGTTTAAGTTTTTAATAAGTTCATAGGAAGTTTCTTTTAAAGTATCTTCCATGGCAATTATGCTTATTATTTTATTATCAATACTTACTAAGATAGGAGTAAGACACTGTTTTTTATAATTATTATATTTTTCTATAGCTGGTGCTAAATTAATATTATTTTCTTGCATAAGATCAATATTACCTATTAAAATATCTTGATTATTGTAAGAAGCACTTATTCCTTTAGAAGGAATTAAAACAGAACTTTGGAGTTTATGTAAATCATATTCATTACTTATTTCTTCTCTAAATGTAATAGATATAGGATGATAACTATTTGATTCACAGGCTGAACATATTTCTAGTAAGTCCTTTGTAGAATAATTATTATCAAGTATATCTATTGCTTTAATTTCCATTTTACCTTTTGTTATAGTTCCAGTTTTATCAAAAACTATGCTATCAGCCTTTATAACATTTTCTAATACATTTGGATTTTTTAAGTATATATTGTATTTACTTAATAGAGAAAAATAGTTTTTCATTCCTATACTAAGTGCAGTTGAAGCAGCCGATGGACAAAGAACAAGTATAGTTGATAAAGAATATAATATATTTCCAGTTACTAGGTAAGTAAGACCAGCTGCAGCAAGCGAGAGTGGAGATGATAAACGATGATATCTCTCAACATTTTTACTTATTTTTAAGTGTTCAATAGGAAATGTTTTTTTAGATAGTTCTTTTGGTTTTTTAGTAACCTTTATTTTTATTTCTCCACTTATTAAATTAAAACCCTCATAAACTTTATTATGGATTTTAAGGGTATTTACAACAGGTTGTCCGGTGTAATATAAGCTATTTATAGTTGCAGAGCCGTCTATAATTTCTCCTTCTACTGGAATAACTTCTCCCTTATGCACAATTACAATGTCATTTGTATTTATGCTGCTGATAGGAACAAGAATTTCTCCGTTATTTTCATTATAAAGCCACGCCATATTAACATTTTGTGCCATATTTTGATTGAGTAATCTCATACATTGTAAATCAGCAGATAGTTTTATGTAATCTGTTAAAGATTTTAGTACAAGAACACCAATACCTTTGGTACTTTCCCTTAAAAGAGTAAAGGATATTGCTGTTAGATTTAAAAGAATATCACAGTCAGCAGGTACTTTTTTAGTAAATTTGCCATAAAATTTTTTCAAAAGAGGATAACCAGCTATAATAGTAACTGCAGATGCTGCTTTAAGTGCATTTATATTTCTACTAATAGAAAACTTACCGAACATAGCTTGCTTTATTTTGAAGATTATGTATGTAGAACTCCAAAATAAGAATCTTTTCTTAGCTCTGTTTCTTAGGTCTATTGTTTTAAAGTATATATGGTAATTATGCAAATCTTGAATTTTGTTTTGACAAGAAGAAGTTAGAGCATTTTCTATATTTTCTTTTAATATATCTGATTTTAGTTTTGTCTCATCAAATATAACAAGAATACTTCCAGTGTTACTATCAATTTTTGATTTTTTAACTCCACATAAATTATCAGTATATATATTTATATATTTTGCAAGTGATTTGTTATATATAATTTCACTACTTCTAAACCTAATACGTCCTGGGAGTATACTAACTGCTTTCATAGAACTCATTCCTTTTCTTTTTTAAGTCTATTCTTGTATTTTTCAGCGTTTCTTAGTTTAGCTTCAGTAGATATATCATCAAAAAAACTTTTCGATTCTTCTGCCCAAAACAAAGTTTCTTCTACAGTTTTTACTGCAATAGATCTAAGTTCTTTTTTTGAACTATTATAGAGCTTGCTGCTTATTAAGCCTAAAGCTAGGCCCCAAAAAAATTTCTTATTATTAGCCATAACACAACCTCCATATACTGTTGTATTAAAAAATTATATCCATAGAAGGTGTTTTTAAACATATATATAGAAGTATGTGTTAGGTTAACTATTAGCGGTTGAATATAATATATTTCATTATTTTCTTATAGATATCTTTGTTTCCACTTTTTTCACTTTCAGTAAAGAGAAAATCACTTAAGGTTTTAAAATAGCGTCCCCAGAGATTAATTAAATCTTTTTCTAACATTGGATTTTCATTTGCTTCTTGCAAGCTTAAGATTAGAGCGGCTTTTACCTGAGGATCAATATTATTTAAGGTTTCTTTTATTTTTTTTATGTTATATGAATCATTGTATACGGAATTATTCTCTAAAGTACTAACTCTCATGTGTGCGCTGCTACTCAAAATATGGACAAATATACCCATATCGAGATTTTTACTGCTTCACCGTACTCTGCTTTGCCTAAGCTACTACAGTTTGTATAGCACTCCACAGTCGTTAATTCCCCAAATAGCCTTGGGTACATATATACGATTACTTGATTATACAACTTCGTATATTTTTGCATTTTCTAAATTAATTTAAGCATTATAATCCCTATCTAAAATAGAATTACATTTATTACATTTGTAAACTCTATCAGATAGTTTTAAATCTTTCTTATATGATCCACATACACTACAAGTCTTACTTGATGGATAAAATCTATCTACAATTCTTAACTCAATTTTATTAAGTTTACATTTGTATTCAAGTTTAACTCTAAACTCATAGAATTTCTGCTGTGCTACTGCTTTAGATAAATGCTTATTTTTCATCATTCCACTAACATTTAAATCTTCAATAGTTATATAGCTTGGTTTTTGCTTAACTAGTTCATTAATTGTCTTATTTATATAATCAGTTCTAATGTTAGTCAATCTTTGATGAATTCTCTGTACCTTAACTAGTTGTTTTTGAATATTTTGCCGAGTAGCTTTTCCTTTCTCTTTTTTATTTCTTAATTTCAAACTCTCATATTTCCTTGAAAGTTTTCTTTGTTCTCTTTTTAGTCTCTTTTCTAATTGCTTAATCTTAGCAGTTTTATTAATATTTTTCTTGTGAACACCATTAGAGATAATTGCAAACTCTTTAATTCCAACATCTATTCCAATTCCTTTTGTATAAGGTTTATCTTCAACCTTATATTCTTCTTCGATTATTACTGATACAAAATATCTATCAACTTTCTTGGATACTGTACCATTAACAACTTTTGAATTAGTTGGTATATATCCAAATTCTTTTAATCTAACCCACTTCAAAGTAGGTATATTAAGTCTATGCCTTTCTATTTTCCAATCTGTTTTATTATTTTTAGGAAAATATAACTTAACATTTGATTTATTTTTTTTCTTAAATCTTGGAAATTTAGATTGACCTTTGAAAAATCTATTATATGCAGTTTCTGCATTACAGATAGTTTTCTTCCTTGCTTTTGAACCACATAAGTTTATCCATTTATATTCTTCTAAAAACTTAATTTCATTGTTTATATATTTATCAAAATTATTTGCATTTAACTTAGCTTCTTTTTTAGAAATCAATCCTTCTTGAAACTGTTTATACAATTCTTGGTTTTTACCTAAATATTGATTATATAGCCATCTACAAATACCAATACTTTGATTAATCTTCTTTCTCTGTTCCTCTGTTGGATATATTTCTGTCTTGTATGCTCTTAGCAATTATTTGTTATCTCCTTTTACTTAAAATTATTAAACTATATATCAACATGGTTACGATATACTAACTTTGTTCAGCTGAGTTCATTCGTCTTTTTTTATTATTATATTGAGCCTCAGCTGCTATATCTTCTAGATTTTCTCTCATGGTTGATGTGGTTTCTATAGTTTTATCAACAACTGTGTAGATACCACTTAGTATTCCTACAGCTAATTTCCTGAAAGGATTATGCATTTCTATTGAAATACTAGTTTTTCCTTTTGAAAAATTAGCAGAGGCATTGGTGGTTTGCAATGGAGGATTTTCTAGTTTAGACATTATACTTTCCATATTACTATTGATTTTTTCAAGATTTTTATCAAAGGATTTAAGGCTTTCATTTACCTCTAATCTATTTTTTTCAAGCATTGATATCTCATTATTTAAATTGTTGTAGTTATTTTCAAGTGCTTCTATTCTTTTTATTATGTCATTGTTATTTGGGGTAGTATTATTTTGATTATTAGTATTGTTTTCCATAAACAACCCTCCTTATTATATGACGATTATAAAAAACAAAATACTATTAACAAAAAAGTATAAAATATTACAGTATAGTTTTGGCTAAAAAGATAATTTTAATACATTTAAAAAAAGGAAAATGTATTAAAACTAAAAAGAAAATTTTTAGAATAATTATAAATCTGGTGGGAATTACTATATATTATTATAAAATAAGAAAAATTATATATAATAGAGATTTGAGGGAGGAACAGTCTAATGTTTAATGCCTTAAAAAAGGCAAAAAATAATTGTATGGATAAAGAAGTGTTGTGTAAAAGAATACGACTACCAGTAAAAAATATTTATAGAAATGAAGAAGAATGTGAAAAGCTTTCAAAGTTTATTTTCACTATAAAAGGTGTAGTATCAGTTAGAGCTAATCCAATAACAGGAAGAATACTGGTTATATATGATGAAGAATTGGTACACAAAGAGATAATTAAAGAACAAATATATAAATATTCAGCAACGTCTAAACCTGTAGAGAATGCTAATGTAGTAAAGCTTAATAGAACAAATTTTTTAGAAGAAACAGCTTTACCTATTGCTGTAGAAAAAGAATTATTGGAAGAAAATAAAGTTGAAAATAATACAATTAAACAGAAGACAATTGAATATAACGTAGAAGGTAATGTAATTACAGACTTATTTAATACCAATAATCAGTGTTCTTATTGGCACTGTATGGATAGGGAGCATATTAGAAAAGTTCTTAACACCGATTACCAAAAAGGATTAAGTGAGAAAGTATACAAACAAAGAATACACGAGGTAGGGTTAAATGTACTTACCGAGAAGAAAAAAAAGTCTTTGCTTAAAAAATTTTTTGATGGTTTAAATGAAATTTCTAATAGATTACTTATTGGAGTCAGTGCCGCTTCTTTATTTTTAGGGCACGTAGCAGATGCTGTAGCTATAATGGGAATAGTACTAGTAGAAACAACTTTAAGCATAATTCAGGAACATAAAGCAGAAAAATCTATTTATTCTCTTAAGAGCATGATGGTTCAAAAGGCAAGGGTAATAAGGAGTGGAGTAGAGAAAGAAATAGATGCTGGAAAGTTAGTGCCTGG
Source organism: Clostridium ganghwense (assembly GCF_026735165.1). Lineage (GTDB taxonomy): Bacteria > Bacillota > Clostridia > Clostridiales > Clostridiaceae > Clostridium_H > Clostridium_H ganghwense. The sequence continues at coordinate 1,407,123 of NZ_JAPQES010000001.1, read as the reverse complement.
AGATGTTATTTTACTAGAAGCTGGAGATAAAATTCCGTCAGATTGTAGACTGATACAATGCAATGATTTGAGAGTTTCTGAAGCAGAACTTACGGGAGAGTCAAAGGCAATATCAAAGTCTATTAAGGAATGTAGTAAAGATACAGAACTTGCAAACAGAAAGAATATGTTATTTATGGGTACCAATGTACTTTGTGGAAGAGGAAAAGCTGTTGTTGTAGAAACAGGAATGAAAACAGAAATAGGTAAAATAGCAGCTATGCTTCAGAATATAAAAAATGAGTTAACTCCTCTTCAAAGAAGATTATTTAAGTTTAGTTCTAAGCTTACAAAGGTATGCTTAGGAGTTTGCTTAGGCTTAGGTGGAGTAGGACTTTTGATGGGTATGCCCTTAGCTCAGGTATTAACTGTTGGAACAAGTTTTGCAGTAGGAGCATTACCTGAAAGCTTACCAGCCATAGTTACAATTGCAATGGGATTAAGTGTTCAAAGATTGGCAAAGAAAAATGCTATTATTAGAAAGCTTAATGCAGTTGAAACTTTAGGGAGTGCAAATGTTATTTGCTGTGATAAAACGGGTACTCTTACAATGAATGAGATGACTGTTAAAAAAATATATGCAGATAAATGCTTATATTCAGTTTCAGGTTCAGGGTATGAACCTTCAGGAAACATAAAACTATTAGATGGTTATGAAGAAGAAAATGATGCTTTAAAGATGCTTTTAACAGATGGAGTTTTATGTAATAATGCTTCGCTGGTTCAGGATGATAGTGGAAAGTGGAATATGGAAGGAGATCCAACAGAAGGAGCGCTAATTACTGCAGCACATAAAGCTAAATTAGATGTTGAAGGAATTATAAATAGACATAAAAGATTGAAAGAAATCCCTTTTGATAGCACAAAAAAGAATATGATAGTTCTTGTAGAGAATGATGAAAACAAAACAGTTTATATAAAAGGTGCTCTAGATAAAATTATAAATAAGTGCACAAGTATATATGAGAATGGTCATGAAAGATTATTTACTATAGTAGATAAAGAACGGATAATGAAAGTTTGTGATGAAATGTCAGATGATGCTCTCAGAGTTTTGGCTTTTGCATATAAGAAAGTTAGTAGTGAAAAGGATGCTATATATAATAATTATGTATTTTTGGGGCTTGCAGGTATGGAGGACCCACCAAGAAAAGGTGTAAACAAAGCCATAAAAAAATGTCATAGAGCGGGAATAAAGGTTGTTATGATTACAGGAGATCACAAAAATACAGCGGCTGCTATAGGGAAGCAATTAGGACTTTTAGACGGTGGACTTGTAGTTTCAGGTCCAGAACTGTCACAAATGAGTGATGAAGAACTTGATGAAAAAATAGTAAATATACAGGTCTTTGCAAGAACATCACCAGAGCAAAAATTGAGAATTGTTAAAGCTTTTAAGCGATTTGGTTATGTAGTTGCAATGACTGGAGATGGAGTAAATGATGCTCCAGCTATAAAGGAAGCAAATATAGGAATAGCTATGGGCGGGAACGGAAGCGATGTTGCAAAGGATGCAGCTGATATTACCCTTGTAGACGATAATTTTTTAACTATAGTAAATGCTGTAGAAGAGGGTAGAACTGTAACTAATAACATAAGAAATACAATGAAATATCTGTTGGCAGGAAGTCTTGGAGAAATATTAGCAATAGGTGCTGCAGCTGCAGTAACGGGTACTTTACCATTGCTATCCATACAAATTCTATGGACTAATGTAATTTGTGAAACTATACTTGGAGCGGCACTTGCAGTAGAACCTGTACATGAAAAGATAATGGAAAAGAGACCAATTAGAAATGATACAAAGCTCATAGATAATAAACTAGGAATACAAATTTTAAGAAGAGGCGGCTTAATAGGAGCGACTTCTTTTGCTGTTTTTGGGGCATATAATTATCTAGGAGTTGGTCTTGCTAAAGCAAGAACTATGGCGTTTAGTAATTTGATTTTAACTCAATTGGCTAATGTATACAGATGTAGAGATAATAAAGAACTTTCAAATAACAGGTATATGAACATATCAGTAGGAATTTCAGCTGCTTTATTATTGGGAATACTTTATATTCCACCAATAAGTGGAGTGTTTAGAACAGTAGCCTTAAATCCTTTAGATTGGGCTGTGCTTTCAGGTATGACAGCAGTAAGTCAAATTTGAATAAAATTGTGAAACAACTTAAACCAAAACAAGCTTAGAGGTATATAAAATTTATCTTTAAGCTTGTTTTTGTATTGGTTAAGGTTGTAAGTGGACGTGTGTTCATTTGCGGTCTTTTTTATATTAATAGAAAATCTTCAATATAAATATTTAGTTTTTTATGAAAAAAGTGTATACATTTCTTTATAATTGTTGTTATATAAGTGAAAGGCCTGAGGTACAGTGTAAAACTGGAATGTACGTTCTAGAAAAGTTAAGGGAGTAAAACATGGAAAATGAAAGACTAGAAGAAATTCTTATGAGCGAAATAAAGATAGTTTATAGATATCTAATTAAAATTGGTGTGACAGTAGAAGATGCGGAAGATGTTATACAAGATACTCTTTTTAAAGCTATTAGTTATATTGATTCTATAGAAGAGGATAAAGTGTCATCATGGCTTTTTAAGGTATCTCTTAATAAATACTATAATCTTTATAAGAAAAAAAAGAGAAAAATAGAAATTTATCTGGATGATGATGTGATAGCTAACTTAGTTGTGGATAACTCAGCTGAAAATTATATTGTATACTCTGAATTAAAGGATGATGTGCACAAGGTTTTAAATTCTTTAAAAGAGAGTTATAAGAATCTACTTATATTCAAATATGTAATGAACTTATCCTATAAGGAAATCGGCAATATTTTAGATATGAAAGAGGAAAAAGTTAAGGTATATCTTTATAGAGCTAGGAATAAATTCAAACAATTGTGGGAGGATTGTGGATATGTCAAATAAAAATGATTTAAATGTGGATGAAAAAAACATAGATGAATTATTTGAAAACTGTAAAAAGAATAAGTTGAGCAAAGTAGTTAGAAAGGCAAAGTGGTTTTCTATTATAAGAAATATAATTATTTGTATATTTGTAATAATAGCTATTTCAATAGCTAATTTACAAGCACTTGGCAGTAAAGGTCAAAAACTATTAGATGATATTAAAGAATTCAACTATATTTCTGCTCCAAATACATTTATATCACAATACATGGTACATGTTGGAGGACTAAATGGCGATATACAATACTATACTTATAAAATAGTTGAAGATAAGCCAATGTATTTTGATCAAAAAAGGTGGAAGTACAGTATCATACCACTGTTTTCTGAGATGATAGCTGATGTCACTAATATTAGTATTGGAAAAGCTGAAACTGAGCAGCAACTTTATGATAACCCTAAATACAATAAATACGGAAGAGAACTTATGAAATTCTATTATCCATATGTAAAATATGATAAATATCAAAATGATTTGCAGCTAGTAGATAAAATTGGTGATAATAAATCCATGGAAATGGTTTTGTCTTTTGATAAATTATATTCTATTGATGAGGTTAACAAATTGATACCTAAAGATATTACATTAACTTGGTATTGGGTAGATACTTCAAATGATAAAGAAAAAGAAGAACATAAATCTAGTGAAATGGATTATGCTAATGATAATACTAAAAAATATATTTCTCCAAATGAAATTGCTTTAGAAGATAAAGTATATGGTATAAAAGTATTAGATAGGCATGGTGTAATAAAGGAAAGTCCTGAAAATACATTTATAGATGTTATTGAAAGTCAAAAGGATAAAAAGAGCAGATTTCAATCTGAATATAAGAGAATATATGATAATTTAAAAGGAAAAGATAACAAAGTAACAAAAGATGATTTGAAAATTCAAGGAGTAGTGGTTACTGGAAATGTTGAAGAGATGAAAAAGTTAAAGGAGCTTCCTTTTATAAAGGCATCTTCACTTGGAATTGTAGTAGATAAATATTAGTATTATTAAAAGTCTGTAATTTTAATTTTTAGAATTACAGACTTTTATATGTTTTTATATTGTTAGGGGTAATTTTAAGGGGGATATGATAAACTGAAACAAATAAATTAATAAAGGGGCTATATATTATGGGTAAAATTATTGAAGATGAACATTATTATGATAATAAATATATTGTTGTTGACGACATAGTAGAGTTTGAAAGGGTATATATGATTGATGAAGACAAGTTCCCCTTTAAATATCAGTAATAAAGTAAGGTTAAATTAATTTGATACATAATATTCTGAAATTATGATACAAAAGGTTAATAATCAAGGAAGTTATTAAGACATAATAGCAAAAAAATTGTGAGGATACTAGCTCCCGCAGCTGTGGGAGTTTTTATTATGCTAAAATTGGCTTTAGTGCAGTCTTTCCAATAGGAATAGGTAAATGTTTAGGTGGCAATACTTCTTAAACGTGAGGTATTGCTATGGAAAAGTAAAAATGAAGTAAGAATAGGATTATTAATTTTATTAGCAGCTGTAGCTTTATTAGGCATTGGAATTAGTTATTGTAGTATTAAAAGAGTAGCTCAAGATCAGTTACTCTTTTAATTTACTAAACATATGTTTAGCGTACATAGGATACTACTTTTATTCAGTTAAGGATTAATATGGTATAATTGGACATGTGTTGTTATGACATATTTATGGAAAGTGTAAATGATATGAGTCAGAAAACATACCAATACAGATATACTTGAGATATTTGTTGCAAATGGAAATATGACATAAAAAGATAGTTTATAAAAGGGGATAAAAAATGAATAAAAGAAATTTAGCGGTATCTGCATCAAAAGTTGGTTTATCACTTATACCTCTTGTGGGTTCATTATATAATGAGTTGATATTATATTTTGATGAAAAAAGGATAAATGGTAGATTCCAACGAATTGAAGATAAATTAAATAAATATGAATTAAGTATAGAAGATATTTCTAAGATTATAGAAAAATTTAAAGATCATGAATACTATGTACTGAGGAATAATCTGAGAAACGTTATTACTACGTCATTACCAGAAACAGTAGAAACATATAACAATGCCCTAATAGAATATATTATGGATGAATCTAATCGTAGCATGAATGAGGAAGTAAGTGAGATTATTTCGCAGCTAAACAAAAATGATATAGAACTACTAAAAAGATTAAAAAAATTTATAAACTCAGATTTTAAGCAAATTGAAAAAGAAAAATGTTATGAAAAGCACGAAAAAACTAGTGAAGACAAGTTTGTTAGCAGAAATATTATTTGGGGTAACAATACGATATTCTTGAAAGATTATAGAGCATATTATCTAGAAAATTCTGATGATTTTCCTTCAGTAGATCTACTAATGAACATAGGGTTTAAAGATTCTAAAAATAATCCATATTACTATTTTGCATATGAATCAAGATCTTTGATTAAACTTCAAAATTTAGGAGTGGTTTCTTTGGATTTTATATCAACCCTTGGTACTATATCATCAGGGAATATAGATAGGATACATATTAGTATCTTTGGAGAAAAACTTTTAAATTATATTGAATAAGTTTCAATCTCGGAAGGTAAAGGTATTTCATATTATATAAAAATTACGAAGAAATTGTTTTGTTACATATAGCTCCAGCAGCTGCTGGAGTTTTTATTATACTAAAATATACTTTAGTGCAGTTAAAATTTAGTTGAATATCTAATTTTTGATATAATAGGGCTTGTATCAGTTAAATTCCTAAGTGTAACTATTGTCTATAACTAGAAGTTCGAATTGGTAATAAAAGTAGTATAGTAAATTAAACTCACTAAATTTTTTTGATAAGAAGGCGATTTTGTGAAAAAAGGATTATTATTGGGAGCAGGTTTCTCATTTGATTTAGGTATGCCATTAGTAACTGGTTTAACTAAGGATTTCTTTCATTTTTTAAATGAAGAGCGATTAACTAGATTCATAGAATCATGGAAAATGGCAGAGCCTTATGGAGAAGATCATCCAATTGATAAATTAGCTTTAGAAGATGTGTATGATTTAGTCCAAAAGTATAGGAAGAACACAGACTTAAACTATGAAGAATTTCTAAAAGAGCTTCAAGATATGGCTAATTCAAGTGTAAGTCAATGTTGTAGAAGGTCGTATCAATTTGTTTACGGGATATTTCGAGATATGTTATGTGAATTATTTTATATGTATCATGTTCACAATTATCCAATATATGAAATTAATAAGAAGTTTTACGAAGATTTCAATAGTATAGTTGGAGACGATCCGCTATGGGTTATGACATTGAACCACGATTTGCTGATTGAGTTTTTGTGTATGGACAACAATATCCCTGTAAGTTTTGGCTCTACTGGAGAAGTACAATTTCCGATTAGCAATCTAGATTTTTCTAATTATGTAGAGTTTGGTACTGTTAGAAGAGATAATTTAAATATTTCTGAGATGAATTTTATCTTAGACGGTAGGGGGGTAAATATTGTTAAGTTGCATGGTGCACTTAATGAATATTCTTATAACAATGACAAAGAAGTCATTCATATTAATGTTACTAAAAAAGAAAAACCAATTGACTACTTAAATAAAGTATCTAAAGTAATGCATGAAATGAAGTATTTTGTGAATGGGAGAAGTATGAGAGTTGGTGGTGAAATTGCTGTAAGTGATATGGATGGAGAGTTACAGTTTTTAAGGACTTCAATTAAAACTGGTGGTTATAAATATAGTAAAACATTAAATCCTAAACCTGGTGAAGAAAAACTCGTACTTTTGGATCAGATTTTAAGTTCATTAGATGAGGTAACCATTGTTGGATATAGTTTTTGTGATAAACATATCAATACAAGACTTTATAATGCCATGTTAAAAAATGAGAATTTAAAGGTATGGGTTATCAATCCTTCAAGTGGAAAAAATGAGCTATTTGAACCTTTTGACTATAATTTAAGAGTACGTGGTATTAAATGTTGTACACCAGAGTGGTTAAACTATAGAGCTAATGAAAATTGGTCAATTAAGAATGATGAAATTTTGAAATTGATGAGAGAGAAGAGGGGCGATATTGAAATAAAGTTCAGAAATAATAAGCTTTGAGTACAAGAAATGTGAGTTGAACTTCCTATAAAGTAGCAATTTCCAATTATCCATATTATATAAGAAAATTGCTACACAATAACAGAGAATAGTGTATAAAATGAATGTAAACTTTTGAATAAAACATTACATTCTGAAGAATTAATCAAAGCATTGATATTAAAGGGCTATCACCAAACTAAGGTGTAGCTCTTTTTTCATTATTGTATTTGAATGTAATGTTTTATAACTGTATAAAGTAAAACTATACATTTAAGCTGCTGAAGCTGGGAAATTTTTATTTTTATTAGGGTGAGATAAATAAAGTTAATAAGGGGAAAGGCTTATAAGTTTTTACTTATAAGCCTTTGGGGGTATATTAAAGTGTTAAAAAAACAGTGTATACAACCTATTAACAATTATTTCCAGGAAAATAAAAAATATTCAAAGATTAAAAGTTAAAGGTTAAAAGGATTATATATAAAGAGTTATCAATAACACTTGAGTTACGCATAATGTTGATATAATATCAATATGAGTAATTAACAGATGTATAAGGAGAGAGAAAAAATGGAAAGAGTAGAACCGATAAGAGCAGAGAAAAAATAAAAGATTTAAAAAATATTTACTAGGAACTAATAATATAAGAAACTATGCGCTAATAGTTTTAGTTTTAAACTCAGCACTAAGGATCAGTGACATATTAAATTTAACATGGGATTAGCAGAGAGGGCCAAAATAAGCCTATATCACGCGGCATGACACTAAAGATTGTAAAAAGTTCTTGTTCGGCAGTAAGAATAAAAGAAAATATAGGCTGCGATAGTTTGAGAAAGACTTTTGGATATCACAGTTGGAAAAAAGGAGTATCCCTACCAGTTATTATGGGGCTGTATAATCACAGTAACCAATCCGTAACAAAAATATATCTTGGAATTTTACAGGATGACATAGATTCAGTCTATCGTCTTGTAGAATTATAATAGAGTACTGCTCTGCTTGAAAATAAAGTATTGAAAAGGTGATTTATGGTAAAATAGTACAAGTAATTGATGAACAATATAAAGATATTGTATAGTAACAAGCTAAATGTATTAAAACATGATTCTAGAATATTGTTCATCAATAAGCTTTGAAAAAACACTGTTATAGAAGAATTATAGGATATAATAAATACTATTAGACAGGCGTTATAAATTTATGAGCAAGTTAAGAATACAGGAGTTGTTAATTTGAAAAAATTAAAAGCAATTATTATTTTGATACTTTCACTAATCGGTATAATTATATTATCAGTAGGCTCTTTCGTATTGATAGGAGTTATTCAAGCGAAGTTATTTTTACCCCAAGAGTATATAATGTGGATTTTTAAATCACCTTCTTCAAGATTAGTATTTATTTATGAATGGTATATTATATTTGGATTTGCTTATATTTTTAGCAAGGATTTAAGAACTTTTATATTATGGGTTATTAATTCAAAAAAAAGCTTTATCAAAAGGCATAAAATGTCCTTTCTCTTTACTTTCGTAATACTTAATATAGTACTGATGTACACCATACTCTATAATGTTACTGTTATAACCAATAATAAGATAATAAACTATACGTTTTTATCACCACAGGGTAAGGAATATGGATACAACGATATTGTAAAAATTGATACAGGAGTTTATGGTAAAAAGCAATATACACATTCAAAGGGGGATTTTTATTATATTATACAATTAAATGATGGCACTAAAATTGATTTAACTGAAATGGGTGGGGCTAAAAATGATGATGACTCTCGATTCATTATTGAAAAACTTGACAGTCAATATGTAAACATGGGTATTTCTAAAGTATCAAGTATGGATAATTTTGAATACTGTACCAAACATTTAGATAAGATTTATACTGATAAGATACGAAATATATTAGTAAATATCAAATGATACGAGTATTTAATTGATACACATTTTTCTTAAATCATGGAGTAAAAGATTAAGAATCAAGGAAGTAGTTAAGTCACAATAGCAAAAAAAATATGAATTAAATAATACAAACAAAAGAGGGGGAATAAATAATATGAATATAGAACAGGAATTATACAAAAGGGCTGTAGATTTTATAAAACAAAGGTATCCAATTGATTGGGGCGGTGCTGCTGTAATGTATACTGAAGATGGTGATTTTTTAATAAGTGTTGCTCCAGAAGTTCATAATGAAGGGGCTTCTTTGTGTATTGAAACAGGAGCAATTTGTGAAGCACACAAATTGATGAAAAAAGTAACACATTCAATATGTGTTGTAAGAGATGATGAAAACTCACCATTTAAGATATTAACACCGTGTGGAATTTGTCAAGAACGTTTATTTTATTGGGGTGATGATGTAAAAGTAGGTGTATACTCCAAAGAGGATAAAATAATTTTTAAAACACTAAAAGAAGTTCAGCCATATTATTGGTATGAAGCATATAGGGATGATGAGTAATATTTATGATATATAAACTCCTAAGCTCCAGTAGCTGCGGGAGTTTTTGTTTACTAAAATATAGCTTTATCTGATTCTTTAACAAAAGAGTATATAAGAGTTCTTAATAAGTTTGATTTGAAATTTACCTTTGATGTATAATGAAATGATGTTTATATAATAATTAAATAGATAATGTCAAAAAGTAATAGAAAGTAATAGAAAGTAATAGAATGAAATTTAATAGAGTGGTGATAGATATGAATAGAGAATTAGTAAGAGAAGATGAAACTTTAGATGATTTACAATTAAAAGGGCTGCATGTTATACAGAAAAAAGAAGGTTTTAGATTTGGTGTAGATGCAGTTTTACTAGCTAATTTTGCACAAGTTAAAAGAGGGGCTAGGGTTATAGACCTATGCAGTGGAACAGGGATAATTCCTTTTATTATAGCTGGTAAAACAGGAGCTTCAAAGATAACTGGACTTGAAATACAAGAAGAAATGGTAGAGATGGCTAACAGATCTGTAGAGTTTAATGGATTAGAAGATAGAATGGATTTTATACATGGAGATTTAACAAATTTAGAACTTTTAAAAAGTTTACCAAAGGCTGATGTTGTTACGGTTAATCCACCGTATAAGCTATGTAATTCGGGGCTTGTAAATCCTAATGATAAATTGGCAATAGCAAGACATGAGGTGTGTTGTACTTTGGAAGATGTTATAATTGCCTGCAGAATTCTTCTAAAGGATAATAAAAGAATGTACATGATACATAGACCAGATAGGCTTGCAGATATTATAACTCTTATGAGAAAGCATAAAATTGAGCCTAAAAGAATACAGATGATTCATCCTAATACTAAGAAAGCGCCTAATATAGTTTTAGTTGAGGGACAAAGAGACGGTGGAGCTTTCCTAAAGTGGGAGCCTCCTATCTATGTGTATAATGACGAGGGTGGATACTCAAAGCAAATAGATGAGATTTATGGAAGAGAGTAAAAATTAGTTGAAAGCTTAAAGTTAATAATTGAGAATGGATGTTAAATTTAGATACGGAATTTAAATTAGAAAGGAAAGAAGAAATATGAGCGGTAAGTTATACGTGGTTCCAACTCCTATAGGAAATTTGAAAGATATTACATTAAGAGCCCTTGAGGTATTAGAAAATGCTGATATGATAGCTGCTGAAGATACAAGACAGAGTTTGAAGCTTTTAAACCATTTCAATATAAAAAAGCCTCTTATAAGCTATCACAAGTTTAATGAAAATGTAAAGAGTGATGATATTATAAATAAATTAAGAGAAGGAAAAAATATTGCATTAGTTTCAGATGCAGGAACTCCGGGTATTTCAGATCCAGGAAGTGTTATTATACAAAAATGCATAGAAGAAAATATAGAGTTTGAGGTGCTAACTGGTGCTACAGCTGTTACTACTGCCCTTGTTTATTCGGGTTTGGATACTACTAAATTTTTATTTAGAGGATTCCTGCCAAGAGAAAATAAAGATAAAAATCCAATTATAGAGGAATTAAAGGGAAGACAAGAAACTTTAATTTTTTATGAAGCACCTCATAGACTTATAAAAACTTTAGAGTTTTTATATGAAAATTTAGGAAATAGAAGAATTGCAATTTGTAGAGAGCTTACTAAACTTCATGAAGAAATTATAAGACTGCCTTTAGAAGAAGCAATTAAATATTATAATGAGAACAAACCAAGAGGAGAATATGTTCTTGTAGTACAAGGTAAAAGTGAAGAAGAAATAAAAAAAGAAGAAGAAAAAGAATGGGAAGATTTAACTATAGAACAACATATAATAAAGTATATGAATGAAGGTTTTTCTAAAAAAGATGCAATTAAAAAAACTGCTAAAGACAGAGGTCTACCTAAATCAGAAGTATATAAATACTCTTTAGAATTATAGGTAATTGACATAGATTTAAAAAAATAAACTCCTTGGTATTTTCTAATGAGAACAGAATAATTAAAAGAATATCGTTATGTAAAATAGTGATTATAAGATAATATACCATTTGTAATTTATTTACAAATAACCTATAATTATATATATAATATTTACAAAATATTACAATTATAATTATAGGTGGGGAGTAGAGAATGAATAAGAGACTGATTGTATTAGTAACAGCAGTATTATTGTTAGTTTCCATGAATACCACTGTTGTTTTATCACAACCATCATCAGATAAGGATAAGACTAATCAAAAACAACTTCAACAGCATAGAATAGAATATAATAATGTATACAAAAAGGCAGAACAATTTGAACAAGCTGTTGAGTATTTAGATAATGAAATAGAAACTAAGATGCAGGAAATAGAAATAAATAATAAGAAAATAGAAGATATTAAGAATAAGATAGAACTAGTTGAAAAAGATATACAAAAAGCTGAAGACGATATAGCAGCTGAGAAAAAGCTTTATAATAAAAGAATGAGAGTTATGTATATGCATGGTACAGGTGGTGGATATATAGATATAATATTTGGGTCTAAAGATTTAAATGATTTATTTTCAAGAATACAAACTATAAAAAAAATTACTGAACTTGATAAAAAAATAGTTAAAGAATTAAAAGATAATCAAGATGGGATTAAAGCAAAAAAAGAAGAGTTGACTAAAAAGAAAAATGAATTAGTAGCCTTGAATTCGGAGCAGCAAGAAAAAATAGAAAAGCTTAAAAATGATAAAGAAGAACAAAGTAAACTTATTGAAGAAACTAAAAAGCAAACTATTTTATACGGAAATATATTAAGTGATGATGAGAAGCAAATAAATGAAACTAAAAAGATAATTGAAGAAATAAGAGAGAAAGTTTCTATGGATAAACCTTCAAGGGGATTATTGGCTATATCATCAAATGCTATAGTTACATATGCTAGTGATTATTTAGGAACGCCATATGTATGGGCTGCTAATGGACCTGATAGTTTTGATTGTTCAGGTTTTGTTAAATATGTTTATGCACATTTTGGGATTGAATTACCAAGATGTTCTTCTGCACAAGCAGCAGTAGGAACATATGTAGAGAAAGAAAATTTACAACCTGGTGACCTAGTGTTTTTTGCGAATGACGGAGGCGAAGGAACAATACATCATGTAGGAATATATGTAGGGAACGGTTGCTATATTCATGCTCCAAGAACTGGAGATGTTGTTAAGATAAGTTCTTTAGATGTTAGGACGGATTATGCAACGGCTAGAAGGGTTGGTAAATATATAAAAAATAATTAAATAGTTATGGATTAAAAAACTGGCTTATTTTCAGCCGGTTTTTTTTATTTATAATAAATAATATAAAAATAAATTAAAGTTGTTGTTTAATATAGGTATAAAAGGTAGAGTTGTTTAAAGAATACCAGAAATTATAAGGGGTTAACATAATTTTAAGGAATAAAATTGGAAAAAATTATGGCGCATTTTTACTACAAAAGTTTAACATTTAATGTTATAATATAATAGAATATAAAATGTGTGACAAAGTTATTACAAATTGAGTTGGTAATTTATAACATAGAGAATTGACATATATAATAATGGGAATAGGGAGATGGGAGAATGAACAAAAGACTGGCTACATTAGTAACAACAGCGGCGTTAATAGTTTCAGTAAGCACAACAGCTGTATTAGCAGAACCTTTATCGGACAAGCTTAAATCTCAACAAAAACAACTACAGCAGCATAAAGCTGATTATAACAGTGCCCAAAAAAAGGTAGAAAAACTTGAACAAGCTATTGAACATTTAGATGATCAAATAGAGACTGCTATGGATGAAATAGAAAGTACTAAGAAAAAAATAGAAGATATTAAGAAAAAAATAGAATTAACTGAAAAAGATATACAAAAAGCTGAAGAAGATATGGAAGCTGAGAAGAAGCTTTATAATGAAAGAATGAGAGTTATGTACATGAGAGGTGCAGGCGGTGGATACATAGATGTATTACTTGGTGCAGAGGATTTAAGTGACTTATTCTCAAAAGTACAAGCTGTGAAAAAAGTATCTGAACTTGATAGAAAAATGGTTAAAGAATTAAAAGAAAAACAAGAGGAACTTAGAATAAAAAAAGAAGAGTTAACTAAACAGCAGAAGGAATTAGTAGCTCTAAATGCAGTACAACAAGAAAAAATGGCCAAGCTAAAGAAGGATAAAGCTGAACAGGACAAGCTTGTTAAGCAAGCGAAAGCACAACGTTCAGTATATGCAAGTAAATTAAACAAAGATAAAAAATTAATAGATCAAACTAAAAAGATGATACAACAGATGAATAATCCATCTTCAAGTTCTAATAATAGACCATCAAGAGGAGAAAATGCTGCTTCAGCATCATCAAGTGAAGTAGTTTCATATGCTATGAAATTCCAAGGAACACCATATGTTTGGGGAGCTAATGGACCAAATAGTTTCGATTGTTCAGGTTATGTAAAATATGTTTATGCTCATTTTGGTGTTAGATTGCCAAGAGTATCAAGAGATCAAGCAAGAGTTGGAACATATGTATCAAGAAGTAATTTACAACCAGGAGATTTAGTATTCTTTGGAAAAGGCAGAATACACCATGTAGGAATGTATGTAGGAAATGGCTGCTATATTCATGCGCCAAGAACTGGTGATGTTGTTAAGATAAGTTCTTTATCTTCAAGATCAGATTACGCTACAGCTAGAAGAGTTAGATAATATAAGAAAAGTGTATGACACTTTTCAGTAGCCAGGGACTAATTAAAAGAAAAATCAAAAGAAAATTAAATAAAAACAAACATGAAAAAAGTAAGAATATAGATGTTATCTATGTTCTTACTCTTTTTTATTCTATTGAAAATAAAAACCCTTCAAGAAACGGTTCTTGAAGGGTTTTGCAAACATAAATATACTATTTTACTTCGTCTTTTAAAGTTTCTAAGCAGTTTTTGCAGATGTTTTTACCTCTGTAGTTTATAACGTTTCTAGCATCTCCACAGAAGATACAAGCTGGCTCATATTTCTTTAATATGATTTGTTCTCCATCTACATATATTTCTAAAGCGTCTTTTTCAGCGATATCTAAAGTTCTTCTTAATTCTATTGGAATAACGATTCTTCCTAATTCATCTACTCTTCTTACTACTCCTGTTGATTTCATTTGATGATTCCTCCTTAAATTTATAATCATTTAATTATTTTACATCTTTCGACAATGTTCTACTTAAATAATAACAAGTTTGACAAATGAAGTCAATATATAAATTGATTTTTTTTTGGTTAAGTTACAAATTTCTTATTAACTTCCATCTAAAGTTAATATACTACCAAATTATTCAAATGTCAATATTTTTTTAAAAGTAAAATACAAATTTTTACTATTGCTATGAGGCAAGGCATATCAGGGTATTGAATAGGTACAAGCTAAAAAAGGGATATTTAACAGTAAAATATAGGTAAATACAAGGGTTGCAGTATTGTAGAATAAAATAGTAATTAAATGGATATTGGACAAGTTGGTGTCGAAAAAAATTTTTAAGATAAGATCTTTATCATTTTGGAATGTTAATAATTTCAATAATATAAAAGTATTTTCTATATTATAAAAGTATTTACCATAAGAAGTTTTTAAAATTAAAAAAAAGAAGTAAAAAGATTTTGATAAAATTTGAAAATGTAAAAAATAAGAAAATTTTATATGAATAAAAATTTAGCGGAATAAATTGTGATATAATTAAATATGATATTGGAAAAAGCAGGTGAAATAATGAATTTTGTAATAGATGATGTAAAGGATATCTTAAATAGAAATAATGATTTTGCATATATAGTAGGTGGGTATATTAGAGATAAGCTTATAAAGGCCAAAAACGTACCAAAGGATATAGATATTATTTATGATGGAGATATTCAATTATTTATTAAGGAATTAAGAAAAAAAGATTATAGTGTTTTTGAATTGAAACAGGAAATGGGCATATATAGGGCTGTAAAAGAAAATAAAACATTAGATATAGCAAAGCTTAAAGGAGATAGTCTAGAAGAAGATTTAAGCTATAGAGATTTTACTATAAATGCAATAGCTCTAAAACTTATGGATAATAAAATAATAGATCCTTATAAGGGTAGGAATCATCTTCAAAATAGGATAATTCATGAAGTAAGTGAAGAGAGCATAAAAGATGATAGGGTAAGAATACTAAGAGCTCACAGGATTGCTATAAAATATGGAATGCATTTTAGTAAAAGTTGTGAAAATCATATTATTGATGGAAGTAAATATATAAAAGATTATCCCAAGGAAAGGATTTTTAATGAGTTTATAAGAATTTTGGAAGATGATAAAGAAGGAAAGGCTTTTGAAGAACTAGAAAGATATGGGGTATTACAGCATTTAATTCCTTATATTGATGAATTAAAGGTTATAGGTAAATGTAAATATCATATAGAAGATGCTTTTACCCATATGAATTTAGTATATAAGAATTTTATTGAAGTATTGCGGGGTAGATTATATATCAAAGGGTTAGATTTAAATATTTTCGATAAGAAGATAGGGGAGTTTCCAATAAAATGTTATATGGCTTTTGCGGCTTTTTCACATGATATAGGAAAGGCAAAATGCTATACCAAAAATGGAGATAAGGTGAGCTTCATTGGGCATGATAAAGAAGGTGCTAAGATTATAAGTGAGGTATGCAGCGAGTTAGGTTTCCCCAAACGTGCACAAAAATTTATTGAAAAATTAGTAGAAGCACATATGTATCCTTTAGGACTTTGTAAGAATAAAGTAAAAAATTATAAAAAGAGTTTTTATAAATTATTTTCTAGATATGATGAATATATACCATATATCCTAGTTCTTTCATTTTGTGATATACATGCAACAAAAATGTTGTATGATCCTGATAATGAAGAAGATGAATTTATAGCTTACCTAGAAAGACTATTTAAAGAGTATAGTTTGTACAGACAGGCTAAGGAAAAACGATTTTTAAATGGAAGTGAAGTAATAGAGCTTACTGGGGCTCAGAGAGAAGAGATTAAATATATTTTAGAAGAACTAGATAGGCTTACGTATTATGGGGAAATTAAGGACAAAGAAGAAGCTATAAAAATCATTAAAGGGATAAGAGTTAGTTTATAATAAAAAAATATACAATTTTTGGAAGGGGAGAATATTATGAAGATTTTCATTGACACTGCTAATGTAGATGAAATAAGAAAGGTAAGTGAGTGGGGTGTTTTAGAAGGGGTTACTACTAATCCATCTCTAATAGCAAAAGAAGGTAGAGATATAAAAGAGGTGGTAGAGGAAATCTGCTCAATAGTTGATGGACCAATAAGTGCAGAAGTTATAAGTTTAGAATGCGATAAAATGGTACAAGAGGCTAGGGAATTAGCTAAAATACATAAAAATATAGTTGTGAAAATACCTATGTGTGAAGAAGGATTGAAGGCTGTAAACATAATTTCAAAAGAAGGAATTAAAACAAATATAACTTTGATCTTTTCAGCACAACAGGCTTTACTTGCAGCTAAAGCAGGAGCTTCTTATGTAAGCCCATTTGCAGGTAGACTTGATGATATTGGTACAAATGGATTAGATGTAATTGCAGATATAGCAGAAATCTTTAATTTCTATGATATAAAAACAGAAATAATAGGTGCAAGTATACGACATCCAATGCATGTTCTTGAAGCTTCAAAAGCTGGAGCTGATATTGCAACAATTCCTTATAAAGTTTTAGATCAGATGTTAAAACATCCTCTTACAGATAAAGGAATAGAAAAGTTTTTAGCAGATTATAATAAGAGTAGATAATGAATTAGACTTAAAAGAAGACTAGATATCATAATTACTGTACTGAATGTAAATACTTGTTTCAAATTATATAGATAAGCACAAGTATGGTGTGAGCTGTATTTGTGCTTTTATGATATGAAGAAGAATAAAAAATGTAAATTTATGCGTGCGTTTTGATATAGACTTTTAAATTATCCATACTTAGAGCTTGTTTTACATAAATGTAAGTGCAGTAGAATATAAAAAAATATAAAACTGCAGAATTATATAAAAAATGAAGGATAAATCTAAAAAAAACTCGAATTATTCCACAAAATTTTAACAAGTTATCAACAGGGGTATGTGGACAATGTGGATAAAATTTCTTGGTATAGATTTTAAATCTAGATAAAATCAATATTTAACCTGATAACAGGGGTTATCCACAGAAAATGTGCATAACTTGTATATAAATGTGCATAATTTTTTTTTTATGCACATAAAGATTGATTTTGAAAGTTAAGCTTCAAATGAACAAAACTTTAAAAAAATAAAAAATTTTGTCGAAGTAAAAAATATATATATTGTATACAACAATTAAACTTGTAATACGGTTATAAATACCGTATAATATATTGTGAAAGGTAATAGTTAAATGATATTAGTAAAATTTGGATTTGACATAATTGTATGACAGATAAAATTATTAACAAAGAAACTTGGAGGTAATATAAGTGAAGAAAAGTGAATTCATTTTGGAAGACATAGATAAGTTAGCAAAAGAAATTTCGCAGAACAGTTTAGTTTCTTATGATGATTTACCTCAATATGATTTATTCCTATCTCAGGTTATCGATTATTTAAATGATAGATTTGAAGAGGAAAAATATACAAATAATATTGTCCAAAATTATATTAAAAATGAAGTTATATCTAAACCAGAAGATGGTAAGAAAAGAGGATATACAAAACTTCATTTAGCACAATTAGTGCTTTTAAGTTATATGAGACCTATACTTACTACAGAAGAGATTAAAAAGGTATTTGCTCTTGCATTTAATGAAATAAATGATAGAAGTGATGATATTATTTCTTGGGAAAAAGCTTATAAAGTTTTTGATGAAATTCAGAATGAAAGCTTTGATAATTTTTTAAATATCGAAACTTTTAATGAGGATAAACTTGGAAAATTTATAGATGAGAGTGAACTTAAAAAAGACGATGAAGAAAGAATATCGGTTTTCTTATTAGTAATGAGTTTAATAGCTCAAGCAAGTGCTACTAAGAAATTAGCTAAAAAAATTGTAGATAAATATGGGGAAAGAAAATAATTTAATATAAATAAAGGATAAATTGAGGTATATAAAAAGAGCATCTATGCATATTTAATCTGTAAAAGGCAGGTGATATGAGTGGATGCTCTAGTAGCGTTAATAGGAAATGTAGGTTTTCCAATTGCTGTTTCTATTTATCTTTTAGTAAGAATAGAGAGTAAATTAGAGAATCTTACAGTTAGTATTAATACTTTATCCAATATATTAAATAACTTTAAAGATAATAGTTAGGCATCAGAAATTCTGATGCCTATTTTTTTTAAGTAAATTACTTAGAATATTTTTGAAGTACAAGCATAGATTTAATTTGAAATCATAATATTTTTAGTGTTAATAGGGGAACAATATTTACATATTTACTGAGGATATATATATAAAAGTTAAGAAAATAAGCTATGAATTGAGGTGCTTATTATGTCTAAAGATATAATAAATGTTTATTCTGAAATTGGTCAGCTTAAGAAAGTACTTTTACATAGACCAGGGGAAGAAGTAGAAAATTTAACTCCAGAATATTTAAAAATACTGTTATTTGATGATATACCTTTTTTAAAGGTTGCAAGAGAAGAGCATGATAATTTTGCAAAGGTACTTCAAGAGAATGGAGCTGAAGTGTTATATCTAGAAGATTTATGTGCAGAGAGTATAAAAAATGAACAAGTTAAAGAAAAATTTTTAACAGAAGTAGTAAATGAAAGTCGTGTTGAAGATGAGAAAATTAAAAAGATAATAAAAGACTATTTAAAGAATATGCCTGAAAAAGATATAATTCTAAAAATAATGGCAGGAGTTAGATTTAAGGATTTAGATATAAGTGAAGGTGATAAAGAATATCCATTTTTAATGCATCCTATGCCTAACTTATACTTTACACGAGATCCTTTTGCATCTATTGGAAGAGGAATAACTATAAATTCCATGAAAACAAGAACAAGAAGGCGTGAGACTCTTTTTGCAAAATATATATTTTCTCATCATCCTGAATTTAAAGATAAAGATATTCCAAAATGGTACAACAGAGATGAGAGATATTGTATAGAGGGTGGAGATGAGCTAGTTTTATCAAAAGACATTCTTGCTATAGGGCACAGCGCCAGAAGTGATAGTAAAGCTATTTTAAAAATTGCTAAAAGTATATTTGAAAATGGGGAAAGCTTTAAAACTATACTTGTGTTTGAAATACCTAAACGAAGAGCTTTTATGCATTTAGATACAGTTTTTACTATGGTGGACTATGATAAATTTACTCTTCATCCTAATATAGAAGAGAGTATAATAGTGAATGCAATAAGTTATGATTATAAAAATAGTGAGCTTATTATCAAGGAAGAAGAAGATAGTATTCAAAAAATATTATCACGATATTTAAATAGAGATATAAAACTTATAAGATGCGGTGGAGGTGACAAAATAGTAGCTGACAGAGAACAGTGGAATGATGGTTCAAATACACTAGCTATTGCACCAGGAAAAGTAATAACCTATGAGAGAAATTATGTGACTAATGAAATTTTATATAAAAATAATGTGTCTGTAATATCAATACGATCCTCAGAGCTATCTAGAGGAAGGGGCGGCCCTAGATGCATGTCTATGCCTATATATAGAGAGGATGTCTAAAAAATAAGTTTAGAGAGTTTGGGCAAGTTTATTTTATGATATGCAAAAGATAAATGAATAATTATAATTTAAAAAGTATAAATATAAAAACAATATAGACAATATATAGAAAGTGATGTATAATTTGTGTATATTTATGCAAACAAGGAGGGGGCTATACAAATGTTCAATTTGAAAAATAGAAGTTTTTTAACATTGATGGATTTTTCACCTAAGGAAATAAATTTCTTATTAGATTTAGCTGCAGAACTTAAAAAGGCTAAGTATGTTGGTACGGAAACTAAAAATCTTTTGGGAAAAAATATAGCATTGATTTTTGAAAAGGATTCTACTAGAACAAGATGCGCCTTTGAAGTGGCTGCACATGATCAAGGGGCACATGTAACTTACCTTGGACCTACAGGAAGTCAAATGGGGAAAAAAGAATCTGTTGAGGATACAGCAAGAGTTCTTGGAAGAATGTACGATGGAATAGAATATAGAGGTTTTGGGCAGGAAGTTGTTGAAACTTTAGCAAAGTATTCAGGCGTTCCTGTGTGGAATGGACTTACTAACGAAGATCATCCAACTCAAATATTGGCAGATTTTTTAACTATAAAAGAACATTTTGATAAACCATTAAACAAAGTATCTTTTGCTTATCTAGGAGATGGAAGAAATAATATGGCAAATGCTCTTATGATTGGTGCTGCAAAGATGGGGATGGATTTTAGAATAGTAGCGCCTAAAGAGTTGTTTCCTGAAAAAGAGTTAGTAGATAAATGTAATTTAGTAGCAACGGAAACTGGAGCAAAAATAACAATTACAGAAGATGTAGATAGTGGAGTGAAAAATGTAGATATATTATACACAGATGTATGGGTATCTATGGGAGAGCCAGATGAAGTATGGAAAAAGAGATTAGCAATATTAAAGCCTTATCAAATCAACATGGATATTATAAAGAAAACGGCAAATGATGATGTTAAGTTTATGCATTGCCTACCAGCTTTCCATGACTTAGGAACAAAGGTTGGAAAAGAAATATATGAAAAATATGGACTTGATGCTTTAGAGGTAACAGATGAAGTATTTGAGAGTAAATATTCAATTGTTTTTGATGAAGCTGAAAATAGAATGCATACAATAAAAGCAGTTATGGTAGCAACTCTTGGAAGTTAATAAATATAATGGAGTGAATTTGTTCTTCGATTTTAATATAGATCTATGTTAAAAACATAGATCTATATTATTTTTTATATAAAAATATAATATGATTTATTTTATAAAATAAAAAACGTAAAGAAATGTATTTTACACACGAAAACTAACTGTATATACATATGAAAATGTAAAAATAAGGAGGTACATATGAAATTAAAGAAGCCCAATGTGAAGTTTATGACGGTAAGTAGTAAGTCTATTCGTACCAAAATAATAGCATGGTTTGGAATATCAACCACAGCTCTTTTATGCATTTTAGCATTTATGATTTATATGAAAACTGCTAATACTGTGGTACCATTAACTCAACAGATGAGTGAAAAAATTGTTGAAGCAAGTGGTGGACAAATAGGTGAATGGATTAATGGAATTATTAAACAAGTGGAATTATTAGCTGAATCTGATATTGTAGAATCTATGAATCCATCTCTATATAAACCACATTTAATTGATATGAAAGAGCAGAGCAATGAAATTGAGATGTATTTTATAGCAGATAAAAACGGTAAAATGTGGAATACGATGGGTACTGAGACTGATATTTCAGATCGTGAGTATTTCAAAGATATAATTAGTGGAAAGAAAGAAGTAGTAGTTACTAATGCATTAAATTCTAAATCTACAGGTAAGTCTATATTTATAATTGCAACTAAAATAGAAAAAGATGGACAAATAATAGGGGTTTTAGCATCTACTGTTACTTTGGATACCTTAACAGAAATAGCAGAAAAAATTAAAGTAGGAACATCATTTGGTTCAGTGATAGATGGTAATGGACTTTTTATTGCACATCCAGATGACAATTATAGAATGAAATTAAATGTTTTAAAATCATCACAAGACGGATTTAAGGATTTTGAAAAATTAGGTAAAGACATGGTAGCTGGAAAAAATGGAGTAGGTGTTTATATCAGACCTAATGGGGTAGAAGCAATAGGATTATATGCTACTATACCAAATACTCCTAATTGGACTCTGTTAACAACAATTCCAGTTGGGGAGATGGAAAAAGAAGCTAATGGTATGTTAAGAACAATAAGTTTAATGATATTATTAATATTAATAATTATAATTGGATTATCTATGTACATATCTAAAATGGTTACAAAGCCAATCATTTCTTCAGCAGAGCAGTTGAAGGTTATTGCTACAGGTGACTTTACAAAAGAGCTTCCAGAAGAAATTCTAAAGAGAAATGATGAATTTGGGGAACTAGGAAAAGCTGTTTCTAAGATGCAGGAAGATATGAAAAATTTACTAAGCAATATAAAAGAATCGGCAGATACAGTAAATAAATCATCAAGCAACTTATTGGAAATTTCACAGAATTCAACTAGAGTGGCCAGTGAAATGGCGGAAGCTATAAACCAAATAGCAATTAGTTCATCAGATCAAGCTAGAGATACTGAAATGGTGGCTAATAAAAGCAATGATTTAGGTGAGAGAATAGATAATACAAATGATTTAATAGTACAAATACACAATATTTCTAATGAAACAAACGAATTAAGCGAAGAGGGATTAAGAATAATTAACGTATTGGATGAAAAAACAGCTGAAAGTATGAGCAGGACGTCAGAAATAAATGAAATAATATTAGAGGTAAACCAATATGCAAATAATGCAGAATCTATAACTGGTTTGATTGATAACATATCAAGTCAAACTAATCTATTAGCATTGAATGCCAGTATAGAAGCTGCTAGAGCAGGAGAAGTAGGAAAAGGATTTGCTGTTGTTGCTGAGGAAATAAGAAAATTATCAGAAGAAACAGCAGCAGCAACTAATGATATAAAAGCGTTAATTGGAAATATTCAAGAAAAAGCTAACAATGCTGTTAGTACAATGGAAGAAGTTAAACAAATAACCGGAGAACAGAATAAATCCATTGAAAATACAGGTGATATATTTAACCAAACTTCTGAATCTCTTAAAAAGTTAGTGGATAAAATAGATAAAGTTAATGAATATGCTGAAGATATGGAAGAGAGCAAAAATGAAATAATAAATGCAATGACAAATGTATCAGCTGTAACAGAGGAAACATCAGCAAGTACTGAAGAAGTAGCTGCTTCTACAGAAGAACAATTAGCAGCTATGGAAGAGGTTGCATCGCATGCACAAACTGTAAATGAGCTTGGAGATGAACTGAAAAATAAAATAGACAAGTTTATAATAGAATAAAAAATACTAAATAAACTAAAACAAAGGTTAGAGAAGATAGGGATATGCGTAAAAGTCCCTATCTTTCTTTTGTTCATACATGACGGTCAATTGTCTTTAAAAAATTGTGAATTTATACGAAAACATTCACATAAAATAATATATTTTGATAAAATGACAAAAAAACACAAAGAAAAAGAGAATAGTTATACTTAGTTCAGTTGACATAAACAAATTTAATAAATATAATGAAAATTGTGTGTTTTTATACATAAAAGTTAAAAATATTCAAAAAATAGTTTTTCTCTGGGGTATAGGAATTATTAAAGGAAAATTATATTTTAGGGGCTTAACAGTTAATGCAACAAGGAGGAAAATTATTATGTCAAAATTGACAAAAAGAAAAACTTTATCACAAGGGGCATATGAGATGATACCTGGTAGTGAATATGAACCATATGTATCAGCCAGTACATCTATGCCTGAGCTTACATTTCAATCTATTTTACTTGGAATTATATTAGCAGTAGTTTTTGGAGCAGCTAATGCTTATTTAGGATTGAAATTAGGACAAACTGTAGGAGCATCAGTTCCTTGTGCGGTTACATCAATGGCAATACTTAGAGGAATATTAAAAAGAGGAACAGTACTTGAAAATAATATGGTTCAAACTATAGGTTCTGCTGGTGAATCTGTAGCAGCAGGAGTTATTTTTACAGTTCCAGCTCTTATGGTATGGGGGATGGATATAAGTATATTTAACATCTCTGTAATGGCATTTGTAGGTGGAGTACTTGGAGTATTAATATTAATACCACTTAGAAGATATTTTGTATCAGATGAACATGGAAAGCTTCCTTTTCCAGATGGTACAGCTTGTGCAGAAGTTTTAGTTGCAGGAGAAGCTGGGGGAAGCTCTGCAAAGGTACTATTTGTAGGAGGTGGACTAGCAGGTTTATATACTCTGTGCCTTACTGGATTTGAACTTTGGAAGGAAGAAGTTGGAATTTCAGTAAAGGGACTTACTAATGGATATATAGGAATAGATGCAGCGCCAGCTTTACTTGGAGTAGGTTATGTAATGGGACCAAGAATTGCAGCTATTATGCTTGCAGGAGCAGCTCTTGGTTGGCTTGTAATTACACCTATAATATCTTATTTTGGAGCAGCACTTCCACATGCAGTTGCACCAGCGACTGAATTAATCTCAACTATGGGACCTGATGAGATTTGGAAATATTATTTAAAATATATAGGTACAGGAGCAGTTATTTTTGGAGGACTTTGGAGCTTCCTGAAAGTTATTCCTGTAATGTTTAACAGCTTCAGATTAGGTTTTCAACAATTATTTAAGGGTAAAGATGCTGATGGAAATCTTCCTAGAACGGATCAAGATATGAATATGGGATTAGTTTTCATGTTAATTGCAGCATTATTTATATTTATGGCATTCTTACCACCACTTAAATTAGGAATAGTTAGAGCGTTAATTGTACTTGTATTCTCATTCTTGTTTGTACCGGTTGCAGCTAAGATGGTTGGTCTTACATCAAATAACCCAATTTCAGGTATGACAATTGCAACACTTCTTGTAACTTCTCTTATATTAAAGGGAATGGGTGCAAAAGGTGAAGCAGGAATGGTTGCGACATTATTTGTTGGTATTATAGTTTGTATTGCAGTAGGAATTACTGGAGATACATCACAAGATTTAAAAACTGGTTTCTTAGTGGGAGCAACACCTAGAAAACAACAAATGGGTGAACTTATTGGTGTTTTAGCATCTGCAATATCTATAGGTTTTGTAGTTTATCTTTTATCATCAACATATGGAATAGGTTCAGAAAAACTTCCAGCACCACAAGCAATGCTTATGGCATCACTTGTAAAAGGGATATTTACAGGACAGCTTCCATGGATATTAATATTTATAGGTATGGCAATAGGAGCTGTTGTTGAAATGTTAGGAATCCCGGTATTACCTTTTGCTATAGGATTATATCTTCCAATTTCACTATCAACAGCACCAATTCTTGGAGGATTAATTAGAGGATTATTAGAAAAAAGAAAATCAGGTAAAGAACTTGCAATCAGACGTGAAAGTGGAATATTGTTTGCATCAGGGCTTGTTGCAGGAGACTCATTGATGGGAGTTATTCTTGCTATATATTCATATTTCCATGTTAATTATGCATCAGTACCTAATATAAATTTTGGTAAAGATATTGCATTTACGCATAATAATTGGTTTACGTTGATACCTTATGGAATATTGTTAGTTATTTTATATTACTATTCAAATATTAGAAAGCCAGAGGAACTTCATGAAGCAGCGTAATAATTTATTAGAATTCATTCCTCGTAAAAATGAAGTAAAAAAGAATATACACTTAAATAAGTACATAAATAATTCTTTTAGTAAACCTACTTTATATGAAAAGGTAGAAGATGATTCCAATTTAACAATAGTAATAAGGCGAGATAGTAAAATGGATAGGTTTTTCCTTAAAATCTTTAGAAAATCTCATAAAGAGCTTTATGTACACCTTGATGAAATTGGAAGTTTTATATGGAATAGAATTAATGGAAAAAGAACTGTTCTTGATTTATGTAAAGAGTTTATGAAGACTTATGGTGTTGAAGAGAAAGAAGCTATAAATAGAACAGTACATTTTATGAAAATACTTAAAAATAATAAGTTTATAAAGTTTGAAATCCATAAAGACGTATAGTCTTTATGGATTTTATTTTTATGTTAAGAATTAAATTTTTCTGAAAATATTGCCAATTTATCAGAAATGAGGTAAATTATAGTAATAAAGGGTTGTTTTTTACAGATGTAAAACGATTACAAATAATAAAAACAATGGGGGAATAATATGAAAAAGAAAAAAATTAAGAAAAAGAGCTTATATGGTCAAATTTTAAGCTTGTTAGGTATAGCGATATTAGTACCCTTAATTATTGTTTCTTGTATTGGTTATTACTCTATAAGTAAAAACATGGAATCTGATTTTAAAGAAATGACTGGAGATAATGTACACAGAATAATTGAAGTAATAAAGAATTTAGATAAGACAAGCAAAGAGTCAGTAGAAATGTTGTCTCAAGATCCTAATGTAATAGCAATAACGTCTAATGTTGATAGTGAAATGTGGCTTAGAAAAGCTCTCGATTCCTTCATAAAATCACACACGGGAGTATCTAGTGCATATTTAGGTACTGAAGATAAGAAGATGATTTTACTTCCTAAACAAGATGTTCCAGAAGGGTTTGATCCAAGTAAAAGAGCGTGGTATAAAGATGCTATGGATGGAAATGGAGAGATAATTTTAACCAGTCCTTATAAAAATAGAATAAATGATAAACAGTATGAAGTAACTTTTGCAAAATTCGTTAAAGATGCTGCAGGTAAGCCGGTTGGAGTAATTGGAATTGATATAAAGTTAGATGATCTGAGTAAAATAGTTTCAGAAATAACTATTGGGAAAAATGGATATTCAGTGCTTATTGATAAAGAGGGCACTATTATAGCTCATAAGGATGTTAAAAAAGTTGGAACTACTTCTAAGGATGATAAAGTCACACAAGAATTATTAAATATTACAGAGGATGTATTTGAAAAAACAATTGATGGTGTTAAATGTTTAGTTTTTAAAGAAGTAGAAAAAGATACAGGATATACTGTTTTAGGAATAGTACCTAAAACTGAACTTTCAAATAAAATTTATGCACCAATAAAATTAAATATTATAGTATCACTCATTGTTTTAGTTTTAGCAACATATGCTGGAAACAAATTTACTAAGAAAAATTTAATTAAACCAGTTAAAAATATTTTATATATTTTTGAAGAATTAAGTAAAGGAAATTTTAAAGCTAGAGCTCAAAAGACTAAAGGAATTACTGGCGAAATAGAAGATATTATTGATGCTGTTAATAATACTACAGTGGAGGTAGCTAAGATTGTTGAAAGTATATCAGGGGCTTCAGATAATCTTAAAGAAAATTCAGAAGAACTATTAACTGTAGCAGAAGAGTCGAGTACTACTGGTGATGAAGTAGCAAGGGCTGTACAGCAAATAGCTGATGGTTCGATATGTCAATCTGAAAAGCTAAATGAAAGCTCTGAAATTGCAGAAAAACTTGGACGGGATGTTGAAGAATCTATAAATGATTCTATAAATATGATGAGATATGCTGCAAAAGTCAAGGAGACAGGTCATGAAGGGGCTAAGTTGATGATAAACTTAACTCAAGTATTTGAAGAAAACTATGCAGCTAATATAGATGTTGCAGAAGAAGTGCAAGCCTTAGCAGAAAAATCAAATAGAATAGGTGTAATTACTGATGCAATTAAGAACATAACAGAACAGACAAACCTTCTAGCTTTGAATGCATCAATTGAGGCAGCAAGAGCTGGAGAGGCAGGACGTGGTTTTGCTGTAGTTGCTGAAGAGGTTAGAAAACTTGCAGAAGAATCAGCATATTCAGCTTCAGAAATAGAAAAAGTAATTGGTGAAGTAAAAAGAAGTGTAAATGATGTATTTGAAAAACTAAAACATTCAACAGAGTTAAATGATAAAACAGCAGTAAATGTAAGTGATACAAAGGAAAGTTTCAATAAAATAAGACAAGCCGTAGAAACGCTTGAATCTAATATTGAAAAAGTAAGCCTTTCTTTAAATGATATAAAATCAGGTAAAGATTCAGTACTTTCAAATATCGAGGAAGTTTCATTAGTGGCTCAGGAGGCTGCATCTACTTCACAAGAAGTAAGTGCATCTTGTGAAGAACAGGCATCAGGTCTTCAAGAAATAGTTTCATCATCAGAAAAACTAAGCGATTTATCAGAAGAACTTAAGCAATTAGTTAGTAAATTTCAAATATAGCAAATAAAAATCTCTAAGTAAAATTCTTAGAGATTTTTATTTACATTTATATACCATTAAATTACATTTAGGTTATAATATGCTATAATATATGATAAATGTATATAAACCGATAAAAACATAGTCAAATTAATAGAAAGGGTGAAGATATATGAATCAAGATATAAAGAAAAGAAAAAATAAAAGTTTATATACGCGAATTATAGGTTTGATAATTGCCTGTATTTTGGTCCCTGTATTTTTGATTTCAATTATTAGTTATTATACTTTAAGCAGCACTATAAATAAAGATTTTAAAGATGTAACGAGTAAAAATGTGGACAAGGTTTTCGAAGTTATAGGGGCTACTGACAAAATTAATAGGCAATCAGTAGAAATGCTTTCACGTGATCCTAATGCTAAGACTATTATACAAAACCCACCTAATGAAGTTTGGCTTAGAAGGAGTCTTAATGCTTTTAGAATGACACATAAGGATATTTTATCTGTATATCTTGGAACTATAGATGAAAGGATGATTATACTTTCTAATCATAAAATGGTTGATGGGTATAATCCTACAGAGCGGTTGTGGTATAAAGAAGCTATACAAAATAAAGGAAAAGTAATTAGAACAAATCCTTATAAAGATATAAATAATAAGGATTTATATATTGTAACTTTTGCAAAAACTGTTGAAGATTCTTTTGGTAAAGTAGTTGGAGTAATAGGAATGGACATGACATTGGATGATTTAAATAAAAGTATTGAGCAGACAACTCTTGGAGAAAATGGATTCTCTATAGTTTTAGACAGTGAAGGTACTGTCATAGCACATAAGCAGAGTGAAAAAGTAGGTATTACATCTAAAGAAAATAAAGCTATACAAGATATCTTGGATTCAAAAGATAAGATATTTGAAAAGAAAATTGATGGTGTAAATCATATGGTCTTTAAACAAAAAGAAGAAGTTACAGGGTACACTGTTGCTGGACTTATACCTAAAGCTGAATTAACAAGTAAGATATTTTCAGCAATTAAATTTAATATTTTAGTTACATTGATTGCTTTAATAGTAGCAATTTTTATTGGATGTAAATTTACTAAAAATACTATAGTTAACCCGATTAAAAAAGTTGTAGAAGTATTAGGAGAGCTAACTAAAGGCAACTTTACAGCAAAAGTAGAAAAAGATAAGGGTCTTTGTAATGAAATAGAAAGTATAAGTTTTGCACTTAATAATACAATTGATGAGGTTGTAGAAATTCTTAGAAGTATACTTAAAGCATCATATCAATTAAAAGAAAATTCAAATTCACTTGTATCTGTAACAGAAGAATCAAGTGCGGCTGGAGTTGAAGTTGCAAAAGCTATACAACAGATATCTGATGGTTCTATTGAGCAATCAGAAAAATTAAATGAAGGTTTTGATATAGCTGACAAATTAGGAGAAATGGTTGAAGAATCTATAGAAGATTCTAATAATATGGTTAAAGCTGCAGTAGAGGTTAAAAAAGCTAGCAACAGTGGTACTCAAATCATTTGTGACTTAACACAAGTATTTGAAGAGAATTATATGGCAAATATAGAGGTTGTGGGAACGGTAACATCTTTAGCAGAAAAGTCAAATCAGATAGGTGTAATTACCGATGCAATCAAGGGTATAACAGAACAAACTAATTTATTAGCTCTAAACGCTTCAATAGAAGCTGCAAGGGCAGGAGATGCAGGGCGAGGCTTTGCGGTAGTTGCTGAAGAAGTTAGAAAGCTTGCAGAAGAGTCAGCATATTCAGCTTCACAAATAGAAAAGGTAATAGAAGAAATAAAAAATAGTGTTAGTGAAGTAGCTGAAAAGCTAAATTTATCAACAGAGTTAAATGATAAAACTGCACAGTGTGTACAAGGAACTAAAAAAAGCTTTATGCAGATACAAGAAGCTATAGGAATATTGGAAGCTAATATAGAAAAGGTAAGCAGTTTATTAATAGAAGTTAAAGAAGATAAAGATTTAGTTGTGGCTAATATTTCAGATGCTTCATCTGTAGCTCAAGAAGCGGTTATTATTTCAGGGGAAGTAGGTGCATCTTCGGAGGAACAAGCAGCTGGATTGCAAGAAATAGTTTCATCATCGGAAAACCTAAATAAGTTATCAGAAGAGCTTAAAGAATTAGTTAGTAAATTTCAAATATAAAACATAAAATACAAAATACAAAATCTCTAAGATGTTTTTCTTAGAGATTTTGTATTTTTGAATATACCATGAAATTACATTAAAGTTACGTTAAAATTTTACGAAATTAATAAATATAATAAAAAATTTAGAAAAATCTGAAAAAGGTGGTGTAAACTGAAACGAAACAAGTAGAAAGGTGTGAAAATATGAAGAAACTCGGTATAAAAAATACCAAGAAAAATAGTTTGTATACTAAGATTCTAGCACTAATGATTACTTCTATTTTAGTGCCTGTACTTTTGATTTCCGCTATTAGTTATTACACTTTGAGCAGTACTATAAGAGAAGAGTTTAGAGAAGTAACTAGCAAAAGTGTAGATAAGATTGTTGAAGTTATAAAGAGTACAGACAAAGTTAATAAGGAATCGGCAGAAATGCTTTCACTTAATCCAAATGCTAAAACTATTATAGAGAGTCCAGCTAATGAGGCATGGCTTAGAAAGAGTCTTGATTCATTTGTAAAGACACATAAGGATGTTTTAGGGGTGTACCTTGGAACAGAAGATAAAAAAATGATTATACTTCCAGAGCAAAAAATGCCGGATGGATATGATCCAACAGCAAGACCATGGTATAAGGCAGCAATAGAGAATAAGGGTAATGTAATTAGAACCAATCCGTATACAGATGCAAATAATGAAAAGCTGTATGTAGTAACATTTGCAAAAACTGTTGAAGATGCTTCAGGTAAAGTGGTTGGAGTAATAGGAATAGATTTAACTTTAGAAAATCTAAGTAAAAGTGTTCAGCAAACAACCCTTGGAGAAGAGGGATTCGCAGTAGTTCTAGATAAGGAAGGGACTATCATAGCACATAAACAAGCTGAAAAAATAGGTACTACAACTAATGAAGATAAGGCTATGCAAGAAACATTAGATTCAAACGAAATGATATTTGAAAAACAAATAGATGGTATAAGCTACATGGTATTCAAACAAAAAGAAGAATCTACAGGATATACTGTTGCGGCACTTATACCTAAAGCTGAGCTTACAAGTAAAATAATTAGCGGAGTTAAAGTTAATATTTTAGTGGCAGCAATTGCTTTAATACTAGCAATATTAATAGGAAATAAGTTTACTAAATCAACTATAATCAAACCTATTCAAAAAATCGTAGGGTGTTTAGAAGAAATGCAAAAAGGTAATTTTGCTGTAACGGTAGAAAAAGAAAGAGGATTAACTACAGAGGTAGAAACAATTATAGATGCAGTGAATAGTACAATTAATGATATTTCTGGTATTATTAAGAATATACTTAATGCATCAGAAGAATTAAAAGAAAATTCAGATTCTCTTGTATCTGTAACAGAAGAATCAAGTGCAGTTGGAGCTGAAGTTGCAAAAGCTGTACAACAAATAGCTGATGGTTCTGTTCACCAATCAGAAAAACTAAATGAGGGATCAGATGTAGCTGACAAATTAGGAGAAAAGGTTGAAGAATCTATAGAAGATTCTAATAGTATGGTTAAAGCAGCAGTAGAGGTTAAAAAAGCTAGCAGTAATGGTACTCAATTAATTTCTGAATTGACACAAGTGTTTGAAGAAAATTATCAGGCCAATATAGAAGTTGTAGGAAAAGTACAAACTTTAGCAGAAAAGTCTAAAGAAATAGGTGTAATTACAGAGGCAATCAAGAGTATAACAGAACAAACGAACCTTTTAGCTCTAAATGCCTCAATAGAAGCTGCAAGAGCAGGAGAAGCTGGACGTGGTTTCGCGGTAGTTGCTGAAGAAGTTAGAAAACTTGCAGAAGAGTCAGCAGATTCAGCTTCACAAATAGAGAAGGTAATAGGAGAAGTAAACAACAGTGTTAGTGAAGTAGCTGAAAAGCTGAATTTATCAACAGAGTTAAATGATAAAACTGCACAAAGTGTACATGTAACTAATGAAAGCTTTAAGCAAATAAAAGATTCTATAGAAACACTAGAGGCTAATATAGAAAAGGTAAGCGGTTCATTAATGGAAATTAGACAAGATAAAGACTTAGTTGTGGTGAATATTTCAGAAGCTTCAGCAGTATCTGAAGAGGCGGCTGCTACGGCAGAAGAAGTTAGTGCATCATCAGAAGAGCAAGCAGCTGGACTTCATGAAATAGTTTCAGCAGCGGAAAAGTTAAATAATCTTTCAGATCAATTGAGAACAGTAGTTGATAAATTTAAAATATAAGAATGAAAAATTAAAAAAATCTCTAAGAAACTTTTCTTAGAGATTTTTTGTTTTGTATATCCAATAAATACTATTAAAGTCGTGTTAAAATATAACGAAATTTAAAAAGTGTTAAAAATATACGAAAGATGTCGAAAGATGTATAACTGCAAATAAATTATTAGAAAGGTGTGAAAATGTAATGAAAGGAATAAAAAAGAATAGTCTACATACCAAGATTATAGCCTTAATGATTATCGCTATTTTTGTGCCTGTGCTTTTGATTTCTTCTATTAATTATTATACTTTACGAGGTACTATAAAAACTGAGTTTGAAGAGGTAACTAGTAAAAGTGTAGATAAGATTGTTGAAGTTATAAAGAGTACAGATAAAGTTAATAAGGAATCTGTAGAAATGTTTTTACTTGATCCAAATGCTAAAACTATTATGGAAAATCCCGATGGTGCAATATGGCTTAAAAAGAGACTAGATGCTTTTATAAAGACACATAAGGATATAGCATTTGTATATTTAGGAACTGAAGATAAAAGGATGATTTCATTGCCAGAAGAGGAATTTGAAGAAGGGTATGATCCAACATCAAGAGATTGGTACAAAGAAGCAGTTGAAAACAAAGGTAAAGTAATAAGAACAAATCCATATACAGATATAAATGATGATAAGTTATATGTAGTAACTTTTGCAAAAACTGTTGAAGATGCTTCAGGTAAAGTAGTTGGAGTAATAGGAATAGACTTGATGTTAGAAAATTTAAGTGAAACTGTTCAACAGACAACTCTAGGAAAAGATGGTTTTTCAATAGTTTTAGATAAAGAAGGTACCATCATAGCTCATAAACAAGCTGAAAAAATAGGTGCTACAGCTAAAGAAGATAAAGATATGCAAGATATATTAGATTCAAAGGATAAAGTGTTTGAAAAACAAATTGATGGTGTAAACTACATGGTATTCAAACAAAAAGAAGAATCTACAGGATATACTGTTGCGGCACTTATACCTAAAGCTGAACTTACAAGTAAAATAATTAAGGAAGTTAAAGTTAATGTTTTAATAGCAGTAATTGCTTTAATATTAGCAATCTTTATGGGAAATAAGTTTATTAAATCCACTATAATCAAACCTATTCAAAAAATCGTAGGATGTTTAGAAGAAATGCAAAAAGGTAATTTTGCTGTAACGGTAGAAAAAGAAAGAGGATTAACTACAGAGGTAGAAACAATTATAGATGCAGTGAATAGTACAATTAATGACATTTCTGGTATTATTAAGAATATACTTAGCGCATCAGAAGAATTAAAAGAAAATTCAGATTCGCTTGTATCTGTAACAGAAGAATCAAGTGCAGTTGGAGCTGAAGTTGCAAAAGCTGTACAACAAATAGCTGATGGTTCTGTTCACCAATCAGAAAAACTAAATGAGGGATCAGATGTAGCTGACAAATTAGGAGAAAAGGTTGAAGAATCTATAGAAGATTCTAATAGTATGGTTAAAGCAGCAGTAGAGGTTAAAAAAGCTAGCAGTAATGGTACTCAATTAATTTCTGAATTGACACAAGTGTTTGAAGAAAATTATCAGGCCAATATAGAAGTTGTAGGAAAAGTACAAACTTTAGCAGAAAAATCTAAAGAAATAGGTGCAATTACAGAAGCAATCAAGAGTATAACAGAACAAACTAACCTTTTAGCTCTAAATGCCTCAATAGAAGCTGCAAGAGCAGGAGAAGCAGGAAAAGGCTTTGCGGTAGTTGCTGAAGAAGTTAGAAAACTTGCAGAAGAGTCAGCAGATTCAGCTTCACAAATAGAGAAGGTAATAGGAGAAGTGAACAACAGTGTTAGTGAAGTAGCTGAAAAGCTGAATTTATCAACAGAGTTAAATGACAAAACTGCACAAAGTGTACAAGTAACGAATGAAAGTTTTAAGCAAATAAAAGAAGCTATGGATACACTAGAAGCTAATATAGAAAAAGTAAGTTATTCATTAATGGGAATTAAAGAAGACAAAGATTTAGTTGTAGTAAACATTTCACAAGCTTCAGCAGTGTCTCAAGAGGCAGCTGCTACAGCAGAAGAAGTTAGTGCATCATCAGAAGAGCAAGCAGCTGGACTTCATGAAATAGTTTCAGCAGCGGAAAAGTTAAATAATCTTTCAGATCAATTAAGAACAGTAGTTGATAAATTTAAAATATAAGGATAAAAAATCTCTAAGGAATTTTTCTTAGAGATTTTTATTTATAGTTTTAGGAGTAAAATTATTTGATAAGTTTATTTCTCCTGCTTTTATAAGAGCTGTTTTGGTTAAAAGAGGACCTATAAGCTCATATATAACTGTTGCTGATAGAATTATAGTTCTAATTGAAGAACCAAATTCAGGTATCATAGTTTCAGCTACCATTGCAAGTCCAATAGCCACCCCAGCTTGAGGAACTAAGGTTAAGCCAAGATATTTCTGAACAGTTTTAGGACATTTAGATAGCTTAGAACCTATAGCAGCTCCAATAATTTTTCCAACGAGGCGAGTTAGGATATAAGCTATTCCAACAATACCTACCTTTGTTAACATAGTTAAATTAAGTTCTACGCCTGCAATAGTGAAAAAGGCTATAAATACAGGAGGAGTAAATCTATCAATAACTGATAGAGTACGGGTGTTTGCTGGAGCAATATTAGTTATAGTAGCTCCTACCATCATACAGGATAAAAGTGGGGATATATTTAAACTAGTTGAAATTCCTATAGTAAAGAATAGGGATGCAATAGTCATACTTAATAACTGATCTTCTCCTTCGGGCTTCTTAGAAATTATGGAAAGGAGAACTCCAACAGCAAGACCAAGTAAAAGGGCATATATTATCTCAAGAAATGGGAAAAAGATAGCTTTTACCATTGAAAAGTGAGCAGTGTTATTCATTAAAGCACCAGCAACAGTAGTAGAAATACCAAAAATTATAATTCCAACTGCATCATCCATGGCAACTACAGGTAACAGTGTATTTACAACAGGACCTTTGGCTTTATACTGTTTAATTACCATTAAAGTGGCTGCGGGAGCTGTGGCAGCAGCAATAGAGCCAAGGGTTATACTAAAAGGTATGGACATTTTAAAGATAAAAATCATAACAAGATCAACCATTATAACAGCACCTAGAGCTTCAAACATTGTAATTGTGAAAATTCTTTTTCCTAAAGCCTTTAAATTTTCACAATTAAATTGACTTCCAATACTGTAAGCTATAAAACCAAGAGCAGCATCCGCAATAACAGTAAGTTTTCCAGCAGCACGACTTGGTACTAGATTAAATATAGAAGGACCAATTAAAACTCCAGCTATAAGATAACCAGTTACTTTAGGCAACTTAAAAAGAGATACTACTTTACCCATAAGCATACCAGAAAATAAAATTATTCCTAAATAATAAAGTGAATGCATCAAACCATCTTCCTTCTTAAGAATTGTTTAATCTCTTATCCCTTCAACGTAGCCTACAGGCAGAGTGAAAACAATTCCTACACCGGGTTTAGATAAATCACCTACAACTTCTCTTATACATGTGAGTGCAATTTCGACTTGTTTATCGCTTAAAACAGCAAAAATAGTTTTGTTGAAAGGTCTTTTTTCATTTAGAAGCATTCTTAGTGAGCCAAAGATAGGTAAATTTTTATTATGGTCGATTAGAACTTCTGCCATTCCATGACTATCCAGAATGGTAGCGCCGTTGATTCCTGCATTGGTAAAAGAGATGAGTAGATTGTCAAGTTTATCTACTTTGTTAAGGACAAATACCAGCAGTTTCAAAAAATCACTTCCTTAAATTTACATCTAATTTAATTATAAAACTTATGGAAGTAAATGTAAACTAAAAGAGTGGAAGTTTTTAACATCCACTCTTTTAGTATGGTCAGTCTATGTCAAATAAATCATCAATATCTTTTTCACCAGGTGAACCAAAAGCGCTTCTTGCACTTTCAGGATGCCCGTGTTTTATGTTCCTTTTTTTAAATCTGCCATCTTCTTTTTTATTATTTTGAGTGTGGTTCATTTTGTTCTTAGACATACTAAATCTCCTTATCTCTTATTACGCCTTTTGATTTATGTTTTTCCATCTCATCTTCATGGATAAGTTCTGGTTTAGAACTTCTCTTATCCATTCTTTTGCTATTTCTAGCTTTTGTTTTGCCCACTTAACTCACTCCTTAATAGATTTAAATTAAGAATTTTACTGTAATAGATTAACCAGTTTTTTTGGAGAATATGCATTGGTGAGGAAAAGTTTATTTGTGAGTATATAACTGGAAAAATGTAAATAATACTATTATTAAATATTATTTAACGGGTGATTTGATGGAATGTAAAAACCTAATTAATCTTTTAGATGAATTTAACGGACAGAATGTCTTAGCAGTTTTAAATTTAAAGCCTAAAAAAATTGTTTTTGTATATGAGGATGATTCAGAGGAGTTTGAAGAATTTGAGATAATTAAAAGCTATTTAAAAGATAGACTGCCAGATGCAGAAATAATAGGGGTTCCTATTAAGGAAATAAAGACAGAAGCTATAGAAAATATACTAAGCAGTTATAACGGTGAAGATACTGTTATAAATTTATCTGGTGGTAGTAAGCTCATGAGTTTAATTACATATCAAGCAGCTGAAAAGCATAAAATGACATCTATACTTGTTGATGTAGATCATCAATCAATTTTAAACTTAAGCAATAAAGAAGTAAGAAAACTTAACATTGAATTTAATGATTTAGAAGTGGAGGATTTTATCCAAAGCACAGGAGGAGAAATTATTTCCCATTCAACGGATGTATTTAACAGTGCAGAAGCTAAAGAGTTTGTAGATTATATTGTTGATAATTATGATTTTTGGGATAAATTAAAACCGATTCTAATAGATAATAATATTATAAAACAGGATGTATCTTTAATTGATACAGTTGTAATTAAATTGGGTAATATACACGAAGCAGATAGAATAGAATTTAAAAAATTTTTAGCTAAAATCAAAGAATTAAATTCTATTCATGTTAAGTATGAAAGTGAATATAAGCTAGTTATACAATTCAACAATCCACAAATGAAACCCTTGTTCTTTAAGGTAGGGACCTGGTTAGAAGTGCTAGTATATGAAATAGTAAAAGAAATAAAAGAAGTTGATGATGTTAAAAGTGGAGTGCAATTTTTATGGGATAATGAAGTTAGATATGTTAAAAATGAAATAGATGTATTGGCATCTGTAAATTCTCAGCTAGTATATATTTCATGTAAGGATACAGCTAAATATGATGAAGATACTTTAAATGAATTAGATGTATATTCAGAACAGTTAGGTGGAAATGATGTAAAAAAAGTACTTGTGACCACCAAAGAACCTTATAAGAGAAGTACAACTTCAAGAGCAGAAGAAATGGGAATTGATATTATTATTTTTGATGGTAATGTAGAAGAACTCAAAAATAAACTGCGTAATATTATAGTATCTTAACTAAAAAAAGGCCTAATTCAATTAGCATATTAAAGAATTAAGCCTTTAAATATTTTTAATTTTTATTTGTTTCACTTCTTAAATTTGTATTTAAACATATGAGTTTATCTTTTATATTAATACTAAATTTTGCACCAAAAGTATTACTTAGTTCATTTAAAATCATTATAATCAGCTTTAATTCCAAACTTTTCGCTAATACTTCATGGAAATTTTCTTTATCAAAGTTAATACTTATATTCAAAGGATCAAATTTATCTATAATTATTTCAAAGTCATTTTCATTACAATGATTAAGTAATTCTTTTAATAGAGTTTTTGTAATAGTTATAATCAATGAGTAATTACCCTCATATTCAAAGTCTGATTTATCAAATTTTACTTGTGAATCGCTAATTATATCTATTTTTAAAGATTTAGCTAACTGTTCTAAATTGAACTTTTCATTCTTTGAAGGAATAGTATCTAAAAAGTCGAAATATATAGAATTTATTAAATCAACATAGTAATCTACTAAATTTATATCAATCTGATTATTTTTTATTTTATTTAAAAGATTTTTTTGTAAATTGAATATAAGTCTATTAATTGTTTTGATATTATTTACATCAACTTTAATGTTTTTTAGTATATCATTGCTATAGTTCAGCATATTTTGATACATTATATTTTTCTTTTCAATCTTTTCTTTTAATTGGTCACTTTCTTTTTTCAAATTATAATATTCTAGGGCTTCTCTAATAGCAGGTAGGAATTCCTCATCATCATTCCAAGGTTTGGTTATAAATTTAAAAATTCCTGCAGAATTTACTGTTGCTAAAACCTGAGGAAGTTGAGTATAACCTGATAAAACTATTCTTATAGTATCTGGAGATATTTCTTTTACTTTTTTTAAAAGCTCCAGACCATTCATATTTGGCATTTTCATATCAGTAACTAGAACGCTTATTTCTTCACTTTCCATTATTTCTAATGCTTTTTCTCCACTGACTGCAAATAAAGCTGAATAATCCTCATCAAGTACACTTCTCTTAATTGAATTTAAAACCATTGTTTCATCATCAACAAAAAGTACTTTAACTCTATCCATAAAATTACACCCCTTTTTATTACTGATTTATTGGAAGTTTAATAGTAACTTTTGTTCCAACATTAACATTACTTTCAACTATTAGGTCACCTCTGTGCTTATTTTTTATAATGTCATAAGAAATACTTAATCCAAGTCCAGTGCCTTTTCCTATAGATTTTGTAGTGAAAAATGGATTGAAAATTTTACTCATATTTTCTTCGGGAATACCTATACCGTTGTCTTCTATTGAGCAGTAAACATATTTTTCATCATTGTAGGTATTAATCTTGAGTATTCCAAACTTATTAGAACTTTCAGGTTGCTTTTCTTTTATGGCATGAGAAGCATTAACTAACATATTAAGTAGCACCTGATTTATTTCATTTGAGTTTGCCATTACTAAAGGTATATCATTTAGGCTTGTTTCAACATTTGAAGTGTATTTAATTTCATTATTTGCAATTATTAAAGTGTTTTTTAAGCCTAAATTCATATCATATTCTTCAAATTCATCTTCAATATTTTCATGGGCAAACATCCTCAAAGTAAGTACTATTTTTCTAACTCTCTCAAGACCTACATCTGTGTCATTAAGAAGTTCTTTTAAATCTTCTAAAATAAAGTCTAACTTATTTTTCTTTTCAATTTCATTAAGAATATTTATTTCATTTATAAAATTTGAATTAGAAGAATTTTCTAAGGACGATTTAAATTCTCTATAACCAGAAATAACATTCTCAAATTTGTCTGTATATTTTTTCAGAGATCTAAAGTTACTTATGATAAAGCCTAAAGGATTATTTATTTCATGTGCTATGCCTGCTGATAATTGACCTATACTTGCCATCTTATCCTCTTGTATCAGCTGCATCTGAGTATCTTTTAGTTTTTTTAATGTATGTTTTAATTCATCATTTTTAGTATTTAATATTTGAAGTATATTTTTCTTTTCTGTAATATCATCTGTAATACCCAATAAATAAATAATTTTACCTTCATCATCCTTTACTGGAGCAATTGATACATCCCACCAGAAAGCTGTACCGTCTCTTCTCTGATGAAAATATTCTCCTTTCCATTCCTTACCTGACTTTATAGTATTCCACATGTTATTAAAAGAATCTTTTGGCTGTATATCTGGATTAAAAAGGTGAGGTGTTTTTCCAATGAGTTCATCTCTAGATTTCTTTACTACATTCTCAAATTTTTTATTTGCATAATTAATTTTACCCTTAACATCTGTTATGATAATAGCGCTGGAGGCTTGTTCTAAAGCCTTTGACAATTTTTCTATTTGCTCCAGTCTAAATTTGTGTTCTGTAATGTTTCTAATAATACTAAAAAAAACTTTTTCATCTTCTAAATTTACTGAAAAGAATTTTACTTCTACATAGAAACTGCTTCCATCTTTTCTGTAATTAATTGCCTGAAACTCAATTGCACCTTCTGATGTGTTTTCGATTTGATAGCTTGTTAAGTTGTTAGTTTTACTTCTGCGAAGGTCTAAAAGGGTTAATTTTTTCATTTCGTCCAAAGTATATCCGTATTCATTTAATGCGGCTTTATTGGCATCAATTATCTTTCCTTCACTGCTAACTTCTAAAATCATATATATATCGTTGTTGAAAAGTTTCTTGTATTTTAGGGCTTCTATGGAATAAGTTCTTACTTCATTAATGTCATTTATGTTCATATGTTATCCTCCTGAATATACAGTAAAAGATTGTTTTGAAAAAGTGTACAATTCAAAATTTTCTGAAATATTTATGCGTGATTTATATACAGATTATTAAAATAGATGGCGTAGACTTTCTTAAATTATTTTTATTTAATTTTTTTATTAAGTTAGTATTCTTTCTGATACTTCTGTGTCATATCAGAAGAAA
Source organism: Clostridium ganghwense (assembly GCF_026735165.1). Lineage (GTDB taxonomy): Bacteria > Bacillota > Clostridia > Clostridiales > Clostridiaceae > Clostridium_H > Clostridium_H ganghwense. The sequence goes on along the minus strand of NZ_JAPQES010000001.1, from coordinate 1,365,748 downwards.
ATAAGGTGACACATTAAAGAAATATATTATGTCCAATCTAATACGACATAAATATAACAAAACTATATTTAAACAAAAAGTATTAAAAATTATAATTAAAGTGTTTATCTTTATATATAATATTTCGATTATTTTTATAAAAAATTAAGTGAAAAAGTAATAATAAGTAATTTAGTACAGTACAAAAAGCCTTAAGCTTTTTTGAAAACAAAAGGCAGTGATTTTTTACTTGAGATTTGGGAATATTACTTTAAGAGCTCATAAATATTTTCGGGAATAGGAGAATTGCCTAGGAGAGCATTTTCTAGTTTTTCGAAGTCATAATTTCTTTGAGCGTAATTATTAAACAAATCTTCCTTTTTATTTGAATAAGTCAAATTTGATTTTTGAGATGTTTTTTTCTCTAAAATTTTATTTAAAGATGTATGTATAGAAGTTGCATTCTTTGAAATTCCAATTAACTCATATATATTGCTTATAGATCCTCTTCTTTTTATTTTGATTAAACCAGTCTTAACTAGTTCTTTTAAACTTCTTTGAATTGTTCTAACACTTCTATTTAATCTATCTGCTAAAGTTTTTTGAGATGGATAGCAGGTAGTTTTTCCATTAAAGCAATAGCTTTTTAAAAGACAGTATAATTTAAAAGCTTGTCCACTTATATCATAATTAAAAAGTTCATTTTCTATCATTGTAAAATTAGTCATATTAATCCCCTCCAGTTAGTAAATATGCAGTTATGGGAAAAAGTGGACAGTAAAAATAAAAAAATTATATTTTAAAATACCAAAGGAGTATTTACTAATTTCTTCCAATGTATTATAATGGAATAAAATGGAAAGAGAATATAATATAATATATTCCGTTGTAATACATCAAATATTCAGGGGGGGAACGCTTAATGGGAAAGAACAACATAGTAGATTCTTTTAATGTACAAGTAATTGATGACGGATATGCAGATACTAAATCTAAGTCAGAAGATTCTGAGATGTTTATAACGCCTTCATATGTTACTGGATGGAGACCATTTTATGATAAGGATAGTGACTTAAATGAAATCAAAAAAAGCAAGCTGAGCAGAATAGAAGTTGAGGTAAATGCTTCAAAGTATCTAGTTGGAGAATGCGCTGTGAAGCAAGATAGAAACATGCAGTGGAATGGAGCAGCGGACAAGCATAATGACACATCCTTTGATATATTATTGAAGACACACCTAAGCTTAATGGCAAAAAAACCTATGAGTGCAGTAAAGCTTGTAATGGGACTTCCAGTAAAGGCAAGCCTAGATAAGGACAGAATTGAAAAAATGAGAGCAAAGGTAATTAGACAACATAGTTTAGCTATGAAGCTTTATGGACAAAAGGATTTTCAAAATAAAATTATAAAGGTAGAGGACTTAATTATAAAAGCTCAGCCTCATGGAACTTTATGTGATTTGATACTAGATAAAAATGGAAATATTTCTAATAAAGATATGGCTAGAAAGGTAAATGCTATATCTGATATTGGAGGTAAAACTCACAACTTGTATTTGGTTGATGCCCTAGAGCCTCTTTCAGACTTCTGTGAAACAAAAAACAGTGGAATGTATACGGCTTATATGTGGGTGAAAGATTACATAGAGCAGGAATTACATTTTAATGTTGGAGATGGACAAATACAATATATAGTAGCAGCAGGTCAAATAAAAGGATATGATTTAACTCCAGTTATTCAAAAGGCATATAAAAGTTTAGCTAGAAAAATTATTTTAGAGATACAGACAGTCTGGGAAAGTGCTTTTCCTTTCATCGAGAATATTATATTCACAGGGGGAGGAGCTACTGTACTTAAGCCTTATCTTGAGGAAGAATTTAAGAATGCAATATATTTAAACAGAACACAAAATCCATCAGGCTTATTTAAGCAAGGCGTTAGAAAGTGGAAGAGAAATGTAGGTTAAGAGAGGAGGGGAATTATGAATATTTCTTTTTGGAAAGGATGTAGAAACAAAAAGGATGGCAAACTACTAATTATTGAGAACATTAAGTTCACAGGGAAGGGAACTGCTGTACTTAAGCCCTATCCAGAGAAAGAACTCCACAACATAGTATATTTAAATAGACCACAAAAGCCTTGGGACTTGTTTAAACAAAGTGTAAAAATATGGAAAAACATAGGGTGAGAGAGGAGGGGAATTATGCAGATTTCTTTATATATAGGCCGTAGAAAGAAAAAGGACAAAATAGTAGATGACGAGTTATTAAAGTATATTGAAGGTGATAGAAGCGACAGAATAAAGGATTTAATATTAAAAGGTTTAATATTCGAAGGTAGGAAAGATATAGATGATAAGTTGTTAGATATGAGATATTTGTATAATGGAAATATTACAGCTGCAGCAGCTCTGGAAGTAAATCATGTGCCAGTACAACGACAAGTGCAACCACAACCACAAGTACAACCACAAGTACAACCAACTCCAGTTAAACCTATAACTCAAGTACAAGATAAGCCTGACTTTAAGGGGATAAAAATAAAAAGAAAATCTATAGTTGATGAAGACTTAGAAAGTAGAATTTAAGAAAAGTGCGACGCACTTTTCTTTTTTTGTGAGTATTTTTTGACTTTTGCATATTTACTATGTGAAAGGAGTTGATGATAATGGCAAAATCAACAAATATTAAAAGTACATTGATAATAAGATATCATGCAGGGCAGGATGAGAAGGGAAAGGAAATCTATAAAAATCAGAGGATAAATAAAGTGAAGCCTGCAGCTGGTGATGATGATGTTTTTGCAGTAGCTACAGTTTTATCAAAATTCTTAGATGATCCTGTTGTTGAAGTTTTTAGACAAAATGATAACTTAATAGCAAATGAATAATCATTGAGAATAATTAAAAGGAGGTAGTGATATGGGAAAAACATTAGTAATGAATTTTTTAACTTCTGGAGGAAAAAAGACATCTTTAAGTTTTAAAAATGTAAAGGATGATTTAAAGCCTACAGATGTATCTAATGCTATGGATACAATAATTGAGAAAAACATTTTTATGACATCAAGCGGAGAATTAAAGATTAAAGATTCTGCTCAGGTAGTAGATAAGGTTATACAAGAATTGGATATATAATAAAAGAGCTGCATTTTCACAATGCAGCTCTTTTCCTATATACAATTTATTTTTTTGTAATCAAGCAAATACTTTGACTTGAGATTCCTTCACCGTTTCCTGTAAAACCTAGACCTTCTTCTGTAGTCGCTTTTATGTTTAGTCTATTTTCATCAATTTCTAATGTGTTTGATATCTTTTTTATCATAGAAGATATGTGTGGAGCCATCTTTGGCTTTTGAGCTATTATAGTTGCATCTATGTTAACAATTTTGTAGCCTTCTTCAGCTAATAAATTCCTTACTTCTTTTAGCAGTACAAGACTTGATATGCCTTTATATTTATGGCTAGTGTCAGGAAAGTGTTTTCCTATATCTCCAAGAGCTGCAGCTCCAAGCAAACTATCCATTATTGCATGAATAAGAACATCAGCATCAGAATGACCAAGCAGACCCAGGGGATTAGGAATTTCCACTCCACCTAAAATAAGCTTTCTATTTTCAACTAATTTATGTACATCATATCCCATTCCTACTCTCATATATATTCCTCCCAAGTATATTACTTTTAATATAAAAGTTATATCAAAAAATATTAATTTTTAGTAATAACTAAAGATAGAGTATTAATTATTACTAAATGGTTACTACATTTCATATAACTAATTATATTAGAATACACATGTCCATAGCAACAAAAAAACAAACTGCTACAAGCAGCTTGAAAGCTATAGCCAGTGTTTATATTTTGGATCAGCTTTTTTCATATACTTTTTATTTGAGGACATATTAAATATAGATTTAAATTTATCAATCAGTTCCTCAAGGTAAGACTTTTGATGTTTTACAATTTTTACTTCCCTATTCTTTGTGTCAGATTTAGCTTTTCTAGAGGCTTTCTTAAAATCAACATATATTACTTTATTATTCATATAGTCACCTCTCATTATAAATAAATTAGGCTAATCTTAATTAAATTATACCATAAAAACGATTACAAATAACTATAAATTGGAAAAATTCTGATTATTTACAGTTATTCTGTTTATACTATTAATATTACTCATTTGTTAAAAATTATGCACATTAATCCTAAAATAGTTATAGGATTAATGTACAAAAGATGAATTAAAGGATTAGTGAAATGATTTTTGTAAAGTAATGTTCTAATATAGTATATTGAAATAGATTAAATAATGTTAATATAAATTAGAATTTGGATATGAAATATTTATTAAAAATCAGAAAAAAATTAAAGTAGATATTAAACTTTTATATAAAAATATCAAGTTATGCACAAGTTGTCCACAAAATTGTGGATAATGTGTATAATATACAGGGGAAATGTGCTGAATTTTCAGTCAATTCTCGCAAAATGTAATAGAATATACTATAAAATAATAGAATTCAACATAAAATGCACAAGTTATCCACAGGTAAAATGTGGATAATGTGAATAAGTGGTAATTTTAAGCAATATCTAATATTAAATAATAGATATAGTTAAAATAAATTATAATAAATTATAAAAAATGTTAAAATAATACAAAATAACATAAATATATTAACATCCAGTTAACAACAAACTAACAAGTTATACACAGGCAATTGTGGAAAATGTGCATAACTTGTCTTAAATTAAATTATTTTTTCAGTTTGTGCAAGAAAATAAAACTCTGTTTGCTTATTTTCTTCACTAATTACTCCGTATTCAAAATTGTGAAGGTTTAAAATTTCACTGCAAATAGGGAGTCCAAGACCTATACCACCGCTTTTAGTATGTTTATAGTATTTATTCCATATATTATTTAACATATTTTTAGATATTCCCATACCTCTGTTTATAACTGAAACTTTTATTCTTTTATCCACAAAAGCTGTGCACACTGTAACTGTTTCATTTTTGGGACTAAATTTTAAAGCGTTATCTACAAAATTATATATAACTCTTAAAAGATAATGTCTATCACCATATATCTCAACATTATTAGCATCTAAAACTAAAGAAATATTTTTTTCATTAGCTATAGGTTTAAATTTATCTATACATTCATTAAGAAGGTCTTTTATATTGAAATATTCTTTATTTAAAGGAAGTTTTCCACTTTGAAGTTTTGAAAGTTCCATTATTTCTATTACTAATTTATTAAGTCTATCAACTTCATTTATAATTTCTTCAGCATAGCTTTTGGCTTCTTCGTCACTAACTATTCCGTCTTTTATGGCTTCACTATAGCTTCTCATAACACTCAAAGGGGTCTTAAAGTCATGTGAAACATTTGCAATAAAGTCTCTTTGAAGATCATATTTTTTTTGTAGACTAGTTGCCATAGATTCTAGGCTATGTGCTAAATCTTCAATTTCATCTTGAGTATTTATATCTATTTTAGTATTAAAATTTCCTCCAGCAATTTCTTGTGAGGTTTTCTGCAGTTTTAATATAGGGTGAGTAAACTTTTTCCCTACATAAGATATTAAAGGAATACATAAGACTAAAGCTAAAATAAAAATTGTAAGCAGTATTATATAAATTAGTTTTAGATATTCTGAGCTGTATTTGCTGTTTTGAAAAGTTAAAATATCACCAAATTCGGTAGAAAGCTTATAGTATAAAAAACTCTGGTTTCCCATGTTTTTAAAACTTCCTTGTTGGGGCAATGTATTAAAGTCTATATGTCTAAGAGAATTAATCATTCCCATTTTTTTTCTACCAAGAGATATTATTTTATTATCTTTAATAATAATTGCGTTAATGGATACATCTTCATAGAAATAACCTTCCTTAAGAGAGGAATAAATCTCTTCGGCAGAACTTTTTAATAGCTTAAATTGACTATTTTTATGAAATTGAGATAAAAATACACTACTACCTATAAAGCAAATAAAAATAATGACACTTAGGATAGAGACAAAGTATTTAATTAGTTTTAAAGTAATCTTATCTAGCTTCATATTGGGACCTCCAATTTGTACCCAACTCCCCAAATGGTTTTTATATTATTACTGCAAAAATTAACTTTTTCTCTCAAGTTTTTAACATGGGTATCTACAGTTCTAGTATCTCCCATAAAGTCATATCCCCATACCTTATCAAGAAGCTGTTCTCTTTTGAAAACTTGATTTGGATTTTTACATAGGAATAGTAAAAGATCAAATTCTTTTGGTGTTAGGTTTATAGGAATAGAGTTTTCTATTACTTCTCTTTTTTTATCATCAATACTCATACTTTCAAAGTCAAGACCTTCATTTTTAAATGTAGGCTTATTCTTAATTCTTAAATTTACTCTAAGAACAAGTTCTCTCATACTTAGAGGTTTAACCATATAATCATCTGCTCCAAGTTCTAGACCAAATATTCTATCTTCTTCTTCACCACGAGCTGTTGTTAATATTACAGGAGTATCCTCTTTGCTTTTAATCTTACGAAGTAGTGACCACCCATCACGTCCGGGCATCATTACATCAAGAATAATAAGGTCAAAATTTTCATTTTGAAAAATTTTTTCGCCTTCTAAGCCATCAAAAACAGTGGTAACATCATAACCTTCTTTTTTTAAGTATAAAGCCATTACTCCAGCAAGCTTCTTTTCATCTTCTACAATAAGAATTTTCTTTTCCATACTCAAACCCATCCTTATATTTTGATGATTTTAGTATATCATATATAAATTATATAACTCCATATGATAGAATTTACAACTTTGATACGACTTAAATAAAATTTTGAAATGACTAAATATTATAATTATAGACATTTCAAACATAGAAAATGTATAGAATATTTTAATTATAAACTATTTAAGGAAAAATTAAGAAAATTATAATATGGAACTAAGATTAACCATGTATTATATAAAAGAATAAAAAACATTATGATATTCCCATTATTATTGAATAGGATAAATTATTTATGCAAAAACAAAGAAAGTTTTAAAGGGGGAAGGGGTAATATGAAAGTAGAACTGAGCAAGTCTAAAAATGCACGGAGTTTAGGAAGTAAAATATTAAAAATGATTTTGGCCCTCAATGTAGTTTTAATAGCTATGCTTATAACAACTTTTAATATAGTGACTGAATCCGAATTTTCAAAATTAAGAGTTTCAGCGAAAAATGATGCTGTAGAAGCTGCAAAGAGTATATATATTGAAGATTTAAAGACTGTTATTTACGATAAATCCATGGAAAAAGAAGAATATAAAGGGATACAGTATGATTTAGTTGATTTTAAAAGTAGTAAGGAGATTAGATATGTTTATACAATGACAAAAATGGATAGTGAAACTGCTTGTATTTTAGTAGATGGAGATTTAAAAGATACTTCCCCTATAGGAAAAAAATATAAATTAGAAAGTGAAATGAAAAAAGCTTTTAATGGAGAAGCAGAAGCTACAACTAAGTCTGTTTCAGATGAATATGGTACATTTATTTCTGGCTATGCACCAATTAAAGATGCTTCAGGAAATATTATTGCAATAGTAGGTGTAGATAAGAATGTAGAGGCATTCATGTCTTTAAAAGCTAAATTTTTGATGGGATGTGTAATTTTATCAATTATTGGAATAGTTTTATCTGTATTAGTAACTAGTGTATTTTCAAGAAAGATATCCTTAAATGTAAGGCAAATCAAAGAAGGCTTAAAGAAAATGTCTGAGGGAGATTTAACGGTACACATAAATGTAAATAGTGGTGATGAAATTCAAAATATTGCAGAGTATATTAATGATTTCAGTAAAAAGACTAAACAGGCTATAGAGAATGTGAGAGGTACATCAGAAAAAGTAATGACCCAGTCTGTAAATTTGTCAACTATTTCCGAAGAAATGGCAGCATCGGCAGAAGAAGTTTCAGCTACAATACAAAATGTTGCACAAGGAGCAACTTCACAGTCAGAGCAATTAATAACTGTAAATAATGTTGCAAACAACTTTGGAGAAGAAATTAATGAGGCTGTAAAGTCTATAGAAGAAGTAAATTCAAAGGCTGAAATAATTAAAAGTAATGCCAATTCCAGCAGTGAAGATTTAGAATTACTAAAAGAATCTATTGATGATATAAATTCAGCTTTTGATGACATAAAAGGTAAAATAGAAGGTTTAGGAAACAATATATCTCAAGTCAATGAAATTTCAAACCTGATAAATAATATAGCTAAGCAGACTAATCTTTTAGCTCTTAATGCTGCTATAGAAGCTGCAAGAGCAGGTGAGGCAGGAAAAGGTTTCTCAGTAGTAGCTGAAGAGATAAGAAAGCTTGCAGAACAATCGCAAAACTCAGTTTCTGGTATAAATAGTTTACTGGAAGCAATTATGAAAGAAAGTGATTTGGTAGTAAAGACTTCAGAAAGTATGAAAGATAAACTAAACACTCAAATGGGAGTAGTAAAGAATTCTACAGATTCTTTTAAAGATATAATTGAAAAAGTAGAAGATATTATTCCTAGAATAAAGGGTGTAAATAATAATATAGAAAAAGTAAATATAAATAAGGAAGAGATTATTAAAGATATTGAAGCTGTATCTTCTGTAGCACAGGAGGTTTCAGTTTCTACAGAGGAAATATCAGCAGCAACTGAGGAGTTAAGTTCATCTACAGATGAGGTAGCAACTACATCAGAGAAGCTAAGTGATTTAACAAAAAAATTGACGGAATCTGTAAATCAGTTTAAGTTATGAAAAATGAAAAGTATTTCCAGCTATGAGTGGTCAGTAACATCGATTAATTAGACAGTTACTGACTACTCTTTTTTAAAGTATAAAGCACAAAATAATGATGATTATTATACAGGCTATAAATATGATGAGATTTCCACCGAAGCCTATTTTAGACAAACTTTTAAGATGTTTATGTTCTACTATATTATCAGGGTTAATATATGATAGATATAGTAACCAATATATAAGCATTAAAGGAAGACTAATAAGGGATGGAGTCATTACAGCAATAAGTTGAGAACAACTAAGTTCCAATCCTGATATCCATGCATATATAGAACAAGAGAATAGTAATAAAGATATTATAACTAAAATAATTCTAATAAATTTGATTAAGTATATAATAAATATCATCCTCTCAAAATAGGTTATTTATAGAAATGTACTGAACCTTAGAACTATTCACTTAAATAAGCTGTATTAAAGCAAATTTACAGATATTAAAATTCGACTTTTACCTATAATTTTAACATATTTATACAATGAACACAACTTGTCTAAGGTAAACATATAATATATAAATCTATATAAAGAAGTAAAGGTTTTCACAAAAAATACTGTTGCATTATTATTTAAAGTTTATTATAATTATACAAAAGTAAAAGCTGTGCAAGGTAGTAGTAGATGATATTTCATTTTCAGAGAGTGGATGGGTGGTGAGAATCCATATTGAAAATTATCGAATCCGACCTGAAGCTGCGTAGGGGTAACAACCTATGCCGGATTTACCCGTTAAAGTATAGAGGCTGCTCAGCAGTAAAATAAGGTGGTACCACGTGGATATAATATGTCTCCGTCCTTGACTAAAGTCAAGGGTGGGGACTTTTTTGTATAGTCGACAATTCATAATTCAGAATTTATAGAAAAGTCAATTGAAGGTTTGTGATTTTCTGCAAGAAAATCATATATAACTGTCAATTGTGAATTGATAAAAGGGGGCATATATAGATGGGAAATAAATTGTTAATGACACCAGGACCGACTAATGTACCAGATAGAGTACTTAAAAAAATGAGTGAAGGAATAATTCATCATAGAACTAGTGAATATAGCGGGATTTTTAAGGACATCAGTGAGAATCTTAAATATGTATATCAGACTAAAAATGCTGTACTAACCTTTACTTCATCAGGAACTGGAGGACTTGAAGCTGCTGTAGTAAATATGTTTTCAAAGGGAGATAAAGTTTTAGCTGTTACCATTGGGGTATTTGGGGACAGGTTTATAAATATTGCTAAACTTTATGGATTAGATGTAGATGTTATTTCAGTACCATGGGGAAAAGGAGTTACTGTTGAGGAGATAAAGGATAAGCTTTGCGATGAACATAAAGCTCTTATTCTAACTCACAATGACACTTCTACAGCTGCAGTTAATCCTATAAAAGAAATAGGGGAATTTATGAAAGACAAAAAGCAGCTTTTTATGGTAGATGGCGTAAGCTCTATAGGTGGCATAGAAGCTAAGATGGACGAATGGAATATAGATGTTCTAGTAACTGGTTCTCAGAAGGCTTTAATGATTCCACCAGGACTTTGTTTTGTAGGAGTTAGTGATAAGGGATGGAAAGCTGCTGAAAAATCAACTCTTCCTAAATATTATTTTGATTTTAAAAGTGCAAGGGACTATTTAGAAAAACCACTTCCTCAAAATCCGTATACACCAGCAGTTCCATTAGTTATAGCTGCGAATGAGGCATTAAAAATGATAAAAGAGGAAGGGCTTTATAATGTATATGAAAGACATCAGAATCTTGCAGGTATGGTTAGAAATGAAGTAGAAAAGATGGGGCTTACAATATACACAGATAAAAAATATCTTTCAAATACTGTTACAGCAATTACTTTTAATGATGATACTACAGCATCAAGAATAAAAAAGAGAATGGAAGAAGAATTTGATATTATAATTGCAGGTGGTCAAAGAAAATTAAAAGGAAAAATGATAAGAATAGGCCATATGGGGTGTGTTAATAAAGAAATGGTTGAAAGAACACTTGATGCACTTAAAAAATGTTTATAAACAATAAATATTAAAATTTCATATATATAGGAATAGATGTAATAATAAATTCAAAGTAGAAAATAGAATATATTAATAACTATAAATTAGGGGGTTTCAAATATGAAAAGGGGCAAAGTTTTAATAGCAGAGAGAATAGATGAAGCAGGGATAGAACTTTTAAAAAAAGAAATGGATGTAGATGTGTGCTTTGATATATGCAGAGAAGATCTTTTAAATAGAATACATGAGTATCAGGGATTAATTATAAGAAGTGATAATAAGATAAATAAAGAGCTTTTGGATAAGGCTGTAAATCTTAAAATTGTAGGAAGAGCAGGAAATGGGGTAGACAATATTGATATTCCTGAAGCTACAAAAAGAGGAGTAATAATTGCTAATACTCCAGATAGTAATAGTATATCAGCTTGTGAAATTGCAATTGCTCATATGTTCGCAGGATCAAGAAATTTCACCTATGCTGATGAGTATTTAAAGGGTGGAAATTGGGGCAGAGAGATATTTATGGGTAATGAGCTTTATAATAAAACCCTTGGAATAATAGGACTTGGAAGAATAGGTGCTTTAGTGGCAACAAGAATGAAGGCTTTTGGAATGAAAGTTATAGCTTATGACCCATATATTTTAGGAGAAAGATATAAGAGATATAATGTAGAAAAGAAAGAAACTTTAGAAGAATTGCTTAAAGAGGCTGATATAATAACAATTCATACTCCAAGAACAAAAGAAACTATAGGAATGATTGGACATGAAGAAATAGATATGATGAAGGATGGAGTAAGGATTGTAAATGCTGCTAGAGGAAAGCTTATGAATGAAGCTGCTTTATATGAAGGATTAAAAAGTGGCAAGATTAAGAGTGTAGGACTTGATGTACATGAGCAAGAACCAAGAACAGACAGTCCATTATATGAATTTAAAAATGTAACGGTGACTCCTCATATAGGTGCGACAACTGTTGAAGCTCAACAAAATGTAGGTATGACTATAGCACAACAAGTTATCAATGGAATAAAAGGTGAGCTTGTGCCTAATGCAGTTAACCTGCCAGGTATAACTCGCGAAGAGCTTCGTGAAATGAAACCATATATTGAGCTTATGGAGAAACTAGGAAAATTATATTATCAATTAAATACACAACCAGTTAAGTATGTAGATATAAGCTATTGGGGAGATTTAGTAAGTGTTGATATAGATATATTGCAAAGATCATTTATAAAAGGATTACTAGAGCCTGTAGGTAAAGAGAAAATAAATTATATTAACGCCATGATAATAGCAGAGCAAAATGGTATAGGTATTCGTCAAGAAAGAATGACTGAGTATAACAATAACTATTCAAATTTAATTACAGTAAAAATAACTAATAACAAGAATGAGAAATTTACTCTTGCTGGAACAGTATCAAATAAAAAAGAAGGTAAGCTTGTAGAGATACAAGGCTATGAAGTTGATGTGAAGCCAAGTAGATATATGCTTTTTGTACAAAATAGAGATGTTCCTGGAGTAATAGGACAGGTAGGTACTATTGTTGGTACAGAAAATATTAACGTTGCTACAATGCAGGTTGGTAGAAAAGCAAAAGGTGAGTTAGCTCTTATGATACTTAATGTCGATGATGAAGTTTCAAAGGAATCTCTTGAAAAGTTTAAGACAGTAGAAAATATACTTGAAGCAAACACAATAATACTATAATAGAGGATAGTTAATAATTAATAGGTAATAGTTAAGTACTCTTTCATTATTAATTATTAACTATTAACTATTAATTGTTAACTGAAAAAGGGGGATTTTATGAAATATATAGGATATGCGGCATCTGCGGGAGAGAAGGATATATATGATACTATAAATTATGCACATGATAAGGGGTTTAATGCTGTTGAATTAAATATTAATATGCCTATATTTTTCCCTGAAAATTTTACAAAAGAGGAAAGGGAAAAGATAAAAGAATATAAGGATGCTAAGGGGGTAGAGCTTACATTCCATGCACCAGAGGATATTTCTCTTCTACAGCTTCACAAAGATATTAGAGAAGCTAGCATCAGAAGAATGAAGGAAGTTATAGATTTAGGATTTGATATTGGAGCCAGTAGAATGACAATGCATATAGGAAGTGCTGTGTGCTTTACTCTAACAGATAGAAAAACATATATGGATGAGCTTTTTTATGAAGAGTATAAAAAAATATTAAAAAGTAGCTTGAAGGAGTTAGTTGATTACTCAAAGGGAAAAATAAAGATATGCATTGAAAACTCAGGAAGATTTCCTCAGAAGTTAGTTCAGGAAACTTTAGATGAAATGTTAGAGGTGGAAGATGAACTATTTTTAACTTGGGATATTGGGCATTCATATGAAAATAAATATGGAGAAGTGGAATTTTTCTTAAAACACATAGATAAAATTAGAACATGTCATCTTCATGATAATAACGGAAAGAGTGACCATCAAATTATTGGTACAGGTAATGTTGATTTTATATGGCACTTTAATAAAATGAAGGGAAAAGACATAGTTTATATTATAGAAGTAAGACCTAGAGATAATGCTTTTGAAAGCTTAAAGAATTTAGAACCTTATATATAAATAATCCCCAGTCATCAGTAAAGCTTTTTTACTGGTGACTGGGGATTAAATTATAATAATATTTATAGTTAACTAAAATTTATTGCAACCTAGTACCTCGCTATTGGTAACTAGCTGTTTATGCTGAATATTGAGACTGAGTAGAGAGAACTCTGCTTTCATCTAAAACGCTTTTATATAATTGTTCTGCTTTTTTCCCGAAGGTTTCAGCTGAGAATTTATCAGCAGCAAGTTCAGCATTTTGTGCAATCTTATATCTGTATTCGTCGTTTGAGAATAAAGATTTTACTGCTTTTCTAAATTCTTCTTCATTATTATAAACAAATCCGTTTTCATCTGTTTCTACAACACCTTCTATGCATGTATCATATCTACATATTACAGGAAGACCGCTTGAAAGGGCTTCTATATAAGTAAGACCTTGAGTTTCACTTGTAGAACCAGTTACAAAAGCATCAGATATTTTATAGTATTTATATACGTCATTAGGATCAACCATTCCTGTAAAGTGTATTTTATCCTCTAAATTTTTATTTTTAACAAGAGTCATAAGTTCATCAAGGTAAGGACCTTTACCAACTATTAAAAACTTTAGTTTATCCATTTCACTTTCAAGTCTTGAGAACATATCTATGATTTCATCTATATTTTTTTCTTGAGCCACTCTTCCTAAAAAAACTAGTACGTTATCATCAGGAGATAATCCACATTTGTCTCTTAATTTAATTTTTTCTTCTTCTGTAATGCTTTTTTGGAATTTACTAAGATCAATACCTGTTGGTATTATATCTATTGGTACTTTAACTCCATATCCACGTAATGCTTTCTCAACTTTTACAGTTGGGGCAATTACTCTATTAAATCTGTTTAATAGAAGCTTTACAAATATAGCCATGGTTTTAGGTGTTATAACCTTACCGTTTAAAATATAATCTAGATAATCTTCATACATTGTGTGATAAGTATGCACTTGAGGTATTTTAAGCTTTGAAGCTATATGTTTTGCGTTTATCATAGTAGAAAACTCTGTTTGTGAGTGAATTATATCAGGTTTCCACTTTAGAAGAGCTTTCCCAACCTCTGTATTAAAAGGTTTTTTGAATTTTACACCTGGATAAATTTTAAGATCAAAAGACTTTAAACAATATATATCACCATCAATTTTTTCTTTACCATCGTCAGATAAAGTTAAAATTCTTACATCATGACCTAAAGCTTTTAATTCTTTATATAAATTGTATGTAGATATAACAACTCCACTAATATAAGGTTGATAAGTATCTGTAGTTAGTAGAATTTTCATAATAATCCTCCAAAAATTACTTGAATTTAATAATAAATAGTATTTCCTATTAAAATAGTATTGCCTATGAATTATATTTTACACTTTTTTCTTTAATTTAAAATTAAGGTTATCTTAAAAGTTTCTTAAAATTAGTTTAGAATTTATTTATAAAGCTCTGAGAAGGAATATATACTACGTAAAATGTAATTACACTTATTTAAGCAGGAACATTTATCAAGTTGTTTTATATTATAATATTATAGTAATATTTGTGGAGGACAAAAATGTATCAACCTAGATCGATGAATTATGGGATGATGTATTCTGATATGGCATCACTGAAAAAATCACTTGATTTAATAAAAGAAGCTGTTGCTGGGGAAAGAGAAGATGAATTATTTTATGATTACTTAATAAGTGTTGCACCTACGGAGGAGGAGCAGGAGATTATAGCTTCCATTAGAGATGATGAGAAAAAGCACAATAAAATGTTTAGATCAATTTATAGAGATATAACAGGAATGGATATTATTGTTACTGAGGGGGAAGAGTTTGAGAAACCAGCATCTTATATAGATGGGATAGCAACAGCTTTATTTGGAGAATTAAAAGCAGTTGAAAAATATAGAGTTATAAGACAAGGCTTACCTAATAGATACTATAGAGATATGCTATTTGAAATTATAACAGATGAGTTGAAGCATAGTTCAAAATATAATTATATATATACTTTGAACAAAGGAGCAAGAATGACTAGAAGTTGCGACGATGATGATTCTAACAGCTTAATTAGTTGTTGTATAGTTCCGGCGGTAACTCGTATATTGGATGAAATAGATGGTGCTGATTTAGAACGTGCAGCTAAAGATTTTAGAATTTCTAATATACTAGAAAAACTAAAAGATGTATTAAGTGATATTGTTAATAGAGTAGAAGATTGGGAGAAAAGTGAAGATTTAAAAATCTTTAAGAAACCAAAAGATAGATAGGAAAGATATTAGCTAACATAAAAATGAAAAACCTGCCTATATACCTAAATAGCAGGTTTTTTTGCTGTATAAAAGTTAATCAAAGTTTATGAAATGAACCTCGAATTAATTACTAAAAAATGGTAGAAAATGAAATCGTTTTATGATAACATAAAAGTTGGATCATATTCATTAAAAAAACTTTAAATAATTTAATATATGAGACGATATTATATATTAGAGTATCGAAGTAGAAGAATCTAGTAGAGGTGAAAAAATGAAGGGAATAGCTAAGGTAATAAAAAGTGTATTTGTAACAGCAATATTTTTAACTATGCCTGTAGTTGCTTTTGCAGCAGACTATACGGAAATACCTTCTAAGTCAGAGGTAAGTATAACAAAACCATGGACTGTAAATTTTAATATGAATCTAGACAAAAACTCCATAAATGAAGATAACGTAATAGTTACGGACGATGCAGAAAATCCTGTGGATGTAAGCGTTTCAGCAGGAAATGACAGTAAATCCATAGTTATATCTCCACCAACAGGAGGGTATAGTATACACAATACGTATTATCTAACATTAAATACTGATGTTAAATCTTCATCAGGAACAAAATTGTCCAAGCCTGTAAGGATGGAATTTACAACAGCTAAAAAGTATGAAGATAATACTAATAATTCTTCACTTCCAATAGTGAATAATGTTAAGTTTATTGAAGAAACTATTTTACACCATCAAAAGACTAATTTTAATATATATGCAAGTTATTCTGATAAAGTTCAGTATAGGGCTTTTGTATTTAAATATCCTAATGAAACTTATGATAATCCAAATAAATATCCTGATACTGAATATATGGAATTGACTAATGGTTATACAAGTGCTAAAAGTACAACTAATCCACACACGATGTCTCTATATAGCGGTCTTCAAAGCGGAAAGTACAAGCTTGTAGTATATGTTAAAAGAGCAGATGAATTAGGGAAATATAAGGATAATAACACAGAATATGATAATTACTATTCATCATATTTTAAAGTTCTTGATAGCAGCATAATTGAAGACAGAGATGCTAATACTACAATCGTTTATAAAAATTATGATAAAACTTTAGACGAAGCTGTAATGAATCAAGTTAATGGTAGACCTATTTTTAGTGATAGTGGATGGGATGTACCAAGTGAGAAATTAATTAAATACTATATGAATCCAAATAACTTCTTAGATGATTATGGCAAATATATGTTTTTAAACCTTAATTACATGGAAGGAGTTACTGCTGAAGAACTTGACAATATGCTAAAAGGAAAAGGTGTATTAGAAGGTAAGGGGGCTGCATTTTTACAAGCAGCTAAGGAAAGTAATATAAATCCAATATATCTAGTATCTCATGCATTACTGGAAACAGGGAATGGTACATCTAAATTATCTAATGGTATTCTTGTATCTTCTGTTGATGGAGTAGCAGTGGAAGAGCCTAAAGTTGCTTATAATATGTTTGGTGTACATGCTTATGATCATGATCCTAATGGATGTGGTTCTGAATATGCATATACACAAGGCTGGTTCTCTGTTCAAGAAGCAATACTTGGAGGTGCTAAATTTATTAGTACTGGATATATAAATAGTGATAAATATAAACAAAATACTCTTTATAAAATGAAGTGGAATGTTGAGGTAACATGGCATCAATATGCTACTGATATTGGTTGGGCAAGAAAGCAAATTTCTAGAATTAAAGAACTAATGGAACAAACTAAAGGTGCAAAACCTGTATATGAAATTCCTCAATTTAAATAAGGGTTTTAAATTGTGATTTTTAGGATTGAGTAAAATGAAGGACTTGAATAAAATCTATAATAGATTTTATTCAAGTCCTTTTTATACTGATATTAACAACTCTAAATAAAATAATTAAGTAATTCTTGAAAAGATTTAGTTTTTAAGAGTTCCCATTCCGTTATTATTTACTTGATAGGTTAGCTCCTGATGTTTCATAAAGTTATCAAATTCTATTAAGTTCACAACTTTATTTTCCTTGCAAGAGATATATAGAGTAACAGGATTTTTATACTTAAGGTGTTTGGCATCGATAAATTTTTCAGTTTTAGCTGTAGAAATAATTTCCTCTAATCCTACATTTAGAGATTTATTTTTTATTTTTATAGAATTAGATAATTTTTTTCCTGAAGAGTTAATACCTTTTACTTCTATTATTTTATCCCATTTGTTTATTTTTAGCTGAATAGTAGGGGGTATGGATACAATAACTGTAGCAGAAGGCTTAAAATAGGAGTATATGTTTTGTCCTAATAATATTGTCGTTATAATAAAGGTAATAAAGAGTACACGTCTAAGCATTACAGAATTGCCGTTATATACAGTACTCGTGTATATATCTCCTATATTGGGAGTATAATTTTTAAGTTTAACATTTATAAATTCGCCTTTTAAAGTTCTCACACAAACATATTTGTTATCAACTTTAACTACTACTCCTGTAGCTTTTTTCATATATTTCACCTGCTTTTCTTTTCAGACTTTTGTTTTGTGAACTTTTCTTTCTTAGAATGTGATTTAGAATTAGTATTTTTTATATTTGTCTTATCATTTTTCTTAGGCTTTTCTTTATTTATACCATTATTAGGTGTTTTTTCTTTAATCTTTTCTTTATTAGTAGAGGAGTTGTCCTCTTTATATTTTATAGGTGATTTCACATCTTTTTTATTAATATTGGATTTTTTCATATCTTTAGTAGTTTTTGATTCTTTAGATTTATCTTTAACTTTACCTTTATTAATCTTACTTTTTATTATATCAGCCTTATTACCATTTGTGGTGTTATTTTTAGCATATTTAACCTCAAGTTGTAAATTGCTGTTTTTTACTTTATTTTCAAAATCATCTATATTTAAATTTAAATTTTTATCGCTAGTAACATCTAAACTTATTTTTTGATTATCTTGTGTTTTATTAATGAAGTGTTCTTTATCAGCTTCATCTAAAAGTATATTTAATCCTTCATCAACAGCTTTATTTTTTATAGTTACTGAATTAAGTATATCTTTACCATCATCATTTAAAGGTAAAGCTTCTATTATCCTGTTCCATTTGTTAATTTTAAGTTCTATTGACGGATTTATTTTTACTATAATTGATGCAACTGGAGTATAGTAGGCATAAGCTGCTCCTCCAAAGGAAATAAAGAAGATTAAACAAGCAGCTATTGCAGCATATCTATATAAAGGAAGTTTACTTGAAGTTGGACCAGAGTAGGTGCTTCCAATAGAAGGAGATTTACCTTGAATTCTAATTTCTACAAATTCACCATCATTAGTTAATATACATGCAGTTTTATTTTTTAGTTCCATTACTATTCCTGTTTTGTTATTCAAAACTTTCACCTACCTTTATATTTAAATAAGATTTTATATGAGGATAGTCACTACTTGAAAGGATAAGTATCAAGGTTAAAATATATCTTCTCCATTTTTCTATATATTTCTTTTTAGCGTTGGTTAATAAGACAATTTGACTAACGGGTAGTAAATGTTTGTTTCTAATATATTCTAAGATAGCGTCATTTTTTGAACAAATAAGAGCTAAATTTAATAGCTGGTTTCTTGTATCTATGTGAGAAGGAGACGATTTAACCAGTGAAGAAAAGTCTAGTTTGTATTTTTTCAATTCACCAGAAAACAGAGCTATTTCCTCAGCTCTTTTTCGATTCTCACAATCAATATCATATTGATTCATAGAACTTTTGTAATCTATATGATCAATACCATCATCATCTTTTGTATCAAATACCAAATAGGGAGTATTTTTAGATTTCCTAAAAAAGTCAATTAGTGAATTCCTTATTAGTATAGATGCATAACTAAAGAAATTACCCCTATTATCACTATAGCTATCACAAGCTTTATTAAAGGATATTAAAGCAATGCTAAGCTCATCATCATTTTTCCAATCCAAAGATTTTTTACAAACTTTATAGGCTGTATTATAGATGAATTTTTTATTATCTTCTATAAATTTATCTCGATTTTTTTTTGCTAGCAGATCGGGATTCATTAATATCACCTCTTCATGTCATATTTATATACGTAGTCATAGAAAATTTTTAATGGGTTTCAAAATAATTATGAAATTTTTTTTATATATTCCCCCTTTAAATTTTTATAATACGTCGTATATACAAATGAAAATAATGAGTAAAAAAAATTTGGGAGGGAAATAGATGAAAAAGGTAGCGTTATTTGTAGCAACTTTGGTTGTAATAAGTGGAATTGGAGGAAAAGCTTTTGCAGAAGGAGAAGCATCTTTAAAGGAATCTGCAGGAATAACACCAGATAGTATTGTTTATTCTATTGATAAGGTGGTAGAGGATATTAAAATAGGTTTAACCTTTGATGAAGAAAAAAAGGTTGAAGTTATTTCAGAAATTGCTGAAGAAAGACTTGGAGAAAGTGAAGTTATGGCTGAAGAAGGAGAAGATGAGCTTGCTGAGAAAGCTATAAATGAGTATGAAGAAAATATGGATAAGGCTAATGATTTACTAGAGAAAATTATAGATGAAGCTGAGGAAGCTGTGAATGAAAACTCACAGAAAGAAAATTCGGAAGTATCAGAAAATGATGAGAAAGTAACAGAAGAAAAAGTAGAAGAAACAACAGAAGAAGCTAAAAAAGATATAACTGATACAGAAATTGATGATAGTAAACATGAAAAGCTAAAAGAACTTGAAGAAAAAATATTAGCTAGACAAAAAAAGTCTATAGAAGTATTAAAATCTATACAAGAAAAGGTAGGAGATAATGCAAAAGACACTATAGCAAAAGTAATAGAAATGCAGACAGCAAAAAAAGAAGCTGTAATTGAAATGGTAGAAAAAAGACATGCTTTAAATGCAAACAAAAAAGCTTATAAAAAAGCAGTAGCTCAACTGAAAAAAGCACAAAAATCTGGTGATGAAGAAGCAGTTAAAGCAGCAAAAGAAGCTATTGAAGAGCAAAAAGAATTATATAAAAATAATAAAAAGGAATTTAAGGCAGCTTTTGAAAATCACAAGAATGTAGTAAAAGCAGTAAAGGAAGTTAAAAAGGAATTAAATGAAGGGCTTAAAGAAGAAGTGTCAGAAGGAAATATAGCAAAAGAAGAAGCAGAACAAGTGAAAAAAATAGAGAATAAGTTAGAAAAGAAACCTGATAAAATAAAAGAAAGAGAGTTAGAAAAGAAGAGCGAACAAAAGGAAAAAGAAGAAAAAATTAAGGAGAAAATTAAAGAAAAAGTTAAAGAAAAGACAAATAAACATGTAAAAGAAAAGAAAGACAAGAAAAAAGAAAAATAATAAAAAGAGCATCTTTTCAAAGGGTATACTTTGGGAAGATGTTTTTGATTTATAAATAGAAAATTAGGAAATTTATTCAATATTAAGTAAAAATAATTTGTAGATATTAGGTTGTGAAATGATAAAATATAATATAAAATTTAATTTATATGGTTTTATATTAAGATTAATAAATAAGTTGCAAATATAAATTGCAAGGATGCAATAACTAAGTTAGAAATTCAGATAAGGGAGTAGATGAATTATGAGACTTGTTTTATTAAATGATAAAGTAGTAGGCAAAGAATTAGCTATGTCTATATATCTATCAAGTGGAATGGTTTATGCTAAAAAAGGTATGACTCTAAGTGAAAAAGTCATAAAAATTTTAAAAAGTGTTGGAATAGACACTGTTTATGTTAAAGATGAAAATGATGAGGTAAATTTAAAAGAAATATTAAAAACACCTATAAGACTTGAAGTAGCAGATGATTTAAAAAATGTATATGATAATATAAAGAAAAACAAAATTGTTGATGAAAGCAAAATTAGAAGCATTGTTGAGAAAATTGTTGATAACTTAGATGTATCAGAAAACTCTTTTTTATTAAATAATGTAGGACAAAAGAATGAAGATTTAAAATTAGTTACTCATTCTATTAATGTAACGATACTTTCATTATTAGTTGGAATAAATAAAAAATATGATAAAGAAAAACTTGAAAAATTAGGAATGGGTGCTATCTTACATGATGTAGGAAAATTATTTGATGAGAGTGAAGAACATTCTAAAATAGGATATGAATTAATAAAGAACAATAGTCGTATACCGGTAACAGCGTATATGGGTATTTTGCATCATCATGAATATGAAGATGGTACAGGTTATCCTGAAAAAGTAAAAGGGGATAAAATTCATGAGTTTTCAAAAATAATATCAATATGTAATGAATATACGAATTTACTAGAGTCAAGAAAGTTTAACCTGCCTAGTGAAGTAATTGAATACCTTACTTCACAATCAGGAAAGAAATTTAATAGTGAAATATATAAAACTTTTACTGAATCTATATATTGTTATCCAAACGGATTATATGTAAAACTAAACAATGGTATGGAAGGGGTTGTTGTTTTACAAAACAAAAATTTCCCTACAAGACCTATGATTGGGGTTGTAGAAAATGGAAACCCTGTTATATATAATTTAATGGATAATTTAACATTATTTATTGAAAAAATTGTATTGTAAATATTGTGTAAACCTACAAGCAAGTGCTTGTGGGTTTTTTAATATATATTTTACATAAAAACAGTTGCATTTTATTTAGTTATAGAATAGTATATGAGTATAGAAACATATAAGAATATTCTAATATAGAGGTGAACAAAATGAAAATAGTTCAAATTATGAAAGTACTATCTGATGAAACAAGAATTAGGATATTGAACTTGTTAAGAAATGAAAAACTGTGTGTTTGTGAGATAGAACATGTGCTTAATATAACACAGTCAAATGCCTCTAGGCATTTAAATAAATTAAAGAGGGAAGAAATAATAAAATCGGAAAAAATTGCACAGTGGGTTTACCATGAAATTAATAAAGATACTTTAGCTAAATATCCTTTTATAAACTTATTTATTTATAATGAATTAAACAAAATTGAACAATGCAAAGTAGATTTAGAAAAACTAAAGGAATTTAAAGAAAGTGGATTAAGTTGTGAGGATTTAACTAAAAGGTGTAAAAGATAATTATATATGGAGGTATTATAGTGAGTAGTAAAAATTTATTAGTAAAAGAAAAAAATTTAGGATTCTTTGAAAAATATCTAACTTTGTGGGTTGCATTATGTATTGTGGCAGGAGTGATGATTGGAAAGTTTATTCCGCAGTTTCCTCAAACTTTAAGTAAATTTGAATATGCTCATGTATCAATTCCTGTGGCAATTTTAATATGGCTTATGATTTATCCTATGATGGTACAAATTGACTTTAGTAGTGTTAAACATATAGGTAAAAAACCAAAGGGATTGGTTATTACTTTAGTAGTTAACTGGATTATAAAGCCGTTTACAATGTACTTTTTTGCTTGGTTATTTTTAAAAGTATTATTTGCAGGTATAATTCCAGAAAGCTTAGCAATAGAGTATATAGCAGGAGCCGTTTTATTAGGAGCAGCACCTTGCACAGCTATGGTATTTGTTTGGAGTTATTTAACTAAAGGAGATCCAGTTTATACATTGATACAAGTAGCTGTAAATGACTTAATTCTTTTATTTGCATATGCTCCAATAGTAATGTTTTTATTAAAGGTCAGCAATGTAGTTGTACCAGTGAATACAGTTATATTATCTGTAGTGTTATTTGTACTGATTCCGCTTGTGTTTGGATATATTACTAGAGTTAAATTGATTAAATCAAAAGGTATAGAGTGGCTTGAAAATGTATTTATTAAAAAGCTGGGAACTATAACTATTATAGGACTTCTTTTAACTTTGATAATTATATTTTCTTTCCAGGGAAATGTTATTTTAAGTAATCCACTACACATATTATTGATTGCAATTCCATTAATAATACAGACATTTTTCATATTTTTCATAGGGTATGTATGGTCAAAAAAATGGAAAGTAAATAGAGCTATTGCAGCTCCTTCAGCTTTAATTGGAGCAAGTAATTTCTTTGAACTTGCAGTGGCAGTTGCAATCTCATTATTTGGATTAAAATCAGGTGCAGCAATGGCTACAGTAGTAGGAGTTTTGGTGGAAGTTCCTGTTATGATTGCTTTAGTTAAGATAGCAAATAAAACAAGGGACTGGTTTCCACAAGAATAAAGTATAAAAGTATGGAGGAGATATGTATGAAAATAGCAGTAATATCAGACATACACAGTAATGTTTATGCTCTACAGGAAGTTATAAAGGATATAAACAACAGAAATATTGACCTAACAGTATGTGTTGGAGATTTAGTAGGATACTGTCCTTTCCCAAATGAAGTAATTGATTTAATTAGAAAAGAAAACATACTTACAATTATGGGTAACTATGATGATGCTGTAGGAAATATAAGAATCGTCTGCGGATGTGACTATCCAGATCCTAGAGATGCAGAAAATGCAACAACTTCTTTAAGCTGGACTATAGAAAATACCAGTGAAAAAAACAGAAAATATTTAAGAGAGCTTCCAAAGGAAATGAAATTAACTTTTGGAGAAAAAGAGATTACTTTTGTTCATGGTAGTACAAGAAGGATTAATGAATATTTAAAAGAAAATTCAGAAGAAGCAAAAGAAGTTATGGAATACTTTACAGAAGATATTTTAGTGTGTGGTCATACGCATAAACCATATTACAAAATGTATGGAGATAAAATACTTGTTAATGCAGGTAGTGTTGGAAAATCAAAAACAGGTAATCCTCATGCTAACTATGTAATCATAGATATTAGCAAAGCGAATGTTATAGTAGATACTATAGAAGTTCCATATGATTTTGAAAAAACGGCAAAAGCTATAGAAGACGCAGGGCTTCCAAAAGAATTTGCTGAGATTATAAGAACTGGAAGAGCATAAATGATAAATGGAGCTTAGGCTCCATTTTTTTTATAAATACTTGAGATGATAATTTTAAAAGAATGATAATTATTTTAAATGTTTGATAATAATTTTTTTATCATTAGTTTTAGGAAGATTTTTTTGTGGATGGTTATGTCCTCTTGGAACGGTACAAGCTTTATTATCTAAAATTAAGTTTATAAAACTTGTTAGAAATGATAATACTTGTGGAAGTTGCAGATTATGTACGACAAACTGTCCTATGGGAATAAATACATCTCAGTTAAATGTAATAAAAAGTGGAGAGTGCATAGGATGCTTAAAATGTGTAAGGAATTGTTCTAAAAGTAATTTTAAAATTGATATTTTAAAACAAAAAATTCATCCTATAGTTTATATGTTAGTAGGACTTACAGTGTTTACGTCTATATATTCATACAAATATATAAACGATATACAAGTTGAGGCAAAACAAGAAGTGCAAGTCCAAAAGAGTATTAAAGAAGGCAGTGGAAATGTTAGAGAAGAAAGTGCTTCTAAACAAGATATTAAACAAGAAACTAATAATTTAGATAAGATAGAAAATAAAATGTATAACGATGGAATCTATACTGGAGTATCAGTAGGTCGTCGCCCAGAACTTACAGTTAAAGTGACTATAAAAAATGATAAAATAACTTCTATTGAAATAGTAAAACACAAAGAATCAAAGGAATACTCTAAAGTACCATTCCAAGTAATACCAAAGAAAATCATATCAGCACAATCCGTAGATGCAGTATCTGGAGATACAAACACAAGTACAAGTGCAAGATTAATCAAGGCTATAGAAGATGCAGTTAAAAAAGCTAAAAAAGGCAATATTAATGAAGAATAAAATAATACCTTCTATGTTAAAAGCATAGAAGGTATTATTATTTAATATTTTTTAAGAAATCTACAAAATTTCTTCACATTTATAAAATATAATAAATACAAATCAAAGAAAATAAATGAGGAGTGGTAAGAATGATGTTTGTGCCATTGATTATAATATTACTATTTTGGTATTTTACAAAAGATAGCGAATGTCATATAGCTAGTAATAATGGGGAGACGGCAATACAAATTTTAAATAAAAGATTAATTGACGGAGAAATCAGCGAAGAAGAATATGAATTCAAAAAGAAATTAATAAATAGTTAAGTTTTAATTTAACATAATTGGATTGAATAAGATAGAAAATATTATTTTAGAAAGGAGAAATAAAGATGTTAGGATTAAGTGGATGTCCTGGATATGGACCTATTACAGGCGGAGGAATGTGGTCAGGAATGGGAATAGGGATGATTTTTATGGGAGTTGCTTGGATTTTAGCAATAGCTTTGTTAATTATGTTTATTGTAAAATCATCAAAGAAAAAACAAAATAATAATCTAGCCTTGGAAATACTAAATAAAAGATTTGCTAGTGGAGAAATTAGTGAAGAGGAATATGTTAAAAGAAAAGAAGTATTAAGAAAATAAATATAAAACCATAAAATACAATAAACAGGCATGCAGGATTAATTTTAATAATTCCTGCATGCTTTTAGTACATTAACGAAAGCTTTAGTAGAGATACACGGAGGAAGTATAGAAGTAAAAATTGAAATTTATAAGGGAAGTGAATTTATTGTAAAAATACCTCTTAAATGACAAATGGGTATTGAATTAATTATATTAGAATATTATAATATAATTAATAAAAGAATTTATGGAGGTATTATTATGCAAATTAAAGTTTTAGGAATGGGATGTTCAAACTGCAAGAAGCTTGAAAATAATGTTAAACAGGCAGTAAAAGAAATGAATGTAGATGCAGAAGTTATAAAGGTAGAAAATATGAAAGACATAATGGCATACGGAGTTATGAGAACACCAGCTGTAGTTATAAATGAAAAAGTTAAATCATTTGGAAAAGTATGTACTGTAGAAGATGTGAAAAAGTTTATAGAGGATGAAAAATAAGATTTTTTAGTTTGAACGAGATTTTAAACAGCTCTCTGTGTAAAAACACAGGGAGCTGTTATTGTGTTGACGAGAAATAAAAATAATTTGTATAAATATTTAATATTAATGTGAAAAATATGAATTTTACTCTTATTTTTGTTGACACTTTTACTACATAAGCATATAATTATATTAGAAAATGCTTATATAGTTAAGGGGGAGTAATAGTGTCAAAAACATGGTATCCAGTAATAGATATTACAAAATGTGTTGAGTGTGGAATCTGTGCTGATTTTTGTAGTCATGGAGTTTATGAAAAAAGAGAAAATCATCCGGTTGTAGTAAATCCAGAGGGTTGCGTACATGGATGCAAAGGATGTTCAAAACAGTGTCCAGAAGGCGCTATCGAGTATGTTGGAGATAATGGACAAGAAAATGGTAGCTGCGGCTGTTGCTGTCAAAATTAGATTTTAAGAGGATGTGATTAGATGTTTACACCAGTACAATGGTTTGCAGATTGGTTAGTTTATAATATTATGGGTATAGATAAGGCATCAAAATTAGGTAGTGCCTTAAATTTCTTTTTCTTTGATACAATAAAGATATTTATATTATTACTACTAATAATATATGCCATTACTTTTATTAGAAGTTTCTTTCCGCCAGAAAAGACAAGAAAGATACTTGCTAAAAACAAAGGAAATACTTTTGTTGGACATATTCTAGCGGCTTTACTTGGAATTGTAACACCATTTTGTTCATGTTCAGCAGTACCGCTTTTTATCGGGTTTGTTGAAGCAGGAGTTCCACTAGGAGTTACTTTTTCATATTTAATAGCTGCACCTATGGTAAATGAAGTAGCACTAGGAATGTTATATGGATTATTTGGATGGAAAATAGCACTTTTATATGTAGCTTCAGGAGAAGTTATAGCTATAGTAAGTGGTATGATTATAGGTAAGCTTAAATTAGAAAAGTATGTTGAGGGATATGTTTATGAAATGCAGGTAGGAAATGTTGATATGGATATGCCAGATCCTACAATTCAAGAAAGATTAAAAGATTCATGGATATTTACAAGAGATTTAATAAAGAAGATTTGGATATACGTAATAATAGGTATTGGAATAGGTGGAGTAATGCATGGATGGATACCAAGTGGTGCACTTGCTCAATACGCAGGTAAAGATAATCCATTTGCTGTATTCATAGGAGTTGCCTTTGGAATTCCACTATACTCAAATGCAGCTGGAGTTATTCCTCTTGTTAGCGAACTTACAAGAGCAGGAGTTGCTATGGGAACAGCTCTTTCATTCATGATGGCAGTAACAGCCCTAAGCATACCAGAAATGATTTTATTAAAACAAGTATTAAAACCAAAGCTATTGGCTATATTTATAGCTATAGTTGGAACTGGAATAGTATTTACAGGATATTTATTTAATTTTGTAATATAGAGACATAGGATGAGCTTGATAAGAGCCCATCCTATTTTTCTATAAGTGTATAAAAATAAATTCAATTAATATATAATAAATATATATTAATTATAGAATTTATAAGAGAAATATAAACCAAAGAGTAAAAAGAGGTGTTGTAATATGGCAATTGATGATATGTATGTGAAAATATTTAAAGCTTTAGCTCATCCTATAAGAATAAAAATTGTAAGAAGTCTTATACCAGGACAATTATGTGTATGTGAGTTAAATGAGAATGTAGAGTTTACTCAATCTAATTTATCTCAGCATCTAAAAATATTAAGGGATGCAGGAATCCTAAAGTCAGAAAAAGATGGACTTAAGATAATGTATAGTATAAAAGATGAAAGAGTTATACAGCTTCTTAATATTGTTGAAAATATGATTAAGGATGAAATAAAGAATATGAGTGAGAGATTAGATTAATATAGTTAGGTAGGATATGTGTGGAGTTTTTTTTATTAAAATTCCACACAGTTTAGAGCTGATAATTAAAAGTGGAAAGTAATATTAATATCGTTATATTTGAATATATTAATATAAGTGTGTAAAATAACTAAAAATGTATTTATTTAAGAATAAATATTTTTAAAAATGTAATATAAATAAAATACTATTAGATAATAGTATTATTTGGAGGGATTAATATGAAAAGTTGGACTAAAGTTACTATAATAGTTGTTTTGTTACTAGCAGTTGTAGGTATTTATTATGGTAAGAACATTTACTTTAAAAAAGATGCTGGAGAGTCTGCAGTAAGCAGCAATTTAGAAAATATAATACAAGTGGAAAAAGGAGAACTTAAAAAGCCTGTAGTTATGGAGCTATCTACAACAACTTGTCCTGTATGCGTAAAAATGTATCCTATCATGGAAAGCATAGATAAAAAGTATAAAGATAAGGTTGTAGTTGGAGTTGTACATTTAGATGATGAGAAAATACAAGAAAAGGCTATAGAGTATGCACAAAAATATTCAGTAAGAGTTGTGCCTACTATGATTTTCATGGATGAAAATGGAGAAACTTTTTTAAGACAAGAAGGATACATGTCAGAAGAAGAAATATCTAAAGTGTTAAAGGCTATGGGAGTAGAATGATGAGTGAGCTTTTAAATAATTTTTCAAATTTAATTTCAAATAATGTATATATAGCCTTAGGAATTTCCTTTTTAGCAGGAATAGTATCATCTTTTAGCCCATGTATATTATCTACACTTCCTTTAGTTATAGGATATGTAGGTGAGTCGGGAGCAAAAGATAAAAAGACAGCTTTTAAATATTCCTTGTTTTTTTCGATAGGATTGGTTATTACCTTTACTGTACTTGGAGTTGTATTTTCATTACTTGGTCAATTTATGAATATAACAGGTACGTGGTGGTATTTAGTACTTGGAGTTATAATGCTTTTAGTTGGACTTCACTTATTAGGAGTAATAGGTAGTAGTGATAAGGCTTGCAAAATGCCAAACAGAAGAAAAGGATTTTGGGGAGCATTCTTTCTAGGAATTCTGGGAGGAGCATTATCTTCACCTTGTTCTACCCCTGTTCTTGCTGCAATATTAGCCTTTGTTGCACAAAAAGGAAATGTGATTCTTGGCGGATTAATGCTTTTACTATATTCTATAGGACATTCAATTTTAATTCTTATTGCTGGAACTTCCATAGGATTTGTTCAGCAGCTCAGCATGTCTAATAAGACTATGGCTGTAGGAAGGATTCTGAAAACTATTTTAGGAATTCTAGTGATTATAATGGGATTGTATTTGGTATATTTAGGAGTTTAATGTAATAGGAAAAAAAGTCCACAGAACTATTAGAATATGTAGATAAATTTCAGGTTATTGTATATACTAGAGAGTGAAAATTCTAGAGAGTTGTTTAAAGTATTAACGGCTATCTAGAATGAACATATTATAATAGCACATAGAGGAGAAAATGGAATGATAGGGTGGATTATTTATAGCGAAAATGAAACCGAAATAGTATCTGAAAGAAATGAAGTAAACAGATTTGTTGAAGAAGCTGAAGAGGAAGGAATACATCTAAGAGTATTGAAACCGGAACAAATAGACTTGTTTGTTACAAGCCAAAATAGAAAAAGTATACTCGTTGATGGTGAGATAACTACATTACCAGATTTTGTGCTTCCACGTATGGGAGCAGGAACAACTTATTTTGCTTTGGCTGTTATTAGACATTTAGAGCGTCTAGGAGTACCGTGTATTAATTCATCAGACCCTATAGAGATAGTAAAGGACAAATTGTATACACAACAAATATTAGCGGAAAACAATTTCCCAGTACCTAAAACTATGTTAGCCAAATTTCCAATAAATATTGATTTAATAGAAAAAAATATTGGATTTCCAGCAGTAATAAAAACTCTGTCTGGAACTCAAGGAAAAGGTGTGTTTTTATCAGATACTAAAAAATCTTTTAAGGACTTAATGCAATTAATAGAAATAACTAATTCTAAGGTTAATATTATTATACAAGAATTTATAAAAGATAGTTATGGTAGAGATTTAAGAGTATTAATAATTGGAGGGCGTGCTGTTGCTTGTATGGAACGAGTAGCTCAGGAAGATGGATTTAAAGCTAATTTTTCTGATGGTGGCATTGTAAAAGAATATGAATTAACACCTGAAATTGAATGGTTAGCAACTGAGGCATGTAAAGTAACAGGTTTAGAAATAGCTGGAGTAGATTTGTTGTTTGATGGAGACCATTATAAAATATGTGAAATCAATTCATCACCAGGATTTAGAGGAATTGAATCATGTTGTGATATAAATGTAGCAAAAGAAATTTTCAAATATTTAAAGATAAGATTTGGTATCTTTAAATAAATATTAAGAATTTAGCTTTCAAAAGAGAAGGTGACTATAATGGCAAAAATTCATACAATAAATAATTTAAATTCTACTACAAAAGAGATATCTAAAGAGAAGGAAGACCTTGCTTCACAAATAGCTAGATTAGTGAATGAAAATATGGCACATTCAAACAATAATACATACTCAGAAGATGAAATGAAGAGATTAAGCCATAATAAAACAGCTGAATCAATGTTAGATTTGATAAACAGGTCATATCTAATTTATTTGACTAATGAACAAGATGAAATAGTTGGATGTGGTATGGTAGTTAGACAAGATAATCGCTATTTTGCAAAAACTCTCCATATTAGATCAGATTATAGAGGATTAGGTTATGCTCAGCAAATATGTGATCTACGGGAGAAATTTCTTAGAACTATAGGAGAAAAGGAAATATATATAGAATCCTTAAAGTATCCTAAAACCATTGAATTTCATAAAAAACGAGGTTTCGTTGAAATTCCATTCTATAGAGAATTAAAATACACTTTATTAATGAAAAAAAATCTATAAGTCTATAATAAAAGGGGGCTGTCTCAAAATGATTTTTAAATCATTTTGAGGTTCAGCTCCTTTTTTATGTCTTTAGCTAATATTTTGATGATTTTTTAAATCTTTTTAGCAAAATATATTAGTAGTAAGTACAGTTTTTAGATTAAAGTTTTTAAATACTATTGTCGATATTTATCTAAAGGCTTTACTTAAAAAATAAGTTGTATAAATAGAGAGAGTGAGCAAGATTATGTATATTTAACAAAAACAATTAGTAGTTATAAACATCTCATTAGTTGAAGTTTTAAATATATTAGATAATGTGGAAAATTATGTAATGAAACTGAGGTGATTAAATGAGAAAGTTAGGATTTTCAAAACAGATAATGTTATTGCTTATGTCACTGGTAATTATCTGTACAGTATTAACAGAGGTTATTAGCTATAGTATGACATCAAAGCTAAATAATAATTTGGTGATGAACAATCTTCAAACATTGACAGAATCAACATATAATCTAATTGATTCGTCAGTCAATGCATCTATTAAAAATCATCTTAGAGCGATTGCAGAAAAAAATAAAAATATTGTTGAACTATATTATGAGAAGTTCATAAAGGGAGAATTATCTGAATTAGAAGCAAAGCAAGCTATTGAAAGCATTCTTGGAAGCCAAAGTATTGGTGAAACAGGATATATTTATATTGTAGATTCTACTGGAGTCTTAATAGATCATCCTGTGTTAAAGGGAGTAGATGTTTCGAGTTATGATTTTATAAAAAGACAAATTGAAAAAAAAGAAGGTTATATCGAATATTTATGGAAGAATCCTGGCGATGAAAGAAAGCCAGATAAAGTACTGTATATGACGTATTTTGAACCGTGGGACTATATTATTTCAATTTCATCCTATAAGTCAGAGTTCATAAACCTTGTTAATACTAATGACTTTAAAGATAATATTCTCTCTGTTACAATTGGAAAAACAGGATATATGCACGTCATGAATTCATCAGGAGAGTTGATTATACATCCTAAACAAGAAGGAGTAAGTATTTATAATTTTGTTGATACAGAAGGAAATTACTTCATACAAGAGATTATACAAAAGAAAAATGGTAGTATTATTTATCCATGGAAAAATCCAGGTGAAGAAGGATATAAAGATAAAATAGTAATCTATAAATATTATGAACCTATGGACTGGTATCTTTGTAGTGGGGTTTATATTGATGAAATCACTGAACCCATTGAACTAATGAAAAAGCGTCTATTTACAGTTTTTTGTTTCATATTTTCACTATCGGCTCTAATTGCGCTTATTTATAGTAGAATCATTCTGAAGCCTATAAAGCAACTTATCACAGCTACGGAAAAAGTTATCGGTGGGGAGTTTGATATTAGGATAAAAAGCAATAGAAATGATGAAATTGGTGAGCTTACAAAGATATTTAATGATATGATTTATAGAATCAAAAATTACATGGAAGAATTAAATATATCTAATTCTCGATTAGAAGAAATAAATACAACGTTAGAAAAGAAAGTTAAAGAGAGAACACGTCAATTGGAATTATTATCCAATCAAGATAGTCTTACAGGTTTATTCAATAGAAGAAAATTGGACGAATATTTAGAACAAGTATGGCCTAAATCATTAGAATATAAAGAGCCATTAGCACTTTTACTGATAGATATTGATCATTTTAAAGGCTACAATGATACGTATGGACACCCTGCCGGTGATGATTGTTTAAAAACAGTTGCTCGGACTATAAAAGAAATGCTAAGAAAAGAAATTGATTTTGTTGCGCGCTATGGTGGCGAAGAATTTCTTGCGGTATTGAAGAATACTGATCAAGATACAGCTTTGTTTTTAGCAGAACAAGTTAGAAAAGGCATTGAGAATTTAAAAATCCCTAACAGCTCTTCAAACATATCTAATTATGTTACAGTTAGTATTGGAGTTTGTATATTAAATCGATTTTCTAATAATGATTTAAAGACATTTATTGAGTTGACAGATGAGGCACTGTATAAGGCTAAGACAGAAGGTCGAAATCAAGTAAAGTTACATAATTATTAACTATATATACAGGCCGGGAAAACAATAGGTCAAACTTGGTTGTATCAATGTCCAAGTGACCTATGCTATTTTTTTATTTCACTAACTGCCAATGGTTCTATTTATACATTTCAATGATCTCATGTGCAACTTTAATGACCTCAGTTTTCACTTCTTCAGGTGATATAAGCTGTACATTATGACCGTATCCAAGAACAAATTCG
The DNA here is from genome assembly GCF_026735165.1 of Clostridium ganghwense. Classification (GTDB taxonomy): domain Bacteria; phylum Bacillota; class Clostridia; order Clostridiales; family Clostridiaceae; genus Clostridium_H; species Clostridium_H ganghwense. The sequence goes on along the minus strand of NZ_JAPQES010000001.1, from coordinate 1,332,077 downwards.
ACAGCTTGCCATTTTGCATTGAATTCGAGTATAAGCTGTATGTCATTCCCTGTAGACGTACATTCAATAATGTTTATAAACATTCTACTTTTAATATGATCGAGTGTTTCTACAGTTGTTTTAATTGAGATCTGGTATTTTGGAATAGACTTAATAAATTTTTGTGTTGATTCAGTCCAGTATTCTTTAAGATTAAAATCTTGAGGCCTATCAAATTCTTTATCTAGGATGGTTAAAGATTTTATCATAGAAATTTTGTAGGTCTTGATGATATTATCAATTGCAATTAAATACCAGATCCCCTTCTTATTGACTAAACCGAGAGGTTTTAGCTCAATAATTTTATCTCCTGTAGACTTTGAGTAACATATGTTAATTTCACGCGTGCCCCATATAGATTTTTGGAGTTGACCTAGAATGAAACAATCAGTTTCACTCGTTTTGTTCCAAGAATACATATCAATATAGATGTAGTTTTGCAAGTTTTCTATAAGATTGAGCTGCTGTTTCGATGTTGAGCCAATGAGTTTCAACAATGAGTGATGTGAGAGTGATTGAATATTTAGATCATTTAATATTTTTTGTGGGGGTGGTAAAAATAAGTATTGTAGTTCTTTATCATTAAGTCCTGTTAAATCACTCTTATAATCCCCAAGAAGTTTAATACCACCATCATGTCCTTGATCAGTAATTATTGGTACTCCAATAGAGGTTAATGCATCAATATCTCGATATATAGTTCGAACTGAAACTTCTAATTTTTGGGCTAAATCCCTAGCCGTGATTTTTTTGTGAAGTTGTAATAAGGATATAATAGACAATAATCTATCAGCTCTCATGAAAATCCCCTTTCATATATGACATAAGATGTCAGGTTATATGTATTATACTACATATGCAGCATAGAAAAATCAATGAATAAGTAGGAGGAAATATAATGAGTAGAAAAATAATTCTTAATTTAGCAATTAGTTTAGATGGATATATTGCTGATGAAAATGGTGGTTATGATTGGATAAAAGGAGATGGTGATACTAGTTTAAATACAGAGAAAGTCTTTAGCTTTCCAGAATTCGTTGATAGCGTAGATACGATTGTTATGGGAAAAAATGCCTATAAAGACTGCGGTATAGAAAATATAGAAGACTTTGAATCTAAGAAATTTTTTGTAGCAACTTCTAATAATATGGATAATTACGATAACGTAGAATTTATAAGTGGTGATATTTGCAGCGAAATTCAGAAATTACAAAAGGAAGAAGGTAAGGATATTTGGCTGTTTGGAGGGGCTGGTCTTACGGATTCTTTTATAAAAGCAGATATAGTTGATGAATATATTATCGGTATTATACCAATAATTTTGGGAAAAGGAAGACCATTGTTCCTTGGAAATAATCCAACTATAAAATTGCACTTAGATGAATGTACAGTGCAAGAGGGTATTACAATATTAAGATATTTAAAGAGAGTGGAATAAGTAGTAGAGAAAAATTAAAGTCAAAGTTGTGTGCTTAGATGCACTATACAGTAGTGGTGAAGTGGATACGCCTGTTAGAATAAGTCTAGCTTAGACTATCAATCTTCTATACGAATCCCCCACTTCAACGAATGAAATGGGGGAGAGTTCACGCTATTGCACGTACTTCATCAGAAGTATCATTTACCATATTTCTTATCCATTTAAATGACTTAAATCTTTTTATCATAAAGAAAACTTTTATAATCTCTTCAACTGCAGTAAATGCAACAACAAAATATACTGGTAAGTGCAGCACAAATGCAGCTATAAAAGCTAGAGGTATACCTATGCACCAAAGTGTAGCTCCTTGAAGTATAGAACCATAAGTAGCATCTCCGCCACCTCTAAGTATTCCAACTATCATAACCATATTATAAACCCTAACAACCATAATTAGTGAATATACATATAGTATATAAGTTGAAGCTAACTTAACTTCAGTTGATACATTAAAGAAAGAAATTATAGGTTTGGCTAATAGGAAAAGTATAATGCCTAAAACCAAAGATATTAATAAAGATAACCGAGCTATTTTCTTAGATGACTCTATGGCTACATCTTCTCTATTAGCACCTATTTCATTTCCTATTATAGCTAATGCAGCATAAGCAAGTCCAAAAGCAAATATCATAAATAAATTCATTATAGTTGAACATATTTGCATTGATGCAGCTGCGCGAGTACTTATTCTTGCATATATTGCAATGTATGTTACGTTACCAAGTCCCCAACAAGCCTCATTTAAAACTATTGGTATAGTTACAGTTGATAATGTCTTAGTTAGCTTTTTAGATAATCCTCTTAAATCACTTACTTTAGTGTTTAATACTTTGTCTTTAAAGTATACTGAAAATAATATCATACTACACTCGCATATTCGTGCAATAAGAGTTGCTATTGCAGCACCTTGAGTTTTAAGTTCAGGCATTCCAAAGTTGCCAAATATAAGAACATAGTTTAATATTGCATTTACAATAAGACCCAATAAACTTGCAAACATAGGTAATTTAGAATTTTCAACGCTTCTAAGTGCAGCAGCAAAAACAAAAGTAATACCTGTAAATATATAACTTATAACTGTTATTTTCATGTATTCACTACCTATAGAAATAACGGATACATCCTTATTGAATAATCCCATTATTTTTTCAGGTATCATAAGACCTATAAATACAAAGATTAGTGATATAAATAAACCTATAGCTAAAGATTTACTTAAAACCTTTTTTATATTATCTTTATCATTTTTACCCCAAAGCTGTGCAACTAATACTCCACAGCCACTACCTATACCAAATGAAAATAAAGTAAATAAGAAGTAGTATTGATTTGCAATACCAACAGAGGCAAGCTCTACTTCTCCAACTTTACCTATCATCATAGTATCCAACATATTAAGTGATGATGCTATTAAGTTTTGTAAAACTATTGGTAAAGTTATTACAAGTAAATTCTTATAAAATTTTTTATTATTTCTATAGTCTTTGATTAAACTAAATGACATGTAGAAACTCCCTTCTTAAAATATTTTATATATTAATTAGCAATCTAATTAATTAGCAAAAAAAAAGAACCTCCACTTTGAGTTTTTTTGAAGTGGAGGTTCGACACTTAGATATTTAAAAAATATCTCATATATTTAATTTTAATTAATATTCTTCTTTAAATTCTTTTATATCATAAGTAAAAAAAATTACTTTGTCAATAACAAAATTTAACTTTGAAAATATATAGGAACTCAAGGAGAGCTTGGAGGAATGCTTGTCAATATGAGAAGACTATGATAGTATATAAGCCTATAATAATTCCTATATGTTTTTGTAAAATTCAAGTTATTAATTACTATTCTTACGGAGTTGTAAAAAGGAAATTAAAAATAATTTTTATATATTAGAATTAACAATAACGAATGGAGGAAATGAATTTATGTTTGATTTACCAAATTGCCCAAAATGTAATTCAGAATACACTTACGAAGATGGAAATCTTTTTGTTTGTCCAGAATGTGCTCATGAATGGACTTTAGAAGCAGAAAGCGAAAATAGTGAAGATAAAAAGATTATCAAAGATGCAAATGGAAATGTTTTAAACGATGGTGATACTGTAACAGTAATCAAAGACCTTAAAGTAAAAGGAACTTCATTAGTCATAAAAATAGGTACAAAAGTAAAAAATATACGTTTGGTTGATGGAGATCATGATATTGATTGTAAAATTGATGGTTTTGGAGCTATGAAATTAAAATCTCAAGTTGTTAAAAAAGCATAGCTAGGCATTAAGCCTAGCTTTTTTTTATAGTTTCTTTATTCAAGAAGCTCTTTTACTATTTCACGTAAATTAGAGGTTTCGAACTCTATTCCCTTCTCAGCTAAATCATTTTTTAACTCTTTCATAGATTTATTCACATCAGTATCTTCAGGCAAATTACATTTTTCCAATAGAAATTTTACATCAATATTAAATTCTTCAGCAACATCATTTAAAGTCATATATCCTTTTATGTTGTCAGAGTTTAATATACCATTTTGAGTAAGGGTTTCTTTATTAGATAGAGAAGTTTGAAAATTACCTATTGCAGCATTACTTCCTACAACTAAGGCTAAAACTGTGATAACAACAATACCCATTTTATTTATAGATAATGAAGTGTTACCTTTTTTCATTTCAAGAGTTTTATCTACTGGACACCTTGTTATACATTCTCCACAGGATATACATTCAGTGCTTGAAACAGATTTTTCAGAGTGAACATCAAGTCCCATAGGACAGCTTCGGGTACATGCTTTGCAATTTACACAAGTAGACGTATTCTTTCTAATTTTAAATATTCTAAGAGGAGATGTTATAGCTAATGCTGCTCCAAGAGGACAGAAATATCTACACCAAGCTCTCTCAATGAATAGTGATGATATTAAAAGTGCTATTAATATAATAAGACCTATCAAGAATTCTTCAAATATTTCGGTACCAGCACTTAAATGCATAAATGCTGCCCAAGGGTCGTATGTTCTTATAACCAGTTCTCCAGCTTTATATGTTGTAAATAATACTACGAATAATACAACGTATTTAGCATATCTTAAAATCTTATCTACACTTTTATTTATTTTAATTTGCTTGATATTAAGTCTTTTACCTAGTTTTGTAATTAAGCTTTGAATAGTTCCAAGAGGACATATATATCCACAGAAGGCTCTACCTAAAACAAAGGTTAAAATAACTACTGCTATTAATAATATAAATGCTGATGGTGTTACTCTATTCATGTATGTTCCATCTTTAAAAAGAGTAGGTAAAGTTTCTAATCCGCCAAAGGGACATAGTGCATCTACAGAAGCAGAACCGTCAGGACCTCCCCCTTTAATTTGATGCATTACTGCTGCAAAAGGTGCAAAAATCAAGAAAAATATTGATATTATCCATTTTAATTTATTTTTCATTTTTAATACCTCCTAAATACCTTTTATAATTAGGCTATGTTTTAAGAAATTGTTGATTTCGTATAATATCGAAGACAATTCTAAATTTAGTATAACTAATGCAGCTAAAATTTCCTAACTCACATAGCTCAAACAAGGAAATTTCTTAACGCTTCATGAGTTAAACTAAATAAGAATTGTAACCTCTCATTATAATGAACTCAACAATTTAAAACACAGCCTTAAGCTACTAATGGAAGTTTTAAAGGAATGTTGTTTACATTCTTTTAAAACAGAGCCTATAATAAAATGATAATAAAGTATTTTGATAAGATTATGTTATAAGTGTGATGAAATTGTGAAATTTTAAAATGGCTTTAATTTATGAATAAAAAAATGAGTAACCCAATAGTTAAATAGGATTACTCATAATAGTATGTTATTTATATATATCTGAAAATTCCATTTCTATATTATCTATTTTAGTGGCAGCAGCATAATCAATTGCTTTAGTAGGCATACTAAATGATTCAGCTAAAAGTTTTACAGGTAATTTTATAGTAAATTCACTACCTATATTTAGTTCACTTTTAACAGTAATTTCTCCACCAAGAATATCTACAAGAGATTTAACAATAGATAGACCAAGACCGCTTCCTTCACTTTTTCTAGTAAGAGATTTATCTATTTGCCTAAAGCGTTCAAATATTATATTTTGTTTGTCTTTTGGAATACCTATTCCAGTATCTCTTATAGAAATAATAATAGAATCACTTTTATCATATACATTTATAAATATTTTTCCAGGTGATGGAGTGAATTTAACGGAATTAGAAACAAGATTTAATAATATCCGTTCAATTTTATAGGAGTCACAAGCCATAATTTTTTCTTCTATATCTGTATCAAAAGTTAAAGTTAATCCTTTAGATTCAATAAATTCTGCTATAGATAAACTTATATTTTCTACTAATTCTACAATATTTTCATTTTTTAAATTTAAATCTAAATATCCAGTATCAATTTTAGTAATATCTATAAGGTTATTAGTTAGTCTTATTAGTCTCAAGCAATTTTGTTTCATAGTGCCTATATATTTTTGCATTTTTGAGCTAGTTTTTTTAAACCCTTCTTTAGAAGAATTGTTAAGTAAAATAGTTAGTAATTGTAAAGAACTATATAAAACATTTAAAGGAGTTCTAAATTCATGAGATAAATTAGCAAAGAATTCAGATTGAAGTTCATTATATTTTTTTGCATCATTTAATAATTTTTGTTTTTCTTCAACTTTTTTTTGAAGAGTTTGAGCTTGTCTATGCTCTGTAACATCTTTAAAACTCCAAACTCTTCCTATGATTTTATCATTTTGAATTAAAGGTGTGCTGTAGCGTTTAAAAATTCTATTGTCTTTAAATAGTAAAGAGTCAGTTACTTCTTTATTTGTATTACGAATAGAGTTTATATTACTTTTAAATTTATCAGGTTCCTTTAATCGGTTACAAACAAGATTTATTAGTGCATCATTGTCATATTTTTTTACACTAAAATCTTCTGGTAATTCCCACATTTCTATAAATCTCTTATTTACGTGAAGTATACTTCCTTTTAAAGATACTACAAGTATTCCATCTCCAGTTGAATTAAGTATAGCTGTTAAAAGGTTTTGATTAAGACGAAGTTCGTTTTGTTTTTTTAGCAGTTCAGCATTATTTCTTTTTATGTGCTTATCCAAAATATTAGCCAAAAAGGTAGTGCTTAATAAAGATAAGAAAAGAAAAATAAAATTTAAGTGTTCATAATTCTTAAATGGAAAAATAAAAAAACATAAATCATAAAAATATATAGCAGTAATAGCTGCGCTAATTAGAGAAACAAGAAGTCCTCCTGTAAAAGTTGAGTAAAGAATACTTATATAAAATATAGAATACAAAGTTGGAATTTTAACAATAGTATATATATTTAATGTAAATACTGTTCCTATCAATAGTGTAAGAATAGGTCCACTAATTTTTAATAAACCTTTGTTTCTCAAAATTATATTTTTAATTGGATTAGAATTTTTCAATATACCACATCCTTATATACGCTACTAATAATATTACTAAATGTTTAATGTATATTTCAACAAAATTAAATAAATACCTCCTAAAAAGTAAAAAAATATCATAAAAATGAAAAAAATGACGTTTACCACATAAAAAAACCATAATTTGGGGATATATTAACAGTATATATATAAATAAGAATATATTGGTTACAGATTTATTAAGAATTGATAGTATTGATTTTCAATTTCATCTAAGACTTTGAGAGCTTATTTTATCTTTAGCACTATATTAATTGTAAAAAAAAGGATAAAAATTTGTTTTTAATATTGAACATTATTTCAAAATATTGTAATATTAACATATATATACTTTTTTTATTGAAATTAACATGAATGGTGGTGAAGAAAATGCTAAAAAAAGAAATCTTAGCGATGATTTTAGCAGGTGGACAAGGTACTAGATTAAAAGTATTAACTAAGAAAAATGCAAAACCCGCAGTACCTTTTGGCGGTAAATACAGGATTATAGATTTTACCTTGAGTAATTGTTCAAATTCAGGAATAGATACTATTGGAGTATTAACTCAATATCAACCACATAGACTAAATGCCCACATAGGAATAGGAAGTCCTTGGGATTTAGATAGGAATAATGGGGGTGTAACTATTCTTCAACCTCATATGAAAAATGATGGTGGAAATTGGTATATGGGTACAGCAGATGCTATCTATCAAAATATGTCTTTCATTGATAGATATAATCCAGAAAATATTTTAGTGTTATCAGGAGACCATATTTATAAGATGGACTACTCTAAAATGCTTAAATTCCATAAGGAAAAGGCAGCAGATGTAACCATTGCGGTTATTGATGTTCCAATAGAAGAGGCTAGTAGATTTGGTATTATGAATACAGAACCTGATAATAAAGTATATGAATTTGAAGAAAAACCAGAAAAACCAAAGAGTACTAAAGCTTCTATGGGGGTTTATATATTCAATTGGAAAATTCTAAGAAAGTATCTTGTAGAAGATTCTAAGGATAAAGAGTCTAGTCATGATTTTGGTAAAAATATAATACCAAAAATGTTGAATAGTGAATTTAGTTTATATGCATATCCTTTTGAAGGATATTGGAAAGATGTTGGTACAATTCAAAGCTTATGGGAAGCAAATATGGATTTACTAAATCCAGAAAATCAGTTGAATATCCATGATGAAAGTTGGAAGATATATACAGCTAATCCAACAAAGCCTCCTCAATATATAGGTAATACTGCTAAAATAAATAATTCTCTTGTAGTTGAAGGATGCAGTGTGTTTGGAACTGTAAATAATTCAGTTTTATTCCCAGGAGTTTATGTAGGGAAAAATACCATAATTGAAGATTCTGTTATTATGTGTAATACGAAAATTGGAGATAACGTAATTATAAGAAAATCCGTAGTTGCTAAACGAGTCACTATAAGAAGAAATAGTGTAATAGGTAATTCTGAAGAAATAACGCTTATAGGTGATGATGAGGAAATAAAAAGCAATTCTATAATCAAATAATCAGGGGGTGAAGTGATGACTAATGATTATATGGGAATTATAAGTTTAAATGAAAATGATGAACATATAAAAAGCTTAACAAGTGCAAGACCTTTAGGAGCAATTCCTATAGGGGGAAGATATAGAATAATAGATTTTGTGCTTTCTAATATGGTAAATGCAGGATTAACAAATGTAGGTGTATATACTCAAAGTAGGTCAAGATCTTTGATGGACCACTTAGATTCAGGTAAGGATTGGGATTTGGATAGAAAGATTAATGGATTATTTATCTTTAATTTTAATTGTTCAAATTCTGTTACTAACGATATAAATCTTATAAAGGAAAGTATAGAATATCTTTGCCGTAGTAAGCAAAAAAATGTTATATTTTCTTCTTCAAACATGATTTGTAATATAGATTACAAACAAGCTATTGATTTTTATGAAAAAGAAGGAACGGATATAACTATAATATATAAAAAGGTAACAGACGGTACTAAAAACTTTTTAGATTGTAATGTATTAAATATAGACGAGAATAATGCAGTTAAGAGTGTAGGAAAGAATACTGGAATTAAGGATAAATCTGATATATCTATGGATATGTTTATAATGAAAAAAGAAACTCTTATAAATATTCTTAATGAATGTGTTTCAACAGGATGCTGCGAATCTATAAAAGACTATATTTACATGAATGCTAAAGATCTAAACATTAATGCACATGAATTCAAAGGTTATTTAACATGTATAAATTCTACAAAGACTTATTATAAATCAACTATGAGCATGCTTAATCCTAAGATTTGTAGAGAATTATTTTTTGATGGAGCACCTATATATACTAAAGTAAAGGATGCACCACCAACTAAGTATTCTTCAAGCTCTCAAGTAACAAACTCTTTAATAGCCAACGGATGTGTAATAGAAGGAGAAGTAAAAAATTGTGTGATTTCGAGAAATGTTATAATACATAAGGGAGCTAAGCTTGAAGATTGTATTATAATGCATAACTCTGAAATAAAAGAAAATGCTAAATTGACAAAGGTTATTATTGATAAAAATGTGGTAATTCAAAAAAATAAGGAACTGAAGGGAGATAAGGAATTCCCAGTAGTAATAGAAAAAAGTCATTATTATGATTCATTTGTGAAATAAAAATTAGGCATGTGAGATTACTTTGACAGGTATAAGTGTAAGGTTATAAACCAATTTATTACTTTTATGAAATATTATAACTTTATATATCTCTAAAAGTAATTTTGCATGCCTTTTGGTATTTTTTTCTTGAAAAATTTAAATTCAAAAATATTGACAGATAAATTATTTGAAGATATAATTTAAATGAACAGTGTTCATTTGACGTTTTTAGGAGGGGTAAATTGGCTAGAGTAATTGAAAATCCTAGAGAACTCATTTTAAATGAGGCTAAAAAAATCTTACACAATGAAGGATTTGCTAACATCAGTATTAGAAGAGTTGCTAAGGAATGTAACATTGCAGTAGGAACAATATACAATTATTTTCCAACTAAAAAAGAATTAATTGTAGAGATGATGACAAATTTTTGGAAGGAATATTTTTATAATATCCAAAGCATAGTGAGTTCCCAGGAAACCTTTTATGTAAAGCTTAAAAGTATATTCAACAATCTTGCTGAGTTTATAAAAAGATTTAGAGAGGTTTGGTTGAATAATGAACTTTATTCTTCACCTGATTATATAGAAAGTGGTTTAGAAAAACAAAACATTTATATTCATAAGCTGATTATAATCATAGAAGATTTGCTAAAAAAAGAAGTAGATAATCATAGTCATGAAATCACAAAAAAACTTAATTCATATGAATTGGCAAGTTTTATTGTTATGAATTTTATTTCAATGATACAAATGCCATACTTTGACTATGCATTATTTGAAAGTATATTAAAAGAGTTAATCCAATAGATCATATCTAAAAAGAGATATGATTTTTAAATGAACTCAAATGAACAATGTTCATTTGACGAAAATAATTAAAGGAGATGATTTATATGAAGTATTTTGAACCAATTTTTCATGTGTTTTATTTAGGCGTAGTATTTTACATGTCACTTAAAATGATTTCTGCTGGTAAGAACAATAAACTTATAAAATTATTTGGAGTTATGGGATTTACATTAGGGGCTGGAGACTCATTTCACTTGATACCAAGAATATATGCTTTGTTAACTACTGGATTAGAAGCAAATGCAGCAGCTCTAGGGATTGGAAAGCTTGTTACATCCATTACAATGACATTATTTTATGCAATTCTTATTAAAATTTGGGAAATAAGATTTGATATAAAAGAGAATAAAGGCATTAGAGTGTTTGCAGGAATATTAGTTGCATCAAGAATAATATTAACCCTTATGCCTCAAAATCAATGGACACTATATGATGCTCCAGTTAGCTGGGGAATATATAGAAATATACCTTTTACAATCTTGGGAGTTTTAATAGTTTATTTAATTTTAAAGGAAGCAGTTAAGTATAAGGATGAGGCATTTAAAAAGATTGGAATAGGGATCATAATATCATTTGCATGTTATTTGCCAGTTGTATTATTTGCTACCACATATAGATTAGTTGGAATCCTTATGATTCCTAAAACACTTGCTTACTTGTGGATAGTATATATTGGATATAGAGAGATGAATAATATGGTTTTTGATTCAATAAATTTAGAACAAATTATTTAATTTCCTATTTTAGTTTTTAAAGTTTTTTAGAATTAAATTTAGAATTTTGATATTTAATTATAAGCTTGTCTAAATATTGACTACAATTTATAACTTCTATATCAGTAGGCTTTTTATAGTCTAAAAGTGTGTATAGAAGTTTTTTTACATATTCAATTTTTGAATCTAATAACTTCAACTTAAAATTATATTTCATAATAAATATGATGCCTTTCTTTTAAATTATTACAAGAATTTTATATTATAATTAACCATAATCAATACACTTATAGGATAATATTGAAATTATACCATAAAATCAAATAAAACACTTATTTAAATAAAATAATAAGATATTGTTAAATAGAATTTCTCAATATATGATAACACTTCCATAGCATAGTGCATAGTTTGTTGGTAGATATAAATATCTTAAAGGGGAGAAACTGAATGGATTGCTATCAATCCCTAACACAACATGCAAAATCTAATTTTGTACAAAATCCAAGTTTTGAAAGAGGATTGTCTAATTGGACTTCTAATAATGTAACAATTGCAAATAATAATGCTTTTGAGGGAACGGCATCAGCACGATTAGGTCCTGGTATTGCTAGTTTGCACCAAGATATTCCTATAAATATGAATTCAAGGGAAAAATCATATTTCTTGTTTGGGTTTGCTGTTCAAGCACCAGTAAACGTTAATCCAGGAAATCTTATAGTAGAAATAGAGTGGTTAAATAGTACTGGTGCATCTATTGGTATTGGTTTAAAGCTTTTTATAGCTAACAATACAACAGGTACGCAGATATCCTGGTTAACCTACTCTGATGTAACTGAGATTATTCCAAACAATGCTAAGAAAGCTCGCATTATATTTAGTAAATCAGTGGGGGAAGATAACCCGAATGATGTTTTAGATATAGATAAGATTTTCATGGCTAAAGTAAGAGTGTAGGAAGAGACTTTATTAGCAAATCTAAAGGGGGATGTATTATGGCAGATGTGAAGTTGAAATCAGATATTATTAAAGATCTTTTTAGCAGGGTAGGATGCAATAATCAAGCTACAGGAGAATGTTCTCATGCTGAAGGTAAAGGAACGGAAGCAAGTGGCTTAGCTTCTCATTCAGAAGGCGGAGGAACAAAAGCAATTGGAATAGAATCTCATGCAGAAGGTGAAGGTACAAGAGCAATTGGAGACGTTTCACATGTAGAAGGCATTAGTATAATGGAGGAAGGAAGCTTAACTCGTACAACAGCAAATGGTTTAGCTTCTCATGCAGAAGGTGGAGGTACAACATCAAATGGAAAGTATTCTCATGCAGAAGGCAAAAAAACAGAAGTATCTGGACAGGGTTCTCATGCAGAAGGTGTAGAGACAAAAACAAGGGCAGCAGGTTGCCATGCAGAAGGTATAGAAACAAAAGCAGAAGCATGGGGATGTCATGCAGAAGGTTTCAAAACAACAGCAGGTTTGACAGCAGATGAAGAAGGACAAATTGTTCTCGGTGGAAATTATTCTCATGCAGAAGGTCATGAAACAAAAGCAAATGGAGAAGCTTCCCATGTAGAAGGTTTTAGAACAGAAGCAAAAGGTAGTTCTTCTCATGCAGAAGGTTCTCATACAATAGCAGAGGCAACTGATTCTCATGCAGAAGGGTTTGAAACAAAAGCTATGAAATTTTCCTGTCATGCAGAAGGTTCATTTACGGAAGCTATAGAAGAACATTCTCATGCGGAAGGTTATAGGACAAAGGCAGAGGGAGGCTCTTCCCATGCAGAAGGTTATAATACAAAGGCAGAGGGAGGTGCTTCTCATGCAGAAGGTTTTAATACAGAAGCATTGCGTGGAGGTTCTCATGCAGAAGGAGAAGAAACAAAAGCATTTGGATCGAATTCCCATGCGGAAGGTTATAAGACAAAGGCAGAAGGAAGTTCTTCCCATGCAGAAGGTTCTAATACAGAAGCATTAGGGGGAGCTTCTCATGCAGAAGGGGAAGCAACAAAAGCACTTGTAAGTGATTGTCATGCAGAAGGTTACAATACAAAAGCAGGGCGAGTGATTACAATTGGTGATGTTACCTATTTTGAAGGATATTATGCTCATGCAGAAGGCAATAGTACAGAAGCAAGTGGAGAAGCTTCCCATGCAGAAGGTTGGAATACAACAGCAGGAGGAGATTTTTCTCATGCAGAAGGTAGGGATACCTTAATAGAACAATTCTTTCCAGGTGCTCATATTATAGGGCAACATGGAAAAGCAAATAAAGAGTATTCTTGGTTTTTAGCAAATGGTTCAACTGATACTGAGTTTGGATTAGCAGCTAAAATTTTGAATAATGGAGATGCTGGTTTTGATGGTACGATAACTACCGGTCCTGGTAGTGCAGATTATGCAGAAATGTTTGAAACTGTTGATGGTAAATCTATTGAACCTGGGTATTTCGTTACCTTAGATGGTAAGAAAATACGAAAAGTAAATGAGAAGGATGATTATATATTAGGAGTTACTAGTGCTACTCCTTCAGTAGTTGGAAATAGTGGAGAACTAAGATGGAAAGATAAATTTATAACTGATGAATGGGGTAGGGTTCAATACCAGGATGTACTTGTTCCAGCAGTAAAAGATAAAGAAGAAAAAATAATAATTCCAGAACGTACAGAAAAGCAACATGTTTTAAATCCTGAATGGAATAATACAAAGGAATATATACCACGATTAAAGAGAACGGAATGGGCAGCTGTAGGTCTACTTGGGCAAATCCTTATTAGGGATGATGGAACGTGTCAAGTTAATGGATATTGTAAACCTAATAAAGAAGGAGTTGCAACAGATTCTAAGGAAGGCTACAGAGTCATGGAGCGTACAGGAGCAAATCAAATATTAATTTTGTTTCGTTAAGTGAATATAATTAATTGCATATAAATAAGGTTTATGACACAAAAAGTTCTTGCAAAGGCAGGAGCTTTTTTATTTTGTATGAGATGATTTTATATAGATAGTTAGCGTATAAATAAATTTTTGTAAAAAATATATTTATACAAAAAGTGACTCTTTAATATATTGATTTTAATTCTATATATTAGTAAACTAATATATAATATACTTATTATAGTAAAAATATGAATAAAAATGGGAAAGATATATGGGCTTTGTCTACAAATGACAAAACATGTAATAAAAAAGGGGGATAAGTGAAGTAGTATGTTTAATAACAAAAAATTAAAAGAAGAATTGATTGCAAAAGAAAAAGAGATATTGGAATTAAAAAGACAGAATAATATTTTGAAAGGAATACAATCTGCTATGCCTGATCCATATTATGTTAGAGATATGGATTATAATATAATTTTATGGCCAAAGGCTATGGAAGAATTGACAGGATATAATGAGGAAGAAGCAAAAAAAATTAAATGTTGTGACATATTTAAGGCAGATGTATGTAGTGACTGTCCAACACAAAAATGTGTGTTAAATAAACAGTTTTTAAAAGATGCGGCAGTAGCGGTTTGTACTAAAAAAGGAGATTGGATTGCTGCTTTAGTATCAAATGCAGGAATTTATGATGAAGATGGTAATCCGATAGGAGCAGTAGAAATAATAAAGGATAATACTCAATATAAAGATTTAATAAACTCAGTAGAAACTAATTCCGAACAAATAAGTTCCGTATCAGAACAACTTGCAGCATCTTCAGAAGAGGTAGTAGCTTTATCCAATGAAGTAAATGAGCAAACAATAGAAATTAATAACCAAACAAAACAAGGAGTAGATACTGCAATTGATGTTCAGAATAAGGCTAATAACTGTACCGAATTCGCTAATGATGTTATAGATAATATGCAATCTATTAATAAATCTATGAAAACATCCGTTGAAAAAATAAATGACTTAAAAGAAAAATCAGAACTTATTGTAAGTATAGTAACAACTATACAAGGAATTGCTTCTCAAACCAATTTGCTTGCTTTAAATGCTTCTATTGAAGCAGCTAGAGCTGGTGAACATGGTAAAGGCTTTGCAGTTGTAGCGGATGAAATAAGAAAATTAGCAGAAGGTTCAAATGAATCTGCAGGGGAAATAAATAAAACTATTGATGATATTATAAATGTTGTTAAAGAAACAGTAGTGTTTACTACAGAAACAGAGAAGAGCTTGGAAGCAGGTGAAAGTGCTATTAAAAGATTACTTGAAGTAATCGAAGGAATAAATTTAGCTTCAAATGATATGCTTCAATTAGTAAAGAAAATAGAAGAAGTTACTTCTGAAGGATCTGAAATCACTAATAATCAAAAAATGGCTATGGAGGATATAGCTAGAGCAAGTCAACATTTAGCGGATATTGCACAGACATTAAAAAATGATTTTGAATCAGAGATTAAGAAAGTAAGGCATGAAAAAATGTAATATCTAAATAAATTAAGAATTTTAATACGATTAAAATTTCCACTAAAAATTAAACTTTCCAATATATTAAACGATAAAATTTAGTAAGGGAGCTATATCCCAAAATATAATATATTATACAAGGAGGGTTTGGTATGAAAAAATTTAACAAAATTATGTCAGCTATTGTCACAGGAATATTTATTTCTTCATCTTCAACAATAGCTTTGGCAAAACCAAAGTCAAATATTGACAATGGAAGTGTTAAAAGTAAAAAAGCACCAAAAGTGGACAAGGTCAGGGAGGACCAAAAGGGTAAGCCGGATAAAAAGGATAAGAAGGATAAGAAAGAGAAGAAAGATAAATCAATCAGAACTTTAGAAAAGATAAATATTAAATTAGATAAAATTGAAAAAGATATTAATAAAATATCTATTAGAATCGATGGATATTTCAATCAAGAAGTAGAAAATGATGAAATAGAAAATCAAGAAGAAGTAAACCAAGATACAGAAGCTAGTGAATCAGAAAACCAAGAGGTAGTAAATCAAGATACAGAAGCTAGTGAATCAGAAAACCAAGAGGTAGTAAATCAAGATACAGAAGCTAGTGAATCAGAAAACCAAGAGGTAGTAAATCAAGACACAGAAGCTAGTGAATCAGAAAACCAAGAGGTAGTAAACCAAGATACAGAAGCTAGTGAATCAGAAAACCAAGAGGTAGTAAATCAAGACACAGAAGCTAGTGAATCAGAAAACCAAGAGATAGTAAATCAAGATACAGAAGCTAGTGAATCAGAAAACCAAGAGGTAGTAAATCAAGACACAGAAGCTAGTGAGTCAGAAAACCAAGAGGTAGTAAACCAAGATACAGAATCTAATGAATCAGAAGAGCAAGAAATAGAAGATGAAGATGAAGATGAAGATGATGTAGAAGATGTGGAAGAAGAAGAAAGTATTAGTGGATACAGCTTTATTGGAAAGTTAAATGCACTAAATAATAGACTTAATGCGATACAGAAACAAATTAAGTCTCCATCAAGAAAGCTTGATACTAATAGTGAACAATATACTGAAACAATTAATAGAATATCTAAACTTAAGAAAGATATTTCTAATAATGTTGAAAAGTTAGATGAGTTTCAAAGTCCTGTTTTAGAAAAATTAAGAAAAAAAGTGGAAGAACATAGGGAATATGTGCCTAAAGAGAAAGTGATTGAAACTAATAAGGTTTGGACAATAAAGTTTAATAAAAATATTGATTTAGAAACATTAAAAGGAGTTAATATATTTGTAGTTGATTCTAATGATACTATTGTTGATATTAAAGTAAGTTATGATAAAGAAAAAGGAGCTATTAGAATTATTCCTATAGAAGGATATTTGCCAGGAAACAAATATACCTTATTTATTAGTAATGATATAAAGTCAAATGATGGAGATCAACTTCAACAAGCAACAAAAGTTCAATTCGAAGCTAAGTAATAATAAAAGAGCGTAAGGTATTAATATAAGACCTTACGCTTTTTTTTATTGAAAAAATTTAATTTTTTAACTTGAATTTTTCATTAGTAATTTTAAAATTATTTTTAAGTCCAGGTGTAATATATATATCGTAGTCTTTTGTTACAAATATTGCCTCTACATTTTCCATAGAGTCTATTAGCTTTAAACCATCTTCTAAGCCTAAAGCAAAAGTTGTAGTAGATAAAGCATCTCCATCTATGGATTTATCAGATATAATAGATACACTTGCAAGGGAATTATCAACAGGGTATCCATTTTGAGGACTTAAAATATGATGATATCGCTTACCGTCTTTTTCTATATACCTTTCATAAATACCAGAGGTAACAACTGATTTGTCTGATACTTCAATAGTTCCTAAATGTTGTCCTCTTGAATCAAAAGGATTTTGAACTCCAAGCCTCCAATTTTTATTATCAGGTTTTGAACCTAAAGTTAAAATATTTCCACCTAAATTTATAATAGCGTGTTCAACACCATTTTCTTTTAAAACTCTTTCAACTTCATCACCTGCATAGCCTTTTGCTATAGCACCTAGGTCTATAATCATACCTTTTTTCTTTAACATAACTTTATTTTCTTTTTCATTTAGTAAAATATTTTTATAATCAACAAAAGGTATTTTATCTTCTATTTCCTTAGCTGAAGGTACTCTAGCCTTGTCAGTTCCTATATTCCACAGCTTTACTATAGGACCTATTGAAACATCGAATTTACCACTAGAAATTTCAGAATAGTGCTTGGCCTGTTTGATTACATAAAAAGTATCTGGAGATACTTTAACATAATCTAAGCCAGCTTTTGAGTTTACGTTTATGATTTCGCTGTTAGATTTATTAATAGTCATTTTGTTTTCAATTTTTTCTATTCTATCAAAAGCCTTTTCTAAAATATCTCTAGAAGCTTCATCATATATGGTAATCTTACAAAATGTTCCTAAGAAAAGTCCTTCCTTTGAGATAGGTTCTGGCTGTTTTTTTGTACAACCTGAGAGTAAAAGCACCAAAGTAAGTGATGTTAGAATAAACAGTAAACTTTTTTTAAACTTAAACATCTTATTCCTCCAATGTTTATTTAATAGTGTAAATATCATTAATTGACTCCCTAATTTTACTCTTTGCATAGATAAAAGTCAATTTAGAGTAAAAATCAATTACATTAATAGTTGCTCATGTAAATTTCTAATTGTACAAAAGATTTGTTTAACGATATAATACTAATGACAGTTAACAGACTGTAGCTTTTAGAAGGAGTAGATTCTATGAAGAAATTTGATAAGATAATAATAGTTTTTTGTGTTTGTATAGCTGTAGGGTTAGGAATTTTCTTCAAAGTACGCAAAAAAGCTGATTATGCCCAAAAGTATGCTGAGATTTATGTAAAAGGTAATTTGTACAAAAAGGTAATTTTAACTAAAGAAATGAAAAAAGATAGAATAGACATTAAAACCGAGTTAGGTGAAAATATTATAGAGATAGAAAATGGTGGAGTTAGAATCATAGATTCAGATTGTCCAGATCAGATATGTGTTAAAGATGGCTTTAAGGACGAGCCAGGAGATATTCTTGTATGCCTTCCACATAAAGTTGTGGTGGAGATTAAGGGAGAAAAAAAATCAGATATAGATGAAGTATCTTTTTGAGGTGAAAACTAATGAAAAAAACACAAAAGTTAACATTTATTTCTTTATTTGTAGCACAAGGTTTAGTCCTATATATGATTGAAAGAATGATACCAGTACCATTTATTACACCAGGTGCTAAATTAGGTCTTACTAATATAATTACAGTATTGGCGTTATACATGTTTGATTTTAAAGATGTATTTTTAATTATTGTTCTGAGAATACTTTTATCCACATTAATGGGAGGAAGCTTATCAAGTTTTTTATACAGCATAGCTGGAGGAATTTTAAGTTTTCTAGCAATGTATGGAATTAAAAAACTAGGTAAAGACGAAATAAGTATTATAGGAATAAGCATTGTTGGGGCAGTTTTTCATAATGTAGGACAGATAACAGTTGCAGCTTTAGTAATAGAAAATGCAATGATAGTTACTTATCTTCCAGTTCTTATAGTAGCTGCATTAGGTACAGGATTTTTCGTAGGATTAACATCAAAGTATTTACTGCCATTTATAAAAAGAATTAAGATTTGATAAAATCTAAGATAGATTTTATCAAATCTTTTTTATTTTATAGGAAATTATAAATTAGACTTTCTTAGTGAAGTGAAGCGCCTTTATAGCAATATATACATTTGTTCTCTTTAATATAGAATTTCATTATTAATAAAATAAAACATAGTAGAAGGTTATATAAAATTATTAATTCATGGAACACTATAATTAGAGAGAGTATATAAGTTAGGAGGTATTAGTGTTTTGAAAAAGAAAGTAATTACTCTGATAGTATTTATTTTAACTAGTATATTATTATTAACTGGCTGCATGGAAGAGAAAGTTAAATTTTCATTGAAATTAAAAAAAGGTGATTCATATAGGATTGAAACGGGAATAGATCAAAAAGTTGTACAGGAAATAAATGGAAAAACGATAGAATTAAATTCAAAATATAATATAAGTTATTCATGTTTGGTTTCAGATGTTGATAACAATAAGAATGCGACTGTTCAAGTTACTTTTGATACCATAAATATGAAGAATGTGGTAAATAATGGACAAACGTTGGAATATAATTCAGGAGATCCTACTGCAAATATGGATAATTTGAATAGAGTATATTCTGCATTATTGGGAAAAAAATTTACGGTTAAGATAAGCGAAGATGGAAAAATAAAAGAAATAACTGGAATAGACGAAGTGATTAAAAGTATAATAACTGAACTAGATATAGAAAATCAGAAGCAAAGAGATGAAATACAAAAAGTTGTTATGGAGCAGTTTGGAAAGGATGCTTTAGGAAAGAAAGTGCAAAATATTACAGGTGCTTACCCTGATGAACCAGTTAAAGTAGGAGATTCATGGGAAAAGAAAATAGAAATATCCGAAGAATATCCTATAGAAGCAGAAAGTAAATATACACTTAAAGAAAGAAAGGATGAAATATCAGAAGTAACTGTAGCATCAAAACTAAAAACAAAAGAAGATGCAAAACCACTAATTTTGGCCAATATAAAGATTAATTATGAGTTTGAGGGAACACAAGATGGTGTAATAACTGTGGATGAAGAAACAGGTATAACAAAATATGTTGAAATGAATAGTAAATATTCAGGAACTATTAAATTTACTTCTGATGACCCTAACATAGGAGCTCAAACATTTCCTATATCTGTGGAAGCAAAAACAATAATTACTATATCTAAAAGATAAGCTAGTACATTGTAAATTATTAAATGTACATTATAATATATAGTAGGGGTTTTATTCCATAGGTTACCAGTTGCAAGATTTTGAAGTCTACAATTGTAAGTAATTATTAGTAGACACTACTGGATTACTATATATGATAGAGAAGGAGAGAGTGGGAAATGGAAGCAGTAGTAAATAAGTTTTTAAAATATGTTAAATATGATACTAAATCAGATGAGGAGAGTAATGTTACTCCAAGTACAGAAGGACAAAGAGTTCTTGCTAAAGAGTTAGCAAGGGAACTAAATGAAATGGGTATGAGTGATGTATCTGTAGATGATAATGGATATGTAATGGCAACACTTCCAGCTAATACAGATAAAGAGATTCCTACAATAGGATTTATAGCTCACATGGATACAGCACCAGATATGAGTGGAAAAGATGTTAATCCTAAAATTGTTGAAAACTATGATGGAAAAGATATAGTACTTAATGAGGAACAAAATATAGTATTAAAGGTTGAAGATTTTCCTGAAATTAAAGAATATGTAGGAAAAGATTTAATAACTACAGATGGAACAACTCTTTTGGGAGCTGATGATAAAGCAGGAGTAGCTGAAATTATGACAGCTGTAGAATATTTAATTAACCATCCTGAAATAAAGCATGGAACTATTAAGGTTGGATTTACGCCAGATGAAGAAATAGGTGCTGGTGCAGATCATTTTGATGTTGAGAAATTTAATGCAGATTTTGCATATACTGTAGATGGAGGAACTGTTGGAGAGCTTGAATATGAAAACTTTAATGCAGCTGGAGCTAAAATAACTATAAAAGGTAGAAATGTTCATCCAGGTAGTGCAAAAAACAAAATGATTAATTCTATGGTAATTGCAAATGAACTTATTTTCATACTTCCAGATGAAGAAACTCCAAGTCACACAGAGGGATACGAAGGCTTTTATCACCTTACTTCAATAAAGGGAGAAGTTGAAGAAACAAAGCTTAATTATATAATAAGAGATTTTGATAAAGATAAGTTTGAAGAAAGAAAATATATAATGTCTAGTGTAGTGAAAAGTTTAAATAAAAAATACGGAGAAGGTACTGTAGAACTAGATCTAAAGGATCAATACTATAATATGAAGGAAAAGGTTGAGCCAGTAAAACATATTGTAGATACTGCATTTAAAGCTATGGAAGAGTGTGAAGTGGTTCCAAAGGTAGTTCCTATAAGAGGAGGTACAGATGGAGCAAGACTTTCTTATATGGGTCTTCCAACTCCAAACTTATTTACAGGTGGACATAATTTCCATGGGAAATATGAATTTATTCCTACTTTTGCAATGGAAAAGGCTGTAGATGTAATTGTTAAAATAATAGAACTATATGCAAAATAAAAAAAGTAATAAAAAAATAATGTTGCATCGCAACATTATTTTTTTATTACTGTATACTTACTGCATACTTTTTTTTGCTTCCTGTAATAGTTCTTCATCTGTAAAGGGAGCACAAAATTTGAATAATTTTTCATGACCGCATTTTGCACAAGTACAAATGCAAACATCATAAGGAATATCATTTACTATATGTATTTCTAAATCTTCAGCTATATATGAATCTCCACAAACTTCACAAGGTGTAGAATTAATAATATCATATTCACTTTCAATGTATTTCATAATATCATGTAATACCATTTTTCTCCTCCAAATTCTATAGGATTACTTAATATAAATAATGGTATCACTAAGAAAACTTATTTTCAACAATAATCTAGATATATTAACTACTTATCTACTTTCCTTCCAGATGAATTTACCTTTACATTTACATGAACATCTATTTTAGCATTACAAAAACTTTCATCACTACCATACCCTTTTCCTCTACCGTACTTTGCTACAGCATATTTACCTAAATCTAGACAATCTATTTTATAGTTGTTTTTTATTTTAGATATTTCATTATTTAGAGCAGTTTCAAGTTGTTCTGCAAATATTTTTCCTACTTTTTCAGGTTCAGCTAAGGTTTTATTTTGTTCTACTAAAGAATTGACAGTTAAGTAACCGTTGAGATTAACAAAAATATCGTATTTTAAGTTTCCATTTTCTTTTGAAACTTTAACTTTTCTTTTGTTTTTACCATTAAAGTCAATATACTCTTCAGGTTTTTTAGAAGTTACACTTAAAAAACCTTTTCCATCACTTGATCTTAATAAATTTATTAGGCTAGCTTCCTCTAGAGATACTTTTACTATCATTTTATCACCTTTAAATAAAGCTAATCCTGTAATTTGTGGAATGTTTTCTTTTATTTGAATATAGGGAACAACTATATCTCTACCTTCCTGAGTATACATTCGCATAAATCTAAGTAAGTTAATATGTGGAGAGAAAAAATTAGCATTATGAGCGAATTCTAAGAGTCCGTGTAAATTTTCTGAAGTAGAAATAGCAAAAGGGGTTTTAAGAGAAAACACTTCTTTTGTTGACTGCTTGCTTACAGCAACAAAGCTTTTTTCATTTCTCATAAAGTCTCGTATGAAAGCGTCAAGTACATCTTTTACGCCAGCTCTAGCTCTTTCCTCACTAAATAGATAAACTTGTTCTGCACCTGTAACTAAGAATTTATTTTCTTTAACTTGACGTTCATTGATAGTAGTATATATAGTGTTACTTTTACCTTCTAATGCTACACTATCTATCTCATTATTACCTTTAAACACTAGTATTTCGAAGGTGCTAGAATATTGAGACTTTTTTTCTTCGTATGAATCATTTCCTATACCAACTACTATTCCTAACTTTTCTATAGGTTCATAACCAAAGCATCCAGAAAAAACTAAAGGTATAAATAAAATTAAAATCAAGAATTTAGATTTTTGCATTTGTTTTTCCTCCTACTCTTAAAAAAGTTAGTATAAAAGATATTACTGCCCATATAAAAATCAATAATGCAAGATAAGGAGTTACAATATCGACTACTTTTATTCTAAATGTATCGTAAATTGCAGCAATTAATGACAATATTAATATAAAAGGTAAAACTATATCACAGCTTTTTTTGTAGTTCAAGTTAAACATTTTAGAAATACTATAACAAAGAAAGAATTGTTCAATAGATAAAGTTATTATTATAACTGTACTCCAAATTATCATAAATAGAGCTGTAAAATCAGAAAAAATTGGAGGTTGCATTTGTTTAAATAAAAACAGAACGGGGAATTTAAGCTGTGAAGTTAGTTCCCATCCCAAATAATATATACTCATAAATACTGTAAAGGTATATAGTAATGCAGTCATTAAAGTAGCCCAAATACCAGATTTTTTAGTACTCTTTCTATTAGATATAGAAGCAATTATAAAGAAAGCTATTTCTGAACCTTGATAAGCAAATAAACTTTCAGGAACTGCAGATATAATCTTCTCAGTAGAATCAAAATAAGGCTGTAAATTAGTAATATATCCTCCATCAAGATAAACTATAGGAGTAAATATAATAATAAATATGAAATAAAGACAAAATTCACATAAACGTCCTATTATGGTAAGACCTTTTCTAGTGGTAGTTATGCTTAATAAAATTACTATGGATACTATTATAATATGAGGAAACATATCAGATATTGAGCTCTTTAGTATATTACTATAACCAGCTATAATGTCAGCTTGAAAGAAAAAGGAATCTATTATAAACATAAGCAATATTATATAACCTAGATATTTCCCGTATAGTTTTTTGATTATGTTCCAAAAATCATCATGATCCATTTTGTTATCTATATAAGAGGCTATAAGTAGGACAATAAGAGGATATAAACAGCCTATGAAGACAGATATCCATCCAGTTTGCTGAGCTTTTTTACATACATCTGATGCTAGAGATATAATTCCAACTCCTATAAAAGCGCTTAAAATAATAGAAGTATATTGTCTTTGAGTTATTTTGCTATTCATGTTTCTTCTCCTCAGTTTTAGTAAGTTCAAGTTAGATGTTTACGTTTGTTTTCCTCCTACTTCTAAAGAAAGTTAGTAGAAAAGATATTAATGCAAATATAAAAACCAATCCTGCAAGATAGGGAGAGGCAATACCTACTAGTTTTATCCTAAATGTATCGTAAATTGCAGCAATTAATGACATTATTAATAAAAAGGGTAAAACTATATCACAACTTTTTTTGTAGTTCAAGTTAAACAGTTTAGAAACACTATAACAAAGAAAAAATTGTTCAATAGATAAAGTTATCATTATAGTTGTACTCCAAATTATCATAAATATAGCTGTAAAATCAGAAAAAATTGGAGGGCGAACTTGTTTAAATAGAAATAGGAGGGGAAATTTAAGTTGTGAAGTTAGTTCCCATCCAAAATAGTATATAGTCATAAGTACTGTACAGGTGTATAGTACTGCAACTGTTAAACTAGCAACGATAGCAGATTTTTTAGTGCTTTTTCTGTTATATATAGAAGCAATTATAAAGAAAGATATTTCTGCTCCATTATAGGCTAATAAACTTTTAGGAACTGCAGAGAGAACAGTTTCACTAGAATTAAAATAAGGTTGTAAATTAGTAATATCTCCTCTACGAAGATAAACTATAGGAATAAATACCATAGGAATTATAAAATAAAGAGAAATTTCAGACAAGCGACCTATTATAGTAAGACCTTTTCTAGTGCTAGCTATGCTTAATAAAACTACTGTGGATACTATTATAACATGAGGAAACATGGTAGAAATTGAACTCTTTAATATATTGCTATAACTAGCTATAATGTCAGCTTGAAAGAAAAAGGAATTTATTATAAACATAAGCAATATTATACAACCTAGATATTTCCCATATAGTTTTTTGATTATGACCCAAAAATCATTATGATCCATTTTGTTATCTATATAAGAGGTTATAAGTAGGAGAATAAGAGGATATAAACATCCTATGAAAACAGATATCCATCCAGTTTGCTGGGCTTTTTCACATACATCTGATGCTAGAGACATAATTCCAACTCCTATAAAAGAACTTAGAATAATAGCTATATATTGCCTTTGAGTTATTTTACTATTCATTTTTTTTCTCCTTATTTTTAGTAAATTTAAAAATCTTAGGTTTTGAATTCAAATTTTTTAAAGGAGCTCTTAAAATAGTATCTCTTAGACCACTGCTTCTTAAAGGGGCAAAAGGAGAAAAATAAGGTATACCAAAAGAATCCTTACTAACTATGGATAGAAATATAATGTATAAACCTGATATTATTCCAAAAAAACCGAATAGTTTAGCCAAAATTATTAGAGGAAATCGTAAAAATCTAATAGTAATACTCATTTCATAGTTAGGTATAACAAAGGTTGAAATTACTCCTACTGCAACCACCACAAGGGTAACATAACTTACTATCCCTGCTTTAGTTGCAGCTTCTCCTAAAACTATACCACCAACTATACCAAGCGTTTGCCCTATAGGGGTAGGCAGTCTTATTCCCCCTTCTCTTAAAAACTCAATTATAAGTTCCATGGACAGTACTTCTAAAAATGGAGAAAGAGGTATTCCAAGTCTTGAGTTTATAAGTACTTTAATAAGGGGTAAAGGTAAAAATCTAACGTTATATTCCAATAAAGTAAGATATACAGGAGAAAGTAATAAAACAATAATAATAGCCGCAATTCTTAAAAGTCTATCAAAATTACCTAAAACTAATCTATTTGAATAGTCCTCAAAGGCTTGAAAAAATTCTATAAAAACTGCAGGTAATATAATTACTTGAGGAGAACCATTTAACATTATCACAGCTTTACCCTGAAGCATATCTGATATAGCTTTGCCTGGTTTTTCAGTTACTTTGGTTTCCGCAAAACTACAAAACGTATATTCTTCCATATGTTGAGATAAATAACCTACATCTGGGATATATGGAGCTTTTATGGATTTTAGTTTTTCTCTTATGTTATTTAATACTTTAGGGTCAATAATATTTTCTACATACATAAGGACTACATCTGTTTCGCTTTCATCTCCTATAATAAAACTTTCCATTTTGAAATTTTTATTTTTCAGTTTTTGCTGTATAAGTGCTATATTAATTTCTAAACTTTCAACAAAGGATTCTTTTCCACCTCTTATATCAGTTTCTATAGTTGATTCTGTGATAGATCTATAACTTCCCCCTATAGTGTTGCATATAATACAGGAATCATTATTTTCTGTTAATATAATACATTTACCATGTTTTAAGCTATAACATATATCATTTATATTTTGTGTTATTTTGCAATCATAACAAGATATATACCTTTGGGTAAGATAGGAACAAATATTTTCTCTATTATCTAATTCCTCATCTATTTTAAATAAAAGAGGATAAATTATACCACGTTCTATATACTCTTGGTTTGAAAGACCATTTATATACAAAATAACACATTTTATATTTCCTTTTAAAATTAAATCTCTAATTATAAAATTTGAATTTGAAGGTATTTTACTTGAAATTAAATCTATATTATTTTTAAAATTTTTTGTAAGAAGTGATTTTTCCATAATAATACCTCCATGTTTATATTTTTAATTAAAGAATTCTTCCTGTTTCAGTTAAATCAGAAGATGATACTACCAGGCAATTATTATCTCTTAAATTTCTAACTTGTACTGAATTTCTTTTTTCATTTATATCTTCAATCCATATAGGAACATTATTATATATAACCTCAATGTTTGATTCGGATTGCATTATTTTCTTGGCTCTATCTATGCTTAACATAAGGGCACCTCCTTTAAATTAGTGTTTGTAAGAATAATACATAATATACCATGTATATGGGAAATAGGTTGTTTTATTAATCAGGAAAATATTATATAATTATAAATAGTAATCATAAAATAATAAATATTGGAGGTAAAGGTAAAAAGATGAGAAAATATTGTAGAAATTTAGTTACTGTAAGTATGTTTGCTATGTTTGCTTTTCAACCAGTTTTTGTACAAGCTAAAAACATACCAGATGGTAAGAGTGTAGATAGTAATAAGGCATGGAAAATTAGATTTAGTGATTCAGTTGAAGTCAATGATAATGTAAAGAAGAGCATTGTAGTTAAGGATAGTAAAAATAATGAAGTAAAGGTTTCCATAACATCGGCTGATAATGGGGAAGCTATTTTAGTTAAATCACCTGTAAATGGATATAAAAAAGGCGAGAACTATGTTTTAACAATAGAAGATAAAATTTATTCTAAAAACAATAAAAAGTTAAATAAAAAAGTAGATTTTAAGTTTGATATTAAAAATGATATTGATATACCTGAAAATTCAAATATTGAATTAGGGAATACATCAGGTAATACTGTAAACCAAGGCTGGGTTACAGAAAAAGACGATTTTCTTTATTTTACTTCAAGTCAATATTGGGATGTAGCAGATTTATACAAAATGAAAAAAGATGGTACAGGGTTAACAAAAATAAATAAGAAAAAGATGTATTATGCATCAAATTTAAATATTGTAGGCGATTGGTTATATTATGAATTATTTGAGTCTGGCGAAAAAGATTGGCAAAATAATTTATATAAGGTAAAAACAGATGGTACAGGTGATACAAAAGTATTAGATAATGCAGAAAGTTGTGTTATTACAGGAGACAGTATATATTATGTGAATCGTTCAGATGAAAATAAATTATATAAAGCAGCTTTAGATGGAAGCAATAAAGTTAAGCTTTGTGATGATGAAGTTACAGAAATTAATTTAAGTGGAAATTGGATTATATATAATACAATAGATAATGAGTATTTTAAGAATCTTAGAGCAAGATACGTAGGAAGTATATATAAAATTAAGACAGATGGTACAAATAAGATTCAGCTTACAAAGAATGAAGGATATCATATAAACACAGTAGGAAATGAAGTTTATTATATAAATCATTCTGATAATAATAAAATTTATAAAGTTTCTCTAGATGGCAGTAAGGATATAAAAGTATCTGATGATTCTGCATTTTGTTTAAATGTTAATGATGGATGGATATATTATTCAAACGACTCAGATCCAATTAAAATGTCAACAGGATATTCAACTATGGAATGTGCAACACTATATAAGATGCAAATAGATGGAACACAAAAAACAAAGCTGCGTAATGTATTTTCAACAGATATAAATGTATCAGGAGAGTGGATTTATTATAAAGAGTATTTTGATACTGGAATGGGAAATGGTGAGATAAGAAAGAAAATTAATAAGAATGGTACAGGAGACAAAGATGTAGAATATTTCCAAGAACAACTTTAGAGAATTTTTTAACAATTCATATTGACATAAAGTTGAAGAAGTGATATTCTTTACGTGTAAACATTTTAAAACTTAATAAAGGATAGCTTTAATCCTTCAGGGCAGGGTGAAATTCCCGACCGGCGGTTATAGTCCGCGAGCAATAGTACAAGTTGTATTGTTGTTGATCTGGTGAGATTCCAGTACCGACAGTAAAGTCTGGATGGTAGAATGGATTAATGGATTTTGTATACTGATATCAATGTGAATTATTGTTGATTTATTCACATGCAGTTAATTTGTATAATTAAGCCCTGAAAATATAATTTTCAGGGCTTTTGTTTTTGGATTAATGTTGCGGATAAGTTAATAATTTCAATTCATAGGTGTTAATATATATGCCCACACATTTTTAATTCTCATAAGGGCATCATATCTAATAATCAATTAAATTTTCTTCCATCAAAAAATCCCTTAAGTTAAAGTTATTGAAATCTAAAATTTAATATAAATTAATTTTATAAAATTCGAGGTGATTTAATGGACCAAGAATATATGAAAAGAGCTATTGAGTTAGCTAAAAGAGGAGAAGGATATACTAAGCCTAACCCTTTAGTTGGTGCCGTTATCGTTAAAGATAATAAAATAATCGGAGAAGGCTACCATGAATTTTATGGAGGACCTCATGCAGAAGTAAATGCTTTTAGAAATGCCGTAGAAGATGTTAATGGTGCAAAGATGTATGTTACTTTAGAGCCATGTTCTCATTATGGCAAAACTCCACCTTGTGCCTTGGCTATTGTTAAAAATGGCATAAAAGAAGTAGTAATTGGTATGAAGGATCCTAATCCGCTGGTAGCGGGAAGAGGCATAAGTATATTAGAAGAAGCAGGTATAAAGGTAACATGTGGTGTTCTTGAAGATGAAGTAAAAGAGCTTAATGATATTTTTATAAAATATATAACTACAAAGCTTCCTTTTGGCATAATGAAAACTGCTATGACCTTAGATGGAAAGATAGCTGCCTATACTGGTGATTCAAAATGGATTACAAATGAATTATCTAGAAAGTATGTGCATCAAATAAGAAATAGAGTATCTGCAATAATGGTGGGTATCGGAACTGTTTTGGCAGATGACCCTAAACTTACTACTAGGTTAGAAGAAAAAGAAGGTGCTGATCCAATTAGAGTAATTGTAGACAGCAGTGGAAGAATATCACTAGAAGCAAAAGTTTTAAATCTTAATTCAGAAGCAAAAACTATTGTTGTAGTTACTGAGAGGGCAAGCAAAGAGAAAATCAAGGAGATAGAGAAAAAAGGAGCAGAGGTAATAATAACACCTACCAAGAATGGTAGAGTTGATCTTAAGCATTTGATGAAAGAATTAGGAGAAAGAGATATAGATAGTGTTTTGTTAGAAGGAGGAAGTACTCTTAATTATTCAGCTTTAGATGAAGGTATTGTAGATAAGGTAATTTCTTTTATAGCTCCTAAAATTGTTGGAGGGGAAAAAGCCAAAACTCCTGTAGGAGGAAATGGTAGAGAATACATGAGAGATGCTATTACTTTTGGAAATATGAAAGTATCAAGATTTGGAGAAGATGTGATGATAGAAGCTTATATAAAAAGGGGTGAGTAGAAAAGTTGTTTACAGGACTAGTTGAGGAAATAGGAACAATTGATACAGTAACCAAAGGGGTAAAATCTGCAAAGATAAAAATAAAGGCAGAGAAGGTTCTTGCGGGTGTAAAGCTTGGAGACAGCATAAGTACCAATGGTGTATGTCTTACTGTAACAGAGTTTAGCAAGAACAGTTTTGTGGTAGATGTTATGGCAGAAACTATGAGAAGAAGTAGTTTAGATAACTTAAAAAAAGGTGACAAAGTTAATTTAGAAAGAGCTTTAAGGGTAGGAGACAGATTAGGAGGACACTTAGTTAGTGGTCATATTGATGGGGTTGGTGCAATAAAGAAATTTGAAGAAGAGGATAATGCTACATGGGTAAGTATAGGAGCTTCTAGTAACATTCTTAAATACATAGTTATGAAGGGATCAATAGCTATTGATGGAGTAAGTTTAACAGTAGCTTATGTGGACAATGAAATTTTTAAAGTTTCTATAATTCCTCATACTAAGGATGAAACTACACTTTTAAAAAAGAAGGTAGGAGATACGGTTAATTTAGAATGTGACATGATTGGGAAATATGTTGCGAAGCTTTTAGGACATAGTGAAGAAGAGGAAAAACCTAAAAGTTCAATTGATATGAATTTTTTAAAAGAAAATGGATTTTTATAAGGGGAGTGTGTAAAAATGGAAGAAATTAGATTTAATACTATAGAAGAAGCAATAGAAGATGTGAAAAATGGGAAAATAGTAGTTGTTGTAGATGATGAGGACAGAGAAAATGAAGGCGATTTATTGATGGCTGCTGAAAAAGCCACTCCAGAAGCTATAAACTTTATGGCTAAGTACGGACGAGGATTAATATGCATGCCTATGACAGGGGAAAGATTAAGTAAGCTAGATTTAAATCAAATGGTATCTAACAATACAGATGCAAAAGGAACTGCTTTTACAGTATCTATAGATGCTGTAGGAACAACTACAGGAATTTCAGCTCATGAAAGAGCAATGACAGTTTTAAAGGCTGTAGAGGAAGATGCAAAACCAGAAGATTTCCAAAGACCAGGTCATATATTTCCACTTCAAGCTAGAGAAGGTGGAGTTTTAAAAAGAGCAGGACATACTGAGGCTGCTGTAGACCTTGCAAAGTTAGCAGGACTTAAGCCAGCAGGAGTTATATGTGAAATAATGAGTGAAGATGGAACTATGGCAAGAGTTCCAGAACTTATGAAATATGTTAAAGAACACGATTTAAAGATTGTAACTATTGCTGATTTGATTGCTTATAGAAGAAAAAATGAAACCTTAATAGAAAGAGAAGGAGAAGCAAATTTACCTACAAAATATGGAGAATTCAAAATAGTAGGGTACAGAGAAAAATTAACTGGAAAAGAACATGTTGCTTTAGTTAAAGGTGATGTAGAAAATGGAGATCCTGTGCTAATCAGAGTACATTCAGAATGTTTAACAGGAGATGTGTTAGGTTCTCTAAGATGTGACTGTGGGGATCAGTTAGCTGCGGCTTTGACTGCAATTAATAAAGAAGGAAGAGGAATTCTTCTGTATATGAGACAAGAAGGAAGAGGAATAGGTCTTGTTAATAAGATAAAAGCTTATGCACTTCAGGACCAAGGTATGGATACTGTAGAAGCTAATGTAGCATTAGGTTTTGCACCAGATTTAAGAGACTATGGAATTGGAGCACAAATACTTGAAAATCTTGGAGTTAAAGAAGTAAGACTTATGACTAATAATCCTAAAAAAGTGTCAGGAATAACAGGCTATGGAATAGAGATAGTTGAAAGAGTGCCTATTGAAATGGAATTTAATAAATCAAATATATTTTATTTAAAAACTAAAAAAGAAAAAATGGAGCATATGTTATGTTTCGACAAATTAGAGGAGGAAGAGTAAGATGAGAGTTTATGAAGGAAATTTAATTGGAGAAGGTTTAAAATTTGGAATAGTATTAGGAAGATTTAATGAATTTATAGGAAGTAAATTATTAGATGGTGCATTAGATGCCTTAAAACGTCATGGAGTTAAAGAGGAAGATATAGAGCTTACATGGGTACCAGGAGCTTTTGAAATACCTCTAGTTGCAAAGAAAATGGCTAAGTCTAGTAAATATGATGGAGTTATATGCTTAGGAGCTGTTATCAAAGGAGCTACTGCTCATTTTGAGTATGTATCTAGCGAAGTATCAAAGGGAATTGCACATGTAGGTTTAGAAACAGAGGTTCCTGTAATATTTGGAGTGCTTACTACAGATACTATAGAACAAGCAATTGAAAGAGCAGGAACTAAAGCAGGAAATAAAGGATATGAATCTGCAATAACTGCTATTGAAATGGCTAATATATTAAAACAATTTTAGTATAATATAAACTGACTGTATATTTACAGTCAGTTTATTACTTTACGGAAAGGAAGAAATATATGGATATTTTCAAAAACGTAAAAACAATTTTCTTTGATTATGATGGAACACTTCATGACAGCATGAATATTTATAAGCCAGCTTTAAACAAAGCATATTCATATTTGGTAGAAGAGGGATTAGCAGAGCCTAGAGACTTAAAAGATGAAGAGATTAAATATTGGCTTGGCTTTAACAGTATAGATATGTGGGCAAAATTTATGCCAGAGCTTTCTAAAGAAATGCAGACTAAAGCTAGAAAAATGGTTGGAGCAGAAATGAAATCATTAGTTGAGCAGAAAAAAGCGGCTTTATATGAAGGAGCTTTAGAAACATTAGAATATTTAAAATCAAAAGGATATCGTTTGGTGTTTGTAAGTAACTGCAGCCATTATTATAAAGACATGCATAATGAAGCTTTTAATTTAGATAAATACTTTGAAGAACTAGCTTGTGCACAGCAGTATGAATACATACCTAAATATGAGTTTTTAGCAAAGGTTATGACAAAGTATCCTAAAAATATGGTGATTGTAGGAGATAGACATCATGATATGAAGGCAGGAAAAATGAATAATATATATACTATAGGTTGTGATTATGGTTTTGGATTAGAAGGAGAGCTTGATGAGGCAGATATAATAATAAAAGATATAAGGGAGCTAAAAGAATATTTATAGTTTGCAGAGTTAGCCATATGTTTAATTAGGATAGTTATAGGAGTTTTTTAAAGCTTTGATTACTATCCTTTTATTTATAATAAAGTAAAAAAAATCAGTTTTTATCTAATTCTTAAATCCTCCTTAAAAATTCCTTAAATTAACTATAATAATATTTAATTTAGCATAGTATTGAGTATAATAATAATAAATAACTAACTAAATAACTAACTAAATAACTAACTAATTAACTGCAGTTAGTTATTTATTATTTGATTATTAGATGTAAGATGATTTGATTGTATATGGAGGATACTTAAATGAAAAGAAAAATAGTATCTGTAATTGTTATAACAGTAATTGTAGCAGGAATAATATTATTATATGCTTCAGGAATTATATTTGGAGTATTAGAATCAAGAATAAATCGTATGTTTTTAGTACTAGTTATAGGGGCGACCTTGGCAGTGGTAGGGGCATTAATTTATACTGCGATAGAAAGAATTAAGGAAATAAAGGAGGAAGATGAGGATGATCTTAGTAAGTACTGATTATATATCAGGAAAAGAGCTTGAGACTTTATCTATAGTAAAAGGTTCAGTTGTTAATTCTAAAAATGTGGGAAAAGATATTTTGAGTGGTCTTAAAACACTAGTTGGTGGAGAAATTGCAGCTTATACCGAAATGATGAATGAAGCTAGAGCTATTGCTACAAAGCGTATGGTTCAGGAAGCTCAATCTTTAGGTGCAGACGGAATTATAAATATTAGGTATGCAACAAGTGCAATAATGCAGGGTTCTGCAGAAGTGATAGTTTATGGTACAGCAGTAAAGTTTAAGTAACCAGTTACTAGTGATTAGTAACCAGTTAATAATATTTTATTTTTAAATTTATATTTAGGGGCAGTTTACAATTTTACTTAATTATAGTATAAATTTTGAAACTGTCTATTATTTTGCCATACATCATGAATATTTATCATATATATTAATAAATTCCATATAAGGATAGGGTGATATATTATGATAAATATTATTTGGTTTTTCTTATTGATTTTTGGAATAATATTTGGACTTGTTACTGGTAAAGGAGATATTATATCAAAATCAATAATAGATTCTACAGAAGCATCAGTTGAATTATTAATAGGACTCATAGGAATGATGTGCCTTTGGAGCGGAATTATGAAAATTGCTCAAAGGAGTGGAGTTACAGAGAAATTAGCAAAGGTTCTAAAGCCTATATTAAATTTACTTTTTAAAGATGTTTCAAAAAATGAAAATGCTATGGGAAGTATATTATTAAATTTAACCTCTAATATGTTAGGGCTTTCTAATGCAGCAACTCCTTTTGGAATTAAAGCTATGGAAGAACTTGAGAAGGTAAATCCTAAAAAGGATACTGCAACTAATGATATGGCGCTTTTCTTAGTGATTAATGCAGCTTGCATTCAACTTTTACCAACATCTGTTATTTCTATGAGAGCGGCTTGTGGTTCAAAGAATCCAGGAATTATAATCATACCAGCTATAATTGCAACAGGTACTGCGGCAATTATGGGAATAATATATTGCAAAATACTAGAGAGATTTTTTTAATTTGATAAATTATTGATTAAAAAGTGGGAGGGGTTTAATGCAATATATTATTATTTCTATAATTCCTATATTGATGGGATTCATAGTAATTTACGGGATGGCTAAGGGTGTAAAGGTTTATGAGTGTTTTGTAGAAGGAGCTAAAGAGGGACTTACGTTATGCTTTAACATATATCCATATTTACTAGCAATGCTTTTAGGAGTAGGTGTATTTAGAGAATCAGGAGCTTTAGGATATTTCATAGAGCTTATAAAGCCTATAGTTAAATTTATAGGACTTCCACCAGAGGTTGTTCCACTTGTAATGGTAAAGCCTTTATCAGGTAGTGGAGCTCAGGGTATTTATATGGATATATTAAATCAATATGGAGCTGATACATATATAGGTCTTGTAGCTTCAATAATAATAGGTTCTACAGAAACTATATTTTATACACTAACAGTTTATTATGGTGCTGTAAATATAAAGAAAATAAGACATACTCTTTGGGCAGCTATAATGGCTGATTTAACTGCAGTAGTAGCAGCAGTTACTATAGCAAGAATTATGTTCAAGTAACTATAGATATAATCAATAAAAGGTATAAAATAACTTATAATAATGTAATTTATAATTGATAATGAGTTAATAATAATATATAATGGAGTTATAAAAGAGATTTTGGGGTTTGGGAATTGGGGGGAATAAAAATGAAAAAAACAGAAATAACTTATGGTGTTAAAGAAAAAGGACTTGAATCTAACAAATTAATCTTAGGAGTAAGCTTGGGAGCATGCTTTGGAGCTATTTTTGGTAAAATAATATTAGCAGTTATAATTGGACTAGCTGCAGGAATAATATTAGGGATTGTTTCTCATAATTAATACAAATGAATAGTTTGAAATTATTTACGGATAAAAGGTGAGGAGAAGAACTATGATTGAGATAACAAATGTAACAAAGAGCTACAATGGAAAGGTAAAAGCTGTAGATAACTTGAATTTAACTATTCCAGATGGAGAGATTTTTGGGTTCTTAGGACCAAATGGAGCAGGTAAAACTACTACTATAAAGATGATTACAGGAATTTCAAATTCTGATTCTGGAAGTATAAAAATAAATGGAATAGATATAAAGGAAAGTCCACTTGAAGTAAAAAAACAATTTGGTTTTGTGCCAGACAGTCCAGATATGTTTTTAAGACTTAAAGGATTAGAATATTTGAATTTTATGGCAGATATATATGGTGTGCAAAAAGAAGAGAGAAAAAGAAGAATAGAAAGTCTAGCAGAAAGATTTGAAATGACTACTGCTTTAGGAGATCAGATTCAAAGTTACTCTCACGGTATGAGACAGAAAATAGTAATAATGGGAGTTTTAATTCATGAACCACCAGTATGGATTCTTGACGAGCCTATGACAGGGCTTGACCCAAAATCATCATATACATTAAAACAAATGATGAGAGAACATGCCGATAGTGGTAAAACAGTATTTTTCTCAACTCATGTTTTAGAAGTTGCAGAAAAGATTTGTGATAGAGTTGCAATTATAAATAAAGGAAAGATATTATTTTGCGGAAAGATTCAGGATATGAGAGAACATGCTAAAGAAAACGAATCCTTAGAAAAAATGTTCTTGGAGATGACAGAAGATGAGTAGGTTTATAGCATTAACTAAAGTATTATTAAAAACTAGCGGGGATTTTTGGGGTAATAAAAAAAGTGATAAAAATAGTAAATTAAAATCTATTTCACTAAAATTATTATTGGCAGCATGTTTCCTTCCTTTAGC
Source organism: Clostridium ganghwense (assembly GCF_026735165.1). GTDB lineage: Bacteria > Bacillota > Clostridia > Clostridiales > Clostridiaceae > Clostridium_H > Clostridium_H ganghwense. Next base: position 1,295,281 of record NZ_JAPQES010000001.1, on the reverse strand, counting down.
AATAATGATGGGGGAGTTTGTTTCATCACTTTATGAGGGACTTTCTTTCATTAATCAACAGGGTGTTATTTTAAGCTTTGGTTTTGTTTTAGTAAGTTTAGTGGCATTCTTCTTTGGTATTTTTTATGTTATGGGAACTTTTTATTTTTCTATGGACATAGATAATTTATTACCTTTGCCCTTTAGACCGTCAGAAATATTAGGGGCAAAATTTGTTGTAGTTTTAATTTATGAATATATCACTGAATTATTAGTACTGCTGCCAATTATAATAGTTTATGGATTCGAAAGTGGTGCTGGTGCTTTATATTATATATTTAGTACATTAATTTTTTTAACATTACCAATAATACCTCTTGTATTAGCTTCTGTAATAGTTATGGTTATTATGAGGTTTACAGGTATAGCTAAAAACAAAGATAGATTTAGGATAGTAGGAGGTATTCTGATACTATTTTTAAGTTTGGGAATCAATATATTTATTCAGAGAACTTCCCAAAGTACTTTAAATCCAGAGACGCTTCAGCAAATGTTTGTAGAAGGCAATAATTCTTTGGTGAATATTGTATCAGGAATGTTCCCAAGTTCTAAAATTGCTTCATTAGCTGTATTAGAAAGCAGTAATATAACAGGAATTACAAATATGGCAATTTTTATAGCTATGTCAATTTTAGCTATAGGTATATTTATAGTTGTAGGAGAAGGGCTATATCTAAAAGGTGTAGTGGGAATTTCTGAGACTAAATCAAAGAGAAAAAAATTAAGTGAAGCTGAAATTGATAAAATAGTAGTTCAAAACTCAGTATTTAAAACATACTTAATTAAGGAATTAAAAATATTATTTAGAACACCAGCATATTTTATGAATTGCGTATTAATGAATTTTTTATGGCCAGTATTTTTACTTATACCAATGCTGGCAAGTCCTCAAGGAATAGGAAACTTCAAAGAATTAGGAATGGTGATAAATAATCCAAGAATAGCTGCTTTAGTTGTTGTAGTTGGCTTTGCTTTAATAGTATTTATAACCTCAAATAGTCCAATAGCTTGTACTAGCATATCAAGAGAGGGTAAGAATTTTTATATTAATAAGTACTTGCCTATTAGCTATAAAAAACAAATAGTTGCAAAAGTCTTATCAGCATTTATTCTGGGAATTATAAGTATGGTCATGCTTTTGGTAGCTTTATTAATCTTATTTGAACCTCCAAAGATTATAGTTGTGTTAATTGGATTGGTAAGTTTACTAGGAATTTTATTCAGTAATTTTGTTGGTATACTTATCGATTTATATAGACCTAAATTAGATTGGGATAATGAGCAAAAGGCTGTAAAACAAAATATGAACATATTACTAAACTCACTTCCTTGTGTTTTAATAGCTGCTATTACAGTATTTATTGTATTTAAGTTTAAGTTAAGTCTAGTAACAGCTACTATATTAATTATAGGGGTATTTGGTACTATAGATTTTATGCTTTTTAGAGTTCTTATGACTAAAGGAGTTCAAATATACAATAATATAAACAACTAGTAATAAAGAATAATGTTGATTCTAGGCATTATTCTTTATCCTTTTATACGAACTAATAATGCTATAGAAGATACATATATGATTGAAAATATTACTGTAAGGGGTATCACTTTTCCAAAAAAGTTTCTTCTCATAACTTCATTAGTAAAAAATAGTGGTAAACAAATTAATATAGGATAAATAAAAAAGTAAATTTTTTTCGGATTCGTTTTTTTCATAAAATCCTTTAGGATAGTAACTACAATAAAGTATTGTATAGTTATAGTTTTAAGTATAATAAAACTCCATGAAAGTACAAAAAGATATCTAAAATTGTTTATAAGAGGTATATCTATAATTTCTGATGCAGATAAAAAAGGCCATAAACTTTTACTAGTTACATCCAATGAAAAATAATATATTGTTATAAATATAATCCATATATATATAAACGCAGTTAAAGATACTGCTTTAAGTGATGAGATTTTTATTTTATTTTTATCATTTATGTAAGGATATATTAAGAATAAGACTTCTATACCTGTATATGAAAATACTGTTTCTATACTCCCTTTTAATATATTACTTAATCCTGAGCCAAAGATAGGTAGTAAATTTAAAATACTTGATTTGTTAAGAGCGAATAATGGAAGGAATATTAATGGTAAAGTTATATAAAAAATGATTTCGCACATTTTACCAATTACCTGTATACCTTTAGAGGCAGTATATAGACACACAGTAGTTATAACAATTATCAATTTTAGAGGAGTTAAAAATTCAGCAGTAAATACTCTAGTTAAATTGGTATATCCTGAAGATACTCCGAATGAATATATCGTAAACTGAATTAAAAATAATAAATTTAATATACTTCCCAAAAAATTTCCAAAATATTTCTTGCTCAAAAATAGTATATTATGGTTAGGATATTTTTTACTTACGTATATACATATAAGGCTAATATATAATGGATATACTGCTCCTAGGGCAGTAGATATCCATGAGTCCTGCTGTGAAATTTTTACTAAAGTATTAGGTAAACTTAAAATTCCAAGACCCAACATTGTACCTAACACTGTAAAAATAAATTGACTTGGAGTCAAAATGTCATTTTTTATCTTATTTATCATAATTATTCTCCTGAAAATTTATTATTTTATAAATAATAATATTGTAAATAAGTATATTTCATCCTTTTATACGAACTAATAATGCTATAGAAGAGACATAGATAACTAAAAATATTACCATTATAGGAGTTACCTTTCCTAAAAAGTTTCTTCTAGTTAGTTCATTAGTTAAAAATGTAGATAAAAAAACAAATATAGGAAAAATAAAAAAGTAAATTTTTTTTACGTCTGTTTTTTTCATAAAATCTTTTAGAATATATACTATAGCAAAGTGATAGATAGTTAGACATCTAAATAGTAGAAAACTCCATGAAAGTATAAAAAAATATCTAAAATTATTTATCATAGGTATATCTATAATTTCTAAGGCAGCTAAAAAAGGCCACAAATTTTTACTGGTTACATCTATTCCAAAATAGTATATTGTTATAAATACAATCCACACATATAAAAGCATAGTTAAAAACACTCCTATAAGTGATGAGCTTTTTAGTTTGCTTTTATCATTCATATAAGGGTGGATTAAAAGTATAAATTCTAAACCTATATAGGAATACATGGTATCAATACTTCCTTTTAATATATTAGTAATTCCTGAACCTAGAATAGGAAATATATTTAAAATACTTGATTTCTTAAGAGTTAATAATGGAATAAGTAGAAAGGGTAAAGTAATATAGAAAATGATTTCGCATATTTTCCCAATTAAACTTATACCTTTATATGAACTATATAAGCATACAGCAGTTATGACAATTATTAATTTTAGAGGAGTTAAAAATTTTGTAGAATATACTAGCATTATATTGGCATAACCTGAAGTTAATGATAATCCTATCACAATAAATGGAATGCAGAATAATAAATTCAAAATATTCCCCAGAAAATTTCCAAAATATTTTTTGCTTAAAAAAAGTATATTATGGTTAGGGTATTTTTTGCTTATATATATGCACATAAGACTAATGTATAATGGATATATTACTCCTATGATAGTAGATATCCATGCATCCTGCTGTGAAATTTTCACTAAAGAGTTAGGGAAAGCTAAAAATCCAATTCCTAGCAGTGAACCATATATTACAAAAATAAATTGACTTGGAGTTAAACTTTCATTTTTTGACTTACTCATCATAATTATTCTCCTAAAAATCTCCTCTTCCATATCTATCTATACTAACTTTAATGTTGATTTTTATATCAGAATTAGAAACTATTTCGTTCCAATCTGTTTCTGGATTTCTTCCATATTTAGCAGCGGCGATTCTTCCTAGTTCAAGAGCATCTATTTTATACTCGTTTTGCATTTTTTTTAAGAAATTGTAGCACATTTCCTCTATTTCTTTTTTCATGTCACTTTCAAACTTTTTATTTTCACTAGGATTCTTTAAGAAATCCCCATATAATTCATTGCACATTATATCTCCTGTAAAATCTAAATTTATAGTAAACTCATATTTATCTCCAGTTTTATTACATTTAGCTTTTCTTTTAACTTGTGTTACATAATCTACATATTCTTTTGGGCTTTTTCGAATAGAAAGTATGCCTTTAGAGTGTTTTTCTTTTAAAATACTCATGATTCTAGCTTCTTTTAAGCCAATTTTAGTTACCATTTTATCTTTTTTAAATAAAGCCATACCAGTAATTTCTACATAACCATCTTTTATTTCTACATATGGTACCGAAAGATCTCTACCTTCTTCATCAATTCTTACATATGAATCTACTAGTTTATAATTTTCTGGAAAAAAATTATAAAACTTAGCATTTCCTATAATTCCTTCCATGTAATCAGAAGAACTTGCATATCCTGTAATTTTAAATTTTAATAGATCAACAGCGGTCCCTTTACAAACAATTAGCCATGTTTTATCATTTATGTGAGGATCTGAGAAGGTTGTGTTTATAAAAGGTCTTATACCATATTTTGCAAATTCTTCACCTAAAATAATTACTTTTTCAAGTCCAAATACAAATTTTTTATTACTTTTTCTTTGTCTATCTTCGCTTGTAGATATAAGTGTTTTACCATCACCTTCAATTACATCACTAAAAGTTTTAGCTTCTTGAAAAATATCTCTGTTTATAGATATCTTATATAAAATATCATCTTTTGACCTTTCGCCAATATCAACTCCAACCCCTGTAACAATATCAATTTCTTCTACAGGTACAACATCAACTCCAGAATTTAAATATACAGCAACAATTAAGATTAACATAGGTATTATTAATATTTTAAATCTATTGATGCTATTCATGGCTTTGGAAGTAAAAGTATTATTTTGGGTTTTGTTCATTATTATTCTCCTTAAAGTTATTTCTAAAGTCTGTTTGTTTCGTAGGGTTAATATTAGGAATAGATTCTGGACGTTTATTCATTTTCCATAATGGAGCTCTTATAAAGATATCTTTTAAGTCATTTTTATTAAACTGAAGATAAGGAACACCAAAGCTATCTAGTGAACATAGATGAACCATTAAAAAATACCATCCAACAGCTATACCAAATATGCCCAAAAAATTTGCGAGTAAAAGCATTGGATACTGAACAAGTCTTATTACAAGGGCCATATCATAGGTAGGTATTAAGAAGGTAGCTATTACAGTAATTCCTATTATAAGAAGTGTAGTTGGACTAACTACTTTTGACTTTACAACTGTATCGCCTATAATAATACCGCCTACTAAGCTTAATGTTTGACCTATTTTGTTTGGAAGTCTAAGTCCACCTTCTCTTAAAAACTCAATTACAATTTGCATAGATAAAATTTCTAAAAAAGGAGTGAGAGATATACCTACTCTTGACTGAATAATAGGTGTTATAAATTTTACTGGTATAAGTTCTTCGTTAAATTTTAATAATGTCAAATATATAGGAGCAAGGGTTATAACTATAAAAACTGCTAGGATTCTAAGTATTCTTGTAAATGATGTTACTGCAGTTCTCTGATTATAATCTTCAACTGCATGAAAAAAATCTACAAATAAAGTAGGTGCTGTAAATACATGGGGAGTTCCTTCTGTGATAACAGCAACTCTTCCATCCATTAAATTAGCTTCAATTATATCGGGTCTTTCACTACCAAAGGTTTGTGGAAAAGGGGTATAAGTATAGTCTTCAATATATTGCTTAATCTGACCTGATCCAGTGATGAAGTCTACATCTATAGCGTTTAGTCTTTTCTTTAACTCATCAACTATATTTTTATCAACAATATCTTGTATATAAATAATAGCTACATCAGTTTGAGAACGTCTTCCTACTATTAATTTTTCTATAACTAAACTCTTATCTTTTATTCTTCTTCTAAGAATACTTATATTAGTTTCTAAATTTTCTACAAATCCTTCTTTGGCACCTCTTATAGCGGTCTCAGATGTAGGTTCTGTTATTGAACGATACTCGCCACCTTTGGTATCAACTATTATATATTCATTTGAATTACATACAATTATGATAGTTTTTCCTCTTTTCAACTCTTGAGAAGCTGTATATATGTTTGTTACTACAGTAGTATTGCTGGAAGAAATATATCTTTTACAAAGATATAAACCAATATCCTCTGTTCCTGTTAAATCTTCATATACATTATGCATTAAAGGATTTAATATATCTCTGTTTATAGTATCTTTATTTGCTAAACCATTCATATATATAACAATACCTTCTAGTGGGCGTTTTTCACCTATAAAGAATTCTTTTATGACTAAATTACTTTTAGCCCCTATGATATTGATTATCTTGTTTATATTTTTTTCAAGACTTTCACTTTGCATAATAGATACCCCACTTTTAGATAGATTTACTTACAAATAGTTTTAACGTTTTTTTATGTTATTATTAGTAGAAATTATTTTCTAGTATGAATCTATTTTTAAGCATTGTATGTGGCGGGTTAGGTAATCTTAATATAGGTGTGAAATTTTTAAATATTGAAAAAATATGAAGTGTGATATATAATATTTGTTAATATATACGTATATGAAAGACAAATGTATTTGCGTAAAAAACAAAAGAGGCTCAATTTATATAAAAGGGGTGTGTTATATGATAAAAATTAGAATACCTGCTACTACTGCAAATATGGGACCTGGCTTTGATAGCTTTGGAATGGCACTAAAGTTTTATAATGAAATTTGGATAGAAGAAATTAAACAGGGAATTCAGGTTATTCAAGAGGGAAAACCTTCTGAAATACCTTTAGAAGATAACTTAATATATACAAGCCTTGTAAAAATTCTAAACAAATATGGGTATGATTATCATGGATTTAAAATAGAAGTCAAAGAATGCAATATACCTATTTCAAGAGGACTTGGAAGTAGTGCTGCTTGTATAGTTGCAGGAATTACTGCAGCTAATGCTTTGATGGGGAATGTACTTAGCACTGATGATATAATAAGGGAAGCTGTGGAGATAGAGGGACATCCAGATAATATTGTACCTGCAGTAATAGGTGGAATGGTTGTTTCATTGATGGATGAAGATAAGGTAATATATTCAAAAGTGAATATTCCTAATGATCTAAGAATGTTTGTCATGATTCCAAATTTTAAATTGAGTACAGAGGAAGCTAGACATGTTCTTCCACCAAATTATAGTAATGGAGATTGTATTTTTAATATTTCAAGAGCTGCTATGTTTGTTAATGCAATGAATAATGGAGAACTAGATAAACTTAGAGTAAGCACACAGGATAGAATTCATCAAAATTATAGAATAAATCTAATAAGTGATGCTGAAAAAATATTTGAAGGTGCACGTGAATATGGTTCTTTAGCAGAGTTTATAAGTGGTTCAGGATCTACTCTTATGGCATTGGTGGATAAAAATAATAAAGGTTTTGAGAAAAAGATGACCAGCTTTTTAAATAAGTTACAGGATAAGTGGGAAGTCCACTTACTAGAGGCTGACGTTGAGGGAACAACTATTTTATAATTTTCATGCATAAGACATATAGTGTGTATAATGTTTGGGGTTAACCTTTTATACGAACTAATAATGCTATAAAAGAGACATATATGACTAAAAATATCACCATTATAGGAGTTACTTTTACTAAAAAGTTTCTCCTTGTTATTTCATTAGTAAAAAACGTTGATAAAAAAACTAATATAGGATAAATAAAAAAGTAAATTTTTTTAGTGTCAGTTTTTTTCATAAAATCCTTTAAAATATACACTGCAATAAAGCAATAGATAGTTATGCATCTAAGTAATATAAGAGTCCACGAAAGCATAAACAGGTACCTGAAGCTGTTTATGATAGGTATATCTATAATTTCTGATGCAGATAATACAGGCCATAAGCTTTTACTAGTTAAATCTAATCCAAAATAATATACTGTTATAAATACACACCATACATATATAAGCGTGGTTAAAAAAATTCCTTTAAGTAAGGAATTTTTTATTTTCTTTTTATCATTTACATAAGGGTAAATTAAAAGTACAAGTTCTAGACCAGTATAGGAATATAATGTCTCTATACTTCCTTTTAATATATTATTAAATCCTGAGCCGAAAACAGGAAGTAAATTTAAAATACTTGATTTTTGAACAGCAAATAATGGAAGAATTATTAATGGTAAAGAAACATAAAAAATAATTTTGCATATTTCACCAATTAAATTTATACCATTATATGCAGTGTATAAGCATACACCAGTTATAATAATTATCAATTTAAAAGGGCTTAAAAACTCTGCAGAATAGATTCTTAGTATATTTGTGATACTTGGAGTTACTGTAAATATAATAAATATAAATGGAATTAAAAATAATAAATTCATTATACTTCCCATAAAGTTACCTAAGTATTTTTTACTTAAAAAAAGTATATTATGGTTAGGGTGTTTTTTACTTATATATGTAATTATTAGACATATGTATAATGGATATACTGCTCCTATGGCAGTAGATATACATGCATCCTGTTGTGTAATTTTCACCAAACTATTAGGTAAAATTAAAATTCCAACCCCAATCAGTAAACCATTTACTATAAAAATAAGTTGACTTGGAGTTAAAACTTCATTTTGGGATGGATTCATTGCAATCATTCTCCTAAAATTTATATATTGAATATTAGCAGTTTTAATTTTATTATTAATAATAAGATGTTTTAATATACCTAATAGTTTCTCCAATTATTTTAAAGCCTTTTTTCATATCTTCCATGCTGACTCGTGAGAATCCAAGTCTTAGGGTATCTTTCCCGGAACCATCTGTATAAAATATATCTCCAGGAGTAAAAATTACTCCTTTCTTATAGCAATGCTTTAACAATTCTCTAGAATCAATTCCTTTTAATTTTGTAAATATATGAAGCCCCCCATCGCCCATAATAAATTCACAAGGAATGTACTTAGCAACCAATTGTACTGCTAGTTCATATTTCTCTTTGTAAAATCTTCTTGTCTTTTTTAGATATTTTTCAAAATTTCCGCTTTTCATATATTCATAAAGCAGTGCCTGATCTAAAAAAGAGGTATGAATATTTCTGCTTCTCTTTACACTTTCCAATATGCTTATAAGCCCCTTATCTGCAAGAATCCAACCAATTCTCATGCCTGGGAAAAGTATTTTTGAGAAGCTGCCGATATATATAATACTATTTCCTTCACCACAAAAAGCTGCCATAGGAGCAATATGAGAGCCTAAATGAAGAAGTTCTTCGTTAAATCCATCTTCGATTATAGGCACATTATGCTCCTTAAATATATTATATATTTCACCTCTTTTTTCTGAAGAGGTTACAATTCCTGTAGGGTTATGATAAGAAGGAACTAGGTATCCTATTTTTATATTATTTTGCTGAAGTGTTGATTTTAATTTTTTTATGCTTAACCCATCATGTTCTACATCTATGCCAAGTATATTTAAGCCTTTGAGTTTCATAATTTTTAAGGCTGTATTATGAGTTGGATTTTCACAAATAATAGTATCTCCTTTTTGGGTAAGAGAAGATAAAACTATATCAAATCCTTCCGTAAATCCGTTAGTAATCAAGATATCTTTGTTATTTATATTAACACCTTTACTTTTCATATACTCCATGAGATAGTCTATTAATCGTTTATATCCTTGAGCATAGCCGTAGTTTAGAATCTTTTCTCCTTCAATAGAAATTCTATTAAGGAAAGCTCTTTTGAATTCCTCAACTTCAAATAAACTTTCATCAGGAGATATACTTTTAAAAGATATCATACCTTTTTTATATTGAACTTCGTTTTTGATTATGTCCAGTTCTTCAGCCAGTTTGGCATAATCATTTATCTTATTTGACCAATTAATGTCCCATTTGTCTTTTAAAGTTACTTTAATATCTGATACAAAGGTGCCTTTTCCTTTTAGGGTATAAACCAATTCATTATCTTCAAGAGTTTCATATGCTTTCATTATAGAATTACGACTTACATTAAGTATTTTTGAGAGTTCCCTGGTAGAAGGAAGTTTACTTCTACTAGGAAGCATGCCTTTTTCTATCATTTCTTTTATATAATTGTGAATCTGAATGTAAATTGGTTTTGATTTATTTAGGTTTATATCCGAAAACATTTCAGCACCTCTATTTCAAACTTAATTTTTAATCTTCTTTTTCTATTGAATATTCTATAATATGATCTAGTAACTGACTAAAGCCTATACCTTTTGCTTTTGCACTCTTAGGGAAAAGACTATTTTTAGTCATTCCAGGTAAGGTATTTATTTCAAGTACAAAAATTTCTTCATCCTTTAATATAATATCAACTCTAGCATAAGAACTACATTTAAATACATTCCAGCATTTGGTTGCTATATCTTCTACTTTATTCTTTAATTCACTAGGTAATTCAATAATTTTTTCTTCGGCTCCACCAGCATCATATTTTGAGCTGTAATCAAAAAATTCAGATTTAGGTTTAATTGAAATCATAGGCAGAACTTCTCCATTTAAAATACAGCAGGTTAGTTCTTTGCCTTGTATATATTTTTCTATAACAATTTCTGAATCGTATTTTAATGCTTCACAAACTGTTTTTTCTACTTGTGTATTATCTTTTACAATAAAAGTACCAATACTTGAACCTCCGCAATTAGGTTTTATTACTAAAGGATATTCCATTTTCTCTAATATATTATAATCTATATCTTCTAAACTTTTAACCATAATCCAATCAGGAGTTTTAATTCCCTCAGCTTTTAGTATTTTTTTGCTCATATTTTTGTCCATACATAAAGCACTTGATAAAACGCCGCTGCCTGAATAAGGTATATCAATAGTTTCCAATACAGATTGAACTTTTCCATCTTCTCCAAAGGTACCATGTAATGCGATAAAGGCAAAATCTATGCATTTAACCTTGTCTATAAGTTCAAATCCAGTGGTTATAGGCATAGGTAAAACTTCATATTTTTCTTTATCAAGATTTTCTATGATCTCTTTACCAGTTAGTAAAGATATTTCTCTTTCTGAGGAGGTTCCCCCCATTATAACTCCAATCATCATTTTTTATTACCTCCAAAAGTATTCTTAATTACATTTTACCTTTTCTATATAAATAAAAAAGAACCACTATAACGCTAATTTTAATTGTAAGTGGTTAAAGATTTTGAGGTGCACAAAAAAGGATTTGGTGTAAATTCTTACAATAAGTTGTTAAAAAAAGATATTTTATGTATAATTTAATAATAAATACTTTATTATTCAAGGGGATGGATAAATATGAAGATAATGAAAAAATTACCGATTATGATTGCCGTTTTAGTAGCTGTAGTTGTAGTAGTTACCAGTTTTTTAGGATTTAGTTTTAGTTCCAAAACCATCAGAGAACAAAATAATGCAGCGTTATTAGGTACTTGCGCAGAAGAAAATCAAATTATCCAAGCTTTAATGGAAGGAGAAAAAAAAGAAGTAGAGCTTATGGCGTCTAGAAAAGAGATAGTTGAGATATGTAAATTAAGACAAACAAATTTACAAGAGAGTTTTTATGTAACTCATGCAAATGAAATAAATAATGTTAATACAATGCTAAAAGAAAGAATGAACGAATTACAAGATCATGAACATTTATTTATTGTAGATACAATTGGCGAAGATATAGGAGATAGTCAGGAAAAGCATTTACAAAATTTACATGTAAAAGATAGAAAATACGTGATAAATGGGATGAATGGGACTTATATTAGTGATACATTAGTATCAAGAGTAACTGGTCAAGGAGTTATTGTATTCTCTGCACCTGTTAAAGATGAAAACGATAATATAATTGGAGTTATGGTTAATTCAGTATATGCAGATTATTTTACTAAATGTCTTAAACAAGTAAAAATAGGAAAAACTGGATTTGCATATTTGGTTGATTCACAAGGAATGATATTGTCCCATCCTGATAAGAGTCAAATAACCAAAATAGTTGAAAATGAAAAAGATAAACAAATGGTTAAGAATACTAACGAAGGAAAAAATAATGACCCTAAACTAGAAAAATACACATACGAAGGGAAAGAAAAAGTACATGCTTATGTTGCTATTCCCAATGTGAATTGGACATTAATGATTACTCGTGAGCTTAATGATATGGAAGAAGTAGTAATGAATATGCGTAATATTAATTTAATAATAGCAATTATTGCAATATTATTGGCCATATTTATAGGTAGTAGGATTTCAAAAAGTATTACAAATCCAATTAATAAACTTGTGGCATTTATGGGAGAAGCAGCTAAGGGTGATTTAACAGTAAAAAGTGATATAAAATCAAAGGATGAATTTGGAGAATTGTCTTTAAGTTTTAATGAAATGACAAATAAAATGAGAGAACTTGTAGGGCAAATAAATAAATCTGTAGAAGTAGTTTCCTCAACAGCTGGTATTTTAGTTAATACCTCAGAAAACACATCTTTATCTGTTGATGAGGTGGCAAAGACTGTACAACAAATAGCCGAAGGAGCTACAACTCAATCTGAAAGTGTAGAAGATGTTGTAAATAAAGTAGATAAGTTGGGAAGTGAGATAGAGAATTTAAATTTATATTCTAAAGATATGAAAGGTAATTCAGAGCATATAGTAGAAATTAATAAGAATTCTAAAGTAATAGTTGATATTCTTTTGAAAAAATCGGAAGAAAGCCATAATGAAGTAAATAAGGTATCAGTGATTATGGATGAGCTTAAAGTAAGTTCAGGAAATATAGGAGCTATAACAGATGCTATAAGTGGTATTGCTGAACAAACAAACCTTCTTGCATTAAATGCGGCAATAGAAGCTGCAAGAGCAGGAGAAGCAGGAAAAGGCTTTGCTGTTGTAGCAGATGAAGTTAGAAAACTTGCTGAACAATCATCAGATTCAGTGCAGGAAATAGCAAATATTATAAATGAAATACAGAATAAAACAAATAATGCAGTTGACATTGTTTCAAATGTGAAGACGGTTGCAGGAGAACAAATAGAAGCTGTTAATGAAACTGAAAGAACTTTTGAAAACGTATCAAATAATATAGAGAATATTACTACTAAAATAGAAAATATGAATAAATCTTTAGAAAATATGAACAAAGATAAAGAAAAAGTTGTTGAAGGATTACAAAATGTTTCAGCAGTTTCAGAAGAAACAGCTGCATCTTCACAACAAATGTCTGCATCTACAGAAGAACAGGCAGCATCTATACAAGAACTAGCAGGTTCTGTTACACATCTTGATTCAATGGTACAAGAATTATCAGCAGCAGTAAATATTTTTAAAATATAAAAAAACAAAGTATATATTGCTATAAAGACGGTTCACTTCACTAAGAAATTCTAATTTCTTAGTAAGTAAAAAGAAAGTTCTCTAATTTTTTATAAATTGGAGAGCTTTTTTAATGTTTAAACTCAACTATAACAAAATTTCTATTATCTATATATTGACAAATAATCTAAAACGGACTATATTATAAGTGTACTACTTAAACTAATACACTTAATACACGTAATACAGTTAGGAGGTGTAACTTTGATTAATATAGATAGTAGAAGCAGCAAACCTATTTATGAACAGGTTGTAGATGGGATAAAGGAAAATATTATAAAAGGTATTTTGCAGCCCGGAGATAAATTACCTTCTGTTAGAGAATTGTCAGCTATTCTTACAACTAATCCTAATACTATCAGTAAAGCATATAAAGAACTGGAAAGACAGAAAGCTATTGAAACTATAAGAGGAAAAGGTACTTATGTTGCTAGTAATTATGAAGCAAAGATTGATAAAGATAAATTAGAAGTGCTTAAAAAACAGATGAAAAATATAGTAATAGAAGCTCACTATATGGGGATGGAGAAGGATAAAGTTATTAATTTATTAGAAGAAGTTTATAAAGAATTAAGGGAGTGAGTATATGATAGAAATAAGTAGCTTATGTAAGAATTTAGGAGATGAGCAGATATTAAAGGATATAAATCTAAAAGTAGAGAAGGGAAGCATATTTGGATTAATTGGAGAAAACGGAGCAGGAAAGACTACTTTAATCAAATGCTTAACAGGAATTTATAAAGCAGATGAAGGAGAAATCAAAATAAATGGTCAAGAGGTTTTTGAAAATTCAGATGTAAAACAAAAAATAGGATATGTGGCAGACCAAAATCAATATTTTTCTTCTTTTAAAATAAAAGAATTAGTTGAGTTTTATAAAATGACTTATACTAACTTTTCTTTAGAAAGATTTAAAGAGCTTAATAAAATTTTTCGGATTTCAGAAGAAAAAAGAATAAGGGAACTTTCAAAGGGAATGAAAATGAGAGTATCTTTGATGCTTAATTTAAGTATTCAACCAGAAGTTTTAATTTTAGATGAACCAACATCAGGGTTAGATCCTATTATTAAGAAAAAGCTTATGAGCATCTTAATGGAAGAGGTAGCTGAAAGAAATACAACTATATTTATTTCTTCTCATCATTTAAATGATTTAGAGCGAATTTGCGATAGCATTGCCATAATGGACAAGGGAGAAATAAAATATATAAATAATATAGAAGCTATGAAGGACAGTATTAAAAAGCTTCAAGTAGTATTTAAAGATAAAGTTTCAGCAGACTTTTCTTCTTGGAATGAGATTATGACTGTAGAAAAATTAGGAAGGGTTAATTATATTATTACAAAGAATTATTCTAAGGAGTTGGAACAAAAACTTCTTAGTCATGGAGCTATGTTTGTAGAAGAAATTGATTTGAGCTTAGAGGATATGTTTATTTATTCTATGGAGGAGGGAAAAAAGAATGAAAAGATTTTGGCGTAATCCTTTAGTTTATAAGGAATGGAAAAGTGTAAGATGGATTACATTACTTATGACTTTAGGTATATTCTTTACAAAGATAATGAATGTTATGAGCCATTTAAAATGGATTAAAGAGATTGAAGCTGATGGAAAATATTGCGATATACCAATAGCAACAAAAGATTTTCCATTACATATAAAGTATTGGTTTAATCAGGCTTTATTAGGTCATGATAATGAAATGTTTAGTGTTTTTATGATAGGCTGCTTGGTTATACTCGTTGTTGTTCTTTTTAGAAGTGAAAGACAGAACAAAACCTATGGGCTTTTAGCTTCTATGCCTTTTAAAAGAAAAGATATAATAGTAACTAAATGGTACATGGGTATGCTAAGTATATTTATTAGTTGCTTTATAGGATTTATTGCACTTTCAGTGTTTTATATAAGCAATATTAAATATATTCAAGATTCCTATAGTATTGTTTTGAAGTGGTCATTGCTTCATATGCTTATGTACATGTCTATTTTTACTATATTATTTTTTGTTCAGACCCTAATGGGACAGAACATTACAGGTTCTATAGTGGGAGTTATTATAATATTTGTACCATTTTTTATACTATCAATAATTTCATCACTAATACAAGTTTATGCCGGATTATCATGGAAAGATAAAATTATAATAAATATAGATAGAATAGCTAGAAAGCTGAATTTATATGATTTTAATAGAACCGAATGGATAGAAGTAAGCAAAGATAAAGTTTCAAAAGAGTTTACTTATTATGGTGATCATTATTTCATTTATAATAACTATAATTTTAAAATTATAGCCTTGTTGATAATACTGTGCATATTCTTTGCACTATCAATTTATGCATATAAGAGAAATGCCTTTGAAAAGAACGGAAACTTAATTTTATTCTCTGCTTTAGAGCCAGTATTTAAGTATGGTGTGGCTATTTGTTCAGGACTTTGGCTTAGTGCTATATTTGGTTTGGGATATGCAGATAATAATAAAATTGTTATAGGTATTTTCTTAGTTATAGGGAGTGTTGTAGGATATTTTATATCTAATAAAGCTATTAAAATCTGTGCTAGTAGTAATAAATAATCTAACTTGCTAATGGGAATTAGATATGAGAGTGGGGGATTATTTGAATAAAAGAATTTTTAAATCAGTTGCCCGGATAATAGTTTTAGTTGCTATTATTGGAGTTATGAGCATAAAGTCTCAAAGCATATCAATGGAAAGAGAGTTAAAAACTAATTTAGAAATTATGACTAAGACTAAAAGAAAAAATAATGAAAAAGTAGTTATTGGTTATAAGAAAACTATAGATTTAAACTTCAATAAGGTTGTTATTGTTACTATAAAAAAGTTGTTAAAGTAAAGAAGCATATAGTATTGGGAGGATACTATATGCTTTCTTTTATATGCTTAAATTTTCTCTTGAACAAGATAAACATGGTTACTCCTTCAAATATCCATTGAATAGCTGTTACCCACCATACATATACTACAGATACTTTTAGTACATATATAAAATAGAACATTAAAGGAAGTCTTATTAACCAGCTGGAAACGAAAGAAACCTTAAATGGAGTTTTGGTATCACCAGATCCTTTTAGTGCTCCACCAAGAATAAGAGAAATTCCCATAGGAATTTGCTCAACAGAAGCCACCATGAGACACAAGATTCCAATTCGTATTACTTCTTTTTCAGTATTAGTGATAAATAACTTTATTAAGAATTCTGGACAAACTAAGAAAAATAATGCACATAAAGCCATAAATAATGCACCAAGAAATGTGCATGTAAAAGCATATTCTTTTGCTTTTTTATAATTTTTTTCTCCTATTTTATGTCCAACTAAAGTAGTTGCAGCCACACCAAAGCCCCATCCAGGCATAAAGGATACTGATTCAATTGTGGTGGTTATTTGATTAGCAGCGAATGCAGTAGCACCTATATGCATTATCATAAATGTGTTTAAAAGTCTGCTTATGGAGAATGCTCCTTCCTGCATTGAAGAAGGAATAGCTAGTTTTAATAGTTGTTTTAACTTATTCTTATTTAAAGATTTTATATATTTAATTCTAATCTTAATTTTGGATTTTCTTAACATATAAATTATTGCAAATATAAAACCGGTTATTTGTGCTGTGGATGTAGCAATAGCCGCTCCTTTTACCCCTAGTTCTGGAAATCCAAATCTACCGAATATTAAAATCCAATCTAAGCTAAGATTTACTACATTTATAAGTGCAGATATTAAAAGGGGGGTTTTGGTATTTCCATAACCTCTAACAATTCCGTTAAACATGCTTGTTAGCATATTAAAGAAAAGGCCAAAGGAAATGATTCTCATATAGGTAACCCCAAGGTTTATAACATCATCTTTAGCTTGTGCCAGTGTAAGAATGTGTTTTGAAAAAACAAACATTATTATAGATATAAATAAAGAAATAATAATTCCTATAAAAAAGCCTACAGATGCATATTCTTCAGCAGAATCATATTGTTTAGCACCAAATCTTCGTGACACTAATGATGTAATTCCAACAGAAATACCCACAGATATAAATATATTGATAAAGGTATATAAAATTTCAGAGCTTAAGCCCACAGCACTTACGGCAACTCTTCCACCATACTTTCCTACCATCATTGTGTCAAACACCCATATCATCATGTATAAAGTCATTTCTCCAACTGCAGGTAGAGCAAGAGATAGAACGTCCTTAATTGTATTTTTATTAAACATAATATTTCCCTTTCTGAAAACATAATACTTCCTATTTATATTAATGGATAGACGAAAATAAGACAAGATGATTTAAAACAAAGATGTTATTTAATATAATTTAACGAAAAAATTGTTATGTTTTTAACAAAATTTACAATATAAAATATTTGATTATTAAAATAAAAAACCAAAAATTGTAAATTAAAAGTAAAAAAAAGAAAGAAGAAAAAGTTAAATTTTATTGACAATACACGATAATAGTAATAATATAAACAAAAATAATATTGGTACATGGAAAAAAGTAATATTTTGTGAAAAAATTCTCAAACAAATTAGAATTTAATTGAAATTTTAATTGAAAAATTAACAAAGGAGGATAAGAGTATATATGAGTATTAAAAAGAAATTACCGTTTATGATTGCAATATTAGTAACTATATCGTTAATCATTACAAGTGCATTAGCATATGTTTTTAGTTCAAAAACTATCATGAATGAAAGTAGACAAAGATTATTAGATATTAGTAAACAAGATGGGGAAACTCTTAATGCATTAATTGTTAGTGAAAAAAGAGAAGCTGAAGTTATATCATTAAATAAAGATATTATTGAAATAGCTAAGTTAAGACAGCAAAACTTAGGAGAAGAGTTTTTTACACAAAATGCTTCAAAAATAAGTGAAGTAAATGGTATTTTAAAAAGAAAATTCAATTCACTGGAATCACGTGAACAATTAATGGTTTTAGATACAAATGGAATTATAGTTACAAGTAGTAGTGAAGAAAGATTAAAGCTAAGTGCAAAAGATAGAGACTATTTTAAAAAAGCTATTCAAGGAGAAGTAACTGTAAGTGATACTTTAATATCAAAATTGGATGGAAGATCAATAGTGGTGTTTGCAAATCCTATTAAAGATGAAAGTGGTAAGATAATTGGTGTTGTAGGTAATATAGTATATGCAGATTATTTTGCCAAATATATAGGTAAAACTAAAATTGGTACAACAGGATATACTTATTTGGTTGATTCATCAGGAATAATATTAATGCATCCTAAAAAGGATACTTTAGGTAAACCTACAGGAAGTTCCATAGTTAAAAGTGTAATGGAAGAAGTTCAAAAAGGGCAAGAGGTTAAACCTGATGTTAAAGAATATGAGTATAAGGGGACAGATAAAATACAATCTTATACTGTTATACCAGGAGTAAATTGGGTAATATCATCAACTTGTGAAGTATCTGATATGAAATCTTCAGTAAATACTATGCTTAAAAGTATTTTAGCTATAACGTTTTTAGCCATTATAGTGTCTATTGCTATAGGTATAGTAATTTCTAGAGGAATAACGAATCCTATTAATAAATTAGTTGAAGTTATAGAAAAAGCTTCAGAAGGAGATTTAACAGTAAAATCTGATATAGTTTCAAAAGATGAACTTGGACATTTATCAAACAGCTTTAATTCTATGACAGAAAATATAAGATTGCTTGTGAATAAGATAAATTCATCAATGAATATAGTATCATCAACTGTAGATACTTTAGTGGAAACTTCGGAGAGTACATCTTTATCTATTGAGGAGGTAGCAAAAACAGTACAGCAAATAGCACAAGGTTCATCACATCAATCTGAAAATGTAGAGAGTGTGGTTGATAAGGTTGATAATCTTGGAAATGAAATAGAGAATTTAAATTCCTATTCTCAAGATATGAAAGCTAATTCAGATGACATAGTAAATATAAATAAGAATTCAAAACAAATAGTTAGAAATCTTTTTGATAAAACAGAGCAAAACGATCAAGAAGTTGAAAAAGTATATGTGATTATGGACGAGCTTAAAGTAAGTTCAGCTAATATAGGAGCTATCATAGAAGCTATAAGCAGTATAGCAGAACAAACTAATCTTCTTGCCTTAAATGCAGCTATAGAAGCGGCTAGAGCAGGAGAAGCGGGAAAAGGCTTTGCTGTAGTAGCAGAAGAGGTAAGAAAGCTTGCTGAGCAATCATCAGAATCTGCAAAAGAAATAGAAAAAATAATAATTGGTATACAGAACAAAACCAATGATGCAGTAGATATTGTTTCAAATGTGAAAAATGTTGTAAAAGAACAAGCTGAAGCTGTTGATGAAACAGGAGATATTTTTGAAAGTGTATCTCAAAATATAGACAATATTGCATTGAAAATAGAAAATGTAAATAAAGCTTTGGTAAACATGAATAGTAATAAAGAAGAAGTTATCAATGATATGCAAAATGTTTCAGCAGTGGCAGAAGAAACAGCAGCATCATCAGAAGAAGTATCAGCTTCAACAGAAGAACAATCAGCAGCAATGCAAGAGTTAGCTGGCTCTGTAGGTAAACTTGAAGAAATGGTACAAGATATGTCTGAGGCAGTGAAAATGTTCAAGATAGAATAAAATTGTTTAACAATTTTATTCTTAGGTACTAGGCGCTAGGTGCTGGTACCTTTTTTCTTTGTTATTATATAATACCTTTTGTACACATTATTCACTTTGGTAAAACATATTATATAGTGGGAAATAATTTTTGGGATAATGGAGAGGGTATTTTAATGAAAATAGTTATAACCAGAGCAGTTCAAATTCCAGTTTTCACCAAAGTGAGTACAACTATGGCAATACACGCCAAAAATCTTAATACAGAGATAAATAATCTTAAAAACAAAACAGAATTATCAGAAGAAGAGTTTATTCAAAGAATGGATGGGATAAAAAATAGAATTAAAATGTTAGAAGATTTAGAGGAAAAGCTAGAAAAAATTTTTTATGAAAATGTTAAAAAATATAATAAGCGAAATGTAGGGGAAACTTGTGAAAAATTTAATGAAAATGATATAAAGGATAAAAATTTAGGGATGAGTTAAACGTATGTAAAACATACATTATCACTGTTAATTTTCAATTATCTACTTAATAAAATTGTTACGCAATTTTATTATCTTGTGGTATTATTTAGGTAAAGTATGTTGAATTTATCGAGGTGGTTTGTTTGCTTCAGTGGAAAGAGTTGTATGAAGAATGTAGTAGATGTAATAAATGTAGATTAGGAGATACAAGAACAAATATGGTTTTTGGTGAAGGAAATCCTAAGGCTAAGTTAATCTTTGTGGGAGAAGCTCCAGGAGCTGATGAAGATAGGACTGGTAGACCTTTTGTAGGAAGAGCGGGACAGTTGTTTGAAAAAGGAGTTCAGGCTTTGGATTTAATAAGGGAAAGAGATTTTTACATAGCTAATATATGCAAATGTAGACCAGAGAGAAATAGAACACCTTTTGAAGATGAAGCAAAGGCATGTATATCTCACCTTAGAAATCAAGTAGCACTTATAAAGCCTAAAATAATTGTCTGTCTTGGAGCAACAGCTATGAAATATATAATAGATCCTAGTTGGAGAATTACTAGAGATAGGGGCAAGTGGCTAGAAAGAAAAGGTTGTTATCTAACATGTACTTTTCATCCATCTGCAGTTTTAAGAGATGATAGTAAAAAGATATTGCTGTGGAGAGACCTTCAGGCAATTAAAACAAAATATGATGAAATAAAATAAGCTTTCGTGTTTTAAACATGGAAGCTTATTTGTTTACAAAAAATTCAAAGAAATTAATTGACATTAAAATTATTTTAGAATAAAATGATTTTAGAGTAAAACTATTTTAAAATCAAATCAATTTTGTTTGACAAACATATTTTTAATACGTTAGTAATTAGGAAAGGAGATAAATAACTTATGAGAGATTTGACTAAAGGTAATGAGGCTAAGCTTATATTCTATTTTACTTTGCCTATGCTTATAGGTAATGTATTTCAACAGCTTTACAATACTATAGATAGTATTATTGTAGGAAGAGTAGTGGGAGAAAGTGGTCTTGCAGCGGTAGGCACAAGTTTCCCTATTATATTTTTACTTGTATCCTTAATTATTGGAGTAACCATGGGTTCCACCATACTGATTGCTCAATATTATGGAGCAAAGGATATGAAAAAGGTTAAAAGGACAATAGATACGGCATACATTTTTATGTTTGCAGCATCTTTAATAATGAGTGTACTAGGAATCATTTTTAGTGAGAGTATTTTACACTTGATGAATACACCACCAGAAATATTATCACAAGCAAAAAGTTATTTAAATATAATGTTTATTGGATTAATTGCTATGTTTGGTTATAACTCTATCAGTGCAATTCTTAGAGGACTTGGAGATTCAAAGACTCCCTTATATTTTTTAATATTATCTTCAGGTATAAACATAGGTTTAGATTTATTGTTTATTAAGGTCTTTGGATGGGGAGTAAGTGGAGCAGCTTGGGCAACTGTAATTGCACAGCTATGTTCTTTTATTTTTGGAGTATATTATTTAAACAAAAATCATAAAGTATTTAAGCTTAAAATAAAGGAAATGATTTTTGATAAGGAAATATTTAAGCTAAGTTTAAAAATAGGTTTACCAACAGGTGTTCAACAAATGCTTATGGCAATAGGACTTGGAGCTCTTCAAGCTTTTGTTAATGGATTTGGTAAGAATACAATGGCAGCTTTTACTGCAGCAAGTAGAATAGATTCTTTTGCAACTATGCCTATTATGAATTTTGGTGCTGCAATTTCAACTTTTGTAGGACAAAACTTAGGTGCAAATAAAATGGATAGGGTGAAAAAAGGATTTAAGGCAACGGTATTTATGTCTGGAGCATTTTCTCTATTTATTACTTTAATTATGTTCTTATTTGGAGAGAAGTTAGTAAGGCTATTCAATACAAATCCAGACGTTATTGCAATTGGATTGGATTATTTAAAGATAGTATCAGCTTTTTATGTTACTGTTGCAATTACTTTTGTAATTAATGGAGTACTAAGAGGAGCAGGAGATACCATGATTCCAATGGTTATATCTATATTATCCTTGTGGCTTATGAGAATACCAGTAGCTAAAGTGCTTTCTACTACATGGAATTCACCAAATGGAATTTGGTGGGCAACGCCTGTTGCATGGATAGTTGGTCTTGTGTTAACCATTGGTTATTATATGACTGGTAAATGGAAAAATAAGATTGCAATTAAAAGAGGAATGGTTCAAAATAGAAATGACAATGAAGATTCAGAACAAAAGCTAATACTAAAGGAAATAAGAGAATAGCAAGGGGAAGATTTGATGGAAAGTAGAGAAGTATCAAAACAATTTATAAATTTTATTATGAGTATAAGAAATTTTTTTAAAGCACAAACAAATTCTAATAGTACATCTAATGTCACTCATCAGCAATTTTCAACTTTAATGACCGTAAAGCACTTAAATAAGGCTGCTTTAAAGGATTTAAGCAAGGAAATCAAGGTTTCAAAATCAAGTCTTTGCATAATGCTTAATAAAATGGTAGATGAGGGTTATGTTGAGAGGGAAACTGATCCTAAGGATAGAAGGAATACTTTTTATAGTTTGTCTTCTAAAGGAGAAGAATTTTTAGGAATAGAAGTAGAAAATAGGTTATATAAGTTAGATAAAAGAATAGATAGATTATCAGAAGAAAGAAAAGAAAAATTTTATGAGTGTTTAGTTGAAATAGAAAAAGTTTTAGAAGAAATTTCAAATGAAGAAGCTTAGTTACTGATATTACTCAGAAAAAGCATATACTGTGTAAGATATATTTAAACAAATTTAGAATTAATTTGTAAAATAAAATGTATTTTTAACAGTACATGCTTTTTTGTTTTATTTTTAATGTTTTTTGGGCTAAAATATTAGGTATATGAATTGGACTTGAGGTGAAGTTTTTGGTTGATTTAAAGGAAAGAGCAATAAGAAATTTAACGAGTCAAACAATGTATACAAGAGGAGAAGTATATTATCTGCAAGGTAATGTGGTAGATTTGGAAACAGGTACAGTAAATAGAAAAGAAGTTGATGGAAAAATAACTGTTATTAAAGGAAATATTAAATCTGATGATGGAAATAGGATATACAAAGCTTTTGTTGAAGTTAATGAGTATGGTGGAATTGTTGATGTTAACTGTGATTGTCAAGCGTTTATGAACTATTTCCCAGCAGTTGGTGTATGTAAACATGTTATTGCACTTCTTTTAAAATACGTTAGAGAAAAAGACCTTATCTTAAAGCCTAGAGGTTCGAAAAAAATAAAAGAACTTATAAATGCTCTGAGTGATGGACTTTTAATTAAAGATAGTAATTATGGAAAAAAGCAAATAAATATAGAATATAGATATGAATATGAGAGCTATAATGGAGGATTAGCTTCTTTACAGTTAAAAGTTGGAGAAAATACTTTATATGTTGTAAAGAATATAAAGGAATTTTTAGAAGTTGTAAATAATAAGGAAAAAACTATTTATTTTGGACAGAAATTTACTTTTGATCCTACTATTCATCAATTTAAAGAAGAAGATAATGAAATAATTAAAGTTCTTATGGAAATATATGAAATGAACGATAAGGTTAGATATTTAGATAATCATAGCTATTCTTCAAATAGATTTTTAAAAGGTAAAAAAGCATATCTTATTGATAGTCAGATAAAAAGAGTATTTCCGTATTTAAAAGGAAAGGGTATAGAGGTGAAATTTGATTACGGAGATATTATTAAAGCAGAAATATTAGAAGAAGATATGCCTCTAGAATTTGATATTATGAAAGAACGTAAGGATATAGTTTTAGAGCAAAAAGGACTATTACCTATTCCTATTACAAAAGATGGAGAGTACTTTTTTTATGGTTCCAATATATATAAACCAACAAAAGAACAGAGGGAGGTTTATATACCTTTTTACCATATTCTTATAGACAGTAAACATAGAAGCATAAGATTTGATAATGAAGATAGTGAAGAACTTGCTTCATACATAATACCGAGTTTAAGAAAAGTTAGCTCAGAGGTGAATATTGATTCTGGTATAGTAGAGAACTTGTATGAAGAACCACTAAAAACAGCAATATATCTTGATAAAGAGGGAAATGGAGTAAGTGCTAAGGTAAAATATATTTATGGAGAAATAGAAATAAATCCTTTAAGGGATGAAGATATAAGAAAAGAAAAGACTATTTTAGTGAGAGATATTAGAACAGAGATAAAGTCTATAAATTCAATTCTAAACTTTGGCTTTGAAAAGGGAAAAAATAAGTTTATATTAAAGAATGATGAGAGGCTAATAGATTTTTTGCTTGAAGGTATTGAAAAGCTTCAAGAAATCGGAGAGGTATATTATTCTGAGGACTTCAAAAATGTTAAGATATATAACTCTTCTAGTATAACATCTAGTATTAAAATGAATGATGAAGACTTACTAGAATTTACCTTTGATATCGAGGGGGTAGATAGGGAAGAACTTAAAAATATTTTTGAAGCATTAAGAGAGAAAAAGAAATATTACAAGCTGAAAAAAGGAGGATTCATTCCTTTAGACAGTGAAGAGTTAAATAATTTTACAAATATGATTGACTACTTGAATATAAAAGACTCTGATTTAGATAAGGAAAAGATTCTCCTCTCAAAATATAATGCTTTATATATAGAACAGAGTATAAATGATAAAAATATTAAGATAAAAAAAGATGAAAAATTCAAAGAACTTGTAAATAATATTAGAGAAATGAAGCAGATAGAATTAAAGCCAAAGGAAGAATTGAACAAAATAATGAGAGGATATCAAAAATTTGGCTTCAAATGGCTTAAAACTTTATCTAAATGTGGATTTGGAGGAATACTAGCAGATGAAATGGGACTGGGAAAAACTCTTCAAGCTATATCATTTATTCAATCAGAGGTAGAGGAAGGAGAAAAGGTGCCTTGTTTAGTAGTAGCTCCTACTTCTTTAGTTTATAACTGGAAGGATGAAATAGAAAAGTTTGCACCAAATTTAAAAACTCTAATTATAACAGGAAGCAAGAAAGAAAGAAGAGAAAGATTAAAAGAAATATATAACTATGATATTATACTTACTTCTTATCCTCTTATTAGACGTGACATAGAAGAGTATAAGGAAATAAACTTCAAGTACAGCTTTTTAGATGAGGCTCAGTATATTAAGAATCCTAGTTCAATAAATTCAAAAGCAGTTAAGGAATTAAAGGCTAAAGGATATTTTGCATTGACAGGGACTCCAATAGAAAATTCGCTTACAGAGTTGTGGTCTATATTTGATTTTATTATGCCAGGATATCTTATGAATCATAGTAAATTTTCTCAAAAGTATGAAGGGCCTATAGTAAAAAATAATGATATGGATGCATTGAAAGAGCTAAATAAGCATATAAAGCCTTTTATATTAAGAAGAGTTAAAAAGGATGTTATAAAGGAACTGCCGCCTAAAATAGAGCATAAGGTACTAGTTGAAATGACCAGTGAACAGAAAAAAATATATGCAGCTTACTTAACTAATGCAAAAGAAGAAGTAAGCAAAGAAATAAGAGAAAAGGGATTTAAAAATAGTAAATTCAAGATTTTATCTATTCTAACAAGGTTAAGACAAATTTGCTGTGATCCTACTACTTTTATAAGTGATTTTAAAGGGGAAAGTGGTAAGATGGAGGTATTAGACAATTTATTAGAGGATAGCATAAAATCAGGACATAGAATACTATTATTCTCTCAATTTACGTCTGTATTAAAAAATATTGAAAAGAGATTAAGTAAAAATAAAATAGAGTATATGTATCTGGATGGTCAAACTAAAATGGAACATAGAGGAGAAATGGTTAAAAGCTTTAATGAAGGTGAGGGAAATGTATTTTTAATTTCTTTAAAAGCAGGTGGTACAGGACTTAATTTAACTGGAGCGGATACAGTAATTCACTTTGATCCTTGGTGGAATCCAGCAGTAGAAGAACAGGCTTCAGACAGAGCTCATAGAATCGGACAGAAAAAGACTGTTGAGGTTATAAAACTCATATCTAGAGGGACTATTGAAGAGAAGATTTATAAGCTGCAAAAAAAGAAAAAAGAGATAATTAAAAATGTTATGGATTCGGAAATTAAAGAGGAAAGCTTAATATCTCAAATGAATGAAGATGAGATTAAAGAACTTTTTATTTAGTAACCAGAGACCAGTAACCAGGTGCTAGGTAGTAGGTACTAGGTGCTAGGAAGAAGGTAAAACTATCTGTAATAAAATTATAGTGTGTAAAGGAGGCATGGGGAAATATGCTTAATAAATTGATTAGTTTTTTTACTAAAAGGAAAAGAACTATACCTGAACAGAGCTTAGTTTATACAAGGAATAGATTAAAGCACCTACTTTATAATGAAGGTAAGATTTTAGACGTAGAGATAAATGAAAGACTTGTTGAATTGGAAAAAAAGATAGAGTATTTAATAGATAAGGATTATCATATACAAATTTTAGATGAGTTAAATGGAGTACTGCTGGCATTGCTAGAGAGTAGTATTCATAAGAATAAAATACTATCAGGGTCAGTTAATAAGATAAAGAAAGCTTTGGATCAGTATGAAAATTTTATAGATGATATGATAAAAAAGTACGAAGAGGAAGAAAACAAAGAAATTGAAATGACAGAAAAAGTTATAAATGAGGAACTAGATAAGTTCAGTACCATTGTGAAAAGTATGAATGATGATATTAAGAAAGGTAAAGGAAGTATTTAAATACTTTCTTTACCTTTAATATAATATATTATTTTATAAGACTTTTTACTTGGTCATCCCATGTTTTAACATATTTACCTAGAGCCCAATGAGACATTATAACTGTTTCATTGTCTTTTAAAACAATTGTTTTTATAGGTTTTGGACTTAGATTATCATTAACGATATCATATATATAAATTTTAGAATTTGTTAATATCATTACAAAGTTTTTATTTGGAGGAGAATATGCATCTAATGCATCAGGAACCCTATGTTTTATTACATTCCAATTAGGACATAAAGAATCGTATGTTACTAGTTCTTTCGAAGCAATTATAGGAATATCAAAATCCCCAAAGCTTTCTTTGTATGTTTTAGAAGAGTAATTTAAACGACCTCTTAAAATCCATTTTCCATTTTTACGTACCACTCCAAAGCTATCAGGACGAGGAGTAGTTTCTAACTTTTGCTTATCCTCGTAGTTTAGTGAGTTTAAGTAAGTAGCTGCCCCTTGCTTTAATGCTTTAAGTCCTTGTTTTCCCATTATTTTATCTAATGAAATAGCAGAAAAATTATCAAGGTTTAAGGTATCTAATGGTTGAACTTGAAGTAAATCATATTTATATGGCTGAGAAGATTCTTTATAACGTCCACTACCATTTAATTCTAAAGATATATAGTCATTTCCGATAAAAGTGATATCTGCTAAATTATGAAATTGACCATCCTTCTTTATAGTACCTGCTCCAGATTTTAACTCAATAGGTTTTTCAAGTGGATATGGAAAGATATAATCTTTTACCCAATTTTCATCAACTTCTCTTTTAGTATCTATTTTCCAGAAACCATTTTGTCTTGGTGCTAAAATAAAAGGAAGTTCATTTACAGACATTACTGAATCACCACTAAAGTTAATCCAAAGTGTTCTATAAACAGGTTCTTTTACAGGTTCATTTGAAGAACTATAAGGCAATTTATATGAAACTGTTTTATAGGATTTCAAACCAAGCAAAATACCTGAATTAAATTGTTGTAAAATTTCAGATTTAGATAAGGGGTTAGTACTATCTTTTATTACTTTTGAGTGTTTTTCACTTTTACTAGCAGTCTCTTTATCATCATTTAATAACTTATTTAAGTTTGTATCTGCAGAACTAAGCTGAGTATTTTTTGATAAATGAAAAAATACTCCGTCTATATAAGTCATAATTTTAGTCTTATCTAATATTACGAAGGAAGCGAAAAAATTTTCGTTACTAGTAATTGTTACAACCTGAACCTCAGTTTTATCTATATCTAAAGTTTTAGGATTAATAGAATAATTTCCAATAAAATAATTTTGAGTGTTTACAGTTTTTATTTTATATTTAGGGGATTCGCAAATATCCTCATATAAAGTTACTTGATTCTCACTAAAAGAAACTGTTTTGCCTATTTTATCTTTTATTTCATTATTATTCATTGCATAAGAAGGACCAGTGTAATATTTGTTTGTCACCCAAACACCATCAAGAGGCATATCATGATTTTCAGGAGGTAAGATTTTAGCAGCATATGACATGTCACTCTTACTGCACCCAGCAAAACCGAAGGTAAAAATAAATATACACATAAATAAAAGAATTTTAAATTGTTTCATATACTACAGCCTCCTAAATTTTTAAGTATTTAAAGGGAACATAAGCTGTATTTCTGTTCCTTTATTTTCTTCGCTTAAAACTTTTAATGTTCCATTATGAAGAGCAACTATTTCACTGCAGATAGAAAGACCAATACCGTTTTTCGATTTGCTATTTTTACCTTTGTAGAATTTTTCAGTTACTTTTGGCAAATCTTCTACGGGAATACCGCAGCCAGTATCTTTTATGCTTATAAATAGTTTGTTTTCTAATGTAATAGTAGTGATTATTATCTCTCCACCACTAGGAGTAAATTTGAAAGAGTTATCTAAAATGTTCATGAATAATTGCTTAAGTCTGTTGCCGTCTGCATGTATATTTGGAAGCTTATTTTTATGCACCACTGAAAGTTTAATGTTTTCTCTTTCAGATCTTGGGTTTGCTTGTTTTACCATGTAGAATAAAAATTCTTCTAAATCAATCCAATCCTTTTTTAGAGTAATCTTACCAGAAATTAATTTTGAAAAGTCAAGAAGTTCTTCAACTAATAGAGATAGTCTATCTGCTTCATGTTCAATAATTTTAAGGCCGTCTTCAAATTCAGATTTATTCTCAGGATTACATAAGCTCAATGCTACTGCCCACCCTTTAATAGAAGTCAGCGGTGTTCTCAATTCATGAGAAACAGAAGCAATGAATTCATTTTTTAATCTTTCGTTTTTTAGTATTTCTTCAGACATATAATTTAAGGTGTCTGCGAGTTTTCCAAGTTCGTCATCAGATGTTTTTTGTATTTTTTCATTTAATTCACCAGAAGCCATTTTTTCTGCACCTATTGTTATTTTCTGTATTGGCTTGGTTATTTTATTAGATATAAAGATACTTACTATACTTGATAGTACAGTTACACATAAACCTATTAATATTAAAAATAATGAAATTGCATATACATTTTTATCAACTTTTTTTAGTGAGGTAATAAATCTAATTACCCCTTCAACTTTATTTTGGTTTTTTAATGGATAAGCCACTGCCATTATAGTTTCTTTTGAATTTGGAGATTCATAAATATAAGTCCCCAAATTTCCAGATAAAGCCTCTTTAAAGTCTGTTGAGTTTATAGGTGTAGATTGATAATATCCTATAGAGTCCATTAAAATATTACCTGAAAGGTTTAATATTTGAACTTCAGCATGAGTATTTTTCCAAAATACATCTATATCATCAGCTATATTTTCTTCAAGACCAGTTGAAGAAAGATATGTGTTGTAAAAATCAGCAGATAGCTTTATTTGATTTGAAAGAAGTTCTTGGGTATTATTATAAAAATATTTTTTCACAGAAGATATTAAAAATATTTCACAAATCACAACTGTTAATAATATTATTAAGAAGTAGCTTTTAGTTAACCGTGTTTTTATTGACTTCAAACTAACTCTCCTTCCATCTATACCCCATTCCCCAAACGGTTTCTAAATAATTTGGAGAGGATGGGTCATCTTCAAGCTTATTTCTAAGTCTACGAATATTTACATCTACTATTTTAGGATCACCTACAAAATTATATCCCCATGCTAAGTCTAAAAGCTTGTTTCTACTTAAAGCTTTATTTACATTTTGCATAAATATTTTTAAAAGTAGAAATTCTTTTGGAGTTAAATTTAGTTGTACTTCATTTTTATAAGCCACTTTGCAGCTTAAATCTAGTTTGAAAGGACCAGATACTATAATATCTGAATTTTCTTCGCTAGAAGGATTAAGACGTCTTAATAGAGAATTTATTCTTGCAGAAAGTTCTAAAGGATTAAAGGGTTTGACCATATAATCATCAGCACCATATTCTAATCCTTTAACTTTATCCATATCTTGTCCTCGTGCAGTGAGCATTATTATTCCCATGTTAGGATATTCTTTTCTTATTATTTCACACACTTGAAAACCGTCAATACCAGGCAGCATTACATCTAAAAGTATAACGTTAGGATTTTCCATATTTACTTTTTCCAAGCCTTCTTCACCACTAGGAGCTTGAATAACATCAAAGCCCTGTTTATCTAAAACTAACTTTACAAATTTTCTTATGGATTCTTCATCTTCTATAATCAATACTTTATTACTCATACAATCACCTCAAAACTATTGTCCTAAAATTATTTCACATATTGGTTAAAAAAGAATGACAATATGCTATATTGAACATAATACTTCTATAATTTTATATTAATTTTAAAATATTCTAAGTAAATTAGCTTTACTTACGTCCTTTAAATAAATAATAATCTTATTATCAGTTAATTTACAAGTAACAATTGATTCCATATTAATCACTGTAATCCTATTAAGTTAATTTAGGGTTGATTAAATTATAATATAACCTATTATCATTTAATTGCTTATAAATAATTAATTTTTAAAGTAATTTTGATAGAATTTAAATATAAATTAGGATATTTCTTA
Organism: Clostridium ganghwense; assembly: GCF_026735165.1. Lineage (GTDB taxonomy): Bacteria > Bacillota > Clostridia > Clostridiales > Clostridiaceae > Clostridium_H > Clostridium_H ganghwense. Next base: position 1,263,960 of record NZ_JAPQES010000001.1, on the reverse strand, counting down.
AGGTGTTAAACAAATAATTGTAAAATATGTAATAAAATAATATAATAGAATAAAGTGTTAATTTTATGGTTAAACTTTTGTTTGAACATATATTTTCATTGTAAAAGAAAGAGGTGCTTAAACTTGAGAGAGAATAATTTAAAAGTTCTAAATAGATTTAGAAAAGTTAGACCAAGTGATTATGAAAAACAAACAATGGATATAGTATTAGATAAATTTATAGAAGGATATACAACAAATAGTCAGTTAGCAGTAGGAGGATTTTGTTTACATAAACAAATCAAGTATTTATTATCTATGCTTGAGAATGAAAAAGAAATACATATAAAGAACAATGAATCATTAGATAAAATAATTAACATCTTACAAGAAGAATTAAAAAGAGAAGATATTATTGAAGAAGAAAGAAAAGATATATATAGGTTGTTAAATCAGATATGTTCTAGCTACAAAGAAAGTCAGCTGCAAAAGGCAAAACATGTAACCTCAAGACTTATAGCTGCAATGGGAATAGCAAGCTCAGTTGCAATTTCTTTGGGAACTGTATTAATACATGAAAAGTATAAAACTAAAAGAGAAAGAGAAAAATGGAATAATTATTAATAATTTAGACAATAATATTGACAGATTAAGTAATATATCATAATATTTTAACTAAGAGTTTGATAAATAAATGCATTGAAGAGAAGAGTAGTAAATGAAAGTGTCTAAAGAGAGCTAGGATAGGTGAAAGCTAGCGGCATAGAAGTTTATGAATATGGCCTTGGAGCAGGTTATCTGAATTATTTAGGGTAACACGGAAGCAGCCGTTATACTGCAGGGTGATAAAATTAACTTTAGTTAAGGAGTCACTTATTGAGGTTTTTGTTGTGAGACAAAGACGAAGTAGAGTGGTAACGCGTAAATTTACGCCTCTAAGCAGTGTAATTTGCTTAGAGGTTTTTTATATATTATTTTAAGGAGGTAATAGGAATGAATAAAGGAACATTTTACATAACTACACCTATTTATTATCCATCTGCTAAATTACATATTGGGAATACATATACTACAGTAGCAGCAGATGCTATAGCAAGATTTAAGAGACTTACAGGATATGATACTTTCTTCTTAACAGGAACAGATGAACACGGACAAAAGATTCAAAGACTTGCAGAAGCAAAGGGTGTTGCTCCAATAGAATACGTTGATGAGATTGTTGCAGGTATAAAAGACTTATGGAACATAATGAATGTAAGCTATGACAAATTTATAAGAACTACTGATGATTATCATGTTAAAACTGTTCAAAAAATATTTAAAAAACTATATGATCAAGGAGATATTTACAAAAGTGAATACGAAGGATTGTATTGTACACCATGTGAATCTTTCTGGACAGAAACTCAGCTTGTAGATGGTAAATGTCCTGATTGTGGAAGACCAGTTGAAAAGACAAAGGAAGAAGCTTATTTCTTTAAAATGTCTAAGTATGCTGATAAACTTATAGAATATATTGAAGCTCACCCAGAGTTTATACAACCAGAATCAAGAAAAAATGAAATGCTTAATAATTTCTTAAGACCAGGACTTCAAGATTTATGTATATCAAGAACTTCTTTTGATTGGGGAGTTCCTGTAACTTTTGATGACAAACATGTTATATATGTATGGATAGATGCACTTTCAAACTATATAACTGCGCTTGGGTATGATCAAGAAAATGATGAATTATATAGTAAATACTGGCCAGCAAATGTACATCTTGTAGGAAAGGATATATTAAGATTCCATACAATTTATTGGCCAATAATGCTTATGGCTTTAGACATACCACTTCCAAAACAAGTATTTGGTCATGGATGGCTTTTAGTTGATGGAGGAAAAATGTCAAAATCAAAAGGTAATGTAGTTGATCCAGCAGTTTTAGTTGATCATTTTGGCACAGATGCTGTTAGATATTATCTTTTACATGAAATACCATTTGGTCAAGATGGAATGTATACAAGTGAAATTTTTATAAAGAAGACTAATTCAGATTTAGCAAATGATCTTGGAAATCTTGTAAATAGAACAATTGCAATGATTAATAAATACTTTGAGGGAACAATTCAAGCACCTACTGTAAAAGAAGAAGTAGATGAAGATTTAATAAGAGTAGCTCTTGAAGCACCATCAAAAGCAGAAAATAGAATGAATGACCTTAAAATACCTGAAGCCCTAGATGAAATCTGGACTGTTGTAAGAAGAAGCAACAAATACATTGATGAAACTATGCCTTGGGTACTTGCTAAGGATGAATCTAAGAAAGAAAGACTTGGAGCTGTTTTATACAACCTAGTTGAAAGTTTAAGAATAGTTTCAGTAATGCTTTCAGCATTCTTACCAGAAACAAGTGAAAAGATAAACAAACAATTAAATGTAGAACTTACATCATGGGATAGTATAGCTTCATTTGATGGAACAAAAGCAGGAACAAAGGTTGAAAAGGGAGAAGCTATATTCCCAAGAATAGATGTTGAAAAGAAATTAGAAGAACTTGCAAAATTACAAGAAGAGCAAAAGAAAACAGTAGAAATACCAGAAATGGAGCCTATAAAACCAGAAATTACTATAGATGATTTTGATAAAATCGATTTAAGAGTGGCAAAAGTACTAGAATGTGAACCAGTTAAAAAAGCTAAGAAACTTCTTAAATTAAAAGTTGATTTAGGTGGAGAGGTAAGACAGGTAGTATCTGGTATAGCTAAATACTATAAACCAGAAGAAATGGTTGGAAAATATATAGTTCTTGTAGCTAACTTAAAACCTGTAAAATTAATGGGAGAATTATCACAAGGAATGATACTTGCTGCATCAGATGATAAAGATAAATTAGTAGTAGTAAATCCAGGTGAATTACCAACAGGAAGTAGAGTAAAATAAAATTTTAAACAGTTATTGATAAAGCCCTATGTTTTTTAAACATAGGGCTTTTAAAGAACAATATTCACTGTAGTAAAGTAACTAAAAGAATAATTTTACAAAAATAATAGTATATTTTAATTATGAGTAATTTTTTGAAAGGATATACTATGGGAAGTTACAATGAAGTAGGAATAGCTAACTTTCGAATTGCACTATTGATTATTACTTATTTTATTCAAGCTTTAACTTATTATAAGTTAGCAGAAAAAGCTAAGCTGGAAAATAGGTGGATAGCGTTTATACCAATACTACAATTCATATTATTTTTTCATATTATTAATAGGAGTGCCTGGTATATTTTATTTGGCTTGTTGGCACTTATACCTTTTGTTGGACCATTAGTATTAGCAGTATTATCAATATATTGGAGTGTTAAATTTTATCAGGCATTTGGAATAGAAACTCTATTAATTGTTATTGCAGTAATTATACCTTTTGTTGGATATATAGTACAGTTGTATATGGCATTTTCTGAATCAGTTGAGTATCAAATTACAAATGAGTATCAAGTATATTAGAGAATATTAAGAAGAAAATAGGAACGTTGACATTCGGTTAATGTTCCTGTTTCATAATTTCTTCCTTTAGTACCCAAGAAAAGCATATACTATGTGAAATGTGTTTCTAATAGTATATGCTTTTGTTCTTTTTCTTTAATTTTTTGGTTTGGTATAGTAAAATGATTAATAGTTAAAATACATGTATAATGTTATAAAATATGCAATAGTCGCAGAAAGGGAGATAATATGATATCAAAGCTTTTGTTTGCAGCAGCAATAGGTGCTGTTATAGGGTACATAACTAACTGGTTAGCTATAAAAATGTTGTTTCGTCCACATACAGAAAAAAGAATTTTGGGTATGAAAATTCCTTTTACTCCAGGACTTATTCCAAAAGAGAAGGATAGAATTGCTAAAAGTGTAGGGGAGGCTATAGGTACTCATCTTTTGACGAGTGAAACTATGGTTAAAGCTCTTAAAACTAATGGAATAGATGAAAAATTTAAAAAGTGGGTTGAAAGAAAAATTATAGAAATTGAGAAAAGCAGAGTTTCTATAGGAGAACAAATAAAAAATATAGTTGGAGATAAATACAAAAGTTTTATTGCATTTATAAAAAGAAAAGTAACAGAAATTGTTCTATTTAGTATTAGAAAAGAAGAGTTTAAAAAAGAGGCTGAAAATGTAATACTAGATAGTATGAAAAAAGAATTTTTAAAGAATCCTAGTAGCATTTTAGAAAGTGAACTTTATAGAAAAATAAGAGAAGATTTAATTAATAAAGCAAAGACATACAAGGAGTCAACTGAATTCAATACTAAAATGCAAAAGATTATTGAAGGTAAGCTTAAAGAACTAGAGAATTTAGATAAGACTCTAGAAGAAGTTTTACCAGCCAGCTTTGTAAGCACAATTAAGGTATACGTGTACAGTAAAAATTATGATATATCTATGTCTATAAAAGATATGCTTAAAGAAGATCATATAAAACAAAAGATAAAAGATGCTATTACAGGAATGGTGAGCTCAAATTTAAATCCAATGGTAGCAATGTTTTTAAATCCTGATATGATTTATGATAAGCTTTCTTCTATTGTTGAAGAGAATTTAGACAAGGAAGATATTCAAAAAGAGGTTGCATTATTTATTAATGAACTAATAGATAAGATTCTTAAAAATAAAGTTTCAGATATCCTTTCAAATGTTTCAGAAGAAGGAAAGGATAGAAATGTAAGACTATTAAGTGATATTGTAATTAATAAAGTTATAGAAAATAATTTTATAGATGAAATTATAGACTCTTTAGAAAATAAAATAAGAAATAGGGAAAGTATACAGGATGTACTTTTAGAAGTAAATATAAATTCAGAAAAGTTAATTAGGAATTTTGTAAGAGATAAATTAGATTATTTAGTAGAAAACAAAGAAGTTGAAGAAAAAATTAGTCTATATGTTAATTCTTCAATCGATAAAGTTTTAGGAATTACTTTAGAAGAGATTTCAAAAGGTAACGAGAAAAAGGTTTCCAAGGTTGCTTCAAATATAGCAGGCATTATATTTGAAAGATTCATTACTAAAAAAGCAGGAGATTTGATTGAAGCTTTTGATATAAAGAAAATAGTAGAAGATAGGATAAATTCTTTTGACGTGGCCTTTGCAGAAGAAATTATATTAGAAATTGCAAGTAAGGAACTAAGTGCCATAACTTGGCTTGGAGCTTTACTTGGATGCATAATGGGATTTGTATCTACATTAATTGCAGCAGTATAGTATAGGAGGAAATAAAAATGATTTTTGATTCACATGCACATTATGACGATGAGAGTTTTAATGAAGATCGAGAGCAAGTTATAAAAGAGCTAAAGGAAAATAATATAGTTGGAGTTTTGAATTGTGGAGCTTCCCTTCAAGGAGCAAGGGATTCAGCTATTCTTGCAGAAAAATATGATATATTTTATGCAGCGGTAGGAATACATCCTGAAAATGCTGATGAGCTTACAGAGGAAGCTGTAGAAGAAATCAAAGAATTGGCTAAAAAGGATAAGGTAAGGGCTATAGGGGAAATTGGACTTGATTATTATTGGGATGAGAATCCACCAAAAGAAGTTCAGAAAGCGGCTTTTAGGAGACAGATGGAGCTTGCAAAAGAATTAGACTTACCAGTTGTTATTCATGACAGAGAGGCACATGGAGATACTTTGAAAATTATAAAAGAATTCCCAGAAGTAATGGGAGTTGTTCACTGTTTTTCAGGCAGTGTTGAATTTGCTCGTGAGTGCTTAAAATTAGGATATTACATAGGTTTTACAGGGGTTGTAACCTTTAAAAATTCTAAGAAAATAGTAGAAGTAGCAAATGAAGTTTCTTTAGATAGGATTTTAGTTGAAACAGATTGTCCATATATGGCACCAACACCATATAGAGGAAAAAGAAACAGATCAGAATATATAAAATACATAATAGAAAAAATATCTGAGATAAAAGGAATTTCTGTGGAAGAAGTACAAGATAAAACAATAGAAAATATTAAAAACTTGCTAAAAATATCTAGGTAGTGTAAAATGTATATAAAATGAATTGGTATAAAAAGGAAAACGATAAAATATATGATATATTTTACCAAGTAATGAATAAAAATTTACAACTTGGTAATTATATATAATAAATGTAAAAAAATACGCATAAAATATTGTGTGTAAGTTTTTACAAAGAGGATGATTATGCATATTATGCATTTTATTTACACAGAATAAGGACAAAAAGTGCTTGATTTGACGAAATATGATATGCACGATATAATGTTTAAGTCACTTTTGTCAAGGAGGTTTACATTATGTTTGAAAAATTTAATAGCGACATAAAGACCTACTTCTCAAATGGACCTAAAGTATTTTTTGTATCTATGCTAATTCTTATGGCTATAGTCATTGGAGTATTCGGCATGGAGAAAAGTGTTAATATTGTAATCGACGGAAAAGAAAAGAGCATAATAACATATACGAGTAAAGTAGAAAACATATTAAAGAAAAATAATATTGCACTGGGTCCTAAGGATATTGTAGAACCAGACTTAAATAGCAGAATAAAATCAGGAGACATTATAAAGATAGAAAGAGCTATTAATATCCAATTACAGGTTGATGGTAAAACAAGAACTGTCGCTACTACAGCAGATAATGTTGGAGAAATGCTATCGGAAGAAGGAATAGTATTATCAAAAGAAGATAAAGTTTTACCAGTAAGAGAAGAAGAAACTAAAAACGGATTAGAAGTAGTAATTACTAGAGTAAATACAAAAGTAGAGAAAAAGGTTGAAACAATTCAATTCGCTACAGAAGTAAAAAAAGATAGCGATATGAAAGAAGGAAGCAAAAAAGTTGTACAAGAAGGTGCAGCTGGACAAAAAGAAACAGAATATAAAATAGTCTATGAAGATGGAAAAGAAGTATCCAGACAAGTAGTAGGAGAAAAAGTAATCAAGAAGCCTAAGAGTAAGGTTATTGCTATGGGAACTTTAAAAACTTTAAATCTTTCTCGTGGTAGTGCGACTTATTCTAAAAAATTAAGGATGAGAGCTACTGCTTATACATCTAGTTATAAAGATACAGGTAAGAGACCTGGAGATAGAGGCTTTGGAATTACTGCGTCTGGAACAAAAACTAAAAGAAACCCTAGTGGATACAGCACAGTGGCTGTTGATCCAAGAGTTATACCACTTGGAACTAAGCTATATATAAAAGGTTATGGATATGCTATAGCTGAGGATACAGGTGGAGCTATAAAAGGTAATAAAATAGACTTATATTTTAATACCGATAGCCAGGTTTACAACTTTGGAGTTAGATACGTAGACGTGTACGTTATAAAATAGAGCGCTTAGCGCTCTTTTTTTGTGAACTAATAAACTATACTTTGATATAATTTATTAGTTATTTAAGAAAAATAAGGTATTAAAAATGAATTAACGAATTGAATAAAATTTTCTTTGGTTTATAATAGAAAGAGAAATAATTGATAAATGATGATTAGCAATTATATATTGATAATTATTAAAAGGTGGAGGCTTTTATTAAAATGATGATAAAGGAAGTTATTGTAGTAGAGGGACGAGATGATATAACAGCGGTTAAAAGAGCAGTAGATGCAGAAATGATTGCTGTTGGAGGTTTCGGTATAAATAAACAAGTAATAGAGAGAATAAAAGAAGCACAAAAAAGACAAGGGGTAATTGTATTTACAGATCCTGATTTTGCAGGGGAAAAGATAAGAAGAATAATATCTAAGAGAGTAAGTGGACTAAAACATGCCTATATAACTAAACAAGAAGGACTTCGTGATGATGATATAGGAGTAGAAAATGCTTCTCCTGAGACTATAATTAGAGCATTAAAAAATGCAAAGTGTGAAGTAAAAGAAAGAAGAGATTTTTTTAATACACAAGATTTATATTATTTTAATCTTACAGGAAATAGTGAGGCTAAGAAAAGAAGAGAAGACCTTGGAAGAGAACTTGGAATAGGATACTGTAATTCTGCACAATTTATAACTAGACTAAATAACTATGGAATAAGCAGAGAAGAGTTTATGACTGCTATTAATAAAATAAGTAAGGAGATGTAGAATGGAAAGAGTAAATACTAAAGAATTAGTAAAGAAATATGATTTTAAATTTACTAAAAGTTTAGGACAAAATTTTTTAATAGATCATAGAGTATTAGATGATATAGTAGAAGGTTCCGAAGTTTCAAAAGAAGATTTTGTAATAGAAATAGGTCCTGGAGTAGGGACTCTTACTAAAGAATTATTAACAAAAGCAAAAAAAGTATGTGCTGTTGAATTGGATTCAGAACTTATACCTATACTTGAAAATGAACTTGGAGAGTTTGAAAATTTTAAGCTTATACATAAAGATGCTTTAAAAGTAGATTTTAATGAAATAATAGGGGATGAAAAAAATGTCAAAGTAGTAGCTAACTTACCGTATTATGTTACTACTCCTATAATAGCTAGAATTTTAAATCAAAATTATAACTTTAAATCTTTAACAATAATGATTCAAAAAGAAGTGGCAGAAAGAATAGATGCGGAGCCTAACTGCAAAGAATATGGTTCTCTTTCTGTACTTGTACAATATTATTGTGATACTAAAATAGTTAGAACAGTTTCTCCAACATCATTTGTACCACAACCTAAGGTAGATTCTATAATTATAAGATTAGATAAGTTAGATAAACCTAGAGTAGAAACTAAGGATAAAGATTTGTTTTTTAAGATAGTAAGACAATCTTTTAATATGAGAAGAAAAACTTTAAGAAATGCAATAAAAAGCATGAAAATTATGGATGCAGAAACAATGGAAAAGGCTTTTGAAAATGCAAACATAGATTCTAAAAGAAGAGGAGAAACTTTATCTCTTCAAGAATTTGCAAATTTGGCTAATGCAGTATATGATCTTACAGTTAATAGTTAAGAATTAATAATAACAGTTTAATAAAAAAATAAAAGTGAAAGTCATAGATTAGATATGGCTTTCACTTTTATTTTTTTATAAATACCCATAACTTCAATATTTTAAAGCATTTATAGAACCGCTTATCTAAACTTTTTTAGAAAAGAGGTCATTTTTTTTAAACATAGCATATATTATAATAATGAATAAGATTGTTGGGGGGAGAATAGGTGGCAGCTAAAAAAAATTATAGCAGGTACTTTATTATATTACAGGAAGATGAGAAGGGATTTTCATCAGATGCTAGTAAATTTCCAACAGGATATGCTAAAATTGAAAAGAAAAGTGAAAAATGCAAAGTATCATATTATGTTCAAAATTTAAAAAAAGATAAAGAACCGTATTATATGATTTTAATATGTGATAAGAAAAGTGAAAAGAAGTTAATAAAATTAGGTGAAATGAACATAGATGATTATGGAAGAGCAGAAATTTCATACGAATATGACATAAATAATATAGCCTATAGTGGTATGTCTATGGACAAAATTAAAGGAGCCGCTGTAGTAAATTTTCAAGATTCAAATATGAAATCCGTTTTAACAGGTTTTATTAGTGGAGTTAGATTGAATGATTGGAAGAATTATTATATGATACAAAATAAAGTACAATCAAGACAAGATACAAGTGATAATGTAGAAACTAATGAAGTAATTGTAGAGGATAAAAAGGTTAAAACTGATAGTACTAATTTGCAGCATGAGAGTAAAAGAGTTAAAGAAAATAAAGTTAAGGATAAGAAAGCTAAAGAAGAAAGCGTTAAAGATGAGAAAGTTAAAGAAGAAATAGTTGAAAATAATAATAGAAAATTAGAAGAAGTGGATGATGTTAATAAAAATAAACCAAAAGATGATATCTTTGATAAATATGAAAATGACATAGAACAATATAAGAACATAAATGACGATACAAGTGAAGGAAATGATAGATCAGATGACATAAATGATATAAATGATATAAATGATAGTGAGAATAATGATGGTATAGATAATGATGATATAGATAATGGTAAAATAGATGAAGTAATTGATAATACATCTAAATTTGAAGAGTATAGAGGAGAAGAAGTAAGAGATAAGCATAAAGAAAAGTATGAGTGTAAATGTAAAGAAAAGTATGAGTGTAAGTGTAAGAAAGATGAGCAGGATTATCCTATAGGAGTACAAGGTGAATTCTTCAAGAACTTAGCTAAAGGACTTGAAGAGGTTTCAGATGTATGTCCTGAAGTAGGAAAATGTAAATGGTATAAAGTTCCTGTAGAAAGCTTAGAAGATATAAATAAAACAACTGATTTAAATAAATATACAGTTGTATATTATCCTATGATTTGCTATTATCCTTATATTAAAAAATATGGGCATTATCTTTTAGGATATAAATGTGATTCAAAAGGTAAAATGAGATATTTAGTATATGCAATACCTGGTACTAAAGTTATGCATGATCAACCATTTGGTGGAACGACAGGTTTTGCAACTTGGGTTTGTAAAGATTACAAAGAGGATAAGATGTATAGCACAGGATATTGGGTAATGTTCTATGACTTTAAAAATTCGAGAGTTATGGTACCCGTTATATAAAAAGTATAAAACTAACTGCTTAAAAATAGGCAGTTAGTTTTAATATTTTTTGATTGTTTTTCATATAGTATTATATATTTGAATATAGAATATGGAGGAATTTTATGAAGATTATAGTAATAAACAAAAGGAAACTACAAGTTATTATTGTTGCTATTATATTGATGACAGTTATTTTTGGAACGGGACAAATACTAGAGGGACATATAAAGTCAGTAAGCTTCATACAAAATAATATTAGTTCTTTAAAGGAATATACGGCTTTAGATGGTGTATTAACTTACAAACTGCCATCAGAGTGGAGTTCAAAAACTCAAAGTTTTCCAGGTAATGAAATAGTATATCATAATGATTTTCAATCTAATGATTTTGTTATAAATGGATTTGTTCAGGTTTGGAACATAAAAAATGATTTAAAGGATTTTTTAATCAAAAGTAAAGAAGTATCTGAAAAGCAAAATATAATAAGAAATTACAAAATGAATGATATAAAAATAAATAATAGGAAAGGATATTCAATAAAGTATAATATGTTAGTTAATAACACTAGTTATACTGTTTATGAATATTTTTTAAAGAATAATAATCAGTTTATTAGAGTTTCTTTTTTTATAAAGAGTGAAAATTTTAAAGAAAGCTTTGTAGCTTTATTTGAAAGTATAGTTAAAACAGTAGAAACTAAGTAACAAATAGGATGAAATGTAATTGATTTAGGTTTTTTTAAGTATTATAATCTTATACAAGGGACAAAGAGAAGCGTAATGCTTCTTTTATTATTTTGGGAGGTAAAATTATGAAACCTGTTTTATTTGAAATTTTTGGATTGAAAATATATGGTTATGGAGCAATGATAGCCATAGGAATAGTTTTTGCCCTTATACTTTTGTCAAAAAGAAGCAAGAAAAAGGGCTATGATGAGGATAAGATATGGGATATGTCTATGTTTACGATAATTTTGGGAGTTTTAGGTGGAAAAATCCTATATATAATAACTGAAATTAAATATATTATAGCTAATCCATCGTCAATTATTAAAGATTTTGGAAGTGGTTTTGTTATATATGGTGCCATAATAGGTGGAATTTTAGGAATAGTTTTATACTGCAAAAAGAAGAAATGGAGTGTATTAGGAATATTAGATTTAGTAATACCAAGCCTACCATTAGCTCAAGGCTTTGGAAGAATAGGATGTTTTTTAGCTGGCTGCTGTTATGGAAGAGAGACTCATCTTCCTATAGGTGTTATATTTAAAGACTCATTATTCGCGCCTCAAGGGATTAGACTCCATCCAACTCAATTATATTCTTCAGCATTTGATTTTTGTTTAGCTTTATTTTTGATATGGTATGATAAAAAAGAAAGACAAGATGGAAAGCTTTTTTCTATGTATGTTATAATTTATAGTATTGGAAGATTTATTGTAGAGTTTTTGAGGAATGACCCAAGAGGAAATGTAGGAATACTGTCAACGTCTCAATTTATTGCTATCTTTACATTAATTATTGGGATTATTATTTTTAATATACAAAGATTAAAAAAAGCAAAGGCATAAAGGTTATTTTAAAGCTTAGGAGGTAAGCTTGTGTTTAAAAAACTAAGGGTTTTATTTATTATAATAGTAATAGCTTTCAGCAGTACCTTGTTGGGGTGTGGACAGATTGATAAGTTGAAAGTAAAAATGGGAATGAAAAATAAAGATTTTGAATACATAAAACAAGGAAAGGTTAATAAAGTAATTATACAAAATGTAAGAGATAAAGGTTTCACTTTTATAGTTACAGATAAAAATTCGATAAAAGAATTATATGATATCTTATCAGAAGCCAAGGAGGTTAATAATAAAATATCTTTGGAACCAGATTATACTTTAGAATTGCATGAAGGCATAAATAAGGTTTATAAATTTAACTATATTGCTGGTTATGATAAAAGTGATGCAGGAAATCTTTATAGCGGTGATAAAATGTACATTGTATCCAAAAGGCTTGATGACGATATTATAAAAATTTTTTGGGATATAAGAATACCAAAACAATTTAAAGAGGTTTATCACAATTCTATGCTTAAAGCTTTAGATGATTATAGTAAAGCCTTAAAAGGCGATGAAAAAATAGGAATTGATATAGATGATGAGGAAGTAGCTAAATTTATTCTGACAATGGATATAGAGGAATTTAAGGAAAAACTAAAAAATAATCAAGAAATAATAAAAAATGATGATAGAGATAAATATGATATTACTATGGATATATGTACAGAAGGTTATAAGTCTGATATATATAAATGCATAATTACTTTTTTTAATAAGAAAACTAAAAAGGAAACTAATTACTATTTTATTAATAAATATGAATTGGGAACATGGAATTTTAATATGAGTAAAGATAAGAAACCAGAAAATTTTTAAAGTGTTTTTGGCATTTGATAAAAACAAGGATAGTGATATAATGTTATTGGTGTATTTTGAATTTAAGCTTAGGAGGAATAGAAATGAGTAGTTGTGATACTTGCCCAAGTAAAGGAACATGTAATGAACAAAGTTGTTCAAAGATGCTTCCAAAATACGGAAAAATAAAAAATATAATTGGTATTATTAGTGGTAAAGGTGGAGTTGGTAAATCTACAGTTACAGGAATACTTGCAGCACAGCTTTCAAAGGCTGGATATAAAGTAGGAGTTTTAGATGCTGATATTACTGGACCTTCAATGCCAAGAGTTTTAGGAATAAGTGATAAAAGAGCACAAGTTATGCAAATGGAAGGAACAGAAGAAGTTAGATTTACACCTGTTGAAACAGAAGGTGGAATAAAGGTAATGTCTTTAAACCTATTAACTGAACAAGAAGATCAGCCAGTTATATGGAGAGGACCTTTAATTACTGGAGTTTTAAACCAAATGTATGCTGATACAATGTGGGGAGAATTAGATTATCTTCTAATTGATATGCCGCCAGGAACAGGAGACATAGCGTTAACTATAATGCAGAGTACTCCAATAACTGGAATGGTTGTAGTTTCAACTCCACAAAATATGGTTTCTATGATAGTTAAAAAAGTTGTTGTAATGATAGAAAAAATGAATGTTAACTTATTAGGTGTTGTAGAAAATATGTCTTACATAAAATGTGGAACTTGTGGAGAAAAACTAAGAGTATTTAGTAAAAAGCCAGCAACAGAGCATGCTGAATATCTAGGTGCATCACTGCTTGCAGAAATGCCTATAAACTTAGATATGATTGAAAGCTTAGAAAATGGAAAAATGGAAAGTTATATCAAAGAATCTAAAGAATATGAGCAGTTATTTGAGAAATTTATGGAACAGTTAAATAAATAAAAAGTACGACATAGGTTACTAGTAACTTATGTCGTGCTTTTTTTTATTTGTGATATAATTAAATAAAAAAGTTATTCATTTTATCATTGGTTATTTCATTTGAGAAGGATAAATTAATATTAACGGTATCACCTACTTTTGAATTTGGAGGAATATGAGATATACATAAATCAATAGTTGTTCCATTATCAAAAACTATAAAAGCATCTGTTTTGTTCATATCTAATATTTTTCCTTGCATAAAAAATCTCCTTTTGAGTTTGTTTATTAAATATTTTTTGCTATATATGTATTAATTATTCGCATATAAGAAGTTATATATTTTTTTGTTAAATATGTATTTGCAAGGAGTGTAAAGATTGGATACAGATTTTATTTTATATTTTGTAATAGGAGTATTAACCATTTTAGTTATAAAAGAATATTATAAAATAAAAAAATTAAGAGAAAAATTGCTAACATTACAAAAAGTTAATGATCATTTCTATTTAATAGGCAATCAAATTAATAAAGTAACGAGTAAGGAAGACTTGTATAGTGTTATGTTGGATACAGCAATTGATTTGATTCCTGAACCTAATAAAGGGAGTGTACTTATTTTAGAAGAAGATGGGAAGTTCCATTTTAAAGTAGTAAGAGGATTTTCAGAAGAACTTAAAAATTTATCTTTAAGTAGAGAAGAAGTATTTTTGCATGAAACTAATAATTTTAGTGATTCTGTAATAATAACAAATTCACCAGAATTTGATGAACAATTTATGGGCTGTAACAATAGAGGTAAATTACAACAAATAGGAGCTTTAGGTATTAAATCTACTTTAAGTACCCCTATATATTTAGATGATGAACTTGTAGGTGTAATAAATATTGATAGTGATGAAGAAGGGACAATTTTTACAAAAGATGATTTAGAGTTAATGAAGCATATAAGAAATCAATTACAATTAGTGTTGAAAAATTTTATAATTCAAGATGAATTAAGATATATGGTAAATCATGATTATTTAACAGGTATATATAATAAAAGGATATTTAATAATATTTTGAAGATAGAACTAGAGGAAATGAAAAAAAATCATACTAAATTATTTCTTGCCACAATTGATATTGATGATTTCAAGAAAATAAATGATAATTATGGACATATGATAGGAGATAAAACTTTACAACACTTTACAAAAGTACTAAGAAAAAATTTAAATAGAAATAATGATATATATGCAAGAGTATCTGGAGACGAGTTTGTTGTTTTATTTAAAGACTCTTCAGATGAAAAGGTGAGAAAAGTACTAAATAATACAAGAAAGATGCTTAATGAAGAAGTAATTGATAATATAGAAGATATAAACGTAAATTTTAGCTATGGAATATGTGAAATAGATTATGATAAAAATTTATGTATAAATGAAATTTTCAATATTGCTGATAAAAATATGTATAAGGACAAAAAAAGAAAAGGGGATATGAGAATGTAATGGATAACTATGAAGTCATTTTAAGGCTTGGACTTGCCATTTTTATTGGAGGACTTCTTGGTTACGAAAGACAATATAAAAATAGACCAGCAGGACTTAGAACGCATATTTTAGTTTGTGTTGGTGCGGCTATAATATCAATGATACAGCTCCATATTACTACTGATACAATAGCACTCATTATTGAGCATCCAGAACTTTCAAATGCACTTAAAGCTGATATGGGAAGATTAGGTGCTCAAGTTATATCAGGAATAGGTTTTTTAGGAGTTGGAACGATAATACGTGAAAAAGGATCAGTTAAAGGGCTTACTACAGCTGCAAGTATTTGGACTGTAGGATGTATTGGGCTTGCAATTGGCATGGGATACTATTTTTTAAGTATTATATCAGCTGTAAGTGTTTTTTTTACAGTGGTTCTTTTAAGAAGGTTTGAATCTAACTTCTTTAAAAAAGTAAATTTAGTAAAATTACAAATAGAATATTACAATAAAGAAGACTTGAATTTAGAATTAACAAGTTATTTTAAAAGTAAAAATATCAAAATAAAAGATGTACAATTTTTGATACATGGAAGAGAAGAAAATACTTTATTTAGAAAGTGTTTATATATAATATTGGTTCCAAGGTATGTTAAAATAGGTAAAGTTATTGAAGAATTAAATAGTTTTGAGAAAATAGTGAAAGTAATAAAAGAATAATGTTGCCAATGGCAACATTATTCTTATTTTTTGATTCTGCTTTCAAAGTCTTTTTGTATTGCTTCAAGACGTTTTGTGCCGTCTATACGTTTTTGTCTTGCTTCATTCTCGATTTGTTTAGTTTCTTCTATACCTTGTATGATAGTTTGCCATGTTTTTTCAAGAGTTTCTATTTGAATAGAACTGCCAGAAGCAAGTTGAGCTGTAAGCTTAGATTGCATTGCAGTATTTTGTGCATTTCTAAGTAATAATTCATTTGTTTTCTCATCTAAAGCAGCCATAGCCTTTGATTGAACAGCTTGCCTTTTAAGAGTTATAGCTTGTATTAAGCTTTGCTTAAATATAGGTATAGTAACTATAAAAGCAGAGTTTATTTTTCTAACTAAATTATAGTTACCTTGCTGTATTAATTTAATTTGAGGCATTGTTTGAAGAGAAACATTTTTAGCAAGTTCTAAATCATAAACTCTTTGTTCTAGCATTTGCAAAAGCTGTGTGCCATTAGATAAATTTAGTTGATCTATTTGTTCTGTTGAAGCTGCAGCTTTGTTTTGAAGCTGAGGAAGAATATTATTCTTAAAATCTTCAACAACTAGGTTTCCAGCACAAATATATTGTTCAAGAAGAGTATAATATTCCATATTTTTGTTGAACATTTCATCTAGATTTTGATTTGAAGTATTTATTTCAGCTTCATATTTTTTTAATTGAATATAAACCTTATCAACTTCTCCGCCCATTGTATGATACTTTTGGAATAGAGCTTCTATAGAATCTTTAGCTTTATTAAAAAGTTTTGCAAAGAATCCTGGCTTTTTATCTTCAAAATCCTTTATATCAAATTTATCCATTATCTTATTAAGCTGTGTTAGAAGTTTCCCAGAATCTTCTACAGAAGTTGTTCGGATTGAACTCAATATTCTATCTGAGAAGCTAGAAATTTCTGTTGCTGTATCTTGACCAAACCCCATTATACTGTCAACGTTTTGTACGTCGATTTGTTTTGCAAGAGCTGTGACTTCTGGTGAGTTTTTTACTTTTAAAGCAATTTCATTGGTTTCTTTTTCTAAATTAATTCCTTCCGCTTGTAAAGCCATCATTTCATTTGTATTATTTAGCATAAAAATCCTCCTTATTTAAAAAGCTTAGACCAAAAAGAATCTGATTTATTTTTATGAATGGAATTTAAATTAGGTATTTCTAAATTAAATTTAATATCTTCCAGCTTATGAGTATCAAAGTATTTTTCATAAATTTTTTGTTCAATATTGTTATAGCCTGTAGGAGTAAAAATCACTATGTCAAATCCTATTAAGTTTAAAAAGGCTAACAGAATAAAGTCTTCATCACTAAAGATACTTTCATTATTATCATAAACTAATATTTTGGGTATTTTGAATGGATAATCAAACTTTTGAATCAATTCTAGTATTTTTTTATCCATAGTTAATATAGTCATTAAAATTTTAAGTCTAAATTCCGTGTTGAGTGAATCTTTGAAAAATGATAATTTAAGTAACTGATTTATTTTATCTATAATAGTATTTTGTAATGAAGTTTTTAAGTAAGAAAATTTATAAAGTTGATTTTTAAATAGACTTTCTTTGTCTACTAATCCATTTTTGTCGAAGCAATATTCTAGAGAATATAAATCATACCTTGAATAAGTAACTTTGGTATAAGGAATTTGAGGTATGAAAAGTAAATTTTCTGCTTCTTTTAGCTCTGCAAATTCTCTCCAGTACATGTTTAAATCATTATGAACACCACTAATTTTGGCAAATAGATTTGGAAGATATACTGTTCCATTTTCAATTTTAAAGTCAGGACGCATTCGTGCTTCTTCCTTCCAAAGAATCTTAAGCTCATCATAGGTCGTTTTTAAGGTTAAAGGATGAGTTTTATATTGTTCAAATTGCCAAGGCTTATAAAGACCATCTTCTTCATTATAAATAACATTTGAGATTTCACTTGAAGCTTTAAAAGCTGTTGTTTCTTGTCTTATTATTATTTCTTCCAAAGGAAATTCTTTTAATGGTAATGTGTTAGGTAAAGTTATAAGCTTTGAATGAACTTGATTCTTATCTATTGCGTCAAAAACTTGATCATTATAAGAATTAATATATAGAACATCGCAGCCTATTTTAGATAGAAATAGTAAAAAGTAAGCTTCATGTTTTTTAATATCTCCATAATACAATATTTTAGGGCTATATATTTCACCTGTAGAATTTTTTAGATAGTCAAATTTCTTAAATAAATTTGGTATAAATTTATATATCCACATAAGTATTTTTAAACTAAAGTTTTTAATTTTAGCTGTATTTATGATAGATTGTGTATTTAAATATATCTCTAAGATAGAACTAAAGCTTTTAATTATAGAAGAATTTATTATTTCTTCTCTCAAATCAGGAAAAGCCTCAGCTTCTACTAATAACGATAATAAAATGTCTTTTTCATTTTTATTAAAGTTAGGTATAGCTTTCCATACATTATTGGTTTTATTTATTAGTTCTGTATTTATATCAATATGAAGATCATTAGTGATTTTTAAATACAAATCTCCAAGAGATTCTAATTTCTTATCTAATTTATATAAATCATTATAATATTCATCTTGCTTTTCTTTAATTCCTATATATCTATAGAAATATACTGGTATTATAGGCATAGGTTTACCAATAAAGCCACTTCTTTTATTTAAAGAACATGAAAAATCTTTAAAAATATCATTAGAAGTTTTAAGAGATGAACTTATAGAATTCATATAATTACTTACATTAAAAGTCTTAACGGAAGTTTTAATTTGTGGTTGAGGTATATTTAAATTTATCTTTTTAGGTAGATTTAAAATCTTAGAATAATGTCCTTCCTTATCAATCAATGAAAAATCACAGTCAGAAGGAGAATTTATATATAGAACATCACAACCTAAACGAGATAAGAAAATTAAGAAATATACTTCATGTTTTTTTATATCACCATAGTAAATGACTTTTGGATTTATAATTTCCGAATTGCTTGAGACTTTTAAATTGAAATTTTGTATTAAACTTGGTATAAAGTCATTTATCCATGTAATTAATTTCAAAGTGAAATTTTTGACTTTAGTTAAATTCAAATTTGGTTCTTTTTTTAGATACAACTCTAATATCTGATGAAAACTTTCTTCAATAGAAGAATTTAATAAGGCACTATCTATATTGGAAATTGAGCCATTTCCTTTTAATATTTTAATTAAAGTTTCTATTTTGGTATTATCAAAAGGTTCTAGGCTGTTTCTACTCCAAGCCATTTGAATTTTTTCTACTAATTTAGAATTATTTTTAAAAGGTATATTAGAAATAAATTTTAAGTATAAGTTGTTTAGCTTAGACAATTTTTCCTCTAATTTATACAGTTCATCATAATATTCTTCTTCGTTTTCTTTAATACCCATACACCTATAAAAATAAACAGGCAGGATTGGACTAGGACCATTCATAAATCCAGTTCTTTTGTTTAAAGGTATTAATATATCATTGAAAATATTATTTGAGTTTTGGAGAGAAGAATTTATAAATTTTCGAATATTAACCATATATCATGCCTACTTTCAAATAATTAATTAGATTAAAATATTGTCTATTATAATATATTAGACAAAAATTTTGCAAATCCTATTAAAAATTTCAAAAATAATGTGAATTTTACATGAACGTTATGGATGATAATTTCACTTATGATATACTAACAATAATAAATTAAGTATTGTTTATAGGCATTTATTCTAAAGATAAATTGTAAGAGGAGAGGATTTAATGTTTAATTTTAGAGTACATCAAGAATTAAGTTGTGTGGCAGAAGGAGATGGACATTTTTTTGCTAGAGTTGGAGCTATGGTAGCTCAACAGGGAAGTTTCACAGCGGAAAAGGTTTTGCTAGATACAAACCAAAATAGAAGTATTTTAAATTCAGTGATTAATCTTGCGGCTAGAAAACTTACAGGAGAGAATATACCTATAATGAAAGTCAGCGGCAGAGGTACATATTATATGGCTAGTCATGCACATCATGTTAGTGTAATAAAGCTACAGCCAGGTCAAAGTATTGGAGTTGAAGGAGAAAATTTACTTGCTTTTACTGAAGGGTGTAAATACGGTGTTAGATTTATAGGAAGTGGAGTTATATCACAAAAAGGAATGTTTACATCAAATCTTACAGCGGTAGGAAACAATCCACAGGTTGCTATAACTACAAATGGAAATCCAATAATACTTGAAACTCCTTGTGTTGTAGACCCAGATGCAGTTATATGTTGGACAGGACCGGATCCAAGCTTCAGAGCAGATGTAAACTGGAAGACATTTATTGGACAAACCTCTGGAGAATCCTATTTCCTTGAATTTAATAGTCCAGGAGAAGTTGTTATAGTTCAGCCTTGTGAAAGAGCTTCAGGGCTTAATCTAGCAATTGATTAATAAAGGAGACAGCACATTATGTTAAATATAGATAATCCTAATATAAGTATCCGTAATTCGGAGCAGCGTAGGTATGGAAGTTTAGTTGTTGAGACATCAATAAGGAAAGAAAAAGGTTTTATTGATTTGTCACAGCCTGTACAAGCTATAGAAAGGCAAATGAGAAGTACAGGTAATATAGTTAATTCTCAAAATAGCAGCGGATATACAAATGTGGTGAATAGTTCAGGAAGTGTAAATCAAGTGGCTGTGAGTGGAGAGAGTACTACTGATAAACCAGCTAAAAATAAAGCTGTAAGAACTAGTATAAATGCTAATAATTCTATGCGACTTCAGCGTGGACAGAAGATAAGTATAAATTCCAAAACTCAAAATCTTTCAAAGCTTGTTGTTGGATTAGATTGGGATGTGAATTTTAATGGAAATACTGAATTTGATTTAGATACATCAATATTTATGGTAGACGGAAACAATAATACAGCAGAAGAAAACTTTATTTTTTATGGTAATCCTAGAAGTAGAGATGGAGGAGTTATTTTAGATAAAGATCATAATTCTTTATTAAAGGATGGATTTGATGGAACTGTTGAGATTAATTTAAATTTAATTCCATCACATATTCAAAAGCTTGCTTTCACTGTAACTATCTACGAGGCAGATAAACGCCATCATAATTTTGCAGCAGTATCTAATGGATATTTTAGGATTATAGATGCTAAAACTAAGAGCGAAATTATAAACTATAATTTCAACCAAGGATTAAAATATGAAACAGCAGTTGTAGTTGCAGAAATTTATAGATATAAAAATGAGTGGAAAATATCGCCTATAGGAAGTGGGTTTAATGGAGGTCTTCAAGCTTTGTGCGATAACTATGGAATAGATACAAAATAGAAGAATAAAAGGAAGAGCAAGAACATAAATATTCTCCACATTCTTGCTCTTTTTTATGTTTATTTTTACTTAAGTTAATTTCTTTAATTTTCTTTTTATTTTTCTTCCTAGCAATTGGTTATTTCATGGAAAAGTTCAAGGAGTTCCAGTTCCAATAATATTTCTTAATAGTGAAATAATAAAGGCATTAAGCAAAGCTTCTATAGGTTTGTGTTAAGAAAAAAGTAAAAATATCGAAAATATTATAAAGGCATGTAATGAGAGGGTGAAAACGATGTCCCTATTTAATTTTATTTTATCTTTATTTCGATCAAAAAAACAAAAAGTATGTTCTAATAGATGTAATGAGTGTAATGAAGTTTGCTGCAATGTAGAAAAAAGAAAATTAGTTAAAAAACAGTTGCAGGAAAAGGAAATAAGAGTAAAATGTGCACAAAAAATTGGAAATCTAGGAAGTTGGGAATGGGATTCTAAATCAAATACACTGAATTTTTCTGATGAAATATATGAAATGTTTGGTATAAATAAAGAAGATTTTGAAGAAGATTTTGAAGACATTATGCAGAATGTAATTCATGCTATGATAGAAGAAATATTGATAAAAAAAGAAGACTCGCAGATAATAATGCCTATAGAGTTTAAAATGGTAAAATCAAACAGAGAAGAAAGATGGATACGAGCAAATGGAACTTCTGTGTATGATGATAATGGAAATAGAATTAAAATGATTGGTGCTATTCAGGATGTTACAGAATGGAAGAATGCTGAGGTAGCACTTCAAGAAAATTTAGAGTTTTTTCAAACACTTATCGATACAATTCCTAATCCAATATTTTATAAAGATGAACATGGAGTTTATAAACATTGTAATACTGCCCTTGCAGAATATCTAGGACTAAAAAAAGAAGAACTTGTTGGTCATACTGTACATGAGGTTTATCCTAAAGAATTTGCGGATATTTATTATAAAGCAGATAACAAGTTAATGAATAGTAGGGGTAAGCAGATATATGAAGCGGGACTTATGCATAACGATGGATCATTCCACGATGTTGTTTTTAACAAAGCGGCTCTTGTGAATCAGCAAGGTAAGGTTAAAGGGTTGGTTGGAGTTGTGGTTGATGTTACAGAACGAAATAAGGTAAAGAAAAGAATGCAAACATTATCAAAATTAAAGGATTCTATGTTGGAAATAAATCAAGCTATTATCGGAATGAACAATATTAATGAATTATTCAATTTAATTTTAGAAAAGGCAATTGCATCTATTGATGAAGCAACTATTGGAGCTGTATTAGTTTTAGATGAGAACAAAAACCTAAGAATTAAAGCACATAAAGGTTATAAGCTTGAAGAGGTGAAAAATTTTAGTATTGGACTAAAAAGATCATTTGCATGGTATGAGACAAAAGGAAACATAGATAAAACAGTTATTATTAATGATATTAACAAAATAGAAAATTTAAATATTTTAGATACTGAAGAAGGAAATACAATAAAATCTACTATTAGTGCACCAATTATAATAGAAGGGCAATTATATGGTTTTATAAATCTTGATAGTGTTCGGAATTACGTATATGACGAAACACATTTAGAAATAATGGAATATATGAGGCATCAAATTGAAATTGCTATTAGTAAGCATAAACTTTATGAAGAAACTATATATTTATCTAGATATGATAAATTAACTAATGTTTATAATAGAAGATATTTTGAAGAATTAATTGATAAATCTATTCATAAATCTAGAATAGATAATAAACAATTTTCATTTGTGGTGTTTGATTTAAATGGATTAAAAGTTGTTAATGATACTTATGGACATTTAGCGGGAGATGAGTTTATAAAAAGCTTTACAAGTAATTTAAGTAAGTGTATTGGAACTTCAGATATTTTAGCAAGACTTGGTGGAGATGAATTTGTAGGAGTTTTTTTTGATACAGATTCACAAGCTTTAATTAAAAAATTTGAAGAGCTAATCATATATTTTGAAGATAATCCTATAGTATTTAAAGAGAATGAGTTTATCTGCAGCTACAGCTATGGTATTGCTAAATTTAACCAAGATGGTGAAAAATATGATGAATTAATGAGAGTTGCTGATGAACGGATGTATAAATACAAACAAAAGATAAAGAATAGTAAGGAGTATCTTAAAAGCACAAATATACTATAAATGCAGGTAATTTATGGATTGACTTATGCATACATTGACATTGCAAATATTAAGGAATACAATATTATTAAATAATAAATTGTACAACAGTTCAAATATTTAGAGAGAAATCTTTAAATATTTGTTCTATACAAAAATGATAACCTAACAGAAAAGAGCAATCTAATCTGAAAGGAAATTAGATATAGAGACACATATACCATGGAGAAAATCCAAGGTTTATTTGTTATACGAATTCTAACTTTCCTTTCTTAGGGAAGTTTTTTTAATTTATAGGAAATTATAAAATTTTATAATTTCCAACCTTAAGCATCCTAATATATACCTTTGTTATTTGCCAAGGAGGAAGAAAATATGAGAAAAATTGCTGTAATTAGTGCTATTTTAGAAGAACCTGCAAAGTGTCAACAACAGTTCAATGAAGTAATAGCTAGTTTTAAGGGAATTATTAGAGGAAGAATGGGGATACCTTTTGAAGAAGGAATATCAGTAATTGCTATAACTGTTATTGGAGATTTAAATGAAATAAACAGTCTTACTGGTAAGCTTGGGAACATTGAAAATGTTTTAGTAAAAACATCTATATCAAAGAAAGAGATATAAACTATGAAAAAGCTAATTGATAAATTATATAGAGAAAACTATTTAGATGAAAAGGAATTACTGGATTTACTTAATAATATAAACAAAGAAAACAAGGATTATCTAATAGATAAAGCTCACCAAACTAGAATGAGAACATATGGTGATAAAGTTTTTATGAGAGGACTAATAGAGTTCACTAATTACTGTAAAATGGATTGTGTTTATTGTGGTATTAGGGCATCAAACAAAAATGCTGATAGATATAGATTGACTATAGAGGAGATTTTATCAGCTTGTGAAATGGGAGATAGACTTGGATACAAGACCTTTGTTCTTCAAGGCGGCGAAGATGCTTTCTATACTGATGATAAAATTGTCGAAATAATCAGAGAAATAAAGAAAGAATTTCCAGACACTGCGATAACTCTTTCTATAGGAGAAAAGTCTTATGAATCCTATAAAAGATATTATGATGCAGGAGCTGACAGATATCTTTTAAGGCATGAAACGGCATCAAAGGAACTATATGAAAGGTTACATCCTAAGGCTAGTTTTGAAAACAGAAGAGAATGTTTGTGGAATTTAAAGAAGATAGGTTATCAAGTAGGGGCTGGCTTTATGGTAGGACTTCCAGGACAGACTAATGAAGATTATGTAAAAGACCTTCATTTTTTAAAGGAACTTCAACCACATATGATAGGGATTGGTCCCTTTATTTCACATAAAGATACACCTTTAGCGCATAAAGAAAATGGAACATTAGAAGAAACTGTAGTAATGCTGGCTCTTATAAGATTATTTTTACCTGATGTTCTGCTGCCCGCAACTACAGCTTTAGGAACTATAGATCCATTAGGAAGAGAAAAAGGATTAAAAGCTGGTGGAAATGTAGTTATGCCTAATTTATCACCAATATCAGTACGAGAGAAATATTCCTTATACAACGGGAAAATATGTACAGGAGACGAGGCTGCCGAGTGCAGAAAGTGTATAGAAGGAAGAATAACCAGAGCTGGTTTTTCTATTGATATGTCAAGAGGGGATAATATAAATTGGAGGAGGAAATAGAATGTTTATTAATCACGAGTATATTGAAAATTTATTAGAAGAGGCTAAAGGAGCAAGTAAGGAAGAGATTCAAAAGGTTCTTAATAAGGCGGAAAAGAAAAAAGGGCTATCACATAAAGATATAGCTATTTTGCTGCAAATAGAGGATGAAGAACAGTTAAAGGAAATGTATAGTATAGCAGGAGATATTAAAAAGTCTATTTACGGAAATAGAATAGTTGTTTTTGCACCACTATATGTTAGTGACTATTGTGTAAATAATTGTGTTTATTGCGGATATAAAAAATGTAATCAATTTGCAAGAAAAAAATTAACAAGAGAAGAAATTCAGCAAGAGGTTAAGATACTTGAAAAGATGGGACATAAAAGATTAGCACTAGAGGCAGGAGAAGACCCTGTAAATTGTGATATAGACTATATTCTAGATGCAATAGATGCAGTATATAAAACAGAAAATGAAAATGGTGTTATTAGAAGAATAAATGTTAATATTGCAGCTACAACTGTTGAAGATTATAGAAAATTAAAGGAAGCTAAGATTGGAACTTATATATTATTCCAAGAAACTTATCACAAGCCTACTTATGAAAAAATGCATCCCAAATGTGTAAAAGGAGATTATGAATATCACCTAACTGCTTTTGACCGTGCTATGGAAGGCGGAATAGATGATGTTGGTGGAGGAGTATTATTTGGACTTTCAGATCCTAAATTTGAAGTATTAGCTTTGATGCTTCACAATGACCATTTAGAAGAAAAGTATGGAGTTGGATTTCACACTATATCTTTTCCAAGACTTAGAAAAGCAGAAGGAATGGATTTAGAGACGTTCCCACATTCAGTAGATGATGATATGTTTAAAAAGATAGTAGCTATTACAAGAATTGCAGTTCCATTTACAGGGATTATTATGTCTACAAGAGAAAGTGCAGAAATGAGAAGAGAACTTTTAAAATATGGAGTTTCTCAAATTAGTGCAGGTTCATGTACTGGTGTTGGTGGATATAAAGAGCATGAAGAAGGAAAGGCTATAAATCAATTTGATTTAGCAGACCACAGAAGTCCACTAGAGGTTTTAAAGCAATTAATTGATGACAAGTATATACCAAGCTATTGTACTGCCTGTTACAGAAAAGGAAGAACTGGAGATAGATTCATGAGGCTTGCAAAATCAGGTCAGATTCAAAATGTTTGTGGACCTAATGCTATGATGACTTTAATGGAATTCATTTTAGATTATGGCGATGAAGAGTTATATAAAAAAGGTGAAGCATTAATTCGTGAGGAAGCAGCAAAAATAGAGAGAGAAGATATAAGAAAATTAGTGTTAGATAATATGGAAAAGCTTAAAAAAGGAGAAAGAGATTTGTACTTATAGGAGTAGGAGGATAAAATGAATAATACACCAAATGCAAATAGAAAACACATAGCACTTTATGGGAAAAGAAATGCAGGTAAGTCTTCGTTGTTGAATGCTATAATTGGTCAAGATATATCCTTGGTATCTTCTGTAAAGGGAACTACTACAGACCCTGTAAGTAAAGCTATGGAGTTAATTCCTCTAGGACCAGTAGTTTTTATAGATACTGCTGGGTTAGATGACATGGGAGAACTTGGAGAACTTAGAGTTAAGAGAAGTCTTAAAATACTTCAGAGAACAGATTTTGCCCTTTATGTTATGGATATAAACGACATAGACGAGGATGCTTATAAAGAAACTGTAAGAAACTTTAAGCAGTATAGTATTCCTTATATAACCGTAGTTAACAAAGTAGATACTGTTTCAAAACATAGATTAGAAGAAGTTAGAAGTAAATTTGATGATGCTATATTGGTATCTGCAAGTAAAGAAGAAAATATTCTATTTTTAAAGGACGAGTTAATTAAGAGAATAGAAGAAGGCGAAAAGGAACTACCTATAGTTGGAGACCTTCTTCCTTATAACAGCAAGGTTATTATGGTTGTTCCTATAGATTCAGAGGCTCCAAAGGGAAGAATAATTCTTCCACAGGTTCAATTAATTAGGGATTGTTTGGATCATGGAATAAAAAGTTATGTGGTAAGAGATACGGAACTAGAGTCAGCTCTTGATGATATCAAAGATGTGGATTTAGTTGTAACTGATTCACAAGCTTTCAAAAGAGTAAGTGAAATTGTACCAAAAGACATAAAACTAACTAGTTTTTCAATCTTGTTTGCTAGGTATAAAGGAGATTTGGATGCGTTTTTAGAAGGAATTTCTAAAATAAATAAGCTTGATGAAAATTCAAGAATACTTATATCTGAAAGCTGTACCCATAATCATTCCCACGAAGATATAGGAAGAGTTAAAATTCCCAAAATGTTAAGACAGCATACAGGCAAGGATTTAAAATTTGAATTTAAAATGGGGCATGATTTCCCAGAAGATTTAGGTGATTATGATCTTGTTATACACTGCGGATCATGTATGTTAAATAGAAAGACTATGTTAATAAGAATAGATATGTGTAGAGAAAAAAATGTTTTCATCACAAATTATGGTGTTTTATTAGCTTATTTAACTGGAATTCTTGAGAGAAGCGTGGAAATCTTTAAGAATGTTGAGAAGCAACATTTAGTAACCAGTGATCAGTAACAAAATTAAAGAAATTAAATTAAAATAAAAATAAACATAAGAAAGAGCAAAAATATAGGAAATATCTATGTTTTTGCTCTTTTTTTATTTAAGTTTAGGCTTTACTTTAGGAAAAAACTTCCTTTACTAGTTACTGGCCTCTGGCCACTGGTTACTAGAATAAAATTACTTCACAATTATTCTCTTACCCAATAGGCATACTTTGTACTATGCTAATCATAAAAATTAATAAGGCTAAAAAATAATTGATTAAGTATACAAAAATTAGTCTAAAAAATAGTTAACAGGGGGAGTTAGAATGGCTGTTATTCAAACTGCAGAACAAGCTGTAGGTAACATCAAGGGCGGTATGGCAGTAATGATTGGTGGATTTCTAGGTGTTGGTGCTCCATTAAAAATGATTGATGAACTTGCTAGTGCAAATGTTAATGACTTAACACTTATAGGGGTAGTAGGATCCTATCCTGGTGGTGGATTAGATATTGGCAAGCTTTCGGCAAACAAACAAATTAAAAAATTTATAGGTTCTCATATAGGTACTGATCCTGAATTTGTAAAGCAATATAATACTGGAGAATTAGAAGTAGAGTTCAATCCTATGGGAACTTGGGTAGAAAGAATTCGTGCTGGTGGAGCAGGATTGGGAGCAGTAGTTACACCAACAGGACTAGGCACTGAAGCAGAAGAAGGACGAGATAAATTAGTTGTAGATGGAAAGGAATATTTAGTATATCCTCCGTTAAAAGCAAATGTAGCAATAATAAAAGGATATAGAGCAGATAAGGTTGGTAACATTGAATATAGAGGAACATCTTTAAATTCAAATCCAGTCATGGCGACTGCTGCCGATTTAGTAATAGCTGAAGTTGATGAAATAGTTGAAATTGGTCAAATTCCTTATAATCATGTTGGAACACCAGGAATATTGGTAGATATAATTGTTCAAGGAAATTCATTTGAAGATAGAAAAAAATATTTTGAAGAATTATGGACTAAAAATAATAAATTAAGATAGGGAGGGGTATTAAGTGAGTGCTAGAGAAATAATTGCTCGTAGGATTGCAAAGGAATTTAAACCTGGAATGGTTGCTAATCTTGGATTTGGAATGCCAACTATGTCTGCAAACTATATTCCAGAAGGAATAGATGTAATTTTACAAACAGAAAATGGGGGATTGTTATTTGGTTCTGCTCCAAAAAAAGGAGAATCGGACCCTGACTTAGGTAATGCAGGAGGAGAACCTATTACAATGCTTCCAGGTTCATCAGCATTTGATTTATCCTTCTCATTTTGTATCATTAGGGGAGGACATGTAGATATGACAGTTTTAGGAGCCCTTGAAGTTGATCAACAAGGAAATATTGCAAACTGGAAAATACCAGGTAAATTTGTTCCAGGTATGGGAGGCGCAATGGATCTTTTAGTTGGAGCAAAAAAAGTAATAGCCGCTTTAGCTCATACAGATAAAAAAGGAAATTCTAAGATACTTAAAAAATGTACTTTACCATTATCAGCAGCTGGTGTAGTTGATCTTATAATAACAGAAAAAGCTGTTATCGAAGTAACAGATAAAGGGCTTGTATTAAAAGAAGTAGCTCCAGGGGTTAGTGTAGATGAAGTGATAAAATTTACTGAAGCAGAGTTAATAGTTCCAGAGAATGTTGGAGTTATGGAGTTATAATTATAATGAGTATATTAGAGGAGTTAAAATCCATTTGGGATTTTAGGTCCTTTGTGCTTTACATACGAACAATAAAAAGAATTAGAATATACATATTAGAAAATTTATGAAATTACGAAATATAAAATTAGAAAAAGATAAAAATGTTCGTAAAATTTCTTGACTTTAAAATGTGAATTTGCTAATATGGACAAGTGCTAAAAATGAAAACAGATATAAAAGGGGAAAAACAAATGGAATCATATTTTAAATTAAAAGAAAATGGAACTAATGTTAAAACAGAAGTTTTAGCAGGAATAACTACTTTTATGACTATGGCTTACATATTAATTGTAAATCCCGCAATATTATCAGCTGCAGGAATGGATTCTGGAGCAGTATTTACAGCTACTGCACTATCAGCGGTTATTGCAACTGCAATAATGGGATTATATGCAAAGCTTCCTTTTGCTCAAGCACCAGGTATGGGACTTAATGCTTTCTTTGCTTTTACAATAGTTAAGCAAATGGGATATAGCTTTGGATTTGCATTAACAGCAGTATTTTTAGAAGGAATAATTTTTATTTTACTTACAGCATTCAATGTTCGTGAAGCAATAGTAGATTCTATTCCTATGAATATAAAAAGAGCAATTTCAGTAGGAATTGGACTTTTCATTGCTTTTATAGGTTTAGATAATGCTAAGGTTATTATACATCAAGAGCACAGTACAATTCTTCAACTTGGTAATGTAACAAGTGGAACTGCACTGCTTGCTATTATCGGAATCGTAATTACTGGAGTATTACTAGCTAAGAATGTAAGAGGAGCATTACTTATAGGTATTGTTGCTACAACAATAATTGGTATTCCTATGGGAATAACTCAAGTGCCAGGTGGAATTATAAGTGCACCACCATCTTTAAGCCCTATATTCTTTAAGTTAGAATTCCATAATATATTTACTTTTGATATGTTTATTGTGTTATTCACACTATTATTTATGGATATGTTTGATACAGTAGGAACTTTAGTAGGGGTTGCTACTAAGGCTAAAATGTTAGATGAAAATGGTAAAGTGCCAAGAGTAAAAAAAGCTTTATTTGCAGATGCTATAGGAACTACTTTAGGAGCTTGCCTTGGAACAAGTACAGTAAGTACTTTTGTAGAAAGTGCATCAGGAGTTGCTGAAGGTGGAAGAACAGGATTAACTGCTCTATCAACAGCAGGAATGTTTGCCATAGCATTATTCTTCGCACCACTATTTACAATGATTCCATCTCCAGCTACTACGCCAGCACTAATCTTAGTTGGATTATTTATGATGGAGCCTATTAAAGAAATAGATTTAATTGATTTTACAGAAGCTATACCAGCTTTCTTCACTATAATAATGATGCCGCTTGCATACAGCATATCAGACGGTATAGTATTTGGAATAGTATCATATATATTCTTAAAAGTTTTAACAGGAAGAGCGAAAGAAGTTACAATACCTACATACATAGTAGGAATATTGTTTATAGCAAAGTTCTTTGTATAAAGATATGTTTTAAAAATGTTGATAAAGCCTGTATCTCATGAATTTGAGATGCAGGTTTTTAAAGTTTTATTTGAAGATTAATAAAAAAGTTTTTGTGTCTTAGATAACTATTTTTTAATTTATTTCGTATATGTATATGAAATAAGAATTTTAACAATAATAATTAGTAGAATTATCTAGGAGGAACGATAATGAAAAGGATTTTAAGTTTAGCGATTGTAGTTTTATCAATTTTTGCATTTGGAGGATGCGCCAAGAAAACACCTAATGTTCCAGTAAAAGATATAGTAGAAAGCATTAAAAATCAAATGACTGAAGATATGAAGGCTGCTGGTGCTCCAGAGGAGAGTTTTAAAGACGGAAAGCTACCTGGATTTATGGAAATAGATTTAACATCAGAAGAGACTGAACCATTTGCTAAACCAGTTAAGGAAAAATATAATATGGAAGACCTTGAAGAAGGTATTGTATTACAGCAAATGATGAGTGTTAAATCAGACTTAATAATAGTACTAAAAGCAAAAGATGAGTCTAAAGTAGAAAATTTAAAAGCGGTATTAGAAAAAGAAAAAGAACAACAAGAAAAAATTTGGTCACAGTATTTACCAGATCAATATGAAAAAGTTAAGAATAATATAATAAAAGTAAAAGGTAATTATTTAATATATATTACTTATGAAAATCCAGAAAAAATAGAAGCTATATTTGATAATGCTTTAAAATAATGGGGAGAGGGCACTGAAAAGTGCCTTTTTGTTTTAATTAGACATAGTAGATTAACAATAAGAATTAGGAAGTGAATGTATGGTATTTAGCAGTTTAGTATTTCTATTTATATTTTTACCAATTACATTGTTGCTATATTTTTTATTTCTAGGAAAAATTAAAAATGTTATTTTATTAATTGCTAGCTTAATTTTTTATGCTTGGGGGGAACCCATTTATATATTTCTAATGATTTTTTCATCTATAGTTGATTATATACATGGACTTTTAATTGAAAAGTATAGATATGAAGACAAAAAAGCAAAACGTGTTGTTTTATCTTCAGTAATTATAAACTTAAGCTTATTATCATTCTTTAAATATGCAGATTTTATTATAGCAAATATTAATCATTTGTTTGGTACAAGTTTTATATCACCTAATTTACCTCTTCCAATTGGAATTTCATTTTATACATTTCAAACAATGTCTTATACAATCGATGTATATCGTGGGGATGCACCAGTACAAAAAAGTCCTATTGCATTGGCTACATATGTTACCTTGTTCCCACAATTAATTGCTGGACCTATTGTACGTTATCAAACAGTTGCAGAGCAAATTAATAACCGAAAGGAAAGTATTGATAAATTTGCTATTGGTGTGAGACGATTTATTATTGGTCTTGGAAAAAAGGTTCTTCTAGCTAATAATATTGGAATGTTGTGGAGTAAAATTCAAAACACAAATATTAATGATTTAACAATATTAACTGCTTGGTTAGGTATATTGGCCTTTTCATTTCAAATTTATTTTGACTTTAGTGGATATTCAGATATGGCTATTGGACTTGGAAAAATGTTTGGATTCGACTTTTTAGAAAATTTTAATTATCCTTATATATCACAAAGTATTTCAGAGTTTTGGCGAAGATGGCATATATCATTAGGATCTTGGTTTAAAGATTATGTTTATATTCCACTTGGCGGAAATAGAGTAAACAAAATAAAGGTATATAGAAACTTATTTATAGTGTGGTTTTTAACAGGTCTTTGGCATGGTGCAAGCTGGAACTTTGTTCTTTGGGGATTGTACTTTGGCGTAATAATAGCAATTGAAAAAGCATGGTTATTAAAGTTCTTAGACGGCATATGGAGACCTATTAGATATATTTACGTTATCTTTTTATTGTTAATAGGATGGATTTTATTTGTATTTGAGAATTTTTCAACAGGTGTGGATTATTTAAAGGTCATGTTTGGGATAAAACAGATAAGTTTATTGAATACACAATTTATCTATTACATATATACTCATTTTATATTGATAATTGTGTTAATTATCGCTTCAACACCTTTTATAAAGAAAAGCCATACAGCATTACTAAAAAGATTAAATTCAACACAAAAAATGATTTATGAAAATATTATGATACCAGTTATTTATTTTGTTATTCTTTTTCTTTCCACAGCATATTTAGTTGATGCAACATATAATCCATTTTTATATTTTAGATTTTAGGGAAGTGATTTAGTATGCATAAGAAATCCAATAAGATAATTATTGTAATGTTTATAACATTTTTAATGAGTATAAATATTTTAAATATATTAACTCCAGATAGAAAGTTTTCAGAAGTAGAAAATCGAGTATTAGTGCAACTGCCAAATCTTAAGTGGAAAAATTTAATATCAGGTAAGTTTACAAAAGAGTTTGAGGAATATACTACTGATCAATTTGTTTTTAGGGATTTTTGGGTAGGAATTAAATCAGATATGGAAAGATTAACATTAAAAAGTGAAAACAAAGGAATTTTCTTTGGTAAGAAGGGATATTTATTAGAAGATTATAAAAAGCCAGATGAAGGTTTAGAGGAGAATGTTAAGAGTGTTAATGTATTTTCCAAGAAGTTGCCTAATGTATCTACTTATTTGATGTTAGCACCAAATTCAGTGAAAGTATATGAAGATAAGCTACCTTTGTTTGCCAGTCCTTATGATCAGCTAAAAACTATAAAATTTGTAAAAGAAAATTTAAATAAGGATATAGAATTTATAGATACATATGACAAATTAAGCAGTAAGAAAAATGAATACATTTATTTTAAAACTGATCATCATTGGACAATGAGGGGGGCTTATTATGCATATCAAGCATTAGCAAAGCAGTTAGAAATTAAGCCCCATAGTATTGAAGATTTTTATACTAAAACAGTTACTGATACTTTTTATGGAACTTTTTATTCAAAGGCGAGTAATATGCATATTTCTCCTGATTCTATTGAAATATTTCAACCTAAAACTGATATAACATATGAGGTATGTTATGCAGATGATAATAAATGTACTAATACATTATACGAATTAAAACATTTAGATACTAAAGATAAGTATTCTGTATTTTTAGATGGAAATCATGCCCTGGTAACGATTAAAACAAGTATAAAAAATAACAAGAAAATAGCTATCTTCAAGGATTCTTATTCTCATTGTTTTATTCCTTTTTTAGCAAATCATTATGAGGAAATTCATGTGATAGATTTAAGGTATTATAAGCTTAATGTTTATGAGTATATTAAAAATCATGATATAAAAGAGAGCTTATTTTTATATAATGTTGCAACATTTTCAACAGATGAAAATATAAAATTCCTAAAATAAACATAACCTTTTCATAACTATTTTTTACTTTAGGATAACTACTTAATAATTTATGAGCTTATATAATTAAAAATAAGAAGTATGCAGCTTAATTTCAATATTTTATAATATAAAGTGAAAGAGGGATTATAATGAATAGAAAATTTGGGGTTATCTCTATAGTATTAACTTTAGGAATTTTTTCTACAGGGTGTGCAAAACTTTCTACTCCAGCAGAAATGATTAAGCCACCTAAACTTGCAGAAGAACAAATTAAGGATAATAGTGATTTGAAAGCTATTGCTAGAAAATTTCTACCAGAAGGTGCAAAACTGTTGGCACCAAATGAGATTGTTAGCAAAAATAGTGTATATGAATTGGATGTAGATAATGATAAAGAAAAGGAAGTTGTGGTATTTTTTAAACTTCAAGAAAAATATGAGAAAGGATTCTTTGTACTAAAAAATAAAAATAATCAATGGACAAAAATCTTTGAAAAGAAAAACGAAGGTAATATGATATCAATGATTGAGCTTATAAATGTACATAATAGTAATGAGAAAAGTCTTATTGTAGGTACTTTAATAAGCGGTCGTGCTGGTTCTGTATATCAAGTATATACATTTAAGAATGGTAAGGTTAGTGAATTAAATTTAGATATGTGGAATAAATTTGAAATTTTAAATACTCCAGATAAAAATAAAGAAAAGGGTTTTGTTTTTGGTGTTGGATTAAAGGAAGCATCAAATATTTATGGAGTTAATGTAATAAGGTTTGATGGAAAGGATTTTTATTTTGATGACGAGTCTTATCCAGAATATTTTAAAGAAGCAATAAGCTATTATAAAGATTTATTAAAAGAAGAGAATAAGGTTCAATTGGTATGGTATTATTTGATAGAATCACAAATTAAAGCTAATTTACCTCAGGAAGCATTAAAATCTATTGAAAAAGTTTTTGAAATAAAAAAGAGTAAAGAAAAACTTTTAGAAATAGAAAATCATAGATTTTATATACTTAAAGGAGAGGCATTAAATAAATTAGGAAGATATAAAGAGGCAGAAAAGATTCTAAGTCAAATATCTATTCATGTATCAAAATTATTAGATTATGAAAAACGTAAAGCACTTAAAAATAATATAGAAAAAAATAATATGAACATAATGACCTTACAAAAACATTTATCAGACATATATTTACAACGAGGAAAGGCACTTGTAGGACAAAATAATAAGACTAAAGCAAAGGAAGACTTTGACAGAGCTTTAAATATACTTGAAAATCTTTCAAAGGAAGGGTATTTTGGACAAGAATCAAATGTTAATATTATTAAAAGTATTATTTTTAATAATGTAAAAAGTGAATTGAATAAAATAAAATAGAGTTTTGGGAGTTGATTTAAATGGGGGAAAGGGTACTTGTAGTTGAAGATGAAAAACACATTAGGAGCTTTATAGTAGTAAATCTTAATATAAACAAATTTGATGTAATAGAAGCCTCTTCAGGTGAAGAGGCTTTAGAAAAATGTAAAAAAGAAAAACCAGATATTGCAGTTTTAGATATTATGCTACCTGGAATAGATGGATATGAAGTGTGTGAAAAGCTAAGAGAACAATTTCCTGATATATGTATAATAATGTTAACTGCAAAGGGACAAGATATGGATAAGATTGTAGGATTAGATTTAGGAGCAGATGACTATATGGTAAAACCTTTTAATCCTATGGAGCTAGTATCTAGAATAAGAGCTATTTTGAGAAGAATAAAAAGACCTCAAAGAAGTAGCACTGTTTCTGATAGTATAAGTTTGGGAAATTTAAAATTAGATAAATATTCTCAAAAAATTTATAAGGATGGTAAAGAGGTAGAACTTACTCATAGAGAATTTGCACTTATTAAAGTTTTTATGGAAAATCAAGATAAAGCCTTTACAAGAGAAGAACTATTGGATTTAGCATGGGGTAAAGATTTTTATGGAGAATATAAAACTGTAGATGTACATGTTAGGAAACTAAGAGAAAAGCTAGAAGAAGATCCTTCAAACCCTCAGTTAATACAAACTGTTTGGGGATATGGATACAGGTTTAAGTAACTTTAGGATGTGTTTGGATGAAAAGTATAAAGAGTAGGCTTTTGGGAAGTCATTTTGTTGTAATATTTTTAACCGTAATAATTTTGGAATTAATTTTATTGGTAAGTATTAAAAATTATTATTATAAAGGTATTGAAGAGATTTTATATAAGCAAGTAAAAATATCTAGTAATTTTTATAGCAAGTATTTAGCAAATAAACCATTGGATACTGCAGCAGATGATTTGATAGAAAGCTTTTCTTATTCTACCAATGCTGAAGTTCAAATAATTGATAAGAATAAGGGGATTTTGTCTGACTCCATAGGAGTTGTACCAGGAACTAAAATAGATTCTTTTGATGTTAATTCAGCACTAAAAGGAAGTACATCTTCATGGAAAGGTAATCAGCCTTATACAAATGAAGTAGTAATGGCTGTATCGGCACCTTTAAAAATTAATGGAAATGTTGTAGGAGTGCTGCGTTTTATAACATCTCTTGAAACTGTTAATTTATTGCTAAAGAAGATTTTAATAATTTCTAGTCTGATTGGAATTTTAGTTGTTTTATCTATAACGATAGTAAGTATAATTATTTCCAATACTATAACGAAACCTTTAAATCAAGTCACTGATGTAGCTAAACAAATGGCACAAGGGGAATTTTCTTTAAGAGCAGAGAAAAAATATGATGATGAGGTTGGAAGCATGGCAGATACCTTAAATTATATGGCACAGGAAATAGTAAAGAATGAAAAAATTAAAAATGAGTTCATATCTTCAATATCTCACGAACTTAGAACGCCTTTGACATCTATAAAAGGGTGGGCATTAACTTTAAAGCTTAAAGAATTTACAGACACTATTAAAAGGGACGAGGGGCTTGATATTATAATAGAAGAAAGTGAACGTCTATCTTGTTTAGTGGAAGAACTCTTAGATTTCTCTAGATTTGAAGCCGGTAAAGTTATTCTTAATATTGAAGTAGTAAATATTAAAGAGCTGCTGCTTAATATATTAAAACAAATGCAGCCGAGAGCTGAGAGAAATGGGATAAAATTAAAACATAATATTATAGAGTTACCTTTTATTAAGGCGGATAAAAATAGACTTAAGCAGGTTTTTATAAATGTAATAGATAATGCTTTGAAATTTACAGATGAGGGTGGCAGTATTAATGTATATACCTCAATTCAAGAAGAGAATTTTGTCCTTATTTATATAGTGGATACTGGATGTGGTATAAAAAATGAAGATTTATCTAATATCAAAAAAAAGTTTTATAAAGGAGATATAAAGAAACCAGGTAATGGTATTGGACTTGCAATTTGTGATGAAATAATAGAGCTACATGGTGGGAAATTATATATAGAAAGTAGTTTTGGTGTGGGTACAACAGTTAAAATAGCAATGAAAATAGAATAATATAATATTTTCATTTCCAATTAGTAGAATATTATACATAATGATATAATATATAGGAAATACTTGATAAAATTAACTTAGTGAAGTATTGTTTAATATTTACTTATTTGGAGGAGATACTATGAAATATAAACTTAATGACCTTATAGATAAGGATAAAGTTCAAAATCTTATGGATGAATTTTATAATTTATTAGGAATTCCACATGCAATTGTAGATAATGAAGGTAACATATTTAGTGCTGCAGGGTGGCAGGATATATGTACAAAATTTCATAGAACAAATCCAGTAAGTGAATATAGGTGCAAGCAAAGTGAGATATCTGCTAAAAATATGTTAGATAAAAGTAAAGAACAAAATATATATAAATGCCCAAATGGACTAATACAAGCATTTACTCCCATTATTGTCGAAGAAGAGCATATTGCGAATTTATTTATTGGACAGTTTTTCTTCGAAGAACCAGATATGGAATATTTCAAAAGACAAGCTGTTAAATTTGGATATGATGTAGAGACATATTTAGAAGCAGTATCTCATGTACCTATTTTTTCTAAGGATAAAATTAAAGCATGTATGCAATATTATTTAAGATTAGCAGATATACTTTCTGATATGGGTTTAAATCAATTAAAACAAAAGAAATCTGAAGAATTATTAAAAAAACATAATGAAAATTTAGAAGATTTAGTGAAAGAGCGTACAAGTAAATTGCTTAAATTAAATAAGAAACTTGAAAAAGATATTTTAAAACGTAAATTTATTGAAAATAAATTAAAAGAAAGCGAAGAGCGATATAGAACATTGTTTGAAACCATGCCTTATGGAGTATGCGTATACAGCAAAAGGAAGATTGTATTTGGAAATACTGCAGCAGCAAAATATTATGGGTTTGATACTTTTAAAGAGATTTTAGGAAAGAGACTATTTGATATAATTTCTCCTCATCCGGATTATGAAGAGGATTTTAATGAAAATGTAAAATTAATAGAAGAAGAAGGGAATATGCCTCTAAGGGAGGAGCAGTATATACGTAAAAATGATAATAAAATTTTAAATGTAGAAACAGTTACTACCAGTATTCCATATGATGGAGAAAAAACAGTTTTAGCAGTTTTTAGAGATATTTCTGAGCGAAAGAATTTAGAGCGTTTAAATAAAAAGGTAGAGGAAAAGACTATTTTATTAGAAGAAACGCTGGAAGGTGATAGGTTAAAAACAGAGTTTTTTGCAAATATATCTCATGAATTAAAAACTCCAATAAATGTAATATTTAGTGCACTACAGATGACTAATTCTATTTTAAAAGATATTCCGTTAATTGAGAACAAATATAATATGAGTAAATATTTAAACATAATGAGTCAAAATTGCTTTAGGTTAATACGATTAGTTAATAACTTGTTAGATATTACAAAAATTGATTCAGGATATTATAAAGTACAATTAACGAATTATAATATTATAAATGTTGTTGAAGATATAGTTTTATCCGTTGTAGAATATGCAAAAAATGCAGGAATAGAACTTGTATTCGATACAGAGATGGAAGAAAAAATATTAGCTTGTGATAGAGATAAAATTGAAAGAATAATATTAAATCTTCTTTCAAATGCTATAAAATTTACTGAACCTGGAGGAAAAATATTTGTTAACATTATGAATAATCAGCACAGTATAATTATTTCAGTAAAGGATACAGGCATTGGTATACCTAAAGAAAAGCAGAAATTGATTTTTGAAAGATTTGTTCAGGTAGATAAATCATTATCAAGGGAACAAGAAGGAAGTGGAATAGGATTATCTTTAGTTAAGTCATTAGTAGAAATGCATGAAGGGCAAATTTATGTAAATAGTGAATATAAAGAGGGAAGTGAGTTTATTATAAAACTTCCTGTTAATTTAGTAGAAGAAGTTGTTAAGAAAGAAGATCGTAATTTAAACCGTGATGGACAAGCTAATATAAACAAAGTAAATATTGAGTTTTCAGATATATATTTATGATATTACTTTTTTAGAAAATTACTATAAAAAAACAATGAAAATAACTTTAAATATAAAATAAACTATTGACCTTGCCCTTAGGGCAGGGTTTATATTTTTATTGGGGGTGGAAATATGAATACAAAAATTGTATGCAATAACTTAAATATTACTATTAAAGCTTTAAGGGTTTATGAACAAGAAGGAATAGTAATTCCTAAAAGAAGAGAAAATGGTTATAGAGATTATAGTGATAAAGATGTAATGAAATTACAGCAAGTTATTTTATTAAGAGAAATGGGATTTTCGCTAAAGGAAATAAAGATATTATTAGATAAAAATAAAGAAAAGCAAAATGATATTATTCATAGTTTTTATTTTCAAATGAAGGTTATAGAAAATAAAATTAATGAATTACAAAATATAAAACTTACATTAAAAGAAAATATAAATCAATTATTAAATGCAGAGGAAAGTAAAGAAGAAGTATGTTTTAACAATATTAGAGAAGCCTTAGAACATAATAAAGCCGAGAGAAAGGCTTGGGTAGATAGATGGAGATTTGATGATTGGGCCCCAAAATACGATAATATTGTAAAAGAGAATCCCAAAGATGAACTAGGAGTATTTAAAAAATATGATGAAGTAATAGAAAAGGTTAGAAAATATATAATTAAATCTTTACCAAAGAAAGTTCTAGATATAGGATGTGGTACTGGAAGTTTATGTGGAGAATTAGATAAAAGTATCTATGTAACGGGGATAGATCAAAGTATAGATATGCTTTTAGAGACTAAAAAGAGATATCCTAATATGATATATAAGCTTGGAAATTTTTTAGATAAACCTGTTGGTAAAGAGGAATTTGATGTGGTAGTAACTACTTATGCTTTTCATCATTTGAATTCAAGAGAAAAAAATATGGCTTTAGATTATATGATTAAATATTTAAAACCTAATGGAAAAATAATAATTGGGGATTTAATGTTTTTAAATGAAGAAGAAAAAGAAAGAAAAAGAGAGGAGTTTTACAATAGAGGAAGGTCAGATTTATGGCAAATCGTAGAGGATGAATATTATTCTAATATTGAAGAATTGAAAGTTTATATAGAGAAAAAAGGATATAAATTGGAGTATGAACATATTAGCAATTTTACTTGGATAGTTACAATTTATAAGTAGAAATTAAAAGCAGGAGATATGCTTATTATGCATTTCCTGCTTTTTTATTGTACAAAGTGCCCAAAATAATTATTAAAATTTATTTAAATACACATAAATAACCAAAGATAGTTGACTATTGGTAAAAAATAGTAGAAAATAATAATATAATAGTAAAAAATATAAAATGTTTTTAAAACATATGTAAACATATAAACAATACAACAAAAAGGACAAGCTGAATTTCTTAAACGTGGTTTTAATATATCATGATTAGGGGGATTTTTATGAAAAGATTAAATTTGAGGTTGAAAAACAGAAAAATAAATAAGAAGGTAAGAAATAGAAAAACAAATATAGCCTCTGATTTAAAAAGAAGAGATAGTATATTAAGAAATATGGTAGTAACTTTTAGTATATTAATTATAGTATCTTTAGCAGCTTCTAGTATAATCAATTTTTTAATAACTAAGAATAAAATAACTGATGAATTTAAAAACTCTACAATGAATATATTAGAGCAGAATAAGAAATATATTGATTTAGTTACAGATAATATTCAATATGTATCAATGCAGATTTTTAATAATAAAGAAGTAAGTGAATTACTATCTACTGATATAACAGATACTTATGAAAAATATTTAGCTTCTCAAAAAATATCTGAAATTTTAAACTCATATACTGCTGCTGGCAGTTCAGATATTATAAAAAGCATATATATATATGGAAAAAATGGAATTAATGTAGCTTCAAATAAAAATAATCTTCAAAATAAAGACAAGCTTAAAGCTATTCAAAGTGAAGAGTTTTATAAAAAAGCAGTAGACGCAAAGGGAAGAGCTATATGGTCAAAACCATACAAAGATATATATTCTGAAGATAATAATTTAATGGTTAGTTTAGCAAGAAGTATAGTATCACTTTCTACTTTTGAAAAATGTGGTTTGTTGCAGATAAACTTTGATGTAGATATATTAAATTCAGCACTTAAAGATACTAAAATAGGTAAAAGTGGGTACATATTTGTAGTAAATAATAATGGAGTAATTATGTCACATAAGAATCCAAAATTAATTGGAACTAAGTTAAATGAAACTTATTATGGTGATATAGCTAATTCTAAAGAAGGAACTTTTGAATATAAAAACAATAATAAAAATATGTTTGGAGTTTATACAACATCAAGCACTACTGGATGGAAGTTTATAGGAGTAGTTCCTAAAGGTGAACTTTATTCAACAGCTGTAGATATTGGAATTATATCTTTAATAGTAATTGTAATTTGCATATTATTATCTATATTGGTTTCAATTTTCACATCAGTAAGAATCACAATACCAATTAAAGAAATTATTGGTATAACTAATAAACTTTCAGAAGGAGATTTTACAGTTAAATCTAAGAAACATAAACTAAGTGAATTGAATGAACTAGGGCATAATTTTAATAATATGGTGAATAAGTTAAATAATATGGTTTCAAGTACAGCACAATTATCATCACAAACAAACTCTTCTTCAGAGGAACTTTATGATTTATCAGAAAATATTAAATCCTCCTCTACAGAAATTGCAGCAGTGGTTAAAGAGATAGCTTTGGGTTCTACTAGTCAAACGGAAGAAGTATTGAAATGTGCTGAATTTACCAATAATTTTAATAATCAAATGGTACATACCATAGATTCAATAAATAAGGTAAATGATGCTACACAAGATGCTATTGATGTGTTAAAAGATAGTAAAAACACAATAAATACTTTAAAACAGACTTCATATAATAATTCAGAAACTATGTCTAAGTTTACAGAAATTATTTCACAATTAGATAATAATACAAAAAGTGTGTTAACTATATTGAATAAAATTAATGATATAGCTAAGCAAACTAATTTATTATCTTTGAATGCATCTATTGAGGCAGCAAGAGCAGGGGAAGCGGGAAAAGGTTTTGCTGTTGTTGCAAATGAAGTTAAAAAATTAGCTGAACAATCTCAAAGTGCATCTACTCAAATTAGAGAAATATTAAACAATATTAATGAATCTATAGGACTATCATTAAATATGTCAGTAGAAGTAAAAGATGCTTTTAATGCAGAGGTAGAACAAGTTAGTTCAACTATAAATACTTTTGAAGTTATAGATGATTCCATAGACAATATAGAGAAATCAATGCAGGATATTATGGAAGATATAAATGTAATTAATAAAGATAAAGAAATTTTGAATAACTCAATAAATAATATAGCTGCTATTTCAGAAGAAAATACTGCATCTACAGAAGAAGTTACAGCTTCCATACAACAAGAAGCAGAACTAAACGAAAAAATGTATTCATTAGCTAAAGAATTAAATGATAAATCAGCAAGTCTAGAAAGTGTTTTGGAGAAAATTAAATTTTAGTAACGATTAACCCCTGCATTTTTATGTAGGGGTTAATTAATGTTTATAGCTAGTTTCTATTATGGATTATATTTCTAGCGTATTAAAAGATTAATAAATTGTTAAAACGATTGACTACTAATAGCTGATAGTAGAGAATTAGATATATAGGAAAGGAGGGGGGATTATGAGATTTTTTGACGACTTAACTTATATTGAAAACAAAAAAGTATTTTACACAGAGC
This sequence comes from Clostridium ganghwense, assembly GCF_026735165.1. Taxonomy (GTDB): domain Bacteria; phylum Bacillota; class Clostridia; order Clostridiales; family Clostridiaceae; genus Clostridium_H; species Clostridium_H ganghwense. The sequence continues at coordinate 1,220,292 of NZ_JAPQES010000001.1, read as the reverse complement.
CAAACTATATTACAAATAATACTGATAAGAAGTATTTATCTTATGCATTAGGGGCAACACTTTATATGCCAGCTTTAAGAGAGGATATTTTAGAATTAGTTTTAGAAAATAAATATAAAAGGCTAACTTCTATGGTTTTATGTATGGAGGATTCAATAGCTGAAGATCAAGTAGAAGAAGCAGAGCAAAACATAATAAGAGTTTGTAGACAAATAAATGCGGCTATAAAGGAAGAAAAATGTAGAGAAGAAAATTTACCTTTAATTTTTATTAGAGTAAGAAATATAGAACAGTTTAAAAGATTACTAGAATATAAAGAGCTATTTCAACCTTTAACAGGTTTTTGTTTCCCTAAATTTGATTGTAGTAACGGAGAAGAATATTTAAAAATTTTAAAAGAATTTAATGAAGAAATGCCCCATATTTTGTATGGTATGCCTATTTTAGAATCGAAGGCTGTAATTTATAAAGAAACTAGGCTTGAAGAATTATTAGAAATAAAGAAAATAATAGATAGATATAAGGAATATGTATTGAACATTCGACTTGGAGGAACTGATCTTTTAGGGCTTTATTCTATAAGAAGACATATAGATAATAGCATATATGATATTAGGGTAATAAGTGATTGTATTTCAGATATAGTGAATATATTTTCAAGAGCTGAAGATGAGTACGTTATATCGGGACCTGTTTGGGAGTACTTCAATCCTAATCCAGATAATAGAATATTAAAACCACAGCTAAGACAAAGTCCTTTTAGAGATCACTTAGGTAAAAGTGGCATTGAAAAAAGGCAACATTATTTAGAAAAATGTATAGATGGTCTTATAAAAGAAGTGGTTTTAGATAAAGCAAATAGCCTCATTGGAAAAACTATAATTCATCCAAGTCATATTTCAATTGTAAATGCTTTATATGTTGTTACAAAAGAAGAGTATGAAGATGCTCTTGCTATTATAGAAGCACTGGGAAAAGGTGCATATAAAAGCAGTTACAGCAATAAAATGAATGAAATCAATCCTCATACTAATTGGGCAAATAAAATTTTAAAAAGAGCTTATGTATATGGCGTATTTAACGAAAATAAAAACTATGTTGATCTATTCTAAAGGAGGACAGAATGAAGAAGACACTAAAGGTTTTAGATAAAGTTGCTGTAGATGTACAAATTTCTGAAAATATATTTGATTTTGAATTAGAAGACTTATTTTTAATGGCTGCTAGAAAAAACCCTAAAAGAGCCTTTTTATTTGTAAGCAAGCTTTTAGGAAAACATATACCTGTAAATCCTAAAAAATCTATTTTAACAGGAAGACTTATAGGATTGATTATAGCAGAAAAAACAGGCGAATTTATTGGTGAAGATTATAATATTGTTGCAAAGGCTTTAGGGAATGATTCATTAATAAATAAAGCTTTGAGTTATGCAGATGAAAAATTAATCGATTTAAAGAAACCTACTCTTTTTGTAGGATTTGCAGAAACTGCTACAGCTCTTGGAAATAGCGTGTTTGCTCAGTTTAAAGGAGAGAATATTGAATATATTCATACTACTAGAGATGATTTAGAACAATGTATTTCTGCTTTTGACTTTGAAGAAGAACATTCTCATGCAACTAGTCATTTTTGCTATCCTATGGAAGGTGAATTTTTATCTAGATTTGAGAGAATAGTTTTAGTGGATGATGAGATAACTACAGGTAAAACAGCTTTAAACCTTATAAAATCTATTGATAAAAAATATCCTAACAAAGAGTATATAGTAGCTTCAATTTTGGATTGGAGAAGTGAAGAATGCATTAAAAAATATAAAGAGTTAGAAGAAAAACTAGGAATAAAGATAAAGGTTGTATCACTATTAGATGGACAAGCTATTTGTAATAGTCCTTCTATAGAAGAGATGCATATACAGTATGAGAATAATAGTAATACAAAAATAAAATATATTTATGAAGAATATTATGAGAATGGCCTATTGGTATCACAATCAGAAAAAAACATTTGTGAAGGAAATGAAGCAGATGTATCTGTAAAAAATTATCTTTTTAAAGTAAATAATTGTAGAGAATTTACTAGAAGTTTGACCAATGGAGAGAACAAAGTTTATAACTATTTAGATTTTAGTGGAAGATTTGGGCTTTCGTATAAGGAGCTAAGGAGAACAGAAGAAAATTTATTTGATATAACAAATACAATGAAGCCTTTTGAAAAAGAATTACTTGTTTTAGGTACAGAGGAATTTATGTATATTCCTATGGTAATGGCTTCTATGGTTGAAGGGGCAGTATATCAATCTACAACAAGAAGTCCAATTTATGTTGGAAAAGATGAGGATTATGGAATAAAATATGCGGCTAAATTTAAAAATCCTTTTGATAAAGATGTTATAAACTATGTTTATAACATCGGAAAAGATATGTATAAAGAGGTTGTATTTGTAACGGAAAGAGAAATCGATATGGAAAGCAAAAAAGACATGATAAATTTATTTTATAGCGTAGGAATTCACAAGATAAATTTTGTTTATTTTACTAAAAACTAAAGAAGGAGAATTAGTGAATGAGGTTTAGACATATAAAAGAACCGTCTTCTATGGGAAGTTACTCTAGTGATGATGTTATATTTCTTTTAAAGAACATTTCTGACTTAATAAAGGAGCAAAGCAACGAAGAGAGAGAATTTATAATGCAAAATGGCGGACATTATTCAGAAATGCTGCCAATAGAGTATTTTCCAACAGAAGAGTATATGGAGATATTTTATAAAACTTTAGCTTCTACAAAGGAGAAGGTAGCAAAGGCAGCAGCTATTGTAGGGGAACTTATATATAGACAAAAAGGTGAAAATGCAGTTATTGTATCTTTGGCAAGAGCAGGAACCCCTATAGGGATTTTGATAAAGAGATATCTAGAATGGAAGTATAAAAAGAAATTTTCGCATTATAGTATATCTATAATAAGAGGAAAAGGGATCGACGAAAATGCTCTAAAGTATATATTAAATAGACACAATCCACAAGACATACAGTTTGTTGATGGATGGACAGGCAAGGGAGCTATAAATGAAGTATTAAATAAGGCTACTTCTGATTTTTATGATAAATATGGAATTAGAATAAGTGAAAAATTAGCGGTTTTAGCAGATCCAGCTCATTGTGTAGAATTGTACGGAACTAGGGAGGATTTTTTAATTCCTTCTGCATGCTTAAATTCAACGGTTTCGGGACTGGTTAGTAGAACGGTATTAAGAGATGATATTATTGGAGAAAATGATTTTCATGGTGCAAAATATTATAAAGAGTGGCTTGATAAAGATGTATCAGGAGCGTTTATAGATACTATAACAGAACGTTTTTCTAATATAGCAATCATGGAAAAAGATATTGAAAATATCGAAGGCAAAGTTTACAACAAGGGAATTAAAGAAGTAACTGAAATAAAAGAAAAATACAATATTAGGGATATTAATTTAGTTAAGCCAGGGGTAGGAGAGACTACTAGAGTGCTTTTAAGACGTGTACCTTGGAAAATACTTGTTGATGATATTAATAATCCAAATTTAAAGCATATTTTAATACTTGCAGAAGATAAAAAGGTTCCAGTAGAAGTGTATAAAGACATGAGTTATTCCTGTTGTGGTCTTATAAAATCTAAAGCAAAGGAGAGTGTAAAATGATTTTCGCTTCTGATTTAGATAGAACATTAATTTATACAAAAAAATTAATTAAAGAAGAGGATAATGACATTGTACTAGTGGAACGATATTTAGGGAAAGAACTTAGTTTCATGAAAAAAAATGTAATTGAAAAATTAAAAAAAGTTAGAGAAAAGGCTTTGTTTATTCCTGTAACGACTAGAACTATAGAACAGTACAATAGGATTTTTATAATGAATGATACTATAAAACCTACCTACGCTATTGTAAGCAATGGTGGAAATATATTAGTAAATGGTAAAGTGGATAGTGAATGGAGAAATATTATAAAAAAAGCAGTAGATAGAATTACAAATCGTAAATTTGTAGAAAAAAAATTTTTAAATAGTTTTAAGGATACTTCATGGATTGATAAGATGGTCTTAAGAGATGGATTGTTTTTTAGTGTTCATTTTAAAGATAAAGAATTAATTGATAAAGAAGAATTTAATAGTTTTAAGAGCTGGGCTGAGGTCAATAAATGGAATGTATCCTTACAAGGAAGAAAGTTATATATAGTTCCATCACCAGTTAATAAGTGGGATGCTCTCCTTTATGTAAAGAAAAAGGAAAAAAAGATGAAAATTGTATCAGCAGGAGATTCTTTTTTAGATTATCCAATATTGATTAATGCTGATTATTCAATATGTGCATCTCATGGAGAATTAAAAAAAATGTTAGAAGATAAAACCTTAAAACAGGACCATATTTCTTTGACTGAAGGAAGAGGAATTAATGCTTCAGAAGAGATATTGGAAAGCGTGGAAAAGTTGGTTTAGATGTTTGCGTTTTTTGTCAGAATATTTGATTTTTACTAATATAATATATTATAATAGTGGTATAATGTAATATATTGTTAGTTGAAAATTAAATATAAAATTTTAAATATAAACTTTCTTTTAGAAAAAATTCTAAAGGAAAGTTTAAGTATATATTCACCAAATTAATAAGAAGGAAGGTAATTAATATGGCAGTTAGTTTAACAAAAGGACAAAAAGTGGATTTAACAAAGACAAATCCAGGTTTGACAAAAGCAATAGTTGGATTAGGATGGGATACAAATAAATATGATGGTGGTAATGATTTTGACTTAGATACAGCTGCTTTTTTAGTTGGTGGAGATGGAAAAGTAATATCTGATAGCGATTTCGTTTTTTATAATAATCTAAAAGATCCTTCAGGTTCAGTAACACATCTTGGAGATAATCGTACAGGAGAAGGAGAAGGGGACGATGAGCAAATAAAAATAGAACTAAATAAAGTTCCAGAGCAAATACAAAAAATTGCTTTTACAGTAACCATTCATGAAGCACAAACAAGAGGACAAAATTTTGGTCAAGTTTCAAATGCTTTTATTAGAATTTTTAATGAAGAAACTAACGAAGAATTAATAAGATATGATTTAAGTGAAGATTATAGTATAGAAACAGCAATAGTAGTTGGTGAACTATATCGTCACAATGGAGAATGGAAATTTACTGCAGTAGGAAGCGGATTCCAAGGCGGACTTGCTGCACTTTGTGGAAACTTTGGAATAAATATTGGATAGATAAGAAAATTAGGGGGGAGTTAACGTGGCTATTAATTTATCAAAAGGACAAAAAATCAATTTAACAAAAGAAGTTCCAGGATTAAAGGAAGCAATTATTGGATTAGGATGGGATACCAATAAGTATTCAGGCGGATATGATTTTGACTTAGATGCTTCTGCTTTTCTAGTTGGAGAAAATGGAAGAGTAAATGATGATTTGGATTTTGTATTTTATAATAATTTAAATCATCCTAGTGGATCAGTAACACATACTGGAGATAATAGAACAGGAGATGGGGATGGAGATGATGAGGAAATTATCATTGACTTTTCTAAAATTCCTGATAATATTGGAAAAATAGCAATAACAGTAACTATTCACGAAGCAGTACAAAGAAGCCAAAATTTTGGACAAGTTTCTAATGCTTTTGTAAGATTAGTTGATAAAGAAACAGGTGCAGAAGTTTTAAGATATGACTTATCAGAAGATTTTTCTATTGAAACAGCATTAGTATTCTGTGAAATATATCGTCATAATGGAGAATGGAAATTTAGTGCAGTAGGAAGTGGATTCCAAGGTGGACTTGCTGCCCTTTGTCAAAACTACGGATTAGAAGTTTAAGAATAAGGCGCAAGATACAAGGTACTAGGCGACCAGTTAATAAGTATCATGTGCTAGGGATTTAATCTAGAACCTAGTACTTAGTACCTACGACCTAGTACCTGAAAGCGATGGGAGGAAAAATAATGGCTATTAATTTACAAAAAGGTCAAAGAATAAGCTTAACAAAGGATAATAATGGGTTATCTAAAATAATGGTTGGTCTTGGATGGGATCCAGCAGAACATAAAGGTAAGGGGTTACTTGGAAGTTTATTTGGTGGAAGTTCTCCAGAAATAGATTGTGATGCTTCAGTATTTATGCTAGATGCAAATGATAAAATAAGATCTAAAGATGAGATAGTTTATTTCGGAAACTTAACTCATAAGAGTCAAAGTGTTTGTCATATGGGAGACAACCTTACTGGTGATGGTGACGGAGATGATGAACAAATTAGAGTTGAACTTGCAAAAGTTCCACAAGATATAGCTAAATTAGTGTTTGTTGTAAATATATATGACTGTATAAAACGTAATCAGCATTTTGGAATGATAAAGAATGCTTTTATAAGAATTGTAAATCTTTCTAATAATCAAGAAATGCTTAGATATAATCTAACTGATGATTATGCAAATAAAACAGCTCTTTTGGTGGGTGAAATATATAGACATGGTAGCGAATGGAAGTTTGCAGCAGTAGGACAAGGCGATAGTTCTAAAAATATCGCAGAAATGGTGAATAGATACAAATAATGAGGAAAGTGCTTTGCACTTTCCTCAAAGATTTTGCATAAATTCTTTAAATGTTAAACCAGTTTTATTTTTAACTTCTTTATCAACGTCCTTGTTTATTTCTTCGACTATTTCTCTATATTTTTTGTAGTCTTCATTTAATATAGATAAATAGTTATCAAAAGAACCATTGTTAATTCCAATAGTATTACACATGTCTTGGCTTTTATCCATATTTTCTTTGAAGGTTTTTCGCAGTAATTCATTTTCTTGGAGGTTACTTATAAATGAAAGAATTTGTTTTTTGAATTCTTCTTTGGTATCAATATTACCACTTAATAAAATCTTTGTTTTATCTAATTGTCTTTTTCTATAGCTATCCATATTATTATTATTATTATTATTCAATTGTTTAATAAAAGGATGATTTTCATCTAGTTCACTTAAATCATCTAAAAATTCCACAAGCTTTAACCAGGCTTCTTTTTTTTCATCACTATCTACTGTAACCTTTAAGAACGGCTCATAATTTGTAACAAATAGTTTTCCAAAATCACCTGGAAATATTCTAAGTAAAGTATTTGATATATACTCCTTTTTTTCATCTATTGAAAGTTCTAAAGTTTCTTTTAATCTTTTTACCTGTTTACCTACAGATTTATAGTCCTTTGAATCTTTTTCCATAAGGGTGTTAATAATAAGTTTACTTTTTTCTAAATTGTCTATATTTTTATTTATTCTATCTAAAGCTTCTTTCATAACCTCTGAAATATTCTTTTTTCCTTCAACAACATTTTTTATATCACTAACAGGAATGTCTATAGCTCTTAAAGCCCCAATTAAATTAAGCTTTACAATATCATCCTCAGTGTATTTTCTGTAGTTGTTTTCAAGGTTTTTTGAAGGGTAAATCAATCCTTCATTTTCATAATACTTAATTGCCTTTTTGGTTAAACCTGTTTTTTCTGATGCAATCTTAATATTCATAGTAACACCTCCGTTATTAAGTAAAAGCTTTCATTTGCCTTTAACTTAACTATAATGGTGCCTGTAAGGTATAAGTCAATAACTTTTTCAAAAATATTAGAAACGAAAACCTTTTTTAATAGCTTTAGTAGGGCAAGCTTTTACGCAGTCTCCACATCTTATACACTCTGCACTATTAGGCTTTTTATAAACTTCTATATCTAACTTGCATTTTTTCACACAAGCTTTACAGTTTGTACACTTATCTTTATCTACTTCAAACTTATAAAAACTTATACCATTGAATAAAGAGTAAAAAGCGCCTAAAGGACATATATATCTGCAAAATGGTCTATATATAAATATAGAGCTTAGAATCATAATAAACAGAAGGAACATTTTCCATCCAAATAAAAATCCAATAGTATTTCTTAAAGGTTCATTTAATAATACTAAAGGTATTCCACCTTCTAAAGTACCAGCCGGGCATATATATTCACAAAAATAAGGTGGACTTATTCCAAATTCATTTACTAAGAACATAGGTAAAAGTATTACAAATACAATTAAAATAACATATTTTAAGTATTTTAATATATTGTTTGTTTTTTTATTAACTTTAATCTTACGAGATGGTATTTTATAAAGTAAGTCCTGAATTAGTCCAAATGGACACAACCATCCGCAAATAAATCTACCAAATAGTATTCCCATTAAAGATATAAAACCTGCTATATACAATGAAAAATCATATTTTATAGTTCCTATAACTGCCTGCATAGAACCTATTGGACAGGAACCCATAGCTCCTGGACAGGAATAACAATTTAGCCCTGGAACACAAACCTTTTTTATATTTCCCTTAAATATATTACCTTCAAAAAACCCCTTAATATTGGCATTTGTAATTATAGCAGTAATTATTTGCGTTATTCTTCTTTTATCCAATGCCTATACACTCCAAACATATATTTATTGCTTTCTTTAATACTACCCGAACTTCATTTCTATAGACTCCTGCTGCTATAAAACTCATACTCATTAATAAAATTCCGTACTTCAATAATCTTTCTTGTAATTTTATTTTTCCATCAGCCATAAGATACCCTCCCTTTTATCTTAAGCTTGTTTTGCTATATCTACTCCTAATAAGTAAATTTACAGGTAATAACGATTCCGAATAGTATTACCTGTAAACTATTTAATTATTTTAAAGTGTTTAATCTTTCTTGTATTTCCTTCTTATATGTTTCCTTACTATTTCCACCTACTATAGGTTTACCAATAATATTTCCTTTACTGTCAACAAACACAGTAGTTGGAACGCCTGGTATGTCTTTTAAGAATCCATTTAGTAATTTTTCATCAGGAACTATATTAGTAAACTTGGCTCCTTTTTTATCTAATATTTTTTTTGCTAATGCTTGGTTTTCATCATCATCATATGTATCTGATACAATACCTACTAGATTTATATTTTCATTTTTTACTTCTTCATAAAGCTTTTGAAGATCTTGCATTTCTGCAATACAAGGTCCACAGTAAGTAGCCCATATATTTACCATTGTAAGCTTATTATCTTTGAAGATATTGCTGTCTATTTCTTTTCCATCTAAAGTTTTTGTTTTAAACTCTATATTTTTGTGTTTCATCATTTTTGCCTCTTTATCTATTGGATTAAATAACTTTATACTTTTCTTTACCTCATCAATTCCTTTAATTGCTTCTTTAAATTCTTTCTTTTCTTCCTCTGATAATCCATCTTCGTTATATTTATCATTATATAATATATAACATTCCAAACTATCTTTTTCAGCTACTTTATCCCTATGCTGATACTGTGAGAAAACTTTTTCTTTTCGTTCTTTATCTTCTTTTGGACCATCCTTTTCCTTACTTTTGTCTAATACTATGATAGTAAAAAATTCTTTTGCTTTCTTTTTATATTCTTCATATAATTTTTTTTGTTCTTCTTCAGTTTTTGCACTTTTTGACAGTTCTTTTAACTTCTTTAAATGATCAGCTGGTACAAATTCATATGGAATCTGACCTACTATATAAGCTACTCCAAATTTTCCAGGTATTACACAAGCTGGACCTATTTCCTCTTTTCCAACCCATGCTTCTGGTATATCATATTCAAAGCCCATTTCACTATATTTATAATGACTATTTTTTGAAGCTTTCTTTTGGTTTTCTGTTTGCTGTGTTTTGTTTTCAGTTTGTGTAGATTTATCAGTTGATTTACCACATCCTACTATAGAAATACAAACTAATGCTGTTATAAGTATTGATAAAAATTTCTTTTTCATATTAAATCCCCCTAAGCAATTAATTATTTACAACTGTAATTATATAGACTTAAAGTTGCTGATTCCATTTATCTAACTTACAAAATAGCATCCTAAACTTACAATGTTGTAAGTTTAGGATTTTTTCTTTCTTTTCTTACAAAAGTGTAAGGTAAAACGTTGTTTTGTAAGGTAAATCGAAGGATTTTAACTACATAACATTATAAAATAGGAACAGACGCAGCAGATTAAATCTAAAATTTGATTCAAATATTATAGGAGGAATTTATATGAGGGAACAGCTTGAAATTTTAAAAGCTGAGTTTTTAAAAAAGTTTAAAACAAAGCTTGGAATAAGTATGATTTTGATATTTATATTGGTTTCTATAGGATCTGCCTTTTTAAAATCTGAATTAGAAACTGAAAGTATTCGTTTTGAAAAAGGAAAAGAAATTGTAGATACTAGAGAACCAAATGTAATAGCAAATGAGAAGTTCAGTAAAAAACTTAAGATGCTAGAAGGCATGAGTACCAGTGAAGAAATCAACTATATTAGTTCTTTACACAAAAAATATAAGGATTATAACAAAGTTTTTGAAGATCCATTAGCTGTAGGGTATTATGTAAATCTTGTTTATGGTGGTGAAATAGCAGAAATCAAACAAGAATTTGGTTATAAATCTGCTAGTAATTTTAGAAAAGAAAAAAAGAAAGCTATTAGAGAAGGAAGATTCAATATAGGTGAGTATAATTTTTTAGTTGATACAGGAACTATGATTAAGGACAAAGTAGATAAAGTTACATTTAAAGAGTATAAAGATGTGACGTTTTGGAAGGTGTTTAATCATAGAATATTTCATCCACTTATAGCGTTATTTATGCTTGCTTTTGCCGCAGTAATTTTCTCTAATATTTATACTGATGAAATAGTAAGTGGTGTAGATAACTTAATACTTACCAGTAAAAATAAATATAAAGTTTTAAATTCAAAGATTATTTTAACTGTATTAACTACAGTAGGTATGTATTTGCTATATCTGTTAATTCAATTTATAGCAGTATGGATAGTGTATGGTACATCTCAAAATGGTAATTTACAAGCTTTTAGAATATTAGATGCTGGAATATTTCTAAAGAGTGCAATGACAATACAAGGTTATGCTGTACTAAAAATAGGAGTTTGTATATTGATTTTAATTACTATATCCATGCTTGCTGCAATGAGTTCATTTTTAACAACTAATTCACTTGCTTCTATAGGAGTATTTGGAACTATGATTCTTATACCTAAAGTGGCAGGTTATATTAAAGGTGTACCATCAACAGTTAAAGCTATATTAGATAATTTAGTAATTGATAAATTATTATTTAAAATTGAAGCTTTTGTGGGTATGTATTTAGGAAGAGTAAATCTAGGAAATTCTTATTTAGATATTAATAATGCTGTATTATTTGTGATTTTTACTGTATTTGTACTAAGTATAGCTATTATAAAGATTAAATCAAGAAAATTAACGGTTAATAAATAGGAGGATATAATTATGAAATTAGAATTAAAAAATCTTAATAAAAAATTTGGAAGAAAGAAGGCTACAAATGATTTTTCAGTTACTCTTCAAAATGGTGTTTATGGATTATTAGGACCTAATGGTGCGGGTAAAACAACTTTAATGAGACAGATTACTACTCTTTTAAAACCAGATAGTGGTGAAATAATTTATAATGGAAAAAATATATGGAAAAATGAAGATGAATATAGAGGGGTTTTAGGTTATCTTCCACAGGATTTTGGTGCGTATAAGAATTTTACTGCAAAACAGTTTTTAAAATATATAGCTGTATTAAAAGGCATGGATAAAAGAAAGGCAGATAAAAAAGTAGAATCTTTATTAGAATTAGTAGGATTACATGATGTTAGGAATAAAGCTTTAGGTAAATTTTCAGGAGGAATGAAACGTAGAGTTGGAATTGCACAGGCACTTTTAAATGATCCTGAAATTTTAATTCTTGATGAACCAACAGCAGGGCTTGATCCACAAGAAAGAACAAGATTTAGAAATCTTATTTCCCAAATATCAAGAGATAAAATAGTAATTTTATCTACTCATATCATATCAGATATTGAATCCATAGCAAAAGAAACCATAATAATGAAAGATGGAACTCTATTGATGAAGGGAAATCATAAAGAGATATTAAGTCAGATGCATGGAAAGGTTTATATAATAAGAACTAAGGATGAAAATGAAGTATATGATATTCAATCAAAATATAAGGTAGTAAATTTACAGCGTGGTATGGATTATACAGAAATAAGAGTAATTTCAGATACTGTACCACAAGCTTCAAATGTAGAAACTATCGAGCCTAAGTTTGAAGATGTATATATGTTTTATTTTGATTTACAGGACTGCAAGGAGGTATAAGAGATGATAAATTTAATTAAAGCAGAAATAAAAAAGAGTGGTCTTAAAATTCCAGTGATTGGATTATGGTTATTTATATTGTATTTTTCAACTATTTTAATACGTAAATTTGAGATGACTGAAACTTATGCAGATTTATTTTCTAAATTTTATGGCATAGCACCTCTTTGTGGTTTATTAATGTTTATAATATATTCAGGTGCTTATACCAAAGAATACGATTCTGGAATGGTATCCTTAATAAATACTACAAAACAAGGTAAGAAACAGATAGTAAAAGCAAAATGGATAGCACATGGCATAATGACTTCAATAACTAACTTATCAATATTTGGAGCAATATTTATTTCAGCAGCTTCAAAATTTCATTTTAAAGGATTGGATTTACCACTAAAACAATTATGGTATTTTGGAAAAAGCAGTTCAAATATGACTATACTTCAGCTTGCTATAATAACTTCCATAACTATAATTTTAGGTTCTTTCTTATTTGCACAAATAGGACTTGCTCTTTCAGCTAATAGCAAATCAGCAGCAGTACCATTTATAGTAGGTGCAGTAATAATGGGTATTCCATATATTATACAAGGATTTATACCTAGAGGTATTACAAAATTTTTAGGATTTACTCCTCTTTGGGGAATGTTTTATGGTCAAATAATAAGATATAAAACACCTTTCACTGCTAATATATTTTTAATAGTGATGTTTATAGCTGTAATGATAATACTACCTAAAATCACTTATAAGGCATTTACTAATGAAAATAGAAAATAAAAAATAATAGATTATGGTGCAAAAACAATATAAATTTTGGCACCATAATCTATTATTTTATTTGTTTAATTTTTTTATATATTTTTATAATACCTTGTCCATAGTTATTACCAGGAACTGCCCATGTTCCATTTAAATCTTCCCAATTAGGTGCTGCACCTAATAATTCTGCACTTTTTAATATAGGATATCTAGGATCTATACATGGATTTTTTAATGCTTCTTTAGTTGCATATCCTTTTAAATGTTGTATCTGAGCTCTAACTCCTTCTCTTGCATTTTTAAACCAAGCACCCTTTCCCTTACGGCTATTATTAGTAGAGCCTATTCCAGCAAAATTATTTTGTTCAGGAAGTACTAGACCTCCATATTTAAAGTATCCAGTTTCTTTAATACTTTGACAGAAAGCTATATCTCCTCTCACTCCTTCAACAGAACCTTCTTCTAAAAATATTTTAGCTAAATCTTGTATAGTTACAGATAATTTTGGATTTGCATTATTAGTTAGTACATATTTAGCCATTTGTTCTACTGATAAATCAGATTTACCCATAATAGGAGTTTTAACTTGATTTTTTTCTTTGACTATAAATTTCTTTGTTTTTAAATCTTTTACTTTTTGACCTTTTGATGAACATATATTATTCGTTATTATTAGAGTATAAATTTCATTAGGTTTATAACCACTAGGAGGAGCTATAACTTTGATAGCTTGTCCTAAATTTGATAAAGTAACATTTACGTCATTTACTATATTATCATTTGAATCTATAACGAATATATTTTTATTATTTATATTAATTGGATCAATTGATTGATTAAATTTTATAATCCATTCTTTTTGAGAATCTACTTCTTGAAGAGTTTCATTTGCATAACAATAAGAATTTTGAAAAAGAGATATTAATATAAACAACACCATATACATTATAATTTTTGTGAATTTAAAATACTTCTTAATTTTTTACACCTCCAATATTATTGGGACTCTATTATTTTATTAATTAGGGCTATTTGACTTAATGTATAAATTTAACATGTAAGTTATTGCAAGTGTTAATTTTACCATAAAGTATATTAAAAATGAATATATTATGTTAAAAAATACTGTCAAAGTAGTTATATTGCTATTGATTTTAATGTATCGATACAATTGACCTAATGGATTTCATGTGAAATAATACATATATACCCAGGGGATATTTATAATTGCACGTGCAAGATAATAACAAAAATTACAATTTGGGGGAATTAGAATGAATAATAGATATGAATTAAATAAGAATTTAGCACAAATGCTTAAGGGTGGAGTGATTATGGATGTAACAACTCCTGAAGAAGCAAAAATCGCTGAAGAAGCTGGTGCTTGTGCTGTTATGGCTCTTGAAAGAGTTCCTGCTGATATTAGAAAAGATGGTGGAGTTGCACGTGCTTCAGATCCAGAAATGATTAAAGGTATTCAAAAAGCTGTTTCTATTCCAGTTATGGCGAAAGTAAGGATTGGACATTTCGTTGAAGCACAAATTTTAGAAGCTCTTAAGGTTGATTATATTGATGAAAGTGAAGTTTTAACACCTGCTGATCCGACTCTACATATTGACAAAAAAACTTTCAAAATTCCTTTTGTTTGTGGAGCTAAAAATCTAGGTGAAGCTTTAAGAAGAATTGGTGAAGGTGCTTCAATGATTAGAACTAAAGGTGAGCCTGGAACAGGTGATGTTATTGAAGCAGTTAAACACATGAGAATGATGAACTCTGAAATCAGAAGAATCCAAGGTTTATTGAAAGATGAATTAATGAACGCTGCTAAAGAACTACAAGCTCCTATTCATTTAGTTGAATATGTTCATGAATATGGAAAACTTCCTGTTGTAAACTTCGCGGCTGGTGGTGTTGCTACTCCTGCTGATGCTGCAATGATGATGCAACTTGGTTGTGATGGTGTATTCGTTGGTTCTGGAATTTTCAAATCTGGAGATCCGAAAAAAAGAGCGAGTGCTATTGTAAAAGCTGTTACACACTTTAATGATGCAAAGATACTAGCTGAAGTATCAGAGAATCTTGGAGAAGCAATGGTTGGAATCAATGTTTATTCAATAGACGAAGAAGAAAGAATGGCTAATAGAGGGTACTAAAATGAAAAAGATAGGTGTTTTGGCACTTCAAGGTGCATTTAATGAGCATATAGAGATAATCAAATCACTAGGTCACGAAGGTATTGAGATAAGAAAACCCGAACAACTCAATAATCTTGATGGAATTATTTTACCTGGTGGCGAAAGTACGGCAATGGGAAAACTGCTTGATGATTTTCAAATCAAAGAAACTTTAGTAAATAAAATCAACAATGGTCTACCAGTGTGGGGAACATGTGCAGGAATGATTCTTTTAGCCAAAAATATTGGAGAGAAGGAAGAAGCACACCTTAAAGTAATGGATATAAATGTAAAAAGAAATGCTTATGGCAGTCAGTTAGATAGTTTTGTAATTGAAGAAAATGTGCCTGAAATTTCTGAAAATCCGATACCTTTAGTTTTTATTAGAGCTCCATATATAGAAAAAGTGGGAAATGGAGTAGAAATTCTAAAAGAGATTGATGGAAAAATAGTTGCTGCAAAACAAAACAACATGTTAGTAACTTCTTTCCACCCAGAGTTAACGGATGATAGTGCGGTTCATAGATATTTCGTTAATAATTTCTTTAATTAAAGTATATTGATATTAATTAATAATATGGTTCTGGTTTTCACTAAATAAGTGATTAAAATAAAACTTAGCTTATATAATAAATTACTACACTAGTAGTTTTATATATAAGCTAAGTTTTTTTATAGTCATAAAAAGTCTTATTTAATTTTCTTTTTTTACATGTTCATGATTGTGCAAGTGTTTCATGCAGTATTCATAATGTCCATTACATTTTGAACAATATCTGAATTCCATATCAGGATCGTCTTTTTCAGTTATTCCACAGACAGTACATTTGTGGAAGGTTGATTCCTTAGGTATATTTGCATTAAATTTCTTTCTATTATAGTAAGCCTGTCTGTTAGTTTTTGTACGAGTAATTATATCTTTTCCAAAGAATATAAAGTAATTAATAATAGAAATAACTGCAGCAAGCTTATTTGGCAATGGTTGAAATATTACTGTAAAACCTATAAAAATCCAGTTGAGTAAGGCTAAATATTTAACCTTTACTGGTAATATGAAAAAGAGCAATATTTCATAATCAGGATATATACGTGCAAAGGCCAAAAATAAAGATAAATTTAAATAAAAACCTGTAAGAGAAGATTCTAATGCAAAGGAAACTATAGTTGTTCCTAGCATACCCAAAAGGTAATAAAGATTAAATCGGAAGCTTCCCCACTCGTGTTCTAATCCTGTACCTATTATATAATAAAAATAAAGAGCAAAAAGAATCCAAAATGGAGAAAAAGCTGGAGGAATAAATATATAAGTAATTAATCTCCAAATTTGTCCTTCCATAACTAGGTTAGGATCTAGCATTAATTTACTTATATATGTTGGATCAATATAAGTTAAAATAAATACAAGTCCATTTAACCCTACAATGTAAGTCATAAGATTTTTTATGGCCAAATGACCATATTTTTGCTCAAGTTTATCAAACCAATGCATAGAAACACTCCTTTTGTAAAGTAAGTTTTATAAACTATAAAATAATGCTAAGTTCATAAATTTAAATAATTTCTCTTTTGAATTGCTTAAACCAGTCACCTTGGTAAGTAAGGTCACCTATATCTCCTTCTGCTAACATACCATATTCTCTACCGCTCATAATCAATTCTATTCTTTGACCAGCATCAGTTTCAAAGGTAGCATAATAATGAGTATGACTACTATGATGTATATTATCGTTAGAAGTAGAATGATGATGATGGCTTACTTTAGTACGTTTAGTAACTACTTTTGCATGTTGAGTTAATATTGGAGAAGTAGCATTTTTATGATAATTCTTAGCCGAACTTACAATTCCAAATACAATAAATCCCAATACAAATAAAAAGAAAAGCATGAAAAAAGGCGGCATTCCTCCAAAAAAACCTCCATCAAAACCTGGTCCCATCATATAATAAATCCCCCTTAAAATATTATATTTTATTGTTCTTTATCTTTAGAATAAACACATCCACAATAATCCTGTCTATATAAATTATATTCTTTACTCAATTCAATGGAACGTTTATATCCATTTTTCTTTTTAAAATCTGAATTAAGAAATTTTACATCAAATTCCTGTGTTAATTTTTCGCCTATTTCATTAAGTTTTTCTGCATTCTTATGTGGACTTATAGATAATACAGTTGTAAAGTAATCAAAATTCAATTCTTTAGCTTTTTTCGCTGCTTCTCTTAATCTTAGTTCATAACATTTAAAGCAGCGAATTCCTCCTTCTTTTTCTTCTTCTAAGCCTTTTGCTATATCAAAGAACTTTTGAGGTAAATACTTTCCTTCAATAAAATTAATATTTCTTTTAGATGGAAAGCTTTCTATGAATTCTTTTTGTTCTTCCACTCTTTTTCTGTATTCAGATTCAGGATGAATATTAGGATTATAATAAAATATCGTAATATCAAAGAATTGTGAAAGATACTCTAAAACATAACTACTGCATGGTGCACAACAGCTGTGTAAAAGAAGGGAAGGGGTTTCTTTTGAATTTAGTATTTCTTCTAATTTTTTATCTAATATTTTTTGATAGTTTATTTTCATTTTAATAACCTCTTTTATATATAAGTATATTTTAATCAATTATTAAGTTTTTAATTAAAGTAAGTTGCTTAATTTATAAAAAAGAGGAAGAATACAAAATTAAATGGTATTCTTCCTTTGTTTGCTTTATATTTCTTTCATTAAGGTTCTACATAAAAAATTGACGGTATTTTTCTTTCACCTGTAGATTTATAAGGATTACTGATTACTTTTTCCTTATAATACATTGTAGATGATGAACCACCATCTAAGTTTATAGCATTATATGCTCCATATTCATATAATACATCTTGTAGTTCTCTTAAAGTTACTGCAAGTCTTCCGATATATTTACCATCGATTACTAAAAAGAGAATACTTCCATCTCTTCTTTGACCTATGGCAGTTCTAGGAGCTGTTCCCCAGCCGCCATCTCCCGAGGTTATGGTTTTTTCACCATTTACTATTAGACATGGGCCAAAGGATACTGCTTCAGTAACATTAAGTTTTTTTAATTCTTCTACACTATGATTTCCAACCACTAAGGTTCCATATTTAGTAATACCAGCGATACAACTTTTTTGATCTTCTTTTAAGCTGTTGTAAACTACCTGTCCATTAGAAATTATTACCCCTGCAGGTCTACCACTAGAATCAGAGGTGTTCTCAGTATCAGAAGAATCTGCGATAAAGCCACCAGCATTTATTGCGGAAACAGCATTAAAACGTTTAGCAATTTCACTAGTAGTTTCTCCACTTTTACCTAATTTATCACTATAGCCTACCTTAACTTTTTTAGGATTTTTAATTACAATAAGGTGACCAGTGAATTTATCTCCATTAACATAGTATCTCTCAATTTCATTTGTATCTTTAAGATTATTATTTATCTCGTTACTTATTTCCTCATTTAATTTATTTATGTCCGTTTGAATTATGGTGTTAACGGTATTATTGCTTAGTATCTCATTTATATGCTCTTTTGACAAAAACATCGTAGCAATCCATTGATGGGTTGAAGTTGTCATAGCAGAGCCTACTACAGTAGCTTTTACATTTTCAAATGGACCATAATAAAGTAAAAAAGGACCAGTAACAAGTGAAAAAATTATTTCAAATATTATAAATATCTTTTTGGGAAATTTCCCATTAGAGTTTTCTTTTTTTAACATATATACCACCTTTGTATATTCTATATTAAAATAGAGATTTATACAAGTTGTTTTCTATTATTAAAAAAGCTTTTATATGCCATATAACAGGCTATAAATGTTGCTATTGCTGTAGTTGACAGGAGCATAAAAGTTACCATTATTTGATATTTTATTGCTTGCAAAGGAGAGGTTCCTGCAAGTATAAGACCCGTCATCATACCAGGAAGTGAAACTATGCCTAAAGTTTTCATGGAATCTATTGTAGGCATCATTCCAGTCTTTATACTATCTTTAATTATTTCTTTTGAAGAAGTAAGAATATCTGCACCTAGGGCAAGCTTTACTTCAACTTCGTTTCTTCGATGCTTAAAATTAGTGATAAGCTGTTTATAGCATAATCCTATTGCTTTCATAGCATTTCCTATAATCATTCCACTAACAGGAATCACCTCATAAGGTTTATATGCAATAGCTCCTGCAAAAATTAGAACAGCTAGAGTTACTATAGAACCTAAAGCTATAGAAATAAAAGAAATTATCAAGCTGTTTTTAATATTTTCACCATGTTTTTTTGCGTTTAAAGCCGCATTAAAAATCATAAATAAAACTAATATTGTAGTAAAAATAGGATTTTCCATTCCAAATATAAAATTTAATATGTAACCAACAATAACTAATTGAATTATAGCACGAATAACTCCAATAATAATTTCTTTTTCTAATTTCAACTTTTGAGAATATGAAAAACCTAGGGATATTAAAACTAGGGATGAGGCAATTATTAAAGAAGAAATATTTATTGATGCACTATTCATTTTAACACCTCCAGGGATTTAATTTTACCTTCTTCAATGGTTAAGAGTTTATTTGCAAATTTTTTGCTTTGTTCAAGATTATGTGTTATCCAAAGAACAGTAACTCCTTTTTTATTTAATTCTTTTATTATATTTTCAACAATAATAGTGTTATCTACATCAAGAGCAGAAGTAATTTCATCAAGAAGTAATATTTCAGGATTGAAGGTAAGTGTTCTAATAAGGGCTAGTCTTTGCTTTTCCCCTCCAGATAGCTTATCTACATTTTTATTAATATAGTTTTTATCCATTTTGAAAAGAGCTAGTAGTTCATAAATTTTTTCAAAATCAACTTCTTTTCCTCTTATTTCATAAGGAAAAGAAAGATTTTCTAATACAGTATTTCCAAATAGATGAGGATTTTGATAGCAGTAAGCGCAGTGCTGTCTTAACTCTGTTGGAGCATATTCCAAAATATTGTTACCTTTATAATGAATAGAACCTTCAGTTGGGCTGATAAGGTGGCTTATTAACTTTAGTAATGTACTTTTACCACCACCAGAAGGTCCTACTATTGAAATGAAATCTCTATTTTCAATTTTTAAATTTATATCTTTAAGTATGTTCTTTTTTCCATCATTAAAATAAACTTTTTCAAATTCTAAAATACACAAAACATTCACCTCCGAATAATATGCTTACCTATATATTATATTTTTAATTTAGAGAAGAATAAATATAAAATTAGGATTATAAATGTTAAATATTTAATAACAATAGTAAAAATAAAATTTTCTGGTTAGGAAATTGTAAAAATTTATTAATTAATGGATAATTTTAAGAGGAAAAAAGAAAAAAATGTCGAAATATTAATATCAAGTAACAAATGAAAAAGGGGGATGGATATGGCAGTAAAACACGAATTGCTATATAGAGGTGCAAATACAATGTTAAAGGTATGGCTTGACCATGGAGAATCCATTAAAGCAGAATCAGGAGCTATGGTTGCAATGAGTTCTACCATTGATGTAGATGGAAAACTAGAAGGTGGCTTATTTGGAGGACTTGGAAGAATGTTAGCAGGTGAAAAATTTTTCTTTCAAACTCTTAAAGCTAATAGAGGAAGTGGAGAAGTATTACTTTCACCTGCATCTATTGGAGATATAATACCTTTAGAGTTGGATGGATTCACAAATTATGTAGTACAAAAAGATGGATTCTTTGCTGGATCAGATAGTATTGAAATTTCAACAAAAATGCAAAATCTTGCAAAAGGACTTTTTTCAGGAGAAGGATTTTTTGTACTTAAAGTAGGTGGTAAAGGAACTTTATTTGTAAGTTCTTATGGATCAATTCATCCATTAGATATTGGTGCAGGACAAGAAATGGTTATAGACAATCAACACCTTGTTGCTTGGCCAGAAAATATGGAGTTTAATATAGAGAAAGCTTCAAAGGGATGGGTATCTTCTATTACTTCAGGAGAAGCTCTTGTATGTAGATTTAGAGGACCAGGTAGAGTATATATCCAAACAAGAAACCCAGAAGGGTTTGGACACTGGGTAAGACAATACATACCATCTAAATAGAATAAAAGTACATAAATATAATAAAATTACATAAATAGAATAAAAGTGAAATGCACTTTTATTCTATTTGTTTTCTTTTCTTTAAAAGCTCAATAATTAATATAGCAAAAGCTCCTCCGATAAGAGCATGATAAAATTGAGGTATCCCCATTATTATGGCTAGTTGCTTTACTAACTTTGCTGGTATTCCTAATTTAAATAAAGAGACTAATTTAGTAGCTGATACGTATAAGAACAGGTATTTAAGTAAAGAACCTATAACAAGTCCTAAATATTTACCAAACTTTTCCTTGCCCTTAAATATTCCAAAAAAGAAAACCAATATAGCATTACCAATCATTATAAAAGGTACAAAAGGGCCAAGTGCAGCATTTAGAGTACCTGTGGCAAAAGCCAA
The DNA here is from genome assembly GCF_026735165.1 of Clostridium ganghwense. Classification (GTDB taxonomy): domain Bacteria; phylum Bacillota; class Clostridia; order Clostridiales; family Clostridiaceae; genus Clostridium_H; species Clostridium_H ganghwense. The sequence continues at coordinate 1,198,620 of NZ_JAPQES010000001.1, read as the reverse complement.
AAGAGGGGTTAAAAGTCCTACATATATTCCCCATACAGTTCCACAAATAAAGGTTGTAAGAAGTAAAACTGCATTTACTACCGGACCAACTACTACAGTATGTTTAAGAGTCATTTGAAAAATTACTGCTATGGCTAATAATAATGAACTTCTAACAAGATTTCTTATTTGACTATTCATAAAAATTCCTCCTATCTAGTAATAAGTATTAGTTTAATATAGATTATATCACTAAAAAAGATTTTAAAATAAAAAAGCCTCATATCTTGTATAAGGCTTTTAGTTACGTTGAATTTTAATGGATATAATACATTATTGTGCACTAGTGCTTAAATCAGCAAAAGCTTTTGTTAAATTACCTGTAATAGCATTTATAAGATCATCATCTCCAACTAGTAACCAAGTATTTTTATTTTTTACAAGATTAATTTCTACTTCATTTGAAATCATTTCAACTTTAGGATCATCAATATTTTTTATAAAATAATCAGTTACCATTTTATCAGTTTTTGCTTGATCTGTTTTTTCTCCATTAAGTGCTTGAGCAAATAAAGTTGGTAACAAATCAGAAACCATCTTTCCTGTTACTTTAACTAAATCAGGAGAAGTAATTTTAGTCTTGACTTTAGCAGTATCTCCATCAGTAGTTGATGAAATAATTTCATATTGTAATTTAGAAACAATTTTATTCACTATTTCTTTTTGCTGAGGATTATCAAAGTTAATTGAATTATTCGCATCTTTAACATATGTTGATGCAGTTTTAAAATCTTGCTTTTGAAGAGAACCAAAGAACGCTTTTACACTATCATCTGGTACTGCACTAGAACCACAGCTTATAAAAGACAATGATAATGTAAAAATAATTAATAAAGATAAAACATTAAAATATTTTTTAGAAATTTTCATTTCAGAACCCCCTATATCTTGTCATGCATACATATTATAGAATATAATAGATAAAATGTAAATAATTGAAAAGAAAAATAAGATAAATATGAAGTTTTATATAAAATTTAAGAGTATTTGGACATTAAAAAAGAAAAAGCCCCTAACTATTTTAGGGACCTTTTCAGGGGAAATATTTAATAAAAAGGAATTAACATAATTTTGATAAAATTTTTTCAAAAATAGATAGTGCTGAATCTATTTCTTTAAATGATACATTTAAAGGTGGTAGAAGACGAATGACATCTTCGCCAGCACTTACAAGCAGTAGACCTTCATTAAAACATTCATTAACAAATTTTTTGGTATCAGTAGAAATACTTACACCTATTAGTAGGCCCATTCCCTTTATTACATTAATTATCGAATATTTTTCTTTAAACTTGTTAAGTTTATCAAATAAATAATTACTTTTTTCATTAATAGAGGATATAATTCCACCATCTATAAGCTCTGTAAGAACAGCATATGATACTGCACATGCTAATGGATTCCCACCAAAGGTAGTACCATGATCGCCAGGTACAAATGCTGAAGAAGCTTTTGTATTTGCAAGGATAGCTCCAATAGGAAATCCACAACCTAAAGCTTTAGCCATACATACGACATCAGGTGTTACACCAAACTTTTGGTAAGCAAAAAGACTTCCGCATCTTCCAATACCGCATTGTACTTCGTCAAAAATGAGAATAGCATTAAATTGTTCACAAAGATGTTTTACTTCCTTTAAGTAGTTTATATCAGCTGATATAATGCCTCCTTCACCCTGTATAGGCTCTAAAATTACTCCACAAACAGTATCATCCATAGCTTTTTTTATAGCTTCTATATCATTAAAAGGAACACTCTCAACTCCTTCGATCAGAGGAGTAAAATTCTTTTGATACTTTTTTTGTCCTGTAACAGATAGTGCTCCCATAGTTCTACCATGAAAGGAGTTGTTCATATATATAATTTTATGTTTATTTTGTCCATTCATTTTTCCGTGTTTTCGTGCAAGCTTTAAAGCAGCCTCGATAGCCTCTGTTCCACTATTACAGAAGAATGCCTTATCATGGTCACTATTTTCACATAGTTTTTGTGCAAGTTTTATACTATTTGAATTCCAATAATAGTTTGAAATATGCATGAGCTTTGAACTTTGCTCTTTAATAGCATTAACTACAATAGGATTTGAATGACCAAGACAATTAACTGCAATTCCTGAAACAAAGTCTAAGTATTCTTTTCCGTTTTCATCATATAATTTTGTTCCTATACCTTTTTCAAAGCTAACATCGAATCTTCCGTAAGTATTCATTATATTGCTTTTTGACATTTTTTCATCACATCCTTTAAACTTATGGTAGTTCCACAATTATTAAAAGTATCATTAATAAGACAGTGCTCATTTCTGCCATCTATTAAATGAATATTTTTAGTGCCTTTTTCTAAAGCCGCAATACAACATTCCATTTTAGGAATCATACCGCCATTTATAATACCTGAACTAATATAAGTTTTAATTTCATTAACTGTAATTGAATTTATTAAAGAGTCTTTATTGTGTATATCTTTATATACACCTTCAACGTCCGTAAGTATAATAAGTTTTTCAGCCTCTAAAGCAGAACTAATAAATGAAGCTGCATAGTCAGCATTAATATTATATTTATTGCCCTCAGTATCACATCCAATAGGAGCGATAACTGGAATATATCCTTTATTCATAAGATTTATAAGTAAATCTTTATTAATATTTTCAACATCGCCAACAAATCCTAAATCTATTTTTTTATCATTATCATGTAAGTATTTTTTCTTAGCATGTAAAAGGTTGCTGTCACTTCCGCTGATTCCTATAGCATTTAAACCTTGAGTGCTAAGATTAGCAGTGATATTTTTATTTATCTTACCAGACAAAACCATCTCAACAATTTCAATAGTATTTTTATCAGTAACACGAAGACCATTTACAAATTTACTTTCTATGCCGATTTTATTTAACCATTTAGATATTTCTGGTCCACCACCATGAACTATTACAATATTTATTCCCGCAAGTTTCATTTCTAATATATCTTGAAAAAATGCTTTTTCAGCAGCTTTATTTTGCATTATGCTTCCACCATATTTGATTACAAAAGTTTTTTCTTTAAACAGTTTTAAATACTTTTTATTAATCATATATAACACCGACCTTTAATTATTTAGAACAACTTGTGCATAATTATACTATATATATTATAAATATGCAATGAAAACATAAAAGAAATTTGTTTACAATAGAAAATATTAGGGATAACTTGAAAAAACATAAATAAATGTTGCATAAATATTCGTATATATGTATAATTACTTTATATAATTTTAAGGGGTGATTCTATGATAAAAGGGGCTGTGATTGGAGCAACAGGTTATGCAGGTCAACAACTTGTGTGGTTTTTGCATAATCATGAATATGTAAAAATAGAATTCGTAGTTTCTCATAGTTATGCAGATGAAGCGTTCTCGAAAATATATAATAACTATACAGGATTTATACAAAATAAATGTATAAACATACAACAAGCAGAATATAAATTAGAAGAAATAGATGTATTATTTATAGCTCTGCCCCATGGTAAGTCTTTTGATATAGTGAAGAAAGCCTTAGCTAAAGGAGTTAAGGTTATCGATTTAGGAGCTGATTTTAGATTAAATGAAGCTGCGTGTTATGAAAAATGGTATGGGGTAGAGCATAAGTTCCCTGAATTATTAAATGATGCTGTATATGGGCTTGTAGAAATTTATAGAGATGAGATTAAAAAGACTAGGCTCATTGCAAATCCCGGCTGCTATACCACTGCAAGTATATTAGCATTATATCCATTATTAAATAAAGGATTAATAGAAATGGATTCTATAATAATTGATGCAAAATCTGGGGTATCAGGAGCAGGGAGAGGTTTAAAGGTTACATCTCTATACGGAGAATGTAATGAATCAATAAAAGCTTATGGAATTGCTGGACATAGACATACTCCTGAAATAGAACAGGAACTATCAAAAGCAGCTGGAGAGAAGATTTTATTAAATTTCACACCGCATTTAGTGCCTATGAATAGAGGAATTTTAGCTACATGTTATGGGAAACTAAAAAATAATATATCACAAGAGGAAATATATAAAATCTATAAAGAGTTTTATAAGGAAGATTATTTTATAAGAATTGTAGAGACACTGCCGGAAACTAGAAATGTTAGAGGAAGTAATTTATGTGATATAGGTATAAGAGTTGATGAAAGAACAAAAAGGGTTATTGTAATATCGGCTATAGATAACCTAATAAAAGGAGCGGCTGGGCAGGCAGTTCAAAATATGAATTTGATGTTTGGGTTAGAAGAAAGTGAAGGAATAAATGTTCTTTCAATGGCAATTTAATAAGAAAGGAGAATAAATATGGAGATATTAAAAGATAAATGTATATCTGATGTACAAGGATTTAAAGCGATTGGAATTGCAGCAGGATTTAAAAAGAGTGGTAAGAAAGACTTAGCACTTATATACAGTGAAAAGAAAGCTGTATCAGCTGGAACTTTCACTACAAACAAGGTTAAAGCAGCACCAGTACTTTTAAATATGGAATATATAAAAAATGAGAATACTCAAGCCATTATTGTTAACAGCGGTCAGGCTAATGCTTGTACAGGAAAAAAAGGCTTAAAGGATGCTAAAGCTATAGCAGAAATAACTGCGGATGAATTGAGTATTAATGCAAAGGAAGTTCTGCAGGCATCAACGGGAGTAATTGGAGTACCTATACCTATGGAGGTTATGAAGCAAGGGATTAAAAAGGTTTGTGCTTTAAAATCTGATGAAGGGGGAAGTGATGCTGCAGAAGCTATAATGACAACAGATACAAAGACTAAAGAGATAACAGTAGAGATTATCCTAGGTGGTAAAAAAGTATTGATAAGTGGAATGGCAAAAGGTTCTGGAATGATAAAGCCTAATATGGCAACTATGCTTAGTTTTGTAGTAACAGATGCGAATATAAGTAAAGCTATGCTTAATAAGGTTATAAAGGATAGTGTTAAAGATTCTTACAATATGATTTCAGTAGATGGAGATACAAGCACAAATGATATGATGATTTGTCTTGCTAATGGAGCAGCACAAAATGAGCTTATTGATAGTGAAAATGAAGATTTTATAATTTTTAAAGAGACATTAGATTTTGTAAACAAGGAACTTGCAAAGAAGATGGCTAGAGATGGTGAAGGAGCTACAAAGCTTATAGAGGTAGAGGTTGTAAATGCAAGAGATGTGCAAAGTGCAAAGATGGGTGCTATGTCTGTTGTTTCTTCTAATCTTGTTAAAGCAGCTTTATTTGGAAGTGATCCAAATTGGGGAAGAATTGTGTGTTCTATTGGATATTCAGGAGCAGATTTTGATCCTGATAAAGTAGATGTGTACTTTAAAAGCTCTATAGGAGAGATAAAAGTTTTTGAAAAAGGAATGAATGTATATTTTAATGAAGATACAGCATCAAAGATTTTACAAGAGGAGCAATTAGTAATCTACATTAACTTAAATGAAGGGGAATATGCTGCAAAAGCTTGGGGCTGTGATCTTACTTACAAGTATGTAAAAATTAATGGAGAATATAGAACTTAATTTTGGAATAAGTCATTCAATAGAGTGACTTATTTTTTTAATGCAAAATATGTCTTTGACAAAAAAATAGTGTAAGAATATAATTTAAGCAAACAAAAGGGACAAGAGTTAAGGTGGTGTTAATATGTCTTTAACCGATATAAAAGCTTCTGCTCAGGAGGTTGCAGAAGCTATAGCTGCAGTTTTACATGTTGATGTTACTATTGTTGATAAAAATTCTAATAGAATAGCTGCAACAGGTGAATACAAAGGTTGTATAGGAGAAAAGATACCTCAGAAATCTTTATTTGAATTTGTGATAAGTGAAAAAAAACCAAAACACATAAATAAATCGCATTCTAATACCATTTGTAAAAACTGTTCTAAAAAGTCTACTTGTAGCGAATTTGCATCCATAGGATATCCAATACTAAACGGTAATGAAGTAATAGGAGTAATAGGAATAAATTCATTTAGAGAAGAACAGAAAAAAATAATTGAAGAAAATTATGATTCCCTTATGGTTTTTCTTGAAAAGTTGAGTACTATTTTACTTGGAAATATGATTTATAATCAAACTATAAAACAGCTTAAAATTCAAACAGAAGAAACTAGTCATATAATTGATAGCTTAAGTTATGGTATTTTATGTGTTAATAGTAAAGGAATGATAAAGTATATAAACAAAAAAGCAAAAAAACTTTTTGGTATTAGTGATGAAAAAATAATAAATCATTCTGTAAAAGATATTATACCTGATATAGATATAGAATTAATTAGAGAAAAATATCATGGAAAAAAAATAAATATTCATGGTAAAGGATATAATTTAATGCTCAAAAATAATCCTATTATTTTTGAGGGCGAGGAAGTTAGTAATATTATAGAAGTTAGCAAGACAAGTGAGGAAGTTCGTAATGCGTATAATCTGATTACAGGAGAAAAAGTAGTAAAATTTCAAGATATAATAGGTCAAAGTGAAAGTGTAAAAAATGTAAAAGACATTTCAAAAAATATAGCTAAGAGCAATTCAACTGTTCTTTTAAGAGGAGAAAGTGGAACCGGAAAGGAGCTTTTTGCAAGAGCAATACATTATGATAGTGATAGGTATAAAGCACCTTTTATTGCAATAAACTGTGCATCAATACCAGATAATCTTCTTGAAAGTGAATTGTTTGGGTATGAAGGAGGAGCATTTTCTGGTGCTAGAAGAGAAGGGCAGATGGGGAAATTTGAATTAGCAAATGGTGGAACTATATTTTTGGATGAAATTGGAGATATGCCTATTCACCTTCAACCTAAAATTTTAAGAGTACTTCAGGAACAAAAATTTAGAAGAATCGGTGGGAAAAAAGAAATCTCTGTAAATGTTAGAGTTATAGCTGCAACAAATAGGAATCTTGAAGAGATGGTTAAAAATAGATTATTTAGAGACGATTTATATTATAGATTAAATGTAATTCCTATTTTTTTACCAAGCTTAAAAGAAAGAGGAATGGATATATTATTATTAAGTGAACATTTACTTCAAAAATTTTGCGATAGGCTTGAAACGGGAAATAAGAAGTTCTCTAAGGAGATTCAAGACATATTTATAAGTTATAATTGGCCGGGAAATATAAGAGAACTTGAAAACGTAATAGAATACTTGGTGAATGTAACGAAAGAAGAATTGATAACTCCACCAAATTTACCTATTATGATGAAGCAAAACCTTTGTGAATTTGAATCACAAAATAAAATGACTCTTAAAAGTAGATTAGAAAGATATGAAAAAAATGTGTTAATATCTTTGATTGAAAAACATGGGAATGATGCTAAGGGAAAAGAAAAAATTACAGAAGAGCTTGAAATAGAGATTTCTACATTATATAGAAAACTTAAAAAATATAATTTGCAAAAATGATAAAAGTATTTGCAAAAATGCAAAAAATAAAAGAAGTTAAGATTTTAGCTTATTTGAAGTTTTATACTTATAAAATACTATTTTTATAGGTGTAAAGCTTTTGTTTTTTTGCAAAATTAAAATTAAATTATTTATTTAAAATGGTGCTGTTAACAGGTTAGAGTCTTTGGTATGAATTTTGCTACTTACAAATAAGTAACAAGGTTATTAGAGTGAAGGGAGAAATAAAAATGATAAAAAATAAAGAAATAGAAAAAGCATTATTAAATCTCATAAAACGTGAAACTAAACCTGCTATAGGATGTACCGAGCCAGTTGCAGTAGCTTTCACAGCAGCTACTGCTAAAAAGTATTTAAAAGGAGAAGCTAAAAAAATTAATGTAAAAGTAAGTAATAATATATTTAAAAATGGTAAATCAGTTATTATACCTAATACAGAAGAATGCGGAATAGATATGTCGGCTGCATTAGGAATATTATGTGGTGATGCTGAAGATGGATTATATGTATTTAAAAATGTTACTTCGAAAGGTGTAGATGATGCTAAAAATATGCTAAGAGATAGCATGATTGCAGTAACTCCAGTTTCTGATTCAGAAAATATTTTTATTCAAGTAGATATTGAAGGAGAAAATAATCTAGTTAGTGTAGTAGTAAGTGGTGGACATACACATATCCAAAAGATTGAGGTAGATGGAGAAATCATATTTGAAGATAATATTGAAAAAGCAGATGGAGAATCTTATGAGTTTTTAAAAGAAATGACATTTAAACAAATTAGAGAGATTATAGAAGATATTGATATAAATGATATTGAGTTTGTAATTGATAGTGTTGAAATGAATAGACATGCTGCTGAAGAAGGACTGAAAAAGGAAAAAGGACTAAGATGGGGAGCTTCTTTATTAAATCTTCAAAAGAAGGGTAAAATAGGTAATGATCCTTCTATGAAAGCAAGAATTTTAACAGCTGCAGGATGTGATTTAAGAATGAGTGGCGGAAACTGTCCTATTATGACAAGTGGAGGAAGTGGAAATCAAGGGCTTGGAGTAATAATTCCAATAACAGTTATGGCAGAAGAAATTAATGCGTCAAAGGAAAGACTTCAAAGAGCATTATTTTTTGGACATGCGATAAATAATTTTGTAAAGAAATATACAGGAAAACTTTCTGCAATATGTGGATGTGCCATAGCTGCAGGAATAGGGGCAAGTGCTGCTATAGCATGGCTTTTAGGTGGAAATGATGAACAAATTGAAGGAGCAGTTCAAAATATGTTAGCAAATCTTACTGGAATGGTATGTGATGGAGCAAAAGAAAGTTGTGCGCTTAAATTATCAACTTCATCAGCAGAAGCAGTAATAGCAGCAGCTATTGCATGTGATGATGTGGTTGTTCCTAATAAAACAGGAATACTTGGAGGAACTGTGGAAGAAACAATAAAAAATCTTGGAACACTTTGTAGAGAAGGATTTTATAAAGCTGATGAAGTAATGGTTACTATTGTGAATGAATAATTGATTAGATAGAGGGGATAAAAAATATGTATAAAGATAAAATCATATCACTTTTAAAAAATGAAATGGGACAGGCTTTAGGCGTTACTGAACCAGCTGCCATAGCTTTAGCTTCATGCAAAGCATATGAAGTTGTAGGTGGAAATCTGAAAAAAATTAAAATAATTACAGATCCAGGAGTATTTAAAAATGGATTTTCATGTGGAATACCTGGTACAGATGAAATGGGAAATGAAATTGCAGCTATACTTGGTGTGTTAGCAGGTAATTCTAAACTTGAATTAAAGGTTTTAGAGAATATTAAAGAAGAACATATAGTTAAAGCTAAAAAACTTAGAGAAGAAAAAATAGCAGAAGTAGATGTAAAAAAAGGACTTACAGAAATACTTATAGATACAACTGTTATCACAGATAAAGGTACTGGAAGAGTAGTAATTAAAGAAAAACATACAAATATTGTTTTGATAGAAGTTAACGGAAAAATAAAATATAAAGCAGAAGATAATGAGAAAGAAGAAGTGAATAAAGAAAAGTTTTCTCTTACTAATCTGAAATTGATTGACTTTGTGAATTTTGTGAATGAAGTTTCATTTGAAGATATTAAGTTTACTTTAGAAGCGGTGAAAGTAAATAAGGAACTTGCTGAAGAGGGAATGAATGGAGCTGGAATGGGCTTAGGAAAGACTATAGCTGAACTTGCAAAAGAGCAAAAAATATCTCAAGATATAGTAAGTTATGCTCAAATGTTAACTGGTTATGCAGTTGATGCACGAATGGGTGGGATGTCAAAACCTGCTATGACTATCTGTGGAAGTGGAGATCATGGAATTATTGCTACTATGCCTCTTGCTGCAGTAGCAGAAAAGATGAATATAGGAGAAGAAAGGTTGGCTAAAGCTATTGCTCTAAGTTACTTAGTTACTATTTATATAAAGAAGCTTTCAGGAAGATTATCTGCATTTTGTGGCTGTGCAGTAGCAGCAGGAACTGGAGTGAGTGTTGGGGCTGTTTATTTATTAGAAGGAAATGTTAAACAAATGGAATATACAATTAATAATATGTCAGCAAATATAACAGGTATGATTTGTGATGGTGGAAATTTAGGATGCTCTTTGAAAGCAGTAACTGCAACAAATGCTGCTATAATGTCTGCACTTCTTTCTTTAAAAAATATTTTTATTCCAAATAATAGTGGAATTGTTGCTAATACTGTAGAAGAAACTATGAAAAATATAGGTAAGATAGCTTCACCAGGTATGTTAGAAACTAATAATGTTATTCTGGACACTATGTTAGAAAGAAACAAATAATAAAATATATATTCATAAAGCATATGTTAGTAGGATTAAAGTTTTACTAAGTATGCTTTTTATTATTTTGATAAATTTTTTGCATTGTAAATTCTGAAAATAGATAATATTTTGAAAAAAGTATATTTTTTGACATAACGATAATATGAGATTATAATTTAGGTGGACAATTAGAATGTTAACAGATATTTTTTAGTAAAATGAACGTTAATCAAATTATAAGTGAAAAGGAGTGAGAGCCGTGAAAGAAAAACGCAAGTTGGGATTAATCAGTAAGATGATTATTGGTATCACAATAGGTGTAATGTTAGGTCTTTTTGTTAATTCAAAAGCCATGATGGTTATCTTAACAGTCAAAGAAATTTTAGGTTCTATAATTTTCTTTACTGTACCATTGGTTATATTTGGGTTCATAACACCAGCAATAACAAGTCTTAAAAATAATGCAAGTAAAATGCTAGGTACTATGGCTGCAATGTGTTATATATCTGCAGTAGGTGCAGCAACTATGTCAGCTATTGCAGGCTACATAATAATACCTCATTTTAATATTGCTAGTCAGGTAGCAGAACTGAAAGAATTACCAGAAGTTATTTTTAAATTAAAGATTGATCCTATTATGCCTGTAATGACTGCATTAGTTTTAGCTATATTTACAGGAGTATCAGTAATATGGACAAATGCAGAAATAGTAGACAAGTTCTTGAATGAAATACAAAAAATGGTATTATCAATAATTACTAGAATAATAGTACCTATTCTACCTATTTTTATAGCTGCTACATTTAGTGAATTAGCATATACAGGAAGTTTAACTAAACAATTACCTGTATTTTTAAAAGTAATAATTATAGTACTTATAGGACATTTTATCTGGCTTACATTATTATATTCACTTGCAGGGGTAATTTCAAAAAAGAATCCTTTAGAAGTAGCAAAGCATTATTTACCAGCATATTTAACAGCAGTTGGAACAATGTCAAGTGCTGCAACATTACCAGTTGCATTAAGATGTGCACATAAATCAAAGGCATTAATACCAGAAGTAGTTGATTTTGCGATTCCACTTGGAGCAACTACCCATCTATGTGGATCTGTTCTTACTGAGACATTTTTCTGTTTTACAATATCAAAAATACTTTATGGTACTTTACCAGAAGTTAGTACGGTAATATTATTTATATTGTTATTTGGTATATTTGCTATAGGAGCACCAGGAGTTCCAGGCGGAACAGTTATGGCGTCTTTAGCAATTGTTACAGGAGTTCTTGGGTTTGATGCATCAGGAGTAGGACTGTTAATTGCAATATTTGCACTTCAAGATAGCTTTGGAACTGCATGTAATGTTACAGGGGATGGAGCTTTAGCTTTAATGCTTAGAGGAATATTCTATGATAAAGATGGAAAGCCTAAAGCAAATAAAAATAAAATTGAGCAAGCTAGTGCTTAATAAGTATATCTAAAGAAAATGTATCAAATGAAATAGTTTAAATAGCTGTAAAGCTGATATAAAAAATAATGATCTTTAAAAGGTCATTATTTTTTATATTGTTTTGTATTAAAGTTATTTTATATGCTAAAATTATTAATATAATTGTTCGTAAATAATAGTATTTATGGGAAAGGATGAGCATTTTGGATAGAATGTTAAAAGATTTATCACCAAATTTAGTTTTTAAGTACTTTGAAGATATTACAAGAATACCAAGAGGTTCTGGAAATGAAAAAGCAGTAAGTGATTACTTAGTAAGCTTTGCAAAAAAGCATAATTTAGAAGTTACACAGGATGATGCATTAAATGTGATAATAAAAAAAGCAGGAAGTAAAGGATATGAAAATGCACCTACTGTAATTTTACAAGGACATATGGATATGGTATGTGAGAAAAATAAAGAAGTACAGCATGACTTTGAAAAAGATCCAATTAAATTAAGAGTAGATGGAGATTTTGTAAAAGCTACAGGCACAACATTAGGTGCAGATAATGGTATTGCAGTTGCTTACTGTCTAGCAATATTATCTAGTGATGAGATAGAGCATCCTCCACTAGAGGTTTTAGTTACGACTGAAGAGGAAACTGGAATGGGTGGAGCTTCTAGTGTAAAAAAAGAAAATCTTTCAGGTAAAATTTTAATAAATATAGACTCAGAAGAAGAAGGAGAACTTTTGGCAAGCTGTGCTGGTGGAGTTAGAAATAGAGTTAAGCTTTTGGCTGAAAAAGAGAGTGCAAAAGAAGGCTTTACTGCTTTACAGCTTAAAGTAAAAGGTTTAAAGGGTGGACACTCAGGAATGGAAATAGATAAGGAAAGAGGAAATGCTAATAAGCTTATTGGTCGTGTACTTAATGATTTAAACTCTAATCTAGAATTATACATAGCTGATATTAACGGTGGAGCTAAAATGAACGCTATTCCAAGAGAAGCTGAAGCTGTTATTTTAGTGAAAGATGAAGAAAAGAAGACGTTAGCTGATACTGTGATAAAATGGGAAGATATTTTTAAAAATGAGTTGAAAAATTCAGATTCAGAAGTTATTGTTGAGTTAGAAGAATTGAATAAAAAAGTAGAAAATACTTTTACAAAGGTTTTAGGAGAGAAAATTATAAACTTATTAGTATTAATACCACAAGGTGTTCAGACTATGAGTATGGATATCAAAGGGCTTGTTCAGAGTTCTACTAATTTAGGGGTAGTCACAACTACTGATACTGAGATTACATTTGAAAGTGCTATAAGAAGTTCTGTAAGAAGTCTAAAATATGAAATAGTTAAGAGAATAGAAAGTGCAACTAAGCTTGTAGGAGCAAAAATGGTTTTAGAGTCAGAATATCCAGAATGGGAATATAAAGCAGACTCATATATTAGAAATGTTTTTATAAACGTGCATAAGGATATGTATAATAAAGAACCAAAGGTAACTGCAATTCATGCTGGGCTTGAATGTGGACTTTTGAAAGATATTTTAGGAGATTTAGACATGATTTCTTTTGGACCTAATATGTATGATGTTCATACACCAGAAGAAAGTTTAAGTATTTCTTCTACACAGAGAACTTTTGAATATTTACTTAATGTTTTAAAAGAGATAAAATAGTAAAAATAAGTTTATGAGTGTAGCCCATTGTTGTGCTGAGTTTAAAAAACTTGAAAACAGGAGAAGAATATTATGAAAAAAGTTTATCAGAAGCTTTGGATTTGCGTAAGTGTTATAGCCTTATCATTTACATTAATAGCTTGTACAAAAATTAAAGATAAAGCATCAGTTATATCGGAAAAAACTCTTAATAAGGTTACTTCGCAGTTTATTTCTGAAATTCCATATTTTAAGGAAGAAAAAGGAAAAATATTTTGTTCCTATGAGGTTTTAGGAATAAGTGAAAAAAGTAATGAGGTTACACAGTATTTAGACGTTTTAGCTCAGGAATATTATATTGAAAATGGAGAGTTGAAAGAAGGTACAACAGGGGCTTACCCTGTAGTCATTACTATAAAAAGAGAAGGAAAAGATTATAATGTTCAAAGTTATAAACTATCAAAAGAACTAGAAAAAACAGATGCAATTAAGATTTTACCGAAAAGTATACAGAAAAAAGTGCTATCAGATGAGTATAAAAACTCACAAAATGATAGAACGAAAAAAGGAACACTTCAAAGAATAGAAAAAGCTAAAAAGTATTTTGAAATTGACTAAATATAATAAACCAGAGTATGTCCGAGGGCTTGCTCTGGTTTATTGATTTATATGTTAAAAATTTGCATTGTTTTAATAATACTAGGCATATATATAAAGTGCTAAATTTATTCAATAAAATAAACAAGTTATCAATTAATAGAGAGGAGAGATTTTTATGAATAAACGGAAATTTATTTCTTGTATGTTGATATTCTTATTATTTTTTCTTCCGGTACAATCTCAAGCAGCTACTAATAAAGCAGAAACGAATATAACTACCATAAATAATGAAGATAATAAACTATTACTGCCAATTGTTAAATATGTTTCTTCTATGTGTAGATTAAATCCCCAAAATACAGATTATACTGAAAAACTTATATATGCAATAATAACTATTCGATACTTGGAAGAACAAAATTCTATCAAATCTGAAGGAACTACTAAATATATTGCATTAGGCGATTCAATTGCCTTTGGATTAAGTGCTGATTTAAATAAAGGTTATGTTGATCTTTTTAAAAACTACTTGAAAACAACAGAGAAGTATGATGAATTAGTACTAAACAATCTAGCTATGACAGGAGATAAAAGTAGTGATTTATTAGATAAGGTAAAAAATGATGTTAAAACACGTGATGCTATTAGACAAGCTAATATAATTACTATCAGTATTGGAGGAAATAATTTATTATCACCAGTTATTAAAGCTATTGCGTCTAAGTATAAGTTGGATTCAGAAGAAGCGAATTTTGTTATAAAGTTGACAAATGCAATAGAGGAAGACCCTAATTGGGAAGAAAAATTAGAAATCTTAAAAAATGATTCTTGTTTAATGAAAGAATTAGATGAAGGAATCAATAATTTTAAGGAAGATTGGCCTAAAATTATTAAAGAAATTAATAGTCTTGCTCCAAATGCAAAAATATATGTTATGACCATATATAATCCTTTGAAAGCAGATACACCTGTTCTATATAATACATTTGAGAAGTTAATTCAGCCAATAAATGAGGAAATTAAAAATAGTATCTATGATTATAAAGTAGCTGAAGTTTATACTAAGTTTCACGAATATGATGGAGAAATACCTTTAACAAATTTTGATTTGATTAATAGGTCAATAGATCCCCATCCTACAAACTATGGTCACCAAATAATTTTCAAGGCACA
This sequence comes from Clostridium ganghwense, assembly GCF_026735165.1. GTDB lineage: Bacteria > Bacillota > Clostridia > Clostridiales > Clostridiaceae > Clostridium_H > Clostridium_H ganghwense. The sequence continues at coordinate 1,183,477 of NZ_JAPQES010000001.1, read as the reverse complement.
TTGCAAATCATTGAAATGACACCGTATTGTACAAACCTTCATAGTATGGTGTTAGGAGGTGATTTAATGAAAGTTACAAAAATAATAGATGGACCAGGTCCTTTACCTTTATGTGAACCATTTAATGTTTCAAGTTGTAAACAATTATTTTTTGTGTCTGGATCTGCTTGGAGAACAGATAGTCCAAAGCTTTTAGAGATACAAGTAATAATAGATTCTACTATAGAAGCTACTTTAAGAGTATGGACAAATGAAAGTAATTCTCATAAAACTTTAATCCCTGTTCTATTTGAAACTGAACTTGCAGTTGGTGAACACACTGTACAACTAATAGAACATTCTGATGCTATTGGTGATCAAAATGATTATTATCAAGTAACAATGATAGAATATTGTTAAAATAATTCAAATCAATATGTAAATGATAAAAATTCTTAAATAAGAGTTAATATAGTTTCTTACGAATCTCTCACTTCGGTGAGAGATTCATTATTTTAATATGATATCTTTTATAAGTAGGTAATAGTAAAAATTTATAAATTTAGTTGATTTTTTATTATAACTGTTCTATTATATATATAACAGATAGAACTGTTTTGCATATAATAAATTTAGAAATGAAAATATTTTGGGAACATTTTTAGTAAGAAATGAAGGAGGAATTAAATGCTGATTAAAATTGATTTTGAGTCCGAAACAGCCATATATATTCAATTAAGAAACGAAATAATAAAAGGAATAGCAAAAGGAGAACTTCAAGAAGGAGAGAATCTTCCTTCTGTTAGACAACTTGCAGGTGATATAGGAATCAACATGCATACTGTAAATAAGGCATACGCACTTTTAAAAGAAGATGGTTTTATTAACATGGATAGAAGAAAAGGTGCAGTAATCGGTAGTATGAAAAATATGATAACTGATGAGTATAAAGAAAAACTTAATGAAGAAATGGATGCCATAATTGCAGAAGTATATTGCAGAGGTATGAGTGAAGAAGAATTTATAAATATGTGTAGAGAAAAGTTTAAACTTTATAAATGAGATAACTAAAGTATAGTGTTTAGAAGATGTATATTAATCTAACTAAACAAAATCAAGGAGGGATTATTATGAGTATAGGAATGATGATGTTCACTTATTTGCCAGTGTTTATTATATTGTTTATTCTAGGTGTTTGCATGCCTAATCTTACAAGAAAAGAAATATTTTTTGGAATTAGAATACCAAAAGATAAAGCAAAAGATTCTCAACTTATAAATTTAAAAAGAGAATATGTAAAAAAGTATTTATTAATATGTGGAGGATTTTTAGCAATACTGATTGTTGCTTTGTTTTACAGTAAAAATCCTATGATTCCTACTATAGGTGTATTCATATATATAATTCTTCAATCAATGATTTATTTAAATATCCATAAGAAAGTTAAAGAATATAAAGCTAAAAGTAATTGGAATGAAGGAAAAAAAGAAGTTGTAATTGTAGATACAAGCTTTAGAAATAAAGAAAATAAAAGAATGCTTGTAAGTAAGGCATGGTTTTTAATTCCATTAGCTATTATTGTTTTAAATATAATTATTGGTTTTAAAGTATATGCTAATCTTCCAGATCCAATGCCTATACACTGGAATGGAAAGGGGATAGTTGATAGATGGGCACCTAAATCATATAAAACAATTTTTATAATGCCTGCCAGTCAGCTATTTATGATGATAATTATGTATATTGTTTATAAGACTATAGGGATGGCTAAAGTTCAAATAAATGCAAGTAATCCAGTAGTTTCAAGAGAGCAAAATAGACGTTTCAGATACATTTGGTCTGGATATATTATTTTTATTACTAGTGTAATAAGTCTAATTTTTACTTTTATTAATTTCAATATGCTTAGTATTTTAAAATGGACTCCAAAGCAAATGGTTATAGTACCTATGATATTTACAGCTGTCCTTCTTATAGTTACTATAGTAATTGCATTAATGACTGGTCAAGGTGGAAGTAGATTAAATATAAAAGAAGAAGAAAATCATCAAAATCATATAGATAGAAATGATGATAAACATTGGAAGCTTGGAATGTTTTATGTAAATAAAAATGATCCAGCAATTATAGTTGAAAAAAGATTTGGAATAGGATGGACTATAAATTTTGGAAATGTAACAGGAATAGTATTTTTTGTAATGCTGATAGCTTTTATTATTGGATATTCAGTTATTACTTCAAGATTAAACTAGAAATAGGGGAATATGAATACTATAAAGTTCTATATATTAAAGAATAGGGGGGAGATAGTATGGTAAATAATATATCCATTATGTTTATGATAATTAGTTTCATGATTTGTTTTGGATTACCTATTGGACTTACAATATATTTTTATAAGAAAAAGAAGGTATCTTTGTTAGCAGTAGGGGTAGGAGCTTTAATATTTATTGTTTCACAGATATCAACCAGATTACCTTTGATTGGGTATTTAAACACAAAATCTTGGTTTATTCAAAATATCAAATCCAATACAATAATATATGTATTATTTTTGGCTTTAACAGCAGGAATATTTGAAGAAGTAGGTAGATTTATAGGTTTTAAATATTTGCTTAAAAATAAGCTTAGTTGGAAAAATGGCATTGCTTTTGGAATAGGACATGGTGGAATTGAAGCTATATTATTAGTTGGTATCACATATGTATCTAATATAATACTTAGTATATTAATTAATATTGGAAATTTTGATGCTCTAGTAGCTCAGAAATCACCACAGATAGCTGGAATAAAGAATATTCTTATAGGGACACCTTCATATATGTTTTTCATAGGTGGAATAGAAAGAATATTCACAATTATATTTCATATAGCTTTAACTGTGATTGTATTAGAAGGGGTAATGAAAAAAGAGAATAAATATTTATTGTATGCAATTTTGATACATGCTTTAGTAGATTTTGTAGCAGGATACAATATAAATATATTTGTAACAGAAGGGTTTATGTTTGTAACGGCAATTGTAAGCTTTAGATTTTTAATAAAATCTAAAAAGCGATTTAATGATATAGAAGTTTGATATAAATCAGGTCACAACTTTTAAATTTAAGTTGTGACCACATTTTTTATTTAGTAGGCTTGTACATAAAGAAAGCCAAAGCTTCTTTATTAGGTAAAGCATGTTTAATATTTCTTATGTGACAAATTTGGTTACCGTAATAATGTGATTGATTATCACATATATAAGCATAATCTGTAGAGCCTTCATTTACCCAACCCATAAATATATAAACATGAGTTGGTTTACCCTTAGTGCCTTTGGCAGTAGTTGTAAAGCATATATCTCCAGGAAGAAGCTTCGAAACATCATAGCATACCTGCCAGTTATCTTTTGATAAATAGTTAATAAGACTTACATTTTTATATTTATCATTTATAAGAGAACCTGTGTTACATACTTTATCAGCTATATTTACTCCCACTCTTCTAAGCGCTTCACTAGTGAAATATACACAGTCATTATATGCACTTCCATTATTAAGACCTAAAGCACGTTTATTTACAGTTTGTCTGTTACCGTCATAACGTAAATAATTATATAAGTCAGTTTGAAGCTTACTTTGAGTTCTTTCTACTTTATTATCATTCTTAGTTTGTTCTTTAGTCCATTCTTTTATTGTAATTACTGTAAATTTAACACCGTCATATTTATTTTTTGAGTGGTCGCCTTTACACCAAAGATCTAATAAATAAGTTCCAGCAGGAATATTGCTTGTATTGCAATTAACTATACGTGAATATGGTTTTGATGGACTTATCCATTCGCCTTTATCGGGATTGTAAAGGTGAACTTTATATAAATTTTTACTATTATTATTAATACCACCAACTATTATATGTTCACCTTGATTAAATTCCAATTTATTTATTATCATACTTCCACTTAGATTTTCATTAGATTTTGATAAAACATTTATATTGTAAATATAATGATCATCATAGTTACCATATGGATTTTTGTATTTATATTCATTAGAATCTTTTAAGTTCACACGTTTTACTCTAATAGCTATTTTATATCTACCTGTTTTCAATTTCAAATTTGATATTGAAATTAATTTAGGGATAGTAGGGTTTGTTGCCTCAGACCATCCTCCGTTGGAAGAAGGATTAATTAATTTCCAACTATCATTTGTTTTATCTGCACGGGCATAGAATAATTGATATTGCACATTATTGCTGTAATCTTTGGATGAAATATAAATAGAATTACTGTGTCCAGATATAAAAGGACTATGTTCTAGGGTAACAAATTGGATTTTAGGTATATCTACTTGAGATAGGTGATTTTCACTTTCTGCTTTTACACTTGATGGAGTGAAAGATAGTAAAGTGAAGGTTAAGGAAAAAATCATAAAAAGCGATAAAAATTTAGAATGGCAAAGTCTTATCTTCATATTTTTTACTCCTTTGTTATATAATTTATATTTAATAATGACAATATATTGAAAAAATACACACAGAATATAATATCATTTATTTGTATAAAATTCCATGAGAAATTAAGAGAAGTATAGAATGTTTAAAATTTTTACCTCTATGTGCCTTATTTTGTTCATTATTATTTTTATAAGACAAAATGGATTTATAATATACTTGTAAGTTAAAAAACGATATGTAAAGGTTGTCAAATTTAAAATTAAAGGAATTGAGGGGGGTAAATATGATTAAAAAGAAAATATTGGCACTAGGATTAACAGCGTTAATGTCAGTAGGATTTTTAGCTGGATGCGGGAATTCTAGTTCAAAACAACAAGCTTCTAATGATAAAAAAGAGTTAAAATTAACTATTTATGCTGGTCTTATGGAAGATCATGCTCAAAAAGCAATTAAAGAGTTTGAAAAAGAAACAGGAATTAAAACTAACATGGTAAGAATGAGTGGGGGAGAAATTCTTGCAAGAATTATGGCTGAAAAAGACAACACTCAAGCTTCTGTTTGGTATGGTGGACCAGCAGATACTTTTATAGATGCTAAAGGAAAAGGATTACTTGAAAAATATGTTTCACCAAATGCAGAAAAAATACCAGATAAGTTTAAAGATAAAGAGGGATATTGGACAGGAATATATAATGGTTATTTAGGATTTGTTTGTAATAAGGCATTATTAAAAGAAAAAGGAGCAGAAGTTCCAAAATCTTGGGCAGATTTATTAAAACCAGAATATAAGGGACAAATAGTTGTTGCAAATCCAGGATCATCTGGAACAGCATATACATTAGTTTCTACTTTAGTACAGCTTTGGGGTGAAGACAAAGCTATGGATTACTTAAAGAAATTAGACGGTCAAATTAAGCAATATCCAAAGACTGGTTCAGCTCCTGCACAAATGGCTGGTATGGGAGAAGCCATGGTTGGAATTTGTTTCATGCATGATGGAATCAAATATAAAAAACAAGGATATGAAGATATAGTTTTATCAGCTCCATCAGAAGGAACTGGATATGAAATCGGTTCTGTAGGAATAATTAAAAATGCACCAGATATGGAAGCAGCTCAAAAATTTGTTGATTGGGCTTTATCTAAGAAAGCACAAGAACTTGGTCAAACAGTTGGTTCTTATCAATTCTTAACAAATCCAGATGCACAGCCACCAAAAGAAGCTGAGCAATTAAAGAATACTAACCTTATAAATTATGATATGACTTTTGCAGGTGAAAATAGAGCAAGATTAGTTGAAGTATGGCACAAAACAACTAATAAATAGAAATAAAATAGTCCCACTGTCTTATAGATGGTGGGACTTATAATAAATATAGGGTCTATTTATTCCCTTGAGATATTGAAAGGAAGTATGCAAATGGCATTTAAACAATATAAAAACAAACTAAAAAACGATTTAGTAGATATGAAAAAGATATGGAGAGATCCTCTACTTTTAGTTACTATAATTTTTACTATTTTAGTGCTTTTAACCTTTATCTTATATCCTTTATTTTCTGTATTGAACCAAAGTTTTGTAGGGGAAGACGGATTTACACTTAAAGCATATGTTCAAACACTTGAAAATATAGATTTTAGAAATACCTTAGGAAATACTATGAAATTAGGAGTTACTGTAGGACTACTTTCTACATTATTAGGATTTATTTTTGCTTATACAGATTCTTATATAAGAACACGCTTTAAAAAGATGTTTAATATAGTTTCAATATTACCGATAGTTTCTCCACCTTTTGTACTTGCATTATCAGTTATAATGCTTTTTGGGCAGCGAGGACTTGTTACACATAAATTATTACATTTAACAGATGTAAATATATATGGATTTAAAGGATTAGTAATTGTACAAACTATGACATTTTTCCCAGTTGCATATTTGTTGTTAAATGGATTATTAAAACATATAGACGTATCACTAGAAGAAGCAGCAAGAAATATGGGAGCTTCAAGATGGAAAACTTTCACAACAGTAACTTTACCACTTATGGCCCCAGGAATTGCAAATGCATTTTTATTAACATTTATAGAGACAGTAGCAGATTTCTCAAATCCAATGGTTATTGGAGGGGACTTTTCTACTCTTGCTACATCAATATATTTACAAGCAATAGGTAATTATGATATGCAAGGTGGAGCTACAATAGCGGTTATATTACTTGCGCTTACAATTCTCATATTTGTTATAGAAAAGTATTGGTTAGAAAGAAAATCTTATGTTACTGTAACAGGAAAGGCTTCAAGAGAAAGAGAATTAATTACTGAAAAACAAATTGTTTATCCATTAAGTATAGTTTGTTTATTAATAACTATATTTATATTAGCACTTTATATATTAATTCCATTAGGCGGATTATTTAAAATTTGGGGTGTAAATTACTCTTTAACTCTAGATCATTTTAAATATGTATTTGACTTAGGACTTGAACCAATAATGGATACTACATTCCTATCAGTTATTGCTACGCCGCTTACAGGAATATTAGCTATGATAATAGCTTTCCTTATTGTAAGAAAGAAATTCTTTGGAAAAGGTTTTGTAGAATTTAGTTCACTACTTGCTATGGCAGTACCAGGAACAGTTATAGGTATAGGTTATATATTAGCTTATAATACTAGACCATTATTATTAACAGGAACAGGAACTATAATTGTAATTGCATTTGTTATGAGAAGCTTACCTGTTGGAGTTAGATCAGGTGTGGCAGCTCTTCAACAAATAGATCCTGCTATAGAAGAAGCAGCTTCAGATCTTGGAGCTAATACTTCAAAGGTATTTTCATCTATAACATTACCATTGATAAAACCCGCATTCTTTAGTGGACTTGTTTATAGCTTTGTTAGAAGTATGACTGCAGTAAGTGCTGTTATCTTCTTGGTATCAGCTAAATACAGCTTACTTACAGTTCAAATATTAGCACAAACAGATGCTGGTAGATTCGGAGTTGCAGCAGCATTTTCTACAATACTTATAATTATAGTGTATACAGCAGTAGCCATTATGAATTTTGCATTAAGTAAAATGGGAGTAAGTAAAGAAGGAATGTAAGTAGAAAAGAACTAATAATGAATACGAGAGGATGGCGAACATAGAATGGAAAAGAGAAGTAAAGGTGTTAATATTAAAAATCTTAATAAAATATATATAGGAGCGGACAATAAAGAATTTAGAGCTGTTGATAATATTTCTGTAGATATAAAACCAGGAGAATTTGTAACATTACTTGGACCTTCAGGATGTGGAAAAACAACTACTCTTAGAATGGTAGCTGGATTTGAAATTCCAACTTCAGGAGATATTTATTTAGGCGGGGATAAGATTAATGATTTACCTCCAGATAAGAGAGATTCTTCAATGGTTTTTCAAACATATGCACTTTTCCCTCACTACAATATCTTTGATAATGTAGCTTATGGATTAAAACTTAAAAATTTGAGCAAAGCAGTTATAAAAGAAAAAGTAGAAAATATTATCGAACTTGTAGGATTAAAAGGATTGGAATATAGATATCCAAATCAATTATCAGGAGGACAACAGCAGAGGGTTGCGCTTGCACGTGCTCTTGTCATGGAACCTGGGGTTTTGTTATTTGATGAACCTTTATCAAACCTAGATGCAAAGCTTAGAGTGTATATGAGAACAGAAATTAGAAAGATACAGAAAAAAGTAGGTATAACTGCAATATATGTAACACATGATCAATCAGAAGCAATGAGTTTATCTGATAGAATAATTATTATGAATAGAGGTATAATTGAACAAGTTGGTACTCCAAAGGAAGTTTATTATACTCCAAAATCAGAATTTGTAGCTGATTTTATAGGAACAGCTAATTTCCTTGATGGTACTATAAAGTCAATAGATGGTGAAAAAGTTGAAATAGAAGTATACGGAAAAATAATAAAAATAAACTACAAAGGAGATAAAAAGCCAGGTGATGAATGTAGAGTAGTATTAAGACCTGAGGCAATAAATGTAGGAAGAGAAGGGCTTTTAAAAGGAACGGTTACTTTATCTACATTTATGGGAGCATATCAAGATTATGTAGTTAGAATGGGAGATAAAGATATAATAATACAAGATACTAATCCACAAGGTAAAGAAGTATTTGATGAAGGTCAGGAGGTAATGATTAATTTCTTACCTGATAATGTTCATATTATATAATTGCATAAAAAATTATACATTGTAAGAAAATATAAAAAGTACTATGATATATGCATAGTACTTTTTTGTAAATGTATACAATATATAATAACAAGGGGGGGAGATAAGTGCATTGGCATGAAGTGGTTATTAGATTAGCTTTAGCAATAATAGTTGGTGGACTTATAGGATACGAAAGAGAATTCAAAAATAGACCAGCAGGATTTAGAACTCATATATTAGTTTGTGTAGGGGCGGCAATTATATCTATGATACAAGTTCATATGATAGAGGACACTACTAAACTGATAATGCAAAATCCACAACTAGCTAACGCACTTAAAGCTGATATAGGAAGAATAGGTGCACAAGTAGTAACAGGAGTAGGTTTTTTAGGAGCAGGAACTATAATACATGAGAAAGGCTCTGTTAAAGGGCTTACCACAGCTGCAACTATTTGGGTAGTAGCTTGCATCGGACTTGCTGTAGGTATGGGATATTATGCATTGAGTATTTTTGGAACAATTGGTGTTTATGGTGTATTAGCATCTTTGAAGAAGTTTGAAGGTAAAATTTTTCACAAAAAAAATATGGTGAAAATAGAGATAGAATATTACAATAAAAAAGATTTAGTAGATAGGGTTTCGAAATATTTTGAAAGTAAAAGTATTAAAGTAAAGAACATAGAGTTTTCTTTAGAGGAAGAAGAAATTGAAGAGGAGATTGAAGAAGAGAGTATTTGCTTAAGGAAAAGCTTATACACAATTTTGGTTCCTATATATGTAAAGCCAGGAAAAATAGTTCAGGATTTGAGTGCATTTGAGGAAATTTATAAAGTAACAATTATATAGTGGAAGTTTTATGTTTATGGCACAAAGTCTCTTTATAGCACATGAGATTTTTGTGCTATAATTATTTTAAAGTAAACTAGGAGATAAAGGGGTTATAATGATAAAAAAAAAGAATTTTAAAACAAGACTTTTTAAAGCATTTATAATAGTAGGATTTTTTCCTTTGATAATTATGACAGTATTTTATTACTGTAATACTTCAAGTTTAATAAATAAGAAAATTAATACTTCAATAAATGAAAATATAAAAATAATGAGTTCTTTTATTGATTCTTCTATAAATAATTTTTCAAGTATTGTTGAGTTTTTGGCTGAAAATAAAGAAATTCAGCAGATTTTCAAAAAGGAAAAATATAGTAGCTATAATGAAAAATTTAAAGATGCCCAGAAAATATATACCATAATTACTAGCGTTACTGCAAATCAGAAAATGGATATACCTGTGTATATAATGGGATTAAATAATCCGTTGAGTAGATTTACTACTCAAGAATATTTTTCTCCTATTTATGGAAATAAATACAATGAGATTTTTGATTTAATTGATTCTGCAGAAGACAATAAGTTATTTTATGTACACAGAAGAGTTGATGGAAGAGAAAGAAAAGATATTGTTTTGGCCATATGCAGGCAAATTATAGATAGAGAAAATGATGAAAAATTAGGATATGTATTTTTAGATATATATGATGATTATTTTAATAATATTTTAAAACATGCGAAGGTGTATGAAGGAAATAATATCTATATATTGGACAAGCAAGGATATATAATTACTGATAAATTATATAAAGATAGGACAGGCTTTAAATTTTATGAGAATTATGTGGATACTATCTTAAATAACAAGCAAGGACAATTTAGGTGTACTTTAGAGGGAGAACAGTATGTAGCTTATTTTAATACTCTTGCCCATAATGAATTTAAAATAGTTGAAATCGTTCCCGTTAAGTCTATATATAAGGATAAAGGGATGATAGTGCAAACTTTTATATTTGTTCTTATTCTTTTGAGCGTTTTTGCAATTATAGTATCTCTTATTCTATCTAAAAGTATTTCGAAACCTATAAATAAACTTTCAGGATTAATGCGTAGAGTAGAAAAGGGAGATATGAATGTAAACGTTAATATAGATTCTAATGATGAGATAGGAGACCTTGGAAAGAGTTTTAATAAAATGGTAAGGGAAATAGATAAGCTGATAGAAGAGGTTTATATTAAGCAGTATCTTTTAAAAGAAGCTGAATATAAGAATTTAAAGGCTCAGGTGAATCCTCATTTTTTATATAATACTTTAGAATCTATAAAATGGATGGCTAAGCTTGGAGAAAATGAAGGAGTAGTTAAAATGACTACTACTTTGGGGAAATTTTTAAGATATAGTATAAGTAAAAAAGGGGATATAGTTACCGTAAAAGAGGATATTGATCAAATTAATAATTACCTAACTATTCAGAGCATAAGATATGGGGATAAATTTAGTGTGGATTTTGAAATAGATAATAAAATATTGGACCAGAGAATTTTAAAACTTTTATTACAGCCTTTAGTTGAAAATGCTATAATTCATGGTTTAGAACCTAAATTAGAAAAGGGCAAACTTGTTATAAAAGGATATAAGAAAGAAGAAAATATATGTTTTGAAATTATAGATAATGGTGTTGGAATAACAAATGAAAGCACTAAAGGTGAAGGAATTGGAATGAGCAACGTAGATAAAAGAGTTAAGATTCATTATGGTGAAAAATACGGAGTATTCTTAGATAGAATAGATGATAAAACTTATGTGAAATTGATTCTTCCATATGATTGGAAGGGGGATGAAGAGAATGATAAAAGTAATGATAGTAGATGATGAACGTTTTGCAAGAGAAGGAATGAAAAGAACTATAGATTGGAAAAAATATGAGTGTGAAATTTGTGGGGAAGCTTCAAACGGATATGAAGGTATTGAAGTAGCTAGAAAAACAAAGCCTGATTTGATAGTTACAGATATAAGCATGCCTGGAATAAATGGTATAGAAATGGCTCAAAGTATAAAAGAATTTTTACCAGAATGTAAATTTATAGTAATAACGGGATATGATGATTTTCAATATGCTAGAGGAGCAGTTAAAATAAATGCTTTTGATTTTATTTTGAAACCTATAGATGAAGAAGAATTTTTATCTTCTATTGAAAAAGTTCATATTGAATTTAAGAAGAATAAAGAGCACATTGATATTGCAAGAGAAAAAGTTCTTTTAGATATGATGAGGGGAAAGATAATAACTAGTAAACTGGATGAATTTATTAGAGAATATAATATTGATTTAAAATCTATAATTATAGGATGTATTGAAAATGATAATTATCAAAAAATATTAGAAAAAGACAGATTTGATATTCTACATGAACAGAATGAATATATAAAAAATATAATTCATCTAAGTATAGGAGAGATTTGTCATTATATAGTTGAATGTCATGAAAATATAATTGCTGTAATAATAGATACTGAAGAATTGGTTCATAAAGATATTGCGAATATTTTTGAAAGTATTCAATTAGAAGTTATGAAAAGAAAGGATAATACTATAACCATAGGAGTATCTAATTTTGGGTCTATAAATGAAATGAAAAAAGTATATGATGAAAGTAAACAAGCTTTAAAAAATAAATTATATGAAGGTAAGGGAAGTATAATTTATTTTGTAGACCTAAAGCGAGAAAATATAATTAAATGGACATATATTTTAAATGCAGAAAATGAGATTAAATTAAGTTTAAGAGCTGGGGATAAAAATAAGATAAGTAAGCAATTGCATGATATATATTTTAAAGTACTTAAAGATAATAACATAGGTTATGGAATCATAAAACAAGTAAGTATAGAGATAGTTTTAATGGCTTTGAAAATATTAACTCAATATAATATATCAGTAGAAAAGGTATTAGGGGAAGAATTTGAGGCCTATAAAAAAGTAGAAGGATTGCATACTATTAATGAATTGTATAAATGGGTAAATGAAATTATTATTAGCGTTCTTAGATATATCAAGTTAGAAAATATTAATATTAGTGAAAGTGGATTAAATAAAGCTATAAAATATATAAATGAACATTATACTGAAAATATATGTTTAAAAGATGTTTCAAGACAGGTTTATTTAAGTGAAAGTTATTTAAGTAGAAGAATAAAAAAGGTAGTGGGAATAAGTTTTGTTGAATATATTACAAAACTTAGAATCGAAAAAGCAATAGAGTATCTTCAAAATTCAAATATTAAGGTATCAGAAGTTGCTTTAAAAGTGGGGTATCCAGACTATAGATATTTTTCAAGGATATTTAAAAAACATACTGGATATTCTCCAAGTGAATTCAGCAATTATAATAATCAAGTATAATTTTATAGATATAAGGAAAAAGAGCTTATGACATATATGTCATAAACTCTGAGAAATAAGGGGAATGCAGCTTCAAAGAAAATTTATTTAAGTTTAATCAAGAGTTCTCCTGATTGAACTTGCTGCCCTTCTTTAACTATTACAGAATCTACCATTCCATCCGATGCAGCTGTAATGTTTGTTTCCATTTTCATAGCTTCAATTATTATTAAGCTATCATTTTCTTTAACTTCATCTCCAGGCTGTACAAGTACTTTTAATACTGTACCAGGTATACTTGAACCAATTTCAAGAGGATTATCTGTATCAGCCATTTGTAGTGAATCAACGTTTATAGAAGCTGTAGCTTTTTTATCTTTTATCTTTATTTCACGTCTGTTTCCATTAACTTCAAATACTAAAGTTCTATGGCCTTCATTATCTAGATTAGTTATTTGAAGGAGTTTTATAATTAAAGTTTTACCTGCAGCTATCTCAATTTCACAAGTTTCTCCTTCACGTAATCCATGGAAGTAGATATCACTTCCCATTCGGCTAAGATCTCCATTTTCCTTGATATATTTTAGATAAGCTTCAAATACATCAGGATATAGTGTATAGCTTATAATATCTTGCTTAGTAGGCTCAATATCAAATTTATCTTTAAGATGTTTAGCGACAGCATCAAAATCTTCAGATGGAAGAAGTTCACCTGCTCTGCAAGTAATAGGCTCCTCTCCTTTTAAAACTATTTTTTGAAGATTTTTAGGGAATCCGCCTTCTGGCTGCCCCATCATTCCCTTAAAGTATGACACTACAGAATCAGGGAAAGCCATATCTTTACCTTTTTCTAATATATTTTCTGGTGTTAGGTTATTTTGAACCATAAAGATTCCAAGGTCACCTACCATTTTAGAAGAAGGTGTTACTTTAACAATATCACCAACCATATTATTTACTTTCTTATACATATCTTTAACTTCATCAAATCTATGTCCAAGACCAAAACTTTCAACTTGAGGTTTTAAGTTTGAATATTGGCCTCCAGGTATTTCATATTTGTATATTTCAGTAGAACCAGATTTTAGTTCAGATTCAAATTGAGCGTAAACTGGTCTTACAGCAGCCCAATAATCTGAAAGCTTTTGAATTCCATCTACATCTATACCTGTACATCTCATAGTGTGCTCAAGAGCTGCTACAACAGAGTTTAGAGCAGGTTGACTTGTAAGTCCAGACATACTGTTAAGGGCTGTGTCTACAATGTCAACTCCAGCTTCAGCTGCCATTATTACAGTTGCTACTCCATTTCCAGTTGTATCATGAGTATGAAGATGTATTGGTATTGATATTTCACTTTTCAACGCTTTAATAAGTTTGTATGCAGCATAAGGTTTTAATAAAGCTGACATATCCTTTATTCCTAAAATGTGAGCACCCATTTTTTCTATTTCTTTTGCTTTTTTAACGTAGTAGTCTAAAGAATATTTGTCTTTTGAACTATCTAAAATATCTCCAGTATAGCAAATGCAAGCTTCTGCAACCTTACCATTTTTAAGAACTTGGTCAATTGCAACTTCCATTCCTTTTAGCCAGTTAAGAGAGTCAAAAATTCTAAATACATCAATTCCTGATTTAGCTGATTGATCAATTAATTCTCTTATAACATTATCAGGATAGTTTTTATATCCAACACCATTAGATCCTCTTAACAACATTTGGAATAGAACATTAGGCATTCTTTTTCTTAGTTCTTCAAGTCTAGTCCAAGGAGATTCTTTTAAGAATCTATATGCTACGTCAAAGGTTGCTCCTCCCCACATTTCCACAGAGAATAAATCTTTTCCAAGGGTAGAGGTTGCTTTTGCTATTTTAACCATATCTTTAGTTCTCATTCTAGTTGCCATTAAAGATTGATGAGCATCTCTCATAGTTGTGTCTGTAAGAAGTAATTTTTCTTGAGATTTAATCCATTTAACAAGGCCCTCAGGTCCTTTTTTATCTAGTATTTGTTTTGTTCCTTTTAAATCTGTAGGAACACTTATTTTTGGAACAAGAGGTACATCAAAGTCTTTTTTTGTTCCGTGAGTTTCATTTACAACTTTATTACCAATAAATTTAAGAATATTATATTCTGAATCTGTTTCTGTAGTTATATTAAATAATTCCTTATGTTCTTCAATGAATTTGGTGTTACATTCACCATTTGCAAATACTTGATTATTTAGAACGTTAATTAAAAAGTCAACGTTAGTTTTTACCCCAGAAATTTTTAATTCTTTTAAAGAACGTAGGGATTTTCTTATAGCATCCTCAAAAGTTCTAGACCAAGCTGTAGTTTTAAAAAGTAAGCTGTCGTAGTATGGGCTAACTATAGCACCTGTAAAACCATTACCACCATCAAGTCTTATACCAAATCCAGAACCTGTTCTATAAAGATCAATTCTACCGGTATCAGGTAAAAAGTTATTTGAAGGGTCTTCTGTAGTAACTCTACATTGAATAGCAAATCCTCTAAAATTAACATCATCTTGAGAAGATATACCTATTTCCTTACAATCTAAAGAATATCCTTGAGCAATTAGAATTTGGCTTTGAACAATATCAATACCAGTTACCATTTCCGTTACAGTATGCTCAACTTGAATTCTAGGATTCATTTCTATGAAATAGTGGTTTCCATGCATGTCTACCAAAAATTCTAAAGTTCCTGCATTTCTATAGTTTACAGATTTAGCTATTTTTAAAGCATCAGCGCAAATTTCTTCTCTTTTTTTCTTTGGAAGTGCAAAGGCTGGAGTAAATTCAATTACTTTTTGATGACGTCTTTGAACAGAACAATCTCTTTCAAAAAGATGAACTATATTTCCAGATTTATCTCCTAAAATTTGTACTTCAATGTGTTTAGGATTTTCTAGATATTTTTCAATAAAAATATCATCTATACCAAAAGCTTTCTTAGCTTCACTTTTAGCACTTCTAAAAGCAGGAATTAATTCTTCCTCATTTCTAACTATTCTCATACCACGTCCACCACCGCCGGCAGCAGCTTTTAGCATTATAGGATATCCACATGCTTTTGCGAATTCTATAGCTTCATCTTCAGAGGTAACAGGTTTCTCAACACCAGGTATAGTTGGGACATTTACGCTTTGAGCAACTATCTTTGATTTTATCTTGTCTCCTAATTTTTCCATCATATCAGCATTAGGACCTATAAATTCGATACCTGCTGCTTCACATTTTTTTGCGAATTCAGGATTTTCTGATAAGAATCCATAACCTGGATGGATTGCATCTACTCCTTTTTTTAGTGCTAGGTTTATTATTTCATCAATATTAAGGTATCCCTCAATAGGTCCCTGATTTTTACCTATTTGATAAGCTTCGTCTGCTTTAGTTCTAAATAGAGAACACTTATCTTCATCAGAGTATATGGCAACAGTTCTTATACCTAATTCGTTACAAGCTCTAAATATTCTTATAGCGATTTCGCCTCTGTTGGCCACTAAAATTCTTTTGAACTTTTTAATCAATTTATTCACTCCTTTTTTGTCAATGGGAATAGATGGTGCTGAAATTAATGCAATATATACAGTGGTTTTTATGCAAAAAATATTAATAATACTATTATATATGAGTTAAATAATTATTTCAATTGCATATTTTCAAAAAATAACTTGCAAATTTCTAAAAAGTTATAAGAAATAAATGTGGCATGGAAAAGAATTTTGATAAAGTTAACAAAATTGTTCATATTGATATATTATTCTAAAATTGATAAAATCATACTTCAATATTTTAGGTCAAGTCCTATTAAAAAATATGACTTGACCTAAAGTTTTAGATTAAAAAGCAGTATCTTTATTTTCTTCTTCTATTATTTCAGTTTCAGGAAGTGTTTCTTCATCAGCAATATTTCCTTGGATTTCATTAATTTCAAAAGCTTCATTAGATTCTTCTACTGTAATATTTATATTTTCACTAGAATAGCCACACTTAGGACAAAAAACAGTTTCAGATTCCAAGGCTTCTCCACATTTAGGACAAAATTTTTTATTCTTTAGTTGTATTATTCTATCTTTCATATTTTTAACGTTAGTTTTTAGTTTAACTATATCATTACAATTTTCTACTAGATCAGGATCAATATATATTCCATGCTCGTATTTTTCACAAATTTGTTTTCCTATCTCAGCGTATATATCTTTAAGTTTAGATTCTTCAGAACTTATTGATACTGTTAATTTAGATATTTCAACTAACTCCTCAGATTTTTTAGCTATTACAGATGAACCTTCTTTAGCTGATTGAGCTACTGATGATGCAGTATCAATGGCAGTTTTTCTTATTTTAGATAAGGTGTTTTTGAAATCCATTAAATATCCCCTCCATATATACATTATAATATTTGGTAATTTAATCATAAATTACAGTTAAAAACTAGTCAATATATAAAGAGATATATTAACAGTAAATTAAAAAAATTCATTTTTTACGAAAATTAAAATAAAATTTAATAAATAAACCAAGATTATTGAATTAATAATCTTGGCTTATTTAAGTTATATTATAAGTCTAGAAGATTTCTTTTGTAGTTTGAATAATATTTTCTTAATTCTTCCATCTTAGTATCCATTTCCACTTGAAGATTAGAAACAGCTGCGTAATCTCCACTAGTAGCTGCTTCAATAACTTTTGTAAATAGAGATTTAGATGAATGAGAATCCTTCATTAAGTAATATCTTAAGTCATTTATTTTTTGCCAATTAGAAATATCAAGATCAAGAGCTTTTTCTACATTATGAAGTATTTTGTATTTTCTAATTTCATTAATATAACCAGGGATTATTCTATTAGTTATCTCAGTTAACCATCTTTTTTCAGCACCAGTTTTGAAGCTGTTTATAATTTTATCAGTAAATACATCACCTTTTGTTAGTATTTCTACTTTTTCAGGATATTTATTTAAGCTAGTAAGATTTTCGTATACTGTAGCAGGTGCTTTACCAAATAACTTCTTTCTTTCTTCTTCTGTATAGTCTTCGAATACATCTTCTTCACTTCTGTAAGCTCTGCCTTTTTCAAGATAGTCAGCAGGTGTTCCAGATTTCTTAGAAAGCTCAGCTAATAAATCATCTTCAGTTTTCTTATTAGTTATTGCATAAGATATACCATCAATACATGCCATAAATAGTGTACCAAGAACTAAGTAAGTGTTTGTATGAGGGTTTGGAGCTCTAAGTTCAAATCTTGTAGCAAGAGGATTTGATGTATCTCTAATAACACCTAAAAGAATTGTTCTGTTTCTTGAAGGTATATCTACAGAATGACCTAATGAAGTAACAATACATATAGGTGCTTCAAATCCTGGCTTTAATCTTCTAAATGAGTCATTAGTCGTAGATACAAATGGATTTATAACTTCGTAATTTTTTAATACACCCATTACTGAAGCATAACCATATATACTTAAGAAATGTTTTGTAGTAGGTGCAAATAGATTTATTCTTTTTCCGTTCTTTAATTTTAATGCAATACTTAAGTGAGTATGCTCACCACTACCTGCAACACCATTTATTGGTTTAGCAAGGAAATTAACATCTAACCCATGTCTTCTAAATGTTTCTTTAACTAAAATTCTAACAAAAAGCTCATTGTCTCCTGTTTGTACTGCATCAGAGTATTTCCAGTCTATCTCAAGTTGCTCCATTATATGCGTTAAGCTACCATCTTCGCTAAGTGTAGCTTTTACTCCGCCAACTTCTTTATGACCCATTTCAGGTTCAAGACCATACTTTTCCATTAAAATAAGTGCTTCTTCAAGAGCAGTTCTTACAGAACCTTTAGTTCTAGTCCAGTATTGTTCTTGTAATACTTGAGATGTAGAAAGTTGTTCTACATGAGCTTTTTCTTGAGGAGTTTTTACCCAAAATTCAAGTTCTGTTGCAGATGTAGCTTCTATATCAGCTATATCATCTACAGTAATTCCATATGGAACTAAAAGTTCAGGATAATCCTTGTAAAATCCTAAAAGAGTTTCTTTCATATAAGTTATTGAGTTTTTAAGCAGATGTCTTGAGTCTACTGCTTTATCTTCATGAATTAAGAAGCAAGGAATTCTAAGTGATCCAACAGGTTTTCCAGTTTCAAAATCAATATTTTCATAATTGTAATCAACGAACCAATTAACTTCAGTATCTGCTATCATATCTACTTTAGCATTATTTAATGAAGCTATGCCAGGAAGAACAACTGATGAACCGTCTGTTTGTATAGCTCCCTTTAAAAATCCATCTATGTCTTCTAAGAATATTTTCATAGGAATTTTTTCATCAGTATCATTTCCAGAAAGATCTATACCTACAAGAGATACAAATTTAATTTCTGGATGTGCAGTAAGAACTTTTTTTAGATTTTCTTCTGAGTGTTCTGTTTTTGGGATATTATAGATTAGATTGTTAAACATAATTTTCCTCCTCTGGATTTTTATAGTAGTGTTATTGGTGTATTTTTTATATTTGTCATTTTAAGCCGTATTATTTTAAAAATTATAAAAAAATTCTATTATAAAATTGATAAATTGTCAATGATATTATAAAATTTTGATAAAGAATTAAAATGTAAAGGTTTAAATAACGATTTTATTAGAAATTTATAAAGGTAGTATTGAAAGTATTTGTGAAGTATAATTTATATTATGAGTAAATTTTGTAATGAATAATTAAAATTTATTAAATATTATTTTTCAAGTCTTAATTATTTTAAGAGTTGATAATTATTTTATATATGGATATAATTTCAATATTATCATAACTGTGGTAAGAATGGAGGTGAGTCTGATTTATAGTAAGTAAGGCTATAAATCAGGTTAAATAATGGATGTTAAGGATAATCCTATAGGTTTTTTTGATTCGGGAGTAGGGGGATTAAGTGTTTTGAAACAAGCTATAAAATTGCTCCCAAATGAAGATTTTATTTATCTTGGAGATTCTAAAAATGCTCCTTATGGTATTAAAAGTGTTGATGAAGTAAGAAAATTAAGTTTCGATGCAGTAGAATTTTTATTAAAATATAATGTTAAAGCTATTGTAGTTGCATGTAATACTGCCACAAGTGCTGCTATTCAGCAGTTAAGAAGTACATATAAGAATATTCCTATAATAGGAATAGAACCAGCATTAAAACCAGCTGTTGAATTAAGTAAAAACGGTAAGATAGTAATAATGGCAACTCCTATGACTTTAACAGAAAAAAAATTTAATAATCTTATGACAAGATATAAAAGTAAAGCTGATATTATTCCATTACCTTGTGCTGGACTTGTAGAATTTATAGAACAAGGAATACTAGAAGGTAATGAAATAAATGATTTTATAAAAGGTAAGTTTTCTAATTTAGAAGTTCAAAAAATAACTTCAGTAGTTTTAGGATGTACTCATTATCCTTTTATTAAAAAAGAATTGATTAATATACTTGGGGGCAAAGTTAAAATTATAGATGGAAGCAAGGGTACAGCTGCTCAATTAAAAAGGCAACTTATAATTAATAAATTTATTAATTTAAAAGATAAAAAGGGTAAGGTTAAAATATTTAACTCCTCAAATAACCAAGAAATTTTAGATATTTCTTATAAATTATTAAATATTTAATAAAAAAAATATTTTAAATAAAATATTTATGAGAAAAAATTATCAAATAGTTGTAGCATTTGGAATATTTATGTATAGTATAATTAGTAAGTTATTATAAAATTCTGAAAATATAGCTTCGTTATATGACATTATAAAATAAGGTTTATATGGAATTCATAATAAGTGGGGGGAAAGTTATGAAGGAAATTAATATTAACGATTTTTTAGGGGAAGAAATAAAATACGAAGATGAAGTGTTATTAAGAGAATTTGTTGAAGATAACATAGACGAAAGCATAATTATAGATTTTCAAAATAGAAAAGATATTCCAATAACTCTTTTTTCAAGTTTGCTTACGGAAATGATGTGTAAGAAGGGGAGAGATTATATTGCTTCGCATTTGACTGTTAAAAATTTACCAAACATTAAAGCATTCAAAAGAGTAATTAATGGAACTTCATGCAATAAATGATAATATCGTAAAGTAATTTTCTTAGGTACTAGGGGAGGCGGATTTTCTTCCTTAGGTCAGAAAATCTTTCAACAAAATTAAAAGAACAAAAAAGCTAGTGAAAAATTGAATTTTTCACTAGCTTTTACTATTATTCCGCCAACTAAAGGGCTGATAAACACTAAGAGTGATAGCTCAAGATAAACATTACTTGATATAAGGCTAAACGCCTTTATTTTAAAATAAATGTTAAATAAAACTCTTTTATCCAAAAAAGTGTAGAAGTTTTTCAAAAGGTTTATTTAATCTCAATTCCTTTACGGGCCACGCAAAGCATGAAAAAACTCCTTTAAATTCAAAGATTTTCTGACACAAGGAAGAAAATCAACATTATTCTATTCTGTTTTAAAAAGTTTTTATCACCTTAGTTAAATCAACGAATAGATTATTACTATAGAAGGTAAAAACAGTAGAAATAAGGTGAGAAAATGAAAGTATTTATTGTAAAAAAAGAAAATGAGGATAAAAAAGAATATGAAGAACAAATTTTAGGAAAAGAAGAGAGAATTAGTATTAATAAAAAGGAAAAATTCAACTATATAGTTATAAAAAACCCCGCTGATAGTAATAATATATGTACAATAGAAGATATTAAGGTTTTAAATAAAGATATTCCTAACAAGATGTGGCTTATGGGTGGAGAAGAAGAAGAATTATATGAAGAAGTATTTGAAATCTTAGATGAAAGTACAATAGGGGACAAAATAGGCGGAGTTTTCAGTATAAAAACCAAAAATGAAAGTGAAGAAGACAATAAAAAACTAGAGATAAAAAGAAATGAGCTTCTAAAAAATGAAGAATGTAGTATATTAAATGATTCAGTTTTAATAATACTTCCAAATGGATGCTTATTTATTAAGTTAGATAAAGAAGTAAATGATTTTTATATGAATATAAATTGGACAAGTGAAGAAATTAATTAAAAATTGATAAGTGTTTTATAATTTATAGATTAATTTAAGGTTAGAGGAAAAATTTCCTTTGACCTTATTTTTTTTCTTTTTTATTAAAGAGGAGTATATTGTGGTATAATTTAGTATAATATATTTAATATCTAAAAGAGAGTGGTTATAAGAGAGGAGAAAATTTTATGAATCCAATAGTAACTATTAAGATGCAAAACGGAGATATTATGAAAGCAGAACTATATCCAGAAATTGCTCCTAATACAGTGAATAATTTCATTAGCCTTATAAAAAAAGGATTTTATGATGGAGTCATTTTTCATAGAGTAATTCCAGGATTTATGATTCAAGGGGGAGATCCACAAGGTACAGGAATGGGTGGCCCTGGTTATTCAGTTAAAGGAGAGTTTACTGCAAATGGTTTTAAAAATGATTTGAAGCATACTAAAGGAGTTTTATCAATGGCAAGAACAATGGCTCCTAATTCAGCAGGAAGTCAAATCTTTATAATGGTAGAAAACTCACCACATTTAGATGGACAATATGCTTCTTTTGGAAAAGTTATAGAAGGAATAGAGGTTGCTGATAAAATAGTTAGCACAAAAACAGATTACAGTGATAGACCATATGAAGATCAAGTTATGGAAACAGTTACAGTTGATACTTTTGGAGTAGAATATCCAGAACCTGAAAAAATGTAATAAAAAAAGTTAAATCCCTTTGCGAATTTATACAGCAAAGGGGTTTTTTATATAAATTATTTATTTAAATTACTAAATATATCAATGGAAAAAAATAAGAAATTATATTAAAATATAGTTAAATACTTGAAGTAAAATAATGCATCGGAGGAATAGGTATGAGTAGAATTGGAAATAAAATAAAACAAGTAAGATTAGAAGCGAAGTTGAGCCAAAAACAATTAGCAAAAAAAATAGGAGCTTCTGAAAATTTTATAAAAGATGTTGAATTGGGAAGAAAAGTTGTAAATCAAAGTGTGATGGATAGAATATCAAAGGTTTTAGGAAAAGATTTAAATGATATAACAATGTCTTTTGAAGAACAGGCATTGGAAGAAGGAAAACAAGAGAAAATAGGAAAGACTGCACCAATTGAAAAAGTAAAAGATGTTTGGAATGATGCTTTTAGTTCTGTTTTAAAAACTGTACCTGTATATGGTTATGATATGAATAAGGCTTTAGAAGGAAGAAAAATGCCTATTATAGGTAATAAGATTGAGGGTTACTCAAAAGATAAGGTTCTATTTTTAAAAGTAGAAGATGATGATATGATAGGTTTTAGAATGGCAAAAGGTGATATAGCTTTTGCTCATATAACTCATGAAATTCAAAATAATTCAATCTGTCTAATTGAGTATAATGGAGAAAAAATTATAAGACAAATAAAGAAACTAGATAATAGTAAATTACTTTTGATAAGTAATAGAGGTAGTTTAAGAACAGATACTGTTGGAATAAAGGATATAAAAGTGCTGGCTAAGCTGGATAGGGTAGAAATAAAATTATAATATTTTTATTTTCATATAGAGGTATAATTTATGAAGAAAAAAAGATTTATTCTTATTGGAATTTTTCTAGTAGTAATAGCTTTGTTTTATGTAAATCATAATAAACCTATAAAAATAGCAATACTAAATGATTTTGAAAAGGAAAGAAGTGAATATACTACCTCCACCTTTTTATCAGCCCAAATAGCTCAAGAAGAAATAAATGAACATGGTGGAATTAATAATAGAAAAATTGAGCTTATGATAAAGGATACAGACTTTAATGATTTAGATAGCATATTTAAATCATTAAAGTCTGAAAAGGTAGAAGTTATAATAAGTGCTGCAAACAGTCAACAGCTAATCAAATTAGAACCTTATTTGGAAAAATATAAAATAACATGTATAGCCGTTAATTCAACATCTGTTACTTTTAGTAACAAGAAGGATTATATATGGAGGGTACTGCCAGATGATAGTATAGAGATTAAGGCTTTATTTGATTATTTAAAAAGAAATAATATAGGAAATAACTTTGCAATTATATATGATACTAATAATTTGGAATATAAAGATTCGGTAGAAGGACAAATTTTAAATTTAGGCGGAAAAATACTGTGGAAGCAAGCTTTAAAGGGAGAAGCAGCGAAGTTTTCACCTAATAATATAGATTTAATAAAAAAATGTGATCTAGTTCTTCTATTAGCTTATGGAAAGGATTCTGCATTTATTATTCAGAATATGAAAAGAAAAAACATCGATAAAGAATGTTTTGGATTATCTTGGGCTGCAGATTATAATCTAATATATTATGGTGGAAAAGCAGTGGAAGGTTTTACTTTTTTTAGTCCTAAAGATATTAGCAATAGGTATTATAACTACAATAATTTGATAGAAAATTTAAAAAAATATGATAAAAATAATAGCATAATTTCAATAGTTACTTATGAGGCCCTTTATCTCATAAGTAAAGCTTATGAAAATAAAAATAAATACAATATTTCTTTTCAAGAAGGACTAATGAAAGAAAAAAATTTAAAATTACATAACAATACTTTACAATTTAATTACTTTGGAGATTGTATTAATGGGGAATTTATATTTAAAGTTAAAGAGGGGAAATTTATAAAACTGGAGGATAATTAAATGAAAGATAGGAAGCTGACAAGTGTAAAAGAAGCTGCCTTCAGGACAATACTTAAGAGTGGTGTAGTATTTATAAGTATAACCTATGTAATAATTATAATTTTTATTTTAAGTATTATATATTTTGATATCCTTAGTAATGAAAAGAATTTAGTTAACATTCTAACTAATAATATACAGCAAAAGGAAGCAAGAATAGTTGAAATTTCTAATACTATTGCCAAAAATATGGATAGTAATTATTCCACAGAAGAAAAAAATGTATTTTTACAAAATACTATTGCTATCGAAAATAGGATTTTAGGAATTTTAATACTAGATAAAGATGGAGTAATAGTAAATGCTTCATCTGGACAAAGTGAAAAAGATTACTCAGAATTTATAGGGATGGATTTCAGTGGAAAAGAGTATTATAACCAAGTTTTAAAAACAAGAAAAACTTATATTTCAAATCCATATGTACAGTATAAGACAAGAAAACTTTCAATAAATATTGTGAGCCCTATAATAAAAGATGATGAAATTACAGGAATGTGTGTTGTTTTAATAAGTCCTAATCTTATTGAAAATGAGAGACTTGAAAATATAGAGTATTATATTGTATGTCAAGATGGAGATATAATATTCAAAAGCTATCAACAAGATTTAAAGTATGAAAATAGTATATTTGATTTTAAACTTTTAAAAAATTTAGGTGAGAATAATACCAAAACTATTTTGTACAAAAATTCTAGTAGAAATAAGTATGTGTTAAGCACAATAAAAAGAAATGATATAGAGAATACTTATATTATTGTTGAATATGATATATTTGGGAATAAATTTTTACTTGGTGGAATAGTAACTTTACTTTTAGTGTTTATTATAATTGTATCAGTTATGATGTTTGCCTTTTCAGCTAGACTTTCTGCAATAGTAATTAAAAATATAAGTATTTTTTCAAATATGGTAAAAAATATAGCGGCAGAAAATTATGAATTTAATTCATTAGAGAGCTATCAATATAAAGAAATTAAAGAAATAATAGATAATTTATTTAATATGGCAGATAAAATAAAACAGAGAGAAGAAGAGCTAACAATTTATAATGAAGAACTTATAGATGCTAATAAAGAAATAAGCGTAATGCTTACTACTATTAGTGAAAATGAAAGAATAAAAAAAGAACAGTATATGCAGATAATGTGGACTTTAGTTAAGCTTATAGAGATAAAAGATGAATATACAGCAGGACATTCAAAAAATGTTACTTACTATGCAAAGCTAATAGCAGAAAGATTAAGTTTAAGTGATACATCATATAAGGATGTAAATATTGATGAAATTGAAATTGCAGCATTACTTCACGATATTGGAAAGATAGGAATAGATAGAAAGATACTAAATAAACCAAATGCACTTACAGAAGAAGAATTTAAGATAATAAAAACTCATCCTGAGAAAGGATATTATGCGTTAAGAGAAGTAGAAAACTTAAAAGAAGAGAGAAAAATGGTGAGATATCACCATGAGAGATATGATGGCAAAGGATATCCACAAGGATTAAAAGGAGAGAAGATACCACTTGGAGCAAGGATAATATCAGTGGCAGATTCCTTTGATGCTATGGTATCTGATAGACCTTATAGAAAAGGAATGCCTTTAGAGAAAGCCGTTGAACAATTAGTTATTAACAAGGGAACACAATTTGATCCATTAATAGTAGATGTGTTTTTAGAAATAATAAAAGAAGATAATGCAGGTTATGATTATATAAAAGAATGTGCCTTTAGTGGAAAAAATAAAAAAGAAGCTTAAAACTTAGAAAAAGTTTTAAGCTTTTTCTATTTGTGTAAATTTACTCATAAACATAATATTAATGAATCAATTTTAGGAGGGTTATTTACGGAAAATAGAGATGGATTATTAAATTTGCTTTTAAATGTTCCTAGCAATATTAAAGCAAAGATAGCAGAGTTTTCTCAAAATGATGAAATACTAATAGGCAAAGTTGAATTGATTGTATTATTTGGGGATGAGCTTATAAAGGTTAAGCAAAAGGTAGAAGCAATAGGAGGAATATTTGAAAACTTAGGGTTTGGATATGGAATAATTACTATAAATATGGAGGATTTACTGAAGGTGTCTACTATTGAAGAAATTCAATATATTGAACTTCCAAAAACTTTATTTACTTCAGATTTAGGTAGTAATAGAGCTGCTTGTGTACCAGAGGTATGGCAATTATACAATCTTACTGGTGAAGGAGTATTAGTTGGATTTATTGATTCAGGAATTGATTATTTACATCCTGCCTTTAAAAATGAAGCAGGTGATACAAGAATAGAATATATATATGATCTTTCACAAGGTGGAAAGGTTTGGAATAAAAATGATATAAATAGAGCCATAAATTCTCCAAATCCATATAGTATAGTCTCTCAAGAAGATTTTATAGGACATGGTACTCATGTTGCTGGAATTGCTTGTGGTGGGGGAAATATAAACAAAAGATATTATGGAACTGCATATAAAGCTAGCATTGCTATGGTAAAGATGACAGGAAGCGGTAAGGTTAATTATGCAAAATCAACACAACTTATGAGAGGAATTAGGTTTTTGATAGATAAAAGCAAAGAATTAAAACAACCTTTAGTAATAAGCTTAAGTTTCAGTACAAATGATGGAGCACATAATGGTAATAGTTTACTTGAGCAGTACATGCAAACAGTCTGTAGTTTAGAAAGGATAAGTTTTGTTGTAGCTGCAGGTAATGAAGGGGCTGCAGCTCACCATGTAGGAGGTGTTTTAAGAGAAAGTATTAATATATCCATGGCAATGGCAAGTGATGAAGAAAGTTTTATATTACAGTTTTATAAAGATTTTTTATCCGATATTAGTATAGAAATTAAAAGTCCCCAAGGTATTAGCAGCGGGGTCATTGCATTAAAAGATGGTAGATACTATGAAGGGAATATTGGAACAAATAAGTATTTTATCTATAATAGTGGTTCTAAACCTTTTGATATAAATGGAGAAATAATTGTAAGTTTAAACGTAGATACTGGATATTTAACTGAGGGGATTTGGGAGATAAACATATATTCTACAGGAGAGACAGTAGGTAGATTTGATATATGGATGCCTATTGCAGAAGGATTGAATCCAAATACAAAATTTTTAAAGCCTAATCCCTTTAATACTTTGGGAATTCCAGCTACGGTTTCCAATGTTATATCTGTTGGAAGCTATAATTATAAGACAAATTCTTTATCAGGTTTTTCAGGAAGGGGAAGACTGGAAGGAGATAAGCCAGATATTATGGCACCTGGGGAAGAGATACTATCATCAATACCAGGAGGTAGATATGATAGTTTGTCAGGTACATCAATGGCGGCACCTCATGCAGCTGGTGCATCAGCACTATTTATGCAGTGGGGATTAGTGTTAGGAAATGATCCATATATGTATGGGGATAGACTTAAGTATTATATGTTGAAGGGAGCTAGAAGAGAAAGAACAGACACTGTTTACCCAGGATCACTTTGGGGGTATGGTGAGTTATGTGTAAAAGGGGGAATGAATTTGGCTATTCGAAATAGAGTTAGAAACAAGGAGAGTATGAGACTCAAAGAAATTTGCAAAGAGTATTTTTATAGTGAGGAATATAGTAACTATGTAGTGGAATATGAAGGTGATATTAATTCGGTTTTTGAAAATATAGATTTTGGATGTGTGTTCATATTAGATGAAAGATATGCAATTGTTTCTATTGATGCAGATAAAGCAGAGGAGTTTTTTAATAATACTAAAGAAATAATATATGTAGAAGAACCTTCTTTATATACATTAAATCAAATATCTCCTATAGATGCAGCTAATATATCAAAATTTCATGAAAATCCTGCTTTGACTTTAACTGGTCAAGGAGTTCTTGTTGGAATAATTGACACAGGTATAGATTATTTAAATGAAGAATTTATTTATGAGAATGATACAACAAGAATAGTTAGTATATGGGATCAAACTATAAAAGATACAGGAGTACCAGAAATTCCATTAGTTGGAAGACGATATTCCAGAAAAGAGATTAATAGGGCTATTATCGCAAAAAAGCAAGGGCAAGATCCTTATGCTATAGTAGATAGCAAAGATGAAATTGGACATGGAACTAGTATGGCAGGAATAATAGGAGGAAGAGGAAGAAATCCTGAACTTATAGGAGCTGCACCAGGATGTGAATTCGTAGTAGCAAAATTAGAGAATGCAAAGAAAAATTCATTAATAAGGGAAGGAATTAATGAGGGTGATGTTCCAACTTATTGTACAGCAGAGATTCTTTTAGGAATTAAGTATATATATGCTGAAGCCAGAAGGCTAAAAAAACCTGTAGTTATTTATATCCCTTTAGGAACTAACAAAGGATCTCATGATGGAACTTCCATAATAGAAAGATATATAGACGAGATTTCAAAGGTTAGAGGAGTGGTAGTGGTTACTAGTTGTGGAAATGAAGGTGATGGAGAAATTCATGTGTCAGGAGAGTTTGAGAAAACTGGTGAGGAAAAAATTATAGAACTACAGGTGGATCCTATGCAGAGAAATTTAAAGTTTCAAATATGGTGTGAGAGGCCAGATAAGGTATCTATAGGGATAACATCTCCTTCAGGAGAGGTTATTGATAAGATTCCAGCAAGACTTGGAGAGAAAGAAGTATCAAAGCTTATTTTTGAAGGAAGTGTTATAACAGTAGAATATTTTCTTCCAGAAGAGATTACTGGAGACGAACTTATAAAAATAGATATACGAAATGCTAGAGGAGGAATTTGGAAGTTTAAGCTTTTTGGAGATTTTATAGTAGATGGAAGATATAATGCATGGTTATATCAAAGGGAATTGTTAAAGGATGGAACAAAATTTTTAGCACCTTCACAAAATACTACATTAACAATTCCATCAACTAGTAGAAAAGTTATATCATGTGCTTATTACAATCAAAATACAGAAACGATAGTATCAGCTTCGGGGAGAGGTTTTACAAGAGAGCAAGGAATAAAACCAGACATAGCAGCTGGTGGAATAAATGCTTTAACAGTTTCGAGAGGTGGAGGAACAACTAGAGTTTCGGGAAGCAGCGTGGGGGCAGCAGTTACAGCTGGAGCTATAGCACTTATTTTAGAGTGGGGAATAGTAAAAGGTAATGACCCTACTATGTATTCAACAAAAGTAAAAACTTATCTAATAAGAGGGGCAGATAGAAGACCAGGAGATGTTTATCCTAATAGAAGTTGGGGGTTCGGTATTTTGGATATTAATGGTGTTTTTGAAAAAATTAGATAAAGAATAAGAGCAAGAGCACAATTGCAATATTAGCTTCATAATATTATTAGTGAAGTAATTTTTAAAGGAGAATAATAATGGCACAAAAAGGAAGATTGCAAGTGCAAACTTTAGTAGAAGATACTTATGTCCCTATTCCTGATGTTACAATAATTGTTAAGCATAAAGAAACGGATGAAAGTAGACAAAAGGAACAAGTAATTACTACTGATTCTTCAGGACAAACAAGTCAATTAGAATTAGATGCACCACCTATAGATAATTCAATGAAGCCATCAGATAAATTACCATATAGTCTTTGTGATGTAGAGGTAAAGGCAAAGGGGTATAGAGATATAGTTATAAATGGATGTCAAATTTACCCTGACACCTTAGCGGTTCAAACATGTAGGCTTAAGCCAATAAGCCCTACAAGGCAGGTAAATGAAAAAGAAATAATAAATATTGCACCTAACAAATTAGTTGGTAAATATCTACCAAAGATACCTGAAGATCCAAACAAACCACTTCCAGAGCCAACAGGAGGAGTGGTTTTACCAGAACCAGTAGTGCCAGAACTTATTGTTGTGCATGCTGGTGTTCCAGATGATCCTTCTGCACCTAATTATACTTTAAGATACAAAGATTATGTTAAGAATGTGGCATCTTGTGAAATTTTTTCTACTTGGCCAGAAAGTACAATAAGAGCCAATGTATATTGTATTATTTCATTTACGTTAAATAGAATATATACTGAATGGTACAGAGGAAAAGGAAAGAATTTTGATATAACTAGTTCTACTGCTTTTGATCATGCATTTTCGTATGGAAGAAATATATACTCTAATATTAGCAGAGTTGTTGATAATATATTTTCAACATATATGAAAAGGCCTGGAAAAAAACAGCCTTTACTCTCTCAATATTGTGATGGAGAAAAAGTTAAATGTCCTGGGTGGCTTACTCAGTGGGGAAGTAAATTCTTAGGTGATGCAGGTAAGGTTCCATATGAGATATTAACAAATTTCTATGGAACTGATTTAGAATTGACAACGGCTAAGAAGGTTTCAGGAATTCCTATGTCTTATCCAGGATATACTTTAAAATTAGGAAGCAGTGGAGAACCAGTAAGAACAGTACAAAAATATTTGAATAGGATATCAGATAATTATCCTGCAATACCTAAAGTTATAGTAGATGGAATTTATGGAGATGCAACTAAAAAATCAGTAACTACTTTTCAGAAGATATTCTATTTACCTCCAACTGGGGCTGTAAATTATACTACTTGGTATAAAATTTCAGATATATATGTTGCAGTAACAGGAATAGCTGAACTAAGAAGTACAGATATAAAGAACGGAATATTACAAAGAGGAGATAAAAGAATAATAAAATGCAAAAAAGAAGGTATTTTCATACCACCACCACCATATACCAGTGTGTATATACCTAAAATAAAATATCCACTAGACTAAAAGTGCGAAGCAATATTCAGTAACCAGTGACCAGTGGCCATAAGGAAAATTAAAGAAATTAAATAAAAATAAACATAAAAGAGAATAAGAATATAGAAAATATCTATGTTCTTACTCTTTTTTTATTTAAGTTTAGGTTTTGCTTTAGCAAAACTTCCTTTACTGGTATCTGGCTACTGGTTACTAGACTAAAATTGCGTCCCGAAATTATTCTATAGGTCCATATTTATCCTTATCATAATGCATAAGTACTAAGGTCAATTCTTCTACATGTTCTTTCTCATCAGCAATAACATCAATAAAAGTTTGTTTTATGTCTTTATGTGGTATTTCAATGAGATGTTGTTCATACAAAATTATAGCTTCTAATTCACCTTTTATATCAAGCCTTATAAAATTTAGTAAAGAATCCTCAGAATGTTTTTCTCGTATGTTGATATGTTTAGCATTCTTATTTAATTCTACATGTTCTTTTGCTTCAATATATCTAGAATATTGTACAGGGTCATATTTTCTAAGTAACTTCAAAAACATCCCATAGTGTCTTTTTTCATCTTCCATAATGTGATATAGCACTTCATTTATATCTTTGATGTCTGAGCGGGATATGTGATAAGCATAGTCGTTTATAGCAATTAATTCCGCTATCATTGCTTCACGTAACTTGTTTGTAAAACAATAGGGAAGTCCTTGGGGCTGCCTGTCTGTTGTATAACTCATTAATATACCTCCATTTAGAACACTTATAATAACAATTTATTCATTATATGAAATATTAATGATTAATTGTTTAATTTTCTATAAATTAATAAGAATTATTAGAAAATTAGTGCATTAATTAGAAATTGAAGTTATTCATGTCAACATTACTATAGGTATAAAAAACGTAAGAAAAAGAAGTTAAATAAACCAAACACAGTGTATTAATTTTATATAGTTTATTTGAAAATTGATATAAATTTTTTGGTGGGGTATAATAACGCAGTACAATATGTTGTGGTTGGAGGTAAAGTGAATGCTATATGTAGTGAAAAGAGACGGTAGAGAAGTACAATTTGATTCTATCAATATTACTAATGCTATTAAAGGGTCGGCTGAGGAAATAGCTTTTAACTTAAAAGAAAGTGAAGCTATTGAACTTACTCAAAGAGTTATAGAGCATATTGAAAACAAAGGATATGAAAAAGTAACAGTAGAAGAAATTCAAAATATTGTTGAAGATATTTTGTTACAAAATGGACATAAACCTATAGGTATAGCTTATTCAAATTATAGAAAAGAAAGAACAAAAATTAGAGAAATAAAATCAGATTTAATGAAGAGTATTAAGAGTATAGGAATTGAAACAGATAGAGATAATGCCAATGTTGGAAATAACTTCAGTTCTAAATTACTTAGAATAGCAAGTGAGTCAAATAAATGGCATAATTTAACTATGATGCCTAAACATTTAGCTAAAGCACATGAAAATGGAGACATATATTATCATGATTTAGATAGCTACAATTTAACTACAAACTGTTTAAATATTGAAACGGGAAAAATATTAAGCAAAGGATTTAATACAGGTTATGGAACAATCCTTCCAGCTAAAAGAATAGAATCTGCAGCAGAGTTATCCTGTATATTATTACAAAGCACGCAAAATGACATGTTCGGTGGACAATCACATGTGGATTTTGATAATGATATGGCACCTTTTGTTGATATGACAAGACAAGAGATATTAAGTGAATACAAAGAAGAATTTGGTAATACAGGTACTGATATTGAAAAGATAGCGGAAAAGAAACTAAATAGAATCGTTCATCAATCTATGCAGGGTATTGTATATAACTTAAATACTATGCATTCTAGAGCAGGAAGTCAGGTGCCTTTTAGTTCTATTAATTTAGGAATTCCAAGAAGTGAAGATGCGGCTATGGTTTGCAAAGTTTTCTTGGAAGAATATGAAAAAGGCTTGGGAAAAGGAGAACAGCCTATATTCCCTAATATAATATTTAGAGTTAAAGAAGGGGTAAATAGAGAGCCTAACGACCCATATTATTATTTGTATGAACTTGCATGCAAAGTTGCAAGTAAAAGAATGAATCCAATGTTTATGAATTTAGATGCGGATTTTAATAAAGAATATTATGATCAAGGTATCGTAGCTGCTACTATGGGATGTAGAACATATATAATGTCAAACATAAATGGAGAAGCAGGTCCAGGAGCACGTGGAAATATAGCTCCTACTACAATTAATTTACCTCGTGTTGGAATATTAGCTAAAGAAAATGTAGATAAATTCTTTTCACTTTTAGATAATAGACTTGAATTAGCAAGAGAATCTTTATTACATAGATATGATATATTAAAAAAATTAAAGGTTAAAGATTTACCTTTTGTAGCAGGGGAACATTTAATGCGTGGTTCTGAAAATTTAAATCCTGATGATTCTATAGAGCCTATTTTAAAACAAGGTACTTGGGGAATAGGATTTATAGGACTTGCAGAAACTCTAAATGCTTTAATAGGTAAGCATCATGGAGAAAGTAAGGAAGCTTATGAATTAGGAATTAAAATAGTTTCACATATAAGAGAGTTCTGCGAC
Organism: Clostridium ganghwense; assembly: GCF_026735165.1. Lineage (GTDB taxonomy): Bacteria > Bacillota > Clostridia > Clostridiales > Clostridiaceae > Clostridium_H > Clostridium_H ganghwense. The sequence goes on along the minus strand of NZ_JAPQES010000001.1, from coordinate 1,149,559 downwards.
AAATACAAAGAAATAGATAGATTAAATTGGTCTTGTTATGCAACTCCGGCAGAAGGTCTTTCAGGTAAGTTTATACTTCAAGATCAAAATGTTTTTGGTCAAATAAAAGGTGTTACAGACAAAGATTATTATACTAATAGTTATCATGTTCCAGTAGGATATAAACTATCTATAAAAGATAAAATAGATATAGAAGCACCTTTTCATAAAATATGTAATGGTGGACATATAACTTATATTGAAATGGACGGTTATCCAGATCCTGAATCTGTTAAAGCAATAATTGATTATTCATATAAGAGTACTAATATAAGTTATATAGGTATTAATTTCCATATGAAATACTGCAGAAAATGTGGTGAAAGAATTGAAGCTTCAGAACATAGTTGTCCTAAATGTGGAAGTAAAGATATACAAGGAATTTCAAGAGTTACAGGATATCTTTCATTAGATGAAAGATTTGGATCAGGAAAAGTAGCTGAACGTAAGGATAGAACTTCACACAATGATGAAAAACATATTAATACTTATAAGTTGTAGGTGATATTATGAAACTGCAGGTTGCAGGTTTTCTAGATAATTCAACGGTAAACGGAAAAGGATTAAGGAGTGCTTTGTTTCTTTCAGGCTGCAAACACAATTGTGAGGGATGTCACAATAAAGCTATGCAGGCCTTTGATTACGGAGAGAGAGTAGAAGTAGATGATATATTAGAGAGAATTAAGCACAACGTTCCTCTAATAAATGGAGTAACTTTTTCAGGTGGAGAGCCTTTTGAGCAAGCAAAACAACTTGCTACATTAGCAAAAAAAGTAAGGGATGAAGGGTTAAATCTTTGGTGCTATACAGGATATACATTTGAGCAAATTTTACAAAGTGGCGATGAGCATAAGTTAGAACTTTTAAAATATATAGATGTTCTTGTGGATGGAAAATTTCAAAAAGATTTAACAGAAGGTTCTTGTAAGTATGCAGGTTCTAAGAATCAAAGAGTTATAGATGTAAAAGAAAGTGTGAATTCTAATAATATAATTGAGATTAATAAAGAATAATGTTGCGATGCAACATTATTCTTTTGCATTTTTTGGTTCTAAAATTTTAACATTATTTCTACCTTTGATTTCGCCTTCTAATTTGAGGGTACAATTATTTATTCTTTCGCCATTTTGCATACATGTAATAAAGGTTTCAACTCCATCAAGAGGAAACGATAAGCTGGGTGTTTTATAGTGCATTGGTATAATTATACGGCTATTTATTGTTTTAGCTATATTAGCTGCTTCCTTTCCGTCTATAGTATAATTTCCACCTACTGGAATAAGTAAAACATCCACATCACCTATTTTTTCTATATGTTCTTGTAAAAGCTCATGCCCTAAATCTCCTAGATGGCAAATTTTATAACCATCTATTTTAAAAGTAAAAATAATATTTTCTCCGCGTTTAGCTCCCTTTGAGTCATCATGATAAGAAGGAATTCCTTCAATTGGAATATCACATAAGTAGAATAATCCCACTTTATCTATAATTTCTGGTTTTCCGTTAAGTTCTTCTATATAATCATGATCAAAGTGATGATGACTTATAGATACCAAATCTACTTCTTCACTAAAAGTTTCATATCCTACTGATTTATCAAAGGGATCTGTTAAGAGTTTTCTTCCTTTGGAATCTTTAATTAAAAAAGATGCATGACCTAGCCAAGTGATCTCCATATAATACACTTCCTTTCTTAAAGAATATTATATAGTATAACCTATAATCTATACATAAATTAGAATTATTAACATTTTATTAACTTTTTTGTTATCACTATTAGTTTATAACATGTTATAATGCATGTGATATACTGATAAAGGATATATGAGTAGTTTATGGAAATAAAAATAAAATATATAAATAAGTTAAAATTTTTATAAATAATCGAACAATTAGTATATCTTTTCGTAGTTATAGATAAGCATGATATATGGTTTTAAAATAATATTTAATAATACTCAAAAAGTATACTAATATTGTTGCATTATGTATCTATGTAAAATAAAATATAAGTGATATGTTGAATTTGGAGGGGGAGAAAATTGAGGATTATAAGAAGAATTGGAATATTTATGATTTTGATGTTATTCATTGGGGTAAGTATGCCTCCAAATGTATTTGCTGGTACATATTTTGAAATGGACAAGAAAATTAATATAGATGTTGACAGAGTATGGACTATTAAGTTTAATCACGAATTAGATCGGAATTCTATTAATGGAAAAGATAATATAGTAATTTTAGATGATAAAAATTCTAAGGTAAATATAAAAATTGACTATAAAGATAGTAGGTCGGTATTAGTTTCCGCTGTAAATGGATATGAGTATGGGAAAACTTATACTTTAATAGTTAAAGAGGGAATTAAATCAAAAAAAGGCAGTAAAATGTCTAAAGCTAGTAGGATGATTTTTACAACAAAAGTTAAATCGGACAAGCCTATAGGACAAAATGGATATATAGTAGCATTAGATGCTGGACGTGCAGGAAATGATGTAGGAGCAGAAGTTGGCCCTTCAGGGGTTAAAGGAAAAGATATAAATTTAGATGTTGTATTAAAAGCGGGTAAGATTTTAGAAAATAATGGTGTTAAGGTTATTTATACAAGAAAAAGTGATATGGTTTCATGGAGTAGTAAAGACAGCATAAGTGCTAGAAGTAAGATAGTTAATGATGGTAAGGCTGATGTGCTTGTAAGTGTACACTGCAATTCGGCAGGGTCAACTGCAACAGGCTTAGAAACTTACTATTTAAAGGCTAATTCTGAATCTAAAAAGTTAGCTTCATATGTTCAGAATGAATTGGCAAATAAAACATCACTTCCTAATAGAGGAATAAAAGAAAGTACATATAAGACTTTAAGTACTGTAAATGCTACTGGAGTTTATGTAGATTTAGGATTTATAACTAATCCTACAGAAGAAAAAATAATGAATAGTGAAGAATTTAAAAAGAATAGTGCAAATGCTATTTCAAGTGCTGTATTAAAGTATTTAGATGTAAAGAGAAAAACATATATAAAAGATATTAAAGACATAACAGTTCTTTTATATAAAGGAGAAAATTATACCTTGCCAGTAAATCTTAGGGCTGTTATGAGTGATAATACTGAAAAGAATGTTAGTGTGAAATGGAACAAGTCATATGTTGATACATCTAAAATCGGAACATATTACTATAAAGGAACTGTTAGTGGATATGATGAAACTGTTAATTTGAAAGTAATAGTAAATTCATCAACAAATCCTGATATATCTAAAATTAATAAGGTTTGTATTGATGCTGCTAGTGCATCAAATCTTAAAGGATTAATAGGACCTACTGGAGTTAAAGACAAAGATATAAATTTAGCTATTGCTTTAAAACTTGGAAAGATACTTGAGAAGAATGGAATAAAGGTAACTTATACAAGAAAAACTGATTCAGTTTCTTGGAATGAAGATGATAATATTGACGAAAGGGTTAAAATAGCAAATGATTCAAAATCAGAATTACTTGTAAGTATACGTTCTAATTATTATTCTAACCCAGCCTCTGAGGGAATAGAAACTTACTATTTATCAAGTGATACTATGAGTAAGAGTTTAGCTGAAAATATTCAAAAAAATATAATTTTTAATACTAGTGCAAGAAGCAGGGGTACAAAAGAGGCACAAGGAAAGAACCTGAATCTTTTAGAACAATTTGATGGGGTAGGTATAGTAGCATATACTGGATTTATATCAAATGCTAAAGAGGAAAAATTACTTAATAGTTCACAATATCAAGATAAAATTGCAAAAGGTATAGCTGATAGCATTTTAAATGATTCTGATAACGATGATTATACAATTGTTTCAGTAAAAGATATTATGGTTAATTTAACTCAAGGGGAGAATTATTTGTTACCTACTAGAATAAATGCTGTTAATAGTCAAAATAAGATAGTACCAGTTAATGTTATTTGGACAGTTAATAGTATAGATACAAGCGAACCGGGAATTTATACGATTCAAGGAAGAGTTAAAAATTATAATAAACCAGTAAATATAAATATAGTGGTTTCTTCTAGAGGGGCAATGGATTATACAATTTGTATAGATCCAGGACACGGAGGATATGATTCAGGAGCTGTAGGACCTAATGGGACTCTAGAAAAAGATGTGGCATTAGAAGTATCTTTAAAGCTTGGAGACATTCTTGTTAGAAATGGAATAAATGTTGTGTATACAAGAACTAGTGACAATACTCCATGGCCAGCTAATAAAATGGCTGAACTTAAAAAACGCTGCCAAATATCAGATGAAGCAAATGCTGATTATTTTGTATCTATACATGCTAATAGTATAGATGGAAGTCCTGCAACTTCAGGAATAGAAACTTTATATGGAAATAATAGAACAGATGGAATACAATTAGCTAGAAATATACAAGAGGAGATAGTAGCCGCAACAGGAGGCAATGATAGAGGATTAAAAGAAAGAGGAGTATATGTAGTTAAACATCCAAAAGCACCACCTGTGCTTGTTGAATTGGAATTCTTAAGTAATCCTGAAAAAGAAAAATTATTAACTTCCCCAGAATATCAACAAAAGTGTGCAGAAGGTATAGCTAGAGGTATTATGAAAACACTTCGTTAAAAACAAAATAAACGTAAAAATGCATTAAAAAATAAGATAATAGGAAGAGATATAATATTACAAAATTATGTTGTAATATTATATCTCTTCCTTTATTATGTTAATATTATAGTATATATTTTTTGCAGTAATCAGAATAATAAAGAGAGGAGGGATTTGGTGAGTAAGAAAAGAGTGTTTTATTCAAATTTATTTGCAATGATACTATTATTCTTATATGCACTTGGTGGAAGCGTACTTGTAGTTATATTTAAGAAAATGAAACTATCACTTTCATTGTATCTTGTCCTACCACAAATACTTTTACTGCTAGTACCTACAATAATATATTTTGTCATAACAAAGCAATCAGTAACAGAGACTCTTAGGTTTAAAAAAATAGGAGCAAAAACAGTATTTATAGTTATTTCTATAGGGCTTATAGCAATGCCAATAGCAACTTTTTTATCCTTAATAACTCAATTTATTTTTCCAAATAGAATTAGTCAAGTGGTCAGTGCTCTTAGTAATATACCTTTCATAATTAGGGTTGCAATAGTAGCTTTAACTCCAGCTATCTGTGAAGAAATAACAATGCGTGGAATTGTACTTGCAGGTTATGATAATATAGATATAAAAAAGGCTGCGGTTATGACAGGATTATTTTTTGGAATAATACATATGGATGGAAATCAGTTTTTATATGCATTTGTTTTAGGAATAGTATTTGCGTATTTAGTTAGAATTACTGGTTCAATATTCTCATCTATGATATGTCATTTTACTATAAATGGTACACAATTATTGTTGGCAGAATTAAGTACATACTTTCTTAAATTTTCTAATGAAGAACTTAAAACTGCCCAAGATGCAGGGTTATCAGCCTTTACAACTAGTCAACAAATAAATTTAGTTTTATTTTACTTAACTTTAGCAATAATCTGTATTGGAATTATTGTAATGTTAATGCAAAAGTTAATTACGATTCATGGAAGGGATGGAATAAGGGTTACAGAAGGGCAAAAAGACAATACTAAGGTTATAAACTGGCCAGTATATGTCACAGTTGGGCTATATATCTACATTATAGCTAATCAATTAATTACAATATACAAATGAGTAAGTTAGGAGGAACAAAATTTGTCTAGAGCAGTAGAGTTTTATAAAGAAGGATACAATTGTGCAGAATCTATAATAAAAGCAGTTAATGAAGAAAAAAATCTTAATATACCAGTATCAGTAGCAAGTCCTTTTGGAGTAGGAATGACTGTAGGAAGTACGTGTGGAGCTATTACAGGTGCACTTATGGCTTTAGGAGCTATAAAAGGTAGAGAATCAGCTGCAGAATCTAATGGAGCTAGAAAGCTTTCAAGAGAAATTATGAATAGGATAAAAGAAGATTATGGTACATTCAATTGTAAGGAATTAAAGAAAAAAGGTGTATCTTGCCAGGAAATAATAGAGTATTCGTATGAAGTTTTAAAGAAATATATATAGCATCATATTGGGGCAAGCTATACAATTTAAATTATTAATTATAGCGTTGTGGGTGGTATTTACTATAATATAATAAAGGGGGATTATTATATGAAAAACGACATTAGGCGTATGAATGATAAAGAGATGCAGAGTTTTATAGAAAATAATAAAAAAAATATTGAAGATATGTTAATGGCGTATGTAGATTTGATTAATAAAAAAATAGAAGAAAATAATAATATAGATAATATAAAAAAGAGAGCATATAATATTAAAAACATCTACAATTATACTGTTTGGGTAAATGAGCAAATGAAAATGAATGATAACTTAATAAAAAGCAAGAAGATTGCTCCAAGAAGAGGAGAAATTTGGACATGCGAACTTGGTCAAAATATAGGATCAGAAGAAAATAAAATAAGGCCTGTTATAATAATCCAAAATGATACAGGAAATAAAAATGCTCCTACTACCATAGTTGCACCTATATCTAATAGACCTAAAAAGATTGCGGTACATATAGAACTTAGAGAAAGTGATTATAGGTTGGAAGAAGGAGAGAAAAACCAAGTTACAGGAACGATATTAGCTGAACAGATAAAAGTAGTTTCTAAGGTAAGATTAGGTAGACATATTGCAACAGTAGATAAAGAATTTATGAGAATTTTGGATTCTAAGCTTAAGATTTCATTGGAATTGTAATTTATTCATAGAAATTGAATATAATATTATTGTAATAATTAAAAAATCAGTAAAAACGTATTGATTAAATGACATATAAGTGTTAAAATTTAATCGTTAAAGATTAATACATACCTAATTAAGATTAGGAGACTATATTTCATAGTATTTTTTATTGAATTGTATACCATACCTAGCAGAGGCTAGGAGATTATATAACATATTAGACAATTATAAGCAAAAAAAAGATTGGTATAAGCCAGTCTTTTTTGCTATATGACATACAATTACAAGGTTTTATATTTTGTGCGTAATTTTGCACGTTTAAGCTTAAAATAAATATCATAAACATAAATTGACAATAAAATAATGTTGTAATATAATAAGTACAATTGAAGAAATTGATAAATGTCAGTGATAGATATTTTTATAGATAGAACTTAATAATAATTAAGTAGTAAAAGCTACGAACAGGAAAAGTACTTTGACTGTATGCTTAAAGAGAGTGGGGAATGGTGAAAACCCATAGCTAAGGTTTAAGGAAAATCACCTGGGAGCTGAGAACTGAAAAGACTTTTGTCTAAGTAAGTTTATCCGTTATTTCGCGTTAAGAAATAGAGTATGATAGTACTTGAAAGTTTCACATAGGTGGTTTATGCAGCTGCGTCCTTATGGGCGGAGCTTTTTTTATTTAAATATACAATTTATCAATTTTATGGTTTAAATAGATGAAATAAGTAAAAACTATAAATATAAAGAGATAATTAATGACTTTTTCAATTGTCAATAAAATATACGGAAGGAGATAAGAATATGTATAATAAAGTAGAAGCGTCTACAAATTTTGTGGATATGGAAAAAAGTATCGCTAAGCTTTGGAATGATAAGGATGTTATCGAAAAAAGCTTTAATTTAAATGATGATGGTGAATATTTTACTTTTTATGATGGTCCTCCAACAGCTAATGGTAAACCTCATGTAGGACATGTACTTACAAGAGTTATGAAGGACTTAATCCCAAGATATAAGGTTATGAAAGGGTACAAAGTTTTAAGAAAAGCAGGTTGGGATACTCATGGACTTCCTGTAGAGCTTGAAATAGAAAAGAAACTTGGAATTTCAGGTAAACCTCAAATTGAAGAATATGGGGTAGAAAAATTTGTAAAAGAATGTAAAGAAAGTGTATTTAAATATACTAGTCTTTGGAGAAAAATGTCAGAACAATTAGGCTTCTGGGTTGATATGGATAATCCATATATAACTTATGAGAATAATTACATAGAATCAGTTTGGTGGGCATTAAAGCAAATGTGGGAAAAAGAACTGTTATATAAAGGACATAGAATAACACCTTATTGCCCAAGATGTGGAACAGCACTATCTTCTCACGAAGTTGCACAAGGATATAAAGATGTAAAAGAAGCTACTGCATTTGTTAAGTTCAGAGTAAAAGGTGAAGATAACAAGTATATACTTGCTTGGACAACAACTCCTTGGACATTACCAAGTAACGTAGCCTTAACAATTAATAAAGCTTATGACTATGTAGAAGTATTAAATAATGAAGAACACTTAATACTTGCAAAGGATCTTGCTGATAAGGTATTAGAAGGAGAATATGAAATAGTAAGAGAGTTTAAAGGAGAAGAACTTCTTGGAACTGAATACGAACAACTATTTAAATTTGAAACTCCAGAACAAAAAGCTTTCTATGTAGTACATGGAGATTATGTAACCCTTACAGATGGTACAGGAATTGTACATACAGCACCTGCTTATGGTGAAGATGATGCTCAAACAGGAAAGAAATATAACTTGCCTCTTATTAACTTAGTTGACTTAGAAGGTAAATTTATAGATTCAGTTGAACCGTGGAAGGGAATGTTTGTAAAAAAAGCAGATCCTAAGATACTTGAATATATGAAAGAAAACGGAATACTTTATAAATCAGAGAAGTTTACTCACTCATATCCACACTGCTGGAGATGTAATACACCACTTCTTTACTATCCAAAGGACAGCTGGTTTGTAAGAATGACATCACTTAGAGATGATCTTGTTGCAAACAATAATAGCATAAATTGGTATCCAGATAATATAAGAACAGGAAGATTTGGTAATTTCGTTGAAAATGTTATTGACTGGGGTATCTCAAGAGACAGATATTGGGGAACACCATTACCAATATGGGAATGTGAATGTGGACACAGAGAATGTATAGGAAGTGTTCAAGAGCTTAAAGAAAAAGGAATAAATGTTCCAGATGGAATAGAACTTCATAAACCATATATAGATGCAGTTAAGTTAACTTGTCCACACTGCCAAAAAGAAATGACTAGAACTGGAGAAGTTATAGACTGTTGGTTTGATTCAGGTTCAATGCCGTTTGCTCAACATCACTATCCATTTGAAAATAAAGAAGTTTTTGATAAGACTTTCCCAGCACAATTTATATCAGAAGCAGTAGATCAAACAAGAGGATGGTTCTATACATTACTTGCAATATCTACATCGTTATTTGGTAAAAGTTCTTATGAAAACTGTATAGTTTTAGGTCACGTTCTTGATAAACATGGACTTAAAATGTCAAAATCAAAAGGAAATGTAGTAGATCCATTTGATGTACTTGAGAATGAAGGAGCAGATGCTACAAGATGGCATTTCTATACTGCTAGTGCACCATGGCTTCCAACAAGATTTTCTGAGGATGATGTAAAAGAAACTCAAAGAAAATTCTTAAGCACATTATGGAATGTATATTCATTCTACGTTTTATATGCAGAAATAGATCAATTTAATCCACTTGAATACAAGGATTTTGTATCAGAAAATGTAATGGATAAATGGGTAATGTCTAAGCTTAATACACTAATAAAAGATGTAGAAGAGCATTTAGATAATTACAGAATAACTCAAGCTGCTCTTGAATTACAAGAGTTTGTTGATGGACTTTCAAACTGGTATGTAAGACGTAATAGATCAAGATTCTGGACTACAGAACTTACAGATGACAAGATTGGAGCATATACAACACTTTATAGAGTTCTTACAACTGTTGTTAAAATTGCAGCTCCATTTGTACCATTTATGACAGAAGAGATATATCAAAACTTAGTTGTTAATTTAGATAAAGATGCTAAAGAAAGTCTTCACCTATGTGAATGGCCTGTATATGATGCTAGTGCTATAGATAGTGACCTAGAAGAAAAAATGGATTTAGCATCCAAAATAGTTAAACTTGGACGTAGTGCTAGAAATGGAGCAAATATAAAGAACAGACAGCCACTTTCAGAAATGCTTATTAGTACAAAATCACTTCCAGAATATTATGGACACATAATAAAAGAGGAACTTAACATTAAAAAGGTTGAATTTGGTGCAGACCTTTCAAAATATGTTAATTTTGAAATTAAACCAAACTTACCTGTACTAGGAAGAGCTTATGGAAGATTTATACCAGCAATAAGAAAAGCTATAAGTGAAAAGAATCAAATGGAACTTGCACAAACAATAAATAATGGTGGTTCTGTATTTATAGATGTTCAAGGTTGTGAAGATCAAATAGAACTTACTTCTGAAAACTTACTTGTAACAATGCAAGGTCTTGAAGGTTTCGCATTTGCAGGTGAAGGTGAAGTTGGAGTAATTTTAGATACTAATATCACACAAGATCTTAAAGAAGAAGGATATGTACGTGAAATCTTAAGTAAGGTTCAAAACTTAAGAAAAGATAGTGGTTTCGAAGTTGCTGATAAAATAAAACTTTACGTTTCAGGAAATGATATGCTTGAAGAAGTAATTAGAAAATTTGAAAATCACATAAAGAAAGAAACTTTATCTCTTGAAGTAGCTTACGATTTAGATAAAGAATACAATGACTTTAAAATCAATGGTGAACAACTTAAGATAGCTGTTGAAAAAGAAAACTAAAAACCAGTAAACAAAAAACACCCTTTTAAGATTATATATATCTTAAAAAGGTGTTTTTTATATATTATCGAGTTAATAAATTCCAATTTTCTTGAATTTGATATAATTCCATAAGAGAATTAGCTTTATCTTTTGCAAAAACGGCTCCTTTAAGTCTTGCGATGTTGTTGTTTATGTCAAATATATCAATAAGTTCTACACTAAATTGTATTCTACGAGAAATTTTTTCCCAAGCAGATTCTAATTTAGTAACATTATCTTCAGCATTAGTCCAATTATTTGTATTCACATCATCTAACAATACTGTAACATAACCTATCACATCTTCAGATGGATTATGAGGTTTTTTAAGAAAGTTTCCACTTAACATAACAAGTATAAATACTATTATAGCTGTTATGGGAAGAATGTATTGTAAAATTTTTTTCATAGGATCACTCCTTTAGTTAATAACTTGATAGTAATTTTATTGCATATAATCCTTATATAAATCTACATATAATTTATCAGGAGCATTAAAGGTAGCTACAAAAACTTCAGAATAGTTATTGATTCCTTGCTTTTTTAATTGAGAAATTAGCCAATTGTGGTTTTTATTAATATTTTTTAGATTTTGTTCTATTACCATTCCATCATAAATCAATTCTGTACCTATAATGTTGGTATCTGGTTTCAAACTTAAATCTTTTAGAGTTGTAGGTTGAAATTCAGGTTTTTTTAATACTGATAATTGACCATCTTTTTCTAAAATTGCGAAGGCCACTTGATTTAAATCAAAAATATCTTTATTTCTTAACTGTTCTAAAAGTTCACTTAAACCATATCTAGATTTTTTCATAGAGTCTTCTAATATTTTTCCGTTCATTACTACAACAGTTGGCGTACCATCAAGATACTCTCCAGCAGCTTTTGATTTTAAAGTAATTATCTGTAGAATAAAAGAAGCACATGTCCAGACAAGAAGACCTATCCAATGTGACCATGCTGTACTAGTTAAATCAGTAGTAAGAGAAGAAGCCATAGATCCTATGGTTATTCCAATTATATAGTCAAAAAAAGTAAGCTGACTGATTTGTTGCTTGCCAAGAATTCTAGCAAATATAAGTAAAGTAAAAAAACCTATTATTCCTCTAACCAAAACTATAAGTGCTTCGTTCATAGTATCACTCCACCATTATAAAATTTTTTATAAATATAGTATGCATTTGTTTAAAAGTTTCATTCTTGAATAATAATTGAATAATTACTGATAGAGTTATTCATTTTTATATGATTTGAATATTAATATATAGTTTAATAAATAGTTTGAGAGATCAAAAAATAAGAAATATGAGAAAAAAATAGAATATATTAAATGCATGTAACTATATGTAATTTTAAAAAAATAATGAAAAATGAACAAAATAAATGAAAAATATGCAAAATATATTGAAATTATTCACGAAATATAGTAAAATAACGTCGTATAAAATACTATATTAAAAGGAAATGTATACAAGACAATAGTATTACGTATAATTCAATATGACGTATACATAAAAGTTTAGCTTGTTGACATAAATACTTAAATTTACAAGATTTTATATAAGATATTTAGTTGTAGTCTTTTTACAAAAAAATATCTTTGGTATGTTAACTAGAACAAGGAAACGTTTACAGAAAAATAGGAACAATTGGGACAAGGAGTGATTTTGCTGTAACAAAGATATTCAAGTATTACTTGAAGCATTATAGGGATTTATGTGATTATTAAGGTTTATTTTTGCAATTTGTATGGATAGGGATAATAAAGAATGAAAGGTGATATTAATTATGCATATGGAAATTAAGTTTCTCATGGACTTAGCAATAATTTTATTGAGTACAAAAATATTAGGGCTTATATCTAAAAAATTTGGAATGCCTGAGGTAGTAGGAGCGTTATTAGCAGGAATTATTATAGGGCCAGTTGTACTTGGGATTGAACATGATACTGAATTTATTGAACAAGTAGCCAAGCTTGGAGTTATTTTATTGATGTTTACTGCTGGAACAGAAACAGATTTAAAAGAATTAAAAAAATGTGGAAAAGCTTCTTTGGTTATTGCTGTACTTGGTGTACTTGTACCTTTAATAGGTGGATTTGTAGTAGCGGGAATTTATACTAATGGAAGTCTTTTAGGTATGAATAAACAACAATTGTTACAAAATATATTTATAGGAGTAATACTAACAGCTACTTCTGTAAGTATTACAGTACAAACTCTTCAGGAAATGGGTAAATTTAAAACTCCATCTGGAACTGCTATTTTAGGTGCAGCAATTCTAGATGATATATTAGGAATTATAATTTTAGCTGTTATAACGGGAATGTCTGATTCGTCAGTAAAGATTAGTACAGTTCTTTTAAAAATAGTAGGTTTCTTCTTAGCAGCAGCAATATTAGGATATGTGTTTTATAAAATCTTAATGATTTTAACAGATAAGTACGGAGTAAATAAAACTACTGGTATTTTTTCTCTAGTATTTTGTTTAATGATGTCATATATAGCGGAAAATTATTTTGGAGTAGCTGATATAACAGGAGCCTATTTTGCAGGAGTGGTAGTAGCATGTACACCTGCTATGAAATATGTTGAGGAGAAAATACATCCATTATCATTTATGCTTCTATCACCAGTATTCTTTGCAAGCATTGGTATAAAAACAACAGTAGATGGAATGAATAGTGGTCTGGTTGTATTTACTATTGTATTGTTAGTTGTAGCTATCCTTACAAAACTTTTAGGTTGTGGTTTAGGCGCAAGGATGTGTGGGTATTCAAAATCAGAATCGATTCAAATTGGTACTGGAATGATTTCAAGAGGTGAAGTAGCACTTATTGTTGCTAATGTTGGTGTTCCAGTAGGACTTATGCCACCTAAGTTATTTGCTCCAATTATAATTGTTGTTATAGTTACAACGGTTGTAACGCCTGTACTTTTAAAATTTGTATATTCTACTAATGATAGTACAGTTAATGTAGAGGTAGCGTAATTAAAAATATTATTATAATAAACATTATGACAAGTTGTAAATATAAAAGCAACTTGTCAATTTTTTATCTAAAATTCAGAAGCAATATGTAAATATTTACATTGTCATAAATACGTGCTTGTATTTTAAATACTTTATATTGTATAATAGATTAAAAAATATAGAAAGTAGGAGTTGGTAACATGGCAACTTCAATAAAAGATGTCGCTAGAGAAGCAAACGTATCTATTGCCACAGTATCAAGAGTTTTAAACAATGTAGATGTGGTAAATGAGGATACTAAGAAAAAAGTTTTAGAAGCAATTGAAAAATTGGACTACAGACCTAATATAGTTGCTAGAAGTTTAAAGACTCAAAAGACAAAAACAATAGGTATAATAATACCTGATATATCAAATCAAATTTATCCAGAGGTAGTTAGAGGTGCTGAAGATGTTGCAAATATATATGATTATAATATAATCCTTTGCAATACGGATTTAGACCCTCAAAAAGAAATGGAATATCTAAGAGTGCTTGGTGAAAAGATGGTAGATGGAGTTATCTACATAAGTAATTCTTTAGAGAAAGATGTAGTGAAAACTATAAAGAACTCTAATATGCCACTAGTTTTAATTGAAACTAATGGAAAAGAGAGCGATTTTCCAAGTGTAATTATTGATAATAAGCAAGCGGCTATAGATGCAGTAAATTATTTAATCCAAAAAGGAAACAAACGAATTGCATATATAGGAACAGAAAAAGATGCTGTAAATGCTAGTGCTATTAGATATAAAGGATATAGAGCTGCACTTGAAGAAAATAAATTTGAGCATAATGAAGAGTTAACTTATTTCTGTAAGTATTCACTTAAGGCAGATGATGGATATAATGCAATGAATGAAATTTTACAAAAAACAAAAGAAATAGATGCTGTATTCTGTGCAAACGATGAAATTGCTATGGGTGCAATAAATGCTTTAAGAGATAATAATATTAGTGTTCCAAAGGACGTTGATGTTATGGGATTCAATGATACTTATGGAGCGGCTATTTTCTATCCTAAACTTACTACTATATCACAACCTTTATATGATATGGGTTCTGTAGCAACTAGGATGCTTATAAAGAAAATAAATAAAGAGCCTTTGGATAAAGAATTATTTATTCTTCCATATGAGCTTATTGAAAGAGATTCATGTAAGTAGAATTAAAATGTATGTCGAAAAGACATGCATTTTTTTTATGCAATTATTTGGAATAATATGGTATAATATAATACAATAAAAGGTAAAAAATGTAAAGCAAGCTGAGATGATTTATATGCGTTGGGGGTGTTAGTATGGACGCGAAGGACAAGCTCAAAAATGTAGTTTCTTATCTTCAAAGTGTAAAAAACTTAAAGTATGAAGAGGATACTAAAGATTCATGTGAGGATGAGAAAAAAAATTACAATAAAAAATGGGATATAGAACTAAATAATATGCAGCAAAAAATAAATGAAGGAGGTTTTATTCCCGAAACTATTAAGGCTTTAGTAGAAGATAAAGAAATACAGCAAAGTAGTGAGAGTTTAGAAGAATGGAGAGAAACCTATGAACATTTGCTATTTCCTCTTCCCTATAATGAAGAACAAAGTGAGATTGCTAAAAAATTAGCACAGAACTTTGGTATTGTGGTTCAAGGACCTCCAGGTACAGGAAAAAGTCATACAATAGCTAATTTGATTTGTCACCTTTTAGCACATGGTAAGAGAGTTTTGGTAACTAGCCAGACAGATAAAGCTCTTAAAGTATTGTCAGAAAAGATACCGCAAGAAATAAAACACTTATGCATAAGTATGCTTGGAAATGATACAGAAGATTTAAAAGAAGTTGATTATTCTATAAGAAAAATAACAGAAAATTTAGCTTTAGATATTGGAAATTTGGATAAAGATAGAGAAAGCTTACAAGAAGAATTAATCAAATGTAGAGATAATCAAAAGGAATTATATAATAAACTTGAGAAAGTAGAAAAAATAGAAAATGGAAACATACAATATTGTGGTAAATATTATAAATTATTAAATATAGCAAAATGGGTTAAAAAAAATGAAAATCAATATTCGTGGATAGAAGATGAAATAAAATCTGTGCAGAAATGTCCTATAACAGATGCTAAATTTTCAAGATTAATATATCTACTAAGTAATACTAATAAAGAAGATATAATTCAATTTTCGAGTATAGAAAATTTACTTTATAATATACCATCATGTTTAGAAATCACTTCAAAAATGGAACGGTTTTTGGAGTTGAAAAATAATTATGGTTATTATAAAAACATAATTAAAGACTGGTGTGTGTCTTATAATGTAGATTATGATTACAACAGAATAATAAATCTTCTAGAGAGTACAGAAAATTTCTTATGTGAAATAGAAAATACTTGGTTGGAGAATATTCTAGAATCTTCTTGTCAAAGTGAAACAATAAGAATAGTATTTCAACAAATGCTTTTGAGATGCAATTTTTATGTTAAAAAAATTTGTAGTATTATAAAAGAAATTAATGGGCATTATGTTGAAATCCCTGAAAACATGGATATTGTTACTTTGGCACAGTCATATAATATTGTGTACAAGCAGTATGAACAAAAGGGAAAAATAAATAAATTATTTAGGATTTTACATCCAGAGTGTCAAAGTATACTTGAAAAGTGTAGGGTAGATAATAAATCTATAGAAAACAAGGAACAAGCTAGGATAGCAAAAAAATATATTGAACAGCGTTATGTTGAACAAAGTTTAAGAAAACTTTGGAATAGTTCTATGAGAGAATATGAAGGTGAAGAAATAGAGGAGGTTAATTTAACTGTACTAGCTAGTTTAGAAGAAAAGATGAATAAAATAGATACTTTAATTAATTGGGATAAGGTAGTAAAAAATAAAATAGTAGTTTCCATGAGAAATATTGCTTTTCTCAGTGAAATAGATTGGTGTAATAAAGAGACGTATAAACATTTAAAAAATGGAATACTGAGTATTAAATATTTAAATGAATATGAGAGTATAAAAACATATATAACAAACTCAGAAAAGATTATTTCTAATATTAAAGGTTTTGAAGAAATTGCACAAGCTATTCATAGTAATGATATTAGAACAGTAAGGAAAGCCTATGAAAAGTTAGATAAATTTAAGGAAATAGCACCAAAGTTTAAAGAAATAAACATATTATTACAGAAAATAAATGAAGATTGTCCAAAACTTGTACAAAGGATTATCAATGATGAAGATAAGTTAAATATGTTAGTTAAATATAAGAATTTTAGTATTGCTTGGAGATGGAGACAATTAGATAATATTTTAAATAAAGCACATGAATTTAAATTTGATGAGATAGAAGAAAATATAGAAAAAGAGAAAGAAAGAGAAAGCAAACTTATTAAACAAATAGTTGTTAAAAAGGCATGGTATAATCAAGTAAATAAAATTGGTGAATCAGAAAAACGAAGCTTATATGCATGGTTAGATGCTGTTAAAAGAATAGGGCAAGGTACAGGAAAGCATTCAGGTATGTATAAAAAGTTAGCACAAAGAGAAATGTCAAAATGTAAGGATATAATTCCTATATGGATAATGCCTTTAAACAAAGTTATTGAAAACTTTACTCTTTCAAATGATCTGTTTGATGTAGTAATAATTGATGAAAGCAGCCAGTGTGACATTTTTGGTATATCAGCTTTATTTAGAGGAAAAAAAGCTGTTATAGTTGGCGATGATAACCAGATAAGCCCTGAGGCTGTAGGTTTTAATATGGATAAGATACAAGAACTTATAGATAAACATTTGCAAAATATACCTCATTCAGAATGGTTCGATATGAAAACAAGTCTTTATAATACTGCCCTTAGAATATTTCCGAATAGAATCATGCTTAAAGAACACTTTAGATGCGTACCAGAAATAATAGATTTTAGTAACAATTTATGCTATTCAAATGAAATTATACCTCTTAGACAATTCAACAGTAGTGAAAAATTAGGTTTTCCAATCAAAAACATAAAAGTAGAAGGAGAAAGAGACAAATTAAAGCCTATAAATGTTAAAGAAGCTGAAGCTTTGACTAATAAGATTACTGAATGCTGTAAGGAACCAAGGTATGACGGAATGACTATGGGAGTAATTTCTCTTTTAGGAGATTCTCAATCAGAGCTTATAGAAAATTTGCTAAGAAAGAAAATCGGAGAGAGAGAAATGAATGAAAGAGAGATTATTTGTGGAAATGCTTATTCGTTTCAAGGAGATGAAAGGGACATAATTTTTCTATCTATGGTTATCGCAAATAATGTTAAGTTTACTGCTTTAACTAAGGAAACTGATATAAAGAGATTTAATGTAGCGGCAAGTAGGGCTAGAAATCAAATGTGGATATTCCATTCTGTAGATTTGGAGAATTTAAATTCAAGGTGTGTCCGTTCAAAGCTTTTAAGTTATTGTATTAATATTAATAAAAATAACAATAAAAATATTGATTTAAAAAATATCTTTGAATCTGAATTTCAAAAAGATGTTTATAGAATGATAAAGAAAAGAGAATATGAAGTTAAACCTCAAGTTGTAGTTGGAAACTATAAGATTGATTTCGTAATAGAAGGACTTCATAATAAATTTGCTATAGAATGCAATGGAGACAAAGCAAATAAGATAGATAATTGGGAAGAAGAGTATAAAAAACAAATGTGTCTAGAAAGGGTTGGATGGAAATTTTTTAAGATAAATGGAAGTGAATTTTATAGGAATCCAGAAGAGACAATGAATAAACTTTGGAGAAAAATTAAGAATGCAGAGATAAATAGAGGAATAGCATAAAATATTTTGATAGGTGGAGGCATTAAGATGGTGTGTTATACTATAGGTCACTCTACAAGAAGTTTAGATGAGTTTATTGATATTGTTAAAGAATATAAGATTCACTGCATTGTGGATGTAAGAAATGTACCCTATGCTGCCCCAAAATATACAGAAGTTTTTAATAGAAAATTTTTAGAGGCAAGATTAAAAGATGATGGTATAAATTATATTTGTTGTAGTAAAGAATTAGGGGCAAGGAGAATGGAACAAGGGATAATAGATAAAGAGAAAAATATATTTTTTGATAAGGTTATTGAGTGTGATCTATTCAAAAAAGGAATACATAAAGTCATAGAGCTAATAAAAAAAGGTGAAAGAATAGCAATTATGTGTTCGGAAAGAAATCCTCTAAATTGTCATAGAAGTATTTTGATAGGATATATATTGAGTAAAAAGGGATTTTGTATAGAACATATAATTGACGAAAATAATACTAAAAGTCAATCTTGGATTGAAGAAGAACTTTTTATAACCTACGAGCCTATATTAAAAAGTAAGTTAGTAGAAATTAGTCTTCAGGATATATTACATTCTGTAAAGTATGATGATATATCTGAAAAAGAAGTTAAGAAAAAGATAATAGAACAAGGGTATAGGATGAAGTGGAGAGAAATTAA
This sequence comes from Clostridium ganghwense, assembly GCF_026735165.1. Classification (GTDB taxonomy): domain Bacteria; phylum Bacillota; class Clostridia; order Clostridiales; family Clostridiaceae; genus Clostridium_H; species Clostridium_H ganghwense. The sequence goes on along the minus strand of NZ_JAPQES010000001.1, from coordinate 1,130,324 downwards.
TAAAAATTATAATTGAGAAAAATAAAAGAAAATAGAAACAAGCTTAAAGACATATAATAGTGCCTTTAAGCTTATTTTTGTTTTAAAAACTTTTTATAATATGTTGACAGATACAAAAAAATATATTAAAATTTCTACATACCCTACAGGGGTATAAAATAAAAAAGGAGTGAAAGTATTGAAAGGATTATTAAAATATTGGAAAAAATACGGATTTATTTTAATGTTGTTATTTATCCTTGCGGGATTATTTGATATAAGAATTGCATTAGGTGCTGTTATTTGTATGTTAGGGCCTATAGTGTTGGCTATTTTCAACAAAGGAAGATTTTGGTGTGGAAATATATGTCCTAGAGGTAGTTTTTATGATAATGTAATTTCTAGATATAGCAAGAAAAGACCTGTACCTAACTTTTTAAAGTCAAAAACTTTTAGAACTTTAGTTATAATTTTTATGTTTTATATGTTTGGCAGTGGAGTATATAAAAATTGGGGAGATATTGCTGGTATTGGTATGGTATTTTATAGAATGATAGTTGTTACCACTATAGTTGGGATAGTATTATCTTTCTTTTTTAATCATAGAACTTGGTGTAATTTTTGTCCTATGGGAAGTATAGCGGCAGGTGTATCATATTTTAAAAAGAATAAAAAAGGCTTAACTGTAGAAGCTTCTTGTGTTTCATGTAAGCTATGTCAAAAGAAGTGTCCTATGGGAATAGTTCCATATGATTATAAAGGAGATATTTTAAGCCATCCAGATTGTATTCAATGTGGTGAATGTGTAAATGTGTGTCCTAAAAAATGCATAATTGAATAAAATTGCGACGCAATTTTATTATAGTAACCAGTAGCCAGGTACCAGTAAAAGAAGTTTTGCTAAGGCAAAATCTAAACTTAAATAAAAGAAAGAGCAAGAACATAGAGATTCTCTATATTCTTGCTCTTTTTTAATGTTTATTTTTACTGAATTTAAATTCTTTAATCTTCTTTTCTTTTTTCTTTCTGGCTACTGGTTACTGGTTACTGAATGTTGCTTCGCAATATTCTTATATTGTGTTACAATGAAAAGTATGTTTACTTTATGGAGGAGAAATATGGAGAATAAATCAAAGGCTGTATTATATATGCTGTTGTCATGTCTTTCTTTTTCTTTTATGAATGTTATGATAAAAGTTTCAGGAGATATTCCTATGTTTCAAAGAATATTTTTCATGAATGGCGCAAGTCTTATATTTGCATATATTATAGCTAGAAAAAACAAAAGAAATTTATTTGGACATAAAGAAAGTCGTAAATATTTATTTACTAGAGCTTTGTTTGGATATTTAGCGTTGATAACAAACTTCTATTCTATATCAAAATTATTATTAGCTGATTCATCTATATTGAATAAATTATCACCATTTTTTGTTATTATATTTGCTTTTATATTTCTAAAAGAGAAATTAAGTAAAGCACAGATACCAATTTTATTATTAGTATTTTTGGGAGCCCTTTTAGTAATAAAACCTCAATTTAATTTAGATGCATTACCAGCCTTTTCAGGAGTTTTATCAGCAATCTTTTCAGGAGCAGCGTATACCTTATTAAGGTTTTTAGGAGATAAAGAAGATTTTTCAACTATACTTTTTTACTTTTCTCTAGTGTCAATGATAGGAACATTACCTATAATGATAATGAAGTTTAAAGTTCCAAGTTACATACAAGTTATTATGCTTATAGCTATGGGGTTATTCTGGGTAGGTGGACAAAGCTACATGACTCTTGCATATAAATTTGCTCCAGCAGGAGAGATATCAATATATAGCTATGCAACTATAATTTTTTCTACAATTTTAGGATTTATAGTTTTAAAAGAATATCCGGATATATTAAGTTTTATGGGAGGAGTCTTAATAATAGCAGCAGGAGGAATGAACTTCTATTATGGTAAAAGACAAATAAAAATTCAAGAAAATAAATAGAATATTATTTTAACTAAGGAGGTAAATAATGAATAATAAATCAAGGGCAGTAGTATATATGCTTTTCTCTGCATTATGTTTTGGATTTATGGCGGCAATGGTTAAATTAGCTGGAGACATTCCTGTATTTGAAAAAGTGTTTTTTAGAAATTTAATAAGTCTTTTTGTCGCTTTTGGGGCTATTAAGAGAAGTAGTGAAAGCATGTTTGGAAAAAGGGAGAATCAAAAGTATCTAATAGCAAGAGCGCTTCTAGGTCTTATAGGAGTATTTTTATATTTTTATTCTATAAATAATTTATATCTTGCTGATTCAGCTATGCTTAATAAATTATCGCCATTTTTTGTGACTTTTTTTGCTGTAATATTCTTAAATGAAAAATTAACACCTATGAAGATTATTTCTATGATTGTGGTATTTTTAGGAGCACTTTTAGTTATAAAGCCTCAATGGAATTTAAGTATTATTCCATCAATAGCTGGTTTTTTATCAGCTGCATTTGCAGGAGCAGCATATACTTTAGTAAGATTTTTAAAGGATAGAGAAAATCCTTCAATCATAGTTTTTTATTTTTCATTTGTATCGGTTATTGGAACTCTTCCTTTTATGCTTGTAAATTTTGTGATGCCAACTGGTGCACAATTTATGTACTTGATTTTAACAGGAATTTTTGCTGCTATAGCACAATTTGCACTAACATATTCATATAAATATGCACCAGCTTCAGAGGTAGCAATATATAATTATACCAATATAATCTTTTCAGCTGTAATAGGTTTCTTTGTTTGGAATGAAGTTCCCGATATGTTAAGTATTGTAGGTGGATGCATAATAGTTATAATGGCCATTATAGTATATTTACAAGGAAGAAAAGTTGCAGTTAGTTAACTTGTTTAAAATTAATAGGTGGTTTTAGTATAAAAGAATTTTAATTAACTTCTGAAATGAAATTACAATTTCATTTCAGAAGTTTTTTGTTTATATTAATATCTATTTTAAAAATAAGTAAAAAATATGAAAAAAATATGTACTTTTAAGGGGAAGTTGTAAAAAAATCGGTGATGTTGTATTATTTTATAAAGATATCTATAGGAGGGGAAGAGATGAAATTAAAGAGTAAATTTATTTCCATGTTTATTGCATTCGCACTTATACCAGTTATTGTAGCAGGAATTATAATTTATGAAACATCCCACAAAGATGGAATTGCTGATGCAAAAGTAAACCTACAAAATCAACAAAAATTTGCTAAAAAATCTATTGAAAATGTAATGGAACTTATACAAAAAGTAGGTAGACAAACAGCTAAAAAGAATATCCTAAATGAATATATGTATAGTATTAACCTAGGACAGGAAGATGTGTTTAAAGGTAGCAAAGTAAAAGAAAGCTTTGAAGATATGATGAAAGACTATGGATATCAAGAAAATATAGCTATATTAGACATAAAGGGAAAATGTGTTGTAGATGGTACAGGGGATCTTAAAAGTAAAGATTTAAGTAAAGTGATTTATTTTATGGAAGTAATGAAAAATAAGAAAACTTATATATCACCTGTAAAAAGTAGTATAGTAACAGGAAATCCTATTATTGTAATAGCAGAACCTATACTTGATGTAACTAATCAAATAAGTGGAGTTCTAATGCAAGTAGTAGATTTAACAAAAATATCAGAAATGTATATAGATAATATAAAGATAGGGGATACAGGATACATATTTATAGCAGTAGAAGATGGAACTACTATAATGCATCCAAATAAAGAAGAAATATTAAAGAAAAATCTCCTTAAAATAGATATTGGACAAAATATATTGGATACTAAGAACGGGATAGATAGCTATACTTACAATGGTGTTGAAAAATTAATATCTTATGAAACAGACTCTAAGACTGGATGGACATATATAGCTACAATACCAATAAAAGAGCTTACAAAAGTAAGTGATTCTATAGTAAAAATAATATTAATAGTTATAGCTATTGCTGTTGCTGCAACTATTGTAATTTCCTTAAATATGGCTAAAAGATTAACAAAACCAATTGAAGCTGTTTCAGATGTTATGGATAAAGTGTCAAAGGGAGATTTCACTGTAGGTGTACAAGCTAAAGGAAATGATGAAATTTCACAAATGTCTAATAGTTTAAATCATACATTAGGAGAAGTTAAAGGCTCTATAAAAGGAGTAAAAGATAGTTCTTCAAGAGTGAATGAAATAGGTGATACATTAGCAGCTACGTCGCAAGAATTGACAGCAGCTTCTAATGAAGTAGCTACAGCTATACAGGATATTGCACAAGGGTCAGCATCTCAAGCTAATGAACTAATGGAAGCTGTAAGTCTTTTAGCTAACTTTAATAATGAACTTAGTGATATTAAAAGTAAAGTTAGGAATGTAAACAATGAAACAAAAGACGCTGAAAATAAAGCTGAGTATGGAAAAGAACAAATAGATGCTCTTATGATGTATATAGAATCTATTCAGGTATCTTTTGCAGCAACTATAGAAAAAATAAACAGTCTTTCTGAATCTATTTCTAAGATAGGAAACATAACTGATGTAATAAATGATATATCTGAGCAAACTAATTTACTAGCATTAAATGCAAATATTGAAGCAGCTAGAGCAGGAGAAGCAGGACGTGGATTTGCAGTGGTTGCAGAAGAGGTTAGAAAATTAGCAGAACAAACAAAAGATTCCTCAGAAGAGATAATAGCATTAGTTAAAAGTGTGGGAAATGAAATGGGAGAAGTTCAATTAAATTCTGGTAACATGAAGATGCTTATAGATGAAGAAGTAACAGTTGCTAATAATACAATGGTTTCATTTAATGATATTCTTGGTGCTGTAAAATCAATACAGCCTCTTGTAGATGAAACTAATAAGGCTATAGAAGACGTTATAAAGGCTAAGGAAGTTATTGAAAATAAGGTGCAAAGTGTGTCCGCTGTGGCAGAAGAGGTATCTGCATCTAGTGAGGAAATAAATGCAGCATCAGAAGAGATGAATGCCTCTGCAGAAGAATTATCAGGCTTAGCAGTACAAATTGATGAAGAAATTGCGGGACTTGTAGAAAAAGTCGATAAGTTCAAAATTGAATAACTAAAAAAGAATTAAAATTCTTTTAAAACAGAGCCAAAAATAAAAATGCAGAATTTAGATTTTATCTGAATTCTGCATTTTTATTTTTCCCGTGAAGGATGATGGGAGGTTTATGTGGCACTATTTAATATATTTACTTCTATTTGTTATTATTACATAAGTTATGAATAAAAAAGAAAAAGTTGTTCAATAATAAATGATGTAAAGTTATGGGGGAAGTTAAAGGAGGTAGGGTATGAAAATAGGAATACCAAAAGGACTTTTGTATTACAAATATTATCCTTTTATAGAGACATTTTTAAAGGAACTTGGCGCCGAAATTATTATTTCTAATGATACAAATAAAACGATACTCAATGATGGAGTGAAATATTGTGTGGACGAGGCGTGTTTACCAATTAAGGTTTTTCATGGTCATGTAGCTAGTATAAAAGATAAATGTGATCTTATAATTGTTCCTAGAATTATGTGTATTAGAGATAAAGAATATATTTGTCCTAAATTTTGTGGACTTCCTGAAATGATAAAGTATAGTATACAAGATATGCCTAGGATTACAGAACTACCTTTATATATGAATTCAAAAAAAGGTTTGTATGAATGGGTAAAAAAATTAGGACTTATGATAACAGGCAATTTACATGCTATAGATATGGCATATATGAAGGCTCAAAATGCACAGAAGAATTTTAAATGTGGGATAAAGGATAGTGAATATAAAATAAATATTGCTTTATTAGGGCATCCTTATAATGTTTATGATAAATATACTAATATGAATGTGGTAGAAAAAATTCATAAATTTGGAATGGGGATTATAACAGAAGAATTTGTTTCAAATGAAGCTATTGATAAAGAAGTTGATAAACTTTTCAAGAGACCTTTCTGGAGTTTTGCTAGAAATTCATATGGAGCTGCTGCATATCTTGCATTAAATAAAAAGGTGGATGGTTTAGTATACATATCATCTTTTGCTTGTGGGATAGATTCAGTTGTTATAGAACTTATAAAGGATACAGTTAAAGATTTTCCATTTCTTGTTTTAAAAATAGATGAACAAACAGGAGAAGCTGGATTTAATACTAGAATAGAGGCATTTATAGATATGCTTGAAAGGAGGAAAAAGATTGAAAGTCACGTTTCCGCACATGGGTAATATTTGTATTGCTGCTAAAATATTTTTTGATGGACTTGGAATAGAATATATAATTCCACCAATAAATAATAAAACAGCTCTTGAATTGGGTACTGCTTGCTCACCAGAAGAGATATGTTTACCTTTCAAGATAATGATGGGTAATTATTTACAAAGCATAGAAGCTGGGGCAGATACCATTCTTTTAGTAGGAAGTTGTGGACCCTGTAGATTTGGGGAGTATTGTGAACTTCAAATGAATATTTTAAAAAAAATGGGATATGATGTGAAGTTTATAGTTATGGATTGTCCAAATGGTATTGGAAATAAAGAGCTTATGAGAAGGATAAATAGTTTAGTGTCAGGAAGCACAAAAAATAAGGGTGAAAAAACAATAGCTGCACTAAGAGCATTGAAAGCTACAAATTTAATTGACAAAATTGAAGAAAAAGCTCATTATCTAGCAGGATATGAAGTAAATAAAGGGGAATGTAAAAAAATACTTAATACATGTAAAAGAGATGTATTTGAAACCAACGATCCGGTAAGAGCAATAAGGCTTTTAAAGGAATATAAGAAAAAAATAGATAGTGTAAAAATAGATAAGAGTAAAAATCCACTAAAGGTAGCTGTAATAGGGGAAATTTATACAGTAATAGATCCATTCTCCAATCTAAATATTGAAGAAAAGCTTATGGATTATGGTGTTTGTAGTAAAAGAAAGTTAACACCTAGTTGGTGGGTCAAGGATGCTGCAATGAAAGTATTAAATGCTAATTCTGTTGATTTAAGGCTCGCATCAAAAGAATATTTGCCTTATTACATAGGAGGTCATGCGAGAGAATGTATAGGTGAGGCCGTAATGGCTCATAGAAGCAAGTTAGACGGAGCTATTCAAATATTTCCTATGGGATGCATGCCTGAAATTATATCAAAGGCAATACTTCCATCGATATCAAAAGATAAAGATTTTCCTATAATGAGCCTTGTGGTAGATGAAATGACAGGAGAAGGCGGTTATATTACAAGAATAGAAGCATTTCTAGATTTACTTGAAAGGAGAAAAGGGAAAAATGTATTATATGGGTGTTGATGTTGGTTCAGTAAGTACTGATGTTGTACTTATAGATAATTCTATGAAAGTTGTTGAAAAAATATATTTAAGGACAAAAGGAAAGCCTATAAATGCTGTGCAAGAAGGATTAAAAATGTTAATCGATAAATATGATAGTAAGCAAATACAATCTGTTGGTACTACTGGAAGTGGAAGGCATATTGCTGCTGCTCTACTAGGCGGAGATGCAGTTAAAAATGAGATTACAGCTCATGCCATAGCTTCACTTTATGTTGATAAAGATGTAAGGACTATAATAGAAATAGGTGGTCAGGATTCTAAAATAATAACTTTAAAGGATGGAGTTGTAACAGATTTTGCAATGAATACAGTTTGTGCAGCTGGAACAGGTTCTTTTCTTGACAGGCAAGCTGAAAGATTAGAAATTCCTATTGAAAAATTTGGAGATTATGCATTGAAAGCAAATGTACCAGTAAGAATTGCTGGCAGATGTGCAGTTTTTGCAGAATCAGATATGATACATAAGCAACAGTTGGGTTATGATCAATCTGATATAATTATGGGACTATGTGAGGCTCTTGTAAGAAACTATTTAAACAATGTAGCAAAGGGAAAAGACATAGAACAAAAGGTATTTTTCCAAGGTGGAGTTGCAGCAAATAAAGGAATAAAGAAGGCTTTTGAAAATGCGTTAGGTTTTAATGTTTATGTTCCTCAAAATTATGATGTTATGGGTGCTATAGGAGCAGCTATGATTGGAGCAGAAGCTGTAAAGAAAGTTGGAAAAACTAATTTTAAAGGTTTTGACATTGCTGAGAGAAAATTTGTATCTGCAAGTTTTGAATGTAAAGGATGTCCAAATAGATGTGAAGTAGTAAATATTAAAGATGGAAATTCTATAGTAGGATGTTTTGGAGATAGATGTGGAAAGTGGAGTGAACGAATGGTTGTCTAAATAATTTTTTTCCAAAGAATGCGGTTTGTGTTATAATCATATATGCAAACATGATATAAATATGATTATAACAGTGTTTTTGGAGGGTTTAGCATGGGTGAACGTGTAGAAATGCCGCGTTATATAAAGATAGCAGTAGATGTTGCGCTAAGAATATATAAAGGGTATTTACAAGAAGGAGAAAAATTAAGAGGAAGATCAATTTTAGCAAGTGAGTATAATGTTTCCCCTGAAACTATTAGAAAATCAATGAAGTTACTTGAGGATAAAGGGGTAGTAGAGGTAAATAAGGGCAGTGGAGTAATAATTAAATCTACAAAACAAGCTTATGCATTTGTTGAAAGCTTTAAGGAAAAAGAAAGTATAGGTGCATTAAGAACTAATATGAGAAAATTACTTCAGGACAGAACTAATATAGAAAAGCAGATCCAAGAAGTAAATGAAAAAATTATAGATTATTCATATAGATTCAGAAACACAGAGCTAATTGATCCTATCGAAGTAGAATTGACATCTTCATCTACTGTATTAGGAAAGACTATAGGAGAAAGTCAATTTTGGCATAATACTGGTGGTACAATAATAGGAGTAAAAAGAAATGAAGAAGTTTTAATATCTCCAGGACCTTATTTAGAGTTTAAAGAAGGAGATAAACTTTTAGTAGTAGGATATAATGGGATAGCGGATAGGATAAAAACCTTTTTAGGAATAAAATAATGAAATGACCTAAGTATAGATAAATTCTATATTTAGGTCATTTTAATTTTAAGTTTTTTTGCAGCAAAACATTCTGTTGTTTTTGAAATATTTGACAAATAAGTAATATATATGATATATTTTAAAAGATACAACTTGTTATTAATTAGAGATTGTTTCATGGGAGGGTAAAATGGTTGTAAGAACAGAAACACCTAGATATAACAAAATAGCAGTAGATATTGCAGGAAGAATTTACAAAGGCCAGTTATTAGAAGGAGAGAAGCTTAGAGGTAGGTCTGTATTAGCTTGTGAATACAATGTATCTCCTGAAACTATAAGAAAAGCTGTGAAGTTACTTGAAGATAAGAAGGTTGTTGAGGTAAGTAAGGGCAAGGGAGTAATTATACTTTCTAGTGAAAAAGCTCATGAATTTGTAAGTAATTTTAAAGAAAAAGAAAGTATAGGTACATTAAGAAATACTATAAAAAAATTACTTGAGGAAAGGAAGAGTATAGAGTATAAAATACAAGAAATAAATGAAAAACTTATAGATTATTCATATAAATATAGTAGTTATGATTTAATACAGCCAAGAGAAATAGAGATACGTAAAGATATTCATATCATAGGTAAAAGTATAGGTGAGAGTAGATTTTGGCAAAATACAGGTGCGACAATTTTGGGGGTAAGAAGAAATAATAAAGTAATTATATCTCCTGGACCTTATTTAGAATTTGAAGAGGATGATATTATTTTAGTAGTTGGTGAAGAAGAGGCAATACAAAGAATATATAAATATCTTAAGTACTAATTAATTGTAAGAAAATTACATTGGTGTTTGACAACAAACAACTTATATGTTAAACTAAAGTTGTTTTTAGATACAACTTTAGGTAAATAATAAGTTGTTTGTTTATAAATTGTATTAATTTTAAATAAAGTATTTTAATGGCGAATGTGTATATAAAAAGGGGGAAAAGTATGATAGAGCTTAAAAATATTAAAAAGTCTTTTAAAAATAGTCATGTTTTAAAAAACATTGATTTACACATAAATAAAGGTGAATTAGTTGTACTTATAGGACCTAGTGGATGTGGAAAGACGACTACATTAAAAATGTTAAACAAATTAATAAAACCGACATCAGGACAAATTTTAGTGAATGGTGAAGATATAGGCAAAAAAGACACTATAGAACTTAGAAGAAATATGGGATATGTTATACAACAAACAGGTTTATTTCCACATATGACAGTAGGAGATAATATTGGTCTAATACCTTACTTAAAAAAATGGGATGAAGAAGAAATAAGAAAGAGAACTTTTGAATTATTAGAGATGGTAGGTCTAGAGCCAGAAGAATATATAGATAGATATCCAAGTGAGTTAAGTGGTGGACAACAACAGAGAATTGGAGTTGCTAGAGCCTTTGCTACAGATCCAGAAATTATATTGATGGATGAACCATATAGTGCTCTTGATCCGATAACAAGAAATGCACTTCAAGATGAATTATTTAACTTGCAGCAGAAGTTAAAAAAGACAATAGTTTTCGTTACTCATGATATGGATGAAGCATTAAAATTAGGTGATAGAATATGCATAATGAAGGATGGCGTAATTCTTCAATATGATACTCCAGAGGAAATCTTAAAAAATCCTTCTCATGGATTTGTTGAGGAATTTATAGGGAAGAATAGAATTTGGAATCAACCAGAATTTATAAAAGCTGAAGATATAGTAATTGAAAATCCTGTGAAAACTATAGGAACTAGAACTATACTTCAGGCTATAGAGATAATGAATGAAAGACATGTTGATAGTATTTTAGTTGTAGATAAAAATAACGAACTTCAGGGGATAGCTACTTTAAAAGATATAAGAAAAAATAGAGAGAAAAAACTAACATTGAACGATATAATGGAAAAAGATGTTATCGCTGCTCATAAAGATGATTCAATTGTAGATGTGCTAAAGATAATGAATGAAAAAAATGTTGGATATATTCCAGTAGTAGATGACAACAATAAATTATTAGGACTTATAACTAGAAGCAGTCTTATTAATGTTCTAAGTGGACAATTTCTAGATGAAGAGGAGGTAGGCCTATAATGAAAGAATTTTTTTCGTATTTTTTAAATAAAAGTGATCAGGTGGGCGAACTACTATTACAACATTTAGGGCTTACTATAGCTGCTGTTATAGTTGCTATATTGGTTGGAGTACCTCTTGGAATATTAATAACAAGAAAAAAGAAATTAGCAACTCCGATATTAGGTATAGCTAATGTAATACAAGCAATTCCTAGTCTGGCTCTTTTAGGATTTTTAATTCCTGTTATAGGAATAGGGAGTACCCCTGCTATAGTTATGGTATTTTTATATTCCTTACTTCCAATAGTAAAGAATACTTATACGGGATTAAAAAATATAAATCCTGATATGATTGAAGCAGCTAAGGGAATGGGACTTACAGGGAGACAAACTCTTCAAATGGTGCAATTACCTTTAGCTCTTCCTGTTATTATGGCAGGTATAAGAATAGCTGCAGTTACAGCGGTTGGACTTATGACAATAGCAGCATTTATAGGAGCAGGTGGTCTTGGTTATTTAGTATTTACAGGAGTTCAAAGAGTAGATAATTACATGATTTTATCAGGCGCTATACCTGCATGTATACTTGCTCTTATAATGGATTATATAATTGGAAAGATCGAGGAGGCAGTTGTTCCAGAAGGAATAAAAGCAAATGGGAACAAAGTCAGAAAGACAAGAAAGAGAAGAAAAAGAAGAAGTGATAAACAAAGAAAAGCAGCATTGGTTACTGCTACAGTTTTAGTAATTACTATTGCAGTAGGTACAGTAGGATATAAAATTAATGGAAAAGAAAATACTTTGGTAATAGGGTCTAAAAATTATAGTGAACAGTTAATTTTAGGTAATATGTTTGCAACTTTGGTAGAGAAGAATACAGATATCAAGGTTGAAAGGAAGTTGAATCTGGGAGGTTCAAGTGTAATTTGGGAAGCTATGAAGTCTGGCGATGTTGATATGTATGTAGAATATACAGGTACAGGACTTGTAAGTATTATGCAAAGAGATCCTATAAATGATTCAGAAAAAACTTATAACATAGTTAAAGATTATTTTCATAAAGAATATGGTATAGAATGGTTAGATCCTTTAGGTTTCAACAATACTTATGTGTTAGCAGTAAGACAGGATACAGCTGAAAACTATAATCTTAAAACAACATCTGATCTTGCAAAGATAAGTGATAAATTAATTTTAGGATGTACTATGGAATTTTCGGATAGGGATGATGGATACAAAGGATTGAAAAAATTATATAATACTAATTTTAAAAGTTTAAAACCGGTAGATGGAGGATTAAGATATACAGCTGTAAATAATAAAGAATCTGATGTTATTGATGCTTTTTCTACAGATGGTTTATTAAAAGCTTTTAATTTAAAAACATTAGAAGATGACAAACATTTCTTCCCACCATATTATGCAGTACCAATTGTTAGACAAGATGCTCTTGAAAAATATCCTGAATTAAAAGAGCTTTTAAACAAATTAGAAGGACAAATAAATGACGATGTAATGAGAGAACTCAACTATAAGGTAGATAAATTAGGTGAAGAACCTAGAGATGTTGCTGAAAATTTCTTAAAAGAAAAAGGGTTAATTAAATAAAAGATTAATTAAATAAAGGTTATAGGATTAGTTTTCTAATCCTATAACCTTTTATATTACAAAATTATATTTACTAACAGCAGAACCAGTCAAAGAGTGAGCCGCAACCAGAGCCGCAACCAGAGCCACAACCATAACCGTCGCCGTAACCGCCACCGTAACCAGATCCGTAACCACTCTTACAGCAGCAACAACAATCTTTATGATGTTTATGATGCTTTTTCTTACAACAATCACAACAAGGATCACAACAAGAATTACAACAAGGGTCACAACAAGAATTACAGCAAGGGTCACAACAACCTTTATTACAACCACAGCCGCAACCTCCACCGTAGCCGCCGTAGCCTCCACCGTAGCCGTAACCACCACCATAACCGCCACCGCGTCCAAAACCGCGGCCGCAACCGCATTTAGCTAAAATTATTAGTAGGAATATTAAACCACTTCCCATTAAGAAATCACCTCCTATATATAGGATGATGTAGCTTGTCTAATTTGGGGTAATGTGGAGTTACTATATTATATTAACTAACGGACAAAAATGTTAATGAAATTTTGAATTTTATAAATATTCTATATTGACATGATGAAAAAAAGTGATATAATTTAACACAATAACTAAAATTCAGATAAAAATTGGAGGAAAAATCAAATGCAAAATCTTATTGGAAAGGGAATAGTAGAACAATTTTATTTTTACTTTAGCTTGGGCTTTTACTTTAGCGCTGGCTTTTGGTTCTGCAAAAAAATAAAAATTCCTATTTCTAATGAGTGGCTTAGTATATATAATTATTGTATCTAAATTGTAATAAATAGTTTATTAACTGTACAATTTATATAATAATAAGTTTTTTAAAGAAGACTCATTAATGAGTCTTCTTTTTTTATAAAATTTTATAAAAATATAAAAGGGAGGCTATTTTATGATTATTGTAATGAAACCTAGTACATCAAAGGAAAGAATTGAAGAAATAAAGGTAAAATTAAGTGGGAGAGGAATTAAAGTTAATCTTTGGCAGGGAGATAAATATTGTGTTCTTGGCTTATTAGGGGATACAAGTGCAATTAATCCAAGTCAAATTGGGGCAGATGAAGATGTTGATAAAGTATTACATGTACAAGAACCTTACAAAAAGGCAAATAGACTTTTCCATCCAGAGGGTACTAAAATTCAAGTAAGAGATAGAATTATTGGGGATACTAAGCTTGCTGTAATGGCAGGGCCTTGTTCAGTAGAAAGTGAAGAACAGCTTATAGGAATTGCTGAAAAAATTAAAGAATCAGGGGCAGGTTTTTTAAGAGGAGGTGCCTTCAAGCCAAGAACTTCACCATACAGCTTCCAAGGCATGAGAGAAAGAGGATTAGAAATATTAAAGGCAGCAAGAGAAAAAACTGGATTACCTATAGTTACTGAGATTATGTCTCCAAAATTGGTAGAAAGATTTGTTGAAGATGTTGACATAATACAAGTAGGTGCAAGGAATATGCAGAACTTTGATCTTTTAAAGGAGCTTGGAAAAACAAAAAAACCAATTCTTTTAAAAAGAGGTCTATCAGCTACTATTGAAGAATTCTTAATGTCCGCAGAATATATAATGTCAGAGGGGAATGACAATGTAATTCTTTGTGAAAGAGGAATAAGAACTTTTGAAACATATACAAGAAATACACTGGATTTAAGTGCTGTACCTGTAATAAAAAAATTAAGTCACTTGCCTATAATAATAGACCCAAGTCATGCTGGAGGAATGTGGTGGCTTGTAGAACCTTTAGCTAAAGCAGCAGTAGCAGTTGGAGCAGATGGACTTATGATAGAAGTACACAATGATCCAGTAAATGCAAAAAGTGATGGAGCACAATCATTAAAACCAGAAAAATTCGACTCATTGATGAATTCATTAAGAGTAGTTGCACAAGCTGTGGATAAAGAAATCTAATGGAGGGGATATATGTGGATAAGTTAGATTTAAATATTACTATTATTGGCTTAGGACTCATAGGTGGGTCTTATGCCATGGCTCTTAAAGAATTAAATCCTAAGAAAATTTATGCTGTAGATATAGATGAAAAAGCTATTGATGATGCTGAAAAAATAGGGATTATAGATAAAGGATATTTAGAGGCAGATATTCCTTTAAAAGAATCAGATTTAGTAATAATATGCTTATACCCTAAATTAGTTGAAAAATTTGTGAAAGACAATATTAATAATTTTAAAAATGGAGCGGTAATTACCGATGTAACAGGAATTAAAAGTGAATTTATAAAAGAAGTAAATAGTATATTGAGAGATGATATAGATTTTGTTTTTGGACATCCAATGGCAGGACGTGAGCAGAAAGGATTAAAGTTTGCATCAAAGGATGTATTTAAAGGAGCTAATTATATAATAACTCCTACAGAAAGAAATAAAGAAAAAAATTTGAGATTTGTAGAAGAGCTTGTAAAAAAAATAGGATTTAAAAACGTAATGAGTATTAGTCCAGAAAAACATGATAAAATTATAGGGTTTACAAGTCAACTTCCACATGTTATAGCAGTATCTTTGGTTAATAGTGATAATTTAGGAGTAGAGACAGGATTATTTACAGGGGATAGCTATAGAGAGCTTACAAGAATTGCACAGATTAATTCTGATTTGTGGACTGAGCTTTTTACAGGAAATAAAGAAAACTTAGTCAGGGAAATAGAAATATTTGAAGAAAATATAAAAAAGATTAAAAATGCTATAATAAATGAAGAAAAAGAATTACTTTCAGAAATTATGGAAAAAGCAAGCAAGAAGCGAAAGGAGATGTCCTAGTTGAAGGAACTTGGGATAAATCTTATTGAAAATAGTTATCCTATCTATATTAAAAAGGGTTTGATTGATTCTATAGGAGAAGAGATAAAAAAGATATCCACAAATAAAAAGATTGCAATAATAACAGATGAAAATGTAGATAAGTTTTATGGAGAGAAAGTAAAAAATAAGTTAGAAGAGAATAATTTTGAAGTGTTCAAAATTGTATTAAAACCAGGTGAAAAGAGCAAATCATTTGATGTATTATTAAAAGTTTATGATAAATTATTAGATTTTGGAATTACAAGAGGAGACTTAATAATTGCTCTTGGTGGAGGAGTTATAGGTGATTTAACAGGATTCGCAGCAGCTACCTTGCTGCGAGGTATTCCTTTTATTCAAATACCAACTTCACTTTTAGCTCAGATAGACAGTAGTATAGGAGGAAAAGTTGCAGTAGACTTACCTAGAGGCAAAAATTTAGTAGGAAATTTTTATCATCCGAAGGCTGTATTTATAGACCCTAATGTATTAAAAACATTAGATAAAAGATTTTTATATGATGGGATGGCAGAAGTAATAAAGTATGGGTGTATAAAAGATAAGAATTTATTTGATGATTTATTAAAGTATGATGGAGAAGAAGACTTATTTTATCATATGGAAGATATAATCTATGCCTGCTGCAGCATAAAAAAAGAAGTAGTAGAAAAGGATGAGAAGGATACAGGAGATAGAATGCTTTTAAATTTTGGGCATACTATAGGGCATGCTATTGAGAAGTATTTTAATTTTGAAAAATATACTCATGGAGAGGCTGTAGCTTTAGGGATGTATGCTATAACTAAAAAAAGTGAAGATATGGGTATAACTAAAAAAGGAACTTGTGAAAATATAAAGCACATACTGAAAAAGTATAAATTACAATACAAAATTAATTTTGAAGATAAAGATAAAATATTAGAAGCTATAAACTTAGATAAGAAAAATAAAGGAGAATTTATTAATGTAATACTTCTTAATTATATAGGAGAAGGGGTTATAAAAAAGATAAATAAGGAAGAAATCATTAAATTTATTTAAAGGAGATGATGAGTTGGAGAGTGTAATAATTTATCCAGGGGTATTAAAAGGAAATGTAAAAGTTCCTCCTTCAAAGAGTTTGGCACATAGAGCGGTAATATGTGCAGGATTTGCAGAAGGAGAAAGTAATATAGATAATATTATATTTTCTGATGATATTACAGCTACATCTAAAGCTATGGAAGGGTTAGGAGTAGAGATAAAGGTAAAAGAAGAAAATATAAAAGAAGAAAATATAAAAGAAGAAAATATAAAAGAAGAGAAGAATACACAAGCTGAGAAAAGGGTAAGGTTAAATATAAAAGGAAATGAACAATTATCTCTATTAAATAATACTGTGGATTGCATAGAATCTGGTTCTACTTTGAGATTCTTAATTCCAATAGCTTTGCTTGCAGAAGGTGAAGTTACTTTTAAGGGAAGAGGAAAATTAGTTTCTCGTCCTTTAGATGTATATTATGAAATATTTGAAAAACAAAATATATATTATGAAACAAATAATGGAGAGCTTCCATTAAAAATAAAAGGTGGGTTAAAACCAGGTGAGTTTAGAGTAAAAGGGGATATAAGTTCGCAATTTATAACAGGGCTTATGTTTGCACTTCCACTTTTAGATGGAGATTCTAAAATAATAATAACTACAGAATTAGAGTCTAAAGGATATGTAGATTTAACAATTGATACATTAAATAAGTTTGGAGTAAAAATAGAAAATAAAGATTATAAAGAATTTTATATAAAGGGAAATCAAAAGTATAGTAATAGAGATTACAGAGTTGAAGGAGATTTTTCACAAGTAGCTTTTTGGCTTGTAGCCGGTGCGTTAGGAGATAGCTTAAAATGTGAAGATTTAAATATTAATTCGCTGCAAGGAGATAAGGTTATTGTAGATATATTAAAGAAAATGGGGGCAGATATATCTATAAATAAGAATTACATAGAGGCTAAGTCATCTAGTACAAAAGGTATAGTTATTGATGCTTCAGAATGTCCAGATCTTGTTCCTGTACTTACTGTTATGGCAGCTTTAAGCGAAGGAACTACAAAGATAGTTAATGCAAAGAGACTTCGTATAAAAGAGTGTGATAGATTAAATGCAATAGCATCTGAACTTAATAAAATAGGTGGAGATGTTGAAGAATTAGAGGATGGCTTAATAATTAGAGGTAAAAAAAGCTTAAAAGGTGGAAAAGTAGATAGCTGGAACGACCATAGAATAGCCATGGCAATGGCGGTTGCCTCTATAAAATGTGAGGAACCACTTATAATAACGAATAGTGATGCAGTAAAAAAATCTTATCCAGATTTTTGGACAGATTTTAAGAATCTAGGAGGAAAAATAGATGAGTGGAATCTGGGGAAATAATATAAGATTTTCTATTTTTGGTGAATCTCATGGAGAAGCTATAGGAATAACTATAGATGGGCTTGAGTCTGGAATAGAGTTAGATATAGAAGAAATAAATAGAGAGATGAGAAGACGTGCACCAGGAAGAAATAAAATGTCTACTGCAAGAAATGAAAAAGATGAATTTGAAATTTTAAGTGGATATTTTAATAATAGAACAACAGGAACTCCTCTATGTGCAATAATTAGAAATAGCGATAAGCGTTCGAAAGATTATA
The DNA here is from genome assembly GCF_026735165.1 of Clostridium ganghwense. Lineage (GTDB taxonomy): Bacteria > Bacillota > Clostridia > Clostridiales > Clostridiaceae > Clostridium_H > Clostridium_H ganghwense. Next base: position 1,112,196 of record NZ_JAPQES010000001.1, on the reverse strand, counting down.
CAAAGATAAAAAATATTATGAGACCATCTCATGCTGATTATACAGGTAATATTAGATACAGCGGTTTTAATGATTATAGAGGAGGAGGACACTTTTCAGGAAGACTTACTGCACCTATAGTCTTTGCTGGAGCTGTAGCAAAGCAGATTTTAAGAAAAAAAGGTATTGCAATAGGAAGTCATATAAAGAGTATAGGTGAAATAGAAGAAGAATATTTTGATGGAGTAAATATAGAAAAAGAGCTGCTTAAAGAACTTTCTTATAAGGAATTTGCTGTAATAAATGAAGAAATAGGATTAAAGATGAAGAATGAGATATTAAAAGCAAAAGAGGAGAAGGATTCTTTAGGTGGTATAGTTGAATGTGCAGTATTAAATCTTCCTACGGGAATAGGTTCACCATTTTTCAACTCTGTAGAAAGTGTTCTATCTCATCTTCTTTTTTCAATTCCTGCTGTAAAGGGAGTTGAATTTGGAGCTGGATTCGATATTTCAAAAATGAGAGGCTCAAAGGCAAATGATGAAATTTGTATAGAAGAGGGGAAAGTAAAGACCTATACCAATAATAATGGAGGTATACTAGGCGGAATTACAAACTCAATGCCTATAATATTTAGAGCAGCATTTAAGCCTACTCCGTCTATAGCAAAAGTTCAAAGAACAATAAATATAGAAACAAAAGAGAATACTACTATTGAAATAGAAGGACGACATGATCCATGTATTGTTCAAAGGGCTGTACCGGTGGTAGAAGCAGTAACTGCTATGGGAATACTAGATTTGATTTCACAGTAAAAATTTTAAGAAATAAAATAGTGACAAATTATAGGGGGAAAGGGGGATGTATTTTGAAGGAATTAGAAAGGCTAAGAAAAGAAATTGATACTATAGATGAAGAATTAACAAAATTATTTGAGAAGAGAATGAAAACTGTATTAAAGGTAGCACAATACAAAAAAAACAATAGTATACCTATATTAAATAAAAATAGAGAAGATGAAGTTGTAGAAAAGAATATACACCATTTAGAAAATAAGAGCTTTAAAGGAGCCTTAGGAGAATTTTTAAAAAGTACCATGAGTATTAGCAGAAAGCTTCAATCAAAAGAACTTTTTCAATATAATTCTTATTTAAAAGATAATCAACTGAAATTTTCAGCGCGTTCACCTAAAAAAGAGAAAATTAAGATAGGGTTTCAAGGTGTAAAGGGATCATTTAGTGAACAGGCACTTTTAGAGTATTTTAGAGAAGATATACCTACGTATAATGTAGAGAATTTTGAAGATGTTTTTGAAGCATTAAAGAAGGATGAAATAGATTATGGAGTTCTTCCTATTGAAAATTCATCTACTGGAGGAATAGCAGAAATATATGACCTTTTAAGAGAATATGGATTTTTTATAGTTGGAGAAAGAATTATAAAAGTAGACCATAATTTATTGGGAATAAAGGGAAGTAAAATAGAAGACATAAAGGAAGCGTATTCTCATTCCCAAGCTTTTAGCCAAAGCAGCGAATTTCTAAAAAATTATCCTGAATGGAAATGTATACCCTATAAAAATACAGCAACTAGTGCTGAGCTAATAAAAAATGAAAATTGTAAACATAAGGTTGCCATAGGAAGTAAAAAAGCAGCTGAAGTGTATGGGTTGAACATAATTAAACCTAATATAAATCATAATAAAAATAATTACACTAGGTTCATAATTATAGGTAAAAATTTAGAATTAGAGGATGACTACAATAAAATTAGTATTTTATTCACACTTCCTCACAAAGCAGGTTCTTTGTATAATATTTTAAGTATCTTTGCAGAAAATAATTTAAGTATGTTAAAAATAGAGTCAAGACCTATTGTAGGTAGGTCTTGGGAGTATTTTTTTTATATTGATTTTGAAGGTAATTTAAATGATGAAGTTGTAAAGGATGCAATTGAATTAATTAAAAATAATAGCTGTGATTTTAAATTACTTGGTAATTATAAAGCGCATAATAATGGTTAGTTATTGAAAAAGGGGAGGAATAAGTTGAAAAGTTTATATGGTCTTTTAGGAGAAAAACTAACTCACAGCTTTTCACCACAAATACATTCTGAAATTTTTAAGAAAATATCAATAGATGGACATTATCAACTTTTCGAGGTTGAAAAAAAAAATTTAGTGGATGCGGTAGCTGGATTAAAAGCACTTAAAGTAAGAGGTGTAAATGTAACTATACCTTATAAGGTTGAAGTTATGAAGTTTTTAGATAGTATTTCAGAAGAAGCTGAAAAGATAGGTGCAGTGAATACTATATGCTTAAAAAATGGAAAAAGTATAGGGTACAACACTGACTATTATGGTTTTGGTATGATGCTTAATAGGTTTAATGTAAACCTAAATAATAAGGTGGCAGTAATTCTAGGAACTGGTGGTGCAGCAAGAGCAGTACTTCAATATCTTATTGATAATGGTGTGGATGAAGTTATTTTAGTTAGCAGAAATAAAGAAGAGGGCAAGACAAAATTTAAGGACTTTAAAGTAATATCTTATGAAGAACTTAATAGTGTAAATCGTTTGGATATAGTTATTAATTCTACTCCTTGTGGTATGTATCCTAATATTGAAAATTCTCCATTAAGTAAAGATATTATTTCAAAATTTAATATAGCTATTGATTTAATATATAATCCAAAGGAAACTTTATTTTTAAAGTATGCAAAAGAAACGGGATTAAAAGTGATAAATGGTTTATATATGCTTGTTGATCAAGCAGTAAAGGCGGAGGAATTGTGGAACAGTATAAAAGTGGATAGTAAAATTGTGGATAAAATTCATAGTATTGTAGATAGTAAACTATAGAACTTAATTAATAATGGGGTAAGAATATGAGAGATTTAGATAAAAATATAGTGTTAATAGGAATGCCAGGCTGTGGAAAAAGTACTATAGGAAAAGAATTAGCTAAAGAATTGAATATGAACTTTTGTGATATAGATGAGTATATAGTTGAAAAAACAGGGCAAAGTATTCCTGAGATTTTTAAAAGTGGAGAGGCGTATTTTAGACAAATTGAGAGTGAGGTTGTGGAGGAAGTAAGTAGAAAATGTCCTCAAATTATAGCTACTGGTGGTGGAGTGGTTAAAAATTCTGAAAATATACAATTGCTACAATCTAACGGAATCGTTATTTTTATCAACAGATCGATTGAAAAGATATTCACAGATGTGGATATCTTTAGCCGTCCACTGTTGATAAGTGGAAAAGAAAAATTGTATAAGCTTTATGAGGAAAGATATCATTTATATAAAAAGTATTGTAATTATGAAATAATAAATGATGGAAGTATTAAAGACGCCAAGGAGAAGATTATATCATATTTAAAAGAAATTTAGAATATAAAAAATATAATTTACAAGAAAGGGGTGAAATTCTTGAGAATATTGATAATAAATGGACCTAATCTTAATATGCTAGGAATTAGGGAAAAACATATATATGGAAGTAAAACTTATGAAGGTATGTGTGAATACTTAAAGGAAAAAGGTAAAGAACTAAATCAGGAAATAGATATAGTACAAAGTAATATAGAGGGAGAAATAATAAACTATATACAAGAAGCTTATAATAAATACGATGGAATTATAATAAATCCGGGGGCATATACTCACTATAGCATAGCAATTTATGATGCTTTAATGGCTGTAAAAATTCCAACCGTAGAAGTACATATAAGTAATATTCATGCGAGAGAAGAATATAGACATAAATCAGTTACAGCACCAGCATGTATTGGACAAATTTGCGGATTTGGAAGTTATGGTTATGTTATGGCTATTCAGGGGTTGATTAATATGAGAAAAGAGAATAAGATTTAAGAGAAGAAGCTAGTAGATAATTTTATACTAGCTTCTTTTTAAAGTGAAATTTAAGACAATAAAAATAATCTAAACAATATATAGGGGGGAGAGCGAAATGGTGTGGAGTATAATAATAATAATATTTTTAATCATTATTATTATAGGAATATATTTTTCTAATCTTATCATATATCCTAAAAAAATTAGTTATGAAGAAATGTATGATAGGGAAATACAAAGAGGTAAGATAATAGAGAAAGATTTTAATAAGCTGGAAAAGGAAGAAGTTTATATTGATTCACTTCATGGTTATAAACTTCAAGGATTATTTTTTTCAGTTAAAGATTCTAAAAAATTTATTATTATCTGTCATGGTTTTACATGTTCTTTATACAGTTCTATAAAATATATGAACTTATTTTTAAAAAGAGATTTTAATGTTTTAATATATAATCATAGATATCATGGATTAAGTGGAGGAAAGAATACTTCTTTTGGGTATTATGAAAAAGACGATTTAAAGGCATGGACAGATTGGATATTTCAAAGGTTTGGAGAGAAATGCAAAGTTGGGCTACATGGAGAGTCTATGGGAGGAGGAATTGTACTTGAAAATGTGGCTATAGACCCAAGGATTAAATTTTGTATTGCAGATTGTGCCTATTCAGATATGAATGTATTGATGAAGCATCAATTAAAACTCAAATATAAATTAGAAAAGATACCTCTTTTACTTAACTTAGTAAGTTTTATAATCAAGATAAGAGCAGGGTGGAGATTTACTGAAGTTTCTCCAATAAAAGCTTTAGAGAATGTAGAAACACCTATTTTATTTATACATGGAGAGAATGATGATTTTGTTCCAACAAGTATGAGTAAAGAAATGTATTCTGTGAAAAAGGGTATAAAGGATATATACATAGCACCTAATGCAGCTCATGCACAAGCTTACTGGAAGAATAAAGAACAATATGATGAAAAGGTAGGAGAGTTTTTAGAAAAAATTAATATGTAAAAAATATACCGGATAAATTTAAATTATTCGGTATATTTTTTATTTAATATTTATATAGTTTTTCTAAGCTATTCAAAGCATTTTTTCTATAATTTTCTACTTCATCTGTTAACGTATAGTTATTTTTCTTTATAATAACTATATATTCTTCTATAATTTTGGATAAATCACTTTCAGCATATTTAGAAGATACATTTTTATAACTTTCTAGAACCTTATTTGATAGTTTGTTGTTAATATAATCAAAATCAGGTGAATTATTTGTACCATATAGATATGTTGCTGCATAAAAAAGATAGTTTTCTTTTATTTTTTTAGATTTAATTGAAGTAGGGTATTTTTTTAAAAAATCTTCACTTCTTATTGCTCTTCTAAAAACTTCATCCCAAGAAATAATAAGAGCCGCATCTGATGTTGGAGGTTGGTTAGAATCTACAGCTGCTATCTCTATATATTCTTTAATGTCATCCGTAACATAGCCATTATATTTTTTTAGATACTCATAATTTTGTATAGGATAGTATTGCCCTTCTGTAGTTATAATTTTATAACCGCATTCAAGAATTTCGGATAAGTATTTTTTTAACTCAATATCTTTTACATTATCTAAATTTTTTATATTATCTAAAACAGTAATGCTTTTTTTATCCATGAAATCTTTAGCTATTTTTGTTTGAATATCACCTGTAAAAGCGCTTTGAATTCTTTTTTCATAATTTTTCTGCTGCACTTGTTCTATTCCTAAAACTAATTTTGAAGCCTTATCCTTAGAAAGACCTTTAATATTAGAATCAACAAAGTTAATAATTATCTTTTCTGATATATCTTTATTATTAATGAGCTTATTAAATTCATTCATTATATCTTCCTGTTCTTTAGAAGATTTTATATCTTTTAAAAGTTCCGAAGATTTAATTGAACCTATATCTGAAGCAGAGTGTTCATTTTTAATATCACTTCCACATATATTTTGACTTTTACCGCAAGATGTAAGAAGCATCATTATACATACTCCTATAAAAAGTTTGCGTTTCATCTTTTATACCTCCAATATATAGCTAGTGTATATCATAATTATACAAATAAGTTATAGAACATAGTTTACAGAAGTGTTACATCTAAAATAAAAAGAATAGCTTTTTCTAAATAAGAAAATAGCTATTCTTTAATTGTATTTGGAGTTAGTATAAATTAATTAATTAGATGCTTCTACAGCCTTTATCATATTTTCTATAACTTCTATTCGTGCTGTAACTTCAGGATAATCCATATAATTTTCACCATATTGGTATTTCATGCTTTCTTTAAATTCATTTAATTCTTCTTTAAGCAAAGCTATTTTTATTTCTTTATTGCTCATGTTGTTTCTCCTTTAGTTTAATATTATTATTTTTTATAAAATGTATTAATAATTAATATATCCATTTCACAATAATCTATTAAATTAAGTATAAAGCTACTTATGGATTTAATTGCATCATATTAAAATATTGTATCACAATTTAAATTTATTATAAATATTTGGTATATTTTTTAAACAAGTATACAATTATAGTTAATAGAATAATTACCAAATTGTAATCATTTTGTTTTTTTATTGTAACTATTTAAAAGATAAAGATAGTATACTAATAAATGTCAACGGTAATAAAACATTAAATGAAAGGAATGTTATAAATGAAAAAAGTAATGTGCTTAGGACTAATTGGTCTTTTAGGGTTAGGAAATACATCTTATGCATTTGCACAAGAAAATCCTAAGGCAATTGAAATTAAAGTTAATAAGATGGGGGAGAATTCAAAAGCTGCTGTTAATATTAAAGCTAAAGAAATTAAATATAAAAATGAAGCAATAGATGTAAATATAAAGATTCCTGTATTAGATGGAATGAAGGATAAATCTATACAAAAGAAAATAAACGCTATGTTAGAAGAGGGAATAATAGAATTTAAAGAAGAATTAGAAGAATTAGCAAAAGAAGAGTTGGAATATTCAAAAGAAGATAAAGACTGGCAAATGAGACCATACGTTGCTAATGTATATTATAAAGTCCATAATAATCAAAATAACTTATTAAGTATTTCAGTTATTTATTATCAATATACTGGCGGAGCTCATGGTAATACAGTACAAAAAACTTTTAATATAGATATTGATACAGGAAATGAAGCTACACTAAAAGATTTCTTCTATGAAGGAGAAAATTATAAGGAAATAATCAGTAAAGAGATAAAAAAACAAATAGAAGTAAATATGAAATCAAATAAAAATATGTATTTTAAGGGATCTTTAGATGTAGTAAATACAATTTCAAATAATCAATCTTTTTATATAGAAGATGGAAACATCGTAGTATATTATGGATTATATGAAATTGCACCATACGCAGCAGGTATTCAACCATTTAAGATTCCTTTTTCTTCTTTTAAAAAAGGTATGAAAAAAGAAATAAATGTTAAATATGCCCCTATAAAGGTTAAGGCAAAAAAAATAAGAAGTAAAGATAAAGCTTTTTTATCAGATTTAAGAATTCCTGTAATAGAAGGAATTAGAGATACAAAACTACAAAAAAAGTTAAATGATACTTTTGAAAAAGATATAACGAATTTTAAAAATGAAATACAAAAAGAAGCTAAAGAATGGGAAAAGGAAGCAAAAAAACAAGGATGGAAAATACATCCATATGATGCAGCTACAAATTATACAGTAAATTATAATGAAAATGATTTACTAAGTATTTCTGTTGATTACTATCAATATACAGGTGGTGCTCATGGAAACTTTGAAAAAAGAACTACAAATATAGATCTTAAAACAGGAAAAGAAATAGCTTTGAAAGATTTATTTAAACATGGGGTTAACTATAAAGAAACTATAAACAAAGAGATAAAAAAACAAATAGAAGCTCAAATACAAGAAATGAAGAAAGATATGGAAACAGAAGGAATAAAATATGAAGATAAGGATGCACCATACAAAGACTTTAAAGGTATTTCAGATAACCAAACATTTTATATTGAAAATGGAAAAATTGTAGTATATTTTGGATTATATGAAATTGGATCATATGTAGAAGGAATTCCTGAATTTAGAATTCCAGTATCTCAAATTAAGGATAGTGTAAAAACAGAATTTTTAGGACTTTAATACACGAATAACTCTTTTCTAGAGAAGGAAAGAGTTATTTTTATTTATAACATTCAAATACTTGAAAAGAATATATATGTAGTACATAATGAATTAATATACAAATATATTATATAAGAGGTTATGGTATGAAAATGTTTATATTTTTAATGGAAATTATAGAAGAGGTAAATGGCTATTTTAAAATAAGAATAACAACAGACAATAAAGAAGAAAATTATACAGATATATCTTTTAATCCTGATGAAAAAAAATTAGAGTTTTTGAATCAGGATAGGGTAGGTGAATATTTGAAACAAAATGAATATCAGCTTAGAAAGATACTTCATAATAAAAGGAAAGATACATTTTTTGTAGGTTTCAAAGTAAAAATAGTGCTTAGAGATGAGAAAGATGTAGCAGCATTTAATGATAGAAGTAAAATAGTTGTTTTAGATAAGCGAAATGGACAAAATGATAGTTTTGTAGTAGATGATGGAGAAGAGAGAATATACAAAATTTATACTGATGGAAGTTTTATGGAGAAGTACAATAGAGGAGCTTATACAGTCCTTATACAAGATTTAAAAGGAAATTATGATATTTATTCAGAAAAAACAGAGATAAAGAGTAGTAGTTTAATTGAACTTATGGCTGCCATAAAAGGCTTAAAGGTTTTAAATAATGTAAAAAAAATAAGAATAATAACAGATAGTCAATACGTTAGAAAAGGATTAACTGAATGGATTGTTAACTGGAAGCTAAATGATTGGAATACAGCAAATGGTGAAAAGGCAAAAAATATAGAATACTGGAAAGAATTTGATAAGATTACGGAAAATAAATATATTGAGTTCCAGTGGGTAAAAGGGCATAGTGGTCATTTTGAAAATAGTTTATGTGATATATATGCAAGAGAACAGGCAAAAAAAGAAACAAGTCATAAATTTTGACTTGTTTCTTAAAATGGATATTCCTCAAGAGTTTTAAAGGTATATCCTTGAGATTGAAAATATTCAATAACCTGTGGAAGTGCATCTGCAGTCGTTTGTTTTGTTCCGATATCATGCATTAATACAACTACATGTTTTTTATTTTTTTCAGAGCAATTCTTCATTTCTTCTTTTAAATTTGATAAAAGTTTGTCTACAGGAACGTGATTTGCTCTAGCATCTCCAGTTTCTACATGCCAATCTATATGCTTATATCCTTTGTCTGTAGCCATTTGTCTATATGAAGCACGTTTTTTATAGAAGCCTCCACCAGGAAAACGTATGATTTTGTTGCTATCAGTTCCTAATATTGTTTCTAAGGTATCCTCACATTTTTTTACGTCTTTTATAAAATTATTAGGATTTGAATATAAATATCCATAATTGTGTGAATAAGTATGGTTACATATAGCATGTGCTTTAGCCTTTTCTTCTTTAACTAAATCGGGATAGGTTTTAGCACTTCTACCAACTAAGAAAAAGGAAGCTTTTACATTATAATTATCAAGAATTTTTAGTATTTGAGGAGTAACTTTTTTACTTGGACCATCATCAAATGTTAAAAAAACTTCTTTATCTCCTGTAGGTTTAATCTTAGGTGCTTGTACATTATCTGCTGAAGCTTTTTTATTATTATCTAAATTACTATTTGGTGTAATGGAAGTACTAGCAGGTTTTGATGTAATCTTCTCAGCAGTATTAGTGTTTACAAGTGTATTATTTTCAGCTTTTTCATCAGTTATATTATTTGAGGAAGTTTCTTTAGCAAGATTAACATTACTATCTTCAGAACTATTAGAAGCTTGTACAATTGTACTGTTGAAATGTTTATTTCCAATAAAAAAACCAGTTGAAAATAATATTACTGAGAATATTAATAGTGAAATAAACTTTCTTTTATGTTTTTTTCTTGAGTGTTTCAACATTATCCCAGCTTTCTTTTAAATTTTAAATTACTTTCTATTACATTATATTACATTTAGTATAAACTTACCAATAAATATAATGGTAACAAAATGGTGAAATTTTATTGATAAATTAGTAATTTAAAAATAATTATAAAATATAAAGGGTTTAGTGATTAATAAACACTAAACCCTTTATATTTTGAGATTACTTTAAGTTATCAATTTTTTCTTGGATTTGTTCTGGTGTCATAGCATTAGCAGATACTATTGGTACAGAAGTAAAATCTTCTTGTAAACCTATGTTATTTTCATTTACTAAACCAGTATTTATTGCTGAAACGGAAGAAAGACCTTCTTGTGTTCCAAGAATACCTGCATTGATACCAGAAGCCGTAGTACGTTCATCGGTTATTTGTAATATATTTCTGTCTAAGTCACTTGATACTACAGCATCAAATTTGTTGAAGTATTCTGGATTACTTTTCATGCCTTCATAAAATTCTTCGATATTATAACCTTGTTGTATCAAGTAATCTGTCACATTGTCTAATCCTTTTTCAACAGCAATATAATGCATTTTTATCACCTCTGAATTTATTATTTGTATAAATGAGAAGTATATTCCAAATTTCAAAAAAAAATTATTTTTGTGAATAATAAATGAAAATATGGCAAAAATAAGAATGAAAAATATATGAATGTAATGAAGTGAGGTGTTATATATAATTGAATTTAAAAATACATTAGATTTAATATTTTAATAATAATGTATTGATTGACAAAAGAGAATATATATGATAATATTATTTCATTACATTAGTAAAATGGTTTTTTTAGGAGGATTTTTAAATGAAAATAGGAACAGTAAAATGGTTTAATGCAGAAAAAGGATTTGGATTTATATCTGTAGAAGGAGAAGATGACGTTTTCGTACATTTCTCAGCTATCCAAACAGAAGGATTCAAAACTTTAGAAGAAGGTCAAAAAGTTGAATTCGAAGTAACTGAAGGTGCTAGAGGACCTCAAGCTGCTAACGTTAATAGACTATAATTGACACTAATAGATTATCTGTGATACAGATAATTTTAAAGAAAGTGATATTCAAAAGAATATCACTTTTGTATTTATAGATTATAAAGTGTATGTACTTAATTATATTGAGTATATGCACTTTTTTTATTCTATAGGGAATTATAAAATTTTAAACTAACTATCACTTAATCAGAAAATTAAATTTAGAAAGTTGATATAAAGAATAATTAATAGTTAAATGCAAAGTATATAAGTATGGGAAAAAGATTTATTATATATGGACTTAGTGGATTATGTATGGAGGTATTTTGGAATGGATTTTGGGCTTTGATTAATGGAGACATAAATATGGTAGGATATACATCTATTTGGATGCTGCCAATATATGGACTAGCGGTTTTCCTTGAGTTTGTTCATAACAGAATTAGACACCTATCAATTATAGCAAGAGGAGGTGTGTATACTCTATTAATATTTTTTACAGAATTTATTAGCGGAGGATTACTTAAGTATATATTAGGAATAACTCCATGGGATTATAGTGGAAGTCCATTTTCTATTTATGGATTAATAAGATTAGATTATACTCCAGTATGGTTTGTTGTGGGAATTTTATTTGAAAAACTCCATGATAAGTTAAGTGAAATTAATTTATTAACCAATAATTAGGTAAAATCTTTAGTTGTATTATTGACGATAAGGTTTTTTTTATTATTCTTATGATGTAAAATAAGTATTGGAGGCGATACTTATGAAAAAGGAATTTTACATTAAAAATAGAGAAAAATTAATGAGCAAGATTGAAAATGATTCTATAGTAATATTATTTGCAGGTACAGCACCATACAAATCTGCTGACGAAACATATCCGTTTACACCTAACAGAAATTTTTATTATTTAACAGGTATAAACAGAGAAAATATTATACTAATGATGACTAAAAGAAATGGTAATGTGCAAGAAACTCTATTTATAGAAGAATCAGATCCGGTAATGGCTAGATGGATTGGAGAAAAGATGACAACAGAGGAAGCACAGGAGGCTTCAGGTGTAATATCTATAGATTATACTAAGAATTTTTATAATTCTCTTAGTTCTATGTTTTCGAGATTTAATTATGATAAAGTATATCTGGATCTTGAAAGACAAGAATGGAATCTCCCTATGACAGAGGCACAAAGCTTTGCAAAAAATGCTAGAGACAAATATCCATATTTAAATATAAAAAATATTTACCATTACATAAGTGAGCTTAGAACTATTAAACAAGAAGAAGAAATAGAAGAGATAAGAAAAGCCATTGGTATCACAAAACGTGGAATTGAAAAAATGATGAAAAATGCAAAGCCTGGAATGATGGAATACGAGGTAGAAGCATATTTTGATTATGTTCTTACATCAGAAGGAGTAAAAGATAAAGCTTTTAAAACTATAGCTGCTGCAGGAAAGAATGGTACAATACTACATTACTCTGAAAATGATGGAAAATGTATGGAGAATGATTTGATTTTATTTGACTTAGGGGCTCAATGTAATTACTATAATGGAGATATAACCAGAACATTCCCTGTATCAGGTAAATTTACAGGAAGACAAAAACAAGTTTATAATGCAGTATTAAAAGCTAATGAAGAAGTTATGAAAGCGGTAAAACCAGGAGTACCTTTTGCAGAACTTAATGAAATAGCAAAAAGAGTTTTAGCTGAAGGATGTAAAGAACTTGGACTTATAAAAGAAGATAAAGAGCTTTCAAAATACTATTTCCATGGAGTAAGCCACTATTTAGGATTAGATACTCATGATGTTGGGGATAGAGGAGACATTCTTAAACCTGGTATGGTTTTTACAAATGAACCAGGATTATATATTCCAGAAGAGGAGATTGGAATTAGAATAGAAGATGATCTTTTAGTAACTGAAGATGGATGTGAAAATCTTTCAAAGAATATAATTAAAACTGTTGAAGAAATTGAAGAGTTTATGAATAAAAATAAATAATTTAAAAGAATGAGGGCTTAAAACTTAAGGGTTTTAAGTCTTTATTCTTTTAAATGAAATAAATAAATGAATTTTTTGAAAAATAATCATTCGTAAGTTCTATAATCTATAATAAATATATGTTTGATAACTATTATTTTTTATACTATGTATCATAGCACTTATTGACAAAAATGCAGGATTTGATTATAATTATTGCATAGTTTAATGTGATAAAGTAAAAAACTATTGAAAGTAGTTTTTTATTTTTTACATAAGCAAAGTTTTGAATAGGTTAATTAATAATTAAAAGATGGAGGAAGAGAATAGTTGGTTAAAGTTAATTTTATAATTATTTTAATGTTTATAATTTATTTACTTGCTATGATGGCAATTGGATTAGTATTTTATTTTAGAACTAAGAATTTATCCGATTATGTTCTTGGAGGAAGGCAGTTAAGTGGATGGGTAACTTCACTGAGTGCTCAAGCCTCAGACATGAGTGGATGGCTGCTTATGGGACTTCCAGGTGCTGCTTATTTGACAGGAATGGATTCAATATGGATTGCCATAGGACTTGCAGTGGGTACATATCTAAATTGGAAAGTAATAGCTAAACGTTTGAGAGTTTATACTCAAACTTCAGGAGATTCCCTTACACTACCAGATTACTTTGAAAATAGGTTTAAAGATAATTCAAAGATTTTAAGAATAATTTCTGCAGTTTTCATTTTGATATTCTTTTTATTTTATACATCATCTGGTTTTGTAGCTGGAGGAAAATTATTCAGTACAGTTTTTGGAATATCGTATATAAAAGCATTAACAATAGGAGCAATTGTTATTGTTGCATATACATTTCTTGGAGGTTTTATGGCTGTATGTTGGACCGATTTTTTTCAAGGAATAATGATGTTTGCTGCTGTTGTAATGGTTCCTATAATAGGAATAAAGAGTTTAGGTGGAATTAATGAAACTGTAAATGCTGTTAAAAGTATAAATCCTAATCTTTTAAATCCTTTTGTGGATACAAAGGGAATTTCTCTGTCATTAATAGGTACTATATCTTCTTTAGCTTGGGGAATAGGTTATTTTGGACAACCTCATATATTAGTTCGTTTCATGGCTATAAAATCAGCAAAGGAAGTAAAAAAGGCAAGAATGATTGCAATGATATGGGTTGCTTTCTCATTAGCTGCAGCAGTGATAATTGGAATGGTAGGACTTGTATATCTTAAAACACCATTAATAGGGAACGATAGTGAAAAAGTATTTTTAATAATGGTAAGTAAAATGTTTAATCCTGTTATTGGGGGAATTTTAATGGCTGCAGTATTAGCAGCGGTAATGAGTACAGCAGATTCTCAACTTCTTGTTACAGCATCATCCCTTACAGAGGATTTTTATAAGGTTTTATTTAGAAAAAATGCTAGTGAAAAAGAATTAGTATGGGTAAGTCGTATAGCTGTTGCTATTGTAGCAATAATAGCATATTATTTAGCATTGGATGAGAATAGTTCAATATTAAATATTGTATCTTATGCATGGGCTGGCTTTGGAGCTACTTTTGGCCCTACAATTATCTTATCATTATTCTGGAAACGAATGAACAAAAGTGGTGCTTTAGCAGGAATGATTACTGGAGGAATAACAGTTATAGTATGGAAATCATTATCAGGGGGAATTTTTGATCTTTATGAAATTGTTCCAGGTTTTATATGTTCTGTAATTGTGATTGTTATTGTTAGTTTGCTAACTAAAGAACCAAGTGAGGAAATTAAACAAGAATTTGATATGGTATATTTAAAAATTCAGGAAAATTAATATAAAATATTAAATAAAAATAGGGTCTAGATAGTTATCTAGGCTCTATTTTTATTAGGTTTGATATGTTGCATATATGATTTTCTTATTAGGACAATATAAAATTAGATAAATAAAACAATAAAAATAGTTGCAATAACAACTAATGTAGCATATAATGTGAAAAGATAATAGTTGTTATTGCAACTATACTAAAGAAGAGAAATATTAAATGTGATAGGAGGAAGAAGACATAGGATGAAATGTGATAATAAATCTATAGGAAGATGGGTATCAATGTTATACAGATATCAACAGTGTTATATAGGAAAACAACTAAAAGAGTATAACATAGGCGGCGGTCAATATTCTTTTTTACTTGCATTATTTAAAAAAGATGGGATAAGTCAAGAAGAAATTAGTAAAATCTTATATATGGACAAAGGAACTACAGCAAGGGCTATAGCAAAATTAGAAAAAGAAGGTTATGTAGTTAGGAAACAAGATGAAGAGGACAAAAGAGCCTATAAAATTTATCTTACTGAAAAAGCTTTAGAATTTAAACCTAAACTTTTTAAAATACTAAGGAGATGGACAGATATAATATCAACAGATTTTGATGTTGAAGAAAAAGAAGTAGTGATGAATTTATTAGAAAAAATGGCTGAAAATGCAGCATTACATATAAAAGAAACTAATTAATTTTAAGGAGTGATTATGTGAAGGAGAGAAGTACAAGACTTGGAACCGAAGAAATAAAAAAACTTTTAATAAGTTTATCGCTACCTGCAACCATAGGTATGATAGTAAATGCATTATACAATATAATAGATACTATTTTTGTAGGTAGAGGAGTAGGTACACTGGCAATAGGTGCACTTACTATAGCTTTTCCAATTCAAATGCTAATAATGGCTTTTGCACTAGCTATAGGAGTAGGGGCTGCTGCTGCTGTATCTATAAATTTGGGAAAGGGAGATACAGAGAGAGCAGATAAAGTAGCAGGAAACTCATTTTTAAGTGCTATAGTAGTAGGAGCTATGATTTCTATATTAGGGTTGATTTTTATTTCGCCCATATTAACTTTTTTTGGAGCAACACCAGAAATTTTACCTTATGCAAAAGATTATATTTCTGTAATTTTTATAGGAACTATGTTTTATGCTTTTTCAGTTTCCTCTAATAATTTGATTAGAGCTGAAGGAAATGCTAAAGTAGCAATGCTTTCTATGGTTATAGGTACAGGATTAAATATTCCTTTAGACTATATCTTTATTTTTATATTTAATATGGGAATAAAGGGTGCAGCTATAGCCACTATAATTTCTCAATTTTCATCATTCATTTTTGTTATGACATATTTATATAGTGGAAAGAGTCTTTTAAAGATAAAACTTCATCATTTGAAGCCGGATATAAGTATATTAAAAGAAATTTTTGCTGTAGGGTCAGCAGCTTTTGCTAGACAAATAGCAGGAAGTATTGTTGCTATAATATTAAATAAATCTTTAAGTATATATGGAACAAATTTAGATATTGCTATTTTAGGTACAGTAAATAAAATAACTATGTTCTTATATATGCCACTATTTGGGGTAGTACAAGGTATGCAGCCTATAGTTGGATTTAATTACGGTGCAAAAAAAATGGATAGAGTTAAAGAGACTGTAAAGCTATCACTTATGGCTACTACTGTTATTGCTATTGGAGGATTTTTATTTTCACAAATATTTTCAACCCCAATTATGAGTGCTTTTAGTAAAGAACCAGAGTTTATACAAAATGGTGCTGATATATTAAGAGTTGTAGTTTTAATGGTGCCTGTTATTGGAATTCAAGTAGTAGGATCTACCTTATTTCAATCTATAGGTAAGGCTATGCCATCATTAATATTATCATTACTTAGACAAGTAATATTCTTTATACCTTTAGTTATTATATTGCCAAAATATATAGGGATTTCAGGCATATGGAAGTCATTCCCTGTAGCTGATTTTGGAGCAACGGTTATTACAGCTATTTTAATGATTAATGAAATGAAAAAATTAACTATGGAACAAGAAAAGTACGCTGTAGAATAATAGTACTTTGCAATATTATTATATTCTCTCTTGTAGTATTTAATTTTGAAGATTAAAATTAATACTATAAGGGGGATTTTTACATGATAAAGGAAAGTTTTAATTTTAAAGATAAAGATGGTCTTGAAATTTTCGTTTATAAATGGAGTCCAGACAAAAACATAAAAGCTAAAGCAGTACTTCAGATAGCTCATGGAATGGCGGAAACAGCTGTAAGGTATGAGAGACTTGCTGAGAATTTTACAAAGCAGGGATATATTATATATGCAAATGATCACAGAGGACATGGTAAAACAGCAAATGAAATAGAAAAACTTGGTGATTTAGGCGAAGATGGATTTAATGCTATGGTAGAAAATATGTATCAGCTTACTAAAATTATTAAGGAAGAGAATGATAAACTTCCAATTTTTCTACTAGGACACAGCATGGGATCTTTTTTAACGCAAAGATATATTTGCCTTTACGGAAAAGAGTTAAAGGGAGTAATATTTTCTGGGTCAAATGGTAGTCAAGGAATTATGGCTGACATTGGAAGATTTATAGCAAAAAGAGAAATAAGAAGAATAGGAAGAAGTGCAAAAAGTGAAAGGCTAGATAAATTATCTTTTGGTGGATATAATAAAAGCTTTAAACCAAATAGGACAAAATTTGATTGGCTAAGTAGAGATGAAAAAGAAGTAGATAAATATATAGAAGATCCATTTTGTGGTACAATTTTTACAGCCGGGTTTTTCTATGACTTATTAGGAGGTTTAAGGCTAATTGCAGATAAAAGAGAAATAAGTAAAGTGCCAAAAGATTTACCAATATATATTTTTTCAGGAGATAAAGATCCTGTAGGTAAAAATGGAAAAGGGGTATTAAAACTTGTTAAATCATATAAAAATCAAGGAATTAAAGATTTAACATACAAGCTTTATAAGGATGGAAGACATGAAATGTTAAATGAACTAAATAGAGACGAAGTAATAAATGAGTTATTACTTTGGCTTGAGGATCATTTGCAAAAATAAAATCGTAAAAATATAAAGAAAGATAGTAGATAGCGTCAGTGCAATCACTGTCTTTTTTTATTACAAAAAATATTAGCTTATATAGAAACATGTCAAATGATGTATAATATATTTATAGTATTGTAATTGGAGGTAAGAGAATGGTGGATGAAATCAACTTAAAAGAACAGAAAAAAGATGTACTTGAGAATAAGTTATCTTTTGAAGAACTAAAAAGGATTGTGGATAATGCTTTTGATGAAATCTTTGTTTATGATAATAATTATAATGTAATTTATGTAAATAAGGCATGTGAAAAGCATTACGGAATGAAACCATCTGAAATTATTGGAAAGACATTTTGGAAATTAGAAGAACTTGAATGTTGGCATCCATCTGTATTACCTATGATATATAAAGAAAAAAGGCGAATGACCATACAACAAAAATCTTATCTTGGAGAAACATTAACAACTACTGCAGTACCGATTTTTAATGAAAACAAAGAAATTGAGTTTGTAGTAATGAGTGTTAGAGACGGCATAAATGAGATATCTGTAGTGAGAAAAGAGTTAGAAGAAAATATAGACAATAAAAAGGATACATATGATTTTCATGAACATACTACGGATTTATCAGGAAATAGAATTATTTTTAGAAGTAAACAAATAAAAGAACTACTTAGTCTAGCTAAAAGGGTTGCTAAAGTAGATTCTACAATAATGATTCAAGGAGAATCCGGTACTGGTAAAGGAGTTATAGCAAAATATATACATAAAAATAGTAATCGGAAAGATAGACCATTATTAACTATAAATTGTGCAGCAATACCTGAGGACTTACTTGAATCAGAATTGTTTGGATATTCTAAAGGAGCATTTACAGGAGCAGCTAAGGAAGGAAAAGTAGGTCTTATTGAATTGGCTGATAAGGGGACATTGTTTTTAGATGAAATAGGGGAGCTTTCGCCTAGTCTTCAAGCTAAACTATTACACGTAATTCAGGATAAGCAGTTTATTCCAGTAGGAAGCAGAGAAATAAAAAATGTTGATATAAGAATAATAGCAGCAACTAATCGTGATTTGTTTGAGATGGTAGAAAATAATAAATTTAGAGAAGATTTATATTATAGATTAAATGTAATTGAAATTGATATTCCACCTTTGCGGGAAAGAACAGAAGATATTGTAGCGTTAAGCAATTATTTTATCAATAAATTTAATAAGAAATATAAGTATACTCGCTTTATATCAGAAGAATGTTTAGAATTTTTGGTTAATTACAGCTGGCCAGGAAATGTAAGACAGCTTGAAAATTTAATTGAAAGATTAGTAGTTACATCTATTAATCCTATGATAGAAATTAGTGATCTTCCTAAGATTTTTTTTAGAGATCAGAAATCAGATAATGATAGACATTTACCTGAAACTTTTGATTTAGCTGTAGAGGAATTTGAAAAAAAATTAATCACAAAAGCTTATGCAAAATTTAAAACTTCTCGAAAAGTGGCAGAGTGTTTGAATATTAGTCAAACAAAAGCATCTAGACTTATACGAAAATATTGTTCTTCAGAAATAAAATAAATAATTATTAATTGACGGTTTAATAGCCGTTTTTTTTTATTTAAATAATTATTCGTATGAGTTGAAAAATGAGTCAAATATGATGATTTTGATTCAAAAATGACTCAAATTTAATGAGTAATTGTGATTATAAAGTTAAATAACCAAGTAAATTGGATAAAAAAATATTGGCACGTATATTGCTATATATAAATTACGAAATCAAAAATGAAAGAAGGTGTGTTGAATGAAAAAGGCAATAAAAAAGTCTAATGACGATAACGTAGCAACTGCTTTAGAAAATATTGATTTAAATGAAGTGGTTCAAATAATTTCTGAAAAAAATGACAAACTAGGCGAAATTCAAGCAATTGAATCGATTCCTTTTGGCAATAAGATTGCTCTTTACGATATAAAAGAAGGTGAAAATATTTCTAAATATGGTCATATAATTGGGAAAAGCATTAAAGCAATATCAAAAGGTAGATTAGTTCATGTGCATAATGTAAAAAGTAACAGAGTTGATATACCAGAAATGGCTAAGAAAGAAATTATTAAACAGATGGGGATTAAAGTAGGTTAGTTATTTTTTAATATGTAATAAGTGGAGGAGCGTTAAGCATGAAATTTAACGGATATGTAAGACCGGATGGCAGTGTAGGTGTTAGAAATTTAATTTTAATTATTGCAGTTGATGAATGCTGTGAAGGTATTGCAAGAAAAATTTCTGAAAAAGTAGATAATTCTGTAGTAGTTACAAATTACTACACTTGTATGCTAGGAGGAAATGAAGAAACTTTAAGCAATATGATTAATGCGGGATGTAATCCTAATGTTGCTGGTGCATTAGTATTAGCTATGGGATGTGGAAGTATTGATCCAAATTTAGTAGCTGATCCAATTAATGAAACTGGTAGAATGGCGAAAACGATTACTTGTATAAAGAGTAATGGGACAAGAAAAACTATAGAAGAAGGAATCAAATTAGCAAGGGAAATAGAAGAGTTTGCTAAAGGATTCAAACGAGAACCAGTAGATATTTCAAAATTAATTGTTGGGGTTAAATGTGGTGGCTCAGATACAAGTTCTGGTATTGCATCTAATCCAAGTGTGGGGAAAGCAGTTGATTTATTGGTAGATGCAGGTTCAACAGCTGTATCAGGTGAATTGTTTGAACTTATAGGTTGTGAAGAGGTTTTATGTAAGAGAGCGGTAAATGATGAAGTTGCTGAAAAGATTAAAAAGCTAATTTCAGATGAAGAAAAAAGATGGAGCGTACCAGGTGCAGACCTTGAAACTATGAGTGTAGGAAACAGTATAGGTGGACTTACAACAATTGAAGAAAAGTCACTTGGGGCACTTCATAAGACAGGAACAAAACCAATACAAGGAATTCTAGAATTTAGCAATAAAGGTCATGAGAAACCTACAAAACCTGGAATGTATTTATCAGAAGCAACAATGCTTTGTGGTGGATCTGCAATGCACTTTGCAGCAGTTGGAGCTCAAATTATCTTATGGACAAGCGGAGCAGCTGGATTTAATAATCCAATCGTTCCAGTTATACGTGTAAGTGGAAATGAAGATTTAATCAATGAGGATATTGATATTGATGCTACAAAGATAATGAAAGGTTTAGAATCAGCTGATGAAGTTGGAAAAAGAATTTTTGATAAAGTAATTGAAGTAGCAAATGGAGAAAAAACTAATATTGAAGACATTGGATATTCTTATTGTAGCCTTATTCAAAAAGATTTAAGAGTTGAAAATTGTTTAGGTATATAAACTAGCAGGAGGAGAATAGAAAAATGAAAGATTTTATTAAGTATAATGTTCCAATTAAAAACACTCATGATTTGCCATCATATCCTATACCAACATTGCAAGATACGTTAGACAGATATTTGGAATGGGTTGAACCTCTTGTGTCTTCAGATGAGTTTGAGGAAGCTAAAAAATCTGTAGATGAGTTTTTAAGCATAGAAGATTCTAAAAAATTGGAAGAAAAGATACAAGAACTAGGAAATAGAGAAGATGATAGTTGGATTTATGATTACTGGGTTAAATCCCACCTTTTAGTACGAGCTCCTCTTACACCTCATACTAATGTTCCAATTATATATGAAAACCAGAAACTCCTAAAATTCGAAGTGCTTGAGAGAATAGCTATCCTTATGCATTCAGCTGCTGTTGTATATAAAGATTTTAAGGAAACGGGTAATGGAGAATATTGGATTAAGAATAAACGTTATTCTAATGATGAATTTCATGGATTGCTAGCGTCCATCAATGATATCAAAGAAGGAATGGATGAATACTATATTAGCGATAAATGTTCAGAGCATATTGTATTTTCTTATAAGAATCATCTTTATAATGTTCAAGTAATTAGAAATGAAGAGGTAGTTTCTGCTGGTGAAATTCTAATGGTGCTTAAGAATATTGTTTCAAGTACTATTGAACCGCTTATACCAAATGCGAATTATGTAACTATTGGTGTAGATAGAGATGAAGCAGGAAGAGTACTAGAAAAGATTTTGCAAAAGGATAGCAATCAAAAGGCATATCAACAAATTAAAGATGCCATTATAGTTATGAACTATGATGATATAGAGGTTAATGGTGTATATGAAGAACTAGACAATGGTTCTTATAATAGAGAGTATGTAAATCGTTGGCATGGAAAGGGATTCCAATTTTCTTGCACGAAGAATGGTGTTTTCTCTTTTATTGCAGATCATTCATTTGTAGATGGTGGAACAGAAATATACTTTATCAATAGACTTAAGCAATACATTGATGAAACTGCATTTTCATTTGAAGAATTAATTTCAAATGCTAAAGCAGAAGAGGTAATTTTTGATCTTTCAGAGGATGTTAAAAAACCCCTTTTAGATTTAAAGAAAGGCTTCGATCAGTGTATGGATAGTTTTGAAACTAGATATGTTGATTTTGATGGATTATCTAGGCAAGGGTTAAAAGAAAAAGGAATTCTTTCTGGTGATGGATTTATTCATCTTGCATTCCAAGTAGCACAGTATATGACTTACGAACGTATTAATAATACGTATATCTCAGTGGATGCTAGAAAATTCTTTAGAGGAAGAACTGAGTGTAATCGACCTGTCTCAAAACAGAGTGTTAGTTTTGCAAAAGAGTTTATGAAAAAAGAAAAATCAAAAGAAGAGCTTTATCAAATGATGAAAGATGCATTAGATGAACACCATAGACGTGTTAAGTTATGTCAGGCTGGACAAGGAGTAAACAGATATCTATATGTACTGGAATCAGTATACAAAGACTATGGTAAAGAAATGGGAATTACTGAAAAACCATCTTTGTTTAATACAGAAGCCTTTAAGGTTATAGCGAATAATCATTTATCTGCGACTTCATTTGGTCACCCAGATATGAAATACCTTTATTTCCCTCCTGTTGAAGAGCATGGGTTCGGTATTTACTATTTTGTAGATGTAAAATCATTTATGATTATTACAGCTTATAAAGACGATGTAGAAACAATGGACAGAATGATAGCAAATCTTCAAGAGTGTATTAAAGGAATGTTAGACTTGCATAAGTAAGATGTACTCCACAAAAACTACTATAACATAGAAGATTTTGTGGAGTAGTAGAAATAACTAATAAATAGGATAAAACTTATTATTTATAAGAGGAGGAATATTAGTGAAGACGAATCAAAATATGAAAAAAGTTAAAATAGATAAAACGGTCTTTTTCGGTGCCATGATTGCTTTATTGGCTGTTTCATTGCCTATCATTATTTTCCCAGAAGCAAGTGCAAAGATACTTAATTCAGTTAACAAATTTATTATAACGAAATTGGGTAGTTTCTTCATTTGGTTTGGATTGTTTTGTTTAATATTTTGTTTATGGATATCTTTCAGTAGATATGGAAAAGTAAGATTGGGAGATGAAGGTGAAAAACCAGAATTCAGTAGTTTCTCTTGGGCTGCAATGCTTTTTTGTGCTGGTGTAGGAGCTGGAGTTGTATATTGGGGAGTTATTGAATGGGTTTATTACTATAAAGCTCCACCACTTGGAGTTGCAGTAGGTTCATGGCAGGCAGCTGAAATGGCAGCAGCATACGGTATATTCCACTGGGGACCTATGGCTTGGGCTATCTATTCAGTAACAGGTTGCGCTGTTGGTTACATTATTTTTGTGAGAAAAGGTAATATTTTAAAATTAAGTGAAGCTTGTCGTGGTTTAATTGGAAATAGGGTTGACGGAATTATTGGAAAACTAATTGATATTTCATTCATTTTTGGTATTGTTGGTGGTGTTGCTACAAGCTTAGGACTTGGGTCACCATTAGTAACGGCAGGTCTTTCAAGAGTATTTGGAATTAAGGAAACGCCTGGTCTTCAAATAGGTATATTATTTCTTGTAACACTTATTTTTGGATTTAGTGCTTATTCTGGATTAAAGAAGGGAATAAAAGTTCTTAGTGATTTAAACGTAGTATTGGCTATAGGTATTGTTTTATTTGTTTTTCTAGCTGGAAATACTATATTTATACTTGAAATGGGAACAACTTCACTTGGTGTTTTAGCTACAAATTTCTTTAGAATGAGTACATGGCTTGATCCAGCGGGTAAATCAATGTTTCCTCAATCTTGGACTGTTTTTTACTGGGCATGGTGGGCTGCATATGCACCGTTTTTAGGAATGTTTATTGCACGTATTTCAAAAGGTAGAACTATTAAACAAATGGTAATGGGTTCATTAATTTATGGATCAGCTGGATGTATTCTTTTCTTTGCTGTTCTAGGGAACTATGGATTAGATCTTCAACTTTCAGGAAAAATGGATGTTGTAGCGACACTTAATGAATTAGGTGGTCCACAAACTATTATTTCTATTCTACAAACTTTACCTTTCGGTAAATTGGTTATAACTTTAGTAGTAGTTCTTAGTGTTACATTTATGGCTACTTCTTATGATTCAGCTTCTTATATTCTTGCAGCCAATTCTCAAACGCAAGTAGGAGAAAATGGTGAACCTATAAGATGGCTTAGATTAGTATGGGCATTCAGTTTGGCACTTATTCCTATTGGATTCATCTTACTTGGAAGTCCACTGAAAACTCTGCAGACAGCATCACTAGTTTTTGGTATTCCTGTTTGTATTATTGTTATAATGTCTGCATTCTCTTTCGTGAAAATGGTGAAAGTAGATATTAAAGAGAAAAAATTGAAACAAAAAGCGGTAATTAATGAATTTGAAGATGATGAATTTGAAGAGGCGGTATAAAAAGGCTAGATATTTATAAAACATTAATAAAAACCTGTAGAATAGTAAAATCTACGGGTTTTTATTTCATAAATGAATTGTACTTAGGGATATATAATTAATGAATATTAATATGGAGTGAGTAAATTAATCGGAGGTTAGAAAATGGATAGCCAAGAGAAGTTAAAGACAAAAGAAAAAAATAAAATAGAAAATAAATTGACTCTTGAAGTATTGAAAAAAATTATAAATAATGCTTTCGATGAAATTTTTGTTTATGACAATAATTATCGTGTGGTTTATGCAAATCGAGCAAGTGAAAGACACTATGGAATTAAAGCAACTGAGATTATTGGAAAAACATTTTGGGAGTTAACTGAAATTGAATGTTGGTATCCATCAATATTACCTATGATATATAAAGAAAAAAGACAACTGACTATAGAGCAAAAATCTTATCTTGGTGAAACCTTAATAACCACGGGAGTTCCTATTTTTGATATAAATGGAGAACTTGAATTTGTAGTAATGAGTGTAAGAGATCATATAAATGAAATATCTGTAATAAGGGAAGAGTTAGAAAATAATCTAGTTAATAATAAAAAAAATACTTATAAACTAGAAGATAATAGCATAAAACAATTATCAGATAAAATCATTTTTCGAAGTGATAAAATGGAAGAATTACTTGAGTTAACAAAGAGAGTTGCCAAAGTAGATTCAACAATAATGATTCAAGGTGAATCTGGTACAGGTAAAGGTGTTATAGCAAAATATATACACAAAAATAGTAAGCGTAAGAATAGACCACTTTTAACTATAAATTGTGCAGCAATTCCTGAGGAGCTACTTGAATCAGAATTATTTGGTTATTCTAAGGGAGCTTTTACGGGAGCTAATGCAGAAGGAAAAATAGGGATTATTGAATTGGTAGACAAAGGAACTTTATTTTTAGATGAAGTTGCAGAGCTTTCACCGAAGCTTCAAGCAAAGATTTTACACGTAATTCAGGACAAGCAGTTTATTCCAATAGGAAGTAGAGAAATAAAAAAGGTTGATATAAGGATAATAACAGCTACCAATAGGGATTTATTGAAAATGGTTGAAAATAATAAATTTAGAGAAGATTTATATTACAGACTAAATGTTATTGAAATTGATATACCACCTTTAAGAGAAAGGCCAGAAGATATTGTAGCTTTAAGTAATTATTTTATCAATAAATTTAATAAGAAATATCAATATAGTTGTTATATATCAGAAAAGTGTTTGGATTTCTTATTGAATTATACTTGGCATGGAAATGTAAGACAACTAGAAAATGTTATTGAAAGATTAGTTGTTACATCAACTAAACCTATGATAGAAGTTAGTGATCTTCCTAAGAGTTTTTTTAGAGATATAAAATCAGATAATGATAGACATTTACCCCAATCTTTTGATTTAGCTATAGAAGAATTTGAAAAAGAAGTAATTACTAAAGCCTATAAAAAATTTAGAACTTCTAGAAAAGTGGCAGAGGCTTTGAGTGTTAGTCAAGCAAAAGCATCTAGGCTTATAAAAAAATATTGTACTTCAGAAATATAAAAAATAAATTTTATAGATTTTTTTAATGATTCGTAACGAAAGTTACGGTTTTTTTTTGC
Organism: Clostridium ganghwense; assembly: GCF_026735165.1. Taxonomy (GTDB): domain Bacteria; phylum Bacillota; class Clostridia; order Clostridiales; family Clostridiaceae; genus Clostridium_H; species Clostridium_H ganghwense. Next base: position 1,085,965 of record NZ_JAPQES010000001.1, on the reverse strand, counting down.
CTTAAATTTTATAATTTAGGCAAGTACTTTGGTAGAAAAAGTGCTTGAATAAGTGTGTGAATATAATTACTTAGAAAATATATAAACAATAATAATGGAGGTTTTATAAAATGAGTATGTTTTGTTATCAATGTCAAGAAGCAGCTGGAGGAAAAGGCTGTACAGGAAAAGGCGTATGTGGAAAAACTCAAGATGTAGCAAAGACACAAGATTTATTAATATATATTACAAAAGGAATATCTATATATAGTACAAAAGCTAGAGAAGTAGGTATAGTTAATAAAGAAGTTAATAACTTTATAGTAGAAAGTCTTTTTTCAACTATTACTAATGCTAATTTTGATAATAAGGCTTTAACAGAAAGAGTAAAAAAAGGATTGAAGTTAAGACAGGAAATGAAAGAACAATTAATCAAAGCTGGTATTAAAGTAGGATCAGCTGAAAATGATAATTGGTTATCAAAATTATTAAAATTTGCAGGTGTAAAAACTAAAGAAGAAGAAAATTTACATGAAGCTGCTACTTGGTTTGCAGACAATGCAGAAGAATTTAGCAAGAAAGCAGAAAAGGTTGGAATTTTATCTACAGAGAATGAGGATATTAGATCATTAAGAGAACTTTTAATTTATGGATTAAAAGGTATGGCGGCTTACTTGCATCATGCCAACAACTTAGGATACGATGATGATAATAGTCATGCATTTATGCAGAAAGCTTTAGTGTCAACTTTAAATGATAACTTAAGTGGAGATGATTTAACAGCAATAGTTCTTGAGTGTGGTAAATATGGTGTAGATGTTATGGCTTTATTAGACAAGGCTAATACATCAACTTATGGAAATCCAGAAATAACTAAAGTAAATATAGGAGTTAGAAATAAGCCAGGAATATTAATAAGTGGACATGATTTAAAGGACTTAGAAGAATTATTAAAACAAACTGAAGGAAAAGGGGTAGATGTATATACTCACAGTGAAATGCTTCCAGCACATTATTATCCAGCATTTAAAAAGTATACACACTTTGCAGGGAATTACGGTAATGCATGGTGGAAACAAGATAAAGAATTTGAAAGCTTTAATGGGCCAATATTAATGACTACAAACTGTATTGTACCTCCAAAGAATTCTTATAAAGATAGAATGTATACTACTGTAGCAACTGGTTTTGATGGAGTAAAGCATATACCAGAAGGAAAAAATGGTAAAGCAAAAGATTTTTCACAAATAATAGAACAGGCTAAAAAATGCAAACCACCTGTAGAAATAGAAAAAGGAGAAATAGTGGGAGGATTTGCTCATAATCAAGTACTAGCATTAGCTGATAAAGTAGTAGATGCAGTAAAATCAGGTGCAATAAAAAGATTCTTTGTAATGGCTGGTTGTGACGGAAGAATGAAGAGTAGAAATTACTACACAGATTTTGCAAAAGCATTACCTAAGGATGCTGTAATACTTACAGCTGGATGTGCTAAATATAAATATAATAAACTTGATTTAGGAGATATAGGGGGAATTCCTAGAGTATTAGATGCTGGACAATGTAATGATTCTTATTCATTAGCAGTTATAGCTCTTAAATTAAAAGAAGTATTTGGATTAGAAGATATTAATGAATTACCTATATCATACAATATAGCATGGTATGAGCAAAAAGCGGTAATAGTATTATTAGCCTTACTACACTTAGGGGTTAAAAATATTCACTTAGGACCAACTCTACCAGCGTTCTTATCACCAAATGTAGCTAAAGTATTAGTAGAAAACTTTGGAATTGGTGGAATAACTAATGTAGAAGATGACTTAAAAATGTTCATGGGAGAAAAATAAAATTAATTAAAATACCAGCAAATTGCTGGTATTTTTTATATACTACTTAATTGAAACATATTGTAAAAATGATTGTATTAAAAGCTACAATTTTACAAATACTATGGCTAAAGTTATTAAACATAAATAATTATATCGTAACTATAGTTACGATATTTCGTTTTATAAAACAGTATAATTATAAATAAGTAAGGGGATGAAAAATATGGACATGCCAAAATATGCAGCGTTACAAAAGGTTAGAGATGGAAAAAGAACATATGCAGTTACACCAAGAATTCCAGGAGGATTTATTAAACCAGATAAATTAATAAAAATTGCAGAAGTTACAAAGAAATATAAAGGGGTTTTAAAAATGACCTCTGGGCAAAGAATTATGATAACTGGATTGAAGGCTGAAGATGTTGAAAAAATATGGGAAGAATTAGATATGGAACCTGCCGTTAAATCTCCATATTCAGTTAAAAACGTGGAAATGTGCCCAGCTACCTTCTGTAAAAGAATGAAACAGGATTCCTTAAGATTAGGAATGAGACTTGAAAAAAGATTTTATGCAGCAGAAGCTCCCAATAGAACAAAAATTGGAGTGGCAGGTTGTAGAAATGCTTGTGGAAGTGTTCATTCTAAAGATATTGGAGTTATAGGTACAAAAGATGAGGGATATGTAGTAGTAGCGGGAGGAAGTGCAGGATTTCATCCTAGACTATCAGATAGAATAGCTAGTGATCTAACAGAGGATGAAGCATTTATAATGGTAGAAACTATATATGAATATTACAATAATAATGCTGAATTTGGTACTAAATTAGGTCATTTTATTGATGAAATTTCTATAGAAAAGTTTAGAAATGATGTAATGGAATTATTTAATGAAAACTTAAGTAAAAATAAGGATAAAGTACTGGAGTAAAAAATATTTTAAGGTTAAACTTGACAATTTAGGGAAAAATGGTAGTATAGCTTTAAATATTGCAAAGCAAAGAAATATAAAGGGGGCAAAAATAAATGAGTTTAGAAAGTGTAAAAAAACAGTTTGAAGAACAAAATTTAGATTTAGAAGTTATTGAGCTTGATGAGAGTACAGCTACTGTTGAGCTTGCAGCTAAGGCTATTGGGGTTGAGCCTGCACGTATTGCGAAAACAATGGCATTTGGATTAAAAGATAGAGATATCTTAATAGTTTCAAAAGGTGATGCTAAAATTGATAACAGAAAATACAAGGATTTTTTCAATGGTAAGGCTAAAATGTTGAGCTTCGATAAAGTGGCGGAGGTAACAGGTCATCCTGTTGGAGGAGTTTGCCCATTTGGACTTGAAACTGCAATGGAAATATATCTTGATAATTCACTTAAAGAATTTGATTATGTATATCCAGCAGCAGGTTCGCCAAATTCAGCAGTAAAAATAGCTCTTGATAAACTAGAAGAAGTAACTAAGGGTAGCTGGGTAGATGTTTGTAAATAATAAATATATAATAGGTAACAAAAAAAGTACTTATTAAAAATGATTTATCATAAAATTATAAGGTGTGAAATGTATGTTATGCAATAATTGAGAGGTGAAGGCAGTGGGAAGTAAAGTTTATTTTATGAATTTACGATCTAGAAGTCCAAGGGAAAATAAAATAACTAAATTGAGAAAGTTATTTGAAACAGCGGGATTTGGTGATTTTTTAGGAAAAAATGATTTAACTGCTATAAAGCTTCATTTTGGAGAAGCGGGTAGTGAAGGTTATGTAAATCCTGTTTTTGTGAGACAAATTGTAGATAAAGTAAAAGAAAAAGGAGCTAAGCCTTTTTTAACTGATACAAATACTTTATACTCAGGTAGTAGAAAAAATACAGTAGATCATATGGAGACAGCAATATTACATGGATTTGATTATGCTGTAGTGGGAGCCCCTATTATAATTGCAGATGGGCTTTTACAAGAGAATGCAGTAGAAGTTGAAATAGATAAAAAGCATTTTAAAACTGCTACTATTGCAGGAGCTATTGCACAAGCAAATAACATGATAGTTCTTTCTCACTTTAAGGGACATGAAATGGCTGGGTTCGGAGGAGCAATTAAGAACTTGGCTATGGGTTGTGCACCATCAAAAGGAAAGAAAGCTCAACATTCTACTAGACCTGTAGTAAGTGAAGATAAATGCATAGGATGTGGAAATTGTGTAAAAGTTTGTCCGGAAGAGGCAATTACTTTGAAAGATAAAAAATCCATTATAGATAAAAATGAGTGTATAGGTTGTGGAGAATGTATGACAGTTTGTCCTACAAAAGCCATAGAGATTAATTGGGATACAGAAATTAAAGAATTTACTGAGAAAATGACAGAATATGCGTATGCTGCAGTTGTTGATAAGGAAGATAAAGTAGGATATATTAATTTTGTAATTAATGTTACTCCAGACTGTGACTGTGTTCCATGGAGTGATGCATCTATAGTGCCTGATATAGGTATATTAGCATCTTGTGACCCTGTAGCTTTGGATAAAGCTTGTTTAGATTTAGTAAATAAAGCAGCAGGAAATACAAATACTTTCCTCAATGAACATGCACATGATTGTAAATGTGGAGAGGATAAATTCAAAGCTATGAGAAAAAATACCCATGGAGATATACAAATTAGTTATGGAGAAGAAATTGGACTTGGAAATAGTGAATATGAATTAATTGAAATATAGTGGGGGACACATGAAACTAAACAGAGAATTTTATAATAGAGATACTTTAGTAGTAGCAAAAGAACTTTTAGGGAAAATCCTTGTTCATGAAGTAGACGGAATAAGGACTGTGAGTAAAATAGTAGAGGTAGAAGCTTATATTGGACCAATGGATAAAGCTGCACATTCGTATAATGGAAGAAGAACTCCAAGAGTTGAGCCTATGTATGGAAATCCAGGTTTTGCATATGTGTATTTTATATATGGTATGTACTATTGCTTTAATATTGTAACAAGAGAAGAAGGAATGCCAGAAGCTGTATTAGTTAGGGCAGTAGAGCCAATAGAAGGAGTAGAGATAATGGCAGAGCGAAGATTCAAAAAATCGTTTGATGAACTGACTAAAGCACAAAAGAAAAATTTAACTAATGGTCCTTCAAAATTGTGTAATGCATTGAAAATTAACAAAGAACAAAATAAAGAAGATTTGTGTGGAGATAAATTATATATAGAACAAGGAAAAGAAGAAGAGTTTACTATAGGAACTTCGGAACGTATAGGAATAGATTACGCAGAAGAAGCTAAGAATTATCCTTGGAGATTTTATATTGAAGGAAATCCCTATGTATCAAAATTGAGAAGGAAATAAGAAATGGCAGAGAATATCCCTGCCATTTCTTATTTTTATGCAGGATAAGGAAAAAAGAGTGCAAATCCAATACAGAAAACACCAAATATTACCATGAATATTCCGCTTATCAAAGATTTCTTTCTAAGACGTTGTATGTACTGTTCATCTGTTTCACCAGACTTTTGTTTACCTTTAATTTTTGTGATATCGAAAGTTGGTTTGGTAGCGTTGACAATATACATAGCACCTAGTACTAAAAATAATCCACCAATAAATAAAAACAACAAGACGTATTCCCCCTATAAATAACTTTTATATTACTAACAATATATAATAACATAAATTTTTGAAAAATGTATAAAAAATTACAGAATAAAAAAGTATCAGATATTTTGTCTGATCCCCTTTTTATTATTGTAGATGAAAAAAAATGTCCATATGTAAATTTATAATAAAATTAGCGATTAGGGTTTTATTAAATTCGAGGAGATGAAGTTATGAAAGAAAAAATGGAGAAAATATTAAAAAAAGCAAGTTTTAAAATAAGTCTAATAGAAATAGCAATCACTAATGCAGCAGCATTACTTACATTTTATTTAATATATACATTGAATATCGAACAAGTTCCTCAATTAGAGAAATACTATGTTATCCCTCTTATAGTGCTTGTTATATTTCTTTTAAAACAAAATAAAAAGATTATGGCGGAAACTAGAACTGAAGTTGAGGAAATGTTTAATGAATATTCAAAGGAGGAGTTATAAATGAAAGAAATATTAGTAACATATACAGAAAAAGGAGAAAAAGCATTAAAATATTTTAATTTAGAAAAGCAAAGAATAGAGAATGTGTTAAATAAAATGATAAGAAAAGAAGGATATAAGTTAACAAATAATGAGGAAATAACTTTTTTTGAAGCCTTTGTAGATGAAAAAACTTTTGCAAAGTATATGCTGATTGGGAAAATTAATAAAATAGATATGGATAAATTTAAAGTTGAAATAGAGGAATTTAGTAAAAAGGTTACAGATGGTAAGAATAAAAAAGTTCATATGTATGTAATGCCTAACTATGAAAATGAAAATGCACCTACATTAAGAGAACACCTCCAGAATATAAATAAATAATATGCTGGAGGCTTTTTTATGTTTAAAATAAAATTTTACGAGCACTTTTTAGTTTTTAAAGATGACAATGTTGAGTTTTCAGGTAGTTTAAGCCATGAATATTTAGGAGCACATATTGTTTGAGAACCGTAAATACCATGGTGACCAGAGAATAGGTAACTTATTATACAAGAAATAAACAAAAAGGGTATTCCTTGTCCATGGAATAGTTCTAAGCCCATAACAAAACAAGCTAAAGGTGTATTAGTTGCACCTGCAAATAGAGCTACAAAGCCTAAACTAGCTAAAAAGTAAGGGGACATATTCAGTAGTTGCCCTAAAGCATTACCTAAAGTTGAACCTATGAAGAATAACGGAGTAACTTCTCCACCTTGGTACCCAGCACCTAATGTTATTGAAGTAAATAAAGTTTTAAAGAAAAATGTTGGTAGTGCTACTGGTTCTTTTAAAGATTTATCTATCATTGGAAGTCCTAAACCTAAATAATCTCTAGTATTTAATATGAAAACTAAAATAATAATTATTGTACCGCCTATTAAACTTCTATATGCTTGATTCTTAGTAATTTTACCAAAAGTTTTTTTGAAAAAATAAGTAAGTTCACTGAATAAGATACTTCCAAGTCCAAAACAAATAGATGCAATTATAACCTTAATTAAAACAACAAAAGACATCTCAGGAATTTGTATCATTTGATAATGTGAGTGTGTAGCGCCTAATGCTAAACATACTTCATTTGATACAAAAGCGGATATGAAGCAGGGAATAAATGCATAGGAATGCATTTTACCTATTGCTATTACTTCCATTGCAAAAATTGTTCCAGCAAGAGGAGTTCCAAATACAGAACCGAAACCACTGCTTATACCGCAAAGTAATAATATTCTTCTATCTTCCTTATTAATTTTTAACAATCTAGCAACTGTATCTGCTACACTTCCACCCATTTGAATAGCAGTACCTTCTCTTCCAGCAGATCCTCCAAATAAGTGAGTGATTATTGTTCCAAACAAGGTAAGTGGAGCTAGTCTTGAAGGAACAGATTCTTCTTTTTTAATTCCATGTTCTACTTGCTCAATAATTAGATTATTCCCCTTGCTGCTATTTTTTCCCCACTTCATGTATATGAAGCTGACTAAGGCACCACCTATTGGAAGTAGAAATATAATGTTAGGATGAATCTCTCTGATACTAGTTACTTTACTAAGTGATATCAAAAAGAAAGCAGATAGCATTCCAGATGGCACAGCAACTAAGGAAGCTAATACTAACCATTTAATAAAGAATATAATGGCGTTAAAATGTTTAAAATCTTTGTTTGTGTAATTTTCTAATATTTTTCTCATGTAATAGTACCCCCTTGCATTTTTAAAACAAATAATAAAAAAACTTCTACAAATTAGCATGTACATAAAAACATATGTATATGCTAATTTGTAGAAGTTATTAACTTAATAGAGTATAACCTATTAAGTGGTTTAGGATTTCTCCAAGGGCAACTTCATGCCCATTTTTAATTTAACCATGAAATTATAACATGAATTTTATTTGAATACAAGGATTTGATTACCAATAAATTTAACATTCACCCATACAGTATTTCCCACATAGTATAGAGTATAAACAATTAAGATGGAGTGTGTTTTAGTGATATATGCACTAATATTGGCCGGTGGAAAAGGGACAAGACTATTTCCATTATCTCGTGAGAAAAGTCCAAAGCAGTTTTTGGAAGTAATAAATGAAAAGAGTTTTTTACGGAATACCGTTGATAGAATAACTCCTTTAGTTAATAAAGAAAATATATGTGTGGTTACTAATAAAGACTATATAGATAAAGTTAGTGAAGAATTACCTGAAATAAATAAGGATAATATATTTGTTGAACCTACTAACAAGGAGACCCCGTTATAGACGATATAGGTCGTGGGGTGAAGGGGGGAGGAGAGTACATAAAATATATTAAGAGTAGTAGAATTTATCTGATCATAGATAGCTTTTATTTTTTGAAAAACCTTAAGGAATATTAAGAAAAATTTGATACAATATGTATTGATAGTTAAATTTTTATATTATACTTATTTATAAAATAAAAAATTGCTATAAATAGATGATTTAAAGTTTTGGAGTGACAATTAAAAATAAAAGTAATTTTAGTTTTTGTAGAAAAGAAGTATTGTTGCCTTAAATCTATGGATAGTAAATAGGAAAATACGCTAGAAAGAGGGGAGATAATTATTTTAATGCAGAATTTTACGTGAAAAAGAGTTAGTTATCAAGAAAGGTGAATAAAAATATCAAAGGATAAAGTATAGGTTTTGAAGTTTAATAAATTTTAAAACTAACTAAATATAGAGGAGTAAATATATGAAGCAACCAATATTAATGATAGCAGCTGGTATGAAAAAACCAAAGAAACAATTTAATCCTATGAATGAATTAAACCTATATTTAAATTATGGATTATTAGGGTTGGCAACAATTTTGTATAACAAGGGATATGAAAATGTAAAAATGATTCAAGGTGATTATAAAAATGTTGATATCGTTATACAAGATATAAAATCTTTTGGAATAGATATTAAAAAGTTAAAATATCCTGTTTTTATATCTGTACCAAGTTTTATTTCTTTATCATGGGCTGAAGAAATGGTAGAAAAAATAAAGAAAGAAAACAGGGAAATAAAAATAATATTTGGAGGAAGATGGGTTGTAGATAACAATATTAATTGGCTTAAAGAAAGATTGAATAAGGTTGATTTTTTTGCTAAAGGATATGGGGATAAATATATAGAACATTGTTTACATGTAGAAAATTGGAAAAATATAGACGAGCATTATCAAGAGGAAGTACAAGTCTTTAATGAGTTTAACTACAAATTGCTTTATCAGTATGAAAAATATCAACCGTGTATAGAAATATCTAGGGGGTGTGGAAGAGGCTGTGAATTTTGTTTAGAAAATAGGCAGAAAGCATTATTACCTAAAAATCCTGAAAATATAATGAAAGAAGCAATATTGACTTGCAAAATTTATAAAGAGGATGAATTAAATTTTTATTTTCAGGCAGCAATTTTTAATCCAACAATAGAATGGACTGAAAAATTTTATAGAATGTATAATGAACATAGAGCTAAGTTTAAATGGAGATTTGAAACAAGGGTAGACACATTAAATAAAGAAACATTATCTTTATTATCAAAATCAGGGCTAAAAGTAATTGATTTAGGGCTTGAATCAGCATCCTATACACAGTTGGTAAGAATGAATAAGACAAAGAATATAGATAAATATTTAAAAAAAGCTGAGGAGATAGTAAAAAAAGCTCATAACAATAATATTTGGGTAAAACTTAATATATTACTGTATCCAGGAGAAAACAGAGAAACACTTGAAGAAACGTTAGATTGGTTAAATAAAAATAAGAAATATATAAAAGGAGTATCAATAAATCCATTAATAATATATAGAAATGGAGAGTATACAAAAGAGTTTGTAAGAAGCATAGAAAAATTCAGTGAAAAAATGGTCGATATTGATAGAGTGGACGAATATGGATATACATTTATAGATTTAAGTAATGAAATAGATTTGAAAGAATCTGAAAAATTATCTTTGGAAATATCTAGAGAATATATGAATATTGATGACTATTTTGATTTAAAATCAATATCATATTTTTCTAGATTTACTGATTATGAAAAACTAAAGAAAGATATTATTGAGAATACATCTAGAAGTGAAATGTTACCATTTGAGATTATGGAGGAATAGAGTATGATATTTTGCATTATAGGATTAAGTTGCGTAGGAAAAAGTACTGTTGTTGATATGATTAAAGAAATGTATGGAATTAGGGGGATTAAGCAGTATACGACCAGATCTGAGCGAGAGGGAAAAGAGGAGAAAGATTATATATTTGTAAGTGAAGAAGAATATAATGAATTAGAGAAAAAAAATAGAATATTAGCAACCAGAAAATTTGAAATAGAATGTAGAGAGTATAAATATGGAATTCCAAATGATATTTCTAACAAAGAAACTTATATTATGCCAATAGATCCTGAAGGATATTTGAAATTAAAAAATAATATAGATAATTTAGTAGTGATTCTATTAACTGTTGATACTATGAAATTAATTGAAAGATATAAAAAAAGAGGTGGTAAAAATTTAGAAGAATTTAAAATTAGAATGCAAAAGGATCAAAAAGAAATAAATAAAATAAAAGATGAAATAGGTTATTTTATAGAAAATAATGATATATCGAATAGTGTTATTGAAATTAAGAAGATAATATTGAATTCTTAGGATAATATAAATCAGGCTAGTTTAAATGGAAACTGTACAATAATATTGATGAGAGAGTATAAATGTATAGAAAAATAGGTAGCATATTTTTGGAATTTATTGAAAAGGAAATAAATTCAGTTTCGGGTAATGAGATTTAAAAAATGAAAATAAGATAAATGAATTATTAATGAAGAGACTATTCTGATATTAGTAAGCTTTAAATGAGTAAAAACACTTGCATTATTTTACATTTAGCAACAAAAAAACTGTTCCAGTTTTGTAAGGAGCCTGTCCCCTTATAAAGATCTAAGTATAAGCATTGGTGGATTTCACATAGTATATTTCGCCTCCACCATTAAAACCCACGAATACATAATAATCGTATTGGAGAAATCTGGTGCGATTTATTGTTTTAAGCTGAATAGTTATGCTATAATAAATCATAAAAAATGGTAATCCAAATAAAGGACATAATGTTAAAGTTGTAGATATGTAAGAAGTATTTAACATAAATAAGAATATATATAAGACATTTAAAATAAAGGAGTAAGGTGGTTTACTACTATGTCAAAGTTTGAAAAACCTAAGGTGTTAAAAAAAATATGGAAAAAGGAGTATAATCCATTAAGAAATATAGTCTTATGGGGATGGGATAAAAACGATAACCCTAGTTTTGTTATTTTCTATGGACAACATGAGTTTGAAAGTACAGAAAATGATGATGATTATTATGATTATAATTCTGCAAGTTATATACTTGATGATGATGTTGAGTATACAAGCTATGCTGTATTTAAAGGGAAGGATGGGCACTTACCTTCTTTTGAAGCTATAACAATTATAGATGATAGTGGATACTATAACAGAAATGATGATGATTACCCCAAAATGTACTATAAAAAAGGGGTAAAAAAAGGTTGGTATTGGCAGGAACCAGATGACAACTATTTAGTTGAAGAATTTAAAAAGTTAGAACCAGAGCAGCAGGTTAGCTTTCCTTATTTTATTTCTCAATCTCATGAGCAATACGTACAAAAAATAGAAGCACAAAACATTCAGTTTTCTGACTTCAGATTAGCAAAAAATCCAAATGAAATTTTAAAATTACAGGGTGACCTTACAGCATATTATGAAATTATTACTGATATACTTAGTCATCACAATCTTTATATGAGAAAAAAGAATTTGAAGCAGTTGCTTTCAATGAATCCTTCTAATGAAGTGTATAAGATACTTTTCGAGTTAGGAAGCGCTGAAGTAATATCAGGGTTATTTTTAGAGTTAGGAAAAATGAATAATTCAATTTTAGTTGAAGAAGCAAAAAAACTTGTTCAATCTGAAATAAATTGGGCACATGAGAGTTATGCAAATGGTGTAAAGCGATGTGCAAATATATACATAAATGCTATGGACAAGGAATTAAAAGAAAATAGGACAAAGTGGATTCGTGAATCTCTTCCAGAGATGGATTTGAATCTTATTAGTATAGATGGTGAGGAAATTTCACCAGATAAAGTACTAGATGGATCTGCATATAGAAGATATGCTTCTTATGGATTATTAAGGGAGTATAACTACAGTTATGATTATGAACAACGTAAATCTGTGAAGAAGGATGTTCCAAAACGTTATAAGATAGGGCCATACACAGATGGGATAAGAATTAAAATTGGTGATTTTAAAAATACATTACAGGAAGCTGAGACTTATGGATTAGCTGATGTGATTGGGAAAATAGCCTATTACTTAGATGCACCACGATTAACTTATTATTTTAAAGGTAGTGATAGAAACAAACAATTAGATTATTTTCAAAGATATGTGAGAAGAATTATTGATTCTTATGCTAAGAATGACCCAGATAAATTTATAGAAGCTATGAAACATCTTTTCATAAGTTATAAGCCAGGAGATTATGTATGTAAGTTTCGTGGTAACTTCCAATTTAATAAGTTTATAAAGCACTATTTATATTATGATTTTAAGGAAAAAGCTCCTGTCGGATGGGATAATTGGGAAGCTAGAGATGAGTGGATGAGTAATGACCAACTAATGAAGCTTGAAGGTCGATATGAGTTAATGCAGGAAATATGGGACAATCATTTAGATGTTGTGGTAGATATTGCCCTTAAATCACAGGTTAATACTGTGGTAAAAGCATGTTATTATATCTTGAAAGATTCTCCAAATACTAATGAGCTAATTGAGAATATTACATATAAGCAGTTAATTAATTTAGCACTTGCATCATATGAACCACTTGCTGAAATGTTCATGGATATTCTTAAAAACAAGTTAGAGCAATTAAATACCTTTGATTCAGAATTGATGATTGCTTTAATTGGTTCTTCAGATAAGAAAATGCACGAACTTGCTATGGAGTTCTTTGAAAGCACAAATGGATTATTTGCACCTTCAGATGTGGCAGATTTATTATTCTTAGATAGTCTTGAAGAATGGAAGGAATTATTTAAGCAAAACCTGTTTTCTTTAGATGGAGATCAATATGTGGAATTTATAAAGTACACTATAAATAATGCAAATAGATTCACAGAAATGGACATAACTCTTTCAGAAGATATCAGAGACATGCTTTCAATATCAATGGATAAAGCGAAACATATTTCAAAAGCTGAAAAACTTAATTTAATGTCAGATTTGATTGCTGTGCTAAATGAAGGACAAAAGATGCCGGAATGGTTAGGGACATTTGTGGAAGAAGTAATTTTTTCATTTGCATATGAAGATCTAGAGTCTTTGCTTACAGAAATAATTATAGAACCTGCAAAAAGTTCAATTCCATCGAGAAATAAACAAGTTATTTCTATTTTGGAATCAATCAAAAATAAGAGTTTACCTTCTGATTCTGAAATCATAAGTATTTTAGAATCTGGTACATCTAAAATGATTAAAACATTATTTGGTATTATCACGCAAAATAGTGAAGAACTAAACAACAGATTTTCAACTTTGCTAATCATGCTTGAATCAGAGGCAACTGCACTTAATAAAAAAGCAGAAGAGATTTTTGATAATATGCCTCAGGAAAAACAAAAAAAATTACATGGTCTTATTATTGATTCGCCTGTAATTAGAGCTTATTCCTTTGGACTTAAAAAATTGGATGCAATTTATGGGGAGTTAATTCCTGAAGAGTTTATCATTCAAATGTTGGAACATAGTTCTTCTGATGTGAAAGCTTATATTTCTGATAAAACGAATAAAATTCTTGATAACTTAGGAAATGGAAATGAGGATCTTTTTATGTATTACATAAGAACTCTCTTATTGTTACCTAATAAAATTTCTAAAAGTAAAGATAGGGTGTATGAAGTTATTCCTAAGTTCGTACTTAAATATAGAGATAAATTAGAAGAAATTCAAAATATATTACTGGATATTGGAGGTTCCAATATCATTAAGGATTCAGAACGTGCACTGATTGCACTAGCTAAAATTAGAGAGGAGGTTATGTAACTTGAAAGTTAATTATGAATATGCAAGTCCATCCATGTGCGTTCAGCAAGGGGACCAAACTGTTTTAGGACTTAGTCCTGATCTTTCAAGAGATGAAAAAGTATCTTTTTTAGGTAAATTGAAACATCCCCTTGTTTTTAGAGATGCTATGCTTATGCTCCGTGAAATTGTTGTTTCAGATATGAGCCAGAAAAAGAAAGAAAGAGTTGAATTTTTTGCATGGCTTGAGCAGGAGATTGAAAGACGAATGCTTGAGCATGAACAGTATATGCCTGGAGTAAGAGAAAATTTACAAAAGGATATGGATGAACTAGTAAATCAAATAGGCCAAAAAGGTGATGAAATAAAGAAGCTAGTAGATATTAAAAACCACATAAAGAAAGAAATTGACAAATATGATATTTGGAAAGATTATTATAAAATCGAAAGAGATTTTTGGAAATTTATAAAAGATAGAGATTATGCACTATGGTTTGTATTAGACCCTGTAATAACTGTGCACCCTGATCAAGTGTCGTTTGAAGCATTTTCTCTAGATGAATCTACATATGGATGTTTATCTATTGATATGGATGAATTTGAATTGCTTCAAGAGCCTAAGCTTGGAACAACAAATATAGATTTTTCAGCTAAATTGGCTAAGGAAATGGAAAGATTCCGTACATATACAGATGTAGAGTTATCTGTAAATCCAGGAGGTTTTACTGTAGATACAGGGGTAATGCCTGAGCACGTTGAAAAGAAAATAGATTTGCCAGAAACTTGGATAAAGGGCTTTAATCAGGTTTCTTCAGCAGCAAGTCTAGGTGGAATAGATATTGAACTATCTCCAGTAGATATGTATGATATATGTTCTTTTTTAAGAAGACACAAAGCACATAAAAGTCCTAGATATATGAAATGGGTATTAGAGCCTGGCAAGCCAGTGAAAATTGTTTTTGAACCTTTTGGAAAAGAATGTACTCTTAAAGCTATTTACAATGGAGAGAAAAAGCGAGAAGAGAAGATATGGGGAAGAAGACGTTGGCTGGTTATGGAGAAGATAATCCCACTTGCTAAATCTTTTAAAGTTAGATTGCTTGGTTTTGGAATGCCTCAATTTATCACAGCAGATTTAGGAACAATGAAGATGACTATTGGTTTTTCTTCATGGTCTTCTAATGACTGGGTAAAGGGAACTGCATTTAACATTTTAGGTGGATTTATTGGAGATGGAAACTATGAGGATATCTATAAGTTGATGAAAGAGCATAGAGGTTTATCTTTGGAGGATATTTATGATAAATTAAATGATACTTCAAAGAAAGATAATAAAGCAGGCGTAGGTATGCTATTTAGACGTGGTGAAGGATATTACGATGCTGTTAACGATACAGTACGATTTAGACAGTTATGCAATACTCCTATTGCTAAAGAATTATATGAGACAACTCCTATGGAGTTAAAAGTTCAGGAAAATATGGATGAAGAAATGAAAAACTTCAAAGTAAAAATGACAAGTGATAAGGAATTTGTTGCATCCCATTCATTTAAAACGCCTAACAGTAAATATAAAAATTGGAGATATCATGGTTCTGATGACTATTATAGAAAATTTGATATGACAGAAACAGAATTAACTATTGATGAGGATGGTCAAATTTCTAAAGTGAAATGTACATGTAGGGAGTTTACGAAAGGACCAAGGAACATTTCAGCTCCTTGTTCACATATCCTTGCTTTATATATGATGTCTTCAAAATTTTTGAAGCTAAAATTGAAGCCAGATAAAGAATATAAAATGAATGATATTATGGAGTTGTTATTATGATGGATAATTATGAAACTGTACAAAATACACAGGCAGAATACAGAGAAAGAGTAAATCATATGGGTAAAAAAGAATTTACTCTGTTAAAAATGCAGGAATATGGATTTTGGCCAAAAGATTTACCTACACCTTATGAAAGACAAGATAATGAAACACCCGAGCAGTATGAGGACAGACAAAAACTTTTAAAAGAATATAACAAAATAATTAATGAAATTGGAGAATTATACAAAGAAAAAGATGAAATTAATATAAAGTTACGTCAGATGAAGAAAGAATATGACGAAACTTGGGATTACGAAAAAATCCGATTAGATGTAGCACAAAAAATTATGAAAGAGTCCATTGCACGACGAGCTGAAAGAAAAAAACAACGAGAACTTGAAAAAAGACAGCGCTCAGAAGCATGGGAGAAGAAAAAAGCTGACAAAATTGTGTTTATTGGAAAAGGCTATTCCAGCTTGCTTCATGATATGGAGTGCGATGATGAGAAATTATTATCTCTAGGACTACCTATCATAAAAACTGATAAGAATTTGGCTGAATTATTAGGTATTGAGTATAAACAACTTAGATTTTTAGTGTATCATAGAGATGTAGTTTACGTTGATCATTATAATAGATATACAGTTCCTAAGAAAAAAGGTGGTCTTAGAAATATTGCAGCCCCAAAATCCACAATGAAAACTGCTCAGAAGAAAATTTTGGAGGAGATTTTGTCCAAATTTTCTGTTTCAAATCATGCACATGGATTTTTGAAAGGAAAGTCAGTTGTTTCAGCAGCACAATCGCATGCTAAGCAACCTGAATTACTGATTAATATGGATCTTGAAGATTTCTTTCCAACTATTACATTCGAAAGAGTTAGAGGTATGTTCAAGGCTTTTGGGTATTCTGGATACATTGCATCATTGTTGGCTATGATTTGTACTTATTGTGAGCGTATGCCTATAGAAGTAAGGGGAAAAATAAAGTACGTTAAAACATCCCACAGAATTCTACCACAAGGTTCGCCAGCAAGTCCTATGATTACAAATATTCTTTGTGTTAAACTAGATAAAAGACTAAGTGGATTAGCTTCTAAGTTTGATTTTGATTACACGAGATATGCAGATGACATGAGCTTTAGCTTTAAAGCTAACATAGATGATATGGAAAATTTAAATTCTGGGAAATTTTGCGGTCTGGTTTCAAAAATAGTAAATGAAGAAGGTTTCAAGATTAATAAAACTAAAACTAGATTTTTACGAAAAAATAATCGTCAATGTATTACTGGTATTGTTATAAATAATGAGCAGATTGGTGTTCCAAAAAAATGGATAAAAAGATTAAGAGCCGCTATTTATAATGCTAATAAGTTGAAAAAGACTGAAAAGGTTCCAGCTAAAGTAATAAATGAAATATCTGGTATGACAGCATGGATAAAAAGTGTTAATGCTGAAAGATATAAAGATATTATTGATGATGCTATGAAAATAATAAATAATTAACTATTAAGTATTGAATTTATTGTCTTAATTTGGTATACTGTTACATAGAGTTGAAAGTATAATAATAGATTTCTTGGCCTTTATGCCTCGGTGTTGCGCCGCGGTGGAGATTTGTAGCTCATACATCACCAGGTTGTGCGCAATTCGCTGCGCTGCCACTAATGTGCAAATGAAAAATCGATCCTTCGGTTATTCGACATTAGTGGCGCTACGCTGAAGTGTCACAACCAGATATAAGAATTGTTAGCAAGAAATCTATTATTTGTTTTTTTATAAATATTATTAGAGGAGTTTGAAGACTATGCTTCACCTCTAACAATAAAAACAACGCCGTACTGGAATTTTCAGTACGGCGTTGTTTAGTTTGAGAGTGTATTATCCTCCAGCATATAATTATAAATGAATTAATATGCTGGGGGATTTTTACGTCCCCAAAAAATAATCCATTTAAAGAGTTTTTGTACAAAAATATAACAATATTATACAAAATTTAGTATAATATTATTTAAAAGGAAAACCTTTTAATAAATAGATATATTTTAAGTATTTGTTTATTTATCATAAATTTTCATAATAATAAGCTAAATAATTAAAAACATAACCTTGAAGTTATGTCAAAGATAATACTGATTACTTTATAGAACTATAAAATAAAGTATAAAAAAGGATGGATGAATTATGTTGGGACTTAAAGAATACCAAATGGATAAGTTAATTTATGAAGGTAAAGATACACTTGTTTACCAGGGTTATAGTAAACGAAAAAAAGAAAGTGTAATTCTTAAGACAGTATCTTCAGAGAGAGTAACATTAAGAAGTATTGAAAAATTAAAGAATGAATATGAAATTGCTCAAAGAATTAATTGTGTTAAAGGGGTATTAGAAGCATACGCTTTAGAAAATTGGGATGGTAGACCAGTTTTAGTTAAGGAATACTTTGAAGGAGATTCACTTAAAAATCTAATTAAAAATAAAGATATTAGCATAGAAAAATTTTTTGAAGTAGCTATTCAACTTGTTGATATTCTAAATGATATACACAAGAATAAAATTGTTCATCTTGATATTAATCCTAATAATATTTTAATTAATGTTGATGGAGAAGTAAGGATTATAGATTTTAATAGTTCTATGATAATGATAGAAGACAATAAAAATGAAAAAAATCCTGAACAATTAGAAGGTACTTTAGAATATATATCACCAGAACAGACAGGAAGAATAGGTAAGCTAGTAGATTATCGTTCAGATTATTATTCTTTAGGTATATGTTTTTATCAATTATTAACAGGAAAATTACCTTTTAATAATTCTGATAGAATAGAACTTATTTATGCGCATATTGCAAAAAAAGCTATACCTCCCATTGTAGTTAATGATAGGATACCACAAGTAATCTCAAACATCATAATGAAGTTAATAGCTAAAATGCCAGAAGATAGATATCAAAGCTTAATTGGTTTAAAAAGAGATTTAGAAAGATGCAAAGAAAGTTTTAAATCCAATCACAACATAGAAAACTTTGAAATTGCACAGGAAGATATTAATGATAGATTTGAAATATCACCCAAATTATATGGTAGAGAAGAAGAAATTAAAGAATTACTTGCTTCCGTTGAAAGAGTTGGTAATGGTTCTAAAGAATTATTATTAATCAAAGGTTATTCAGGAATAGGTAAGACAGCTTTAGTAAATAAAATACAAAATGAAATTTTAGGTAGCTCAGCTTATTTTATATGTGGTAAATTTGAACAATTGCAAAGTGAAACACCCTATAATGCTATTATTCAAGCACTTGAAAAATTTATCCATGAGTTGCTTATGGAATCTTCTGAACAATTACAAATATGGCGCAAAAAAATATTACGGGCAGTAGGAAATAATGGACAAGTACTTGTGGATGTTTTACCATCTTTAAAACTGATTATTGGAGAGCAAGAGCCAGTTCCAGAATTAGGATCAATGGGAACTCAAAATAGATTTAATTTAATTATTGAAAACTTTATGAAGGTAATTGCTGAAAAAGAACATCCACTTATTATGTTTATTGATGACCTACAGTGGGCAGACATTGCTAGTTTGAATTTTATAAAAACTTTAATGACAAATGAAGCAATTGAAAATTTGTTAATTATTGGAGCGTATAGAGATAATGAAGTTAATTCACTTCATCCAGTTAACATTATGAAAAATGAGCTTATTAATAATAAAGCTAATGTTAATATTATAGAATTAAAATCATTAAAGGAAAAAGAAGTACAAGCATTACTTGAAGATACTTTAACGAGTTCAAGAAAAGAGTCTACTTCGTTTAAAGAACTATCGGATTTTATATATAGTAAAACTGCAGGAAATTGCTTTTTTATGAGAGAATTTTTAAAGATATTGTATGATAAAAAATACATTTGGTTTGATTACCAGTCAATGCAGTGGTGTTGGGATACGGAAGAAATAAAAAAAATGGATATAACTGAAAATGTAGTAGACTTGCTAATACAAAAAATAAATACACTAAATCCTTCAACTGTAGAAGAATTAAAAAATGCTGCTTGCATAGGAAATCAATTTGATTTAAGAACTCTTACTCTAGTTAGTAATAAATCTTCAGAGGGGGTATTGGAAGAATTACAGGTAGCTGCTGATAAAGGACTAGTATCTATTTTAAAAAATGAAAGTATGGATTTATCAAAAGATAATATTAAATTTAGATTTCTACATGACCGTATACAACAGGCGGTTTATGCTTTAATACCTAAAGAAATGAAACCAGCTGCTCATCTACACATAGGTAAATTACTGTTAAAAGAATATTTACATTCTGAAAAAACAGAACAATTATTTGAAACAGTAAGACAGCTTAATGCAGGTAGAACTATCATAAGTGAAACAACAGAACGTATAAAACTTGCTGAGTTAAATTTAAAAGCAGGTATGGCGGCAAAAAGTTCATCAGCTTATAAAGCAGCATTTGTTTATTTTGAAACAGGTATTAAAATGTTAAGTAATGATTCTTGGAAAAAATATTATGATATGACACTAAAATTATATTCTGAAATAACAGAAATGTCTTATCTTATTGGTGATTTTGAAAAAATGGAGCAATATTCAAGAATGGTTTTAGATAATGCGAAAACAGTAATTGATAAAGTTAAGGTGTATAATGTAGAATTGCAAGCTTATCAATCTCAATTTAAAATACAGGAAGCTTTGAATATAAGTATATCAGTATTAAAAGAAATGGATATAGATATTCCTATAGCACCAACACAAGCTGATATAGAAAGTGCTTTTGCTAATCTAAAAGAAGCTATGTCAGGAATGGAAGTAGAAGAATTAGTTAATCTTCCTGTAATGAAAGAGCCTATAAAACTTGCAGCAATGCAAATTTTAGCTGGCAGCATATCTGTTACATATAAAACAGCACCTATGCTGACTCCAATAGTGGTATGTAAAATGATGGAACTTTCATTGAAATATGGTAATGCACCTCTTTCAGCAATGGCTTATGCATCCTATGGAATGATTCTTAGTTCATCAGGAATTGATATAAATCTTGCATATAAACTAGGGAAAATGAGTTGTGCTCTAATAGAAAGTCAAAAATTAAAACAATATAAACCAATGGTTTTAAACATATATAGTGGGGCTATACAACAGTGGAAAGAACATTTACGTTTAACTTTAAATCCTAGTGAAGAAGTATATTATTCAGGTATGGAGAACGGTGATTTTGAATATGCTGGATATGGACTCTTGGTATATTCTAAGAATGCAATTTATCTTGGTGAGTCGCTTAAAGAATTAGAAAAAAAAATAAAAATAAATATAGAAAGACTTAGAAAAATTAAACAAGGAGTATCTTCAAATTGGATAAGTATTTTTGGACAATTTGTTTTAAATATGCAAGGAAAATCAAATACTCCTACAAAATTAATAGGTGAATTATGTGATGAAAATTCTATTATTGATATTATTAGTAATAATGGTGATATAGTTACAAAAACATACCTTTTGGTTAACAAAATGATGCTTAATTATTACTTTCAAAGATATTCTTCTGCTATTGAATGTGGAGAAAAAGTAGGGGAAAGTATTAAAGGACTTTCAGGATTATTAGATGAAGTTATCTATATTTTCTTTGATTCTCTTTCAAGACTTGCGGTATATTCTGATGCTTCAGATAAGGAAAAAGAAGAGATTTTAATAAGAATTTTACAAAATCAAGATAAAATGAAAAAATGGGCTGAGAATGCTCCAATGAATTTCTTGCATAAATTTTATTTGGTTGAAGCGGAACAATTCAGAGTATTAGGGAAAACTGATGAAGCGATAAAGTGTTATGATAAGGCCATTTCATTGGCAAAAGAAAATGAATACATAAATGATGAAGCTTTAGCTAATGAGCTTGCTACAAAATTTTGGCTTAGTAAAAATAACTATAGATATGCTAAATTACACTTTAAAGAATCATATTCTTGCTACAAGCGTTGGGGAGCAGAATCTAAAGTAAAGGATTTACAAAATAAATATTTACAAATTTTTCATGAAAAATTTGAAGGTAATATCATTGAAAGTCAAACTACAATTTTAGAGTTAGTAGATATTGCTGCAATTATGAAGGCAAGTCAAGCTATTTCACAGGAAATTGTTTTAGAAAAATTAATAAAAACATTAATTAAGATTGTTATAGAGAATTTGGGGGCTCAGAAAGTAGTTTTTATTGTTAAGGAAAAAGATAATCTTATAATTAAAGGCAAAAAAGAAAGTGAACAAGAAAAAATAACTGTTGGATTAAATATAAAAGTTGAAGAATATGGGGATATTCCTAAGAGCATTATAAATTATGTTAGTAGGACTATCGAAAATGTTATTTTAGAAAATGCTATTGATTCAACAAAATTTGGCAATGATAAGTATATTGTTAAAAACAAATCTAAATCAGTTTTATGCTATCCGTTAATAAATCAAGGCGAATTTAAGGGAATAATTTATGTAGAAAATAATCTTATGAGAGGTGCTTTCACAAAGGATAGATTGAAAGTTTTAGAAATACTCTCTGCTCAAATAGTTATTGCTCTTGAAAATGCAAAGTTATATGAAAAGTTAGAACTTTCTAATGTAGTATTAGATAATAAAGTAAAAGAACGTACATTAGAGTTAAAAGAAGAGAGAGATAGATTGCAAAAGTATCTTGATATTGCAGAAGTTTCAATTTTAGTTTTGGACAAAGATGATAAAATAACATTAATTAATAGAAAAGGGTGTGAAATTTTAGGATATTGTGAAGCGGAATTACATGGAAAGCAATGGAGTGAATTTATTAGTAAGAAAGAGCACAAAGAGGAAAATAACGATGTTCAAACATTAATAAGTGGAGAATTAGTGAGATATTCAGAAAAAATTGTTACAACTAAAAATGGTGAAGAAAGAATGATATGTTGTTATAATGTTACACTAAGAGATAAATATGGAAAAGAAGAAGGAACATTGAGCTGTGGAGTAGATGTTACTGAATATAATTTACTAAGAGAACAGCTTGAATATAATAAATTAAAATTAGAGCTTTTAGCAAATTTATCTCATGAGTTAAAAACACCATTGAATCTATCATTTTGTGCATTACAAATGTTAAATTTATATCTAAATAATAATTTAAGTTCAGAAGCTAATGAGAAATTTGAAAAATATACAAAAGTTATTAAGCAAAATAATTATAGACTTCTAAAGTTAGTTAATAACATAGTTGATATAACTAGAATAAATTCTAACTCTTTCGAATTAAATTTAAAAAATAATGATATAGTAGAATTTATTAGCAAGATAACTTATTCAGTTTCAGATTATGTAAAAAATAAAAATAGAAGATTAAAATTCAACTCAAATATAAAAAATAAGGTAATTGCTTGTGATCCTTTTAATATTGAAAGAGTAATGTTAAATTTACTTTCTAATGCTATAAAATTTACGGATGAAGGAGATGAGATTTCTGTAAATATATATGATAAGGAAGATTCAATTAGTATAGTAGTAAGAGATACAGGAATTGGAATTCCAAGAGATAAGCAGAAGATGATTTTTGAACGTTTTAGGCAGGTAGATAAATCTTTTACTAGAAATAGTGAAGGAAGTGGAATTGGCTTAACAATTGTTAAATTACTTGTTAAATTGCATAATGGTAATATTACTGTAGAGAGTAAAGATGGTGAATTTACGGAATTTACTATAAATCTACCTTCTAGAAAATTAGATTATGAAGAAGATATTGCTATGGATAATTATAATGAATTTGAAAATAATTTAATAGATAGAATTGATATAGAATTTTCGGATGTGTATGGATTATAATTATGTAACCCAATATAAATAACTTACCTCCAGCATATAATTATAAATGAATTAATATGCTGGGGGATTTTTATGTCCAAAGGAAAACCAAAGGTTAAGTTTCACTATGGACAGGAAGATATTAAAAAGCTTATGAAGAGAATAGTTAAGTATAAGCTTCAAGAATCTAATATAAAAAAGCATACAATCGCCACTTACTATGAGAAAGTTCAGAGGTGATAGGTGTGAAAAAAGTCTGGAATGTAGCTATATATACAAGAGTATCAAGTGATAAAAAGGAGCAGGCTGAATCTATACCTGCTCAAATTGAAAGTTTGAAAAAGTGGTTAATTGAAAAGAGTAAATATGATAAAGAGGTTGTATACAATCTTGAAGAAATATATGAAGACCAAGGCTTTTCAGGTTCTAATTTTGAAAGAGCGAGCTTTATAAAAATGAAGGAAGATATAGAGCTTGGAAAGATAAACATGGTAGTAACTCGTGATTTATCTAGATTCGCTAGAAATTATATAACTGCAGGATATTATCTAGAAGATTATTTTAAGCAAAAAGGTGTTAGATTTGTTTCTGTATTGGACAATGTTGACACTATTGATGAAGTTGATGATATTGTTCCGTTTAAAAATATTTTAAATGAAATGTATATTAAAGATTGTTCTCGTAGAACTAGAGATGGACTTAAACAAAGGATGCTCAGAGGTTCTTCTATTGCAAGCAAACCTCCTTATGGTTATAAATTTGAAAAGGTTTATAAGGGAAGTGTTAAGAATATAAAACTAGTTCCTAAGGAAGATGAAACTACAGAAGTAGTTAGAGAGATTTTTAGATTATATATCCAAGGCTGGGGAATGGGAAAAATAGCAACTTATTTAAATAACAAAGGAATAGAACCGCCATCAGCACAAGTTAAAAACTTTGCTAAAGGAAAATTTGGACTATGGACTAATAATACTATAAGATATATACTCACAAACCCTAAGTATGCAGGTATTATGGTTCAGGGAAGGTGGAAAAAAGTTAGTTATAAAATCAAAAAAGTAAAAACAACTTCAAAGGATGAATGGATTATAGGTGGAGAATTTCAAGGTATTATTTCTAAAGAAGTTTTTGAAAAAGTTCAAGAATTTATAAAGAAAAGAAGTAAGAATTTTAGACACAAAGGTGGAAATGTACATCTTTTTTCAGGAGTTCTTAAATGTAATGAATGCGGTGGAAGTATGAGTTATAGGGCTAGATATAAGGGCTATAAGTGTACCAATAGCCAAATGGGTGGGGGAAGATGCACAGCTCATTCTGTTAAAGAGGAATACCTTAAAGAGATAATCCAAAATGATTTGAAAAAGTATGTACAAAAAATGATTAATCCAAAGGAACTATACGAATTGGCAAAAGATAAGGTTAAAAATGAAGATAATTATGAGAAGGAGATTAAGAAAATCGAAAAAGAGCTTAAAAAATTAGATTCTCAATTTGAAAAGATGTATATGAACCGCTTAGAAGAAACTATCAGTAAAAGAAATTTTGATAACTTGATAAGCGCAATACAAAAAAAGCAAGAACGTTTAGTCAATAAAAAAGAAGAAATTGAAGGGATAAAAAGAAGTTTTCAAGACAAAGAAAAGCTTTATGTGAAGTATAAAGATAAAATTGATAAAATATTAAACTTTGAAGAGTTTGATAGAACCACCATTGAAAGTTTAATAGATAAAATTGTTGTTTCTGAAGATAAAGATACTAGAGAAAAGATTATAGATATTTACTATAAGTTTAGATATTAATTATAATATGAGAATTTATATGCCCAAAATGACCAATAGCGTCTAGAACCCGACTGCAACTTGTATAGGTCTTTCAGCAGTTAAACTTCTAAAAAAAGATAAGGATGCAGTTATGGTAGTTCTTCCTTCAGATCATTATATACACCAGCATAAGGAATTTATAGATACTTTATCTCAGGCAATTCAAATAGCAGAAAGAAGGCGGGGCCTGGTAACTATTGGAGTAAACCCTACAAGGCCAGAAACAGGATATGGATATATTCAAATGGGTGATAGGATTAATGGAGATATTCCGACTTTTAAAGTAGAAAGATTTACTGAAAAACCGAACATAGAAGTTGCAAAGGATTTTTTATTTAAAGGAACTTACCTTTGGAACAGTGGGATGTTTATTTGGAGGGCAGATGTATTCTTAAGAGAGATGGAAAAATATCTTCCAAAGATGTATAAAAACCTAATGGAGATATATAAAGAGGTAGGAACAGAAAAAGAAGAAGAATCAATAAATGAACAGTACAACTTGATAGAAGGAATATCTGTTGATTTTGGAATAATGCAAAAGACAAGAAAAGGATATGTAATAAAATGCGAGTTTGAATGGGATGATATTGGAAGTTTTTCAGCTATGAGCAGATTTTTAAATAGTGTTAGAAGTAACAACGTTACAGGAAAAACTTTTTTAGAGCAGAGTGAAAATTGTTTTGTTTTCTCTAAGGAAAAGCTTGTTATAGGTTTTGGAATAAAGGATTTAATTGTAGTTGATGCAGGAGATGTACTTCTTGTAATGGATAAAAATAAAGATCAGGAGTTAAAATATCTAGTTAATCAGATAAAAGAAGAAAATAAATATGATGATTACTTGTAATAGTAGTTAAGAGTCTACAGAGTGTGAATTCTGTAGGCTTTTATTTATGGTGATATTGTATTGTTTCAAATAGGATGTACAATTTTTAACCTATCATTTTTTTCAATATTAATGATAGGTTAAATAATTTGTTTGAGCTTTTTCACATATAAATATTGTGATTTATAGAAAATTAATGAGTTGTTTAAAAATCAACTAGCACAACGAGTTAATTTTTAAAAGTTATGGATTATATATATTTTTTCTTATATTGTTCTCCCCATTTCATCATAGAATGCAGTATAGGTTTTAAGCTAAAACCGTCTTCGGTAAGAGAATATTCAACTTTGGGGGGATTGCTGCATAAACTTTTCTCTTAATAAGACCATCTGCTTCCATAGATCTAAGCTGTTGAGTAAGTACTTTTTGACTAACGGAACCTAATGCTTTTTTTAATTGTCCAAAACGCTTAGTACCATCAATAAGCTCTCTTAATATTAAAACCTTCCATTTGTCTCCTATGAGTAAAAGAGTTGTTTCTACTGGACAAGCAGGTAATTCTTTTTTCATAAAACGTTTCACCTCTTTTTCACATTTGTTAGTCTGATCTCTGTGATTATCATCATCATATTAACAAAGTCTATTTAAGACTTTAATTTTGCAATAGTTACCTATAAGTACCTATAGTACTTTGAAGTGCGTACTTGTGAATTTATACTTGTGAATTTATTATATAAGTGTGAACAAGAAAAATCAATTTAATTTAGGAGCGATGATAACATGAAGTCAAAATTAATAACTTTAGTGACAATATTAGCTGTAGGGCTAAGTATAGCGGGATGCAGTGCTAAGAACGATGTTAAGCAAGAAACTAAACAACAAACCAAACAAGAAACCAAACAAGAAACCAAAGTAACACAACTATCCAATAAAGAGAAGGTTGTTGCACTATTAAAAAGTATTGAAACAGGAGCAGCTGAGCCAGTTGGATATATCAATCCAAACAAATACATACAACACAATTTATCAACTGAAGATGGACTTGCAGGATTTGGTAAGACATTACAGGCACTTCCAAAAGGTTCTGCAAAAGTAAATACAGTTAGATCATTTGAAGATGGAAATTACGTAGTGGCTCACACTGAATATAATTTCTTTGGTCCTAAAGCTGGTTTTGACATTTTTAGATTCGAAGATGGTAAAATCGTAGAACATTGGGATAATCTTCAGAAGATAGCTGGTCCAAATCCAAGCGGTCACACTATGTTTGATGGGGCTACTGAAATGAAGGACTTAGATAAAACAGAAGCCAATAAAGAACTTGTTAAAAACTTTGTACAAGATGTTCTTATGGGAAAAAAACCTGAAAAGCTTGCAGAGTACTTTGATGGTGATAATTATATCCAACATAATCCCAATATAGCGGATAATCTTTCAGGATTAGGTGCTGGATTAAAGGCAATGGCTGATAATGGTATTGAAATGAAATATGATAAAATCCATATGACACTTGGACAAGGAAATTTTGTATTAGCTGTTAGTGAAGGAAGTTTTGCTGGAAAGCATACATCTTATTATGATTTATTTAGAGTTGAAAATAATAAAATCGCAGAGCACTGGGATGTGGTGGAAAACATTCTAGTTGAGTCTGAGAGAAAGAATGAAAACGGCAAATATTAAATAATTGTTTTGTTTTTTCTAAAGAAAAACTTGTAATAGTAGTTAAGAGTCTACAGAGTGTGAATTCTGTAGGCTTTTATTTTAATCAATTTTTACATTAGGTTATGGATAAGTTATGATAAAATTATACATATAAATCTTAAATTCTATTTATGTAAAAAATTAAAGGTTAAAATATAATAGTAGATAGAGGTGTTTTAGTGGTTTGTAGTTGGGAAGTAAAGCGAAATAGGTAAATAGCAATTTCAAGAAAGAATGAAATTAATTAATGTTTAAGCTAATATTATAAAAAATAAAGTATAGATTATAAGTATAACTTATTGGAATATAGACATTAATATTATTCAAACAGGGGGATAAGGAAATGTCAGAGATTTTTAAATTTTGTGATCCTATGATGATATTAGCTGATTATAAAAATCCAGAACGGCACAAACATCTTGCTTCACACATTATTATTTCTTTAGGTGGGGAAATGGAATGGCAGATTGAGAATAAAAATATAAAGTGTCGTGGAATTTGTATTGATTCAAATGTAATACATACAGGAACAATAGCTAAAGAAGGTTCAATTGTATTTTTATTTACAGAAATAAGCAGATATACTGCATCAGTAAAGAAAAAATATCTTAATGGAAATCCTTATGAGGTTTTAAATGATAATGTTGTTGATAGAATGATAAAGGAATATGTAAATCATCTGAATGATAAAGAAACACTTGATGCAATATTACTACAGCAGTGTGGAATTGATAATTCAGATAATCATAGATATGAAGAAAGAGTAAAAAAAATTTTATATTACATTAGTGGATTAAAGACAATTGAACATTCAATTGTTGACGATTTAAGCAATCAGATATATTTATCTAAGAGTCGGTTATCACATTTATTTAGGGAACAGACAGGTATGACCTTACACAGTTATCTTGCCTTTGAAAAGCTCCGTAAGACTTATAAATACTTTTGTGAAGGTAGTAACATTACCGAAGCATGCATGTTAGCAGGGTTTGATAGTTCATCCCATTGTGCATCAACTTGTAAACGAATGTTTGGCATATCTTTAAGAGATGTATATAAAACAATAAAAGAATAGCAACTAATTGAAAGTAATTATACCTCCATTTCTTTTAGAATAAATATAAGAAATGGAGGTACTTTTAATATGGTTCAGTTTCAGGTTGATTCTTATAAATTAAATGAGAATCCAAATTTAAATTTTCAGCTAAATCGTACAGTGATGTGGGATGGGGGAAGGATAGAAGACGTTAAGAAGATAGCGAAAGATATACATACCAGTAATGATTGGAAAAGAAAAATGATTGCTATAGGTGATGAAGCGAATAAAGATGGAAGAATAGAAAATGCCATTGCTTATTATAGGATGAGTGAATTCTTTATGTATGACGGTGATCCAGACAAGAAAAAATATTATCTTTTAGCAACAAAAATGTTTTATGAATACTATGCAGATTATTTTGAAAGTGGAAAAGTAAAACAATATAAAGTGCCGTATGAAGGCGTAAAGCTCCCAGTAATGTTTGCAAAAGCTAAGCAGGAAAAGAAGGGTACGATACTTCTTCATGGTGGAAATGATTCATATATAGAAGAATTCTTTTTTTCTATGCTTTATTTTGCAGAACAGGGATATGATACTTATCTTTTTGAAGGACCAGGGCAGGGGGGCGTAATACGTGTTCAGGGGAAACACTTTACTCATGAATGGGAGAAACCAGTAAAAGCAGTGCTGGATTATCTTAAACTGGATGAATTAACTATAATTGGAGCATCACTTGGGGGGATGCTTGCACCACGTGCAGCAGCTTTTGATGACAGAATTAAAAGAGTTATTGCATGGTCAGTATTTACAAATTTTGCAGATGTGCTGATTGGAATGCGGCCTAAAAAAGTACAGAGAATAACTAATTTTTGTATGAAACACAATTTGGCTTTCATAATTAATACTATTATAGGAGCAAAGATTAAAAAAGGTGATGAACTTGTAAAATGGGGATTTCTTCATGGGATGTACGCTTATGAAGCAAAGACACCTTATGAATATCTTAAGAAAATGGATCAGTATCAGATTTATAATATAGCCGATAAGATTAAGCAGAATGTTTTAATCATTGGGGCAACGAAAGATCATTTAATTGATTATCGCACAGTCGGATTAGAAATTAATGCTCTGACTAATGCAAGGTCAATTACAGTCAGAATTTTTACAGAACAGGAGCATGGCGAAGCACATTGTAATTTAGGAAACTTAAAACTTTGCTATGATACTATGATTAATTGGATTGAACTTATAAAAGATAAGGAATAAAAGTGAAAAATAATTTTGGAGGTATAATATGAACAAGATATATTATTTTACGGGAACTGGTAACAGTTTGCAGATTGCTAATGATTTGAGTGCAAAATTGGGTGAATGTACAATTCATAAGATTACAGAATATTCCAGAGGAAAAATAGATGGAAGCACACTTGGAATTGTTTTTCCAGTGTATAATTGGGGACTACCACTGATTATCTGTGATTTTTTACGAAAATTAGATGTCTCAGATAAAACATATATTTACGCTATTGCAAATTATGGAGGACTTCCAGGAAAAGCACTTGATCAGTGTAAAGATATCTTAAAAGAGAATGGAGTGAAATTGTCAGCAGGGTTCTTAATTAATATGCCTGGTAACTATATTTTTGGTTATGGGGCAAAGAGCAAAAAGGTTCAGGAGAAGCTATTTGCAAAAGAAGCAAAGAAAATCATCCATATTTCTGACTGTGTAAAAATAAAAAAAGAATGCAAAATTGAGAAAAGTCATGCTATTATAGACCGTGTGTGTTGTAATTATTTTTATAAACATATCAATGAATTTCATGAAGCAGATCAATATTATACAGTAGATAATAATTGTATTGGATGTGGTTTGTGTGCAAAAAGATGCCCGGTAAATAATATTACAATGGTTAATGGTAAACCAAACTGGAATCATCATTGTGAATTATGTGCGGCATGTATTCAAAGTTGTCCAAAGAAGGCAATTGATTATAAGGGTGTGACGGGAAAAAGAAAACAATACTTAAATCCTAATGTAAAATTGTAGGCAATTTTTGTTGGAAATGGAGGAGAAATAAATGGATTATATGATAAAGTATGCTGCGTATTTTGGCTCTGGGCAAAGACTACACACAACAAACGTAATAAGGATTTGTTCAGGGCCTAATTTATTAGATTAATTTAGGAACTGGTGTTTTGTGTGGTTTTTGCTTTATTACTTACAAATAATAAAGTAAATAGGAGCAAAAATATGAAATATGAAAACGCACAAAATATATTGCCAGAATATATTATTCAATTGATTCAAAAACATATAGAGGGTGGATATTTATATATACCAACAAAATGCGAAAATAAAAAAGCTTGGGGAGAAAATAGTGGTGTAAGAGATATTTTAAAAAAGAGAAATATAGAAATTTTTAATAGTTATAATGAAGGAATGTCTATTAAAAAACTTGCACAAAAGTATTATCTTACTGAGCATAGTATCAGAAGAATAATTAGACAACAAAAAGACATATAAATATAAATCGGTATTTATTATCAATTTAGATAATTTAATACCGATTTTTTATTGGAGTTTTATGGATGAATATGAACAACTTTAATACAGAATCGTTTATGAACTTGGTAAATGATAAAAAATAAGGTTAATATAGTTATAATGAAAACATACGTTAAGTTGATTTTTATAAACATTGTGGTTTTGTGGTAAAAAAAGGAGAATAGAAAATGAAAAATTACATATTAGATGATTTAATTAAATCAGTTAAAACGCAAAATCTTCACGTCCTTAATGTGGTCGTAAGAAATGATGGGGATATAATTGCTGAACATGATTTTGAAGAAGAAAAACCAACCCTTCTATGGTCTGTAAGTAAGACATTTACATCTATGGCAATTGGTATTGCAGAAAACGAGGGATATTTTAGTCTGAATGACAAAATTGTAGATTATTTTGAAGATGATATTATACAGATAAATGATAATTTAAAAAAGATGACCATTCATGATCTACTTTGTATGAGTACAGGACATGCAGGATGTCCTTTGATGAAAGCAATGGATGAAAATAAGTCACTTGATGATATTAGCAAACTTTTCTTTGAAGAACCTGTCACTTTTGAACCAGGTACACACTTTCTATATAATAACGCTGCAACTTATATGCTTTCAAAACTTATTAGTATTACAACTGGATATAGTCTGAAAAAATATTTAATGCCTCGTATTTTTCAACCATTGGGAATATCTGATCCAAAATGGAATTGCGATGTTAATGGTATATCATTAGGATGTTCAGGACTATATTTAACAGCAAGAGAATTATCAAAATTTGGTCAACTGTTACTTAATCATGGTGTATGGAACAAAAAACAACTTATACCTGCAGAATATATTATACAAGCTACGAAATGCCAAATTGATACATCTGAATTCAATGAATATTTCGCAACTGCCGATCATAAACAAGGATACGGTTACCAAATATGGATGAATTCATATCCTAATTCTTATCGAATGGATGGATTGTATGGCAACTATGTAGTAATATTGCCAGACAAAAATGCAGTTATTACATACGTTTCAAATGAGCCATCAAATATGACAGGCGTTTTAGAATTAACATGGAATACAATAGTTAATAAACTATAATTACAAATATAAGGTGATTGATGTATAATAAAATGTAGATTATAAATATAATTTATTGGAATATAAACATTTAAGATAAAGGAATGTATGTAAAAATGGGATGGACAATTGCACTGTATATTTTGATTGTAATAGAGTTTTATTGTATATTGAGAGAATTAAATATAGGAAATTACCGTGGAAAACTTATTTTAAAGATAAATAATGAAAGAAATATATCTATTTTTTGGACGGTAATATTAGTTTTTTGGAGTATTTTTATGCTTTTTAAAATAATAAATTATATAAGTTATAAGGAAATATATTTAAAGAATATTAAGCTGAGTATATTTTGGATAGTATTTTCTCTTGAAAAGATTATAACCGATAGAAATTATTCAAAAATAAGAGAAAAGGGAATATCAATTAGTAGTGGATTCTATAAGTGGAATAGATTTAAAGAGTACCAATGGATCTCTCAAAATACTATTCAAGTTAAAGTTAAGGGCATATTTAAAATTTTTGATGAAGAGATAGAAGTGCAAAATCAGGATAAAGAGAAAATTGATGAAGTACTACAGAAATTCAAGAAAGAATGAATTTAATTAAGGGAGATATTACAAAGTTAAAAGTTGATGCAATTGTGAATGCTGCAAATAGTAGTCTTTTAGGCGATGGGGGGAGTAGATGGAGCAATTTATATAGTAATGCAACTTGATTGTAAACTAAAAAGAGCGTAAACTTTTTTGTTGAACAGTATACTTACTTAATTAATGTTTAAGCTAATATTATAAAAAATTGGAGTTATATATATGAATAAAGTAATAGATATCTTAAAAATTTCAAATTATGATAAGTTTAAGTGCATAGCTGACAAATGCAGATTTACATGTTGTGAAGGTTGGGACATTAGTATAGATACTGATACCTATAATAAATGGAAAAAAGAAAATGATAAGTCTAATTATATTTTAAATAATGTAAAAATAAAAAAATGCGGAAATAAAAAAGAGTATTTTATAAATAAGGAAACCAATGAAGTATGTCCGTTTTTGGATAAACAGGGTTTATGCAAGATAGTAAAAAGCCATGGAGAAGAGCATCTATCTTTAACATGTCATATGTTTCCAAGGATAGAGAATATCTTTGAAGATAGAAAGGAACTTCTATTATCATGTGCATGTCCTGAAGTAGTAGATATTATAAGCAACTTAACTGGTAAAATAAATATGATTTCAGAAAATGATATTAATTTAAAAAGTAATTTATTAGAACTTAAAATCAGGGAAGCTGTGGTTAATATTATTCAGCAGGAAAATTTTTTGTTGGAAGACAAGCTAATTATTAGTTTTCAAATGCTATTAACTATTTTAGAAAATGAAAACTTTGGAGAAGATAATTTATTACAAGAACTAGAAAAGTATAAGAACAGAGAGTATATACAAGAACTTATAGATGTATATCGGGAAATAGAGTTAAACATAAATGATTCAGTTGAAGAAATTAATTATCTATTTTTAGATATTATACAGAATTATAAGGAAGTTTCTAGTTTAGAGATTCTTTTAAAAGATATTTCTGATTTTGCGGAAAACATGAAAATTGGAAATCTTTTAATTAAGTGGCATGATTATAAAAGTTTATTTGAACAATATAATCAGCTAATTGAAAATTGTATTGTATCTAAGATTTTAAGTAGCTGCCTCAGCGATGATATTGAGGAGATGATTATTTCTTTTCAAATGATTATACTAGAATATTTATTAGTAAGGTATGCTATATTTTTGAAATATTGCATGAATAAAAATAAAGAAATAGATACTGAAGACATAAAAGATTATATTGTAGCTTTTTCAAGAATTATTGGGAACAATACCGAAGCGGTTATAGAATTTTTGGAAGATGGTTTTGGTGATGCTGTTTTGGAATTTGGATATTTGTGTTTTATAACTTTATTTTAATAGTTTAGTAATAAAACAAAAAAAGAAAAACTTTTATAAAAAGTAAAGCATCAAAGGAGCAAGAAAAAGTATTTAAATGAAGTAAAAAAGTTGAAAAATTAATTTATAAGTTTTAGAGAAACTAACATGGAATAAAATATCTGTGTTAGTTTTTTTACATGGAAAATGATAAATATATTATTGCTGCGTCCTTAGGGGTCATAGCATAAATTGAAAAGTTTCTGCTTGCTGCTGGTTAGATTTTAAATATTGTTAAGATATCTGACAACACTCGCATTTTATAGTAATAACATATTTTTCCCACACTTATGATTTATAATAATAAATAAGTTTTAGATTTAATAAAAAGTGGGGGATTTTTATGAAAAGAGTAGTGTCAAAAATATTAATTATATTAATTGTAATAAGTATGCTTTCACCACTCAACGATGTTTTTGCTGGAACTATGAAATATTATGACAATATTGATGTAAGTAAATTTCCACAACGATTAAAAGACCATTTATCTAATCATCCATGGCAAGATGGATTTCTTGATATTACAAAACAACCATATAGTGCTAAAGGTGATGGTATAACTGATGATACAGATGCTATTCAAAAAGCTATTGATGATGCATATGTGAGTAATCTTATTGTATATTTCCCTGAAGGCACATATTTGGTATCAAAACAATTAGTATTAAATCAATATCCAGCAGATTGGTTACAAAAAGATAAAAACATAAAGTCTGGGAGTCAAAGAAAATTTGGAAATATACTTGTTGGTTCTACTAAAGGTAAACAGAGACCGAAAATTGTTTTAAAAGATAACAGTAATATTAATCAGAATATATTATTACTTTTTAGGTATTATGATTCAAGGTTGGAAGGTGTTCAAGCTGTAAATAGAAGCCAACATTATTTAGCTACAATTAGAGGCATAGATGTAGATATGGGAAATAATCCCCCAAATAGTGCAATTTCAATGGATGGAGCACAATATTGCACCATTCAAGATATTAATATAACTGGAAAATCATTCTATGCTGGAATACACAAGATTCCAGGAGCGGTAGGTAGCATAATTAATGTTAAGGTTAGTGGAGGAGATATTGGCATTTTAAGTGATTCATATGTTCCAGAGGCACTTGTAGCTGGAGTTGTTCTTGAAAATCAGAAGGAATATGGGGTAAAGATAGTTGATAGTAGAAATTCACCTGTTAACTTGGTTGGATTTAAAATTGTAAGTCCACAGTTGCCAAGTTCAAATTATCGTGCAGTTTATGTAGATGAGCGAGGAGCCATTGAAAAAAGAGGAGGAAAACAAAGTCGTGCTCATGTAACTTTAACTGATGGTACTATAGAGGTAAAAGGTGATAAAGGAAAAGCAATTGAAAGCTATAATCAATATGTGATATTAAAAAATGTTTATGTAAAGGCTGATACAATTATAAATACAGGTATTAAAAATCCTCCTATTGAAAATGTAGAAGGAGATAAGAATAATTGGAAAAAGATAAATAATTATGCCTTTGCCCCTAAAGATAATAATGGATATATACATGTAGATGGAAAAGAATATGGAAATTCAAAGTCTGATGTCCAATACCATGATGATATTTTAAATGAAAATTCTAAGGAGGATTTTGTTAATAAGCATATTTGGCCTGTAAAAATGCCTTCATATGATGATGAAGATAAAGTTAATATTGTTACTGATTATGGTGCAACTCCATACAATAATGATGATGATGACACTGTAGCTATACAAAAAGCAATTGATGATACAACAACAGAAGGAAATGGTAATTTTGGTAAATCAATATTTATACCTAGAGGGCATTTTCATGTAAAGAGTACCATTACTTTAAAAAAGGGAACAAAAATATTTGGAGCTGGAAAAAACATTTCTGTAATTCATGAAAGTCCAGACTTTAAGATATTGGGAAATACTGCTATTGTTGATACTGTTAATGATAAAGATGCAAATATTATTATGTCTGACTTTGCAATATTAAGACAGGAATCTTCTCAGGCAAAAGGGCTTACAAATAATAAGTACGTATCAATGTTAAGAGTAAGGGGAAATAATACTGTATTTCGTGATGTTCAATTTGCTTCTATTGAAGAAAACAAAGATAATTACTATTTAAATTCTGAGATGATTTTTACAGAAAATGCAGGCGGAAAGTTTTATAATGTAGCGGTTAATACCAGTGTAAAAACTTCGTCAGGTGGGAATATACATGGAGATTATAGACGTGTACTTATTGATGGAGTAACTAATCCTTTGACTATTTATCAATGTGGTGTTAATAATACTGAAAAAGCTTATCTGATGGAGGTAAGAAATTCTAATAATATTTCTATATATGCTATAAAATATGAGGAACAGAATCAATTGCTAAAAATAAAGGATTCTTCCAATATTTCTATAACTGGAGGATATGGATATTTTACAGTTGTTGATAATATTGATTCTATAATAAATATTGAAAATTCTAAACAAATTTATTTAGCAGGGATAGCAAGAAATACTATGAATAAATATGAAGAAAGAAAAGATAAAAATTGGATTATAAATGGAAAAGATTTTATAAAAGATGACAATGATATAATACTTTATATAGCTTCTTCAGTATATTCTAAGGATACAAAAGAAGAATTGCTTTTAAATAATGACTTTGAAAAAGGCTTAGACAATTGGAAAGCAAATGGTAATGCACAAATAGAAGAAGAAAATGAAAAAGTATATCAAGGAGTAAAAGCTATTAAAATTACGAATCAAAAATCTAAAGATGATAGTGTTGTTCAAGATATAACATCCGTTTTACAAAAAAATGGGCCTGGAAAGTATAGCTTAAGCGCATGGATGTCAGTAAAATCAAAGAAAAACTCTAAAGTAAATTCAAAAAAAGAGTCTCATAAGGATAAATCTATAAAGGCATATATTAAAATTGAATTAAAGCACGATGGTATTACTGAGTACTTTACAGTAGAGGATAATGCTTATGATTATTGGAATAGGATTAGTGATACTGTTAATTTATCTTGGAAAAAGCTTGAGTCAGCAAAAATTTATATAGAAAATCCTCATTTAAAAACAGATTATTATATAGATGAAATGAGTTTTTCAAAAGATACGAATAGTAAAGATGTCAATGTTAAGCAATATTCTAATATAAAATCATATAATTTTTTTTTAATACCTGTATTGGGTGTATTAATAGTGGCGTATATGAAAGTATACAGGAAAAACTTTTTTAGAACAGAGTGAGAACTGTTTTGTGTGGTTTTTGCTTTATTACTTACAAATTAAAGTTAAGGGCATATTTAAAATTTTTGATGAAGAGATAGAAGTGCAAAATCAGGATAAAGAGAAAATTGAAATAAGTATTTAAGTTTAGTATAATTAATTGAATTAACAAAAGTATTACATAGATTGGAGGATTTAATTGACTATGGAAATTAAGAGATATGAAGGTACAGGAAGAATGAGTCGTGTAGTAGTACATAATGGAACAATCTATCTATGTGGACAAACTTGTGGTGATGCTGATAAGGGTATCAAAGAACAAACTAAGGTTGTACTTGAAAAAGTTGAAGAGTTGCTTAATAAATATGGATCAGATAAGCATCATGTCCTTTCAACAACAATTTATTTAAAAGATATGTCTATGTTTCAAGATATGAACGAAGTTTGGGATGCATGGGTTGAAAACGGTTTTGAGCCTGCAAGAGCTTGTGTGGAAGCTAAGATGGCTAGAGAAGAAATTTTAGTAGAAATGTCTGTTATAGCAGCGGTAAAGTAGTACTATAATTTATTTTAAGATAAAAAGGAGAATTTCGTAGTTATACGAAGTTCTCCTTTTTATATTGTCTATATTACATTTCTCCAGTCTCTAATTTGCATGGGGATTTATAATGTTTCAATGTTGAGAAATAATATGAAGTAAAGAACAGATTAATATTAATGAAAAGATGAATAAATGTGTTTTAATGTGTCGAAATGTGATGAAATGTTTTTGAGTGTTGAAAAAAGTTGTGATATGTGGTAAGATGTTGTTAATAAATAAATGAAAACGATTGTAGTAAATAGAATATTTATCAGAAGACCAAATAAAATCAAGAATGTTGAGGTGACAAAAAGCAATGTTGGCAGTTGATAGGTTGAAAAAAATAGAAGAATTATTAATCGAAAATGGTAGTGTCATTATTAGTAATTTAAGTGAGTTGTTAGATGTTTCTGAAGAAACAATTCGAAGAGATTTTGAGAAACTCGAAAAAGAAAACAAATTAAAACGTGTTCGAGGCGGTGCTTATTTACCTGAAACATCAGACAATGAAGTTCCAATTCGGATAAGAGAGAATATATTTTTAGAAGAAAAACAATTACTTGGGGAAAAATGTATTGAATTGATTGAAGATGGCGACTGTATCATGCTGGATAGTAGTACAACTGCACTATACATAGCTAAAAATTTGAATACAATCAAGAAAAAAGTTACTGTCATTACAAATTCTTTGAAAATTGCATATGAATTTGAGAATAGCAAAACTGTTAAAGTGATTTGCTTAGGCGGAACTCTTAGAAAAAGTACTAGCTCTTTTGTTGGATACATGACAACTGATGCCTTACAAAAATTATCTGCTGATAAAGCTTTTATAAGCTGTTCTTCTATAAGTTCAGATTTTGGTGTAACAGATAATCATGAGTTAGAAGCAACGGTAAGGAAGATTATGTTAAAAAATTCAATAAAAAAGTGCTTGGTTGTAGACTATACAAAATTTGACTCACCTTCAGTCAATCAAATTTGTAAATTAAATGATTTAGATATGATTATAACAGATAGAAAAATTCCTAAAGAATACAAAGATGTTTTAATAAAAAATGAAGTAGAAATAGTTATTGTAGGTGAAAATAAGAGGGGGAATTAAGTGTGGAAAATTTTACATTTAAAAGTGGTACCAAAATTATTTTTGGAAAAGGTGCTGAAAATACTGTAGGTGAACATGTTGCAAAACATAGTCGCAAAGTGTTGGTTCACTATGGTGGAGAGTATTTAAAAGAGTTTGGAATTCTTGATAGAATTACTAAATCCCTTGAAGAAAATGGTATAGAATATGTTGTTTTAGATGGTGTTGTTCCAAATCCAAGATTATCCTTAGTATATGAAGGGATTAAGATTTGTAAGGAACAAAATATTGATTTTGTATTAGCAATTGGTGGTGGAAGTGCTATTGATTCTTCTAAAGCTATTGCTTTAGGAACAAAATATGATGGTGATGTTTGGGATTTCTATTCTGGTAAAGCAGAGCCTAAATCAGCTCTAAAAGTTGGAACAGTTCTTACAATCCCAGGTTCAGGTTCTGAAATGTCAGAAAGTAGTATTATCACCAATGAAGAAAAAAACTTAAAATGTGGTATAGATTCTGAATTAATTGTTCCTGAGTTTTCTATTTTAAACCCTGAAATGTGTTATACAATACCACCATACTTAATGTCTTGTGGAATAGCTGATATTTTATCTCATTTGTTTGAAAGATACTTTACTACTACAAAAAGTGCAGTGCTTAGTGATCATCTATTAGAAGGTGCAATGAAGGCAGTTTTAGAAGTTGGACCTCGTATGAAGAAAGAAC
Source organism: Clostridium ganghwense (assembly GCF_026735165.1). Taxonomy (GTDB): domain Bacteria; phylum Bacillota; class Clostridia; order Clostridiales; family Clostridiaceae; genus Clostridium_H; species Clostridium_H ganghwense. The sequence continues at coordinate 1,045,717 of NZ_JAPQES010000001.1, read as the reverse complement.
CAAAAAATTATGATAATTGTTCAGAAATTATGTGGCTAGCAACAGTTTCACATAATGGTATGTTAGATGCTGGAAGAGTTTCAGATTGGGGTTCTCATAGAATTGAGCATGAGATAAGTGCACTTTATGATATAACTCATGGTGCTGGTATGGCTATAGTTTTCCCAGCATGGATGAAATATGTTAAGCATGAGAATATGGATAGATTTGTACAATTAGCTACAAGAGTATTTGGAGTTACAAATGAAAATGATAAAGAGGCAGTAGTTGAAAAAGGAATAATTTGTTTAGAAGAGTTCTTTAAATCATTAGGATTAAAGACTACTCTAACTGAAGCAGGAGTTCCTGTAGACCGATTTGAAGAAATGGCACTAAAAGCATTAGGTGATTCAGAGTGTGTAGGTAGATTTAAAAAAATGAAAAAAGAAGATATAATTGAAATTTTAAAATTAGCAATTTAATTGAGATAAAAATGAATTTATTAATAAAAAATTAGGAGAGTTAGAAATGAATTTAAAAGAATTAAAACATGAATTATTAGTAACTGCAAAATCTTCTTACAATTTAGGGCTTGTAGCTGGAACAAGTGGAAATGTAAGTGCTTATGACAAGGAAACAGATGCTATGATTATAACTCCATCGAGTATACCTTATGACACAATGACTTTAGAAGATTTAGTTGTATTAAAACTTGATGGGACAATTCTTGAAGGAGATAACCAACCTTCTTCAGAGTGGAGAATGCACGCACAAATTTATATTGAAAGAAAAGATATTAAGTGCGTTTTACACACACATTCCCCATATGCTACAGGTTTTGCTGTATGCCAAGAAGGAATACCAGTAATTTTAATTGAAATGGTACCATTTATTGGTGGAGATGTTCCAGTTGCAAAGTTTGGAATGCCAGGAACAGACAGTGTTGGAATTGAAGCTTTAAAGGTTTTAGATGACAGAAAAGCTTGTTTGTTAAGCAATCATGGAACTCTAGCAATTGGAGAAACAATTGATAAAGCGTTAACAACTTCAATATATCTTGAAGATGCTGCGAAAATATATCACATTGCGAAAAATGCTGGAAATGTAAAAGTTCTTTCAGAAAAAGAAATAAATGCAATGAAAAACTCTTAATTAAAATATTATAGTTTTTATTATGAATATATAAAAGAGGTGTAGAAATGTTTAGAGCAGATAAAGGATTAGCATTTATATTACAATATGAAAATGTGGCATGGTACGAGAATGGAAAGGTTCGTATTTTAGATAGAAGAATTTATCCTGTAGAAACAAAATTTGTAGAATGTAAAAACCATGTTGAGGTTTCTAAAGCGTTAACAGACATGGTAACACAAAGTGGAGGGCCTTATATTGCAGTAAATATGGGAATGGTTTTAGCTGTTCATGAGGCGAAAAATTTACCAAATGATGAGTATATCGAATTTATTAATAAGGCTGCTCATACACTATGTCATGCTAGACCTACTACAGTTTCAAATATGTTAAAAGCAGTAGACAGATGTCATAAGACTGCTCTTGAAGTTGTTGAAGATCGTGAAAATGCAGTTCAAATTGTACTTGAAGCTGCAATTGATGAAGCTAATAAAAAATATGAAAGATATGAAAAAGTAGCTAAATATCTATATGATAAAATCCCTAAAAATGGAACAATTATGACACAATGTTTCGGTGAAACAGTTATTGGAATGTTAATGAGACTTTGCAAGGAAAATGATAATAATATTAAAGTTATTTGTGCTGAGACTAGACCATATTTTCAAGGAGCTCGTTTAACAGCTAGTGTAGTTAGAGATATGGGAATTGATGTTACTGTAATAACTGATAATATGCCAGGTTATGTAATGAAACTAAAGAATGTAGATTTGTTTACTTCTGCTGCAGATGCTATAACAATGGATGGACACGTTGTAAATAAAATTGGTACATTCCAAATGGCCTTAGCAGCTCATTATTGGGGAATACCTTATTTTACTACAGGCATCCCTAACCAAAAACATGCTGATATTAGCTCTGTTAAAATTGAGGAAAGAGATCCTGAATTTGTGACACAGGCCATGGGAGTGAAAACTACTATGGAGGGAGTTAAAGGATTTTATCCTTCATTCGATATAACTCCACCTAAATTAATTTCGGGAATTGTTACAGATAAGGGAATTTATTCTCCTTATAATTTGAATAAGTACTATGAATAAAAATAAGAAGGAGTAGGGAAACCACTCCTTCAAGGGTACTTGTTTGATGGGGAGAGGTACGTGATGCATTTTGTGGGAAACTATTAGTATAAGATGTAAAAAAATATTAAATAATTTTAATATTAATTTAAATGAATGGGGGAAGTATTATGACAGGAACAAGCCGTTTTGATAAATATTTTTTAATGGATGAAAACGATGTAATTGAATATGTAAAAGAAAAATTAGACTTTTTTGAAGATACAACAAATCTAGAGTGTAAAGAAATAGGTGATGGAAATTTAAATTATGTATTTAGAATTGTTGATAAAAACTCTAATAAGTCAGTGATTTTAAAACATTCTGGGGAAGATACTAGAGCAAAATCAGGAAGAAAATTAAACCTTGATAGAAATAAGATTGAATGCAAGGTTATGCAACTACAAAGTAAGTATTGTTCTGAACTTGTTCCAGAAATATATATGTATGATGAGGTTATGAGTTGTTATGCAATGGAAGACCTTTCTAATTATACAATTATGCGTACCGCTCTTGTGAAGAATAAAACATTTGATCATTTTGCTGATAATATTACAACATTTATGGTAAATACTTTATTACCAACAACTGATGTTATGTTAAATCATAAAGAAAAAAAGCAATTGGTAAAAGAACACATAAATCCGATTTTATGTGAAATAAGTGAACAACTAGTTTTTACAGAGCCATTTACTAATTTCTCTAACGAAAATATTGTTCTTGATTCAATGAAAGATTTTGTAGAACAGACTCTTTATAATGATAATTCACTTAGAGTTGAGTGTGCAAAATTAAAGTTTAACTTTATGAATAATGCACAAGCTCTATTGCACGGAGATCTTCATACTGGATCAATATTTATTAATGAAGATGACTTAAAAGTAATCGATCCAGAATTTGCATTCTTTGGTCCAATAGGATATGATGTTGGAAACGTAATAGCTAATTTATTTTTAGCATGGGCACATGGATTTTCAACTATTGAAAATGAAGATGAAAGATCAAAATATCTGTTAAGTATAGAAAAATGTATTGTTGATATTGTAGATATGTTTAAGAGTAAATTTATTAAAAAGTTTAGACTAGAAGCTACAGATTTATTGGCTAAAAGTGAAGGGTTTGATAATTGGTATCTTAAAGGTGTGCTAGAAGATACATCTGGAAGTGTAGGTTTAGAAATGATAAGACGTATTGTTGGAATTGCTCCAGTTGAAGATATTACTAGCATTAAAGATGAAGAAAAAAGAGCCAAAGTTCAAAAAATATTAATTTTAGCAGGTAAAGAATTTATACTAAATAGAGACGAATATACAACAGGAGAGCAATTTGTAGAAACACTTAAAAAACATATGAAATCAGTACTGGAGGATTAAAGGAACCACAAAATAATACTGAAATATTGCTGTTCAAAAATTTATTTAACATAAACTAGTAAAATAAATTATAAGGAGGTGAAAATATAATATCAAGTAGCTTTGGAACTTTCAAATCAAAGCTAATATAACAAGCAACAAGTAATACTAATGTAAACGTAAACATGATTTGTCTGAAAATTATTAAAACTAAATGTAAGTAACTAATGACTTTGGGTAGAAATATGACCTATAGTATTTCAATGGATTAATAAACTTATACTAAAATGTTTTTATTTTATGAAAATTATTTTAATGCTAGGAGGAATTATTAATGAAAAATGGAAAACAAGATAGCAATAGCAATAGTTTTTTAGGTCTGACTCCATTAATTGTATTTTTAGTTATATTTATGGCAACGGGAATAATTACTAAGGATTTTACTAATATGCCTGTACTTGTTGCGTTTATAGTTGTATTAGCATATTCTCTATGCCTTAATAAAAAAGGTGAAAAACTATCTATAGATGAAAAAGTAGATATTTTTTCACGCGGTGGTGGAGAACCAACTATAATACTTATGGTAATAATCTTTATATTAGCTGGTGCTTTTTACTCTGTAGCAAATGCTATGGGTGCAGTTGAATCTACAGTAAACTTAGGTTTAAGTGTTTTACCAACTAAAGCAATTTTACCTGGTGTATTTATGATTGGATGTGTAATATCTTTTGCTATGGGTACTTCAATGGGAACAGTTACTGCTCTTACACCAATAGCAGTTGGAATGTCTCAACAAACAGGTATTTCGCTACCACTAATTGTTGCAACAGTAGTAGGTGGTGCAATGTTCGGTGATAATCTTTCATTTGTATCTGATACTACAATAGCAGCAACAAGAACACAAGGTGTAGAACTTAGAGATAAGTTTAAAATGAATGGTTTAATCGTATTACCAGCAGTTATTGTTACTTTAACAATATTATCATTTATTCCAATAGGTAGTGCTACTCTTGAAGTTGGTCCATATTCCGTGGTAAAAGTATTACCATATTTATCAATAATTGTATGTGCTTTGGCAGGATTAAATGTAATGGCAGTATTGGCAGTAGGTATATCAACTGGTGCAGTTATAGGATTAGGTATGGGTGCATTTAATTTTGTAGAATTATTAGGTTTCATTCAACGTGGTTTTGGATGGATGGAAGATCTTTGCTTAATAGCTATTGTTATTGGTGGTATAGTAGAGTTAATGAAATATTATGGTGGAATAGGATTCTTACTTGAAAAAGTAACTTCTAAAGTTAAAACTAAGAAAGGTGCAGAATTAGGAATTGCAGCACTTTCTAGTTTAATAGATATAGCAACAGCAAATAATACTATTGCTATAGTTAGTGCTGGTCCTTTAGCAAAAGATATAACAAAAGAGTATGACATTGATCCAAGAAGAACAGCAAGTTTACTTGATGTTTTCTCATCTGCATTCCAAGGAATAGTTCCTTATGGTGGACAAATACTTGTTGCAGCAGGATTAGCTAAATTATCTCCAGTTGAATTAGTACCTTACAGCATATATTCTATGTTAATGATTGTATTCGGAATATTAGCAATAGTGTTTGGAATACCAAACTTAAAAAGAAAAACTGATAATACAAAAAAGGTAGAGTCATAAGAAAGTAAATAATAGTTAAGGGCCTACAGAATTTAAATTCTGTAGGCTTTTATTTATAATGATAATTCAAATATGTAAATTCATTTTATTGATTATATCAATATAAAATATTAAAATTGGAATTAAATATATTAAATTTTATGATTGTTGGATATTATGAATTAATAGGAGGAATATTTTTTATGACAAATAAATTTCTAATTGGTGATATGGCAAAAATCCATAATGTCTCAACACAAACATTAAGATATTATGATAAAATAGGGCTTTTAAAACCCAAAATAGTAGATCAAGATAATGGATATAGATACTATACTATAGAACAATTTGAACAATTGAATACTATAAAATATCTAAAGTTTTTAGGTATGTCTTTAAATGATATAAAGGAACATTTAAATAAAAGAGATATAAAAAATATTATGAAATTACTTGATAAGCAGAAGAGTTTAACACGTAAGAAAATTCAAGAATTAGAATTAATAGAGGATAAACTTGAAAGTAAGATTAACAGCATAGAAGATTGTATTAATATAGAAAAATATGAAACGGTAAGAATAAGAGAAATGTTTGAAAGAAATATTGCTTTTGAATATATAAAAGATTCAGATTCAATAGTTGAGTTTGAGTTATGTTTAAAAAATTTACAAAATTTATTTAAAGATAATTATTTAATGTTTACTGGGGAAATAGGAGTAATAGTTTCCGAAGATAATTTAAACATGAATAGATTTGATAAATATACTGCAGTTTGTATTTTAATAGAGGATAAGCTTAAATACAGTAATGTGAAAAAATTACCAGCAGGAAAATATGCCTGCATATATTATAAAGGACCATATAAAGAATCTTATAAAGCTTATGAAAAACTATTAAAATATTTAAGTGATAATAATTATGAAATTGTAGGAGATGCACTAGAAATTGGATTAATTGATTGTTCTGTAGTATTAAATGAGGATGAATACTTAACGGAAATCCAAATTCCAATAAAATAATCTATTGACCTTATAGTTACTATAAGGTATAAAATAACCTCTGTTAACTGATAAGGAGGTTTTATTTTATTATGAAAAAAGATTTAGATTTAAAAAATGATTCTATTTCAAAACTATTTTTAACATATCTTATTCCAGCAGTTATTGGTATGCTTATAATGTCTCTACATGTAGTAATAGATGGTATATTTGTAGGTCGTGGGGTTGGAAGTGATGCTTTAGCTGCTGTAAATATTGTAGTACCATTATATTCATTATTTGCAGCTATAGGTTTATTAATTGGCTTAGGGGGAGCAACTGTAGCTTCTATTAAATTTGGTGAAGGTAAAAATGAAGAAAGTAGCAGTATTTTTACACAAGCAGTATTATTAGCTGCAATAATAAGTATAACTATTACTGTTTTTAGTGAATTAAATATCGAAAAACTTTCTTATATTCTGGGAGCAAATGATAAAATATTGCCTTATGTAAAAGATTATATGGGTGTATTATTATATTTTGGACCTGTATATGTTTTAGCAGATACCTTAGATTGCTTTGCGAGAAATGATAGAGCACCTAAACTATCAATGTATGCTATGGTTATAGGGGCGATAATTAATTGTTGTTTAGATTATATTTTTATTTTTAAATTTCATTGGGGAGTAAGTGGTGCAGCTCTAGCAACAGGAGCTGGAAATATACTATCCATTATAATGTTATTAATGCATTTCGTATTAAAAAAAGGTAATCTTAAATTTATTAAAACAAGAATTGTTTTAAATGATGTAATTAGAATTTTTAGAAATGGATTTCCAAACTTTTTATCAGAAATGTCTGCAGCAGTTGTTACATTAATATATAATTTAGTTTTTATGAAAATGCTTGGTGAAATAGGAGTATCTGCTTATAGTATAATAAATTATATTCATATATTAATGCTTATGGTTTTCATTGGAATATCACAGGCTATGCAGCCAATAATCAGTTATAATTATGGAGCTAAAAAGTATGAAAGAGTAAGAAAAAGCTTTAAGTTGGCAGTTAGTGTATCAGTTATATTTGGAATATGCTTTTTTACATCAGGAATTTTGTTTGGAAAAAATATAGTTAAATTATTTAATAATAACAATATGGAACTAATAATGTTGGCAACTACAGGTATGAAAATTTATTTTGTAAGCTATTTATTCATGGGAGTTAATATAGTGACAATTTCATATTTTCAAGCTATTGAAAAAGCAAAATTTTCAACAATTATTACATTGTGTAGAGGTTTGATATTCAGTATAGCTGGATTATTTATTCTTCCTAAAATATTTAATATAAATGGAATTTGGCTAACTGCTCCTGCAGCAGAATTATTGACTATTTTTGTTGGTTATTTTTTATTAGAAATTTATAAAAGGGAAATTAAAAATTTGGAGGTTAATATTCAATGAAGGATATAAAATCAAACTATAAAATCTTAACACCTAGAATACCAAAGAAATTAGAGGAGTTTCAATCTTTAAATAATGATATCCAAAATTATGATTCTTTATGTACAAGAGTTATTTGCGATTGCTCTATTGAAAATCAAACCGCAGAACATGTGAATTTTGAGGAGATAATATTTAGAAATGTTACTTTCAAAAATGTATCCTTTAGATTTCTTGATTTAACAGATGTTAGGTTTGAAAACTGTGATTTATCTAATATAGACTTTTACGGAGCTATTATACATAGAGTAGAGATGATAAACTGCAAGATTCTAGGAGCTAATTTAAGTGAATCCACATTACAAAATGTAATATTTGAGAATTGTAATGGTCGTTATGCATCTTTTACATTTTCACAGTGTAAACAGGTGAATTTTAAAGATTGTTTACTAAATAACGCTATTTTTCAGGAAGTTAAATTTGATAAGGTCAGCTTTGGAAATTCTAATTTGCAGCAGGCTGAAATGGCAGGAACAAAACTAAAGGGGATTGATTTAAGTAATTGTGAAATAGAAGGAATAGAAGTACGAAAAGAGGATATATATGGTGCTATTGTGACTCCTGTACAAGCAGTTTCACTCTCAAAACTTCTAGGGCTTATCATTAAAATATAACTGAAAATTAATAATTTACAACTTTTTTACAACTTTAATATGAATATTATAAATTTAGAATATATACTGAAAGATAGGAATTTATTTTAAAGCAATATATACCACTATTTCATCAAAATGATGATGTAGTGGTTCTTTCATTATAAGCAAAATGATATCGAAGAAGATTATATAAGTAAAGTATAAGTTTTGTGTGGATATAACGATTATTAAAAGTAAAGAGTTTATTATATTGAGGAACTTCAATATAAATTGAGATAAAAAAAGTAAAGTTAAAAAATGAATAATACAAAGGGAGTGTGTAACTATTTTGAGTAAAATATTAATAGTAGAAGATGATGTATCTATTTCAGATTTAATAAAATTGAATTTGAAAATGGTTAATTATGAAATTGAACAAGCTTATAATGGGAAGAGGGCTTTAGAACTAATTGAACAAGAAAATTTTGATTTGATTCTTTTAGATGTTATGCTTCCGGAATTAGATGGATTTGGTGTAATGGAGAGAATAAAACACAAAGATATACCAGTAATTTTTTTAACAGCTAAAGACTCCATTTCAAATAAAGTAAAGGGTCTTAAGATGGGAGCGGATGATTATATAGTAAAACCTTTTGAATCGATAGAACTTTTGGCAAGAGTTGAGGTTGTTTTAAGACGTTATGGTAAAAAAAATGATGTTTTAAATTTTAAGAATTTAGAGATAAACTTACAAGAAAGAATTGTAAAAAAGAATGAAGAAATTATAGAATTGACTTTGAAAGAATTTGAATTATTAAGACTTTTAATTGAAAACAAAGGTATAGCTTTATCTAGAGAAAAGATTTTGGAGAAGGTTTGGGGATATGATTATTTGGGAGAAACTAGAACGGTAGATATGCATATTCAAAAACTTAGAAAAAAATTAAATCTAGATGAAAAAATAAAAACAGTATATAAAATAGGTTATAGATTGGAGGATTAAATGAAGTTTTGGCAGAAAATATTCATATATTCAATATTACTATTTTTAGTAATATTTAATTTAGGAGCTTGTTTTTTGATAGAACATACTCATAATTTAAGTTTGAAAAGAGAGATAGATAGAGGATTAAATGAACATTCTAGAATATATACAGCAATGAATTTTAACATAAAAATCATTGGCAATTATCATAAGAAGTCATTTGATTCTGATAGGGAAATTATTAAGACGTATTTAGAAAATTTTAAGAGTAATGATATGTATTTAGAGGTTTTAGATGAAAAGAATAATATAATTTTTAGTAATTTAGATTTTAAGATTTTAGAAGAAAGAGAGGAACTTAAAAAAGCTGTTGTAGATAAAAGAAGGTACATTATAAGGGAGGTAGGAAATAAAACATTTTTATTTATAACCAATTTATTAGATGTAGATGGTGAATATTTAAAATTTTCATGTATAAAGGATATAACATATATTTATCAAGATAGAAAAGAACAGTATAATTTTTTTATTAAATTATGTATTATAGTTTCTATTATTCTAGCTATTGGTATGTATATTTTAAGTAAATATATAACAAACCCTATAAATAAGCTGATAAATACTACTAAAATAATATCAAATGGTAACTATTCAGAAAGAGTAGAAATTGAGTCTAAAGATGAAATAGGTATTTTAGCAGAAAATTTTAATCAAATGACACTATCTATTGAAGAAAAAATAAATGAGTTAGAGAAAAAAACAGAGGAAAAACAAAGATTTATAGATAATTTAACCCATGAATTAAAAACGCCACTAACTTCAATAATAGGGTATGCAGATTTTTTACGTTCTACGGCTTATAATGAAGAGACTTTTTTTCAAGGATTAAATTATATATTTAAAGAGGGAAAAAGATTAGAAAAATTGTCGTGGAAAATGATGGATTTAATTCTATTGAAAAAAGAAAATTTTAAAATGAAAAATGAAAGTATAAAGGATATATTGGCTGAGATAAAAGAAACTTTAAAACCTAAATTACAAAATAAAAATATAGACTTAATAATTTCTGATAAAAAAGATTATGAAATTTTAGTAGAAAGAGATCTAATAAAAAATTTAATTACTAATTTTATAGATAATGCTATGAAAGCCTCCAAAGAAGGTTCAAATATATATTTAAATGTATATAAAAATGATGAATTAAAAACAGTACTTGAACTTAGAGATGAAGGTATAGGAATTGCAGAGAAAGATTTACCTAAAGTTTTTGAAGCTTTCTATATGGTAGATAAGTCAAGAACGAGAGCTAATAATGGGGCTGGACTTGGACTTGCTATTTGTGCTGAAATAGCAAAAATTCATGAAGCTAAACTAGAAATAGAAAGTGAAATAAATAAAGGAACATCAATAAAAATAATATTCAACTAGACTTTACAACTTTTTTACAACTCGTAGATAGTTATTATAAGTATTGATTATATAATTTAATTGTGACGAGGGAATGAGAAACAAATTAAATTAAGGTTGCAATTAGAGGAGGAAAAATATTATGAAATCAAAAAGAATAGCAGCATTAGCTTTACTTGCTACATTAACAATAGGAGGAGCTAAAGCTTTTGCACAAGCATCAAATAACACAATACAAAAAAATAAGCTAATGACTGAGAAAGTAGCTGTACAATTAAATGAGAAAAGCGTAAATACATCTGAAGAAAAAGCTGTTAATGCATTTGAAAAATATCTTGATGTTAAAGTAGAAAGTAAAGATTTAAAAGCTGAGTTAATAGAACAAGGTGGAGAAAAATATTTCTTAGTAAGAAATAAAAATCTTAATAGAGATAAAATAAGATATACAGCTTTAATAGATACTAAAACAGATAAAATACTTAACCTTGAATGTTATGATAAGACAGCAAAAGGAGATAATAAAGAATTTAATCTTGAAGAAGCTAAAGGAAAAGCAATTGATTTTATCAAGAAGAATAATTTATTAGATGTTAATAAAGCACAATTTGACGAAGTTAGCAGTAAAGAAGTTTCAAAGGAAGCAAATGCTTACTTCATGTATTTTAAATATGATAATAATAAAAAATTATTAGTTACATTAGATAAAGCTAGCGATAAAGTTCAATCATTTATATTCTTAGATGAAATAAATTCAGTAGGCTAAAAAATGTTAAATAATAAAAAATTTCTAGCGAAAAATATTTTCGCTAGAAATTTTTTTTGTTAATAAGAGTGTTAGCAGCAGAGAGTATATTTTATAGCTAATATATATGAGTAGACTTATATATATTAGCTGGGGGGATATAGCTAGTATTAATAAATAAAAAATGGTTAACTTTACAACTTTTTTACAACTCGTAGATAGTTATTATAAGTATTGATTATATAATTTAATTGTAACGAGTGAATGTGAAACAAATTAAATTAAAGTTACAATTAAAGGAGGAAAATATTATGAAATCAAAAAGAATAGCAGCATTAGCTTTACTTGCTACATTAACAATAGGAGGAGCTAAAGCATTTGCACAAGCATCAAATTCCACAATACCAAAAGATAAGTTAATGACTGAGAAAGTAGCTGCACAAAGAGTAAAAACATCTGAAGAAAAAGCTGTAGAAAAAGCTGTTAATGCATTTGAAAAATATCTTGATATTAAAGTAGAAAGTAAAGCTTTAAAAGCTGAGTTAATAGAACAAGGTGGACAGAAATCTTTATTAGTAAGAAATAAAAATCTTAATAAAGATAAAATAAGATATACTGCTTTAATAGATACTAAAACAGATAAAATACTTAACCTTGAATGTTATGATAAGACAGCAAAAGGAGATAATAAAGAATTTAATCTTGAAGAAGCTAAAGGAAGAGCAATTGATTTTATCAAGAAGAACAATTTATTAGATGTTAATAAAGCACAATTTGACGAAGCTAGCAGTAAAGAAGTTTCAAAGGAAGCAAATGCTTACTTCATGTATTTTAAATATGATAATAATAAAAAATTATTAGTTAGCATAGATAAAGCTAGTGATAAAGTTCAATCATTTATATTTTTAGATGAAATAAATTCAGTAGGCTAAAATAAAGAGAGTATATAAAACCTCATTTTACAATTTGTGAAATGAGGTTTACTTGATGTTTTTGAAAATATTTAAATAATTAAAAAGGCAAGTCTTAAATGGGGACTTGCTTTTTTAAGTACTTATAAACTTTGTTTTTAACATAATGTAAAATTTGATATAATCTTAATATAAGTTAAAACTAGAAAGACATTAGTAAATGATGGGAATTTTCAGCTGTGTTTGATTAAATAGAGGAAAATAACAGAAAGTATTATAGAAAACTTATATTAGGAGGAAATTCATGAGTGACAAAAGAAGAGGGCCGAATACTAGGTCAATTAAGGAACAATCGTTAAAAAAGTACAAAAGTAAAGATGAAGTTACAAAGAAGTGGGTTGTATTAAATAAAAAGTTAAATCCAAATAAAACTCATATGTACTATAATGGATTGATAATTGAAGCAGTAGGTGTTATTGAGTATGTTATAGAAAATACTCTAAAAGAAGATTTTATATTAAATAATTTTATTGGAAATGTCACTAAATTAATGGAAAAAGGTTTTCCAATTTCAGATAATGATATTTATAAATTAAAGAGAATTAAATGGTACAGAAATATAGGTGCGCACAATACAGGAACTTCTGTACAAGAAATTATAAATTACGAGGTTGCTAAAGATACTTTCTTAGCTTTAGGTACACTTTTAAATAAGCTTGATATGCTTGAAACGGATAATATTAATCCTCAAGGTGAAAAATTATGTGCAAATGTTGAAGAAGTTATTGGAGAAACATGTTTGCTTCAAGAGGTACTTGGAGAAGGGGGAAGCGGTAAAGTATTTAAGGCATATCATCAAAGACTTGACTTAACTGTAGCAGTAAAGGAAATAGATCATGATATTGTAGATATGATAAATGTAGCAAATGAGAAAAATATGCTGTTATCTTTAAGACACATTGGTATTCCAAGAATATATGATATTATTCAAGATAATCAAACTTATTATTTAGTTATGGATTATATACAAGGACAAACATTGAAAAACAATGTAGAGACTATGGGGAGTTTACCACTATCAGCAATTGCAAGGGTAGGAACACAACTTTGTGACATAATGAATTATTTACATAATTTTAAAGGTGGAATCATATTTAAAGATTTAAAGCCAAGTAATATTATGATAGATAAGGATAATAATATTCATCTTATAGATTTTGGTATTTCTGAAAGAGTAGAAAATAAAGATGGAAAACAAGGGATTTATTCAGGAACAAGATGTTATGCTTCACCGGAACAATTAAGAGGTGAGGTATGTGACATAAGAAGTGATATTTATTCTTTAGGAGCAACTCTATATTTTATAACAGAAGGAGAAAGTCCAGTTGAAGGTAGTGAACAAAGATTTAAAAGAACTACACCAGCAAAATTAATAAATATCATTGAAAAGGCAATGGCTGAGAATAAGGAAAACAGATATAAGTCGGTGGAAGAATTTAAAAGAGATTTAGAAGAATATCAAAGAAATCTAACTCATACTACAGAAACTATAGATAAAAATGTTATTAAGCCAAAAGCTAATAAAAATAAACTCATATTAACTATTGCAGCAGCTTCTGTAATTATATTATCGGTGTTTGGAGTTATTATGACATCTAACTCACGTGGAAGTAAAGATACTGCTAGTAGTGGCAATAAAACTCAACAGGTAGTTACTGCAAGTGATGCTGATGAAAAGAACAACAATAAAAGTAAGTCTGCAGATGCAGAAAAAACATCTACTGATGAAAACAAAGTAAATGATAAAAAGGAAGTAACAGAGGAAGTGAAGGAAACAACAGCAGAAGCATTTAATGGTAAAGCAAGTCTAAAAATTAAGTCTTATGAAGTAGATAGAAATAGACTTGTTGTAAAAGCTGTAGTTGAAAATAATTATGATAAAGAATTTAATTTTTCTCCATATGATATATATATGACAGGGGATAATGGTTCTAAATTCAGTTCAGATATTCATGCTGTTTTGGCTAAAGGAATAGATTATAAATTTGTTCCAGGAGAAAAAAAGGAAGTTGAATTTATATTTAAAGATTATAAGCAATCTGATCAATTAACATTAAAAGTTAGTAAGATATTTTGTTTTGGAAATTTTGACGAGGAAAGTTTCACTGTGAAGCTTAAATAAGGTTAATAATTATAGAGATTATAAAAAGTCTCCACTTTAGTTAAAGTGGAGACTTTTTATTTAGCTAATTTTACTACATTTTAGGTGAAAATTTTTGTCTTAATCCCTGTTTATAATTTAATTATAGAAAACATTGAGAGGGGATATTAAGATGAAAAAAGGAATGTTAAATAAAATATTATCTAATATAAATGAAAATATAGTTGCAATAACTTTAGCTGGAGTTTTAACCTTTGGAATATTTATAGCTGGAGAAATGTCAAAAAAATTAACTAAAAAAAGTAGCGAAAACAAAGCAATAGCTGTAGTTTCAACTAGTAATAGAGGTATTGATCTTGAGGAGGATACTAAGATAGAAAATGATAGTGAAAAAGATAATATACAACAAATCACATTACAAAGTAATACTCTACAAAATACCGCTACTGCATTTGAAGGTAAGTTAAAACTTACAAAGCTAAATATAAAAAGTAGTGGTGACAAGCTTATAGTTAAAACACTAATAGAAAATAATTTTGATAAGGAAATTACTATATCACCTTATGATATCTATGTCAGAGGGGAAAATGGAAGAGTATTTAAATTAGACGTATTCGATTATCTAGAAAAGGGAAAAGATTTTGAATTTGTTCCAGGGGAGAAAGTAGAAGCGGAACTTGTGTTTAATAACTATAAAGATAGCAGCACTTTAAATTTAAATGTAACCAATATATTTTGTTATGGACATTTCAATGAAGAAACATTAAGTTTGAAACTTAAATAGATAAGCAAAGCTTTAATGATCAGTTCCAACACGAGACTTTTGATACTATGAACAGTATGAATGATAACTTTGGCAATTTCGGAGGCTTCTAGGGTTAACCTAGAAGTTTTTCTTTTATATACAAGGGAAAGTAGAGATAATAATTGAAATTTTACAAAATGTAGTATAATATGGATATAGTTTACATTAAATTGATTTATATAAAACAGGGGGAGCAATTATGAAAAACATGATAGGAGAAAAAGAATTATCGATGGGAGAAATATTTGCTTATGCATTTAATATCTATAAAGCAAAAATCAAAATGATTTTGTTTATTATATTAATTATAAGTATTCCAAGTAACTTAATTATAGATTTATTATCACCTTATAGTAATAAATTAGGTTCAGAATTATTGAAAATAATTGGGGTTTATATTGACGTTTTTATAGAAGTTGGAGCTATTTATATAACTTATAAATATGTAAATGATGAATATGTGGAGTGTAATCAATTATGTAAAGCAATATTTTCAAGATGGAAAGGTATTATTTGGACAACAATAGTTGCTGGAATTATACTTTTAGGTTTTAGTTTATTACTAGTAATACCAGGAGTTATTTTTTGGATATATTATTCTTTTATTTTTCAAGCTGTAGTTATAAAAAATCTTAGTGGAACTGATGCGTTAAGTTATAGTAAAAACCTTGTAAAAGGTTATTGGTGGAATTTATTTATTATACAGATTTTGAGAATTATTACGGCAGTTATAGTTATTTTACCAATTAATTTCATATCAAAGAATGTTATATATGGTGTAATTTCTAATACGAGTGTACATTTTGTAATGATTTTCTTTGATGTAGCTATAACAATATGTTTTTTTAGCTTGGATTCTATGAAAAATAAGAGAGATGGTACTTATATTTAATTATAAGTAATCCTATTAATGCTAAAAATATACTAAAAACAATTAATTTTTTTCGTCTAGTTTGTGCTTTATGTCTGTATAGTCTTTTTTTATTTTTTCTCATCCATATCACCTCATACCCAATATTTCATATTGATTAAATACACCTCATATTATACACATTAATTTGTATTTATTCAAAAAAATTCTAAAATATTTTAGTAACAAATACCGTCTATAATAATATGACAAAATTTATAGTTTTCTGTAGAAATAGTATGGTATAGTAAGGATATATGAATAGTAAAACATACAGGAATTATTATATTATTTCATAATAATTATAAATAACTAAAGAGGTGTTAAGTTTGAAAGTAGTATTGGGTGAAAATACTATAAATATTAATGTGATGGGGGAATTAACTTCAAAGCAAATAAGAACTTCTATTGAATCAATAATAGAGGAGATATACAATAAAAATGAACAATATTCAAAATTAGTATTGAATTTAGATTCAATTAAAAAAATAGATGTTGAAGGTGTTTTATTCATCGAATCCCTACACAAAACAGCAATAGAAAAACACAAAGATTTTAAAATAATTGGAGTAAATAATGATATGGAAAATTTCTTTGAAATAATTAAACTAGATAATTTACTGGAACACTTCCAATAAAAAAGGTGGGAAATCCAAATGATGAATGAAGAATTTATAAATGATTTTATAGAAGAAGCTGCATTACATACCTCAAATGTTGAAAAATGGTTGTTACTATTGAATAGTGAAAGAGAAAATATTGATTATATCAACAAGATATTTAGAGCAGTTCATAGTATAAAAGGTACAGCAGGTTTTTTCAAATTAAATAAAATTGTAGAGTTAGCTCATTCTATGGAAAATTTATTTGGAAAAATAAGAAATAATAAATATAAATTAAAAGATACAGATATGGATGTAGTTCTTTGTGCGAACGATTGTTTGAAGACATTGAGTGAAAATGTATATGATAATGAAAATATTCATATAGACGAGCATATTAATCAAATAAATAATATTTTACAATCTGATATTAAAGAATCTTCTTTTGAAAAAGTAGATTATGAAGTCATAGAGAAAGCTAAAAAGAGAGGTCATATACTTTATGAAATAAGTATAAATTTAAGAGGCGATTTAAAAGAAAATAACATAGAAATTATGAAATTGATTCAATCTGTTAAATCTATAGGTGAAATAATTGATTCTAATATGGATACTAATAAAGTTAGAAATTTAGAACATTTTAATGAATCAGAAGCTACCTTGTATTTGATAATATCCTCTGTATTAGAAAAAAATTTAGTTGCACTAGCATTGGATTTAGATGAAACTAAAATACATGAATGCATATATGAAGAAGTTGTAGATAAAAAAGAAGATAGCAATAAAAATACTATAGTTATGGAAGAAATTAGTTGTGAAGAAGAAATGTCAGATAAATTAAAGATTGAGCAAAATGAAAAAAAGGTTATAAGACAAGAAAATAGTTTTAATAAGGAAGAAACTATTAGAGTTAAATTAGGGCTTTTAAATGAGCTTTTAAATTTAACAGGGGAATTGGTGTTGGGAAGAAATCAACTTATAAGAACTATGGAAAGTCATAAAAAGGATATTCAAGGCATTGATAATATTCTTCAAAATATAGATTATGTAACATCTAAGTTGCAAGGGAAAATAATGCAAACAAGAATGCAGCCTATGGCTAATGTTTTTGATAAATTTCCACGAATAATTAGAGATTTATCAAAAAGTTTGAATAAGGATATTAAATTAGAATTAGAAGGTGAAGAAGTTGAACTGGACAAGTCTATTATAGAAGCCTTGGCAGATCCATTAGTTCATTTAGTAAGAAATGCTGCAGATCATGGATTAGAAAGTAGTAAAGAAAGACAACAAAAAGGAAAAACTAGTACTGGCACAATAAAATTAAAGGCTTACTATAGAGCAGGATATGTAATAATAGATGTAATAGATGATGGCAAAGGAATAGATATAGAAGAAATAAAAAAGAAGGTTTTAGAAAAAGAATTAGTTTCTTCAAATGAACTTTCCAAGATGACAGAAAAAGAAATTATAGAACTTATTCTAACTCCAGGATTTTCTACAAATGATAGTGTAACGGCTATTTCAGGGCGTGGAGTAGGAATGGATGTAGTTAAAACTAATATAAAAAAATTAGGTGGAAATATTGAAATATATACAAAACAAGGAAAAGAAACTACAGTCAGACTTATAATTCCACTAACTCTTGCTATAATTTCAGCTCTTATAGTAGAGAGTAAAAATCAAAAATTTGTTCTTCCACAAATTAATCTTAAAGAAATAGTTAGAATTACTCCTAAAGATATAGATAAAAAAATAGAATATGTAAATGATACGAAGATTTTGAGGCTAAGAGATAAGTTTTTACCGATTATAAATTTAGCAGAAATATTAGAAGATAAAGATGAAAATCATTGTGAAGTTTATAGTAATAAAATAATAAGAGTATTAGTTTTAAAATTTGGATTTAAAGAGTTTGGGTTAATTGTAGATGAAATTCATGATGATGAAGAGATATTAGTAAAATCATTACCTAGATATTTGAAAGATTTAAAGTGTTATGCTGGTGTTACGATTTTAGGAGATGGAAAAGTAGCTATGATTTTAGATGTGAATGGTATTGTAGAAAAAGCTAAGTTGAAATTAAAAGATGAAAGTGAATTGATAAAGCTAAAAAGAAAGGAAGAAAAAGATAAAGACATAAAAGAACAAAGTAATTTAATGTTATTTAAGTGTTCACAACATGAAACCTTTGGAGTAGATTTATCTTTTATTCAAAGGGTAGAAGAAATCAAATTAAATGATATTGAATTAATAGGGGATAATGAATATGTAAAAATTAGAGGTAATTCTCTTAGAATTATAAGACCATCAAAGTATATACCTGTGAGTAGGCAACAAGAAAATAATAAAAAATATTATGTTATAATACTAAAGCATGTAAAGTATCCAGTAGGTATACTTATAGATAAAATATATGATACAGTAGAAACTTATATAAATTTAAATACTGATGATTTTGATTACAAAGGGATATTAGGAAGTACTATAATAGAAGATAAAATTATTCTAATATTAAATGTATATGAATTATTAGAATTAGCTGTACCAGAAAAATATACGACACAAACAGTTAAAGAAAGTTTAGAAGAAGATATTAAAAATTTATGTAATAAAGAGGGAGAAAAATGAAAAAAGTATTAACTTTTTATTTAGGACAAACTCTTTTTGGAATAGAACTTGATTTGGTTAAGGAAATTACAAGAAATATAGAGTATACATCTGTATTTGGTGCTAAAAATTATATTAAAGGATTGATGAATCTAAGAGGCAATATTATTACTATTTTTGATTTAAGTGCAATAGTAGGTGAAGAGTGTAATAAAGAAAATATAAGAACTAAATGTGTTGTGTTAAAATCAAATTTTGAAGATTCAGACAATATAGGGTTTTTAGTAGATAAAACTGGAGAAGTTATAGATGTAAAAGAAGAAGATTTTTGTGAATTACCACAAAATACAGGAGAATCTAAGGGGAAATATATATCTAGTGTAATAAATTTAGAAAAAGAATTTTTAAGAATGTTGAATTTAAGAAGAATATATAATATTGAAACCTTGGAGGGGATGAATAAATGAAAAAGTTTAAAGATTTAAAAATAGGACAGAAGCTAGGTATAGCTTTTACTATTACAATTTTAATTACATTTGTAATAGGATTCATAGGAATAAAAAATTTATCTGACTTATCTAAAATAAATAATGAAAATTATAACGATAATACCATAGCATTAAAGAAAACAGGAGAAATAGCAGAACAATTTCAAGGTATAAGGGTTTATTTAAGAGACATTATTTTAGGAAAAGATATGAACAATAGAAATACATATGTAAATGAGGTAACAAAAGGATTTGAAGTTATTGAGGATAATTTAAATCATATAAAATTTTCAGGAGAAAATTCTAAACAAATTGAAGAAACAAAAAAAGCAATTAAAATTTATAAGTCATATACTGAGCAACTAATAAAACTAGTTTATGATGGTAAAAATCAAGAAGCTCTTGAACTATTAATGAATACTCCAGAGTATGATCAAGCTTATAATGATATGAGAAGTTTTATAAATAAGACAATAGAAATTAAAACAAATGACTCTAAAAATAGTAATATATTAATCTCAAATAAAGAAAATAATACTATAAAGATTATTATTTTTTTAGTAGGTTTTGGAATTGTAGTAATGGCTTTAGTAGGAAAATATACTACAAGTTCAATTACTAAAGCAGTAATGCATATGGAATTGTTAATGAAAAAAGCTGAAGAAGGAGACTTAACTATTCAAGCAGAAATATTTTCACAGGATGAAATTGGAACATTATCTATGGCATTTAATAGTTTTGTAAATAAATTGAAACATTTCACACAAAATGTACAAGAAAAATCTTATAAATTAAATCAAAGTTCAAAAATACTTTTAACTACTGCTGAGGATTTATCGGAAAAGAGTAGAGAGACTAACGATAAGACTGTAAGTGTTATGGCTTCAATAGAAGAAATAGCTGCAAGTATAGACGGCAGTGCAAAGGCTTCTACTGAGACTAGCAATAATATAGAGATGATTGCTTCAGCTACTGAAGAATTTTCTTCTAATATTAGAAGTATAGCGTCTTCTTCAACACAAACTTCTTCAGAAATAGACAAGGTAGAAGATTTAGTGGAAGGTATGTCTGAGAGTACTAAAGGAGTTTTAGATTTATCAGAGGATATTTATAAATTTGTAGGCAGCATAGCAACGTCTACTAAAGAAATTAATATATCTATTAATGAAATAAGCAAAAATGGAGAAAGAGCTTTAAATATAACAGAAGATGCTCAAGGAAAAATTAAAGAAACAACTGAAAGTATAATTAAGCTAAATAATTTATCTAAAAGTATAGGAAAGATTATTGATATAATTAATGATATAGCAGATCAAACAAATATGTTAGCACTAAATGCGGCTATTGAGGCAGCAGGAGCGGGAGAAGCAGGAAAAGGATTTGCAGTAGTAGCTAATGAAGTTAAAGAATTAGCCAAACAAACTACTAGGGCTACTGAAGAAATAAGTGATCAAATAAAAGAAATACAATTAGATACAAATAATGCTGTAAAATCAATGGAAATTATAAATGATGTTATGGATGAAATAGTTACATCAACCAATATAGTATCTTCAGCAGTAACTGAACAATCTTCTAATACACAATTAATATCGAATTCTGCTTCTGAAGCTTCAGAAAAAATAGGGATGATTAATAATGAAATTAAGAATGTGAATGAAAAAGCAGAAAAAATATTAGTGAGTATATCAGAGGCTGGTAAAGGAGTTTCGGAAGTAGCACGATCTGTTTCTGAAATTTCAATAAGTTCAAATGAAATTGTAAAAAATACGGAAGAAGTATCTTTAAAAACTGCGGAAGTGGCAAGAAGTGCTAGAGAGATAACAATAGGAGCTAATGAAATTTCTATGAATATAGAAAAAATTAGTGCAGATACAAGACAAAATTTAGAAATTGCTACGGGTTCTAGTGAATTATCTAAAGAGCTTGATAAGATGGGAAAAGAATTAGAAGATTTAGTAAGTGTATATAAAATAAAATAGATGGAAGTGGTTACTTGAACAAGCTTAATGTATTAGTTGTAGATGACTCTATTTTACACAGGGACTTAATGAGAAATATTGTTAATGATACTGGAATAGCAAAAGTTGAATATACAGCATCAAATGGAATGATAGCTTTAGAAAGAATGAAATATTCTAAATTTGATGTAATTCTTTTGGACATAGTAATGCCAGAGTTAGATGGAGTAGAGACTCTTAAAATAATAAGAAAAAGATATCCACACATAAAGGTTATTATGATAAGCGAAGAAAATAATGATACTACAAAATTAACAATTGAAGCATTAAGTAATGGAGCTATAGAGTTTATAAAAAAGCCAACAATACAAAATAATAATAATATTGAGAAGACTACTAATAATTTAAAAATACTTTTAAATCAAATTTTTATTGAAAAAAATACGAAAAATACATTATCTGCTTTATATGAGAAAGATAAATATAAAAATACCTCTGTAGAACAAGTAACAAAATATAAACTTAAAAATTTTAATAATCCCGATATAATACTTATAGTGGCGTCTACTGGAGGACCTATGGCATTAGAAAAAGTGCTTAAAAAGTTAGATTCTAATATAAACAAGCCTATTTTGATAGTGCAGCATATGCCCTCTAATTTTACTAAATCTTTGGCAAAAGCATTAAATAAGGTTTGTAGTCTAGGTGTTAGTGAAGTAAGAAAAGAAGAAACAATAAAACCAGGAAAAGTATTGATTGCTCAAGGTGGATTGCATATGATAGTGGAAAGTAGAAGTGAGGAAAAGGTAGTAAAAACAGAAAAGTCGTCCTATATTAACGGAGTTAGACCTTCGGCAGATGTACTTTTTAAGTCTATTGCAAGAGAATATAGTAGAAAAAAAGTTTTAGCTATCATATTGACGGGAATGGGATTTGACGGTAGAGAAGGAATTAAAGCATTAAAAGAGCAGTGTGATTGTTGGTGTATAACACAAAGTGAAGATAGTTGTGTAGTTTATGGCATGCCTAAATGTGTAGATGAGAAAGGACTTTCAGATGAATCCTTGGACATAATCCACATAGGGAATAGAATAAATAAATTAACACAAGTTTAGGATGTGATAAAAGTGATTGTAAATTTATCATCAGAAGAGTTTTCTCTTATGAAGAGATATATTGAAGAAAAGTGCGGAATTTTGCTTTCAGAAGATAAAGCGTACTTGATTGAAAGTAGACTTTCAAAATTGCTTGTAGATTTTCGATGCAATACTTTTGAAGAATTTTATAAATTAATTTACAATAGCAAGGATGATAGTATTACTGAAAGAATGATTGATGCAATAACTACAAATGAAACACTATGGTTTAGAGATAGGAAGCCTTGGAAGATATTAGAAAATGTTTTAATGCCTCAATATATAGATATGTTGAGAAAAAATAAAAAAAATAAAATTAGAATATGGAGCGCAGGATGCTCTACAGGACAAGAGCCTTACACAGTGGCTATGATAATAGATAATTATTTAAGTAAGAATAATATTTCAGATGTAAGTATATCTCAGTTTGAAATAGTGGCAACGGATATTTCCAGCTCTATAATAGAGATTGCTAAATCGGCCAGATACGATGCTATATCTATCATGAGAGGTTTACCTGAATTTTACAAAAATAAATACTTTGAAAAAGAAGGTCGAATTTATATATTAAAAGATAATATAAAGAAAATGGTTAAGTTTTATAGATTCAATTTGCAAAAAAGTTTTGCTTTTTTTGGTAATTTTGATTTGATATATTGTAGATATGTTACAATATATTTTTCAGATACTTTAAAAAATGATATTCTAAGAAGAATGGCATTATCGCTGAAAGAGAATGGAAATTTCTTTTTAGGGAGTTCAGAAATATATTTTAATTATAATGATTATTATGATAAAAAGGAGTATATGGGGAGTGTATATTACGAGGTGAAGAGGTGAATATATGAAAATTTTATCTGTAGATGATTCAGCTATAATAAGAAAAATAATAAGAATGGCTGTAGAAGTAATAGAGTATGAATTTATGGAGGCTGCAGATGGAGAAGAAGCCTTAAAAGTTATAGAACAAGAATATAAAGAGATTGCTTTAATTTTATTGGATTGGAATATGCCTGGTATAGATGGATTTGAATTATTAAAGAAACTTAAAGAAGAAGATAGATTTAAACATATTCCCGTTATGATGGTAACTACAGAAAGTGAAAAGCTGAATATAATAAAAGCTATACAGGCTGGAGCGATACATTATGTCATTAAACCCTTTACCATGGAGGAAGTTACTAAAAAAATGTTAGAAGCATTGGGAAGGGGAGAGTAACTTTGGATAAAGAAAGGATTCAGTTAGAACAAAGTCTCAATATTGCAATTAAAGATGTCATTCAAACTATGACAGGATTGTATATTGAAGAAAATACATATAAAGAAAATAGTACGGTTAAAGGTGAAATATCTGGAGTTATGATTATTACAGGAGAAAAAAATGCTCTCATGTCTTTAACCATGTCAAAAGAAGTAGCTAGTTTAATTATAGGTTATATGACAGGAAATTTACCAAGTGATTTGAGTGATGAGGAAGTGTATGATGGAGCAGCGGAACTTATAAATATGATAGCAGGTAGAACTAAGGCGTTGCTAACAGGAAAAAAATATTATTTTAATCTTACTCCTCCTTTTGCAATAGTGGGAGACAAACATTTTATTCTACATAAAAATAAGATTTTAAAGATTATGAAAAGCTATTCTATAGAAGGTAAAGAACTTTTACTTCAGGTATATTATATAGACTAATTTGGGGGATGGAGTAAATGAAAGTAACAAAAGTATTAATTGTAGAAGATTCAAAAGTAACAGCAAAAACAATTAAAAAGAGTTTAATCGATCTTAAATATGAAGTAGTAGATATATGTGCTGCAGGTGAAGAAGCTATTAGATCTGCTCTTATTTATAATCCAGATATAATTCTTATGGATATACAATTAGAGGGAGAAATGAACGGCCTTGAGACAGCCACAAAAATAACAAATATATTGAATATACCTGTGATATACCTTACAGCTTTATCCGACAAGCAGATGTTAGAACAAGCAAAATTAAGTGAAGGTTATTCTTTTTTAGTAAAGCCTTTTGAAGAAGCTGAACTTTATTTTAATATTGAAATGACATTGTATAAGCATGAAATGAAGAATAAATTACAGGAAGAGAGAAAGTGGTTAAATACAATTCTTCAAAGTATAGAAGATGGTGTTATTGCTACAGATAAAGATGGTAATATTAAATTTATGAATGAAAGTGCTATGGCTCTTACTGGATATAGTGGTGGAGAGCTCAATGTTAAACTTAAAGATATTATTAGTTTGCTGGATTGTAAAACTAAAGAAAAGATAGATGTAATGAATTTACATGTAAAGGAAGAAAAAATATTATTAGGAGCTAATAATAAGGAGTATATTACGATTTGTCAATTGACAGAGATACCTAAAACAAATAAAGAGAAAATGGGATATGTTCTTACTTTTTCTGATGTATCAGAAGAAACAAAATTAAGAAATGATATAAATTATTTAACTTTCCATGATCAATTAACAGGAGTTTATAATAGAACGTATTTTGAAAAAGAATTTAGTAAATTTGATGTGCAAGAATATATGCCGGTTAGCATAATAATTACAGATTTAAATGGATTAAAATTAACTAATGATGTGTTTGGACATAAAGCAGGGGATGATTTAATAAAAAATGCAGCAAAAGCAATAACGGAAAGCTGTAGAGAAGGTGACTTAGTAGCACGATTAGGTGGAGATGAATTTATAATAGCTCTTCCGAATACGGATAGAGGGACGGCAGAAGAAGTAGCAAAAAAAATACACAAGCTTTGTAATATACAAGAAACAGTATTGGATAAGGTTAGTATGGCTATAGGAATAGCTACAAAAGAAAAAATGCGACAGGATATGTCTAGTGTTGTCAGTGAAGCAGATGATGATATGTATTCTAAGAAATTTATAGAGAGCAAAAGAATACGAGAAGAAATATTGGAATACTTAAAAAATAAATTAAGACAAAATCCTCATAACAAAGAACAAAAGCTTATTGAAATGGGACGAATATTAATTGAAATGGGCAAAAAAATGAATTTTTCACAAAAGCAACTAGAAGAGTTAATGTTATATAAAGAAGCTGGCGATATAGGGATGCTGACTATACCAGAGGAGATACTGCATAAAGGTTCTAAGCTAGATAGAAAAGAATGGGACATAGTTAAAAAACATCCAGAAATAGGGTACAGGATATCCATGGCTATTAAGAAATTTATTCCTATAGCAGAATATATTTTATATCACCATGAAAGATGGGATGGAAAAGGATATCCGCATAAACTAAAAGGAGAAGAAATACCTTTAATTTCTAGAATGATAGCTATTGTAGAGGCTTATGATTCTATGACTACAGATAGAGAGTATAGAAAAGCTATGAACAAAGAGGAAGCAATTTTAGAAATAACCAGATGTGCAGGAACTCAATTTGACCCTAAATTAATTGAGGTATTTAAAGAGGTAATTTAATAATTTATATAAGAAAAAACTTCTTAAGGATTAAACTTAAGAAGTTTTTTCTTATATAAAAAATAAGAATATATGCTTTGAAACTGAGATGTATCGATACAGTTGACCATTTGTCATTATTATGAAAAAATTCAATTATACCCATGGTAGGAAAAATATACAAAAACAAGTATCACAAAGTTAATTATTTGAATTATATAAGGGAGGAATTAAAATGAACAATAGTTATTCAAAAGATATAAATGTTAATAGTAAAGCAAAGAATATAGTGTTATTAGGATTATTAACTAGTTTAGTATTTGTAGCTACAATGTTTATGAGTTTTCGTCTTCCTATTTCAGTAAATGGAGGCTTAATACATTTAGGAAGTGCTATGGTGGTAATTATCACAATTATTTTTGGCGGAAAACGAGGAGCTATATCTGCAGCATTTGGTATGAGTTTATTTGATTTGTTAATAGGAGGGGCACAATGGGCTCCATTTACCTTTGTAATCAAAGGATTAATGGCATATATTATAGGAAATATAGCGTATGCTAAAGGAAGAAATGGTGATAATTTTCTATGGAATAGTATCGGTATTGTAATTGGATGAATTTGGATGATTGCTGGATATTATGTAGCTGAGGTAATTATTTATGGAAATTGGCTTGCACCAGTGACATCTATACCAGGAATGGCTATACAAATTGTTGCAGCAATGGTTTTTGGATTACCTCCAGCTGCTGCTTTGAAAAAAATTGGAATTCAAAAAAACAATATCTTTTAATTATAAATTATTAGGATATGGATTTATATTAGCAGCAATAGTATTAGCTTTAGCTTAGGAAAACTTTGTAAAATGGACTGTCTCAAAATGATTTTTAAAAATCATTTTGAGACAGTCCATTTTATTGTTTTGTGGAAAATTATCCGTAAATGTTATAAATTTTGAAAAATTCAATAAAAATAAAAAATGTCGATAATTGATACATAAACTAGTTTGAGTTAAAATAAAAGTATATATTTTAAAAGTATAATATAGTAAATACTCACTTGGAGGGGTAGCTATGGCAAAAAAAGGCGATGAATCATTTGAAAATTTAAATAACATTAATAATGTTGAAATAAAACTTAAGCTTGAAAATAAAATTTTAAAAAAAGAAAAATCAATTATAACAAAAGAACTTGAAGAAAGTAGAGGTATGAATTGGATTCTGAGCCAAGTTATCAAAGTCTCTGGTACTCTTGAGTTGTTTGAAAATTTAATGAAAAATATTACTGATATAATTATGGGGGTTATGGGAACAGACACATGTACTATATGGATAAAGAATGATAATGATTATACAACTTATTCAAGAAGTATTTATAATGGTAATAAATATGAAGTTAAAGAAAATGAAAAATTACCTGATTTTTTACTGAAAATTAAAGAAACAGGGGCCTTTAATGTTAGTAATAGAAAAATAGATTTTTTTAAGGGAACAAATGTAGAATCTATACTTATAGCTCCGTTAGAAGATTTTAGACTTAACAATAGATTAGGGGTTATTGTTGTAGAACATAGGAACAAAGATTTTTTTACTAAAAATATTATAGATTTTTTTAATATACTAGCTATTCAAGTAAGTATTGTTGCAGTTAATTCAAAGCTTTTTGAAAAAATTAATGAAGTAAGTAATAGAGATATTTTGACAAACTGTTATAATAGAAAGTATTTAGAAAAACTTATGTTAAATATGAATACTAATCAAGAGAATTATACCCTTGCAGTATTTGATTTAGATAATTTTAAAAAAGTAAATGATATGTGTGGACATGAAAAAGGCGATGAAGTTTTAGTCGAAGTTAGCAATTTAGCTATGGAGATTATAAAAAAACATAAGGGAGATGTTATAAGATTTGGAGGAGATGAATTCATAATAATATTATTTAAGCCTTTAAGTGAAGCTGTAGAAATATTAGATCACTTCAGAGAAAAAGTAACTCAACTTAAAGTTATTAAACAAATAGGAATTAACGTTACTATAACAATAGGAGTTGCCTCTTATCCTGAAACGGTATTACAGATGAAAGATGTATTTACTGTTGCCGATAAGATATTAGTCGAAGGTAAAACTAAGGGGTTAAAAAATAGAATTCATGTAGGAGAAAGTAAAAATATATAGTAAGAGACTGCTGTTTAGTTATAGTGATTAATTAAGAATAAGGTTCTCCATTTTGGTGGGGAACCTTTATTTAATCTATAGTAAATTAGACTTTCTTAGTGAAGTCAAACGTCTTTATAGCAATATATACCTTTGTTCTTTATTTAAGAATTTAAAGTAAATTTATAAGTATAAAAAATTTTTTTTATTTTTTTGAAGGGTTTTAAAAAAATAGTACGTCTATATTAGTGTGAAGAAAGGAGGGAGCTATGAAAGAAAATGATTTAATAATAAAAAAAGCGGCAAATGGAGATGATGAAGCTTTCAGAATAATAGTTGAACAATATAAAAATTTAGTATATGCCGTTTGTAAAAACATAGTAAAAGACCCCCATGAGGCGGAAAATTTGACTCAAGAGACTTTTTTGCAAGTGTATAAATCCCTCCATAAATATGAATATAAAGGATTTAAGAATTGGATAGGTAGAATTGCAGTTAACAAGTCTATTGATTATAAAAGAAGGCTTGCAAGTAAACAAGAAAATGAGATAAAGTATATTGATGAAATGGAATGTTTGCCTGATAATAAAGCCTTAATTCAAGATAGACTAATTCAAGAAGAGCGGAAAAGAGAAGTTATATGTTATTGCAATGAGTTACCACTTAAGTACAAGAGCGTAATAAAAAAATTTTATATTCAAAATAAGAGCTATAAAGAAATAGCAGCAGAAGAAAACATAAGTATAAAAACTGTTGAAACAAGACTTTATAGGGCAAAAAACCTTTTAAGAAAGAAGATTGAGGAGGTGGAAGAGACATGAAGCACCATGGGGAAGAAAAATGGGAATTATATTTGAAAGATAGCTTAGATGAAGAAGTAAAAATAGATATGGAAGAACATTTATTAAATAGTGACGAATGTCTTGAAAGCTACTTATCGGTTGTTGAAGCTTCTATTGAAAATGAGCAAGATAATGAACTATCACCAGATTTTGTGGATAATGTTATGAATATTATAGAAGATAATAAAAAGAATTCAAAGAAAAATAAAAAGACAAATAAAAAGACAAATATACTCATTTATTATACTTCAGTTGCAAGTATAACAATATTCTTTTTATTAACTGGAGTTTTTGATGGAATGTATAAAGGTGTTAGTAAGGGGATTACTGTCACAGGTGCTTATAAAGAAGAAACAAAAATTATACAATATGGTTGGAGTAATAAATTAGTGGATAAAACTTCAATATTTTTAGATAGTTTGATAAATAAGGAGGAGTGATTGAATGTATAAGAAAAGTAAATTTTTAACCTTTTTGCTATCCTTTTTTCCAGGGTTAGGACATATTTATTTGGGATTAAGCAAAAGAGGAGCATATTTTATTTCAGCAGTAGTTGGAGATATACTTTTAAGTATATTTATAACAGGGATTGATATAGTTAATGAACCGATTACATTAATATTTATTCCTATAATATGGTTAGCAGCAGTGGTGGATAGTATGGTACTTGCTGATAAAATTAATCATGGAATGTTGTATGAAAGTGGTCCAAATGAAAGTGCTGTTACTTTGAAAAAGGGAGAAGGATTAGGAGTTGATAACAAAAGGCTAATTACATTAATGCTTTCAATGATACCAGGAGCAGGTCATATGTATATTGGTCTTATGAAGATGGGGGTACAGATAATGGGGTTATTCTTCTTAGCGTTTTACTTAACAGATTTACTAAGAATTTCACTATTTATGCTATTTGTACCTGTAATATGGTTTTATAGCATTTTTGATGTTATGCATAAAACTTCTTCTAGTGAAAATCTAGAAGATGGAGATTTGATTATTGTAGATAAATTTAAAGATATGAGTATAAACAAAAATAGTGGAAGACTTTTAGGAATTGTACTAATAGTAATAGGTATTGCTATTATATTCCAAAATGTAGCTATGCCAATGATTGTAGAGGCTTTTGGATATAAAATTAGAGAATATTTCAATGTTGGTATAGTGTCACTATTATTTATATTAGGTGGAATAAAGTTGATGGTTGGAAGCAAAGAGTAAATAGGGGGATAATAATGAGAAAGTGGAGAGTTGGAACAATATCTATGGGTATTATGCTTATAGGCACAGGGATAATACTTCTTTTAAGTCAAATTACAGGGATAAATGGTGCAGAAAAAATTATAAAATGGTGGCCTATAATTTTAATAATTTTAGGTTTAGAGACTTTAGCTTATATTTATTTCTCGAAAGAGGAAAATCCTAAGGTTAAGATGGATGTTCTAAGTATTATTTCTATAATATTTATTCTTTTAGTATGTAGTGGTATATATGCAGTAAACAATCTTATGAATGGTGAATTATCTGATGTCTTTTTAAGTGAAATTGGACATTGTAAATATTCATCTGTTTTTAATAAAAAGTATAAGATAAACGCTAGTAACGTAAAGAACATAAATATTGATGTGTTTGGTGACTTGAAGGTAGAAAAATATGAAGGAAACAATATTGAAATAGAATCAATCATAACAATGGATAATAATGACGAGAAATACGCAAAAGAAATTTCTGATAAAATTATTGAAATAGATGAAGGAGAAACGCTTAGAATAAGTTCTAAGAAAGAGCAATATTTAAGAAGTAATCGTAGAATCAGAAATGTTAGAATAAGTTATTATATTAAAGTTCCCAAGAAATTAAATTATGATATAAACAATAAATCAGGAATGGTTGAGCTTAAAGAGTTAATTGGAGATATAGAAATAGATTCAAATAATAGTGATATAGAGATTAAAAAAGTTAGTGGAAATATTAGTATAGATAATAAGTTTGGAAAGATTGATATTAAAGATGTAAAAGGCTTAGTTAGTATAGAGAATTCAAAAGGAAATATTTCTTATGAAAGTAAGGAAATAAATAATAGTAATATTGAAATTGAAAATGAAGCTGGAGATGTAAATATTAAGCTTCCTGAAAAGCAGCAAGGAGCGTATAAATTCAATACTAAATATGGAAATATTGATGTAGATGGATTCAAACTTAAGATCAATAAAGAAGAAAATGATAAACAAACTAATGAAAAAAATCGTGAACAAAATGTGGATGAGATAGTTGGAAAAGATAGCCCAATTATTAGAGTTGAGGTGAATAACGGAGACATAAGACTTAGAGGTAGATAACAGCTTAATATAGTTTGATTTAAATAAAGCAGAAGTTTTATAAGAACTTCTGCTTTTATATTACTTCTTGAATCTATAATAATATTCATTAGTATCTTCTAAAATTGGTTTAAATTCATAACCTAAATTTTTATAATAGTCTATTATAAGCGGTAATGCTTTAACTGTATTTTTATTATTAGAATTACAGTGCATAAGCAGTATTATTCTTGAGTAGTTTTCGTTATATTTTTTTGCATTATTAACTAATTTATTTATAGAAAGATTTGGTTTTATTCCATCCTCTAAGTTTACATTCCAATCATATACTTTTAAATTATTTTTATGTAGATTTTCAAGCATATTTTGGTTTAAATGTCCTGAACTGCCTCCAGGAAATCTGATAATATTAGAAGTATATCCTGTAATCTCTTTAATTTTATTTTGAGTTCTTAGCATTTCATTTATAAAATTATCTTCGGATAAATAGATTTTTTTGAAATTATGAGTGTAAGTATGAAGCCCTATACCATGACCTTCTTTATAAATTCTATTTAAAATTTCTTCACGACCATCGATTTCTTTTCCAACTATAAAAAAAGTAGCTTTCACATTATACTCTTTTAAAACATCTAGCAGTTGGGTGGTAACAACAGGGATAGGACCATCATCAAAAGTTAAATAAACTGTTTTTTTATCAGCAATATTAGAAACACAAGGTAAGGTCATATCATTTTTGTAAAATGTTTTTTTTGCTAGATATATTGATGTAACTAATAAAAAAGAAACTGTTATACAAAAGATTATTTTAACTTTTCTTAATTTATCAAACATAAATATTCATCTACCTTCTAAATATATTTTTAGTTATTTACTAAGTTTTATAAAATAGTAGTTAAATGTAGTATTCCCCAATTGCTCAATTCTATTGTTCGAATAAATTAATTATAGTATTGGTACTCTGATAAAGTTTTGAAAAATGCTTCAGCTATAAGTTTTTCAAACTGATTTATAAGGTTTATATTAGTTATGTTTTCACTTTTTAAATCAACTTTTAATTCATTATGTTTAGAGTCAAAATATACCCTGTCAATTGTTATAGATTTATTTTCAATTAATTCAGTTAAAGAATCATCAAGTTCATCACTAATATCAGTAAATAGGTTTAGTTTAAATATATCATTTTCTAAATTTTCAATATCAGGTATTAATTCTATTGTAGACATGACAACACCTCCCTGTATATGAGTATTGACATAAAAGAGAAATATATTCAGATGATAGAAAAGCCTACAGGTGGGAATTCTGTAGACCTTTGATTATTTGTTTTGTGTAATTTAAATAGTTAGGGCTTATTTTTGTGCTGATATATCTTCTTTAGGTTGTTCTTTTAAAATTCTTTTACTTGATTTTAATTCTTTGCATTTTGGACAAAAGTAGTTTATAGCTGCACAAGCATTAAATTTTTCTAATTTTGATCCACAGTCAGGGCAATAATAAGTTTTATTCATAGAAAAACCTCCTCATTTGTTTTAATATAATTATACCAAAACAATATAATAGAATCTAAATTCATTTAAAATTGAGAAAGAATTAGTAGCATATATTGAAACATAATTTTCATAAATTAACATTGTCTAAAATTTATCATGAATGATATAAAAATAACAAAAAATATATATATAAAATTGAAAAAATTTCATATAAGTATTTGAAATTAAAATGAAACAGTGATATAATTATAGAAAAAGAAGTAATGATTTGTAATATATTCCTACTACAATTAAAATTAAATGGGTTATATAGGCTTAATTACAATAAAGTTACTTATATAAATATTCAATTCTTGTGCGCAATGCAATTTTTTTTCAGGGGATAGTTAAAAAATTAACGAAATATTAATCAAAAGGAGGAATTAATTATGAAAATATGTGTACTTGGAGCAGGTACAATGGGAGCTGGAATAGCTCAAGCTTTCGCTGTAAAAGGACATGAGGTAGTATTAAGGGATATAAAAGATGAGTTTGTTGAAAGAGGACTTGCTGGAATAAATAAAAATCTTTCTAAATTAGTATCAAAAGGAAGAATGGAAGAAAATGATAAAGAAGAAATATTATCAAGACTAACAGGAACAGTTGACCTAAATATGGCAGCTGATTGCGATTTAGTCGTTGAAGCAGCAATAGAAAATATGGAAATAAAGAAGCAGATTTTTGGTGACTTGGACAAGATGTGTAAACCAGAAACAATACTTGCTTCAAATACATCATCACTTTCAATTACAGAAATTGCTGCTTCAACAAATAGACCAGATAAGGTTATAGGAATGCATTTCTTTAATCCAGCACCTATTATGAAACTTGTAGAGATCATAAAAGGAATGGCAACTTCAGAAGAAACTTTTGCTGCTGTAAAAGAATTATCAGAAGCAATTGGAAAACAACCAGTAGAAGTTAAAGAAGCACCTGGATTTGTTGTAAATAAAATTTTAATTCCTATGATAAATGAAGCAGTAGGTATATTAGCAGAAAATATAGCTTCTGCAGAAGATATAGATAAGGCTATGATGTTAGGAGCTAATCACCCAATGGGACCTCTAGCTTTAGGAGATCTTATAGGATTAGATGTATGTCTTGCTATAATGGATGTATTATTCCATGAAACTGAGGATCCAAAATATAGAGCTCATCCATTACTAAGAAAATATGTAAGAGCTGGATGGCTAGGAAGAAAGACTAAAAAAGGATTCCATGACTATTCAAAATAATGTATATAATTATGGGGATAATTATATAGAGCTAGAAAATTAAATAAGGTTTATAATTATGGGGATAATTATATAGATGGAAAAAGTCTACAGGATTTAAATTCTGTAGGCTTTTAATTTTTTTAGAAAAAATTTAGGCGTTTTTACTTACTAGGAAATTATAAAATTTTAAATTTAAGGATAATAATAAATTTATAATAAAATTTTATAGTATAGGAGAAAAGAAAATGAAAAAATATAAAGATCAGATATCATTAGCAATAATTCTATTAATTTCCTCAATTTTACTTTATACCATAAATTACATGATGTTTCATGACATTCATCATATTCTTGTGTTTTTAACAGAAGATTTAGCATTCATACCTATAGAAATACTTATTGTAACACTAATTATAGATAAATTTATAGAACGCAGAGAAAAAAGAAAGCTTTTTCAAAAGCTTAATATGCTAATAGGAGTTTTTTTTAATGAAGTTGGAGAAGAAATGTTAAGATTATTTATAAATGCAGATCCTAATGTTGATAAAATTAGAAATAAACTTATTGTAACAAATGGATGGAAAGATGAAGATTATAAAAAAATCAAAGAGATAACTAAGTCATATGAGTACAAAATTATTTCTAAGAAAATTTATTTAGATAATATAGAAGCTTTGTTGTGTAATAATAAAGAATTTTTTATAAAACTTTTGGAAAATCCTATTTTATTAGAGCATGAAACTTTTACAGAACTATTGCAAGCATTATTCCATTTATATGGAGAAGTAATAACCAGAAGACGTACTCCACATTTGATTGAACAAGACATTCAGCATATAGGTGGTGACGTAGAAAGAGCTTATGCACTATTAGCATATGAATGGGTTATATATATGCAATATCTACAGAATGAATATCCATATTTATTCTATACTGCAATGATACATAATCCTTACGATAATAGAGATAGCGAAGAAATTGAAAAAACTATTATGAAACTTAAAAAGAAAAATATAAAAAAGTAAATCTAAATCCTATACCATGGTTAAAAGGTATAGGATTTTTCATATAAAGAAATTAGAGTTTAATTTTTTATAATTATCAAGATAAAGGAAATTTTAGTCAATATAAAAAACTACATAAAATCTCCATAAAAAATAAATATAATATAGTTAAAATAAGACAAAGGGGATGGAAATATGAAAAAATGGTTTAAGAATTTTATAAAGAAGATAGCGGAAGAAAACAATAAAAGTTTAGGAAATCAAAAATTAGATTGTTGTGGTTTAAATAGACCTAATAATATGAAAAATAATATAAAAAAAGTAAATAATACAAGATAAAATTATTTTTTTGAATACATACTAAAGAGGAGTAGTGAATGATGCATAAGAAGTTGACTTCGTTGTTAGTAATAGTATTAACAACTACAATGAATGCCACTATAGTTCAAGCTGCCCCAATATCTAATAATGCTAATCAGCAGGTGAAGCTACAGCAATATAAAGCTAATTTAGAAAAGGCAGAAAAGAAAGTAGAAGAATTGGAACAGAATATAGAGCATTTTGATTATGAAATAGAAAGTAAAATGATTGAATTAAATAATACTAAAAGTAAAATTGAAGAAGCAAAAAATCATATAAAGGTAGCAGAAAAAGATATTGAAAAAATAGATAAGGATATTGAAGAAGAAAAAAAGTTATATAACGATAGGATAAGGAATATGTATATGCAGGGTATGGGGGGGTACCTTGAGGTTATTTTAGGAGCTAAAGATTTAAGTGATTTATTTTTTAGACTTGAAGCATTAAAGAAGATTTGGGAACTTGATAGGAAAATATTAAATAGTTTAAATGAAAAGCAAGACAAGATTAAAAATAAAAAAGAACAACTTTTATTGGAAAATGATAAATTATTATCTTTGCAAGCGAAGCAAGAAAAAGAGATGGAAGATTTTAAGCAAAATAAAATTCAACAAGAGAAGTTAATTGCAGAAGCTGAGAAATTGACCAAATTATATGCTGATAAAGTGAAGAAAGAAGAGAAAAAAGTAAGCCAAAATACAACTAAGTATATCCCATCTAGAGGGTCATCAGCGTCTGTATCACAGGATGCTATGATTGCTTATGCAAAGAAATTTTTAGGTACACCTTATAAATGGGGAGCTAATGGACCTAATTATTTTGACTGTTCCGGATACACGAAATATATATTTGCTAAATTTGGGATTAATATTCCTAGAGTATCTAGAGATCAGGCAAAAGGAGGAAGATATGTACCAAAGAATCAACTTCAGCCAGGAGATTTAGTTTTTTATGCTTATAATAAGGGGAAAGGTGCTATACATCATGTAGGTATGTATATAGGTAATGGAAAGTATATTCATGCACCTAGAACAGGGGATGTAGTAAAAATATCTTCTGTGAATAGAAGTGATTATGCAACAGCAAGAAGATATAAGTAATAAAATGACTAATAGCACTAAAGCGCTATATTTGATGATATAGCGTTTTAGTGCTGAAAAATTAATTAGAATAATTTAAAAAGTTATTGAAAATAATTATTAATAAGTATATAATATATCCATAAGACACCCCCACGGGGTAGGGGAGGTATGGCGAATGAGTAATACGCATAATAAAATGAATGAGGAAAAGAAAAAAGCAGTACAGTCTTTAAAAACAGCAAAAGGACAAATAGAGGGAATAATAAAAATGATAGAAGATGGAAGGTATTGCATCGATATATCAAACCAAATTATTGCAGCACAATCACTTCTAAAAAAAGCTAATATGTTAATTTTAAAACAGCATTTGAATCACTGTGTAAAAGATGCTTTTGCAAAGGAAAACAATGAAAGAGATGCTGAAGATAAAATAGAAGAAATAATACAAATACTTTCAAAACTTACAGGGAAATAGGGTGGTATTATTATGAATAAAACATTAAAAATAGAAGGCATGACTTGTGCGGCATGCTCAAGAGCAGTAGAGAGAGTTTCTAAAAAGGTGGATGGAGTATCAGAAGCTAATGTGAATTTAGCTACAGAGAAACTTAATATAACTTTTGATGAATCAAAAGCTACTGTTGAAGATATCAAAAAAGCTATTGAAAAAGCTGGATATACTGCAAAAACAGAAGAAGTAAGTAAAACATTGAAAATAGAAGGCATGACTTGTGCAGCATGTTCAAGAGCAGTAGAGAGAGTTTCTAAAAAGGTAGATGGAGTACTAGAAGCTAATGTAAATTTAGCTTCAGAAAAATTAAATATAACTTATGAGTCTTCTAAGGTGAGGATTTCAGACATAAAGAAAGCTATAGAAAAAGCAGGTTATAAAGCTTTGGATGATGAAGTTACTGTAGATAAGGATAAAGAGAAAAAAGAACAGCATACAAAGGAAATGTGGAAAAGATTTATTGTATCAGCTATATTTACTGTTCCATTATTAATAATTACTATGGGACATATGGTTGGATTAAATTTACCAGAGATAATTAATCCTAAGGTAAATCCATTAAATTTTGCATTGATTCAATTAATTCTTGTTACACCTGTTATGCTGGTAGGTAATAAGTTTTTTACAGTAGGATTTAAAACTTTAATTAAAAGAAATCCTAATATGGATTCACTAATTGCTATAGGTTCTTCAGCATCATTTTTATATGGAATTTTTGCTATATATCAGATTTCTATAGGAAATGTTCATTATACAATGGATTTGTATTTTGAATCTGCAGCAACTATTTTGACATTAATAACTCTTGGAAAATATTTAGAAACAGTGACTAAAGGGAAAACTTCAGAAGCAATTAAAAAGCTTATGGGTTTAGCACCTAAAACTGCAACGATAATTAGAAATGGAAAAGAAGAGGTAATCTCTATAGATGAGGTTGAAGTAGGAGATATTGTTTTGGTTAAACCAGGTGAAAAAATTCCTGTAGACGGTGAAGTTATAGAAGGTATTACTTCTGTTGATGAATCAATGCTTACAGGAGAGAGCATACCTGTTGAGAAAGTAGAAGGCGATAATGTTATTGGTGCAAGTATAAATAAAAATGGTTCAATAAAATACAGAACTACGAAAGTTGGGAAAGATACAGCTTTAGCACAGATTATTAAATTAGTTGAAGAAGCTCAAGGTTCTAAGGCGCCAATTGCAAAAATGGCAGATATAATTTCGGGATATTTTGTACCAATAGTAATAACACTATCAATAGTATCAGCGTTGGCTTGGCGTATATCAGGTGAAAGCTGGGTATTTTCACTTACAATATTCATTTCTGTATTGGTAATAGCATGCCCATGCGCTTTAGGACTTGCTACTCCAACAGCTATTATGGTTGGTACTGGAAAGGGTGCGGAATATGGAGTGTTGATAAAAAGTGGAGCAGCCCTTGAAACGGCTCATAAAATTGAAACAATAGTCTTTGACAAAACAGGTACTATAACAGAAGGAAAGCCAAAGGTTACAGATATTGTTACTGCACAAGAAATTAATGAAGAAGAGTTATTACTGATTGCCGCAAGTGCTGAAAAAACATCTGAACATCCTCTTGGTGAAGCTATAGTAAAGGAAGCCGAAGATAAAAAGTTAGAATTAAAGAAGGTAGATTTCTTTAAGGCTATACCTGGTCATGGTATAGAAGTGGAAATAGATAATAAAAAAGTATTATTAGGAAATAAAAAATTAATGGAGGAAAGTAATATTTCATTAGAAAGCTTAGAGGAAAAATCAATTAAATTAGCTAATGAAGGAAAAACTCCAATGTATATATCTTCAGATAGAAAGATAATGGGAATAATAGCAGTAGCAGATACTGTTAAAGAAAGCAGTCAAAAAGCAATAGAAAAATTACATGATATGGGCATAGAAGTAGCTATGATAACTGGAGATAATGAGAAAACAGCAGAGGCTATTGCAAAACAAGTAGGTATAGATACTGTAATAGCTGATGTACTACCAGAAGATAAAGCATCAGAAGTTAAAAAACTTCAGGAGAAAGGCAAAAAAGTTGCTATGGTAGGTGATGGAATTAATGATGCACCAGCCTTAGTACAAGCGGATGTTGGAATGGCTATAGGTTCAGGAACAGATGTTGCCATTGAATCAGCAGATATAGTTCTTATTAGAAATGATCTTATGGATGTAGCTACAGCAATTCAATTGAGTAAAAAGACTATAAAGAATATTAAGGAAAATCTATTTTGGGCTTTTGGATATAATACTATAGGAATACCAGTAGCTATGGGAATATTGCATATTTTTGGTGGTCCACTTTTGAATCCAATGATTGCGGCTGCTGCAATGAGTTTCAGTTCAGTTTCAGTACTTCTTAATGCTTTAAGATTAAAAGGATTTAAACCTTATAATATATAAATAAATTTTAAAGGAGAGATTAAAATGAAAAAGAAATTATTAATTGAAGGAATGAGTTGTGGACACTGTGTTATGCATGTGAAAAATGCTTTAATGGAATTAGATGGAGTAGCTAATGTAGATGTTGATTTAGATGCAAAATCAG
Source organism: Clostridium ganghwense (assembly GCF_026735165.1). GTDB lineage: Bacteria > Bacillota > Clostridia > Clostridiales > Clostridiaceae > Clostridium_H > Clostridium_H ganghwense. Next base: position 1,005,695 of record NZ_JAPQES010000001.1, on the reverse strand, counting down.
CTTTAGTAGAATTAAATAGTGAAGTAGAAGATAGTGCATTAAAAGAAGCTGTTGAAGATGCAGGATATGATGTAGTAAAAGTAGAAAATTCAGAAAATGGTGGTTGTTGCTGTGGAGGCGGCTGCTGTTGTTAAATAGTCTAGCTTAATGATTAAAAACTGGAAAATAAGAAATCATAATAGAAATCCTCTATGATGCAATAGTGCCATAGAGGATTTATTTTAAGGAGTGAGAATATGACAAATGAAAAAAATATTCTTGTTGTTGATGATGAAGAGAAAATTGTTGAAGTAGTAAAGTCATATTTGGAAAAAGAAGGATATAAGGTTTTTGAAGCTTATAATGGTAAGAATGCTATAAAAATCTTTGAAGAAAATGATATATCTTTAATAATCTTGGATTTGATGCTTCCAGATTTAACTGGAGAAGAAATATGTAAAACTTTAAGGAAAAAATCTAGAGTACCTATTATAATGTTAACGGCCAAAGTTAAAGAGGAAAATATTTTAGATGGATTTTATATTGGAGCAGATGATTATGTTACAAAGCCTTTTAGTCCTAAGCAGCTTATAGCAAGAGTTATGGCTTTATTAAGAAGAACAGATAATGAAGTGATATCAAATATAATGTCTTTTAATAATGATGACTTAGTTATTGATGATTTAAAATACGAAGTAAAGAAAAATTCACAAATAGTAAATTTAACTGCAACAGAATATAAGATACTTTTAACTATGGCAAAATATCCTCAAAAAGCATTTACAAGGGAAGAATTAGTTTGTATGGTTTTAGGAGAAGACTATGATGGGTTTGATAGGGTAATAGATACACATATTAAAAACCTTAGACAAAAGATAGAAGATAATACTAGAGAGCCCAAGTATATACTTACTATTCATGGTATAGGATATAAATTTGGTGGTGAGTAAAATGGAAAAAAGTTTAAGAAGAAAATTAACATTTTCTCATATGTTTGTGGCTATAGTTTGTGTGCTTTTGATAAGTATTGTAGCTAATAATTTTTTGGAAAGACAGTTTCAGAACTATATAATTCAAACAATAGAACGTAAGAGCAATGATATAGTTTCAGCTATAAGGCAACAGTATAATTTAGATGATGAATGGAATTCTATCAGGATTGAGAGTATAGGAGTAGATGCTCTAGAAAATGGTTTTATTATAAGTGTAGAGAATTTAGAGGGAAAAATAATATGGGATGCCAATATATATAACAATGGAAAATGTGAATCCATAATAGAGCATATGGCTCAAAATATGAGACAAAAATACTCAAATTGGCAAGGTGAATACAAAGAAAATCAATATGATATATTAAGTAATTCTCAAAAAGTAGGTAATGTGAAAATTGGTTACTACGGACCTTTCTATTATAATGACAATGATATGTTATTTTTAGATACTTTGAATAAAATTATTATTACTGTAGGTGTAGTTTCGTTGCTTATTGCGGTGATTTTAGGAGTCATAATAGCTTCAGGAGTAAGTAGACCTATTTCAAGAGTGATTGATACTGCAGAAAATATTTCTAACGGAAAGTATGATGAAAGAATTAAAGGAAAATCGGATATTAAAGAAATAAATAAACTTACTACATCAATAAATCATCTAGCAAAAACTTTACAAGAACATGAAATGCTGCAAAAAAGGCTTACAGCAGATGTATCGCATGAGTTAAGAACTCCCTTAACTACGCTCCAAAGTCATATGGAAGCTATTTTAGATGGAGTATGGGAGCCTACTATGGATAGGATTAAAAGCTGTCATGAAGAAATAATAAGAATAAATCGTTTAGTTAGTGATTTAGAAAAATTGTCTATATATGAAGATGAAAATTTTGTTTTACACAAATCTCAATTTGATATAAGTGAAGTTATAAAAAATATTATATTAAATTTTCAAAGCCAGTCTTTGGATAAAAATATAGAAATAGAGGCTAAGTGTGAAAAACAAATGATTTTTGCAGACAAAGATAAGATTAGCCAAGTATGTATAAATCTTATATCTAATGCTTTGAAATATACTCTACAAGGAGGAAAAATTGAAGTAAGGTTAGATAAAAAGAAAGAGTTTATAGAACTTAGTGTAAAGGACAATGGAATCGGCATAGCTGAAAGCGATATTCCATATATATTTGAAAGATTTTATAGAGCGGATAAATCAAGAAATAGGCTTACAGGGGGAGCGGGAATTGGGCTAACTATAACTAAAAGGATAGTTGAAGCTCATAAAGGAAAGATTAATGTTGAAAGTAAAGTAGGAAAAGGAACAGTGTTTAAGGTGATTTTATCAATATAGTCACATTTTTAATGAAAAAGAAGAGCGTAAGGCTCTTCTTCTTTTTTTACATTTTATATAGCAGATTTATGCTGCAATTTTTTTGTGTGAAGATACATTTTCATCCTTCTTAAACATTCTTACTACAAATTTTACTACTTCATTTACTACTATTACTAAAGATGAAGCAGCAATTACTTTAAGCCACATTATAGGACTTAGAGATACTGCATTGAAGAATCCTGAGAATACTTCTGTTATAAATATTTGAACAGCAGCAGTAATTCCTATTATCTTTAAAGCTATAGTATTATCTTTGAAGTGAGGGAAAATACTATCTGTACCAAATTCTCTACAGTTGAAAGCATTGAATAATGCATTAAATGCAAACAATGCAAATAATACTGTTTCCATTTCGTTTGCACCTTTAAACCCTTCTGGTGGAACTTTTGCTCCAAGTGGATTTAAGGTCATTTGTATCATAATTACCGCTGTTATATATACTGCATTTAATATCATAGATTTAAGCATTGTTTGGGTTATTATACTTGAATTTCTATTAGTTGGTTTTCTATTTAAGACTGCATTACGAACTGGTTCAAGACCAAGAGATAATGCTGGAGGTCCATCCATTATAATATTTACCCATAATAGCTGAATAGTAGTAAAAGGCATTTCAAAGTCGAATATTACTGATAAAATAGCTGTTAAGAAAGCTACAATATTAACGGTAATTTGGAATTGAATAAATCTTTGGAAGTTTTCATAAATTCCACGTCCCCATTTGATACCTTTAACTATAGTACCAAAACTGTCATCAGTTAATATTATATCTGCTGCATTTTTACTAACTTCTGTTCCTGCAATACCCATTGCAATACCTACATCTGCTTTAGTTAGTGCTGGAGCATCATTTATTCCATCACCAGTAACTGCAATTACTTCACCATTTGTTTGTAAAGCTTGTACGATTCTCATTTTTGTATCAGGCTTTGAACGTGCAACTATGGCAATAGTTTTTATTTCTTTTTGCAATTCTTCATCTGATAAAGTATCTATATAAGTAGCTTCAACAGCTCTAAATCCATTTTGAAATAGACCAAGATCTTCACCAATTGCAATAGCAGTGTTTATATTATCACCAGTAAGCATTTTTGTAGCAACTCCAGCAGTACGTGCAACTTCTACTGCTTCTTTAACTTCTGGTCTTAATGGGTCTTTTATTCCAACAAATCCAGTGAACACTAAGTCGTCTTCGATAATGCCAGCTTCTGTTGACATGGCAACTTCTTCACTAACGCTTCTGTATGAGAAACCAAGTACACGCATGGATTTCTTTTGAAGTCCTTCAATTTCTATAAGTATTTCTTGTCTTCTTTCTTCAGTTAATTTAACTGTAGTATTATTTATATGTTCATATCTACATAAATCTAAAATAACTTCAGGTGCACCTTTTGTTAGAACTGTACAGCCGTCATTTTCATTAATAACGGTACTCATTCTTTTACGTTTTGAAGTAAAAGGAATTTGATGTACTATATTTGCTTGTTCTCTTTCTTTTACATAGTCATATGAATCGTTATATAGAAGAAGAGCACCTTCTGTAGCACTACCTAAATATTTTATTTCTCCTTCAGCTTTTTCTAAATCAGCAGTAGAGTTGATTAAACAGTTATCAATAAAATAGTTGCTTCTATCACTTAATTCTTCTCTTTTTCTGAACTTACCATTTATATAAACTTTTTCAACAGACATTCTGTTTTGAGTTAGTGTACCTGTTTTATCTGAACAAATGACACTTACAGATCCGATAGTTTCACAAGCTTCTTTTTTAGTAACAAGAGCATTTATCTTAGCCATCTTTTGCATTGTTATTGCAAGGGTCATGTTTATCATAGTAGGAAGTCCTTCAGGTACTGCTGCAACTATTAAAGCAACGCATACTACAAAGGCAGTTTTAACTGGTTCAATAGAATTTAAGAATGGCATAATACCAGAAGTATCAACAGCTAAAGTATGAGCTAAAATCATTTTTACAAGCATAACTATAAAAAGAATAGCTGCAATAGCACTAGATACCTTTGAAATTTTCCCACCTAAGTCTCCAAGTTTTACTTGAAGTGGAGTTTCAACATCGCTTTCTTCAAGATTACTAGCGATTTTACCCATTTCAGAGTTGTCACCAGTAGCTATAACTACAAGTTTTCCTCTACCATATGCAACAAGAGTACCACCAAACACCATATTTATTTGTTTAGCTGGAATCGGATCTTGTACAATAACATTGCCCTTAGATTCGATTTTTTCCATTTCGATGATTGCATCTGCATTCTTACTAACGTCTTCAGATTCTCCTGTTAGCATATCTTCTCTAAGTTTTAAATCAATACTTTCGATTAGTCTTCCATCTGCAGGAATCATATCTCCCATTTCAACAAATACAACATCTCCAGGTACTAAGTCATTTTTACTTATTTGCATAACTTTGCCATTACGGAGAACTTTAACTTCAATATTTTCTGTCATTTTTGAAAGGGCTTCTGCAGCTTTTTGTGATTTACCTTCTGTGATAATTCCTATAGTTATACCTATTGCTACAGCACAAACAATTCCTATGGCATCATGGAATTCTCCAATTAATGCACTAATTAATGCTGCAGCCAAGAGAATTATCATCATAGGTTCTGTTAAAGCATCTTTGATGTCATCCCATATAGAACCTTTTTCTACTTTTGTAAACTCATTAGGACCGTATTTTTCTAGTCTGTTTTTTGCTTCTGAGGTTGATAATCCTGTACTCGAGTTTACCTGTAATTCTTCAAGTACTTTAGAACTTTTTTCATTAAAGTATTTCATACCATCCACCTTTTTTCTAGATTTTTAAGTTTTGTGAAATTTTATTTATGTAAGAATAAAATCACTTAGATTATATCATATCATAAATATGAGATGAAAAGTATATTAAGCTATCCAGTTGATTAAATATTATTAAAAAATTAACAAACTGTATTATTAACATTAGGTTATAATTATATATATTAATATTAGAATATATGGATAAATGGATATAAATGATGTATTTTTTAGTAGATATTAGTATATTATGTTAAAAATTATTGACAAATACTATTATTTAATATAAATTATTAGATGACAATTGTACTTAAAATGCCAAACTATATAGGAGTGATAAGATGTTTAAAAAGAATAAAATAAAAGCAGAATTAAACAAAATTTTTGAGAGTTTTAATAACAAGGATATTGATGCATTAAATCATGTACAGAATTCTGAGTGTGGTATATTGATTAATAGCACAGCTTTTATGGCTAAGACAATACTAAAAATTTCTCCAGTAGTAAATAAAATGATAAAGAATACTTTACATATTATAACAAAAATCAGTAATTTTAATGTTAGATTAGCTCATTATTCGGAGCAATTAAGACAAACATCAGAAACATTAAAAGGATCTAGTGAAAATTTGTTAGCCGCTATGGAAGAAACTAGTGCAAGTATGGAAGAAGCTTCAAAGACTATTGCTATAAATACATCTTCTATAGATATGATAGCCTCTAATACAGAGGCAGTTTCTAAGAATTTTGATACAAATGATAAAATTCTATTGAAGATGAATTCTATAAATGATGAGATTTCAACAAACTCAAAGATTATGGCAGAAAATATAACGAATCTTTCATCGATTATAGAAAATATACAGGAAATTGTTGAAGGAATTGGTAAAACTGCTTCAGATACTAATTTACTTGCCCTAAATGCTAGTATTGAAGCTGCTAGAGCAGGTGAACATGGTAAAGGATTCGCAGTTGTTGCAAATGAAATAAAAAAGCTATCTGAAAATACAACAAAGCAGTTAGATTTTATACAAAATTTTATGACTAAAATAGAAGAAGCCTCTGCAAAAAGTAATAGTAGTATTAATAATACATTAGATTCTATTGAAAATATGAATAAATTCTCTGAGGAAATGGCAGAGCATTTTGAAGAAAGTAAGGAATCTGTAAAAAGTGTAATTGAAGGAATTCAAACTATATCCTCAAATATGGAAGAGCTTAATGCAGTTAGTGAAGAGATAAGCGCTTCAACAGTTGAAATAAGTAAAGATACAGAAAGAATTACTTATATATCCGAAGATATTTATAAAAATGCAGAAGAAATTGGTACAATGGGCATAGAAATGGGTGGATTCCAAAATGATATATCAAATTTAGCTAAATTAACTGGAGAATTAAATAAAGAAAAATACTTTAAGTTATCAAATAAAGACTTAATACAAGTTATGGATAAAGTAATTATAGCGCATAAGAATTGGGTAAAAACTTTAGAAGAAATGGCTGAAAATATGCTAGCAAAACCACTACAATTAAATCCACATCAATGTAATTTTGGACTTTTTTATTATTCTGTTGAGCCAGCAAATGAAGAAGTACTTCATGTATGGAATATGGTAGAAGAGATTCATGATAAATTACATAATAAAGGACACGAAGTTATAACGGATATTAAAGAAAATAATAAACAATCAGCATTGCAACACTATAAAGAAGCAAAAGATTTATCAAAAGACGTTATAGAGAAATTTAGCAAAATAAAAAATATTGCGGAAAAACTTGAAAAGGAAAATAAATCAGTTTTTTAAAATAAAAGAAGGATTTGTAACGAATGTTACAGATTCTTTTTTTATTGTTATCTATAATTAAATCATAAGATATAACTTGAAAAAATTACTATAAAAATAAATGGAGGTATTTAATTATGAGTATGTTCTGTTATCAATGTCAAGAAGCAGCTGGGTGCAAAGGCTGTACTAATAGAGGAGTTTGTGGTAAAACAGATGATGTAGCAAATTTACAGGATTTATTAATATACACTATTAAGGGTATTTCTTTATATGCAATAAATTATGAACATATAGATGATATTACAGAAAGAGTAAATAAATTTATAATAGATGGACTTTTTTCAACTATAACTAATGCTAATTTTGATAAAGTTATTTTTGTAGAAAAAATCAAAAAAGGTTTAGCGATAAGAGAAGAAGTAAAAGAAGCTTTATTAAAAGAAGGAAAAAATATAGAAAACATAAAACATGATTCTGCATTGTGGATGGAAAGTACTTTAGAAGAATTTGAGGAAAAAGCTAAGAGTGTAGGTATACTTTCAACAGAAAACGAGGACGTGAGATCTTTAAGAGAGCTTCTAATTTACGGAGTTAAAGGGATGGCAGCTTATGCAGAACATGCATATAACTTAGGATATACAAATAATGAAATTGTTACTTTTATGAAAAAAGCTTTAGCATCAACAACAGACGATACATTAACTGTGGATGAAATGGTAGGTATTGTATTGGAATGTGGAAAATATGGTGTAGATGTTATGGCGCTGTTGGATAAAGCTAATACAGAAACTTATGGAAATCCAGAAATAACAAAAGTTAATATTGGAGTTGGCAGCAATCCAGGAATTTTAATAAGTGGTCATGACTTAAAGGACATGGAAGAACTTCTTAAACAAACAGAGGGGACTGGGGTAGATGTATATACTCATAGTGAAATGCTTCCAGCAAACTATTATCCGGCTTTTAAGAAATATGAACATTTTGTAGGAAACTATGGAAACGCATGGTGGAAACAAAATGAGGAATTTGAAAGTTTCAATGGACCTATTTTAATGACAACAAACTGTATAGTTCCACCAAAGGAGTCATATAAAGATAGAATATACACTACAGGTTCAGCAGGATTTGAAGGAGTAAAACATATATCAGATAGAGTAGATGGAAAAGCTAAGAACTTCTCTGAAATAATAGAACATGCAAAGAAGTGTAAATCTCCTGTAGAGATAGAAAAAGGAGAAATAGTAGGAGGATTTGCTCACAATCAAGTATTAGCTCTAGCAGATAAAGTAGTAGACGCGGTAAAATCAGGAGCAATAAAGAGATTTTTTGTAATGGCAGGTTGTGATGGAAGAATGAAGAGTAGAAATTACTACACAGACTTTGCAAAAGCATTACCAAAAGATACTGTAATACTTACAGCAGGCTGTGCAAAATATAAATATAATAAATTAGATTTAGGTGATATAGGTGGAATACCAAGAGTTTTAGATGCAGGTCAATGCAACGATTCGTATTCACTTGCAGTAATAGCTCTTAAATTAAAAGAAGTATTTGGATTAAATGACATAAATGAACTTCCTATTTCATATAATATTGCATGGTATGAGCAAAAGGCAGTAATAGTATTGCTTGCATTATTACACTTAGGTGTTAAAAATATTCACCTTGGACCAACACTACCAGCATTCTTATCACCAAATGTTGCAAAAGTTTTAGTAGATAACTTTGGTATAGCAGGCATTGGCAGTGTGGAAGATGATATTAAATTATTTATGGGTGAAGAGTAAACTAGAACAAACAATCTTCTAACTTCTCTAAATCTATAATAGTTATAGTATTACGAGTAAATTCAATTAAATTATCCTCTCTCATATTGATTAATTCTCTAGATAAGGATGGACGAGTTGTACCAAATTGGTCAGCAAGTTCCTGTCTAGAGAATTTTATATTTATAGTTAAACTTTTTTGCTTCTTGTATTCATCAAGAAGAAAGCTTGCTAATTTCTCTCTTATAGTTCCATAGGAGAGATTTTTTAGTTTTTTATTTAACATAAGTATTTTATTAGACAATAATCCCATAAATTTATTTAGAAAAACTGAATTTGAACTACAAAGATTTATTATGTCAGTTTTTGATATAAATATTATCTTTGATTTATCTGTAGACATTATTGCTGAAGGATATTCTTTCATATTTGAAAATATAATAACTTCTCCAAAGATACCACCTTGTTTAATTTTGCTTATAGTAACAGTTTTACCAGAAGGATAATTTTTTTGTACTTCTACAGTTCCTTCGAGTACAATTCCTATACTGGATAGAGGATCACCCTCTAGTGCTATTGTTTGATCTTTATCAAAAGCGCCTATCTTGTAGTTGATATTATTTAATATTTGATAGAGTTGATCTTCTGCAAAACTACTAAATAACTTACAGGATTTTAAATCTTTAATTATAGAATTCATATTTTCCTCCTTAAATTTATATAATAAACTACTTTTGTAACATAGGTTACATATTTATTATATAAAATTTATTATAATTAAATCAAGAAATAGATAGAAAGTATTTTGAACACTAGTAGAATACTAATTGATATATATATATGAATGGAGGAATTTAAAATGAAAAGAAAAATAATTTCAATAGATGAAAAGAAATGTAACGGATGTGAACTTTGTGTTAATGCTTGTCATGAAGGAGCTATAGAACTTATAAATGGTAAAGCCAGACTTGTATCAGATGAATATTGCGATGGATTAGGAGATTGCTTACCAGCATGCCCTACAGATGCAATAAAAATTATAGAAAGAGAAGCAGAAGAATATAATGAAGAAGCTGTTGAAAAGAGAATGGTAGAAATGAAAGAAAATAAAGAAGTAGCAAAAGCAATGCCTTGTGGCTGTCCAGGAACTATGGCAAAGATGATTAAAAGAGAGAATAGTAAAGCTGATGATAAGAAAATTTCAGTTAAAGAGGACAATAGAGGAGCTGAAACAAAAAATGTATCAGAATTAAGACAATGGCCTGTTCAGATAAAATTAATAAATCCTAAATCTTCATTCTTAGAAAATGCAGATTTGTTAATTGCAGCTGATTGTACGGCTTATGCTTATGCAGATTTTCATAAGGACTTCATAAAGAATCATATTACAATGATAGGTTGCCCAAAACTTGATGATAATGAATATTATAAAGAAAAGCTAACAGAAATATTAAGAAACAACAATATAAGAAGCATAAAGGTTGTAAGAATGTCAGTTCCATGCTGTACTGGTATTGTAAATTCAGTTAAAAGAGCAATGCTTGAATCTAATGTAATAGTTCCATATAGTGAAGTAATAATAGATACTGATGGAAGCATACTAGAATAAAAGAAAGAGCAAGAACATAGAGAATCTCTATATTCTTGCTCTTTTTTTATGTTTATTTTTACTGAATTTAAATTCTTTAATTTTCTTTTTTTCTTTCTGGCTACTGAAAAGTGCTTTGCACTTTTCTTATAGAGTTTATTTATTAACAGTTTGTAAATATACCTTTAAGATCGTTGATTTTGAATCGACATGGAATATAATGTAAAACAAAAAGCATATCCTAATACTGTACTTAACTTATAATAATTTAAAAGTAGTAGGGGGAAGTATAAATGAGTGTAAAGGATAGCTTAGAGAAGAGTCTAAAACGAAAAATTATTAATACAGTTGTAGACATTATGGAGAAGAATCCAGAAAAAAATGTTGATAAGATTTTTGAAGCACTTAAAATGGTTACAAAAGACAAACATCAAATAGAACAAATAGAAACTGTTCATAAGTATTATAAAACTCAACCTGCTACATACCAGTTAGTGCAAAATATTTTAGGTAAAACAGATAAAAAATGTTTAAAGAAATTTTTTACTAATTTTTTTGCAAATGCTAACTGGTATGCAGGTTCTAAAAGATCAAAATATTTAGATGAAGAGGATACAAAGATACCATTTACTATGCTTATAAGTCCAACTATGCAGTGTAATTTAAGATGTAAAGGATGCTATGCAGCAGACTTACTAGATCAGCCTAAAATACCAATAGAAGAAGTAGACAGAATAATAGGAGAGGCTAGAGATTTAGGTATATATTGGATTATAGTTTTAGGAGGAGAACCGTTCTTCTATAAAGAGCTGCTTGATTTGTATGAAAAATATGATGATGTAATGTTTTCTCCATTTACCAATGGAACAATGATAGATGAAAAGCTCGCAGATAGAATTAAGAAATTAGGAAATGTATTTCCAATGTTATCGGTAGAAGGTGAAGAAAAAGAAACAGATGAAAGAAGAGGAAAAGGGACATATCAAAAAGTTATGCATGCAATGGACTTACTTAATGAAAGAGGAATATTGTTTGGTGTATCTACAGCAGTTACAAGATTAAATATAGATTCGGTTTTATCAGATAGATTTGTTGATAAATTAGTTGATAAAGGTTCTAAATTAAACTGGTATTTCTTATTTATGCCTTGTGGAACAAAAAATCCAGATTATGATTTAATGCTAACACCAGAGCAAAGAGTATATCTTGGAAAGAGAACACATGAAATTAGAAAGACAAAACCTTATTTTACAATGGACTTTTTTAATGATGCACCATTTGTTGGTGGATGTATTGCAGGAAAATTCTTCTTCCATGTGAATGTTCATGAAGATTGTGAACCATGTATATTTGCGCATTTTGCAACACAAAACTTAAAAGATAAGCGGTTAATAGATGTATTTAGGGATCCATTCTTCAAAGAACTAAGACATAGACAGCCGTATAATAAAAATATGCTAAGACCTTGCATGATGATTGACAATCCACATGTTGTTAGAGAAGTGTGTGAAAAGACAGGAGCAAAACCAACTGACGACGGTGGGAAAACTATGCTTTATAATCAAAAATTCAAGGAAACTATTCAACAAATAGCAGATGAATGGACACCATATTCAGATAAAATGTGGAAAGAAGTTTATAATGAAAAAGGAAATGATGCATTCTCTAAAGGATGATAAATTAAAATAAAGAATGAAAAATAAAGGTAACAATTGTATGTTTTATATGTAATTGTTACCTTTATTTTTCTTTACAATGTACATATTTTTTTATATGCTTCAAGCGTTGCTTGTGATGTTTTAATCCAAGAAAACATAGAAGAACGATTAAGACCTTTTTCACTTAACGTTTTTCTAAGTACCGTATCATTTAAAACTTTCTCTATAGACTTGGTTAGTTCGTTTTCATCATAAGGATTAATAAGTATACCGCTGTCTTCAACAACTTCTGGAATGGATGTGAGATTAGATGTTATAACAGGAGTACCACAGCTCATTGCTTCTAGAGGAGGTAATCCAAAACCTTCATAAAGCGATGGGTAAACAAAGACTTCACACCCATTATAGAAAAGGGGTAGTATATCTTGAGGAACAAATCCAGTAAAAACTATTTTAGAAGAGTTAAGATATTTATTATTTAGGTAGTCTCCTAAATCTTTTTTTGCACCAACAATAACTAAAGAGTAGTCTTTATCAAAGTGTGGACTTAGTTTAGTAAAGGATTTTATAAGCGAAGTTACGTTTTTCCTAGGACTAAAGCCACCTATATATAATATAAAAGGTGTTTTTATGTTATAGGTTTCTTTTAAAGAAGTTAGACACAGTTCTTTATTTAAAGGTTTATAAATATTATCAGCTGCTAGAGGAGTTACAAAGATTTTACTCTCATCTATTGGGAAAAACTTCAATATATCTTTTTTAGAGTATTCTGAAACAGTTATAATTCCATCGGCATTTTGTATAATATAGGGAACTTCTTTTAAAAATTTAAGCAGATAGCCTTTACCTACAGTTTCAGGCATTAGATAAGGAATTAAATCATGAATAGTTATTACTTTTTTACATTTTATTTCTTCATTGAGACCTATTCCATTTTGGGGTACATGATAAATATCTATGTTTTCTCTTATTAAATCATAGGGAAAATAGTGCTGTTGAAAAAATCTTTGATGCTTACGTGAGGTCATAATGATATTGCTATTTTCTCTATTAAGATCTTCAAAATTTTTACCTGACCAATAAAGGTGAAAATAGTCCTTCTTATCTATATCTATTAAATTTTTAACAATATTTTCTGTATAAGTACCAATTCCGGTGCCCCTATACCAATTGATACCTCTAGCATCAATTGCAATTTTCATTTAATTCACTCCTTAAATATCCCTATATATATTAATAATAGTATTAAATACAGAGTGAAAGTGTGATACAAAGTTTGTAAATACCTACAATTATTCACAGACTAAAAATATATTCATATACTAAAATGAGAAAAAGATTTTGGAGGAGTAGCATTTGTGTACAAATGAGGTGAAAAAAATAGTTGAAAATAAGTATATGCTTCAAGTTAATGCAGTAGAAAAAATAAAAAATGTATATAAAATCAATGCATCTAGCAAAGAATATTGCCTCAAAGTTATCAAGTATGAATTGGGACATTTTCTCTTTATTATAAGTGCTATAAAACATCTCCAAGAAAAAGAATTTAAAAAGATTCCAGACATCATAAAGACTAAGGATAATGGTGACTATGTAAAACTTGGAGAGAATTATGCCTATTTAACACCATGGATTAATGCAAGACTTTGTAATTATGATAATCCTTTAGATATAAGGAGTGCTACTTTAAAACTAGCAGAACTTCATAAAAAAAGTATGGAGTTTAATGTAAGAAGAGAAATGAATCCAAGAATAGGGTGGCTTAAATGGATACAGACCTATAAAACACGCAAAAATGAGATTTTAGATTTTAGATATAGAATAAATCAAAAAGATAAGAAGTCAAAATTTGATGAAGTATATTTAAACATAATGAATGAAGAGTTAGAAAGAGCTGACAGGTCAATTGAACATTTAATAAAAAGTGATTACATTTTAGAAATGAAAAAGGAAATTAAAAACAAAGGGTTTTGTCATCATGATTATGCTTACCATAATGTTCTAATTGATAACGAAAATGATGTTAATATAATTGATTTTGATTATTGTATTTTAGATACTCACCTACATGATTTAGCTAGTCTTTTAATAAGAAGAATGAAATATGGAAAGTGGGATAGCGAAAATGCAAGAGAGATAATAGAAATTTATAATTCCATAAATGAAGTAAATAGCAATCATATTGAAATCATTAAAGCTTTTATAGAATTTCCACAAGATTATTGGCAAAGGGGAATTCAGTATTATTGGGAGAAAAAAGACTGGGGAGAAGAATTCTTTTTAAAGAAAATACAGAAATACATTGAAGATAGAGATCAAAGACAAGAATTTATAAATGAATTTGAGTGGAGGTGTTGATGTGAGTAAGAAGGAAAAAGACAATTATGAAAACATAAAAAAGGAAGTTGAAGATGTAGATATAGATGAATATGATAAGGAGCTTGATGATTTAAGGGATTATATAAAAAGGTTGAAGAAAATAAAAAAAAGACAAAAGAAACTTAAAAAACTGGAAAGAGAAAAGGAATATATAATAAAGAAAATTAATAAAAAAGATAAGTAGAGGTGAATATTATGAGAAACTCACCTAGAGAATCTTTTTTTGAGTATGTAAGTAAAAAGGGAGTAAAAGTCATAGAATCTCAAAAAAAAATTAGTGTAAAAAATAAAATTATAGATGAAGGTATAATAAATCAGCTTAAGTTAATTAGCGAATTTCATAGTAAAGCTATGGGATATGACAATTATATAGGACATAAATTGCAAGATAAAAGAGGGCGGATTGTAGAACAATATAAGATTTATATAAAAAAGATTAGAAGGGAACTTGAAGAGGTCAAGAAGAAATCAGAATTAAATAGTTTAGAAAAATTATTTCTTCAGTGTGGGGATGAATACTTAGATAAAGCTCAAAAATGTATAGATAAGATATATGAAAATAATTACTTAGAACTTATAAAAAGGAGTATGGATAGAATAGAAGTATGTTTAGGCAATACTTATTTTACAAATTTAAATAAAGAAGAACAAATAGAGGTATTGACTATTGAAGAGTGTTGTTATGATTTGGTAGAAATGGATGGTGTTTATTTTTTTAATAAAATAAAGAAGAAAGGGAGAAGTTTAAATTATAAAGAATTAATTCATAAATTTTGTGAGTTTGAAAATTTGAATCAAGATAGTGAAAAATTTATAGAAGCTTTAATTTCATATCCCTATGATTTCATGAAATGCTTAATGAGATATAAGAAAGATAAGTATGAGCTTAATGAAGAAAAATACAGAATGAAATTAGAAAAAATAATAATTGATGATAATAAGAAATTAATATGAAGGGGGGAGATTAATGCTAAAGAATTCAAGATTTAAAGATAAACAATATTTAATGCAGTATGATCTAAATGTGGATATTTTCGAAAATTATGATTTTAAGGTAGAAGATATAATTCCAGTTAGAAAAGTCTTTATAATTATTACGGATAAGGGTAATAAAATTTTGAAGAAAATAGACTATGATATCGATGATTTACAATTTATTAATTCAGGAATAGAGTATATAAGAAAAAATGGTTTTACAAGAATTTTTAATTTTGAAAAAACAAAGGACGATAGAATATATGTAAATTACAATAAAAAAATTTATTATGTAATGGACTTAATAGAAGGAAGAGAAAGTGAATACAGTAATCCAATAGATGTAATTACAGCTTCTAAAGGGTTAGGAGAACTTCACAAAGCTTGCGAAGGATTTAGTTCTAGAAATAAGGAAAGATATTTTTGTGGTAATACCCTTGACAGTTTCGAAAGAAAATTACAAGAAATGGATTTGTTTAAGAATATAGCTTCTTTAAGTGAAGAAAAAAATGAATTTGATGAAATATTTTTGAATAATATAGAGTATTATAAGAAACAAATGGAAACAAGTATTAAGGTTTTAGAAAAATCATATTTTTATAAATTATGTAGTGAAGAAGATAAAAAAGTATTGTGCCATCATGATTTAGCTCATCATAATATCTTAATAAGAGATAATAAAGCTTATTTTGTAGATTTTGATTATTCTATTATTGATTTAAAAGTACATGATTTATGTAATTTTATAAGTAAAGTAGAAAAAAAAGTTGGTTTTGATATAGAAAAAGCAAATTTGATTATTAACAATTATTGTTTATTTAATGAACTTGATAAAAAAGAATTAGAAGTTTTATATGGAATGTTGAGTTTCCCACAAGATTTTTATACTTTGATTAAAGAATATTATACTAGAACGAAGAATTGGGAATATGGAACTTTTTTAACAAAGCTTATAAAAAAGACAGAATTTAAAGAAGATAAGAAAGAATTCTTGGAAAAATTCAAAAAACTCATAGGTTAAACAAAAAAGCGTTTAAAAAGAAATTTCTTTTAAACGCTTTTTTATTTTGAAAATATAAATTTTCCTTATTAATATGGTAATAAATTTGAATATTTATATATAGTTATTGTTAAACAAAGATGTTATGATAAAATGTGAAAAATTATCATTTAATAATAAATATATTAATATAAAATGGAGGGATAAAAATGTATCCATTAAAATTTGAGAATTTATATTATGAAAAAATATGGGGAGGTAGAGATTTAGAATTATTTAGAGAAAATTTACCTGAAGGAAATATAGGTGAAAGTTGGGATATTGCTTGCCATTCTCATGGAACAAGTGTAGTTGCAAATGGAGAATTTAAAGGAACTAAGTTAGACGAGTTGATTCAGTTAAAAGCGGAAGAATTTATAGGGACTGAAATTTCTAAAGAATGGTTTCCACTACTTATTAAGCTTATAAATGCTAAAGATAAATTATCAGTTCAAGTTCATCCAGATGATAAATATGGAAAAGAAGTAGAAGGTGAAATGGGCAAGACTGAAGTTTGGTATGTAGTTGAGGCTTTTGAAGGGGCTAATTTAATTGTAGGAACTAAAGAAGGATGTACTAAAGAACAATTTAAGAAATCCATTGAAGAGGGAAAATTAGACGAATATATGAATAAAATTCCTGTGAAAAAAGGTGAAGTGTATTTTGTGAAAAGTGGATTGATTCATGCTATTGGTGAAGGGGTTATAATAGCTGAAATACAGCAAAATAGTGATACTACTTATAGAGTATATGATTATAATAGAGGAAGAGAACTTCATATAAATAAGGCTTTAGATGTTGTGGATCTTAGATTAGGTGGAAATAAAAGTACTGGTGTTAAGATAGAAAGAGAAGGTTATGATAAAACTTATTTATGCTTATGTAAGGATTTCTCATTAGAACTATATGATGTGCAAAAATCTTTTACTGAAATTAGTGATAGAGAAAGATTTTATGCATTTACTTGTGTAGATGGAGAAGGAGAAATTGTTTATAAAGAAGGAATTGAAACAATAAGAAAAGGCGATAGTGTATTAATTCCAGCTGCTTTAGGAGAATATACATTTAAGGGTGACATGAAAGTTTTAAAGAGTTATGTACCTAATGTTGAAAGAGTTGAAGAAGATATTTTGAAAGAAGTTAGAAAATAGCAAAAGCATTATGAGTAGAGGGAGGTAGAGAATACCTCCTTTTATTGAATTGTGAAAAAATTACGTTAATTATGACAAAAGTTCCGCATTAATGTGGAATCAAAAGTGAATATTCACATCTAGAAATAGTAAAAGGGGAATGATATCATAAAAGCATAACAAGAGAAAACAAAAAATGATTCTAGAATTAAACCAATATTGGAAGTGATAATAATGCCTAACAAAGAAAGGATTAAGAATCAAATTGAATTGATTTTGTTAGAGAGTAAAGAACCAATTACTGTATCAAAAATAGCACAATATGTTTCAGTGTCAACAAAAACTATTAGAAATTATTTAAAAGAAATGGAAAAAAAGTGGGTTGAAAATGGAATTCAATTTATCAAAAAGCCCAATGTAGGTGTATATTTAAAAATCACGGAACAAGAACGGGCTGAATTAAAAAGAAAATTAAATAATGATAAAGATAAAAAAATAGATTATTCACCACGATATAGGCGTGAATATATTTTAAAAACACTATTTAAAAATAGGTACACTTATACCATTCAACTTTTAGCAGAAGATTTATATTGTAGTAAAAGTACTATAGTAAATGATTTAGTATATGTTCAAAAATGGATAGAAAATCATGGACTTAGTTTAAAACGTAAGCAGAATCAAGGGCTTTGGATTGAAGGTAATGAGAAGACTTATAGAAGAGCTATGATGGATTTATTTTATGAAATAAAGGAAGAACAGAATTCTAAGTCTATAGGAGAAGATGAAGTTGAAAAATTAGATTACCGTATTGATTTTGTTAATTATAAAAAGCTTAAGCATCTATTTCCTAGAACTAATTTATATAAAATACAATACATTGTACAGCAAGCAGAAGATAAATTGGGATATTATTTTACAGATCAAGCTTTTATAAATTTAATTACTCATATAGCAATTACCATAGAAAGAGTAAAGAATAAAAATGAAATAACTATGGGAAAAGAAATGTTTGATACATTAATAAAAGAATATGAATTTAAAGTAGCTGAATGGGTAATTGAAAAGATTAGTGAAGAGTTTGGTATGAAATTTCCAGAAAGTGAAGTAGGATATATTTCACTTCATATGCTGGGAGCTAGGATTCAAGAAGATATACCAATCAAGGATTATGATGCATTGCTTGAGTCACAGAATGAAAATTACATGAAAATAGCAGAGGAAATAATAAGGCTTGTAAGTGAAATATTAAGAGTTGATTTATCTAATGATAAATTATTGTTTACAGGTTTAGTTCTTCATTTAAGACCTACTATGGCTAGACTTAAATATGGACTTAAATTAAGAAATCCTATGTTAGAAAGAATCAAAAGAGAGTATACCAGTATTTTTGGAGCTGCATGGGCATGTAGTAGTATATTTGAAAAAAAGATGGGAGTTTCCATAACTGAAGATGAAGTAGGGTATATTGCTCTTCATATAGCAGTAGCTGTTGAAAGAGTAAGTAATAAAATAAAAACAGTAATTGTATGTTCAAGTGGAATAGGTACTTCTCAACTAGTTGCTGGAAGACTTAGGAAGAAAATAAATGAACTTGAAATAGTTACAATAATCCCCTTGAGTCGCTTGAGTGAAGAGTTAATAAATGAAGCTGACTTAATTGTAAGTACAATACCTATTGCAAAAAATAATCCTAAAATTGCGTATATAAGTACTTTAGTTGATGAGGTTGATATTTTAAAGATAAGAAGCAGTATAAAAAATATACAAATCTCAGCTTGTGAAAAAAAGATAAAAGAAAATGAAGAAGTAAATGATAAAGAGTTAAATACTAAAAAAATAATTAATCAAGAATTATGTTTTATAGAGAATGAAAAGAGAGAGTTTGATGAAATTATCCAATATTATGGACAATTAATGATGGATAAAGGATATGTAAAAGAAGGATTTTGCAGAAATGTTTTGGAAAGAGAGAAAAAAGCATCAACTGTTATAGGAAAAGGTATTGCTATACCTCACTCTAAACCAGAATATGTAGAAGAATCTAAGGTTTGCATTATAAAACTTGAAAATCCTATTATAAGAAATAATCAAGAAATAAATATAATTATAATTTTAGCTATTAAATTTAAAGATATATCTACTACTAGAGCGTTTTTTAAGAATTTATACTCTGTTTTAGATAATGAACTGTTAATAGATAAGATAAAGAAAACTAATGACAAATTAGAAATAATAAATATTTTTCTAAATGGAGGTAATGACAATGAATAATTTAATTAATAAGGAAATGATAGTGCTTGATTTAGAGGCCAAAACAAAAGATGATGTAATTGAAAAGCTTTCAAGAGTAATTGAAAAACAAGAAAGACTTATAGATTTTGAAGGATATGTAGCACAAGTAAAGAGAAGAGAAGAACAGTTTCCAACTTCTGTAGGATTTGAAGTATCTATCCCACATGGAAAATGTGACTCAGTTAAAACGGCAGCGTTAGCTTTTGCCAGATTGAAAGATGAAGTTCAATGGAGTGAAGAGGAAAAAGCAAAATATGTATTTTTAATTGCAGTACCTGAGGCAGAAGCAGGTAATACTCATCTTCAAATTCTTGCTCAATTATCAAGAAAGATTATGAGAGAAGAATTTAGAAACAATCTTAAGGAAGCTCAGCAGGTTGAAGAAATCTTAGAGCTGTTAGAAGTATAATATTACAACCGATGTAATCGTTTTTTTAAAATGGTTTCAAAGTTTCATTTTTAATATAAGCATTCATACTAAAAATAATTAAAGGAGGAATTTTAATGGGAGAATTATTAAAAGACACTCGTAAACATCTAATGACGGGCGTTTCTTACATGATACCGTTTGTCGTTGCAGGTGGGGTATTATTAGCTTTATCAGTATTATTATCAGGTTCAGCAGCGGTACCAGCAGAAGGAACAAAATTATTAGATTTATTTAATATTGGAGCAGCAGGTTTAGGATTAATGGTTCCAATACTTGCTGGATTTATTGCATTTTCAATGGCAGATAGACCTGGTATAGCACCAGGAGCAATAGGTGGATATTTAGCAAATCAAATAGGAGCTGGATTCCTTGGTGGAATAGTTGCAGGATTATTAGCAGGTATAGTTGTTTATTACTTAAAGAAAATAAAAGTTCCATCAATAATGCGTTCTGTTATGCCTATATTTGTTATTCCACTAGTTGGTACTTTTATAGTTGGTGGATTAGTAGTTTGGGTAGTTGGAGCACCGATTGCTGGAATAATGGCAGGAATGAAAGCTTGGTTAGAAGGATTAGGAACTGGTAACTTAATAGTATTAGGAATAGTATTAGGTGGTATGATAGCATTTGATATGGGTGGTCCAATAAATAAGGTTGCTTATGGATTTGGAGCTGCTATGGTAGGTACAATAGATCCTGCTACAGGTATGGCAAGTCCAATGGCTCTTAAAATAATGGCGGCTATAGGTGTTGCTATATGTACACCTCCAATTGGAATGGGAGTTGCAACATTACTTGCACCAAAGAAATATACAGAAGAAGAAAAAGAAGCAGGAAAAGCTGGTATATTAATGGGAATGATAGGTATTACAGAAGGAGCTATACCATTTGCAGCAGCTGACCCAATAAGAGTTATACCTTCAATAATAGTTGGTTCAGCAGCAGGAGCTGTTACAGCAATGATAATGGGAGCTGGAAATCCTGCACCTTGGGGTGGATGGATAGTATTACCAGTTGCTACAGGCAAAATTGGTTATATGGTTGCCACTTTAGTAGGTGTTGCGGTTACAGCAATTATGGTAAATGTTCTTAAAAAACCAGTATCAGAACAACAAAATACAGGTAGTGAAAGTACTGACGATGATAGTGATGAATTGGATATAAGCTTTGAATAGAGTATAATTTATAGGGAAGATATTAACTATTCTAATTTGAGGAGGAAGTAGACATGAAATTTTTAGCAGTTACAGCATGCCCATCAGGCGTAGCACACACTTATATGGCAGCAGAAGCAATAGAAAATGCTGCAAAAGCAAGAGGAATAGAAATCAAAGTAGAAACTCAAGGTTCAATTGGAATTGAAAATGAAATTACAATGAATGATGTAAAAGATGCTGATGCAGTAATTTTAACAAAAGATATAGGAATAAAGGGTAAAGAAAGATTTAAAGGAAAACTTATTGTAAATGTAGGAATTAGTGATGTGGTAAAGAACTCAGACAAGCTTATAGATAAAATAGTAGCACATCTTGAAAGCAAACAAAAATAAAGTCTAATATAAAAAATAATAGCTGTTGGCATTATGTCAGCAGCTATTATTTTATATAGTTAGTAACACGCAGAAAGGAGGAATCTGCAGAAGTATTTTGCTGCAGAAAAAAAATATGATAATTACTGTGACGTTAAATCCAGCTATGGATAAGACTTTAGCTATAGATAATTTTACGTTAGGAATAGTAAATAGAGTATCTAATTTAAGATATGATATAGGTGGAAAAGGAATAAATGTATCAAAAGTATTAAAGAACTTTAATGTGAATTCAACTTGTACAGGATTTTTAGGAGGAATTTTGGAGAAAACTTTTATAGAGGAGTTAAATTCTAGAGGAATAGATACAAGATTTATTCATATAAAAGAAAATAGTAGAACAAATACAAAAATTGTTGATACTACAAAGAAAGTTTATACAGATATAAATGAAGCTGGACCTGAAATAAGTGAAAATGAGTTAAAGATGTTCTTGGATGAATTTGGGAATATGTGTAATAAGGATGATATAGTGGTTTTAGCAGGAGGGGTAAGCCCATCGGTACCTAAGGACATATATGCACAGCTTACAAAAATAGCTAAAGAAAAAGGAGCTTTTGTTATTTTAGATGCTGATGGAGAGTTATTAAAAGAAGGAATCAAAGAAAAACCAGACGTAATAAAACCTAATAATCATGAACTTGTTAGACTTTTAAATTTAGAATCTGACTCAGAGAAGGAATTAATAAAAGCTGCAAAACTACTGCAAAGTAAAGGGATAGCAAATATACTAATTTCACTTGGAGAAAAAGGAGCATTATTTATAACGGGTGAAAATATTTATCATTCAAAAGGAGTAAAGGTAGATGTGAAAAGTACAGTAGGTGCTGGAGATTCTATGGTAGCAGGTTTGGTTTATAGTAAATTAAATAACTATGAACCTAGTGAAGCTTTAAAATTTGCTGCCTCATGTGGTACTGCTGCAGTTACCTTAGAAGGTACAAAGGCCTGTACTTTAGAACAGGTTCAAGAAATGTTTAGGAAAATAGAGGTGGAAATTAAAGAGGAAGACTAGAATAATGTTGCGACGCAACATTATTCTAGTAACCAGTAGCTAGATACCAGTAACCAGTGAAGGAAGTTTTGCTAACGCAAAACCTAAATTAAAATAAAAGAAGAGTAAGAACATAGAGATTTTCTATATTCTTGCTCTTTTTTATACTTCTTTTTTACTTAATTTAACTTCTCTAATAATCTTTTTATTTTTCATTTTGGCTGGTTATAGGTCACTGAATGTTGCTTCGCAATATTCTGAAAAGTTGAATAAAGCATTAAGTTTTAACAAACCATAAAATTAAAATAAATAGGAGCAGAGTATATATGAAAGAGTATCTGACTAATATACAAATATTTTTTATATTAGTAATAAGTATAACTGTACATGACTCTATGGAATTAGCAAAAGAGGTAGCAGAAGTTGTTGGCACTGGTGGGTGGATTACAATATTATTAGGTATAGGCATATCTATTTTTTTTACCTATATAATTACCTATCTTGGCTGGAGTTTTAGGGGGAAGACACTGGATCAATATAGTAATGAAATTGTTGGAAAGAGTTTTACAAATATTTTTGTGATTATATATATAGTATATTTTTTTCTCATTGGTGCAATGCTCCCACAAATGGGTTGTGAATTTTTGAGATTAGAAATATTAGCTAAAACGCCTGTATGGGCAATGGTAATCACGTTGTTTATAGTAGTTTACTATACTACTTCTAAAGGGTTAAGAATAATTGGAAGATTATTTGAATTTTATGGTTTTATTATTGTTATATCCATGTTCTTTATGTATATAATTATGCTTAATGAAGGTAAAATGATTAATCTTCAGCCTTTAATGGGAAGTGAAGAGAGTATTGCATATATAAAGGGATTAGAAAAAGTTGTACCATATATAGGCATTCAATTATTAACGATTATTCCTTTTGAGAAGAATAATTCACAAATATTCAAATATACAATCAGTGGGATATTAATGGGTGGACTTTTATTTATATTGGCTTTTGAAGCTTGCATAGCAATATTAGGGGTAGATGATATTGTATACTACAAGGATGCATTATTTGTGGCGGTCAGGAGAGTAAATGTCCCATATCTTGAATTTTTTGAGAGGATTGACGGTATTTTTATAAGCATATGGTTTATGGCTTTGATTGCAAAAACTTGCATATATATTTATGGGGCAGTATATCTTTTAAGTAAAATATTTAAGAAAGTAGAATTTAAACGTCTTTGTTTTATTGTAATTATATTAGCAGATATTTTAGCATTAATACCAACAACTTTTGAGAGTAAACAGAAATTTTTTATGTATAGTGGATATATGTCAATATTTACAGGAGTAATTATACCGTTAATATTATTTATTACAGCAAAGGTGAAAAAATATGATAAAAAAGTTATTTAGTATAATTGGAATATTTATTTTGCTTGTAAACTTTACAGGATGTTGGGATTATCGTGATATTAATAAAAAAAATATTCTTTTAGCAGTGGGATTAGATTATACAGATAAAAAGTATCGTTTTGTTATCGAAACTGCACAAATTAGAGTACTTCAAAAGGAGGCTGTAGGTCAAAAAGAACTAACAAAGTTAACTTTGGCAGAAGGTAAAACTTATGCAGAGGCAAGAAGAGAGCTTGAACATAGAAATGCTTTTCCTGTTTTTTTAGGGACAGTAAGAGTAATAATTTTTGATAAGGATGCTGCAGAAAAAGGTATAGAAGATTATATAAACAGAATAAAAAAAATACAAGGCTATAGAAAAACAACTCTTGTTGTAGTAAGTAAACAAAAAACAGATAAGATATTAAGTGTAAAACCTAATAATGATGTAACAGCAGCTTTTATGGTAAATAATATAGTAGAGAATGTAGATAAAGTTGGATATGATATATCTAAAAGTACAGGAGATATTCTTTCAGATATAGCAATGAAAAAAATAGGATATGTTTTGCCCTATATTGAGGTGAAAGAGGGAGTTCTACATTATGCTGGAGCTGCGGTTATGAAAGATTCAAAAATGATTGGAATGCTAGATGCGGATGATAAGGCTTTTAGAGGGTTATCTTATATTTTAGCAGAACATCCTAAGGCTATAAATGTAGTTTCTCATCCAGAGGATGAGAAAGATTTACTTTATTTTGATACAAAGGCGAAGAAATCCATAAAGACAGATTATAAAGATGGAAAAATAATTATAGATGTTAATTTGAAGGCTAGTTCAAAGATAAAGTTTCAATACTATGTAAAGCCACCAATTACTGATAAAGTGAAATTTGAATTAGAACAAGCGATAAGTGATGATATTAAGAATGAGATAGAAATTGCAATAAAGAGATCTCAAGATGAATTTAAGATTGATATAATGAATTTTGCAAAATATTTCCGAGCTCAAAATCCTAAAATTTACAAGAAAATAGATTGGATTAAGGAATATCCATTAGCTCAGATTAATGTCAAGGTAGATACTAAAATAAATAACTTAGGAACTACTGATTCAAAGGCTAAGGGGGTATTTGAAGGTGAATAGCAGCAAAGAAAGCAAATTCTTAAATAAAATATTGGAAATACAGCAAGGCAATATGGGAATAACTATAAGAAAATTGAGTGTTTGTAATACAGAGGTATATATACTTTATATTGGGCAGATTAGTGATAGGCAAATGATATCTGAAAGTATTATTAAACCTATATTACAGTATAGAGATGAGCAAAAACTCAGTATTGATAAAATAGTTGATTCTATAATTTATATAGATGATTTATCCATAGATTATGATGAAAATAAGATAATAGAATATATTTTAGAGGGAAAATCTATTATATTAATAAACAGTGATGAAAAATACATTGTAGCTAATACAGTTAAGATTCAAAAAAGAAATCCAGAAAAACCTGAAATAGCATTTACTTTAAAAGGACCAATGGATTCTTTTACAGAAAACTTAGATACTAATATTTCATTAATACGGTATAGAATAAAAGATCCTAATCTTAGGATAGATAGCTTAACAGTTGGAAAAAGAACTAGAACCAAAGTAGCAGTAATTTATATAAAGGATATAGCAAATCCAAGATATGTTTCTGAAACTAAAGAGAGAATAAATAATATAAGCATAGATGGAATTTTTGAATCAGGATATATTCAGAAATATTTATTAAACAATGATTTTGATTTATTTCCTCAAGCTGGAATTGTTGAAAGATCTGATATGGCTTGTGCGGATATATTGGAGGGAAAAATAATTTTAATAGTTGAGGGTGGAAATCTTGCTTTATCTGTACCTAAATTAATTGTAGATTTTTTAGATTCTGGTGATGATCATTATGATGATTTGCATAGTGCAATATTGGCAAAAATTATTAGAGCTGTATCACTTGCTATAAGTCTAACACTATCTTCTTTATATGTTGTTGTTGTTGGATTCCATAGTGATATTCTTCCAACAGGATATACTATTGCATTAGCATCAGCTAGATCAGCTGTACCTATAAATTCAGTGTTAGAAGCAGTTTCTATGGAATTTACATCGGAAATATTAAGAGAAGCAAGCATAAGACTTCCAACCCATATAGGACCTGCTTTTGGTATTGTAGGAACTTTAGTAATAGGTCAAGCAGCAGTAGCGGCAGGAATTGTAAGTCCTCTTATGGTAATAATAGTTGGTTTATCCACTATATGTTCCTTTGGAGTTTCTGATCACACTATAATGAATCCAATAAGAATTTTAAAATTTATGATGATTTGTTTAACTGGAATTTTTGGACTTTTCGGTTTTGTTATAGGGTATACTCTTATTGTAGTGAATGTGATTTCTACGACAAGCTTGGGGGATGCTTATGGTGCTCCTGTTGCTCCATTCAATTTCAAAGATTTAAAAAATTTTATGTTAAGTTCTATAAATATATCTAAAGAAAGACCACATTCTTTAAATCCAAAAGATAAAAAAAGGAAATAAATAAGAAAAGGCGACATAAATTATAGGAAATTTATGTCGCACTTTTTCTATTCTACATCAAGAGTTATTTTACCTTCTCCATATACATTTTCCCAATCTTTAATAAATTGGTCTACACTCCAATCAGTTAAAGGATGTTCAAGCATTTTATCCATTATTTCAGGATTTACAGTTACTGATTCAGCTCCTGTAAGTGAAACTTCATGTACTTGTTGAACATTTTTGAAGGAAGCTGCTAATACTTTAGCATCTATATTATGCAGTTCAAATAATTGAACAATTTCTTCTACTACTCTAATACCATTACCACTTATGTTATCTATTCTGTTAACATAAGGTGCTACAAAATCTGCTCCTGCAACTGCTGCCATAAGAGCTTGTTGTGCTGTGAAAATTGCTGTAGCTGTTATTTTTATTCCTTTCTTCTTAAGAATTTTCATTGCTTTTATTCCTTCAGGTATAACAGGAATTTTGATATATAAGTTACCACCAATAGTTTCAGTTAAGTATTCTGCTTCTTTTACCATACCTTCGGCAGTTGTGCTTACTGCTTGAACGTGAAGCATAGAATCTTCGCCAACTATTTCTCTAATGTTTTTTAGAATAGATAGAAAACTTCTGTTTTCTTTTGATATGATTGTTGGATTTGTAGTAACTCCACTCATTGGGTATAAATCATAAGCCTTTTTAATAGCGTCTAAGTTTGCAGTATCTAATATATATAACATATTTATCATCCTTTCTTTGTTTTATTTAGATTAATATTATAATTTTTATTGAAAGTTGAGATTATAATCTCTTATACATTTTTTTATAGCATCTTCTGTATTAGAAAATTTTAATCCAGCTTTTGTAGCTTTTTCAGTATTAAGACGAATATCTCTTGGATGTTCTTTATATTTTTCAGTATCTTTTTGAAGAAGTTTATCTAATCTATGCTCTTGTCCCATTTTAGTTAAAATAAGTTTTACTATATCGTAACGGCTTAAATTATTTTTACTCCCAATGTGATAAGTTCCATAAGGCATAGAGAATACGTTCTCAAAGTTTTCTAGAACTTCTTGAACATAGGTCATTCCTCTGTATTCGTTGACAGGAGCTTTTACTTTTTCATCCTTTAGCATAGAAGATATTGTATTCCACAGTATATTAGAATTTATGTTGAGGTTTCTTTCAGGAAAACCAAATAACCAAGTGAATCTTAATATCCATAATTCATCTAATATTTCTTTTAGTAATCCTTCAGCTTCAAGTTTATTCTGTCCATATACAGTGTCAGGAATGGGAGTATCTTCTTCGGTATAAGGACCACTTTCGCTGTTTCCGTTAAATACTTGTTCTGAACTTATAAATACTAGTTTAGCACCAACTTCTTTACAAGCTTTTGCTACATAAACGGAACCTTTTACATTTATATCATGAGCTAATTTAGGATGTTCGTTGCAAAAGTCTGTTACTGCAATAGCAGCTGCATGAATAACATAATCAGGATTGAATTCTTTTATAGTTGACATTACTTTCAACTCATTTGTTACATCTAACTGTTGTTTATCTAAAGAAAGAATTTCATACTTATCTTTATATTCTTTTACAAATCTTGAACAGAAAAATCCGTTTCCACCTGTTAATAGTATTTTTTTCATACTTATTACCTTCTTTTAATTTATTTTATCCATTTTTCACTATTTATTGAATCTATAAATTCAGCTCCAATACTATCAGTGTTTTTATCATACACTTTGTTTGTAAAATCAATTAATGAGGCTGTATGACAATCTTGGAAAAATCCAAGAGAATCTCTTTCATTGGGATAATACTTTAGTATGTCACTACCTAGTGTTGCTGATTTTATTTGTGTGCAATTAGTAGTATAGTTATATATTTCTATAGTATAAGGAGAAGCAGAACTCATTTTAATGCTGCCGTTAGTTCCATAAATAATATAAGTTGTTAGATCTTCTCTTTCGGCAAATATTCTTGATACCTCAAGACTACCATTTATACCATTTTCAAGAGAAAGTCTAACATCAGCTATTTCATCAACTTCTGTTCTTTCTTTAAAGAAAATACTTTTGTGAATATCAGCTTTTTCAATATTACCTAAAGTAAAATTTATTATATCTAAAAGATGTACACCTAAATCTAGTAAAGCTCCGCCACCAGCCTCTTTCCTAGTTCGCCATGTTTTACTTTTATTTGGATTTAAATAGCTTTTATGATATAGCTTAATTTTAAAATCGATAATATCTCCTATAGTCTTATTTTCTATTTCATTTTTTATCATTCTTATGGCTGGCATGAATCTGTATATAAGAGCTACAGAATTAATAAGATTTTTCTCACTAACAAGTCTAGTCATTTCTAGAGAATTTTCGTATTTAGATGAAAGGGGTTTTTCACAATATACTGGTTTATTGTATTCTACAACCTTATTTAATATTTTAAAATGTGAAGAATTCGGAGTACATATATCTACAAAAGATATATCTGGATTCTTTAAAACTTCTTCTACATTTTGTACATTTTCTACGCCTAGTAAATTAAGATTAATAGGTCTTCTAGTAACTATATGAGTTAAATTCAAGCTGTATGGTAAATTGAATTTTAAGTTAGCAATATTTGCTGCAAGAGCATGAGTTTTAGCGATTCCACCAAATCCTATTATGGCAAAATTAATTTTTTTCATATAATCACCTCTGGTTAGTATTTTTATAACCCACCAATTATAACTTTAAGTCCTTGTTGTTCCATGAGTGTTTTTATTTTTTCTACTTCTTCATTGGAAGCGGGCGATACATCCTTAAGAAGATATTGTTTATCTAAAAATTCATATTTATTACTTCCATATTGATGAAAGGGTAAGATATGAATTTCGTCTAAACCTAATTCATTAACAAAATTAATAATTTGATTTATATTATTATTGTCAAGGGTATAGTTTGGTATTAAGGGAACTCTTGGTATAACTTTTTTTCCCATAGAAACTAAAGTCTTTAAATTATTTTTTATAAGATGCATATGTGCACCTAATATTTCTTCACTTTTAGTTTCATCCATTATTTTCAGGTCAAATAAAATTAAATCTAAGTAATTAGCTAATGCTTTTATACCTTTCGTATTACCTTGCCCGCAAGTTTCTAAGGCTGTATTAATGCCTAATTCTTTTAAAGATTTTAATAGTTCAAGAGCAAAAGAGGGTTGAGATAAAACTTCACCACCAGATAGAGTAACACCACCACCAGATGTGGTATAAAATATAGAATCCTTTACTACTTCTTTAATGATTTCTTCTACACTCATAAATCTTCCAAATTCAGTAATAGCACCAGAAGGACATTCTTCAATACTATTAGAACATTCGCTGCAGTGAATACATTTATTTTTAATTTTTACTTTTTCTATTTCAAAACTTTGAGATTCGGGATTACTGCACCAAGGGCAATGGAGAGGACAGCCTTTGAAAAATACAATTGTTCTAATACCTCCACCATCATGTATAGAATATCTTTGTATATTAAAAATTAAGCCATTCATTTTATCACATCCTATAAATTGTGTTCTGTTCTTGCTATTATGTCATCTTGAATTTCTTTACTTAATTCAACAAAGAAAGCACTATATCCAGCTACTCTGACTACTAATCCTTTATAATTTTCAGGATGCTTTTGAGCATCTCTTAAGGTTTCAACAGAAACTACATTAAATTGAATATGCTGTATTTTAAGTTTCATAAAGGCTAAAAGATAGTTAGCCATTTTATTTATTCCTTCAATACCTTCAAGGGCTTTAGGACTAAATTTTACATTTAGTAAGCTGCCGTTAGTAGTTAAGTAATTATCAAGTTTACTAACACTTTTCAAAACAGCAGTAGGACCTAACATATCTTTACCAACCATAGGTGATAAGCCGCCATCGGCTAATTGATCACCATTTTTTCTACCATCAGCAGTAGCACCTACAGCTTCACCAAGAGGTATATGAGCAGAAACAGTATAAGCTCCAGGGGTAAAAATTCCATGTCTAGCATTTATATATTTTTCAACAGCTTTTGCGTAATATCTAAGAATATCAGAGCCTATATTATCTACTTCATCATTATCATTACCATATTTATCATATTTGTTTATCAATCTTACTCTTAATTTTTCGTATTCTTTTCCTTCAAAATTATTATCTAAGGCATTTATAAGTTCAGAAAAAGTTATTCTTTTTTCTTCAAAAACTATTTTTTTTAGGGCATATAGTGAATCACTCAAGTTAGCAATTCCAATGCCTTGTACTCCTGAAAAGTTATATCTAGCTCCACCGCTTGTTATACCTTTACCATTTTCTAAGCAGTCATCAATAAAGCAAGAAAGGAATGGTACAGGTGCAAACTCTTTATGCCCAATATCAACAATGTTAGAACCATCTATCATTAGTGATACATATTTATCTATATTTTCTTTTATTTTTTCTATTATTAAACTAAAATTAATATTTTCATGGTGTTGATTTTCTTTTAAGGTTATTTCCATGAGTTTTAATAAATTGAATAAAGCTATGTCATGAAGACCATATGTTTTACCAGGAAGTGAAAGTTCAACACATCCAACAACAGAATAATCTCTAGCATCTTCAAGAGAAACTCCTCTATTTAAAAATCCAGGGACTACTACTTCATCATTAAATATTTGAGGAACTCCAGTACCAAGTCTTATTGTTTCTACAGTTTTATTTAAGAACGGGCGTTCTATTAGTTCATTAAGTCTAACCCCTATATTAGGTTGAGGAAGGCGAATATCTTGATAGGTATCAAGTACAAGATAAGATAATTCATTAACTGAAGAACGACCATTATCTGTAAAACCTCCTAATGTTATAGTATACCCAGTAGGGAAGCCAGCAAAATATTTAGCGCTATTTGCACTTCTAATTAATACTACGTCATTTGCTTTTAGCCATAAGCATTCTAAAACTTCTCTAAGTTTTTCATGAGATACACCATTGTCTATATCATGTTTGTAGAACGGATACATATACTTATCAAAACGTCCTAGGGATAAAGAACTAGCATTTGATTCATACTGAGCTATAACACTTATATACCAAAGCAATTGGCAAGCTTCATGAAAACTATCAGGTTTTTCGCTTGAAATCTTTTTTGATATTCTTGATATTTCTAAAAGTTCATTTTTTCTTACTTTATCTTGTTCTTTATCAGCCATTTCTTTAGCTAGATGAGCATATCTAAGAATGTGTTTTTGTGAGGCTTTAAGTACAAGGAATGAAGCTTTATAGAAATTATTAGTAATATCTTTCTGGGATAAGTTTTCTACTTCAGCAATTATTTTTGAAAGACCTTTTTTTAGTATTCTATCAAATTGCATTATAATATGGCCTTGCCCTTTATCTGTTTGGTTTAATTTAAAAATTTTTGATGAAATTGGCTCTTTTACTTCATCTGTTAACTTGCTATTTATAAAATCCTTAAGAGATTTTCCTTTCCAATAAGGATAAAGTTCTTCTCGGTATAATTTTTTATCTTCTTCAGATATATAAAATGGGTCTTGTGGTCTAGTTTCAATGGTATCTAGTTCATTATATATCCAATATGGATCCATTTCAGGCGAAATAATACCACTTCTTGGTTTTATAGTTCTATTTCCAGCAATAAGTTCACCAGTTCTTATAGATATTTTTACATTTTGCAATATATATGCAGTAGCTCTAGCTCGTCTTATAATATTTGGTTCACCATCAGTAGTTTTATAACTTTCTGTATATAATAAAGCTCTTTCAAGGGAAACTTCTCGTTTGTTTTCAAAAAGTTGATTTTTTAGTTTTCTTATTCTGTCAGTAATCATTTATATCCCTCCTTTATTGTTTTGTATTATTTTATATTATTGTTTATTACTTATTCTTATTGTATAATTAAAATAAGAATAATTCAATATGTAAATGTACTAATTTTTAAAAAACTTAAAATTTTCACGACAATGAGATACAATAAGAAATAGTATTATTAGAATTAATATGATACATTAAAGTAATAAAAGTAAGTTCTTTACCATAGGAGGAAATTATTATGTATAAATTATTAGCATTAGATATGGATGGTACACTTTTAGATAACAATCAAAAAATTTCTAAGGAGAATATTGAAGCGATTCAAAAAGCTAAGGAACTTGGAGTTAAGGTAGTATTAACTACAGGGCGTGCAATAGGAGGAATTGAAGAATATTTAAAAGAATTAGATTTGATAAGTGAGGATAATTATTCTGTTACATGCAGTGGTGCATTGATACTAAATAACACTAAGAAAGAAATAATTGAGTGTAATAATATAAGCCATGATGAATTTAAGTTCACATTTAATTTGGCAGAAGAGCTTAATATAACTTTAAACATATATTCTAATGATGGTATATTAGTACCGTCCCACAGTATTTTTAGTCATTTTGATTCTGTAGCAAATAATCTTCCTTTAAAAATTGCTGATTTTAATTCATTAGATGAAGAAACTGTAATAAATAAAATTACTTTAATTAATGAAGATTTAAGTATAGCTGAACAATTGAGCACATTCTTCCCAAGTATTTGTTTGAAGGATATTCACATAAACGCTAATCAAAAATTTGATAAAGATTTATTTGAAGATGTATCCAATTTACCTATAGAACTTTTGGAGAATTTCACAATACTTAAAACATCACCTTATACATTGGAAGTATTAAACAAGAATTGTAATAAGGGAACAGGTGTAAAAAGAATGGCTGAGGAGCTTGGTATAAAACAAGAGGAAATAATCTGTATTGGTGATTCTGGAAATGATAAACATATGATTGAATATGCTGGTTTAGGAGTTGCCATGGGTAATGCATTTACTGAAATTAAAGAAATTGCTGATTATGTTACTTATACCAATGAAGAAAATGGAGTTGCTCATATTATTCAAAAATTTATCTTAAATGAACAATTAGGAATGGCAGATTAAGTTATTAATTTTATGATATATTATATATGTTGAATTTTAAAAATTAAAATTTAACATATAATTTTGAGATGAGGTGGAGATATTTTTGTTTGCACATGAAAGAATAGAGCAGATTATAAATTTTTTAAATAAAGAAGGTAAGGTAGTTGTAAAAGAGTTAAGTAGTAAGTTTAATGTTTCAGAGGATTGTATTAGAAAGGATTTAAAGAGTTTAGAAAAGCAGGGGATATTAAAGAGAACTTATGGAGGAGCAGTACTCACAAGAAAGACAGCTCACTATAATGATATAGCTAATAGAAAGAATGTACACATAGAAGCTAAGAAAAAAATAGCACAGAAGGCTTTTGATCTTATAGAAGACAGGGAAACTATTTTTCTTGATATATCAACTACAAATATATTATTAGCAGAACTAATTTCAAAGAGCAATAAAAATATTACTATTGTGACAAATATGATAGATATTATTAAATGTTTTTCAAATAATAATGTAAAGGTAATAGGGATTGGAGGAATATTTAGTAAAGAGTTAGAAGGATTTGTAGGTTCTGCGGCTATAGAAAGTATAGCTAAGTATAAAGTGGATAAAGCTTTTGTTGGAAGTTGTGGAGTGAATATTTTTGATAGAAGTATTACAACTTTTGACGTAGAAGATGGTAATACTAAAAAAGCAATTATTAATTCTGGTAAAAAGGTATATTTAGTTATGGAAAGTAAAAAATTCTATTTCGATGGTACATATAAATTTGCTGATATATATGATATAAATGCTGTAATTTCAGATGAGCAACCTAATGATGATATCTGCAATATATTAAAAGAAGCTGATGTGGATATAATATAGATATACAGTTGACAAAAGAGAGTTATAGAATTATAATCATAGTAAATCAGTAGGAATTGTAGGATAAGGAGGCTTAGTATGAAGATTTCCACTAAAGGAAGATATGGATTAAGGGCCATGATAGACCTTGCTGTACATGCTAGTGGGGAAGAACCTATTACTTTAAAGAGTATAGCGGAAAGACAAAATCTATCTGAAAGATACCTTGAGCAAATATTTTCGGCTTTAAAGAAAAATGCATTAGTAAATAGCATAAAAGGGCCTCAAGGAGGATATGTAATTTCAAAAGGTATGCACCAAATATCAGTAGGAAATATATTAAGAGCGCTTGAAGGAAATTTGCATATAGTAACTTCAGAAGATATGGTAAATGATAAAATAGAAGAATGTATAAAAAATAATGTATGGAATAGAATAAATGAAAGTATTGATAAAATAGTAGATTGTATTACTTTAGAGGATTTAGTTTTTGAGTATAATAAATCTATTTCAGAAGGATATATGTATTACATATAATTCTTATAATTTTTTTAACTATAATTCCTATTAAAACGATAGGAATTATATAAATATAATTTTAAGGGGGAATTAAAAATGAGAATAGCAAAAAATTTAACTGAATTAATAGGAAATACTCCTTTAGTGGAGTTGGGTAATTATAAGAAGAATAATGGATTAAATGCAAATTTAATTGCAAAAGTAGAATACTTTAATCCAGCAGGTAGTGTTAAAGATAGAGTAGGATTTGCAATGTTAGAAGAAGCTGAAAAAAAGGGAATAATAAACAAAGATACTGTAATCATAGAGCCTACAAGTGGTAATACTGGAGTTGGCTTAGCTTTAGCAGCTGCAGTAAAAGGATATAAATTATTAATAACAATGCCAGAATCCATGAGTGTAGAGAGAAGAAAGATGTTAAAAGTATATGGTGCAGAACTAGTTTTGACACCTGCTGCTGAAGGTATGAAAGGAGCAATTGAAAAGGCTGAAGAATTAAATAAAGAAATAGAAAATTCATTTATCCCTCAGCAATTTGAAAATTCTGCAAATGCAGATGCTCATGAGAAGACAACTGCAGAAGAAATTTGGAGAGATACAGATGGGAAAGTAGATATTTTTGTTGCAGGAGTAGGGACTGGTGGAACTATAACAGGGGTTGGAAGAGGATTAAAAAAGAAGAACCCAAATATAAAAATTGTAGCTATTGAGCCAGAAACGTCAGCTGTATTATCTGGAGAAAAAGCAGGTCCGCATAAAATTCAAGGAATAGGTGCAGGATTTATACCCGGTGTTTTAGATACTAATATAATAGATGAAATAGTTAAAGTGAGTAATGATGATTCTTATGAAGTAGCTAGAGAAATAGCTAAAGTAGAAGGTCTTTTAGTTGGAATTTCTTCTGGTGCAGCACTTTATGCAGCAAAGGAAATTGCAAAGAAAGAAGAAAATAAAGATAAGAATATAGTTGTATTGTTGCCTGATACAGGATCAAGATATTTATCAACTGATTTATTTGAAGAATAAAAGGGAATAATAAATGTGGTAGGAAGGAGTGGTTTAAGTGAAAGATAAACTTGAAGTATATATGGATAATAGTGCTACTACAAAACCTTATGATGAAGTTATAGATATTATGGCGGAGACTATGAGAAATTATTACGGAAATCCTTCTTCCTCCCATATTCAAGGTTTGAAAGGTGAAAAAAAGATAAATGAATGCAGGGAAATAGTAGCTAATACGTTGAACTGCAGTAAAGAGGAAATAATTTTTACTTCAGGAGGAAGTGAAAGTAATAATTTTTTAATTAGAGGATTTGTAAAGTCAGGAGTTCATATAATAACTTCTAAAATAGAGCATCCAAGTGTTTTAAATACATTTACTCAACTTGAAAAAGAAGGAGTTAAGGTAACTTATTTAGATACAAATGATAAAGGTAAAATAAATTTAGAAGAATTAGCTAATAATATAAATAAAGATACTGTATTAGTAAGTATTATGTGTGTAAATAATGAGATTGGAACTATACAAGATATAGAGACTATTGAAAAAATAATAAAAGAAAAAAGTACTAGAGCAAAATTTCATGTGGATGCAGTACAAAGTTATGGAAAGCTAAAAATAGATGTTAAAAGAGCTAATATAGATTTATTATCTGCTAGTGGTCATAAAATACATGGTCCTAATGGAGTTGGGATTGCCTACGTAAAAAAAGGGCTTAATCCTAAGCCTTTAATATATGGTGGCTCTCAAGAAAGAAATTTAAGGGCAGGTACAGAGAATTTAGCGGCTATTGCTGGATTTTCTTATGCAGCAGAAAGAATTAATAAAGGATTAGAAGAACATTTTAATAAAGTAAAAGAGATAAAAGATTATTTTATTAGTAAACTTAAGGAATTGGATAAAATAAAAATAAATAGTGAAGGTGATGATTTTTCACCTTATATTTTAAGTGTATCATTTAAAGGTATTAGAGGAGAAGTGTTACTTCATATGCTTGAAGATAAAGGCATATATGTATCAACAGGGTCTGCCTGTTCATCAAGACAGTATAAAGAAAGTACTACATTAAAAAGTATAGGGTTAAGTTCAGAAGAAATTGAAGGAACGATAAGGTTCAGTTTTAATTATGAAAATTCTAAAGAAGAAGTGGATTATGTAATAGAAAACTTGAAGCAAGCATTAAATTTTTTAAGGAGAATAAAAAAATGAGAAAATTGATTCTTATAAAATATGCTTCAGAAATATTTTTAAAAGGATTAAATAAAAATAAATTTGAAAAAAAGTTGCAAGATAATATAAAAAGTGCACTTTCAGATATAGATTATGAATTTGTTAAGGATCAAGGTAGATGGTTTTTATATTCAAATAAAGTTGAAGAGATTATAGAAAGAGTAAAAAAAGTTTTTGGAATATCAGAAATATGTTTAGTAACAGAAGTAGAAGCAGATTTAGATAAAATAAAAGAGCAAGCGTTAATTGAAATGAAAGAAAGTAATGTAAGAACTTTTAAGGTTGAAACTAAGAGAGCTAATAAATCTTTTGATATGAAGTCTATGGAGATAAGTAGAGACGTAGGAGCTTATATTTTAAAGAATATTGAAGGTATAACAGTAGATGTTAAAAATCCTCAATGTGTTATAAATGTTGAAATAAGAGGAAAAGCATATATTTATTCGAAAAAAGTAAAAGCAGTAGGTGGAATGCCTTATAAAACTAATGGAAAGACTTTACTCATGTTATCAGGAGGGATAGATTCTCCTGTAGCTGGATATATGATGGCTAGAAGAGGAGTAGAGTTAAATTGTGTTTATTATCACAGTCATCCTTATACAAGTGAAAGAGCAAAAGATAAAGTAAAAGATCTTGCTAAGATACTAAAAGGGTATATTGGAACTATAGATTTATATATAGTTCCTTTTACCGATATCCAAATGGAGATAATAAATAAATGTAGAGAAGATGAATTAACTATCATAATGAGAAGATTTATGATGAGAGTAGCGTGTCAGATAGCCGGGAATAAAGAGATACATTCTGTAGCTACTGGAGAAAGTATAGGGCAGGTTGCTAGTCAAACTATGGAAGGGTTAGTTGTAAGTGATGATGTGTCAGATAGACCAGTATTTAGACCATTAATCAGTATGGATAAAGAAGACATAATGGATATAGCAAGGAAAATAGGAACTTATGAGACTTCAATTCTACCCTATGAGGATTGCTGTACTATTTTTGTTCCAAAACATCCTAAAACCAAACCTAGACTGGATAGCATAAGAAAATCAGAAAGTGTTTTGGAAATTGACAAACTAGTACAAGAAGCTATAGATAATACTGAACTTATTAAGCTTTAGTATAGAAAGTTACCAATTAAAGAAAGGAGAGAAAAAAAGGCTGCAGTAAAATGCAGCCTTTATAAATAAGATGAAAAAGAAGATATATGTAGATTATGCTGCTACAACTTATATAAAACATGAAGTCTTAGAGGAAATGCTTCCTTATTTAAAAGAGGAGTTTGCAAATCCTTCATCTATATATGGAATGGCAAGAAAAGCTCAAAAAGCTATAAGTGATGCTAAATTAAAAACTGCTGTTGCCATAAATTCATTAGAGGATGAAATATTTTTTACATCAGGAGGTTCAGAAGCAGATAATTGGGCGATAAAAGGAATAGCTTTTGCCAATAGAGATAAAGGAAATCATATTATTACTACTAAAATAGAGCATGATGCCGTATTGAATACTTGTGAATATTTAGAGAGTCAGGGATTTGAAATTACTTATTTACAGGTAGATAAAGAAGGTATGGTAAGTTTAGAAGAGTTAAAAAAAGCCATTAATGATAAAACTATTTTAGTTTCTATAATGTTTGCTAATAATGAGATTGGAACTATACAGCCTATAAAAGAAATAGGAAAAATATGTAGAGAAAGAGGAGTGTTATTTCATACCGATGCAGTGCAGGCAGCAGGACATATTCCTGTAGATGTGCAGGTTATGAATATAGATTTATTATCTATGTCAGCACACAAATTTTATGGTCCCAAGGGAGTAGGGGTTCTTTACATAAAAAAAGGCACAAAAATACACAATTTAATTCATGGTGGAAGCCAGCAAAGAGCTAAAAGAAGTGGTACAGAGAATGTAGCAGGAATCGTAGGACTTGGAAAGGCCATAGAATTATCAATAAAGAAATTAAATACTGAAGTTGATAGATTAAATAATTTAAGAGATAAACTTATAGACCAATTGTTAAAAATACCTGATACAAAATTGAATGGTCCTATTGGTGATGAACGGTTGCCAAGTAATGTGAATGTAAGTTTTAAAAATGTAGATGGAGAAGCTTTATTTATAACTTTAGACAGTATGGGGATATATGCATCTAGTGGAAGTGCATGTTCAGCAGGAGCAGTGGAACCATCTCATGTTTTAACTGCTATAGAAGTACCAGAAGAAATGTTAAAAAGTTCTGTAAGATTTTCTATGGGAGAAAGAACCACAGAGGAAGAGGTAGAGTATCTAATTAAAGTTTTAACTGAAGCAGTAGAGAGAATAAGAAATTTTAGTTGATAAATAAAGTATGTTTTTGAGGTGAAAGATATGAAGAAAAAAGTAGTTTTAGGAATGAGTGGAGGCGTAGATAGTTCTGTTGCTGCTTATCTTTTAAAAAAACAAGGTTATGATGTTATAGGTGTTACTATGCAAATATGGCAAAGTGATGAAGAGGCAGAGATAAGGAAAGGTGGATGCTGTTCTTTAAGTGCAGTAGATGATGCAAGAAGAGTAGCAGATAAACTTGATATTCCTTTCTATGTTATGAATTTTAAAGAAGCTTTTAAAAGAGATGTTATAGATTATTTTATTGATGAGTATATGGAAGGAAGAACTCCTAATCCATGCATTGCCTGCAATAAATTTATAAAATTTGATGCTTTTTTGAAGAAAGCTCAAGCTATAGGAGCAGATTATGTAGCTACTGGACACTATGCTAAAATTGAAAACAATGGAGATAGATATTTAATTAAAAGAGCAGAAGATGATACGAAGGATCAAACTTATGCTTTATATAATTTAACTCAATATCAATTAGCACACACTTTGATGCCTTGTGGAGAATATCGTAAAAGTAAAATTAGAGAAATTGCAAAAGAAATTGGGCTCAATGTTCATAACAAAAAAGATAGCCAAGAGATTTGTTTCGTATATGACAATAATCATGGTAAATATATAAAAAGTCAAGTTGGAGATAAAGTAAAAGAGGGAAATTTTGTTGATAAAGAAGGAAATATATTGGGAAGACATAAGGGGATTGTTTACTATACTATAGGTCAACGCAAAGGGTTGGGTATAGCTTTAGGAAAACCTATGTTTGTAATAGATATAATACCATGGAGAAATGAAGTTGTCCTTGGAAATGAAGAAAATATTTTTAATACTAAGCTTATAGCAAAAGATATAAACTTCATTCCTTTTGATGTTTTAGAAGAACCATTAGAGATAGAAGCTAAAATAAGATATTCCGCAAAACCCTGTAAGGCAGTCATATATCCAATGGAAAAAGATATGGTAAAAGTTGTTTTTGAGGAAAAGCAAAGAGCAATAACCAAAGGACAGTCTATTGTGTTTTATAATAAAGATTATATGGTTGGTGGAGGAATAATTGATAAGATAGTTTCATATTAATTTTATAAAATAAAAAATAAGTACTCAAATTTTAAAATTTGGTACTTATTTTTTATTTAATAATATTATATATTTAATGCAACATAATATTTTCATAAGCTTGTAAAGTTTTTTCAGCTGTTTTTACCCAACTGAACTGTGAACTTCTAAATAAAGATTTCTTTATTAATTGATTCTCTAAATCTTTATTTGATATTATATGGTACATTGCTTCACTTAATTGAAAAATATCATGAGGATTTATAAGCATAGCTGCATCGCCTACTACTTCTGGGATAGATGCAAGTTTTGAAGCTACTATTGGTACTCCGCAAGCCATAGCTTCAATTGGAGGCAAGCCAAAGCCTTCGTACAGAGAAGGGTAGACAAAAATCTTTGAGGCATTATAAAGAATCGGCATATGTTCTAGAGGAATAAATCCAGGAAAGATAACGCTATTTTCAATACCTAAAGTTTCTGTTCTTTTTTTATATATACTATAAGATTTACCTTGTGAACCTGCTATAACTAGTTTAAGATTACTGTTTTTTAATTTAGAAAGAAGATTACTAAAGGCTTCAAGTAAACCTACAATATTTTTGCGGGGACTAAAACCACCCACATATAAAATATAATCATCTTCTATATGATAAGTTTTTTTGATGAATTCTTTACATTTAGTTTTATCTAATGGTTTATAAATATCTTCGTTAGCTAGATGAGTTACAAATATCTTTTCTGGTGGAAAATTAAAGTAGTTTACAATATCTTGCTTTGAGTAGTGAGAAACAGTAATAATGCCATCACACATAGGAATTATTCTTGGGATTTCTTTAGTGAATATTTTAAGATAGTTTTCTCCAACTGTTTCTGGCATTTTATAAGGGATAATATCATGTAGAGTAATTATAAAACGGCATGTTTTAGTTTTAGGTAGACCAATACCATTTTGAGGAACGTGATACAAGTCAATATCTTTAGTTTTAAGAATGTTTGGGATATTAACTTCATTCCAAAAGTTTCCACTCATATTTTGACTAATGTTTTTAATAGTATAATTTTTGTTGAATTTTATAGAGCAGACGTTGCTTTCGGGCATAAAAAGTAAATATTTATTCTGACAATCTATTTTATTTAGTGAATTAATTAGTTGGTATGAGTAAGTTCCAATGCCTGTTCCTCTATACCATTTTGCGGCTCTAGAATCTATTCCTATTTTCATATTGCATCCCTTCAAAAAGTGATAGTTTATTATAATTTTATTATATTGTTACTTGATTAAAAGTGTTAACTAGTAATGTGTTAAAAAATATATTCTAAATATATTGATATTTTCATATAAATTTATAAGGGGAGGCGGTAAAAAAATGATGAGGGAGTTTGAAATTGAGAGACAATTTGATATTAGAATTGAAAGTATAAAGCCCAACAAAGGAGTATATTTTTTAAAAACTAACAAAGGAATGAAATGCCTAAAAAGAATTAATTATGGAATCCAAAAATTATATTTTGTATATGCAGCTAAAGAACATTTAATAAACAATGGATTTAAATATGTAGATAAGTATAATTTGAATATGGAAGGAGAACCATATGCGCTTGTAAATGAAGACATATATACTCTATCAGAGTGGCTCGAAGGTAGGGAATGTAATTTTCATGATGACAATGATATTATAATGGCTTCTAAAGCACTTGCATGTATGCATATATCTTCTAAAGGATATGATCCACCTGAAAATAGTAAATTAAAAACAGATTTAGGAAGATGGCCACATTTAATGGAAAAGAGAGTTAAAGCATTAGATAAAATGAGAGATATGTCTAGAAAAAGAAATAGAAAGGGAGACTTTGACTTTAACTATGTAAAAAATGTTGAATTTTACAAAAAATTAGGCAGAAGAGCATTTAATGTTTTAAAGGATTCAGATTATATGGATATGTGTAGAACTACAGAGGAAGAAAAGAGCTTTTGTCATCATGATTATACTTATCACAATATAATTATTGATAAAAACAATGATGTGAACATATTGGATTTTGATTATTGTAAAAGAGAAGTAAGAGTATATGACATATCTAATTTTATGATAAAAGTTTTAAAGAGAAGAGACTGGAATATAGAATGTGCAAATTTAATTATTGATGCTTATAATGAAGTTAATCCTTTGAGTAGAGAAGAGTATAGAGTATTATATGCATTTTTGCTTTTCCCTCAACGATTCTGGAGATTAGGAAATAGATATTATTATAATGAAGTAAATTGGGCTACAAATACTTTCAATAAGAAAATTCTGTCTTTAGTATCTGAACAAGAACAGTATATGAAATTTATAGATGAATTTAAGACAGTTTATGACCAAAAAGAATAGTTTA
Organism: Clostridium ganghwense; assembly: GCF_026735165.1. GTDB lineage: Bacteria > Bacillota > Clostridia > Clostridiales > Clostridiaceae > Clostridium_H > Clostridium_H ganghwense. Next base: position 962,589 of record NZ_JAPQES010000001.1, on the reverse strand, counting down.
TAATAGGACCATGTAAGTTAAAAAATACTTACATGGTCCTATTATAATTAATAACATATTGTTTATAGTAAGAAAATATATTAGTATATAGTTTATAGTAAAATTTTATATTTTATTTATATATAGTAAAAATGTTAGGGGGGAAGCTCTGAACTAAAGGTAAAGTTTTTAATGAGCGATATAGTGTTAGTAAAGAAGAGTATAAATGAACTAAAAAAACATGCAATACAAAATCTTAAAGGAAAGTGGGGTATATCAGTTCTAGTATGCTTTATTGCCACATTATTTACAGGGATTTTTACATTTGCAGCAAATGTAAGTAATTTATTATATTTTATTTCACAAAGAGCTTATAGTTCGGTGAATATTTGGCAAACGATAGCAGAAAGGACCGCTATTGCAGGTATATTGTCTAGAATAGGATTTCTTGTTAATCTTTTAATTGGTGGATGCATTGCCTATGGAATTTACAGGTTTTTTCTAAATTTAATTACAAATAATAATCCTAAAATTGAAAATTTATTTTTGGGTTTTAAATTTTTTGGAAAGAACTTTTTGATTCAGCTAATTATAATAATATTCACTTTCTTGTGGACGATTGTTGTTTATATTCCAGCAGCTATACTTATAGCTATTGTGATAATTATAAGCGGTTTAAATCCTATGCATTATTCTTATACATCACCAATAAGTTTTTCTATAGTAACTGGTTTACTTGTAGCTGTTATACTAATAACTAGTTTTATAATTATATACATTATTACAGCACGTTATGCTATGTCATTTTTTATCTTTAATGATAATCCAGAGTTTGATGTTATGCAGTGCATAAAACTTAGTAAAAAAATGATGGATGGATATAAGATAAGATATTTTTTATTAAATCTAAGCTTTGTAGGATGGGATATTTTAGCTACTATACCTTTAGGAATAGGACATTTGTGGTTGAAGCCATATAAATATGCAACTAGAGCTAGTTTTTATATAGATTTAAAAGGAGAAGAAGAGATAAAAAATGTAAATATAGGAGAAATCATTTATTCTGAAAATAATGAACTTCACGAAAAATAAATAAAAACGAGTGAAAAGAATGGAGAAATTTTCTTCTTTTCACTCGTTTATTTTTCACTTCTTTAATATGTTTTTCATACAATAAAATAGGATTTAGAAAAATGGGGTTGATAATTTGGAGATAGGTGATATGGTAGTAAGGAAATCGTATGGAAAAGATATTACTTTTAAGATTATAGATATAAAAGAAGATGGAAATAACGTTATCTATGTTCTTAAGGGAATTAATTTGAGAATAATTGCAGATTCACTAGAAAGTGATTTGGAGATTGCAACTAAAGAATGTATGGGTAAAAAAGATGATAAGTTTAATAAAAAAGTAAATGAAAACATTAAAAGAATATTGGTTAACAGAATACAGGGAAAAAAGTATAGAACAGCTAAAGAAGGAAAAAGTATTAAAGTGCAAAAAGATACTAAAAAAAATAATCAAGGTATGTTATTTGGACGACCAGGAAGAATTTTACATGTGGATGGAGATGCAGAATATCTTGATGTATGTATGAAAACATATAAGCAGTTAGCTATGGAGGCAGTTGGTTATGTAATATCTGAGAAGGATCAGCCAGGTAGAATACTCGAACTTGTTAAACAATTAAAACCAGATATAGTTGTTTTAACTGGGCATGATGCCATTATTAAGGGAGCAAAAGATTATATAGATTTAAACAACTATAAAAATTCTAAATATTTTGTTGAATGTGTGACGAAGCTTAGAAATTATGAACCTAATTACGATGATTTAGTTATATTTGCTGGGGCATGTCAATCTTGCTATGAAGCAATACTAGATGCAGGGGCAAATTTTGCAAGTTCACCTAATAGAGTTTTAATTCACTGTTTAGATCCAGTTTTTATTTCGGAAAAAGTAGCATATACCAATATTGAAAAGATAGTATCTATTCATGAGGTTATTGAAAGTACTATTACGGGAATGGCTGGAGTTGGTGGACTTCAAACTAGAGGCAAATATAGAGAGGGATTTCCTAAATCCAAATACTCATAAAAGATTAGTTTTTTTATTTTTTGCTTTTATATAATATAAATAAAGTGTAAAATAAGCCTTTAAATTTCAAGTTTTTTATAAGTAAGTCTAAAATTAGTGTATATTCATGGTAAAAATGAGAATACTAATAATATAATAGCTAAAGATAGTCTAATTAGCTTCAAGCTAGGAATATTGCTTGAAGCTTGATTTGTTTACAGAAAATTTACATTGACAAATCTAATGAAATAGTGATACAATAATTGGTTAATTTGACAAATGTGCAATTTGGTAGTATAATATATAATGTAGAAAGAGGGTGCTTGCTATGGAAAAAATTAATGTTTTAGCGGCTATTAAAAATGAGATTGATGATCATATAGGAGAAAAAGTAACGCTAAGAGCTAATAACGGAAGAAGAAAGATAATTGTAAGCAATGGAGTTCTTGAAAAAACATATACTAGCATTTTCGTTGTTAGATTAGAAGACGACACCCAAAGGAAAGTCACATATAGTTATTCAGATGTTTTGACTAAAACAGTTCAGATAGACTTCGCAGGCTAAAAGTGATACTGTATTTTTCAGTGTCTCTTTTTTTTACGCAAAAATAAAAAATATTTAATAAATAATAACATATTTTTACCATAGCTTATATATACATTAGTTAGTAGGTATTTTATGGGAGGTACGATGTGTATGGCTATGGAATTGCTTAAAGAGAATATAGAGTATGAACAGCTACTTGGTGAAAGGACTGTAGATAGTGTAATAAAAGAAGAATATGTTATACCTGATATTCAACCTGACGTAAAAAAAATACTAATGCTAGATGCTAAACCGAACATAACAAATAAACAAGTAATGCAAAATAAGGTTTATGTAGAAGGACAGATAAAATGTAATGTACTGTATTTAGCAAATGCTGATGACACAAGTGAAGTTTATAATGTAGTTTATACAAAAGATTTTTCTAATTACATTGAAATTAGTGGAACTGAAACTGACATGAATTGCACAGCGGAAGGTTTTATTGAACATATGGAATGTGTTATAGTCAATGAGAGAAAGATTGCTATTGAAGGTATAATACAAATAGAGGCTTCTGTATATAAAAAATATGAGTTTGAAGTTATAAAGGATATAGAGGATTTAGAAGATGTTCAACTTCTTAAAAATCCTTCTTCTGTTGATAAAGTAGTTGGGGTAGTACAAGGTGAACTAATAAGTAAGGCTCATATGCAGGTCCCTATGGATAAACCACAAATAGGCAAGGTATTAAAATGTGAGGTTACTGTTCACAAAAAAGATGTGAAATTATCAGAAGGAAAAGTTGAAATTGAAGCATTTACTCATATATCACTTTTATATAAAGCTGCAGCAAGCAGAGAACTTTGTTGTTTAGAAGATGATATGTTTATTAGTGATGAATTTGATTTAGATGGTGTAGAATATTTTATGGATAATTGTACAGAATTTAGGGTTGATGATATTGAATATGAGATCAAAGAAGATGATTTAGGAGAAAATCGTATTGTTGATATTGAAGCTTTAGTAAAAGCTGAAACAAAAGTTATGTATAAATCTGATATAGATATGATAGAGGATGCTTATTCACCTACAAGAATGCTTAAGATGGAAAAAAAGAACTATGAGTTAAATGTAATGCTTGGACAAAATATGAATGAAATAATAATTAAAGAAAATATAGAACCAGAAGATAAACTTGCAAAACCAACTGAGGTTATTATGTCAAGTGGTGAAATTTGCATAACAGATAAGAAGATAGTTGAAGATAAAGTAGTAATTGAAGGATTATTAAATGCAGATGTTATGTATAAAACTGATAATGAGGAAAAATATGTTTCTATGGTAAGTGAAGAGATTCCGTTTACTTGTTCTGTAGAAATACCAGGTGCTAAGATTGATATGATGTGTGATGCTAAGGTATATATAGAAAATGTTGAAGGATTTGTAGAAGCTAATACTATAGCTGTAAAAGCTGTGGCAAGTGTTCATGCTAGAGTTAATTATGTAACACATAAAGAATTTCTAGTAGATGTGATTCCGGTAGAAGATGGGGTTATAAAGAAAAAAGCTAGTATTGTTATTTATGTTGCTCAAGATGGGGATACTCTTTGGAAAATAGCTAAAAAATATTGTACAACAGTGGATGACTTAGTTAAAATAAATGAGGTGGAAAACCTAGAGAATATTATGGTAGGGCAAAAATTAATTATACCTGGAAGAGCTATTATATAAAATTTATCAATTAAAAACGGCTTTGCCGTTTTTTTTATGTTATAATAAATGAGTTGATTTTTAAACTATCTATATGGGGTGAAAGTATGTTGGTTAAAGCCTATGCTAAGATAAATATATCTTTAGATGTAGTTGGTAAACGAGAAGATGGATATCATTTACTCGAAATGATAATGCAAAATATAGAATTATATGATTCTTTAATATTTGATAACAATAAGAATGGTATTAAAATAGAATGTAATAAACATTATGTTCCTACAGATGAACGCAATTTAGCATATAAAGCGGCAAAGCTTTTTATAGATACATATAATATAAAAGGCGGAATTGATATAAATATAAATAAGAATATTCCTGTAGCAGCAGGACTTGCAGGTGGAAGTGCAGATGCTGCGGCTACTTTAATTGCTATGAATAATATGTATAATACAAATATTTCCAATCAAGAACTTTGTAAGTTAGGATTGCAGATAGGGGCTGATGTACCGTATTGTATTATAGGTGGAACGGCTTTGTGTAAAGGAATTGGAGAAAAGGTTACTTCTTTAAATCCTTTTAAGGGGCATGTTTTAGTTTTGGTAAAACCTAACTTTGGAGTTTCTACTAAGGAGGTTTATAAGAGTTTAGATATAGATAAAATATTTAAGCATCCAGATAATGAATCATTAATTCGAGCTATGAAACAAAATGACATTAAATATGTAAGCGAAAATATGAAAAATGTACTTGAAAATGTTACCTTAAGAAAGCACACGATATTAAGAGAGATAAAAGAAAAGATGGTTAGAATGGGAGCAATGGGTTCTATGATGAGTGGAAGTGGTCCATCCATATTTGGTTTTTTTGATGATATGTTAAGAGCTCAAAAGTGTTATGAATATTTTAAAGATAAGTATAAAGATGTTTTTATAACAAGAACTATTTAAAAGAGTTAAAAAATAAAACAGAGTATAGATGTTTTTTATCTATATTCTGTTTTATTTTTTTTATGTATATTTTTATGTATATTTTTAGGGATGAAAGCAAAAAATATTTTGAGTAAAGTAGGGGTGAAGTTATGAAAGTTTTAGATTTATTTGGAAAATATTTTTTGCTGTTAATTTTAATACAAGGTTGTATACTGGCTTTTTTTGATGCTAAGAGCTTTGAAATTTCAAATTTAAATGAAGTAGCTCGAAAAGCAAAAATAGTGGGAATAGGATCTATTATTGCAGCAGTCATATTATTTATTTTAAGAGCAGTTATTTGAGAAAAGTATAAACAGCTAAAGGGGTGTGAATTGGTTGAAGGAATGGGTAAAAAAAAGTATTTCGCTCAATGTAGAAGATGACATTAATTATATGAAAGATTTGCTCAAAGATAATTCAGATATAGTTTTTAGACAGTTTGATGTTTATCAATGGAAGGCAGCTTTCGTATATATAGATGGAATGGCAGATAAAATTTTATTAGATAACTTTGTATTAGAACCTCTTATGGAAAGAAATGTAGAGATTGAAAAAGTAGAAGATATTAAGGAGAAAATTTTAGCAGTTTCAGATATAAGAGAGGTTGAAGATCTTTCTAAAGGTATAGATGCTATGTTGTCTGGTGATACACTGATGTTGATAGATGGATTGGAAACAGCTTATGTTGTAGCTACCCGTTTTTGGCCAGCAAGAAGTGTTAGTGAACCATCCGGAGAAACTGTTATAAGAGGAGCAAGAGAAGGATTTACAGAAACTATAAGATTTAACACAGTTCTTGTTAGAAGAAGGATAAGAGATACAAGGTTTAAAGTAGTACCTAAAGAATTGGGAACACGCTCAAAAACAGATGTTGCCATAATGTATATAGATGATATAGTGAATCAGGAGGTTTTAGATGAACTAAATAAGAGAATAGGTGAAATTGATATAGATGCTGTGTTAGATAGTGGTTATGTAGAGCAAATGATAGAGGATGATAATTTTTCACCTTTCCCTCAAATTCAAAGTACAGAAAGACCAGATGTTGTAGCGGCTGCTTTATATGAAGGTAGAGTAGCGGTGCTCGTAGATAATTCCCCTTTTGCTATTATAGCACCAGCAACATTACCCAATTTACTACAATCGCCAGATGATTATTATCAAAGATGGATGCATTCATCTTTGGTGCGTTTAATAAGAACTTTAGCAATTATATTATCAATTACACTACCAGCTTTATATGTGGCTGTTACATCGTTCCACACAGCTATTATTCCAACAGAACTTGCATACTCTATAGCAGGTTCTAGAGAAGGAGTTCCTTTTCCAGCTTTCATTGAGGCTTTGATTATGGATGTAAGTTTAGCATTATTACTAGAAGCTATTGCTCGTCTTCCCAAACCCATAGCAGCGACAATAGGTATTGTAGGTGGACTTATTATAGGGCAGGCAGCGGTAAGTGCAGGGATAGTTAGTCCTATCATGATAATAATAGTTGGAGTAACCGCTATTACAGAATTTATTACTCCAAACTATGGAGTATCTTCGGCCTTGAGACTTATAAGATTTATTATTATCATTGCATCAGCAGTTATTGGGCTTTATGGAATAATGTTAGTATTATTGGTTGTACTTATACATCTTATTAGATTAAAAAGTTTTGGAATACCATACTTAGCTCCAATTGTTAATCCGGATATAAAAGATTTTAAAGATATGTATGTAAGATTACCATTTAAATTCTTTAAAGAAAGGCCTAAATACATGAAAACAAAGGATAAAATTAGACAAAAATAGGTTTGAAAAGGTGGTGAGGTGTTTATGGATAATAGAAATATCATAAGTAAGTATGATTTATTTGTTAGCCTAATTGTAACTGTTATAGGAACGGGAAGTTTTTCATATTCAAGAGAATTAAGTGAGAGAGTTGGAAGTGAAGGATGGATTGTTATTTTATTTACAGGAGTTATTGTAGCTATTCTTCTTTACTTAGTACATAAAGCTATACAATTGAATAATTATGATAGACTTTTAGATATACTACATAATAATTTTGGGAATATTTTCGGGAATTTTATAGCAGTTTTAATTGCTATATCAGGAATCTTTGTAGTTGCGCTTCAAATGAGAATATTTATAGAAGTTACAAAAATGTATCTGTTAGAAAAGACACCAACAGAATTTATGATTTTCACAATGATTTTAACAGGAACTTTTTTTATACGTGGAGAATTTGAGAGTATTATTAGATTTAATGAAATAGCTTTTTGGTTAACGTTTATACCAATTTTGTTAACCATACCTTTTATATTAAAAGGGGGGGATTTTACCAATATATTGCCTGTATTTACTTATGAGCCTATAGAATATTTAAAAGCTAGTAAAACAAGTTTTTTTAGTTTTTTAGGTTTTGGGATAATATATATGTTATTTCCTTATGTTAAAGAAAAAAATAAAATTTCTAAAACTGTTTCGAGAAGTTTAGGTTTTATTGTGGGGTTTTATTTAATAATAACAGCGACTTCATTAGTTGTTTTTTCAAAAAAATATAACTCTCAATTACTGTGGCCTGCTATATCTATGTTTTTTACTGTTGATATACCAGGAGCTTTTGTGGAAAGATGGGAAGGTATAGCGATGGTATTTTGGATATTATTTTATTTTACAACGTATATAAATATTTATTATTTTGATGCTGAAATAATAAGAGATGTTTTTCATTTAGAAGATACAAAGATATCTTTAATGCTTATAATTCCTTTTATTTATGCTATGGCTTTATATCCAGGAAATGTAGCAGAAGTTTATGACATTCAAAGTAAAATTATACCATATATAGATACAACAATTATTGGGATTTTACCTATAGTATTGCTTATTATTGCTTTTTTTAAGACGAGGAGAGTTAAAAATGAAGTGTAAAAAGATTATACCTTTAATTTTAATTTGCTGTTTAATGAGTGGATGTTGGGATAAGGTTGAAATAGATAGAAAAAGCTTTATATCTACTATTGCCATAGATGAAGGAAAAGATATTGATAAAGAAAAGGAGCTTAAAGAAATAAAACCAGGTGAGACATTTGAAGAGGAGAATTTTAAAAAAATAACTATAACTTATGGTTTTCCGGATATAAGTGAACTTGGACCTGAAAAAGGAGGCACTGGAAAAGAAAAATTTATTAAAACTGATGCTTATTCGATGCAGGATGCATTTACTCAAATGGCTTCTAAAACTAGTAGAAGTATTCATTTTGGGCATGTTAAACTTTTGATATTAAGTGAAAAATTAATGGAGTATCCAGAAACATTAAAAGAAATTTTTGATTATCTTGAAAGGAAACCTTGTCTTAATAAGATGATGGAAGTAGTAGTTGCAAAAGGACGGGCAGAAGATTATGTTAAGTATCAGCCTGTTATGGAGAAAAATATTGAAAGTTATATAACGGGACTTATGGAGAATAGTACAAGGAATTCGAGCATTTTGCCTATGTCATTAAATGAATTGTTAATTTTATTATATCAAAATGGTAATGCTATAATTCCTAGTATTTATTTTGATAAGCTAAAAGATGAGATAGATCTATCAGGAGTAGCAGTTATAAAGGATTATAAGTTAGAAGGATATTTAGAGGAAAAAGAAACTTCTGCTTTAGAAATATTGAGAGGAAAAATTCAAGGTGGGAAACAAACTATAATTAAAAATGGTCATCCTGTAGATTATGAAATAAGTGGCACGGACAGGAGAATAGAATTGGTGGATGACGATATAGATAAATTGAAAGTTAGAATTGATATAAAGTTAGAAGGAGTATTAAGGGGATATATTTTAGAAGGTGAAGTTTTTTCAAAAAATGATATAAGTGAATTTCAAAATAATTTTAATGATTCTATAGAAAAACAGTGTGAAAAAGTAGTTAGAATAACACAAGATAAGTTCTCGGTAGATCCCATAGGGATTAGGGAATATCTTGAAAGGTTTCATCCTTCGGTATATAAAAAGGTAAAAGATAATTGGGATGAAGCATATAAAAATGCTGATATAGATGTAAATGTACAAACAAGAATAAGAAGAATTGGAGTAACTAAATAAATGTTATAAAATAACCCCCCTATTAAGTATAGGGGGGTTATTAACTTTAAAGTTTCTTAAGCAGCTGATTTTTGAGGTTTCCTATTCCATTTCTTTTGAATAGAATCAACTACCATTGCAATAGCTTGGTCACCTGATACGTTACAAGCAGTTCCAAAACTATCTTGTGCTATATATAAAGCTATCATTAATCCAGTCATTGCTTCACTAAATCCTAAGATGGATTGTAATATTCCAAGAGCAGCCATTATTGCACCACCGGGAACTCCAGGAGCAGCAACCATTGTTACACCCAACATTGCTACAAATCCAAGAATAGTTGTTGGTTCTATAGGCATACCATTTAACATCATAACTGAAATTGCGCAAGTTGTTATAGTCATTGTACTTCCTGATAAGTGACAAGTTGCACAAAGAGGAATAACAAATTCTCTTATACCTTTAGTAGTTCCTACTTCTTCTGCACACTGTAAGTTAACTGGTATAGTTGCAGCAGAAGATTGTGTTCCTAAAGCAGTTAAATAACCTTTAACTTGAGTTTTAAGTGCTTTAAATACATTTTGATTATTTAAAGAACATCCAATTGAGAATTGGAATATAAGCATAGTAAGGTGAAGACAAAGTATTATTAGGAATACTTTCCAGAATACTGCGAATACTGTTGTAGCTTCACCGCTATAAGACATATTAGCAAATATTCCAAGAATATGTAGTGGAAGTAGTGGAATAACTAAGCCTTCAATAACATTTGCTATTATTTGTTGGAATCCTATAGCAGCATCTTTTAAAGTTTTATTTTGAGTTTTAGCTATACCTAATCCTAAAAGGAAAGCAAATACAAGTGCACTCATAACTGCCATTATTGGCGGCATTTTAATTTCAAAGAACGGTTTTAATGCGTCTTTTGCATCAGCTAAATGAGATGCAGCATCACTAGTAATGATTTTGGGTAATATAGTTTTTCCCACAAGTAGAGCATAAGAACCTGATAATAATGTAAATAAATAAGCTAGTCCAACTGTAACTCCTAAAAGTTTACCAGCTCCTGTACCTAATTCAGCAATACCGGCAACAATGAATCCTAAAATGATTAGTGGAATTGCAAATCCAAGGAATTCTCCAAAAATAGAAGTAAATGTTACAAAAATACGTGTAAGACGTACTGGAGCGTATTGTCCAATGAAAAATCCTAAAATAATTGCAATAATGATTTTTGGTATTAAACCTAATTTTTTCATTTATAAAACCTCCTTAAATATATAAATACAAATTTAAATAATTAAAATTTAAATTATATTAACTAAAATTAATGTGTGCGGTTAAAGTGTATTTCATACAAACATGAATGTATACGAGTGAAAAATTTCATATACCGATAAATTACGAAAAGTGTAATCGTTATCAGAGTGATAAGAAATACTTTATAAAATTTCTAAAATATGCTATTTTTCTTTTCGTAAAAAAGTATATCACATGGATAATTATAATGCAATCTACTTTCAAAAAAATTATTAGATTTTTCTGGAAGTTTGTCAGGGGGATACAAACGTATGCTGGTGAAGGGTGATGAAATAAGGTTGTTTAGGTGACGAAGGCGAAATGTTCTTGAGAAGTACACATATGTTTCTGTCAAGAAAAAAAGCTATGTTTATACATTTTTTTTCAGAAAAAGGTAGTGACAATTTAGAAAAATAATTTATAATAAAAGCATAAGGATGATTTTGAAACGAAAATATTTCGTGAAAGATTAATCGCAAAACAATGCAAAATAAAGAAAATTCTTAAAACTTTTTTAAGGATTAAAGTGAAAACGATTTAAAAAAAGTTTGGATACATAATAATAAATTAATTAAGGGGGAAATAATATGAATCTTGATTTAAACAAAATAAAGAAAGCACAAGAAAATATTAAAGGAGTGGCAAGAAGAACTCCGTTATTTTATTCAAGTACATTTTCAAAACGAAGTGGATATGAAATTTATTTGAAATGTGAAAACAAGCAAAAAACTGGAGCATTTAAACTAAGAGGAGCTTATAATAAGATAGCTAACTTAACGCAAGAAGAAAAAGAAAAAGGAGTAATTGCATCATCAGCAGGGAATCATGCACAGGGAGTAGCTTATGCAGCAACAGCTTTTGGAATAAAATCTACAATAGTTATGCCATCTACTGCACCACAAGCTAAGGTACAAGCAACAAAAGGGTATGGGGCTGAAGTGGTTCAATTTGGAGAAGTTTATGATGAATGTTACGGCAAAGCTGTAGAACTTCAAAAGGAAACAGAGGCAACTTTCGTTCATCCTTTTAATGATGAAGATGTTATGGCTGGTCAAGGAACTATTGGTCTTGAGATTTTAGAAGATTTACCAGATGTTGATGCTATACTTGTACCAATTGGCGGCGGTGGATTAATATCTGGGATAGCTGTAGCTGCAAAAACTATAAAACCTGATATTAAAATAATAGGTGTACAAGCAGAAATAATTGCTTCAAGTAAGGCATCACTAGAAGCTGGGAAAGTAGTAACGGTAGAGGGGACTAAATCATTAGCTGATGGTATATCTGTTAAAACTCCTGGCGAACTTAGCTTTAAGTATATAAAAGAATATGTTGATGAAATAGTAACAGTTTCTGAAGATGAAATAGCATATGCTAATTTTGCGCTTATGGAAAGAAGTAAATTGATAGCAGAAGGAGCAGGGGCTACGCCATTAGCAGCAGTATTAGCTAATAAAATAAAAATAGATGGTAAAAAGATTGCTGTGTTAATTAGTGGAGGAAATGTTGATATAGCGATGGTATCAAAGATAATAAATAGAGAATTAATAATGCAAAAAAGAAGAATATGTTTTTCGGTGGAATTACAGGACAAAGTTGGGCAATTAGGAGGATTAATTACTATTATAGGTAAATTAGGAGCTAACATTGTAAAAGTAAGACAGGAAAAGAATTGGGAAGAAAAAGGTCTTGAATTTGCAAATGTAACTTTTGAAATTGAATCTCAATCAAGAGAACATTCAGTAGAAATAATTAATTCATTAAAAGAAAAGGGATATGAATTAGATGGTATAAATTTATTTTAGATTGAAGATGTAAAATAAACAAATAATGGCAATAATCTATAACAAGAAAGAAAAAATCATTGTCATTATGTTATTTTCAATTATTTCTGAATATTTATAGATTTAAATTTCATAATCTGATTACAAAAGATTATGAAATTTAAATCTTTTTTTTGGATAATTTTATATGATTTTTATTCTCATGTTTTGAAATTTATGTATCTTATAATTTTGTATTTCATAAAAGGGTATACTACCCCGAGAAGACATAATTGATATTAAAAGATAATCTTCTAAAATAATTATTAATAATTCAATGACATCTATGACTTTTATTCCAACTGGATGATTTATATTCAAATTTACCATAAACCACTTGATGTTCATATATATTTTCTTTTATATTTTCTTTGTATTTTCTAATAATTTGCGGGTGAGATCTGAAACTAATTTATGTAAGTAGTATTAGTTTTTAATCTGATAGCATATAGTGTTTGGGATTGTTCTGCGATTTTATATATGAAATCGCAGAGTAAGTTAAAATTCTATTTCACCAAAATTGCTGAAGAAACGGTTGGATTTTAACACTAACCATTTTGGAATTATGGTTTACCTCTCTGGCCTTATTCAAAAGAACAAGCCCCTCTATTGTAGTATTATAAACTACGAATAGGGGGGCTTTAGTAGGTGTGAAACAACACCGAAATTTAATTGTTATTTATTTATAATAATTTTTTTTCCTTTTTTACGCCATTGCGCAAATTCAGCTGTTGCTGTAAGAAGTACGTCTGTTGATGAGTTAAGTCCTGTTTCGCAAGAGTCTTGTAAAACACCTATGATAAAGCCTACACCTACTACCTTCATAGCGATATCATTTGGGATACCGAATAAGCTACATGCTAAAGGAATAAGTAGCAATGAACCACCAGCTACTCCTGAAGCACCACAAGCACTTACAGCTGACAGTATGCTTAAAATTAATGCTGTAATAAAATCTACTTGAATTCCAAGTGTGTGAGCTGCTGCAAGCGTTAAGATGGAAATTGTGATAGCTGCACCAGACATATTGATAGTGGCTCCTAATGGAATTGATACTGAATACGTATCGTTATCTAAACCAAGTTTTTCGCACAAGCTCATATTTACAGGAATATTTGCTGCTGAGCTACGTGTAAAGAATGCTGTAATACCACTTTCTTTTATGCACTTAAACACAAGTGGATATGGGTTTTGACGAATATTCCAAAACACGATGATTGGATTTACTACAAGAGCCATAAAGGCCATAGAACCAATCAAAAGAGCAAGTAATTGTCCATAGCTGAGTAATGATTTGATACCGTTTGTAGCAATAGTATCAAATACCAGACCCATGATTCCTAATGGAGCAAAACTAATAACCCATCTTACCATTTGAGATACTGCATCTGAAAAATTAGTAATCATTGTTTTTGTAGAATCAGGAGCACTTCTTAAAGCAAGACCAAGAAGTGTCGCCCAAGATAATATGCCAATATAGTTAGCGTTATAGAGCGCTTTTACTGGGTTATCAACAATATTCATTAGTAATGCTTTTAGAACTTCTGCGACACCTCCAGGTGGTGTAACATTTTCAGCTCCCCCTGCAAGTGTTATGGTTACTGGGAATATAAAACTTGCAACAACAGCAACCAATCCAGCTAAGAATGTTCCTAAAAGATAAAGTATAATAATTGATTTCATATTGGTTTTATGACCACTCTTGTGTTGAGAGATTGCCGACATAACCAAGAAGAATACCAATACAGGTGCAATAGCCTTTAAAGCACCTACAAACAGAGAACCAAAAAGTGCGATTGGCTTTGCAACATCAGGAATCGTTACAGCTAAAATAATACCAATAATTAGACCTACAATAATTCTTTTTACTAAACTTAATTGATTCCATTTGTTAATTAGATTTCTCAAAGTCTTTTCCTCCTCTTTAATAGTAAATATAGTTGCTTGAAGAATTCCACAAGCAATGATTTGCCTAACGTTTTAGTTGTTAGACTTTTATATTTTCCTCCGCTGCTGCATAGCAGAATTACATTGTATAAATCCAAAATACTACAGGGAGGTTTTTAACATGTTTTGTATTAATAACCTGAAAACATTTACACAAAAACAAAATGTAAACCAATTTAAAGATGAAAGAAATTTAATAAGATAACATTTTTCAGTAATTGTGTTTTGGTAGAAAGATGAATGAACACTGAATGAAAAATTCATAATGTAATTAATTATTAATGTTGTAATCGTTGTCGAAAATAAGAGAATACTTAAAGAAGTTTGTAATATTATGTCGTATATTGCTTTCGAAAAGAGTATACCACATGAACAATTTTATTGCAATCAACTTTCTGAAAATTTATTAAATTTTTGCAAATTTGCGTATGGCGCACAAATGAACGCTGGTGAAATTCGAAAAAACAGAGGAGAATATCGGTTTGGATTCATAATGTATTTGAGAAAAAAACAAGTGTTTCTGTAAGGAAAAAAACTTAGTTTTATTCAAAATTTTTTGAAAAATACTAGTGACAATAGAGAAAATTAATTTATAATAAATTTAGAGAGAAGATTTATTAAAATACATATAGATTCAGTATTATGAAAAAAAATAACGACAAATTGCAAAAATAAGAAAATTCAGAAAAAAATAGAGCTGAATATGTATATGTATATATTAGTATTATCTACAATGAAAACGTTATAAAAAACATTAAGTTAACATAATATATATTATAGAGGAGGAATACGATGAATCTTGATTTAAACAAAATAAAGAAGGCACAAGAAAATATTAAAGGAGTGGCAAGAAGAACTCCTTTATTTTATTCAAGTACATTTTCAAAACAAAGTGGATATGAAATTTATTTAAAATGTGAAAACAAGCAAAAAACAGGAGCTTTTAAACTAAGAGGAGCTTATAATAAGATAGCTAACTTAACACAAGAAGAAAAAGAAAAAGGAGTAATTGCATCATCAGCAGGGAATCATGCGCAGGGAGTAGCTTATGCGGCAACAGCTTTTGGAATAAAATCTACAATAGTTATGCCATCTACTGCACCACAAGCTAAGGTACAAGCCACAAAAGGGTATGGTGCTGAAGTGGTTCAATTTGGAGAAGTTTATGATGAGTGTTACGGCAAAGCTGTAGAACTTCAAAAAGAAACAGGGGCAACTTTCGTTCATCCTTTTAATGATGAAGATGTTATGGCTGGTCAAGGAACTATTGGTCTTGAGATTTTAGAAGATTTACCAGATGTTGATGCTATACTTGTACCAATTGGCGGTGGTGGATTAATATCTGGGATAGCTGTAGCTGCCAAAACTATAAAACCTGATATTAAAATAATAGGTGTACAGGCAGAAATAATTGCTTCAAGTAAAGCATCACTAGAAGCTGGAAAAGTAGTAACAGTAGAGGGAACTAAATCATTAGCTGATGGTATATCTGTTAAAACTCCTGGCAAACTTAACTTTAAGTATATAAAAGAATATGTTGACGAAATAGTAACGGTTTCCGAAGATGAAATAGCATATGCTAATTTTACACTTATGGAAAGAAGTAAACTGATAGCAGAAGGAGCGGGGGCTACACCATTAGCCGCAGTATTAGCTAATAAAATAAAAATACATGGTAAAAAGGTTGCTGTATTAATTAGTGGAGGAAATATTGATATAGCAATGGTATCAAAGATAATAAATAGAGAATTGATAATGCAAAAAAGAAGAATAGGTTTTTCAGTAGAATTGCAGGACAAAGTTGGACAATTAGGAGGATTAATTACTATTATAGGTAAATTAGGAGCTAACATTGTAAAAGTAAGACAGGAAAAGAATTGGGAAGAAAAAGGTCTTGAATTTGCAAATGTAACTTTTGAAATTGAATCTCAATCAAGAGAACATTCAATAGAAATAATTAATTCATTAAAAGAAAAGGGATATAAATTAGAAGGTATAAATTTATTTTAGAATGAAGGTATAAAATAAACAAATAATGGCAATGATCTCTAATAAGCAAAGATAAATAATTAGGGGGACAAGTAGTATGAAAAATAAAATTATTGCCATTATGTTATTTTTAATTATTGTATTAGGAAGTATTTTAGGGATTTCATATATGAAATTTGGAGCAAGTCAAAATTCTATTTCAGAAAAACTTATAAGGTTTCATGTTATAGCAAATAGTGATACTACAGAAGATCAGGCGTTGAAATTAAAGGTTAGAGACGAAGTTTTTAAATATATATCTCCTAAACTTAAAGATTCTAAAAGTATAAATGAGTCAAGAAAAATAATAGAAGAAAATGATAAGATGATAAATAGAATAGCAAAGCGGGTTGTTGAAGAAAAGGGATATCCTTATAAAGTAGTAACTATGATATCTCATGAAAATTTCCCAGTTAAAAGCTATGGTAATATAACTTTACCAGAGGGAAATTATGAAGCTTATAGAATAATCATAGGAAGTGGAGAAGGACATAATTGGTGGTGTGTTATGTTTCCACCATTATGTTTTACGGATATAACAAAAGGGGAAGTTGCATACAAAAAAACAGAAAAAGAAATGAGGCAGGTTCTAACCCCTCAAGAATATAAACTTGTGAATAACTTAGATACTAATTCAATAGATAATGAAAAAATAGTTGTAAAATTTAAAATTGTTGAAATAGCTAAAGATTTGTATAAGAAAATCCAAGGGGAATAATTCTCCTTGGATTTTTACGTATAACAAAAATTAATACAACAAATACTAACATTAAATGGAACAGGACTAATGAATGGAGGAACAGTTAAATGAAAATGAGCAAAAAAAGAATTATTTATACTATTGCTGTAGCGTTTATTGTAGTGTTTTCGAGTACTTTTGCTATTTTAATGACTCTTGAGAGGATGGATTATAGAAATTATTTACAGGGAGAATATAGTAAAAATATGCATCAATTAATTGATGCAGTGAGAAATATAAAAGTTGATTTAACTAAGTCAGCTATAGTAGGTTCTAGAGAGCAGAGTATAGTTGTATTTGGAAATATATTCAGATATTCAAGTATAGCAAATGATAAGATACACTCTTTGCCGATATCACAAGAAGCTATTGAGGGAACGAGTAGGTTTTTATCGCAAGTAGGAGATTTTAGTTACAGTCTTGCTAAAGTATCATCACAAGGAAAAGAATTGTCAGAGGATGATTATAAGAACATAGAAACATTGAAAAATGAAGCAGATTATTTATTAATACAATTAAATGAAGTTCAAGCAGAAATAAATAAAGGAAAGGTTAAGTGGGGAGAAATACGAAAAAAGGCAGGTAGTAAACTGAAAGAAAGTGATAAAAAGTTAGTTACGGATAAATTTGCAGCAATACAAAAACAAGTTGTTCAATATCCAGCACTTATATATGATGGACCTTTTTCAGATAATATTTTAGAAATAAGTCCTAGAATAACTTCACAAAAAGAGATTACCGAAAAAGAAGCGATTGATATTGTTAAAAATCTTTTAGGAAAAGATAAAGTTCAGAACATACAAAAAAAGAAGGGAGAAGGTAAAACGAGAATACCTGCCTACAGTTTTGATGTTACTCTTAAGGGGAGAGAAAAAGGCGAAGGGATTGTTTTAGAAGTAAGTAAAAATGGCGGGGAAATAATTTATTTATTGGATAATAAAAATATTGGTGAACCTAAAATGGATGTGAAAAAAGCCGTAAATATAGGAAATAAATATTTAAAGGATATTGGATATGCAAATATGGAATCTACATATACGTTAAAGAGTGAGAATTCAGTTGTAATAAGTTATGTGTATACTCAGGGTGATATTCCTATTTATCCTGATCAAATAAAATTAAAAGTAGCTTTGGATAATGGAAGTGTAATAGGGATAGAAGCTGAAAAATATTTAGTATCTCATATAGCTAATAGAGATATAGCAGAAGCTAGTCTGGAACAAAGTAAAGCTCAGCAAAAGGTTGGTAAAAAACTGAATATATCTTCAGTGCGTCTTTCTGTAATACCAACCGAGGACAATAAGGAAGTACTGTGCTATGAGTTTAGTGGAACTTATAATGATGATAGTTTTATAGTATATATCAATGCAAATACAGGGTTTGAACAAAGAATAATTCAAATTATTAATACGCCTAATGGAGAACTTACAATATAGGGAAAGGTAAAATAATTTTCAGCAGATAGTTACCAGTAATCAGTTGTTAGTAATGCTAAAAGCTAGTTAAAAAATAATTTTTTAACTAGCTTTTTATTTAATTGAACATTTTCTTATAGATTAAAGAAAATCTTCTTTTACTAGTTAATGGCTATAGGTCACTGGTTGTTATGATGAGTATTAATTTTCAAATACAACCAAATTATTGTTGATAAATCTAAAAATGGGTCTATAATTATATAGGGTTTGTTTTAAAACCAAAAATGCAAAAGAAAAAATGTTTGGAGGTCTTGTTAGTGTTAGTACCAAAATTATTTACGTGTTTAAAAGATTATACTAAGGAACAGTTTATGAAAGATGTGATTGCAGGTATTATAGTTGCAATTATAGCTCTTCCTTTATCTATAGCTTTAGCTATAGCATCAGGTGTTTCACCGGAAAAAGGACTATATACAGCTATAGTTGGGGGACTTATAATATCTTTATTAGGTGGGAGTAGGGTTCAGATAGGAGGTCCGACAGGAGCTTTTGTAATTATTGTTTATGGAATTGTAGAAAAATATGGACTAGAAGGGTTAACTGTAGCAACGATAATTGCAGGTGTTTTTCTAACTATAATGGGGTTATTTAGATTTGGATCTATGATAAAGTATATACCATATCCTATAACTACAGGATTTACAAGTGGTATTGCTGTAACTATATTTTCAACTCAAATAAAAGATTTTTTGGGTTTATCAATGGACAAAGTTCCAAGGGAATTTATTTCTAAATGGACAGCATATTTTCAAAATATTAATTCTATAGATTTTACAAATCTATTTATAGGTATACTATCGCTTTTGATAATAATATTTTGGCCTAAAATAAATAAGAAAGTTCCAGGAACGCTTATAGCTGTCGTTGTAAGTACAGGATTGGTTATGGTTTTAGGAATGGATATTGATACAATAGGTAGTCGATTTGGAGATATATCAGGAAGCTTTCCAGCTCCTACAATTCCTAAAGTTAATATTAATATGGTGAAAGAACTTATTATTCCAGGAATAACTATTGCTATTTTAGGTGGAGTGGAGTCTCTGTTATCGGCGGTGGTTGCGGATGGAATGATTGGAGGGAATCATCGTTCTAATATGGAACTTATAGGACAAGGTGTTGCTAATGTGTTTTCAGGTGTTTTGGGTGGAATACCAGCTACGGGTGCTATAGCGAGAACGGCCGCTAATATTAAAAATGGAGGAAGAACACCTATTGCTGGAATTGTACATGCTATAAGCCTTTTGATTATAATGTTAGTTCTTATGCCTTATGTTAAATTAATACCTATGGCGTCTTTGGCTGCTATATTGATTATGGTATCTTATAATATGGGAGAATGGGAAGCTTTTAAAAAAATAAATAGAGCACCTAAAAGTGATGCTTTAGTGTTTTTTAGTACTTTTTTATTAACTGTTTTTGTAGATTTGGTGGTAGCTATAGGAATTGGAGTTGTTCTTTCTTCTTTCCTATTCATGAGAAGAATGGCAGAGGTTACCAATATTACATATAATTTGGATGCGAGAGAAAATAATGAATGCGCAAAAATTTTAGATGATAAATCTATTTTGAAGCAAATTTCTTTTTATGAAATTAGTGGGCCGTTTTTCTTTGGTGCTGCAGATAAATTTGTTAATACGATTAGAGGTATAGGAGTATCATCTAAGATTTTAATAATAAAAATGGGAAGTGTGCCAGCTATGGATTCTACAGCTTTTCATGCCATAGAAATGTTATATGACGTTTGTAAGAAAAATAAGACTAAGCTTATTATTTCAGAACTTCAAGAACAACCTATGCAAATGCTTAATAAATATGGCTTTATAGAAAAAATAGGAGAAAAAAATTTTTGCGAAGATATTAAGGATGCTGTACAAAGAGCACATGAATTATTAATATAATTTCATATAAAAATCAAATTTAAGAAAAGTTTTAAATATAATAGAAAAGATGTAGTATAAACTTCATATTGCTGCTTTAGAGAGTAAAATAGATTTGGTAGTTCACATATTTGGTATGTTGGTATATAATTTGAAGTGTTCGTGATTTGTATTAAGGTAAAAAATATAAACATATATTATGGTAGAAATTAAATCAAAGGTATTCGATGAATAAGTTGCGTAAGGGGAGAATAGTATGAAAAAGAAAGTGGCTATATTGTTCGGAGGACAATCTACAGAGCATGAAGTATCACGTGTTTCAGCAGCATCTGTGTTGAAAAATATTGATTTAAGCAAATTTGACGTATATCCAATAGGTATTACTAAGGATGGAAAATGGTTTCAATATACAGGTTCAATAGATAAAATAGAAAATGGAGAATGGGAAGAAGATCAGTCTTATAAAGTTGCTAATGGGCAAGAGTTCCTTTTTGATAGACGAGCAGATGTAGTTTTCCCGGTATTACATGGTTTGTATGGTGAAGATGGTACAATTCAAGGATTGTGTAAGCTTCAAAACTTGCCATGTGTAGGACCTGGAGTTATGTCTTCTGCTGTATGTATGGACAAAGTATATACAAAATATGTTTTAGAAAATTTCGGAGTAAAACAAGCTCAATATGTAGTTGTAAATGCTCATGAATATTTAAAAAATAAAGAAGAGATAATAAATAGTATTGAAGATAAACTAGGGTATTCTGTTTTCATAAAACCAGCAAATAGTGGTTCTTCTGTAGGGATAAGTAAAGCTCATAATAGAGAAGAACTAGAAAAAGGGCTTGAATTTGGGTTGAAATTTGATAGAAAAGTTTTAGTTGAGGAAACTATTAATGCAAGAGAAGTTGAAGTAGCTGTCCTTGGAAACGATGAGCCTATAGCAGCAACACCAGGAGAAGTTATTCCAGCTAATGAATTTTATGACTATGAAGCAAAATATTCAAATGCAGAATCTAAGCTTTTAATACCTGCTGCTTTAAGTGAAGAAAAACTTGAAAAGATAAAAGAAGAAGCTATTAAGATATATAAGAATTTGGATTGTGCAGGTATGTCTAGAGTTGACTTCTTGGTAGAAAAGGAAACGGAAGAAATATACTTAAATGAAATAAATACTTTGCCAGGATTTACTCAAATAAGTATGTATCCAAAAATGTGGCAAGCTTCAGGAAAAAGTTATACAGATTTAATAACTGAACTTATAGAACTTGCTGTAGAGAGAAACAATAGATAATATATAAGTTTAAGATTTGAAAGGAGAAATTTATGACAAGAGCATTAGCGCTTATATCAGGGGGATTAGACAGTATACTAGCTGCAAAGCTTGTGAAAGAACAGGGCATAGAGGTTATTGGTATATGCTTTAAGTCGTATTTTTTTGGACCAGAAAATGCAAAAAGAATGACTAAACAAATAGATATACCTTTGGAGGTTGTGGATTTTTCGCAAGAACATTTGGAAACTGTTAAAAATCCTAAACATGGACATGGAAAAAATATGAATCCTTGTATTGATTGTCATGCTATGATGATGAGAGATGCGGGAAATCTTTTAGAAAAATTTGATGCGGATTTTATTATAACTGGGGAGGTTTTAAATCAAAGACCTATGTCTCAGAATAAATCTTCTTTAAATGTTGTAAAAAAAGAATCAGGTATTGGAGAAAAGATATTAAGACCTCTTTGTGCCAAGGTTTTACCAGAGACTGAAATGGAATTAAAAGGATTAGTTGATAGAGAGAAATTACTTGGAATATCAGGAAGAGGAAGAAAAGTTCAAATGGAACTTGCTGAAAAATGGGGAATAAAGGATTATCCATCACCAGCTGGTGGATGTAAATTAACAGAACCTAATTATTCAGTAAGACTTAGAGAATTGCTGAAGTATGTGAAAACTCCAACTGAAAGAGAATTGGAACTTTTGAGATTTGGAAGACACTTTAGAGTTACTGAAAAATGTAAAATAATATCATCAAGAACAGGTGCGGAAGCTAATGAAATTAAAAAACTTCTTACGCCTGAAGATACTGGATTTTTGGTTAAAGAATTCAGAGGGTCTATGGTAATAATAACAGGGGAGCCTACAGAAAAAGATATAGAATTTGCAGCGAAGGTTTCAGGCAGGTATTCTAAAGGTAAGGATGAAGATAGGATAAAGGTTATGTATGGCGAATATACTAAACCATATGATAAGTTTATTGATGTAAAACCAGCTACTGAAGAAGAAATAGCTCAATTTATGATAGGATAGAGGAAGAGAGGTAGTGTATGGGTAAAAAAGCTATTATATCTGTTGGGAGTAAACAAATAGGAAATGAAGATGAAGCTATAGAAGTTGTTACTCAAGGAGAGTTTTATGAAAAGGGAAACTGTTACTATGCAGTTTACCAAGAAACGGCTCTATCTGGTATGGATGGAACTACTACTACACTAAAAATTAAGCCAGATGAGTTCAGTTTAATTAGAATGGGAACAACTAACGCTAAAATGGAATTTAAAAATAAAAAAAAGAATATATCTATGTATGATACTCCTTATGGAACTTTGGAGTTGCTTATAGAAACTAATAAACTTGATATAAATATAAATAAAGATGGTGGGAAAGTTTCTATAGATTACAATATGAGTTTAGGAGGACAAAAACCTTTAAAAACTATTTTGAGTATAGATATTAAGGCGAAGGAAATTTAAAATGTGTTTAATTAAGCCTCATTTGGATAATAATTCAAATGAGGTGATTTTTATGTACCAAAAAGATAAATATGAAAAGATAATTGATATTATGTGTTCTATGAAAGGAATAGAAAAAGAAGAATTATATAAAATATTAAAAGATAGAGAATGTAAGTATCTTTTGTTTTTACTTTTGAAAAAATATAAGTGTGATGATTTAAATAAGATAAATCAAGATTTTTCGATAAATAATAAAAGAGTTATTAAATACAATGAAAAAAAAGGTGAAGAAAAATTTCTTATTAATAAGGAGTTTAGAGAAACTTATTTTGAAGTTCAAGAAAAAGTTGATAAAGTGAATTAAAATACAAAAAATAAAAATATGTCAAAAAAAAGACTGGCATAACAAAAAGAAATGTGATATTATAGTTAATATGTTTTAGGGCATAATTAAACTATTTTATAGGGTAATTTCTATTATAATGGTTATCGCATGACTTGTCAAGAGTCTTTTACATAATTCAAAGGAGGAATTTTTTTGAGCACTAATACTAAATACATTTTTGTAACAGGCGGAGTTGTTTCTTCTCTAGGAAAAGGAATAACAGCAGCTTCCCTTGGAAGATTATTAAAAAATAGAGGGCTTAAGGTTTCTATACAAAAATTTGATCCATATCTAAATGTTGATCCTGGTACTATGAGTCCATATCAACATGGAGAAGTTTTTGTTACAGATGATGGTGCGGAAACAGATTTAGATTTAGGTCACTATGAAAGATTTATAGATGAAAATTTAAGTAAAAACAGTAACGTAACAACTGGTAAGGTATATTGGTCGGTTTTATCTAAAGAAAGACGTGGAGATTACTTAGGAGGAACAGTTCAAGTAATACCTCATATAACAAATGAACTTAAAGAAAGAGTTTATAGAGTTGCAAAAGAAAAAGATATAGATGTAGTTATAACTGAAATTGGTGGAACTGTTGGTGATATAGAATCATTACCTTTCTTAGAAGCAATAAGACAAATAAAATATGAAGTTGGTCGTGAAAATGTTTGTTTTATTCACCTTACTTTAATTCCTTACTTAGGAAAAGCGGGAGAGCTTAAGACAAAACCAACTCAGCATTCAGTAAAAGAATTAAGAGGAATAGGAATTCAGCCAGATGTATTAGTATGTCGTTCTGTAAAACCTCTACCACACGAAGTTAAGGAAAAAATAGGATTATTCTGTAATGTAGATGCAAATGCAGTAATACAAAATTTAGATGCAGAAAATCTTTACGAAGTTCCAATGATGTTACATGAAGAAGGATTAGATACTTTAGTTTGTAATAAATTAAACTTAAATTGCAATGAAATAGATAATTCAGAATGGTTAGAATTAGTTAATAAAGTTAAAAATTTAAAAGAAAATGTAACTATAGGACTTGTTGGTAAGTATGTTGAACTTCATGATGCTTATCTTTCAGTTGTAGAAGCTTTAAATCATGGTGGTTTTGCAAATAACTCAAATGTAGATATTAAGTGGATAAACTCAGAAGATGTAACTTCTGAAAATGTTGTCGATTACCTAAAAGATGTAGATGGAATATTAGTTCCTGGCGGTTTTGGTGATAGAGGAGTAGAAGGAAAGATAGAGGCTATAAAATATGCAAGAACAAATGCAGTACCTTTCCTTGGAATATGTCTTGGAATGCAGTGCTCAGTAATAGAATATGCTAGAAATATGTTAGCTTATACTGATGCACATAGTTCAGAAATAGATGAAAAGACAACTCATCCAGTAATAGATTTAATGCCAGAACAAAAGGATATTGATGAAAAAGGCGGTACAATGAGACTTGGATTATATCCTTGTAAATTAGAAGAAGATTCTAATGCTTTCAGAGCTTACGGACAGCAAGTTATATATGAAAGACATAGACATAGATATGAATTTAACAATGAATATAGAAAAGAATTAACAGAAGCTGGTCTTAAAATAACAGGCGTAAGTCCTGATGAAAGATTGGTTGAAATAGTAGAAGTTAAGGAACATCCTTGGTTTGTAGCTACTCAATTCCATCCAGAACTTAAATCAAGACCAAATAGACCACATCCTTTATTTAGAGAATTCATAAAAGCTTCACTAAATAACGATAAATAAGAATGTTGCGAAGCAACATTCAGTAACTAGTGACTACTAACCAGTAGCTACAAAGAAAAATGAAAAGAAAATTAAAAAAATTAAATTAAGTAAAAATAAACATAAAAAAAGAGTAAGAATATAGAGAATATCTATGTTCTTGCTCTTTTTTTATTTAAGTTTAGGTTTTGCTTTAGCAAAACTTTCTTTAATGGTTACTGATATCTGACTACTGGTTAATAGAATAGTTTACAAAAAATTATTATATAATTTGAAGGAAATATAAATTTCAAATAGAATTATTAAAATAAGATTGGTATATGGAGGTGTAATCAGTGGTAATGGATACTATTGTTAGTGTAGCTTTTAAAAATTGTGTTGGACAGTATGATTTAAAGAGAGTATCTATTTTTGAGATAACAAATATATCTAAATATTTTGAATTAGTTAATATAAAGTGCACTAATAATAAGGAAATTGAATTTCAGGTTAAATGTCCTATATGTGGAGAATATCATTATTATACCTATAGAATAGGAGATTTTATAAAGACTACGATGGTAATCGGAGGATGTGAAAAAGTTGGGTTGCCTATATTTTTTATAGGTAAAACTGAAAAGGTTGAGGAAAAAATTAATAAATATAATGAAGTAAACAAAGAAATATATGCAATGTTTTAGTAAAAGGAGTTAGTATAAAAAGAAGTGAAAAAATAAAAAAATTAACTATGAAATATTATTAGGTAATCTGAAGGGGAATTTATGTTCAGATTACTTTTTTGTGAAAAAAGTAGATAAAAAATAAAAAATAGGTTATAATCTAAAAGGTAATACCTTTCAAATATTTCTCTGTCAATTATTTCCCAAAGGTTAAATATAAATAATAAATTGAATATGGAGGTGCTATTTTTGACAAACAAAGAGTTAGAAAGTATGACGGTTGTCGAACTAAAAAAAATAGCTAAAGAATTAGGGATTAAAGGAAGTTCTAAGCTGAAAAAGGCAGAACTAATTAAGTGTATAGGTGAGAATTCTCCTGCATCCATAAATAAAGATGGAACGATATTAAGAGAAAAAATTAGTCCTAAAGTTGTACATAGAGATGTAGAAGAAACTAAACAAAATGCAAATCAAACTGAAACAGAAAATAATGAAGGAAAAGAGAAAAATCTTAAAGAAATGATACATGAATCTAATACTGCAAAAGGGGTTTTAGAAATCATAGAAAATAATAATTATGGATTTCTAAGAGGAGAAAATTATTTAACAGGCCCTAAGGATATCTATGTTTCACCTTCACAAATAAGAAGATTTAACTTAAAAACAGGTGATGAAGTAGAAGGAAAGGTTAGAACAGCAAAAGAAGGAGAAAAATTTCAAGCTCTTTTATATGTTCAAAAGATAAATGGAGAAAATCCAGAAAAAGCTGTGGGAAGAAAGAAATTTGAAACTTTAACGCCTATCTATCCAACAGAAAGATTAAGACTAGAAACTAGTCAAGTAGATTTATCTTCAAGATTAATGGACATAATTTCTCCGATAGGTAAGGGGCAAAGAGGTATAATAGTTGCACCGCCTAAGGCAGGTAAAACTACACTTCTTAAGAAAGTAGCCCATAGCATATCTAAAAATCATCCAGAATCTAAATTGATAGTTCTTTTAATAGATGAAAGACCAGAAGAGGTAACTGATATGCAGAGATCTATTAATGGTGAAGTTATATACTCAACTTTTGATGAAGAACCAGAACATCATACAAAGGTTGCATACATGGTTCTTGAAAGAGCGAAACGAATGGTTGAACAAGGACAGGATGTTATAGTTCTTTTAGATAGTTTAACAAGACTAGCAAGAGCATATAATTTGACTATTAATCCAACAGGAAGAACTTTATCAGGTGGACTAGATCCAGGAGCTTTGATAATGCCTAAAAAATTCTTTGGAGCAGCAAGAAACATTGAAGAAGGTGGAAGCCTTACAATTCTTGCAACTGCTTTGGTTGATACAGGAAGCAGAATGGATGATATGATTTTTGAAGAGTTTAAGGGAACAGGAAATATGGAAGTTCATCTAAATAGAAAACTTGAAGAAAGAAGAATTTTCCCAGCTATAGATATTTATAAATCAGGAACAAGAAGAGAAGATTTATTGCTTTCAAAAGAAGAATTAGATGCTTCATTTAGAATAAGAAAAGTTATGTACAATGAAGGAAATATAGGAAATATAACTGAAAAATTAATTGGTTTAATGAGTAAAACAAAGAGTAATAGAGAATTTTTAGATATGTTTAGCAAAGAAAAATGGGAAAGATAAAATCTTTCCCATTTTTTAAAGAAAACTTTTTTATTTCTTTAAGTTGTATTTCTTCATGAACTTTTCTACTCTTCCGCCTGTGTCTAAAATCTTTTGCTTTCCAGTGTAGAAAGGATGACATTGAGAACATACATCAACTTTAAGTTCTTTTTTAGTAGAACCTGTAGTGAAAGTATTTCCACATGCGCATTTAACTACTGCGTCATGATTATATTCAGGATGTAAACCTTCTTTCATTTTGTTTCACCTCGCTTATAAAGATTATTCTTTATTAGAATAATTCAAACCGCATTGTCAACTCTTAAAATTATAACACAAGGGTTATAAAATAGCAACAATTTGAAAGAGTTTTTTCAAGGGATAAATTATAAAAAATCGCATGTGAAATTTAAATTATTACATTGTTAAATTTTAATTAGATATCCAATTTTAAATATTGAAATTAGATATCTATAAATGTAAAATAAATTAGTAAATTAATATAGTAGAACGAAATAATGGAGGCATAAATAATATGAGTAAACTTTATTTTAGATATGGAGCAATGAATAGCGGAAAATCAACTAACTTATTGCAGGTAGCGCATAACTATGAAGAAAGAGGAATGAAAGTTATAATTATTAAACCAGAAACTGACACAAAAGGTGGAAACAAAGTAGTATCAAGGCTTGGTGTTAAAAGAAATGTGGACATGATTTTATCTAAAGATGAAAATATATGTAATGAGGTGGAAAAGTGGACTGAGGAGAAAGGAAAAATTGATTGCATATTAGCAGATGAAGTGCAATTTTTCACAAAAAATCAAATCGATCAATTATTTGAAATTGCTGTAACAATGGATATACCAACAATTTGTTATGGACTTCGTACTGACTTTCAAATGAATGGGTTTGAAGGAAGTTCAAGACTGCTTTTATTAGCACATAGTATAGAAGAACTAAAAACAATTTGTACTTGTGGTAAAAAAGCTGTGTTAAATGGAAGAAAAATAAATGATGAATTTGTATTTGAAGGCAAGCAAATAGCTATAGATCATCAGGATAATATTGAGTATCAATCACTTTGTGCAAGCTGCTATTTTGAATATAAACAAAAGTATAGTGAAAAAAAGAGTGATTTGTAAAATTTACATTTATGTAACAATATTAAGAATGAATTTCTTTGAAAAATAAGAAGAAGTATTGTATCATTAAAGCTACGGAAGCCTATAGTTGTATGTGAAAAGAGGTGTTTATATGAAAAAGAAGTGTTCTGTTGGAGGGCAAGCGGTAATTGAAGGTGTAATGATGAGAGGATGCAAAGGAGTTGCTACTGCTGTAAGAAAAACTAATGGGGAAATAGAAGTTGATTTTGAAGAAAGTACACCACTTTCTAAAAGAAATAAATTTTTTTCACTTCCAATAATAAGAGGATTTATTACTCTTATTGATTCTTTAATTCTAGGAATTAAAACATTAAATTATTCGGCTTCATTTTTTGAAGAAGAAGATGGCGAAGAAAAACCATCAAAGCTTGATAAATGGGTAGAAAGTGTATTTAAGGATAAAACTAATGATGTAATAATGGGTTTTTCACTTATACTTTCACTTATGTTTTCAGTTTTATTATTTTTTATACTTCCAACCTTTGCAGCTAGTGCATTCAAAAAAATAAATATACAAAATAATTTAGTCTTAAATATTTTTGAGGGGCTTATAAGAGTTAGTATATTTTTAATATATATATACATTATAGGAAAAATGGAAGATATAAAGAGGGTTTTTCAATATCACGGAGCAGAACATAAAACTATATTTTGTTATGAAAAAGATGTAGAATTAATACCGAAAAATGCTCAGAAACAGGAAAGATTACATCCAAGATGTGGTACTAATTTTTTATTTTTAGTAATGACAGTAAGCATAATTTTATTTTCTTTAACACCTTGGAATTCAATTGGAGAGAGAATTATTTATAGAATAGTTCTACTACCAGTAGTTTCAGGGATAACTTATGAACTTATAAGATGGATGGGAAAAAGTGAGGGTGCACTTTCAAACATATTGGCATATCCAGGGCTTATGCTTCAAAAACTTACAACTAGAGAACCGGATTTAAGTCAATTAGAGGTTGCTATAGTATCTCTGAAGGTAGCAGAAGGGATAGAAACAGTAGAAAGCATAAAGGAAAAAGCCAGCGATATAGAAAATATTGAATTAGAAGAGAATGAAAAAGTTATTCTTAATGAAGAAATAAATAATGAAGATATAAATTTTGAAAAACAAAATGACTCAATACTAGAAAGTAAAATACTATAAAAGTATAAGAATGGAATATATGATTAAAAATCACTTGCTTTTGCAAGTGATTTTTAATCATATAAATTTGTGTTTAGGTGTTTATTTAGAAAGGAGTGTTATTTTGAAAATAGGTGATTTGCTAATAAAAGCATATGATATTTTAAAAGTTGAAAATATAGAAACGTATATGCTGGATGCTCAACTTTTACTTCAGAAGGTTTTAAAGAGGGATAAAATGTTTATAATGTTAAACAGGGATTTAGAAATTCATGAAGAAACTTCAAAAGAATATTTTGATTTAATAGAACTTCGAAAAAATAAAATGCCTGTAAAGTATATATTAGGTGAATGTGAATTTATGGGTATAAATTTTAATGTAAGACAGGGAATTCTTATTCCTAGAAGTGATACTGAAATTTTAGTAGAAGAAGCATTGGAGAAAATAAAAGAAAATAATTATACAGAAATTTGTGATGTGTGTTGTGGGAGTGGTGCTATTGGAATTTCAGTAGGAAAAATTTTGGACGATACTAAGATTTGTTGCTATGACATATCAGAAATAGCTTATGAAGTTACTTTGGAAAATATAAATAAATTTATGCTTCAAGATAGAATAAAATGTTATAAAAGTGATTTATTAGAAGAAGCTATACATAACAAAAGAAAGTTTGATGTGGTTTTGTCTAATCCTCCATATATTAGGAAAGAAGTTATTCCTACTCTTATGGAAGATGTTAAAGATTATGAACCATACATCGCTCTTTGTGGTGGAGAAGATGGATTAGAGTTTTATAGAAGGATAACAGAACAAAGTTTAAGGGTTCTAAATCAAGATGGAATGATAGGATTTGAAATAGGTCATGACCAAAAAGAAGATGTACAAAATATTTTGATTGAGAATGGATTTAAAGAAGTAAAATGCATTAAAGATTTGGCTGGATTAGATAGAGTAGTTATAGGAAGGTTGAAAAACTAAAGTGTTAGAAGCTGTCAATTGTCAACTGCTATATAATTGTGATATAATATTAAAATGTGAAAATATGAATACGGAGTGATAAATCAATGTTAGATAAACTAGAGTTTATAGAAAATAAGTATGAGGAATTATCTATAAAAATTAGTGACCCATCAGTTATGGCTAATCAAAATGAGTGGAGAAAGTTATGCAAAGAGCATGCTGAATTAGAAGTAATAGTTAATAAGTATAAGGAATACAAAAAGGCTTTAGAAGATTTAGATGCTGATAAAGAAATGCTTCAAGAAGAGAATGATAGAGAACTTAAAGAAATGCTTCAAGAAGAGATAAAAGAACTTGAAGAAGCTAAAACTCAATACGAAGAAGAATTGAAAATATTACTACTTCCTAAGGATCCTAATGATGATAAAAATGTATTTATTGAAATAAGAGGTGGAGCAGGTGGAGATGAAGCTGCATTATTTGCTGCTAATCTTTTCAGAATGTATACTAGATATGCTGAACGTCATGGATGGAAAAGTGAGTTTATCAGTGCTAATGAAACGGATATTGGTGGATTTAAAGAAGTTGTATTCATGCTAAGAGGGGATGCAGCTTATAGTAAAATGAAATTTGAAAGTGGAGTTCATAGAGTTCAAAGAGTACCTGATACTGAATCAAGTGGAAGAATACACACATCTACAGCAACTGTAGCTGTATTACCAGAAGTTGATGATGTTGATATACACATAGATCCTAACGATATAAAAGTAGATGTGTTTAGAGCATCTGGAAATGGTGGACAGTGCGTAAATACTACAGACTCTGCAGTTAGAATGACTCACTTGCCAACAGGAATTGTAGTATCATGTCAAGATGAAAAGTCACAGCTTAAAAATAAAGAAAAAGCGTTAAAGGTATTAAAAGCTAGACTTTTTGAAAAAGCAGAAGCAGAAAGAAATGCAGGAATAGCAGCTGATAGAAAGAGTCAAGTTGGTTCAGGAGATAGAAGTGAAAGAATAAGAACTTACAATTATCCTCAAGGAAGAATAACAGATCATAGAATAGGACTTACTTTATACAAATTAGATTCTTATCTTGATGGAGATATGGATGAAGTAATAGATGCGTTGATAACTGTTGAACAAGCTGAAAAAATGAAATCAATGGGAAATAATGAATAAACCTAAAAATAAAGTTTTTATTGAGGTGTAATTATGAATATAAATAAAGCAATTAGAAAGCAGAAAAAGTCTTTTAAAAGATTTTGGCTATCTATGAGCTTTATTTTTTTATTTCTTCCAATTACGGTAGTTTTGACCAAAAGATTCTCCTTTTTCTTCATAGCATATCTATTAATTATAGAATTTTTAATAATCATTACTATATTAACACGTACGCATAAAGAAATATTAAAATTTGAATATAGAAACAATATGAAAATTAAAAATGGTCTTTGGAGAGGCAAGTATACTATAATATGTGACAAGGTTATGTTTGTCCATACTATTAACCAAGGAAAAGATATGAAAATAATAATGATTTTAAAATCTAGAATGAGAAATGATAAGATTAAGGTGATGGATAGTAAATTTTTAAAAAAATATACTTTAGCTCAAGGATTCAATATTAATTTTAAAGTGGAAAATTTACAAAAACAATATTATTACTTAATAGTAAATAAAGGTGGATATTATAAATATGAGCTTTTAGATATGATATATAGATATTGTGTTAAAGCTCATTTTACAGATGATGCAATAGAAAAAATAAAAGAGTATAGAAATTAGAGAATAAACTCCCATTTACTAAAATATTTATAAAATAGAAATGGGGGTATTAATTTGTTGAATGAATTTATTGTTATAGTAACGTTAGCAAGTTTATTTTCTTTAACTGGTACTATGATTGGAGCATCTGTGGGTATAATTATAAAAAATCCATCTAAGAAACTAATAGGAAATATAAATGCTTTTGCAGCAGGTCTTATGTTATCTATTGTAATGTTTGATTTAATACCAGAGGCTGTAACAAATATAAATTTTTTAAGTTCCATTCTTTTATCTTTTATAGGAGTTTTAATTATTGTTATTATAGATATAATAAGTGGTAATAAGGAAATGTTTAATACCAGCCACGGTAAGGTGGCTTTTATGGCTGCTGTAGGTCTTATGATTCATAATTTTCCAGAAGGTATTATAATGGGAGCAGGATTTTTAGCTAGCGGAAGCTTGGGGATTAAGATGAGTTTACTTATAGCAATTCATGATATTCCTGAGGGAATAGCTGTATCTGCGCCTTTAATGGCAGCTAAAATTAGGTCTTATAAGATAATGATTTATGCATTTATAACTGCTTTACCTACTGTAATAGGGGGATGGATCGGAGCATATATAGGAAATATATCATCGAATTTATTGGGTGCATGTTTAAGTATTACTTCGGGTATAATGCTTTATGTAATTTTTGGAGAAATGCTTCCAGAGGCACTAGAGCTTTGGAAAGGTAGGAGTATAACCTTTAATATTTTCTTTGGAATAATATTGGGGCTTGTAATTACTAATTTATTGTAATAAAATACAAAGTAATGAATAATTCTATATGTAAAGAAGTGAATAAGAATGAATACAAAAGTTGAATTGTTAAATAAAGAAAAACCAAATATGAAAGTGTTAGAAAAGGCTGGCAAAATCATACGTAATGGAGGCCTCGTGGCATTTCCTACAGAAACAGTTTATGGACTTGGAGCTAATGCTTTAGATGATGAAGCTGTACAAAAAATATTTATAGCTAAAGGAAGACCACAAGATAATCCACTTATTATTCATGTAGCGGATTTTAATATTGAACAGTTTGTTAAAGAAGTACCACTAATAGCAAAAAAAATGATGGAAGAATTTTGGCCGGGACCTTTAACTTTAATAATGAAGAAATCAGATGAAATTCCTAGTGTGACAAGTGCAGGACTTGAAAGTGTAGGAATAAGAATGCCTGCAAATAACGTGGCGAAAGGCCTTATAAAAGAAGCGGGAGTTCCAATAGCAGCACCTTCAGCTAATATATCAGGTAGACCTAGTCCTACAGAAATAGAAAGATGTATTCAAGATTTGGATGGGAAAGTTGACTATATAATTGGAGGAGAAAAGTGTAATGTAGGTCTTGAATCTACAATTGTTGATTGTACAGTAGATCCTCCATGTATTTTAAGACCT
Organism: Clostridium ganghwense; assembly: GCF_026735165.1. Taxonomy (GTDB): domain Bacteria; phylum Bacillota; class Clostridia; order Clostridiales; family Clostridiaceae; genus Clostridium_H; species Clostridium_H ganghwense. The sequence goes on along the minus strand of NZ_JAPQES010000001.1, from coordinate 928,454 downwards.
GGTGGTATTACTGTTGAAATGTTGAGGGAAATTGATGATAGGGTATATATAGATCCTGCTATTATGAAAAAACCTGAGGAAAATTTTAAGCCTAAAGCACCTGGAATGAAATACAGACATTATGCACCAAAAGCACCGGTAAAAATTATTACTGGAGATTTGAAAAAAAGTATTGCAAAAATACAAGAAATAGTGCAAAATTATATAGATGCAAATATGAAGGTTGGAATTATGGCAACTGATGAAACTATTGAGGAGTATTCTAATGCTATAATTAAATCTTTAGGTAGCAGAGAAGATTTATATAGTATAGGCAAAAATCTATTTCAAGTTTTAAGAGAATTTGATGATGAAAAAGTGGATATAATATTATCTGAGGCTTTTGATGAAAAAGGAATGGGAATCGCTATTATGAATAGACTAAAGAAAGCAGCTGGATTTGATATTATAAAAGCTTAGAAAAAGTTATATACATAGTTTAGTAATTTATAAAAAGGAGGTATAGTATGAGGGTTCTATTTGTTTGCACAGGTAATACATGTAGAAGTTGTATGGCAGAAGCAATATTCAATCAAATATCAACTTTAGATGGTGTAGAAGCTATTTCTGCTGGTATTGCAGTTATTCCTGGAAGCAAAACCTCTAAAAATACTGTTACCTTAATAAAAGATAATTTTTTAATTGATTTGAGTGATAGAAAAGCTGTTCAATTAGAAGAAGAAATGTTAAAAGAATGTGATTTAATATTGACTATGACAGGATATATTAGAGATGCTTTAATAGGCAGATTTCCTCAGTATAGTGATAAATTATTTACTTTAAATGAATATGTTGAACTAAAAGAGGATATAGTAGATCCTTATGGTGGAGAGTTAAAGGTTTATAAAAAAACTTTTGATATACTTAAAAAGAGTATAGATTTGTTGTTAAATAAAATAAAGGAAGATAATGGTATTTAATAATGCTGATATCTTCTTTTTTTGCAATAAAATACAGTTTAGGAGGAATTTACATGAAAATAGCAATGGGATCTGACCATGGTGGTTTCCAATTAAAAAATGCTGTTATAAAGTATTTAGAAAAAAAAGGTATAGAAGTTAAAGATTTTGGAACACTTAATGAAGAATCTTGTGATTACCCAGATTATAGTTTGCAAGTTGCAGAAGAAGTTGCAGCTAAAAACTTTGATTTTGGAATATTAATATGCGGTACAGGAATAGGAATAAGTATTGCTGCAAATAAAGTTCCAGGAATAAGAGCTGCATTATGTCATGATACATTTAGTGCACATGCTACTAGACAACATAACAATGCAAATATACTTGCTATGGGTCAGAGAGTTGTTGGAGAAGGTCTTGCTCTTGATATTGTTGATACGTTTTTAAATTGTGAATTTGAAGGTGGAAGACATGCAAATAGAGTGAATAAAATAACTGAAATTGAAAAAAAATATTCAAAATAAAAATATAAAATAAAAATAAAAATAGCATAGGAGGAATTTAAAATGAGTAAAGTAACACAAATAGCACATCCGCTAATTTTACATAAATTAGCTTTTATAAGAAATAAGGACACAGGTTCAAAAGATTTTAGAGAACTAGTAGAAGAAGTTGCTATGCTTATGGCTTATGAGGTTACTCGTGATTTACCATTAGAAGAAGTAGAGATAGAAACACCAATATGTAAAACAAAATGTAAAATGCTTGCAGGAAAGAAAGTTGCTATAGTTCCTATTTTAAGAGCTGGTCTTGGAATGGTTGATGGAATGCTTAGACTTATACCAGCTGCTAAGGTTGGACATATAGGTATGTATAGAAATGAAGAAACTTTAAAACCAGTAGAATATTTCTGTAAAATGCCTCAAGATATACAAGAAAGAGAGATAATAGTTACAGATCCAATGCTTGCTACAGGTGGTTCTGCAATAGATGCTATTGAAGCACTTAAAAAGAGAGGTGCGCAAAGCATAAGATTAATGTGCCTTATCTCATCACCAGAAGGAGTAAGAGCAGTTATGGATGCACATCCAGATGTAGATATCTATGTTGCTGCAATTGATGAAAAATTAAATGAACTTGGATATATAGTACCAGGACTTGGAGATGCTGGAGATAGACTTTTTGGAACAAAATAAGAAAATCACAACGCGTTTTCAGTTGATAATTTAAAAGTGAAAGTTGAAATAGAAGCAAGTTTTCCTTATAGAAAACTTAAATAAAATAAGAAAATTAAAGAACCTAAATATAGAATTTATCTGTATTTAGGTTCTTTTCTATTTTAAAATTCAAGTTTTGTATTATTAAAACATAAATAACCATTCATTGCCATATGTTGATTGTATACTTGTTTTTTTATTTTCTGTTGTCAATTTTCAACTTTCCATAGAATAATGTTTCAACGTAACATTATTCTATTTATTATAACTCTTTCAATTATACCGTTTATAGTATAAAATATAAATGATTGTATAAATGTAGAGACATTTTTAAGAAAGGTTAGAGTGATATATATATGGAGAGAATAGATAAACATAATTATTATTTAGATATTTGCCAAACAATACTTGAGAGAGGAACATGTCTTAGACGTAACTTTGGAGCTATAATTGTTAAGCATGATGAGATAATGGCTTCTGGTTATTCAGGAGCACCTAGAGGAAGAAAAAATTGTTGTGATTTAGGATACTGTAGAAGAGAAGAACTAAAGGTTGAAAGAGGTACAAGGTATGAACTTTGTAGATCAGTTCATGCTGAACAAAACGCAATAATATCCTCAAGGCGACAAGACATGATAGGGGCAACTATGTATCTTGTTGGTAAAGAAATGAGTACAGGTGAATTAGTGGAAAAAGCTGCACCATGTTTACTTTGTAAAAGATTTATAATAAATGCAGGAATAGCTAGAGTAATTGTAAGGGATACAGAAATAGAGTTTAGAATTATTGATGTACAGGAATGGATAGATAAAGATGATTCATTAACAGGAGAAGATTCTTATTAAAGTTAACAAAAGGAAGGTTAGAATTTAATTATGGATAGTATAAAGATTTTAACAATAATTTCTACAATAATATCATTTATATTAACGCCTTTTATTAAGAAATTTGCAGTTCGAGTTAATGCTATTGATGTACCAAAGGATACAAGAAAAATACATAAAAAGCCTATCCCTCTTCTTGGCGGAATGGCAATATATGTTTCTTTTTTAATTACTATGCTTTTAAAAGATGGAAAGTTAGCAAAATCTGAAATAGGTATACTTATAGGCGCAACGATTATTGTAATTGGTGGGTTAATTGATGATTTAAGAGATATTAGACCATGGCAAAAACTTTTATTCCAAGTATCAGCAGCGGTAACGCTTATTTTATTTGGAATTGAAATAAGCGTTATTACAAATCCTTTTCCATCAGATAGCTTATTTTTAAAGTTAGGGTGGTTATCTATACCAATAACAATATTTTGGGTTGTAGGAATTACTAATGCTATTAATTTAATAGATGGTGTAGATGGATTAGCAGCTGGAGTAGCATTTATTTGTTCAGTTACGATTTTTATTATTGCAGTACTAAATGGTAGAAGGGAAGCAGCGTTATTAACTGCTATTTTAAGTGGAGCAATTTTCGGATTTTTACCTTATAATTATAATCCTGCGTCTATTTTTATGGGGGATACGGGAGCACAATTATTAGGATTTTTACTTTCAGCCATATCCTTAATGGGAACAATTAAATCAGCTACAGCTTTTGCAATAGCAGTTCCTATTTTAGCTTTTGGACTTCCAATATATGATACACTTTTTGCCATGATAAGAAGAAAAATTAATGGTAAGCCTATTATGCAGGCAGATAGAGGACACTTACATCATAGATTACTTGATATGGGACTTAGTCAAAGGCAGGTAGTTTTAATTATGTACCTTACAAGTGCTGTATTAGGGGGAATTTCAATAATAGCAATGCAAATAAGTACAATAAGATCATACTTTCTACTGACTATTGTTGTATTAGTAATAGTTTTGGCAGCATGGAAATGTGGATTTTTTGAACATAGAGAATGAAAAAAGTTAGGAGTTGAAGTTATGAAGAATATAAAGGTTATGAGTATTTTTGGCACTAGACCTGAAGCAATTAAAATGGCTCCACTTATCAAAGAATTAGAAATTACAGAGGGAATAGAATCAAGAGTGTGTGTAACAGCACAACATAGGGAAATGTTAGATCAAGTTTTAGAACTTTTCCAAATAAAGCCTGATTATGATTTAGACATAATGAAAGAAAAGCAAAGTTTAAATGGGATTACTACAAGAGTTCTTAATAATCTAGAAAAAGTTTTTGATAAGGAAAATCCAGATATAGTTTTAGTACATGGAGATACTACAACTACTTTTGCAGCAGCACTAGCTGCTTTTTATAAGAAAATAAAGGTAGGACATGTGGAAGCGGGATTAAGAACTAATAATAAATATTTCCCTTATCCTGAAGAAATGAATAGGAAGCTTACAGGAAGTTTGGCTGATTTACATTTTGCTCCAACAATTAGAGCTAAGAATAATTTATTAAAAGAGGGGATAAAGGAAGAAAATATATTTATTACAGGAAATACAGTAATAGATGCGATGAAATATACAATAGAAGACGAATATGCATTTGAAAATGAGGAATTAAATAAAATAGATTATAATAAACAAGTGATAATGGTTACTGCTCATAGAAGAGAAAACTGGGGAGAAGGTATTAAAAATATATGTAAATCGTTGACTGAAATTATAGATAAAAATCAAAATGTGGAGATGATTTATCTTGTACATCCCAATCCAATTGTTAAAAAAACTACACACGAATACTTAGAAGGAATAGAAAGAATTCATTTATTACCCCCTTTAAATACTAAAGAAACACATAATCTTATGAAAAAATGCTATATGGTTATGACTGATTCAGGTGGAATACAAGAAGAAGCACCTCATCTCGGCAAACCTGTTTTGGTATTAAGAGATGTAACTGAAAGAATAGAGGCTAAAGAGGCTGGAACGGTAAAGCTTGTGGGATATAGTAAAGAAAATATAATAAAAGAAGCAAATATTTTATTAAATAATGAGAATGAATATAATAAAATGAGCAAGGCAATAAATCCTTATGGAGATGGTAATGCATCAAATAGAATAGTTGAGATTATATTAGATAACTTACGTAAATAAAATAAAAAGGTGGAAAATCCATGAAAAATTGATAAATTTTAAACAAAGTTTTATTGAAAAAATGGAAAATAAAGTGTATAATCAAGGTAACGACGCAGAAGTGTCTAATTAAATTTCAAATTCGGAGGGGATTATAATGAAAAACGTAGTTATCGCAAGTGCTGTAAGAACACCTGTTGGAAAATATGGGGGAAGTTTAAAGGATGTTCCAGCAACTGAATTAGGAACTATTGTTATAAAAGAAGCATTAAATAGAGCAGGAGTTAAACCAGAACAAGTTGAAGAAGTTATAATGGGTCATGTTTTACAAGCTGGACAAGGACAAAATACAACTAGACAGGCGTTAGTAAAAGCAGGTCTTCCAGTTGAAACTCCAGGATTTACTATAAATAAAGTTTGTGGTTCAGGACTAAGAGCAGTATCACTTGCAGCTCAAATGATAAAAGCTGGAGATGTAGATATTGTTGTAGCAGGTGGAATGGAAAATATGTCAGCTACTCCTTACACTATGAATGGTGCTAGATGGGGACAAAGAATGGGAGATGCAAAATTAACTGATACAATGATAAAAGATGGTTTATGGGATGCTTTCAATAACTATCACATGGGAATAACTGCAGAAAACATAGCTGAACAATGGAGCTTAACTAGAGAAGAACAAGATGCTTTTGCTGTAAGATCTCAAAATCTAGCAGAAAAAGCAGTTAAAGAAGGTAGATTCAAAGATGAAATTGTTCCGGTTGTAATGAAAACTAGAAAGGGAGAAGTAGTATTTGATACTGATGAATTCCCTAGATTTGGAGCAACTGCTGAAGGTTTAGCTAAATTAAGACCAGCTTTTAAGAAAGATGGAACAGTTACAGCTGGAAATGCTTCAGGAATTAATGATGGAGCGGCTGCACTAGTTATTATGAGTGAAGAAAAAGCACAAGAATTAGGAATTAAACCAATGGCTAAAATTGTTTCTTACGGATCAAAAGGTGTAGACCCTTCAATAATGGGGTATGGACCGGTAGGAGCTACAAGAGTTACTCTTGAAAAAGCTGATTTAACTATAGATGATATAGATTTAATAGAAGCTAATGAAGCATTTGCAGCTCAAAGTTTAGCAGTAGCAAGAGACTTAAACTTTGATATGGATAAAGTAAATGTAAATGGTGGAGCTATAGCACTTGGACATCCAATTGGATGCTCTGGAGCAAGAATTCTTATTAGTTTACTATACGAAATGGAAAAAAGAGATGCTAAAAAAGGTTTAGCAACACTTTGTATAGGTGGAGGAATGGGAACAGCTGTTATAGTTGAAAGATAATAATTTAAAAAAAGAATAATATAAAAAGAGAAGTGAGAGAATGTTGAGAGTTAGTTTATAAAAACTTTAAAACAAACTTCTCTTTTTTTTTGCAATAATTTATATAATATAGTACAAAATATAATTTATAATTGTATAAATCTAAAATTAAGTAAAGAAGAAAAATTGAATAATCTAAAAGACGGTTGTTCAAATATTACCTGGGTAATTGATTAAGTACATATAGAGGTAATTAGATAATTATAATTATATACGAATGTAAACAGTTACTTAATAACAATTAAAAACATTTAAAAATTCAGAAAAAAGAGTAAGAGTGTTTGCTTTCATTCACATATGGCGGGAAACCAAGAAATGATTTTTAAATAAAGAGATTCATTGAAAATAAAGGAAAATTCTCTAAAAACAATAAAATTTAAAGAAATATATAGAAATATGAAGATATTTGAGATTTGAATATAAATACATGAGTAATATAATAAAATGTATTATATCGAAACTTGGAGGAAAAATGAAAAAAGATGGCGAACTTCACATCATGTTAAGGAAAATAACGTTTATAGACTATATATTGGGAATATTGTTCATTTTTACAATGTTTCGAATATATAGAGAATATGTGTTGGTTTCATTATTAGGATTTATACTAGCTATTATTAACTTTTACATAAATAGTTATGCAGTAAATTATGCATTTACCAAAAATAATTTAAATAATAATGCTGTAATAACTTTAAGTTATGCTTTAAGGGTTCTTATAGTAGGAATAATAGGAGCTGTGTTATTTACATATAATAAGTTTAATGTATTAGCATACATGTTGGGATACAATATACATCTTATTTCGTTAATAATATATGGATTATATTCACAAAACAACAAATAAAAGGAAGTGGACGAATGGAACTTAATGTAGAACCATTAAATAATTTTTTAGGAAGGTACTTTGGAATTACTGAGGATATTGTTATTCAGTGGGCAATAATTATAGTTATTGCTATAGCTGCTATAGTGTTAACTAAAGATTTGAAGAAAATTCCTGATAAGAAACAGAATGTAGTTGAAATATTTGTTGATTCTATAAATAATCTTGTAATTAGTAATATGGGAGAGAAGTGTAAAGGCTTCGTATCTTATATAGGAACTTTAGTATTGTTTTTACTATTTATGAATTTGACAGGACTATTTGGCGTTGAGCCTCCTACTAAAGATTTTAATATTGTATTAGGAGTAGCATTAATAACATTCTTGGTGATACAAGTATATGCAATTAAAAAGCAAGGCATTAAAGGATATTTTATTGGTTATGCTAAGCCTATAATACCATTATTGCCTATAAACATAATGGAAAGGGTAATGCTACCTATATCGTTAAGTCTAAGATTATTTGGTAATATAACTGCGGCTACTGTTATTATGAAACTTATTTATGATGCATTGGGCAAAACACCACTAGGAATTGCTCAATTGGGACTGCCTGTACCATTTCATTTTTATTTTGATGTATTCGATGGTTCTATTCAAATGTTAATCTTTGTTATGTTAACTATGATAAATATTAAAGTAATATCAGAACACTAAATATAAAAACAAAAGATAAAATATAATCATATATTATTGTGATTATTTATATATTTAACATTTAAAAATAAAAAAAATAGGAGGAACAGAATATGAATATTAGTTCAGAAGCATTTGTTGCTGGAATGTCAGCAATCGGAGCTGGATTAGCTGCTATAGCATGTATTGGTGGAGGAATAGGAACAGGAAATGCTACATCTAAAGCTGTTGAAGCTGTATCAAGACAGCCAGAAGCAAGCGGAAAAATTATGAGTACATTAGTAGTGGGAGGAGCATTATCAGAAGCAACTGCTATTTATGGATTTCTTATAGGACTATTGTTAGTATTTAAAGTAACATTATAAAAACAACGCTTTAACAAATAAGCCTGAAGGGAGGCTTCAATGAAATATGAAAATTTATTTGCCTAAGATACTATACACTATAATAAATTTTATGATTCTGTATTTTATCTTAAATCGCTTTTTATTTAAACCTGTAAATAAAACTATAGACTCAAGAAAGAATGAAATACAAAGTAATATTAAGCAAGCAGAAGAAGATAGAAAACAAGCAGAATTTCTGAAGAATGAAAATGAAAACAAAATAAAAGAATCAAAGGCTCAAGGGAAAAAGTTAGTTGAAGATTATAAAGTAAAAGCAGAAAAAGTATCTCAGGAGATAATTGGCGAAGCGCATGTAGAAGCAGAAAAAATTATAGAAAGAGCTACAAAAGAAATAAAAAGACAAAAAGAAAAAGTAGAAGATGAGATTAAAGATAATACAATAAATCTAGCTATACAATTAGCTTCAAAAGCTTTAGAAGAGTCAATAGATGAGGAAAAGCATAGACAACTTATAGAGGATTTTATTGCTAAGGTAGGTAATTAATTATGTATGAATATTTAGATAAAAGATATGCTCTTGCTCTTTATGAAGTTGCTGAAGGAAAAGGAAAAGTTGAAGAATACTTAGAAGAAGGAAAAGAAATTATTGAATTAATAAAAAATAACGAAGAAATAAATAAGATTATTAAACATCCCGAAATAAGCACTTCAAAGAAAAAGAAAATATTTGAGGAGATTTTTAAAGGCAAAATTTATGATGACTTATTAAGTTTTATTCTTTTATTAATAGAAAAAGATAGAATTCTCTATATGGAAGAAAAATTTAAAGAAATGGAGACAATCCATTTAAAAAAGCAAAATATCCTTGTTGCTAATGTTAAAACTGTAATTTCATTAAATGAAAATGAAAGAAAAGAAATGATTGAAAAGCTAGAGGTAAAATACAATAAAACAATAATATTGAAAGAAGAAATAGATAAAACTTTGATTGGTGGTGTTTATATCAGAGTAGGTGATGATGTAATAGATGGAAGTATAAAATCAAAGTTTGAAGAAATTAAAAAATCAGTATTAAGTGAATAGTTATTGAATGGAAAAGAGGTGAGTCTATGAACGTAAGACCTGATGAAATTACTTCAATAATCAGAAAAGAAATAGAAAAGTATGAAAAGAAAATTGAGACAGTAGACTCAGGTACAATAATTCAAATAGGTGATGGTGTAGCTAGAGTTTACGGATTGGATGATTGTATGGAAGGGGAATTATTAGAATTTCCTAACAACGTATATGGAATGGCTCTTAATCTTGAGCAAGATAATGTAGGGTGTGTTTTGCTAGGTCATGAAGAGGGCATTAAAGAAGGAGATGTAGTAAAAAGTACAGGTAAGGTGGTTGAAGTTCCTGTTGGGGATGCCTTAGTTGGAAGAGTTGTAAATTCATTAGGACAGCCGCTTGATGATAAGGGTCCTATAAGAAATACAGAAACTAGACCTATTGAAGTTGAGGCACCTGGAGTTATAGAAAGACAATCAGTTAAGGAGCCACTTCAAACAGGTATTAAAGCAATAGACTCTATGATACCAATTGGAAAAGGACAAAGAGAACTTATTATTGGGGATAGACAGATAGGTAAAACTGCTATTGCAATAGATACCATATTAAATCAAAAAGGAAAAAATGTTAAGTGTATATATGTTGCTGTTGGTCAAAAGCAATCTACAGTAGCACATATTGTAAACACGTTAACTGAAATGGGAGCTATGGATTATACAATAGTAGTAACTTCGACAGCTTCAGATTCAGCACCACTTCAGTTTTTAGCACCATATGCAGGATGTAGTATGGGAGAATATTTTATGCATAGAGGAGAAGATGTTCTTGTAGTATATGATGATTTATCAAAGCATGCTGTAGCTTATAGAACAATGGCATTACTATTAAGACGAGCACCTGGAAGAGAAGCATATCCAGGAGATGTATTTTATATTCATTCAAGATTACTTGAAAGAGCTGCTAGACTTTCTGATGAGTTAGGTGGGGGTTCTTTAACAGCATTACCAATAATAGAAACTCTTGCGGGAGATGTTACAGCATATATACCAACGAATGTTATATCTATTACTGATGGTCAAATATTTTTAGAAACTGAGTTGTTTTATGCAGGACAAAAGCCAGCAGTAAATGCAGGTATATCAGTTTCACGTGTTGGTGGTAATGCTCAAATAAAAGCTATGAAGCAGGTTACCGGAACTTTGAGATTGGAACTTGCACAGTATAGAGAACTTGCAGCCTTTGCACAGTTTGGTTCAGATCTTGATAAAGAAGCAAAATCTAGACTTGAAAAAGGTAAGCGTATAGTAAAAATATTAAATCAACAACAATATAGCCCTATGCCAGTAGAAAAGCAAATAATGATTTTGTATGCATCTGTTAATAATTACCTAACTGATATCAAAGTATCTGAAATTAAAAATTTCGAGAATGAATTTTTAGAGTATATAGATACTCACCATAGAAGCTTGGGTAAAAAAATATTAGAAGAAAAACAATTAACAGATTCTATCAAAGATGAACTTGATAAGTCTATAGAAGAATTTAAAAAAATCTTTTTAGCTTAAGGTTAGTCTTATCTTTAGGAGGTGAAATATGGCAGGAGCAGGATTAGTTGCTATAAAGCGAAGGATTAAATCAATCAATAATACCAAAAAGATAACAAAAGCTGTAGGACTTGTTGCCACCTCTAAACTTAGAAAATCAAGACAAAGCTTAGAAGCAAATAATATATATTATAATTATTTTAAAGATATTATAAATAGGATGCTAAATGATATAGAAGATAAAAATAATATATATATATATGGTAATGAAAGTAATAAAAAGTTATATATTGCACTTACATCTGATGCAGGATTATGTGGTGGGTTTAATGGAAATGTAGTTACAAAAACGGTACAGCAAATATCTGGGGAAAGAGAAAACTCACCTTTGATTATAGTAGGACAAAAAGGAAGAATGTATTTTAAAAAATTAGGATATGATTGTATTGCAGAATATGTTGAAATTCCAGATATGCCTACCATTAAAGAAGCAAGGATTATTGTAAATAAAGCTTTAGCATTATATAAAAAGGGTGAAGTAGGAGAAATAAATATTGTATATACTGAATTTATTTCTTCGGTAAAGCAAGAAGTAAAGGTTAGAAAAATACTTCCTTTTGAATATACACCTGTAACTTTTGAGAAGTCTCACAAAGATTATATAGAATATGAACCTGAAAGTAGAGAGATTTTAAAGAATATTTCGAATATTTATTTAAATCAAACTGTATTAAATTTTATGTTGAATTCTAAAACTAGTGAACAAGGAGCTAGGATGGCCGCTATGGATGGAGCTACCAAAAATGCTAATGATTTATTAGAAAAGCTTAACTTAAAATACAATAGAATAAGACAAAGTGTTATAACTCAAGAAATATCAGAAATAGTTGGTGGTGCAGAAGCACAAAAATAGTTGTAAATTGAAAATTTATAGTTAAAGATTTTAAAATCCTTAATAATTTTCAACTTACAATTAAATTAAAAGGGAGGTGTATTATGTCACAAAACGTTGGTAAAGTTGTACAGGTTATAGGTCCTGTTGTAGACATAAAATTTGATTCGGATAGTCTTCCTAATATATATAATTCCATAGAAATAAAGATAGATGATAAAATACTTGTAACAGAAGTTGAACAACATATAGGAGACGATATAGTAAGAACTATAGCAATGGAACCTACAGAAGGTTTAAAAAGGGGAATGGATGCTGTAAATACAGGTAAACCTATATCAGTGCCTGTTGGTAATTCAATACTTGGAAGATTATTTAATGTACTTGGAAAAACTATTGATAAAGAAGAAAGCTTTAAAGGGGAAGAATATTATCCGATACATAGATCAGCTCCAGGTTTTGCAGAACAATCTGTTGAACCTGAAATGTTTGAAACTGGTATTAAGGTAATAGATTTAATTGCACCATATCAAAAAGGTGGTAAAATAGGATTATTCGGTGGTGCTGGTGTTGGTAAAACAGTTCTTATTCAAGAACTTATCAACAATATAGCAAAAGAGCATGGTGGATTGTCTGTTTTTACAGGGGTTGGAGAAAGAACAAGAGAAGGTAATGATCTATATTATGAAATGAAAGAATCAGGAGTTATTAATAAAACTGCTTTAGTATTTGGCCAAATGAATGAACCACCAGGAGCTAGAATGAGAGTAGCCCTTACAGGACTGACTATGGCGGAATATTTTAGAGATCAAGGACAGGATGTACTTTTATTCATAGATAATATATTTAGATTTACACAAGCGGGGTCAGAAGTTTCTGCATTGCTGGGAAGAATACCAAGTGCAGTTGGGTATCAACCAACACTTGCAACTGAAATGGGCGCACTACAGGAGAGAATAACTTCAACAAAGCATGGTTCAATAACATCAGTTCAAGCTGTATATGTTCCAGCAGATGATTTAACTGATCCAGCGCCTGCGACAACTTTTTCTCACCTTGATGCTACAACAGTTCTTTCAAGAAGTATTGTTGAACTTGGAATTTATCCAGCTGTAGATCCATTAGAATCTACTTCTAGAATATTAGATCCAAGAGTAAGTGGGGAAGAACATTATGAAACAGCTATGAAAGTTAAGCATATACTCGAAAGATATAAAGAACTTCAAGATATAATTGCTATTCTTGGAATTGATGAGCTTTCAGAAGAAGACAAAATTGTTGTATCAAGAGCAAGAAAAGTTCAAAGATTTTTATCACAGCCATTTACTGTTGCAGAGCAATTTACAGGTATGAAGGGAAAGTTTGTCCCGGTTAAGGAAACAGTAAGAGGATTTAGAGAAATTATAGAAGGTAAGCATGATGACATACCAGAATCTGCGTTCTTATTTGTAGGTACTATAGAAGAAGCGGTTGAGAAAGCTAAGGATATGTCTAAAAATTAGGAGATAGATTATATGGCAGAGTTTATGAATCTAAAAATAATTACTGCAGATAGAGAATTTCATCATGAAGAAATAGTTCAGCTTAATACAGAAAGTGTAGAAGGACAAATAGGTATTTTGCCTAAACATGTACCTTCAATAGTTGCATTAAAACCTACTATTTCACAGTTTATTAATACTAAGAAAGAAAAAAAAGAATTTTTTTCTTCATCAGGAGTTTTAAAAGTAACTAGAGATGAAATTATAATGCTTTGTGATGCTTGTGAATGGCCAGAAGAGATAGATGTTCAAAGGGCTAAAAGATCTAAAGAACGAGCAGAAAAAAGGTTAAAGCAAGACAAAGATATAGATATAGACATAGAAAGAGCAAAAATGTCACTTATGAGAGCTTTGATGCGAATAAAAATGAAAGAAATGTAGAAAATCACGCAACCAATAAATTTATTGGTTGCGTGATTTTTATTTTGGCACACTTTAATGAGAAATTTTATATATTAATAATATATTTGAAGTATAATTTGTTAGTTTAGTGTCCATAATTTAAAGAGAAAGGTGGGGTGGATAACTATGGAAAAAAACAATAAATTGATTATTCTACTTTTAATTGTTTGTGCTATGCTGTTGAATTATAAAATATCTTATGCATATAAAAAAATAGATATATTCAATTCTATACTAAGTGAAACAAATGGTGAAATTGTGGAATATGGTTTGAAGGCCCGCTTTAAAACTTACAAAAATGGACAAGAATCTTGCAATTACTTCTTAGATAAAATCAATATTAATAGTACAAATTATAAAATTAAAGGTTCTAAAGATAAAAGTAATTATTGTATAGAGTTTTCAGATGAAAGTAGCAAAGGGTATATAGAGTTTTTGAGGGGTAAAGATAAAAATACTGTAGTAATCCAGATATTAAAAAAGGATAATAAAAATGAACTGTTAAAATTAAAAAATGAAATAAAAGATATAAGTAGTCCTATATCAGATGATGAGATAATATACTATCAATATTTAAAAGCTAAGTTGCCTTGTAATAATTTAGATGAAATGAATAAAAAAATAGTTTATTTACTGAAAAATAAAGGGACAGAAAATCTTCATTCAATAAAAATAAACAATGGCTTTAGTACATCAGCATATACAAAAAGATATAAGCCTATAAAAAATAAGGGCAAATTTATGGATCTGAATTTTGCGTTATGTAAATACTCATCAGGAAATTATATTGTAATTGGAACCCCAGAAATAGTTATGTCATACTAGCCAAGGAATAATAGAATGGAGAGGATATCAATGAAAAAGATATTGGTTAAAGGTGGTAAAAAATTAAATGGGGAAGTAAATATAAGTTCAGCAAAAAATGCTGTACTTCCTATAATAGCAGCTAGTATTTTATGTAAAGAAATATGTGTGATAGAAAAAGCACCTATGCTTGAAGATGTTTTTGTTATATGTGATGTTTTGAAGTCAATTAATTCAAACATTACTATAGAAGAAGATGAAATTTTAATTAATAATTCTAATTTAATAAATGGTGAGCCTGATAGTGAATTGGTTAGAAAAATGAGAGCATCTTTTCTCATTATGGGACCTATGATTTCAAGGTTTGGAAGATTCAAAATATCTCTACCAGGTGGATGTAACATAGGCACTAGACCTATTGACTTACACTTAAAAGGGTTTAGCGCATTGGGGGCAGAAATAAATTTAGGTCATGGATATGTAGAAGCATTTACAAATAAGTTAGTAGGAAATAAAATATATTTGGATTTTCCTTCAGTTGGAGCAACGGAAAATATAATGATGGCTGCTGTTTTAGCAGAAGGAGAAACTATTTTGGAAAATGCTGCAGGAGAACCAGAAATTCAGGATTTAGCTAATTTTTTAAATAGTATGGGAGCAAAAATAAGTGGAGCTGGAACAGACACTATTAAAATAGTTGGAGTAAAAGAACTAAAAGGAATAAGATATAAGCCTATACCAGATAGAATAGAAGCAGGTACTTTTATGGCGGCAGCTGCAATTACAAGAGGAAAAATAAAAATAAATAGAGTGAATGAAGAGCATTTAAAACCTATTATTGCAAAGTTAACAGAAATAGGAATTAGCATGGAAAAAAGAGGAGATAGCATAATAGTAGATGGAAATAGTGAATTTAGACCTGTAGATATTAAAACTATGCCTTATCCTGGGTTTCCAACAGATATGCAGGCACAAATGATGAGTTTATTATGTACAGTTCCAGGAACTAGTGTAATTACAGAAACGATTTTTGAAAATAGATTTATGCATGCTGGAGAACTTAAAAGAATGGGTGGAAATATAAAAATAGATGGAAGATGTGCTGTAATTGAAGGTGTAGATATTTTTACAGGTTGTGAGGTGAAAGCAACAGATTTAAGAGCTGGTGCAGCTCTTATAATTGCTGCACTTGCTGCAGAGGGCTGTACTAAAATTGGAGATATATATCATATAGATAGAGGATATGTTAATATAGAAGAAAAGCTGAAAAAGTTAGGTGCGGATATTGAACGAGTAGATATAGAAGAGTAGAGAGAAATTGAAATGACATATTATATTTCAGCAAGCTGAAATTTTATCAAAAGACCATGTAGATTTATAAAATAATTCTATATGGTTTTTATTTTTTAATTAAAAGGAGTTATTTTTTTACTATATCATTAATAAAAATATAGTATGATTTATTAAACTTATTAAAGATTAAGGAGATAACTCTATGAAGAAAATTATCTTAGGAATACTTATTTTTATATCTTTTACTTTGCTGCTTGCTATTTTAATAGTAGGAATTGATAATAAAAATTATATAGGAAAAAAAACAAAGCAAAACAAACAACAATATTTAAAAGAAAAATCAAAGAATATTATATTAGAAAAATATAGTAGTAGGGATTTAGATATAGAAGTGTATATTACAAAAAATAAAAAAATACAAAAAATGAATATTGAAGAATATGTTAAGGGCGTTGTAGCTGGTGAAATGCCAGTTAATTTTGATATAGAAGCTTTAAAAGCACAAGCTATTGCGGCTAGAACTTATGGACTTGCACGCTTAGAAAAGTTTGGGGGAGAAAAAAGTTTAAATGCCAATGGTGCAGATGTAAACGATACTATAGAATTTCAAGTTTTTATGAGTAAAGATGACAGAATAAAATTATGGCCTAAAAAATATGCAGAACAATATTGGAAAAAATTAAGTAACGCAATAGATGAAACTAAAGGGGAAGTTTTGGTTTATGACAATAGACTTGTTATGGAACCATATTATTTTTCTACTAGTGGTGGAAGAACTGAGGATGCTGTAGATGTATTTAGTAAAGATGTTCCATATTTAAAAAGTGTGGAAAGTCCAGGAGAAGATAGGGCGCCAAAGTATAAAACTCAGTTTACGTATACTTATAATGAACTTACTAGTATATTAAATAAAGTATATCCTAAGAGTAAGTTAAGTGCTAAAACATTGAAAAAGCAAATAAAAATATTAGAAAGAAGTAGAGGAGGAAGTGTAAAAAAAATAAAGATAGGAGATACATATATAACAGGTTCAAAATTTAGAAGTATATTGGGGTTAACTTCGTCTAATTTTACCATAGATTTTAGCACCAAAAATGTTTGTGTAAATTGTAATGGTTATGGACATGGAGTAGGAATGAGTCAATGGGGTGCAGATGTGATGGCTAAAGAAGGGAAAGACTATAAAGAAATATTAAAACATTATTATCAAGGGGTAGATGTAATTAAACTTAATATAAAAAATTAAAAAAATATAAATACGAAGAACACCGAGAAGTTAGGTGTTCTTTTTATGCGTAAATTTGTCAAAAATCGATGAAAAAAAAGGAAAAGTTTTTTGAAAATTTATGTATTTTTTATAGGCTAAAGGACAAACTACAAACAGGAGGTGTTTTTATGGAAAACAAAGACAATAATAAGAAATCATCATTTTTCGAAAAGGAGGGTTTTTATGTAGTACTATTTGTGTGTTTGTGTATAGTCGCTGTAGTTGCAGCGTTAACAACTAAAAATAATAAGAAGGCTATGAATAAACCACAAACATCACAGGTTCAAAAAGCTGATATTAAAGATGAAAATGATATTGCAAAAGCTTTAAAAGAAGAGAGTAAAAAAGAAATCTATAACAATGCAATGCAGGTTAAAAATGAAACAAAAAGTAAAACAATATCAAGAAATACAGCAATAGAACCTGTAACTAATGGAAGCAAAGGAGTGGCCGTTTCTAAAACCAAAACTCCTAAATTTGTAAAACCTGTAGAAGGAAAAGTTGTTATGAAATACTCAGTGACACCTGTACATTGGGATACTTCAGGAACAGACAGACCACATTTTGGGATAAATGTAAAAGCTAAAGTTGGAACACCGGTAAAAGCTGTAGCAGATGGAGAAGTTAAATCAGTAGAAAATGGAGCGTTTGGAATAACTGTTGTTATGTATCATCCTGAATATGGTATGAGAACTGTCTACGCTAATTTGGATAAAAATATAAAAGTAAAAAAAGGTGATAAAGTTACTCAAGGAAAAGAAATAGGCAAGATAGGTACAACAACTGTAAGAGGTTCTAATGAGAAATATGGAAAAGAATTTTTACATTTTGAGGTTCTTAAGGGTTCAAAAGGAGAGGCTCAAGCTACAAGTGAAAATCCTGGAAAGTATATTAAATATTAGATTTTAAGTTAATAGCCATTTTCTGATATTATTCGGAAAATGGCTAAATAATAGAATAGTAATTTAAAATGCAGTAATTGCATATTTATAAATATATAAGGTTAAGGAGGTAGCGCTTTGAAAGATTACATTGAGGAAAGGGTTATTGAAGTTGCAAAGTATATTATAGAATCCAAAGCTACTATAAGAAAAACAGCAAAGGTTTTTGGAGTAAGTAAAAGCACAATACACAAAGATATGACAGAAAGGTTACCTAAAATAAATCCTCAAGTAGCCAAGGAAGCGAAAGATGTTTTAGATTTAAACAAATCAGAACGACATATTAGAGGTGGAAAAGCAACAAAGATGAAATACAAAACTTTAGAAGGTTAGAATATTCCTATTTCATAAAAAAAAAAGGTATTTTTTTGTAAAACTATAGAATAAAGAGGCATAAACGTTTATAATAAATGATAGGTAAATGTATAAAGATAATATACAAAAGAGCAGGAGTGAAAATAGGAATGTTTTTTAAAATGAGCACAGATATGGGAATAGATTTGGGTACCGCTACAGTGTTGGTTTACATTAAAGGAAAAGGGATTGTTTTAAAGGAGCCTTCAGTTGTTGCTATAGATAGAAATTCTAATAAAGTTTTAGCTGTAGGTGAAGAAGCTAGACAAATGATAGGAAGGACTCCTGGCAATATAGTTGCAATTCGTCCATTAAGGGATGGGGTAATTTCTGATTATGATATTACAGAAAAAATGTTAAAGCATTTCATAAGAAAAGCTTGTGGTAATAAAAGAGTAGGAGCACCAAGAGTTGTTGTTTGTGTTCCATGTGAAGCTACAGAAGTTGAAAAGAGAGCTGTAAAGGATGCAGCAGTTAATGCAGGAGCGAAAAAAGTATTCTTAATAGAAGAACCATTAGCAGCAGCTATTGGGTCAGGATTAGATATAACAAAAGCAAGTGGTAATATGGTTATTGATATTGGTGGAGGAACCACTGATATTGCGGTTATTTCTTTGGGGGGCATGGTTGTAAGAAGTTCAATTAAAGTTGCTGGAGATAATTTTGATGAATCAATTATAAAATATATAAGAAAAAAACATAAGCTCATGATCGGAGAAAGAACAGCAGAAGCACTAAAAATAAATATTGGTTCTGCATATAAGAGAGAAGAGAATATAAGTATGGAAATAAGAGGACGAGATTTAATAACTGGTCTTCCTAAAAATATAAGTGTTTCCTCAGAAGAGATGAGAGAAGCTTTAAGTGAAGCTGTAAATGCTATTGCAGAATGCACTCACTCAGTATTAGAAAAGACACCACCAGAACTTGCAGCAGATATAGCTGATAAAGGTATAGTTATGACAGGTGGTGGATCATTATTAAATGGGTTAGACAAACTTATAACAGAGGTTACAAAAGTACCTGTATATGTTGCTGAAGACTCTATTTCTTCTGTTGCACTGGGAACAGGAGATGTTTTGAGCTTTTTGGATAAGATAGATGCATCATATAAAGGACAAGATATTAATTTAATAGAATAATTAAATATTAAAATTTATTTATAAAATTCTCAGCTCTATAATTTTTAAAATTATAGAGCTTTTGTTTAATAAATAGAAGTATATTTATCCTTATCATTTAAGCAAGAAAGATAATAAGAATGAATTAAGGCATGAGAAATAACTTTAGCCATACTTAAAATTAAGTTAAGTCGAATATTTCTATTTGTAAAGAGTTCATTATTATCACTTGAGTCAACAATACCTATTATAGAGGTTTCGCCTACATCAGGAAGCAATTTTCCAACTCCTTTACCAGGATGTATTGGATAGTCTCTAGCTTGTATTTCTCCTATATTTTTATTATCACCTAAGCATGCATCTATACCTATGATATTGGAGGCTGGATGTAATTTTTTTATTTCTTGTAGTTTATTATCTATATTTAAAGCGTGTATAGGTTCTGAAATAGTTCCGTATACATTCAAAGGAAAGTTTTCAGTTTTTAATAATGTTCCTACTAAAGGTCCTAGACAATCACCTATACATCTATCTGTACCAATACAAATTATTATTGAATTTGCATTAATGAAATCCTTTAAAAAATAAGCAATTTTATAATAAGATAAATTATTTTTATAGTGGACTTTTACTTTATTCAATAGAATTACACCTCCTTGGTAATTTATATGAAAATTCCGTTAACAATATGAAATAAAAGAATAAAAAAAATGAAAAATGGAATAATTACACAATAGAGGAGGGAATTTATGAATAACAAAAGTCTATCTGTTATTGTTATTTTGTGTACTATGATTTCTGTATGTGTAATGTTATTAATTAATCAAGAGGAAAATCCTAAATTTATTAATAAAAGTTATATTATGCTATATAAAAATAATAATTTAAAAAACATGTCATCAAATTATGATAAAAAAAGTAGTGATGATAGTTCTAAATTTGAAAAAGATATAAGTAATATGCAAAAAAATGATATAAAAAAAGATTATGATAATGATAATGAGGATGAAAGCAATAATAACTTAGAATCCAATAATAACTTGAATAAAAATCATATTAAAGTTGATAAATCTAAAGAGATAAGTATAAATGAAACGTGTGAAAATAGCGAAAAATATGAATATACTTGTAATGAAAATGAATATAAAAAAGTTGATCAAAAGGAGCTTCCTGTTTTTAAAGTATCAACTGATGTAATAAAAAAAGAATTATCCTTCAGAGACAAGCAAAAGCTTTTTTTCATGGCAAGTAAACTTTCACCTTTTGATTTTGGAAGAATAAAAAAAGATTTATATTGTCCTGATGCAGAAGAAGGTGTAAAGGACGCATTAATGCTAGCAAAAGAAAGATTATCAGAGAAGGATTATGAAAAACTCAAGGATATCTTATATGAATATATTAATATGGAAGCTATTGAAAAAGAGAGTTAACAAGGGGTTAACTCTCTTTGTTTTCTTTAAACCAAATATTTAATTGTTCTGTGTTTGATAATGAGTTCAATAAATTATTTTTTAGTCCAGGAATATCTTCTTCAAGTTTATAAGTTAGATTTTTCATATATTCCCTTTTGGTAAATCCGTTTGCGGGACATTCGCTAACTACTATAGGAAATTTATATTTTTCAGCAAGGGTTATTACTTGTTGTTCGTCTATATAAATCATAGGTCTAATTATTGTTATATCAGATCTATCTAAATAAGTTTTAGGAAGAAATGTATTTATTCTACCTTCATAAAACATGGATAATAAAAGAGTTTCGATAGCATCATTTTTATGATGACCTAAGGCAATTTTATTACAGCCTAATTTTTTTGCATGATCATTTAAAGAACCTCTTCTTAAATTAGCACACAGTGAACAAGGATTTTTTTCTTTTCTGATGTCGAAAACTATTTCTTGTATGCGTGTTTTGAATAGATAATATGGTACATTTAAATCTTTACACATTTCAATCATATCGTTAAAATTCGCTCCGGATCCTGGGTCAATGGTTATTGCAATTAATTCGAAAGGTTCTGGGGAGAATCTTTTATAAGCAGCTAATAATTGTAATAAAGTTATGCTATCTTTACCACCTGATAATCCTACTGCTATTTTATCACCTGATTGAATGAGATTAAAATCAGTTACAGCTTTACGAAATCTACTTAATAGTTTTTGCATAGTTATCCTCCATATATTTTTAGCTTTAACTCTTATTTATTATAATATAGTAGATAGCTGAAATAAAGAGGAAGAATTAACATAAAAAAAGTAAAAACAGAGTGTTGGTATGTTACTGGAATGTGAAAACAAAAACAAAAGAATAAATAAATTGAATATGTGTGAAAAATAGATAAAAAAAGCGAAAAAACAAGAATGAATGAGTAGATTTGCTGTGAATAAGGTTGAATGATTTGAAAAGAATCATATATCTAGGTATACTAATATTCGTTGGCGAGGCAAGAGACGTCAACAAAACAACAAAATAGTAAAACATGCTGGCATGGCTCAACTGGTAGAGCAACTGACTTGTAATCAGTAGGTTCCGGGTTCAAGTCCTGGTGCCAGCACCAATTTCGGAGGAGTTCCCGAGTGGCCAAAGGGGGCAGACTGTAAATCTGTTACGTTTCGTTTCGATGGTTCGAATCCATCTTCCTCCACCATATAAATGGGCGCATAGCTCAGCTGGGAGAGCATCTGCCTTACAAGCAGGGGGTCACAGGTTCGAGCCCTGTTGTGCCCACCATTTATAAAATGAAATTGGTAGAAAAATGTTTTATGACAATTTAATTATGGAGGAATTCCCGAGTGGCCAAAGGGGGCAGACTGTAAATCTGTTACGTTTCGTTTCGATGGTTCGAATCCATCTTCCTCCACCATATAAATGGGCGCATAGCTCAGCTGGGAGAGCATCTGCCTTACAAGCAGGGGGTCACAGGTTCGAGCCCTGTTGTGCCCACCATTTATAAAATGAAATTAGTAAAAAAAGTATTTTATGACAATTTAATTATGGAGGAGTTCCCGAGTGGCCAAAGGGGGCAGACTGTAAATCTGTTACGTTTCGTTTCGATGGTTCGAATCCATCTTCCTCCACCATAAGACATCAAGTATTGATGTCTTTTTCATATATAAACAAATATAAAGAATTTTATTGACACAATAATTTTACTATGATAATATTATTGTGCTTTAAAAATTAAATATAAGATAAGAAAAGATACTTATCAAGAGAGGTGGAGGGACTGGCCCTGAGAAACCCAGCAACCAGTACAGCTTGTACTAAGGTGCTAATTCCTGCAGCAAAGAGCAAAGTCTGCAAGATAAGGAAATCATATAACCATGTTAAACTACCTCTTCTCAATGAGAAGAGGTTTTATTATTTTTGTGGGAGGAGTGTAAAAATGAAAAGATTATTTACTTCAGAATCAGTTACAGAGGGACATCCAGATAAAATATGTGACCAGATATCAGATTCAATATTAGATGCAATATTAGAAAAAGACCCAAATGGTAGAGTTGCTTGCGAAACAGCTGTTACTACAGGAATGGTTATGGTAATAGGAGAAATAACAACTAATTGTTATGTAGATATTCCTAAGCTTGTAAGAAATACAATAAAAGAAATAGGATATACAAGAGCTAAATTTGGATTTGATGCAGATACTTGCTCAGTGCTTACATCTATAGATGAACAATCACAAGACATAGCTATGGGAGTAGACGAAGCATTAGAATCAAAATTAGGAGAAAAAGATGAAATTGAAGCAGTAGGTGCTGGAGATCAAGGACTTATGTTTGGATTTGCAACAAATGAAACTCCAGAATATATGCCACTTGCAATAAATATGGCTCATAAACTTTCAAGAAGATTAACAGAAGTAAGGAAAAATGGAACTTTAGATTATTTGAGACCAGATGGTAAAACACAAGTTACAGTTGAATATGAAGATGATAAACCTGTTAGAATAGATGCTGTTGTTGTATCTACTCAACATGGACCAGAAGTTACTCAAGAACAAATTCAAAAGGATTTAATGGAACATGTAATAAAAGCAGTGATACCAAGTGAATGGTTAGATGAAGAAACTAAATATTACATAAACCCTACTGGAAGATTTGTAATAGGTGGTCCACAAGGAGATGCTGGACTTACAGGAAGAAAAATTATAGTTGACACTTATGGTGGATCAGGTAGACACGGTGGTGGTGCTTTCTCAGGAAAAGATCCAACAAAGGTAGATAGATCAGCTGCTTATGCTGCAAGATGGGTTGCTAAAAACTTAGTAGCAGCAGGTGTTGCAGATAAGCTTGAAATAGGTCTTGCTTATGCAATAGGTGTTGCAAAACCAGTTTCTCTTTTAGTAAATACATTTGGAACTGGAAAAATTGCTAATGATAAAATAGTTGAAATTGTTAATAAGGTATTTGATTTAAGACCTGGTGCTATAATTAGAGACTTAGATTTAAGAAGACCTATATACAAAAAGACAGCAGCTTATGGTCACTTCGGAAGAACAGATGTAGAGCTTCCATGGGAAAACTTAGATAAAGTTGAAGAGATTAAAAAACTTTTATAAAAAAAATTTATATACAATTTAAAAGACTAACTATGGTTTGATGTTATAGTTTATAAAAATAAAGGGCTAATGTAGATAAAAAGAGCATTAGTCCTTTATTTTTGTTTTATAAATTTATGCAGAAACTAAACTTTTGATATTGTTTATTAAAGATTACTTATGTCAAAAATAATAATTGTTATAGAATAGTTGAGAAATAGTAAGTAATTACATTATAATTAATAGAAGTAAATGAATTTTAGGAGCGATTTTATGACTGAGATACAAGGAACAGTGGAAGATATAATTTTCCAAAATGAAGATAATGGCTATGTTGTTGCACATATAAAAGAAAAAAAGCATAAAATAACCATAACGGGATGTATACCTTATATTATGGAAGGACAAAATTTAAAATTACTTGGAGAATGGGTTATTCATCCTCAATTTGGACAACAGTTTAAGGTTAAAGCTTGTGAAGAAGTTGTTCCAAATTCTCTTGATGGAATTGAAAAATATTTATCTTCTGGAGTAATATCAGGTATAGGACCAGTTACTGCAAAAAAAATTGTAGCTCAGTTTGGTGAAGAAACTTTGGATATACTTGATAACGATATTGAGAGATTGAAAGAGATAGATGGTATTGGAACTAAAAAAATAGAGACTATTTCAAAGGCTTATTCCAAACAGAGAGAAATAAGAAATATAATGGTTTTTCTTCAAACTTATGGAGTAACTGTAAAGCAATGTGTGAAAATACATAAAAGATATGGAGTGAATTCTATAAATGTAGTTAAGGAAAACCCTTATGCATTAACAGATGAAATAGCTGGGATAGGATTTAAAACTGCTGATAAAATTGCAAGAAGTTTAGGTATAGAAAAAGATTCTCCATTTAGAATACAATGTGGCATAAGATATATAGTAAATCAATTTTGTGGTATGGGGAATACCTATATGCCTTTAGAACAATTATTAAAGCAAGCTAAAAGTATACTTGGAGTAAATAAAGAAGTTATTGAAAAGAATTTACAAGAGTCTATGTTAAATGGAACATTAAAAGTAGAAGTAATTAAAGGAGAAGAATGTGTCTTTACTATGCCGTATTATTATTGTGAATTGTCAGTTGCTAGTAAGACATTAACTCTTACAACTAGTGGTTATGATGCTGTTAAAATTGATGTAAGTAAAGAAATACATCAGTTTGAAAAAGAGAATAATATAAAGTTTGCAGAAATACAAGTGGAAGCAATTAAGGGGGCTTTTGAAAATGGAATTGAAATTATAACTGGAGGACCTGGTACAGGAAAGACAACTATAATTAAATGTATAACAGAAATATTTGAAGCGGCTTCAATGACGGTTTTCATGGCAGCACCAACAGGACGTGCTGCAAAAAGAATGAGTGAAGCTACAGGAAGAGAATCCAAAACAATTCATAGATTATTAGAGTTAGGAGTTAATGACGAAGAGGGGAGGGACTTTTTAAGAAGTGAAGAATCTCCGCTGCAATGCGATGTTTTAATAATTGATGAAGCATCAATGATAGATATTCTACTAATGAATAATCTTTTAAAGGCTATACCTATGGGTACAAGACTTATTATAGTTGGAGATGCAGACCAACTTCCTTCTGTAGGACCAGGAAATGTACTAAGAGATTTAATAGAGAGTAAATGTGTTAAAGTTGTAAGGTTGAAGGATATATTTAGACAGGCAGAAGAAAGTATGATTGTGGTTAATGCACATAAAATTAACAATGGAGAAATGCCTATTTTGAATAAAAAGAATAAAGATTTTTATTTTTTAAATTGTGAAGATGGAGAAAAAATAGTAGATACTTTATTGGAACTTATTCACAAAAGATTGCCTAAGTTTAATAAGAAGTGGAATAAGGTTAAAGATATACAGATATTATCTCCTATGAGAAAAGGATCACTAGGGATAGCTAATTTAAATACCAGACTTCAAGAAGTATTAAATCCAAAGAGTAAGGAAAAAAATGAAAAAGAATTCAAGGATATTATTTTTAGAGTAGGAGATAAGGTAATGCAAACTAAGAATAATTATAACTTGAAATGGACTAGAATAGAAGGCGAAGGTGAGAATGAAGGACTTGGAGTATTCAATGGTGACATAGGATATGTTGGCGAAGTAGAAGAAGATAAGATTACTGTTATATTTGATGAAGAAAGAAAGATTGTTTATGAGGATATGTATTTAGATGAACTTGAATTGGCATACGCTATGACAGTACATAAGAGTCAAGGAAGTGAGTTTCCGGTAGTTATTATGCCTATGTTTATGGGACCTCCACTACTTATGAACAAAAATTTGTTTTATACAGGTATAACTAGAGCAAAGCAAATGGTGGTTTTGGTAGGGCTTCCAAAAGCTATTCATTTTATGATTAACAATAATAGAAGTTTTGAAAGATATTCTGCACTAAAATGGAGAATATTAAATATTTTAGAAGATGAAATTGTTGATTCTAATGATAGTTTAATTGGAGAGGATGAAGAATGAAAATGAATTTAAATCATTCAGATATTAATATAAAAAAGAAAAAAATAAGTGAACAAATAGTAGCTTGGAGTTCTAGTAGAGAAAAATATTTAAATGTAATATCACCACCATATAATTCATCAGAGATATTTTTGAATATTATTTTAAATTATGTTTATAGAAACAAAAAAGTATTATATATAACAGATGAAAATAGTATCCATATAGAAATTATTGAAAAAATAAAGAGAAAAAGTAAATTCAGAAGATATACTTATGTAAAAGAAAAAAGTAATTATAATGATGCATTATTAATAATAAGTAAGCATGATATGTTAAGTAAATTAGATGATAAATTTGATTTAGTAATTTATGATGATATAAAAAGTTTTTCATCCCGTACTAATTACGAGATTATTGAAGCAATGGTAAGTAAGGCTAAAGATAATGCTAAGGTGATATCTTATTGTATAGAAAAAACTTTTAAAAATAAGAGAGAAATACTTTTACCAGTGAGAGGCAATAGTTATCCGGTAATAGAACCAAAGTTTATTGGTACTAGAATAAACATAAATAAAGATATTCCATATGTAGCTTATGAGTATCTAGAATGGTCTATAAAAACAAATCAAAAAGTAATGGTATATGTTCCAAATGAGGAAAAAGTTAAAAAAGTTTACCAATATTTATCAGTGTATTGTAGTAAAATTAATAGAAATATTATATCTTTTATTAAGAATAAAAATGAAGAGAAAGTTTTATATAATTTTATGAAAATGAAACAAGGGATAATGGTAACTAATGATTTTCATTTTGATATAAAAAATGTAAATGTTATGGTGTTTTTTGCAGATGACAAATTATTCGATTACAAAAAATTAGTTTATCTTTGTGGAAAGGTAGGGAGAAGTGGGAAAAGCCGTAGAGGCGAAGTTGTATTTTTAGGCAAATATGAAACGGAAGATATGGATAAGGCTAAAAATATAACTAGACATTTCAATAAAGAAGCATGGGAAATGAACTTATTAAAAATATAAAATACTTATGGCATTGTATACTAAATGTTATATATAGTGATGGCAGAGAATGCACTATATGCAATGAATATGTAAGTGATGAAAAACTTTTATGTAATAAATGTAGAGCTGAAGTAAAATTGTGCAAAGAATATTTCAAAATTTGTGAAGAAACTTTTGAAGTTAAATGTTTTAGTTCAGCTTACTATTCAGGTATAATAAAGGAATTAATAATAAATTTAAAATATAAAAATGATTTTAAAGCAGGAGAAGTTTTAGTACAGTATATGGTAGATACTATTAGAAAACAAAATATTAAATTTGATGTTATTACATATGTACCTTCAACAAAAAAGTCCATAAAAAAAAGGGGTTATAATCAAAGCAAATATTTAGCTAGGACTATTAGTTATAAAATAGATACTAAAAGTTTAGAGTTTTTAGTAAAATTCAACAATACTAAGGATCAGATAGGTTTAAATGGAGAAGAACGATGGAAAAATCTTAAGGATTCTTTTAAGTGTATAAACATAAAGTATCTCAAAAACAAAAGAATATTATTGGTTGATGATGTTATAACCACAGGTGCTACAAGTTTTTATTGTGCAAAAGCTATGCTTAGAAGTGGAGCAAGTGAAGTGATAATATTGACTTGTGCTAAAAGTAGTTTATAAATGCCCTTCACATCTATTCTAACACAAAATTAAAAAAAATTCCTCTAATAAATTATAGTGAAAAAAAGAAGAAACATAAGAGAAACTGTAGTATAACGTTATAAATTAATTAAATATTTCGTAAATTCAGTTTATTTTAGTTGTTATTTATGTTGATTAGTAATAAAATAATAGTACAGAAGGACAAATATTAATCAAATATCTTCAAAGACATAATAGAAGATATACCAGAAAGGGGCTGGCTTTATGAATATAACAGTAATGGGTAAAAACATAGCAATAACAAATGGGTTAAGAAACGCAGTAGAAAATAAACTATCTAAATTAGACAAGTACTTTGACCCTAATGTAGAAGTCAATGCAACTTTAAGTGTAGAAAAAACTAGACAGATAATAGAGGTTACAATACCTTTTAATGGAGTTATATTAAGAGGGGAAGAAGTAAATGAAGATATGTATGCAGCTATAGATATAGTTTTAGAAAAAATGGAAAGACAAATAAGAAAACAAAAAACTAAATTACAAAGAAGAAAATATGGAGATGCATTAAAATTTCAATTTATTCCAGAATATATCCCTAAGGATGAAGATATAGATTCTAAAATAGTGAAGACTAAGAAATTTCCAATAAAGCCAATGAGTAGCGAGGAAGCTTTACTTCAAATGGAACTTTTAGGACATAACTTCTTTGTATATACTAATGCAGATACTAATGAAGTTAATGTTTTATATAAGAGAAAAGATGGTCATTATGGTCTTATAGAGCCGGCAGTTTAAAAAAAAGGAGGAATTTTCCTCCTTTTTTTTATTTATAGATATTTATAGATAATAAAACTATCTTTAAAATAAGTTTTAATGTATTAAATAGTTAATATATTGTTAATATAAATGTAAAAATTATTTAAAAGTTATAGTTATTGAATGGTATATGATTAAGTGTTATAATACAATGAGTGTAAATAAAATTAGACAGTTTTATATGAAATTCAAAATATAGTTAGTGAGGATGAAGATAAATGGGTTTATTTGAAAAGATATTTGGTTCGTATAGTGATAGAGAATTGAAAAAAATAAAACCAATAGTAGATAAAATTGAAGCATTAGATGAAGACATGCAAAAATTAAGCGATGAGGAATTAAAGAATAAAACAGAAGAGTTTAAAGAAAGACTTTCAAAGGGTGAGACATTAGATGATATTTTACCAGAAGCTTTTGCTGTATGCAGAGAAGCTTCATGGAGAGTTTTAAAAATGAAGCATTATAGAGTACAATTAGTAGGAGGAATAGTGCTTCATCAAGGAAGAATTGCTGAAATGAGAACAGGGGAAGGTAAGACTCTTGTTGCTACTTTACCAGCATACTTAAATGCTTTAAGTAGTAAAGGGGTTCATATAATTACTGTTAACGACTATCTTGCTAAAAGAGATAGAGACCAAATGAATGAACTTTACGAATTTTTAGGTTTAACAAGTGGAGTTATAATCCATGATTTGGATAATAATGAAAGACGTGAAGCCTATAATTCTGATATAACTTATGGAACTAATAATGAATTTGGATTCGATTATCTTAGAGACAACATGGTAATATACAAAGAAGAGAAAGTTCAAAGAGAACTAAATTTCTGTATAGTCGATGAGGTTGACTCTATCTTGATTGACGAAGCTAGAACACCTCTTATCATTTCAGGTGAGGGAGAAAAATCTACAGATTTTTATAGAGTTGCTGACTTTTTTGCAAAAACTTTAAGTGAAGATGATTATACAGTAGATGAAAAAACTAATTCTGTTATATTAACGGATGAAGGTGTAGAAAAAGCAGAGAAATTTTTCCATCTAGAAAACTATGCAGATGCAGAAAATATGCAAGTACAACACCATGTAGTTCAAGCTTTAAAAGCTAGTTACACTATGAAGAGAGACAAAGACTATATGGTAAAAGATGATGAAATTATTATTGTTGATGAATTTACTGGAAGACTTATGGAAGGTAGAAGATATAGTGATGGTCTTCACCAAGCGATAGAAGCTAAAGAAGGAGTTAAAATTCAAAAAGAATCTAAAACTCTTGCAACTATTACTTTCCAAAATTACTTCAGAATGTATACTAAGCTTTCAGGTATGACAGGAACAGCTGAAACAGAAGAAGGTGAGTTCAGAGAGATCTATGGTTTAGACGTAGTAATTATACCTACTAATAGACCAATAGCTAGAAAAGATGCATCAGATTTAGTATATAAATCTGAAAAAGGTAAGTATAAAGCAATAGTTAATGATATAGAAGAAACCTATAAAAAAGGGCAGCCAGTACTTGTTGGTACAGTAAGTATAGAAAAATCTGAACTTCTTTCAGATATGTTAAAAAGAAAAGGAGTACCTCATAAAGTTCTTAACGCTAAATATCATGAAAAAGAAGCTGAAATAGTAGCAGATGCAGGTGAAAAAGGAAGAATAACTATAGCTACTAATATGGCTGGTCGTGGTACGGACATTAAGCTTGGCGAAGGTGTTGCAGAAGTTGGAGGACTTAAGGTAATAGGTACTGAAAGACATGAATCAAGACGTATAGATAATCAATTAAGAGGTCGTTCTGGTCGTCAGGGAGATCCAGGTTTCTCTAGATTCTATGTTTCATTAGAAGATGATTTAATGAGAATATTTGGATCAGAAAGACTTCAAGGGATAGTCGAAAAGTTAGGATTAAGTGATGAGGATGTAATAGAAAGTAAAATGGTTACAGGTGCAATCGAAAATGCCCAAAAGAAAGTTGAAGGAAATAACTTCGATGTTCGTAAAACTGTATTACAATACGATGATGTTATGAATCAACAAAGAGAAGTTATGTATAAGCAAAGAGGCGAAGTTCTTCAAGGTGAATCTTTAAAAGAAGAAATTCAAGATATGATAGAAGATGTTATAGTATCAGCAGTTAATGCACATATGTCAGGTTTAGATGAAAACCTAGAAGAGGACATAGAAAAGCTTATTGCATATTTAGAAG
Source organism: Clostridium ganghwense (assembly GCF_026735165.1). Classification (GTDB taxonomy): domain Bacteria; phylum Bacillota; class Clostridia; order Clostridiales; family Clostridiaceae; genus Clostridium_H; species Clostridium_H ganghwense. Next base: position 897,091 of record NZ_JAPQES010000001.1, on the reverse strand, counting down.
AAATATATTTACCAAAAGAAACTGTAACTGTTGATGAACTTAAAGTTCTATCTGATGATGAAATAAAAGAAAAGCTTGTTAAAATAGCTAAAGATATGTATGCAGAGAAAGAAGAAATGTTTGGTTCAGAACAAATAAGAGAAGTTGAGAGAGTTGTTCTTCTTAAAGTTGTTGATACTAAGTGGATGGCTCATATAGATGATATGGATCATTTAAAACAAGGTATAGGACTAAGAGCGTATAGACAACAAGATCCTACACAAGCATATCAGTTTGAAGGTAGTGAAATGTTTGAACAAATGACTGAAAATATTAAGATAGATACTATTAAGTACTTGTTCCATGTTCAACTTGAGAGAGCACCAGAAAGAGAAAGAGTAGCAAAAGAAACTTCAACAAATCAATCTGGAGACGATTCGGTTAAACATGAACCAGTAAGAAGAAAAGAAGAAAAGATAGGAAGAAATGATTCATGTCCTTGTGGAAGTGGTAAGAAATATAAAAATTGCTGCGGAAGAGGACTTTAAGATAAAAGTAATGAACTATTAAATAAAAAATTAAAAAATCCAGCTACGCTGGGTTTTTTAATTATATAATCTACTGGCTACTATTTAAAATGGAGAGGGTGAGTTTATGATAATTCAGTTAGAAGAAGCTAAGAATAAAACTGCTGAAATTAATAAAAATTTAGACGAAGTGAGGGTTTCACTTTGACATTGCTGGTATAGAAAAGAGAGTATCGGAGCTTGAAAATACAATGCAGGAATCTGATTTTTGGGATGATGTAAATAGAGCACAGGAAACTACTCAAGAAGCAAAAAACTTAAAAGATAGATTAGATAAATATAATAATACTAAGACTAGACTGGAAGATACAGAAGTTTTAATAGAAATGAGTATAGAGGAAGAAGATGAAACTTCCTTAGATGAAATAATCAATGAAATAAATGAAATTGAAAATACAATAGAACAATTTAAGATAGAAATACTTCTTTCAGGAGAATATGACAGAAATAATGCAATAGTATCATTACATTCAGGAGCAGGTGGTACAGATGCACAGGATTGGACTCAAATGCTTTTGAGAATGTATACGAGATGGGCAGAGAAAAAAGGATATAAGGTAGAAACTTTAAGTTTGCTACCAGGGGATGAAGCTGGAATTAAGAACGTAGACTTAAAAATAACAGGAGAATTTGTCTATGGTTATTTAAAAGCAGAAAAAGGAATCCATAGATTAGTTAGAATTTCTCCTTTTAATGCTAATGGTAAAAGACAAACTTCTTTTGCATCTATGGAAGTGTTGCCAGAACTTACTGAAAGTCAAGATATAGCAATAAAAGATGATGATTTAAAGATAGATACTTATCGTGCAAGTGGAGCAGGTGGACAGCATATAAATAAAACAGATTCAGCTGTTAGAATAACTCATATACCTACAGGTATAGTTGTTCAGTGTCAAAGTGAAAGAAGCCAATTTCAAAACAAAGATACAGCTATGAGTATGTTAAAATCAAAGCTTGCTGAACTTAAAGAAAGAGCTCATAAAGAAAAAATTGAAGAGCTCACAGGAGACTTAAAAGATAATGGTTGGGGAAGTCAAATAAGATCTTATGTATTCCAACCATATACTATGGTAAAAGACCATAGAACTAACTCAGAAATGGGAAATGTAGATGCTGTTATGGATGGAGATATAGATTTATTTATAACAGAATTTTTAAAATGGAATAAATAAAATAAGCAGCAATTAGTTTGCTGCTTATTTCTTAAGTTATCCTACTTTGGTTTCTAGCCATTTTTTTATATCATAAATTAGATTTGTAGTATTAATATCGCTACAAATAGTATTTAAATTTTTAAAAATAGATTCCTTTTTAAATGGGGTTTTTACTAAGAGCATTTCAATATTCTTAATTAATTTACTATCCATAGCATCAGAGTAGATAACCACAGAATCTATTATGCCATTATCTAGTTTCAGATTTAAATCTATTTCTCCCCACACAAATCTATTCATAAAATTTATATCAAACTTAGGAGTTTCACCATATATCCATTCCCAGGAAGCATATTTACTATATAAAGATTCTAATGGATATACACTATTATTTACATATTCAATAGATGGATTACCACCATAAATTTTAAGAAAGTTTTTTATTATACTAGCCTTTACATTTTCAATAGTAATATCATTTTTAATGCTTTTTAGATTTACTACTCTAGAATTTACAGAATCAATTCCTTTAGAAGAAATCTTTTCTTTAGATACTTTTAAATAAGTAATTAAGTTATCTATATTGGAATTAACTAATATAGTTCCATGATGATATGAAGAAGCATTCTCTTCGTAAAATGCATTTCCAGAGAATTTTTTCCCGGATACTAAAATATCATTTCTTCCAGAAAAATTAGCTTCTACTCCTAAGTTATTAACTGCCTCAAGAATTACTTTTAACTGCCTATTTAAATTATTTAACTTTTTATCCATAATAAAAGTAAAATTTAAATTTCCAAGGTCGTGAAAGACTGTGCCACCACCAGATAATCTTCGAGCGATTTTTCCACCATTGTTTTCAAAATCTTTGCACCTACATTCTTTCCAGGGATTCTGATTTCTTCCAACTACTATAGTATTATCATTCTGCCATAGATATAAGATAATTTCGTTGGTTTTTACTTGTTTAAGAAGATGTTCTTCCATAGCTAAATTGTACCAGGGGTTATGAGACGATGAACATATTAGTTTAGTAGTAATGTTTTTATTTGACAAAGTGTATTGCACCGCCTTCAACTTCTAAAGAAGCTTCATGTATTGCTTCTGCAGTAGTTGGATGAGCAAATATAGTTTCTGTTATTTGTTTTGTAGTTAGGTTATTTTTTATACCTAAGGTTACTACAGCAAGAAGGTCTGTAGCATGAGGTCCAATTATTGTACTTCCAATTATTTTACCAGTTGACTTATCTTTAATAATTTTAACAAAACCTCTACTTTCACCAAGGGTAAGAGCTTTTCCATTAGCGGAGAATGGAAACTTACCTACTTCAACGTCTATTTCTTTTAATTTAGCAGCTTTTTCACAAATTCCAACTGTAGCTATTTCTGGATTTGTAAATATTGCACTTGGAATTGAGCTATAGTCCATAATTTTATCTTTACCTAATATATTATCTACTGCAATAATCCCTTGATGAGAAGCGGCATGAGCTAATTGGATTATATTAGTTACATCACCAATAGCATATATATTAGGTATGTTTGTTTGCATTCTTTCATTAACTTTAATACCTTGTTTATTTTCAGTCATTTCAATACCTAGATTTTCTATACTTAACCCTTCAAAATAAGGCTGTCTTCCTATTGCAACTAATACTTTATCTGATGAAATATATCTTTTTTCATTATCTTTTGTGAATGTAACTATACAATTACCATTTTCATTTTTATCAATGGCTTCTACCTTAGAATTAGTATATATTTTAATTCCACTATTTTGTGCAATAGCTGTTATTTCATTGCAGACATCATCATCTAGAGAAGCTAATATTTTATCAGCAAATTCAACAACAAAAACATCTACACCAAAGTTTGCAAAAATAAAAGCAAATTCTATACCTATAACACCACCACCTACTATCACTATTTGCTTTGGTAGAGTTTTAAGATCTAAAGCTTCCTTACTTGTTAATAAGTAATTAGGATCTATTTCTTTGATAGGAGAGGTTGAAGTTTTGGAACCAGTAGCTATTATTATATTTTTAGTTTTAATTGTGGTATGTGTTCTTTTATTTTTTACGAATACTGTATTTTCATCAAAAATTTCACCAACTCCATCAATCTTTTTTACTTTATGTTTATCTAGTAAATATTCTATTCCGTTGATTAATTGATTTTTGATATTATTTTTTCTCTCTACTACTTTTTTCATATCAACAGAAACATTTTCAGCAAAAAGACCAAATTCATCAGCAGTTTTCATGTGCTTATAAACTTCTGATGAACGTACCAAAGCTTTAGTTGGGATACATCCCCAATTAAGACAAGTTCCACCTACCTTTTCTTTTTCAATTAAAACAACTTTTGCTTTTTGTTTAGCTGCATGTATAGCTGCGACATATCCACCAGGACCTCCACCAATTATAGTTATATCTGCTTCTATTTCTTCATTTTTAGGTTTCATAATACTGCTAAAATAGTTAAAATTACCTGAAGGTTTAGAGGTGGAAGTTTTTGAGGTATTATTAGTATTTTTTTCGTCTTCAAGTTTAAATAAAATATCACCTTTGGTAACTGTTTGATCTTCTTCTACTAATATTTTTACAATCTTACCATTAGTATTGGACTTAACAGGGAAATTTCCTTTTTTAGATTCTACTTGAAGTAATATATCTCCTTCCTTAACTGTATCACCAATCTTAACATTAACTTTTCCCACTTTGCCGTTATTGTCATGTCCAGATAGTTTTTCTAATTTTATTTCAATCATTATATTATCCTCCATCCTTAAATAAATAAAAGGCAGTTTATATTATATTCTGCCTTTTAAAAAAATATTATTTAAAATTTATTGAAAATCTTTTTCAAATTCATCTATGGAGTCTTTTAATAGAGTTACACTATACGCCATGGTAGGACCACCCCCAAAGGCTACTGATACCATTGCAGCTTCAAGGATTTCTTCGCGAGTAGCACCTGCTTCTAGAGCTTTGTATGTATGGAATACTATACAATACTCACAGCGATTGTATACGCCAATAGCCACACTTATCAATTCTTTAGCTTTTAAATCAAGTTTACCTGGTTGGTATGCAGTTCCTAATAAATTCATAAAAGCATTTACTTGTTCACCATTAGTTTGACCTAATGTTTCTAAACCACCTGTAAAAGAATTTAGCATTTCTCTTGGATTTTTTGACATAATAGAACCTCCTTTATTTTAATAGCTTTACTATTACTTAGTATGGTAACTATTTAAGTTTTAATTACAAGAATTTTTATAAATTTAATGGATAATTTGAAAATGAAACCAAAGAATGTTTTTAGGTTTTTCGTTTGACGAAATATGTATAATTAAGTAGTAATTTGGAATGCAAAAGTATATAATTAAAGTAGATATGTAAATAAGATATGGATTTAGGGGGAGATATTTTAAATATGAAAAAATGGGTTAAAGAGATTAAGGTTATTAGTTTAATTACAGTAATTATAGCTGCAACTTGGATTTTGGCAGGATTTGGAACTACTCATGAAAAAGTTGTAAGTAGTACTAATGTTGCTAATGAACTTAAAAGAATTTCTGAGCTTGCAACATACAAGAATACATATACAGATGTTATTTTTGTGAAAGATAGTAAAAAAATTAAAGATTTTACTATACCTTTTACAACAAAAACATTAGTAATAAAATATAGTGGATATGTCAAAGCTGGAGTAAATTTAGAAGATGCTGAGATAGATGTGAATAATAAAGAAAAAAAAGTTGATGTAAAATTAAAAAAGGCTAAAATCTTAGATAATGTTATAGATACGAATAATGTGAATATTTTAGATGAAAGATCAGCGTTATTTAATAAGGTTAATGGACAAGAAATATTTAATGAATTAAACAAAAATAAGGGACAAGTAGTGGAGAGCCTCATAAAAGATGGTTTTCTAGATAAAGCTAACGAAAATACAAAAATATTATTAGAGGGAATATTAAAAAGTATGGGGTTTGAAAAAGTAAATATTCAACTAATTTAAATTAATAGGTTTAAATATAAGTAAAGGGCTAGTATAGAGCGGTATATAAATAGTCCTTTACTTATATTTTAGTTAATGATATTTTTTTTTACTACAAGCCAAAATAATTAAAATAATACCAGCAATAGAAATTAATAAGCCTTGTTTATAATAAATAATTATTGGATTGTTATCAAAGGCATATTTAACAATTTCTTTTGAAGCTACATTATAGCATCGTTCAATAGCAGAAGGAGATATAAATTCCAATGTATCCTTAGGAGTATGAATTTTTGATGTATCATTATCGCAGAAAGTTATAGCATTTATATTATTTTCTCTAAAGGCTTTATGATCGCTGGCATCTTGAAAAAGATAGTTAAAATGTACATGTTCATCTGTACATGTATTTGAAGCTGAACGCATAAGATCAGTTTTGAAAGTATCATTTTCACCACCCATTATACAAAGAGGAACTCCTCTGTCACTACCAATCATATCGAAGTTAAAGACCTTGCTATCCTTAATATAGTTTTTATATTTTCCTACAAATTTTGTGGAACCTATACATCCAAATTCTTCTGCATTAAAGCCTATAAATAATATACTTTTTTCAGGAGTACCTAAAGATTTTAGGTGTTTAATCATTTCTAACATGAATGCTGTTCCAGAAGCGTTATCAAGGGCACCTCTATAAATATTATTAGCTAAATCTGTTCCTAAATGATCAAAATGAGCGGAAATTATTATAGGATTAGAAGTTTTATCGTTACCTTCAATATAGCCCATAATATTTCTAGCAGTAGTTTCTTTATTTGTAAATGGAATAAAGCAATTTATATTATAGCCTTCAGAAAGATATTTTTTTATGTTAGATAAGGTATCTTGTGATACCATAATACACATACTCAAAGGATCAGGACATACAAAAGAACTTCTAAATTGGAGGGCATTATCAGAAGGCGTATAAAATAAAAAGTAATCAGAATTTTGTTTTACTTGTATTGATTTATCACTTGATTTAATTAAGGGATTTTTATTATTAAAGCTAAATTTATTATTTTTAAAATTTAACATATCTTCTTTGTAATCTTTTGCATAGGAAAAATTTCTAATTATATTGCCTTGTTTATCTGTTACATTTAAGTAAGGATCTTTATTATTAATTCTATTTGGAAACGTTAATTTAAAAGTTTGTTCATACTCTCCTAGGAAGGGTTTTAAGTCATTTTCAATAAATTGCAGTTTAATATATTCTTCTACCTCTTTATTTTCTAGAGTTCCTGTAAGCCTGCCTTGAAAGTGATCAGAGGATAAATAGTCTATTGTATCGATGACAGTGGATACATTAAAAGTATGTATGGTCCTATAGGTATTTAAGCTGAGGAAAAAAACAATTAGAAATATACAAGTTATAAATTGATTGAAAAGTCTTTTCATATAATACTCCTTAAAAATTAGTATATATATAGTTATGAGTGGATAAAATGTTATATGATGGAATATTGGACTTTTGATCTGTAATAATGTAAAATAATGAAAGCGAAAAGAAGTTATTTATGGATGAAAGATTGGAGGATAATATGTCAAATAGTATTAATAATAAATTAGCTAAAGAATTTCAAATAAGCATAAAGCAAGTTAATAGTGTTATTGAACTTCTAGATGATGGAAACACAGTTCCTTTTATTGCAAGATATAGAAAGGAAAGAACTGGTGGACTTGATGATATAATTTTAAGAAATTTTGCTGAAAGGCTTACATATTTAAGAAATTTACAAGATAGAAAAGCAGATGTTATAAGAATAATTGGAGAACAAGATAAGCTTACAGAAGAGTTAAAGCTTCAAATAGAAAAATGTGAAACTTTAACTGAGGTTGAGGATATATACAGACCGTTTAAACCTAAGAAAAGAACAAGAGCTACTATTGCAGCGGAAAAAGGTTTAAAACCTCTTGCAGAGCTTATTATAGGCGGAGAATTTAAAGGTAATATTGAAGAATATGCTTCGCAATTTATTGATGAAGAAAAGCAAGTAAATACAGTGGAAGATGCTTTGAATGGTGCAAAGGATATTATTGCTGAAATTATTTCTGACGAAGCGGAATATAGAAAATGGATAAGAGAATTTGTACGTAGAGAAGGAATAGTTGAGTGCAGTGGTGAAAGTGAAGAGCCAACTCCTTATGAAATGTATTATAAGTACTCTGAACCGGTTAAAAAGTTGCCTTCACATAGAATACTTGCAATAAATAGAGGAGAAAAAGAAAAAGTATTATCAGCTAAAGTTACTAGTAATATGGACAAAATAATTGAATTTTTAAATAGAAAATGTCTAAAGGGAAATGATGTTACAGATAAGTATATTCAAGAAGCAGCAGCTGATTCATTAAAGAGACTTATATACCCTTCTATTGAGAGAGAAATTAGAGCAGAACTTACAGATAAAGGTGAGGAAGGAGCAATAGAGGTTTTTAAAGCTAATCTTAAAGCTCTTTTAATGCAGGCTCCAATAAAGGGGAAGGTTGTACTTGGATATGACCCTGGGTTTAGAACAGGATGTAAAATAGCGGTTCTAGATGATACAGGAAAACTATTAGATACAGCTACAGTATATGCTACTGCTCCTCAAAATGATGTTAAAGGTTCTATAAAAATACTTAAAGAATTAGTTTATAAGCATGATGTAGATGTCATATCTCTAGGAAACGGAACAGCAAGTCGTGAATCGGAAGAAGTATTAGCACAGCTTATAGATGAAGTTAAAACAGAAAAAGGTAAGGAATTATTTTATGTTGTAGTATCAGAGGCTGGAGCTTCTGTTTATTCAGCATCAGAGCTTGCATCTAAAGAATATCCTGATATAAATGTTTCTTTAAGAGGAGCAATATCAATTGGAAGAAGACTTCAAGATCCAATGGCTGAACTTGTAAAGATAGATACTAAATCTATAGGGGTAGGACAATATCAACATGATGTGGCACCAAAGAGATTGGATGAATCTTTAAAGGGTGTTGTTGAAGATGGAGTAAACAGCGTGGGTGTTGATCTTAATATTGCAACACCATCACTTTTATCTTATATATCTGGTATAAATGCATCGATTGCTCAAAATGTTGTAAATTATAGAGAAGAAAATGGTAAGTTCAAAAATAGGAAAGAGCTTTTAAAAGTTAAAAGATTAGGACCAAAGGCTTTTGAGCAGTGTGCAGGATTTTTAAGAGTTACAGAAAGTGATGAAGTTCTTGATAATACTGCAGTTCACCCAGAGTCATATAAAGCCGCAAAAGGATTTTTAAGCAAATTAGGATATGCTAATGAAGACGTTAAATGTGGAAAGTTAGTTGATATAGATAGCAAGGTAAATGCAATTGGAATCGAAGCTTTAGCTGAAGAACTAGAAATTGGTATTCCAACGCTTAAAGATATTATAAAAGAAATTAAAAAACCTGGGCGTGACCCAAGAGAAGAACTACCAAAGCCTATATTTAAAAAGGGAGTAGTTGATATAAATCAATTAAAACCTGGAATGGTTTTAACTGGTACAGTGAGAAATGTGGCTGATTTTGGAGCTTTTGTAGATATTGGAGTGCATCAAGATGGTTTAGTTCATATAAGTCAGCTTTCAGATAGTTTTGTTAAACATCCTTTAGATATAGTAAAGGTCGGGGATATAGTAGAGGTTAGAGTATTAGAAGTAGACGACAAGAGAGGTAGAATTTCGCTTTCCATGAAAAAATAAAGGTTGAATTTTCTTATATAAATGTTATAATTATTTATAATAAAAGTAAAATAAACATATCTTCAGGGCAGGGTGAAATTCCCGACCGGCGGTATAGTCCGCGAGCCATAGTAATATGGTTGACTTGGTGAAATTCCAAGACCGACAGTAAAGTCTGGATGGTAGAAGGTATAGGTAGTGTATGTTTGTATAGAATTTTTTGCCCTGACGATTTTAAAATTGTCAGGGCTTTTTATTTTGACAGCTGCCAATACCCTTGGAGATTATGCATAATAAGGGGGAGAAAAGATGAAACAAACTAATTTAAACAAAATGATTAAAATTTCACTTTTATCAGTAATGGCTTTCGTACTTATGTTTTTAGAGTTTCCATTGCCTGTTTTTCCAAGTTTCTTACAAATTGATTTAAGTGACCTTCCAGCGTTGCTTGGAGGTTTTGCACTAGGACCTGTTAGTGGTATATTAATCGAATTATTTAAAAATGTATTACATGTAATTTTTAAAGGAACTCCAACAGGTTTTGTAGGAGAATTTGCTAATTTCATGGTAGGTTCAATTTTTGTAGTTACAGCAGGAACTATATATAAAATGAAAAAATCTAAGAAAACTGCTGTTTTAGGTTTACTAGCAGGAACGGTAGTTATGTCTTTATGCGCATCAGTATTAAATTATGCTATATTATTACCTTTATATGCAAAATTATTTAAAGCACCTATAGAGGCTTTTGTAGCAATGGGAACAGCTATAAATTCTAATATAAAAACTGTAAAAGATTTAGTTATGTTATCAATATTACCATTTAACCTTTTAAAAGGAATAGTGGTATCTGTGATTACTATACCAGTTTACAAAAGTGTTTCACCAATGCTTCATAGAGAAGAAGTAATTCAAGAGAGTAAAACAAGTGCTTTAGGCAATTAATTATAGTTGAAAACTGAAAGTGGAGAGTTGAAAGTATAAATTTTTAAATATAAAGTAAGAGACCATAATGATAAAAATATCTTTATGGTCTCTTATGTTTATCTCATATAAATTTTCAATTAGATAAAACGTCTCTTTTCCACATGACTATAGCATCTATATTGTTTTCGTAGTAATTTTTCCTTATCCCTTCTTGTACAAAGCCAAATTTTTTATACAGGCCTCTAGCTGAGGTATTATTTTCCCTTACTTCAAGAGTGATAGAAGGTATTTTATATTCCCTGCAGATAGCTATAACACCTTCCATTAAGAGATTACCTCCACCTATTCCTCTATAGTCAGGATGCATAGCTATATTTGTTATATGTGCTTCATCTATAATAAGCCATATACCAGCATAACCTATAACTTTATTTTCTTTTTTTAGAACAATATATTTGGCAAATTTATTTTTAAGTTCATTTTCTAAAGCTTTTAAACTCCAGGGTGGACTAAATGAAAGATTATTTATTTCTAATACATCCATAGTATCTTTTTCTTCAATAGGCGATATTACGAAATTATTCATCTATACTCATTCCTGTTCTGCTTTCATATTCTCTTTCAGCTTGAGATTTTTTCAAATAGATAGGAGCAAAGCTTAACAAATTATCATTTTCGCCCTCTTTTAATTTTAAAAGACCTAATTCACCAAGAGAAGCAGCTTTTGCTACATTTAAATGAGCAGGAGCAAAATATGTATTTTCAAAGCTTTCATTTAATTTTTCTTTGAATTTTGGTATAGCATCTCCAATAAAAGTAATATTAGATGGTGTATATTCTTTTATAATTGAAACTAATTCATCAATATGAATCGCCATATAATCAGTTAGCTGTTCTAATTTTCCATTATTGAATTTGTATAAAGCGGTATATACATTATCTCTTAAGGCATCCATTATAGGGCATATAATTCCAGAAGTATAAGCTAAATTATATGCAAGAGCATCCAAAGTTGAAATTCCTATAAAAGGTTTATTTGTTCCTTGTGCAAAGCCTTTTACTGTTGCAATTCCTATTCTAAGACCAGTAAAAGAACCAGGTCCTTTTGATACTACAAAACCATCTATATCCTTTAACTCTAATTTTAAAGTTTTTAATAAAGAGTCTATTTGGGGCATTAATATAACAGAATGCTGTTTTTTATCATTAAAAGTTATTTCTCCAAGTAATTTATTGTCCTCTATAACTGCACAAGTTGCACTAGCTGTAGAGGAATCTAAACTAAGAATTTTCATAGCTTAATCTCCTTTACATAGTTATATCTGTCACTATTATATTTTATACTTATTTTTCTAAAATTTACACCCATATCAGGTAATTTTTCTATAATTATTCTCAAATGGTTTTTGGGGATTAATTCTTCGATATAATTAGCCCATTCAATAATACTTACTCCTTCGCCAAAAATATATTCATCAAATCCTATAGCTTCAATTTCATCTGGATCATTAACTCTGTATACATCAAAATGATATAATTTAATTCTTCCATCATATTCATTCACAATGTTAAAAGTAGGGCTAGTTATGTGGTCCTCTACATTTAATCCTTTTGCAATACCTTTAGTAATATGTGTTTTACCTGTTCCTAAATCTCCAATAAGACAAATTATATCTCCTTTATTTGCATTTTTCCCGATTTCAGTTCCTATGGAAATAGTCTTTTCAACACTATCAACAATAAACTCCATATACAATCACTCCTAATTTTATTAAATATTTTTATAATAAAGCGTTTTTTAAGTGGTCTAGTGCATTTTTACAAATAGAATTATTTTCACACATTTCATGTAGTATACAAAAAGCTTGATCTATGTTTAAACCTTTTCTATAAGGTCTATCTTCAGTTAAGGCTTGATATATATCACATACAGTCATGATTCTGCATTCTTCAGGTAAATCTTCAGAAGATAAAGATTTAGGGTATCCCATACTATTTAGTTTTTCATGATGATTGGATGCCCATGCACTTATCTCTGGAATATCTTCTATTTTATCTAGTATAATTGATGTATAGTATACATGAGATTTTATAATAGAAAATTCTTCATGTGTAAGCTTCCCGTTTTTATCCAAAATACTTGAAGGAATCGCTAATTTCCCAATATCGTGAAGTAGGCCTGCAATTCTCATTTTAGTACATTTTTCTTCAGAATAACCTATATGTTTTGAAATCTTATAAGCTAATTCTGCAATTTCACGAGAATGTTTTGCTGTAAAGCTACTTTTAGCATCTATTATCCTAGAAAAAATTTCTGCAATTATTTCAAAATCTTTTAAGTTCAGGGTTAAATCTAACTTAGGAGCAATTTTATCAAGTATCAAATCCATGAAAGATATATTTTCTAAGTCAAACCAAAATATATCTTTGGATGAGACATCAAGGAATGCTCTTCCAATTTCTTCTGAAAAAATTATGCCTATTTTTGATTTTACCCAATTTACAATATGTTCTTTCTGTTTGTAAGCAGGAAGTTTTTCATTATATGATAATTCCACAAGATCTGATATTCGTATAATTTGGCTTATAAATGGGATTTCACTTTCTTTAAGGCCCATAGAGCCTGTACCATCATGATTTTCATGGTGATATAAAATTATATCTGATATATCATTAAATATTGGAAAATATTTCAATATATTTGCTCCACTAATACAGTGATGTTTTATAAATTTTTCAGAAGTATGACAAATTTTTAAATTGCTTGCAGATGTTATTCCTATATCATGTAAAAGAGAAGCTATATATAAGCAATTTAAAGACTGTTTGTCTAAATTAAATTGACTAGATATTTTTAGTGCAATATAAGCAGTTCGTTTTGAATGATGCGAAAATTCATGCTGTGAGTAATTTATATTTGAAATATTTTCTATAATATTTTTATCTTCTATAGAGTTAATTTCTGCTAAATCAAGAGCTACAGACATAGCTCGTATAGTGTTATTTAACCTTATATTCATTTTTATACCTCTCTTAAAGTTAAAATTATGTAGGTTTCAGAAATAATTTTAACATACTATTTTAGATTTTGACACTCCCATCCATGAATGGGATGGGCTTTACGACTTTTGTTGTAAAATATAATAAAGGTTAATTATAATAAGTACGAAAAATAAGTTAAGATAAAAATTTAATTTAAATATTTTTATTTTGAAGGATATATATGTATTAATGGAGAAATAAATCATATAATTCTATTGGCTTTACAATTTAAAATAGTAAGGCACAATTGTTAGAAATGGGAAAAAATCAAATAAAGGGGGAGTGATAGCATGTTAGTAAGTAATGTAGTATTATCAAAAGAAAGACTAACTACTATATCACTTAAGGAGTCTGCTAAAAAAGCTTTGGAATTGATTAAGAAAAATGATCTTTTATCTATTCCAGTAGCAGAAAGAGATAAGTTATATGGTTCAATATCTAAAGAGAGAATTTATGAAACTATTTTTGAAGTGGATGGCGATAAAGAAGAACTTTTATCAAAATTAGTAGTAGAAGACTTAATGACAAAAGAGTTACCCCTTGTAAAACCTACTCAGCAATTGGAAGATGCAATTATATTACTTGGAAAAGGGCATACACCTTTTGTAGCAGTGGTAGATAAGTATAAAAAATTTCAAGGAATAATAACTCATAAAATAGTATTTCGTCAATTTACTGAGGTGTTAGGAATAAATAAAGGAAAGAAAATGTCAATAATAACTCATGAAACTAAAGGACAACTTTCAAAAATTTCAAAGATAATAAGTCAAAATGGTGGAAATATAATAAGTACAGTTGTAATTAATCTAGAAAGTGCTTTTAATTTAAGGGAAATAATTATTAGAATAAAGCCTGATAACTTCGATATTATAGTGAGAAAGATAAAGGAAGCAGGGTTTAATGTACAAGATTAGATATTACAATGAATAGTTAGTATAGAGATTAGGAATTATGTGCCTGGTACTATAATAGGTATCAGGCGGCAGGTTCCAAGTAGACAATGTAGTATTAATACTTAGGTTTTGTCATAAAGATAAAAAAATAAAATTTTTTAAAAAAAACTATTGCATATATGTGAAAGGCATGCTATAATTAATTTCGTTGTGAAGGGGTATGGCTCAATTGGTAGAGTAGTGGTCTCCAAAACCATTGGTTCCGGGTTCGAGTCCTGGTGCCCCTGCCAAAGATAAGTCAGTAGAATCAATAATTCTACTGGCTTTTTACTTTTTTGAAAAAATAGATTTTATTTGTTTTCACGAGTTAGAAATACCTAAATAGATGTGCAAAAAAAGAAATAACGGAATTAGAATAACTGTAAAATAAGAGTCGTATGTTGAATATATAAATATTCAACATTTTTTTTTGTTTTTAGTTAGAAATCATGATGAATACAAAATAAGCTTTTAATTGGCATAAAAAATGCAAGAATTGTATAGAAAAAGATTTATACATATAAAATAACAAACTATGGAGGTGAGGATATGAAAAACTTATTTTTAACAGGAGCAATAGGAGTTGGGAAGAGTACATTGTTAAAAAAAGTTTTAGAGAAGCTTTATAATTCTATTGGAGGATTTAAAACTGAGGGACTACTACGGGATAACAAAAAAACTTATCAAATGATTTCCTTATATGATGGTAGTTATGGCTATGAAATAGGAACGATTAAAATTACAAACGAAAATAAACAAAAATATACTACAGTGTTTGACGATATAGGAGTGCAAATTATACAAAATAGTCTTATAGATAGAGAAGTTATAGTTATGGATGAGTTAGGAGTTATAGAAGCGGATGCTTTAATATTCCAGAAAGTGGTCAAGGAATGTTTGGATTCAGAAAAAATCGTATTGGGAGTTCTAAAGAAGCACAAAAATAGCTTTCTAGATTATATAAAAAATAGAGAAGATACGATAGTTATAGAAGTAACAAAAGAAAATAGAGAAAGCTTAGAAGAATATATAATCCATATTCTAATTGGATGGAATGTAAGAATAAAAACCAAAGGTATATCAAGATGGAGTAAAGAAAAGGTGCGATGGTATAATGAAGCGCTTAATCATCCAGAAAATAAGTATCCAGAAGCTTTTATAGATGAGATGAAAAAGGATTTTAAGAGTTTTCAGGGGATGAAAGTTTTAGATATAGCTTCAGGTACAGGGGTTTTTACTTTCCCATTATCTGATATGGGTGCAGAGGTTACTGCTGTAGATTCATCTTTTTCGGGGTGTGAAAGTATAAGAAAACAGGTGATTGACAAAGAAATAAAAAATGTTAAGTGCATAACAGCTGATTGGACAACAATAAATGTAAAAGAAAAATACGATATATCTATTTGTGCATTTTGCCAAGATGCTGTAAATAGTGGAGCTTTAATTAAAAAGCTTATGAATTGTACAAAGTATAGAATATACATAATAACCTACAAGCATAAAGAACATAAAAATTTTAAGGTGGACGAGTTATATCCTAGATTAGGGAGAAAAAAGAGGATATTTAGTTATGATATTAAGGATATGTTTAATGTATTTAAGGATGCACAATGTTTATATGATTGTAAGGAAGTTAGTGTTCCGTTTAGTCAATATTTTAAGAATTTAGAAGAAACTAGAAGATTTTTTTACGATCATTTTAATATAAAAACTAAAGGAGAACAAGAAATCATAGAGGAATTTTTACATGAAAATTTAGGAAAATATAAAAACCAGATAGTATTTCCTAATAAAAGGGAGTGCTTGATGGTGAATATTCAATTATCAAATTGATAATTATTTACCAAATTGATAATTACTACATATTTGTTTAAAATATGGTAAAAGATAAGAAAACATAATATAATAGATATCAATATGATAAAATTTTGAAAAAATACTGAATTAGCTTTGAGGGAATGCTAATAAAATTTTGGTTAAAAAATCATACCAAATAAATAGGAAGAAGGAATTAAAATGAATAGTAAGTTTAAATGCAAAATTTCTTTTAGTTTAGTAATAGTATTTTTATTAACAACATTTTTTATAACTGGATGTGGCGAGAAAAACAAAACAGCTTCTGCATCTAAATCTAGTACAGAAAATAAATTAGTTTTTAAAGATGGAATAGGAAGAGAAATAACCTTAGACAAGCCAGCAGAAAAAATTGTTGTATTTCCACCTTGTATGAGTTATGTTTGTGCACTTGATTCAGAAAATAAAATTGTAGGGGCAGGTACTAAAAAAAATATAGAATTAAGATTTGTAAAGAAAATAATACCTAATATAGCAGAGATACCTGATTGTCTAGGAAATACAAAAAATCCAAATATTGAACAGATAATGTCACTAAAGCCTGATCTAGTTATAATGTCTGCGTCTATGAAAGGCAATTTAGAAATTTTAGAAAATTCAGGAGTTAAAGTTTTTATTGCTGTTGGAGAAGATATTGAAGGCATTAAAGATACTATTTTAAATTTAAGTATAGCTTTAGGCAAAGAAGAAATAGGAGAAAAATTCATAAAATATTATGATAATACTATTGCTATGGTTAAAGATAGAGTCAAAGATATAAAGAATGAAGATAAGCCAAAGGTTTATTTTGCAGGATCTGATATTTTAAATACTTGTTCAGATAATATGTATCAGAATTTTATGATTGATATCTCAGGTGGAAGAAATGTTTCCTCAGAACTTCATGGAAATAGTTGGGTAAAGATATCTCCTGAGCAAATTTTAAAGTGGAATCCAGATATAATTTTTATACCGCAGTATTCACGTACTATAGGTCCTGAAGACGTACTAAAAGATCCAAGATGGAAGAACATTAGTGCAGTGAAAAATAAAAAGGTATATAGATTTCCATCCAATTTAATACCTTGGGATTATCCGTCCGTACAAACAGTTTTAGGCGTGCTTTGGACTGCCAAAACTATCAATCTAGAAAAATTTAAAGATGTAGATATTAATAAGGAATCAAATGAATTTTTTAAAGGTTTTTTTGGAAAAGATTTTGCAGAACTAGGTGGGAAATTAGAAAAATAATAAAATATTTATATATCAAATATAAGAAAGGACTAATTTATTAGATGAAACACAAGAAAAGGTTTTTTTCAGCTTCAGTATTACTTATTTTATGTGTGTTTATATCCTTTAGTGTAGGTAGATATAATATTTCTATGAGTACAATACTGTATTTAATAAAAGCTAAGATAATGAGTTTGCAGTTAAATGCTGATACGCAAACTGCATATGTAGCATTTTGGATAATACGAGTACCAAGAACTATAATGGCAGCTATGGTTGGAGCAGTATTAGGTGTTACAGGAACTGTATTTCAAGGAGTTTTTAGAAATCCACTTGTTTCTCCAGATGTTCTAGGAATATCTCCAGCAGCCAGTTTTGGCGCAGGTATAGCAATTATAGGATTTGGATCTTCTATATTTTTAATACAAGCTATTGCTTTTGCTTTTGCTTTATTTGCTGTTTTAGTTGCATTAGGAATAGGAACTAAAAATCATTACAATTCTATAACATCCTTGGTGTTGGCTGGAATAGTAATATCATCCTTGTTTTCTGCAGGTAATTCTATTTTAAAATATATTGCAGACCCTTATACTCAGCTGCCTGCAATAACATTTTGGAGTCTTGGTGCTTTTAATAAAGTAACTTGGAATAATGTAATACAAGCTACACCTATATTTGTTATATGTCTTTTAGTTATTTATATGATTAGATGGTATATTGATATTTTATCTTTAGAAGAGGAGGAAGCTATATCTCTTGGGATTAATGTTAAAAAAATAAGAATCATTCTTATTTTATTTTCAACGTGCATGACAGCATCATCAATAGCTTACTGCGGTATCATAGGATGGATATCACTTATAATACCACACATAGCCAGATTTATGGTAGGACCTGAGAATAAAGTCTTAATTCCGTTTTCAGCTATATTTGGCGCTTTATTTACACTAATTATGGATATTGTTGCAAGAACTATTTTCCCGGGAGAGATTCCAATAAGTATTCTTACATCTTGTGTTGGTGCACCATTTTTGGGATATCTTTTAATTAAGTATAATAAGAAAAAGTGGTTTGGTTAAGAAAAATAATAGGATGTGAGTATATATGGATATTTTAAATGTTAATGGTATTTCTTTTTATTATGGTGAAACACAAATATTAAAAAATATAAGCTTTTCCGTTGGTGAAGGTAAAATTTGCTGTATACTAGGACAAAATGGAACAGGAAAAACTACATTATTAAAATGTATTCAAGGTATTTTACAACCTAAAAAAGGAGAAGTTTTAATTAAAGGAAAATCGGTGTATGAAATGAAATGTAAGCAGGTAGCTAGAAATATAAGTGTTGTACCTCAGCAGATGAGTGTGGTTTTTCCATATACAGTTTTGGATATAGTTTTAATGGCTAAAGTTTCAAGAACAAATTTCCTAGGAGCTCCTAAAAAGAAGGATGAAAATGATGTTATAAAAATACTAAATAGTTTAAAGATTAGTCACCTATGTCACAAGAGATTTAACGAACTAAGTGGTGGAGAAAGACAAATGGTATTAATGGCTCGCGCTATATACCAAGATACTCCAATAGTATTATTAGATGAACCAACTTCACATTTGGATTACAAAAATCAAATTGTGATAATGGAGATGATTAAACACGTAGTTAAGACTAAAAAAATAACTGCCATAATAAATATTCATGATCCAAATCTTGCTCTTAATTATTGTGATGATATTATAATGATAAAAAATGGTTGTTTATTGATGAAAGGAAACCCTGAGGATATAATATGTGAAAGGTACCTTAGTAATTTGTATGATATGTCTATTACAGTTGATAAAACTAGAGCGGGAAAAACGGTAGTAGTACCATGGAGTGCATAAAAGCCCTAATAAAAGGTAGAACGTTAATTAGTTATTACCTTTTATTAAGGATTAAATTAATAGTAGTATAATAAATAGCTGTATATCATAAATGACAAAGTTAATTTGTTACTGTGTTAACACTTGGCGAAAGGTATCAGCTATTTTTTCAAGATTTTCTATATAGTTAGGTGCAAGAGGAGCTATTAATTCGGTCTTACCGCCTATTTCTTCAGCAAAAGTTTTAGATTGTCTACTGTCAATTTCTTGTTGATAAAATATAGCTTTTATTCCCTTGGTCTTGGCTGCATCTATAGTTTGTTGCAAATCTTGAGGGGGTGCTTCCTTTCCTTCATTCTCCAAAGATATCATTTCTAAGCCGTAGTCATCACATAAATAACCAAAAGCAGGGTGATATACAATTAGGGTTTTATTCTTTAATTTAGTTAAAGAGGTTTTTATATCACTATCAAGTTTATCAAGTTTTTGGATATATTCTCCTGCGTTTTTTTCGTAAACAGATTTATTATTTGGATCTATTTTAGATAATTCATCTTTAATTATATTAATCATAATCTTTACTCGTTTTGGAGATAACCATATATGAGGGTCACGTTTTTCAGGTGCAAATTCTCTATCTGGATAAACTTTTGAAACTTCTTTTGCTAAATTAACAATTTTAAGATCTGAATTTAAATCTTTTGCTTTAGGTAAAATAGATGATTTCTCAGTAGGAACACCTATTGGGAAGTATAGTTCAGATTTGCTGAATTTTTCTATAAGATCAGGTGTAGGTTGAAAATTTTCGGGACTTTGTCCTGATGGAATCATAGTTACAACATCTATTAAATTTCCACCAACTGCTTTTACAAAAGTTTCTTCAGGTACTATAGATACTGCAATAGGTATTTTTTTATTTGGAGTTTTGGTATTAGAAGAAGTTTTTTCTTTTGAACATCCTGAAAAAGCAATACATACTACAACTAAAATAAGTAAAAAAATTTTGTTTAACAAATTTTTCATTTTATGCCTCCTAAGACTTGATAATCAAATTATTTACAAATAAACTATGGATTTATTATATCATTTAATTTTGAGGATTCAAGCATATTTATAAGGAATAAAAAATACATATACTTATTAAAGTAAATATAATAAATAATTACAAATATTTTTACTGGATAAAACATTTTTTATTACACATTATAATAATGAAAAATAAAAAATGGGGGTAGTATTATGAGAATTCGTGAAGGTATGATACCTACAGTGCTTGGAACAGTAGTAACAGGAGCTGGAACTGCACTTACAAGAACTAAGGTTAATTCTAAAATTGCAGCAGGAATTGTGGGATTTGGATTAGCACATGTAGTATTAGGATCTATAGATTTGGTTCAGCACAACAGGAAAATATGGTAAAAATGAAGGCTTAAATAAGCCTTCATTTTATACTTTTAAGCTATAAAATGTTATAATATTTTATGTAAAAAAGAGGATTTATGAATATTATTATTTTCATAGACAGTAAACATATAGAGTGATATAATTACCATGTTTTTCATATACAATAATTTTTTATATCAGAGGAGAGATAGCATGGAGAAAATAATTTTATCTATCATGATATTCATATTATTATTTTCAGGATGTAGTTTTAGTTCAATAAATTCTCCTAGTAATACAGAGGATATGAAAAAAGAAACTGAGCAACAAGAAATTATAGTCAATCAAAAATATAGTTTTGGACCCGCTGCGGATTTATCTATAATTGATGATAAAACTAAAAAAGAATTGCAAGAGGTTTTAAATAAATTAGGTGATGTACCTAAAAATACTATTTCATTCAATGGTATAGAGGTGAGAGCTCAAGAAGATGGAGCAATTGTTATTGATTTATTTATTAGAAATGGATATTCATGTGAAATATACAATATAGATTCAAAGTTGGATATAATAGTAAATGAAGAATTGGTTGCTTCAGGAGACTTTTTCTTTAGTAAAGAAGAGTTTGGAGTTCTTACTTCTAATATGTCTAGACCATGGAGTATTATGTACTATCCAGAAAATATAAAAAATAAAGAAATAAAATTAGAAAATTATATTATAAAAAGTACTTATCAGTATGAATTCTAGAATAGGGGGATAAAATAGAATGCAAGAGTACGACATAGTAGTGGTTGGTGGAGGACCAGCAGGGCTTGCAGCAGCTATAAGGGCTAAAAAAGAAGGAATAGATAATATTTTAGTTTTAGAAAGAGATAGTCAATTAGGGGGGACTCTTAATCAATGTATTTATAATGGATTTGGTTCTAAAACTTTTAAAGAAGAACTTACGGGACCTGAATATGCTCAAAGATTTATTGATAAATTATTTGAATTAAATATAGAATATAAATTAAACACTATGGTTTTTGATTTTACCGATGATAAGATCTTAACTGCTGTTAATGAAAAAGATGGTGTTTTAAAGATAAAGGCAAAGGCTGTTATACTTGCAACAGGGTGCAGAGAAAAACCTAGAGGTGCAATAAACATACAGGGTAGTAGAATTGCAGGTATTTATACAGCTGGTACGGTTCAAAAATTTGTTAATCTCGAGGGATATTTACCAGGAAAAGAGGTAGTGATTTTAGGTTCAGGAGATATTGCTCTTATAATGGCTAGAAGAATGACTCTTGAAGGAGCAAAAGTTAAAGCTGTTGTTGAAATTATGCCTTATCCAGATGGATTTGAAAAAAACGTTGTACAATGTTTGGATGATTTTCATATTCCATTAAAGGTATCTCATGCTGTTATAAATATAAGAGGAAAAGATAGAGTTGAAGGTGTTACTATTGCTAAGGTTGATGAGAATAAATCACCTATAGAGGGTACTGAGGAATATATAAGATGTGATACTTTGGTATTATCCGTTGGGTTATTTCCTGATAATGAATTAGTAATAAAGGCGGGAATAACAATGATACCGTCAACACAAGGACCAGAAGTTAATGAGAAAATGAGAACTAGTAATGTTGGTGTATTTGCTTGTGGTAATATATTATATGTTCATAATGTGATAGATGATATTACAATGGAAAGTTATAAAGCTGGTAAAAATGCTGCTGAATATGTAAAAAAAATAAGGGAATAAAAGCCAATAGAAATTATTTCTATTGGCTTTTAAAATAACCTTTTTAAACAGTTGTGGCATAATATAGTCTTACCTTTATTTGCAAAAATTGCATCTTCCTTTTTTATGGATTTACCACATATTTCACAGCAGAATTTATTAGAATCTGTAGTTTTCTTTTTAGGCTTAGATATGCTTTGTGATTTTTTATTAGGCGGAGCAGAATATTCTATAGGCGGTGAAGAAATTTGTTTTTCTCGTATTTCATAATTCATGTAATGGGTGCTTTCACCAAAAAGTTCTAGTTCAAATCGAGGATTTTTATTATCATAGTATTCTTCTATAATAAGTCTTCTTATTTGGGCATCGTTAATAATTAGTCCACTTTTTTCTATACCGTCAAAGATACTTTTGGGTATGTTAGTAGTATCAGGATGTCTTTTTTCACTCTTATAATAAACCTTTAAAATTGCAATTAAAGATTCTGTAAACACTGTATTGGGATTTTGCAATCTGGCTTCATAGGCTATTTGTTCTTCATATATGGCATATCTATCATGATATTTACCAGAGTTATAAGGTAAAATTGATCTACCGTTTTTATTAGAAAGTTTAAAATTTGATTTTGAAATAGGAGAACCTTGTATTATAATTTTTGCATAAGTATTAGACATTATGTTAACTCCTTTTCTAATTTTACTCAAATTTAATTATAGCACATATGTTCGCTTATATTAATATTAAATTTTATAAAAAGGGGCATAATATGAAACAAATCTTATTGAGTTTAGATAAAATATATAAATAATATTTAATCGTAAAATTTGCGTATTGATTGTCAATAAAGTATAATTATTGCTAGAATTTGTTTGTTATAAACTTCGGTTATTAATATAGATAAGAGAGGGAAAAAGATGGAGAAAGATATAAAAATACTTGCTATAGAGTCAAGTTGTGATGAAACTGCAGCAGCTGTAGTTGTAAATGGAAGAGAAGTTCTTTCTAATGTAATAGCATCACAAATAGATATTCATACTAAGTTTGGAGGTGTAGTTCCAGAAGTTGCATCGAGAAAGCATATTGAAGCTATTTCTTTAGTTGTAGAAGAGGCTTTAAATGAAGCTAATTTAACTTTGAAGGATATAGATGCAATTGGAGTTACATATGGTCCAGGACTTGTAGGAGCATTGCTTGTGGGAGTTCAATATGCTAAAGGACTTGCATATGCTCTAGATAAGCCATTAATTGGAGTAAATCATATTGAGGGACATATAAGTTCAAATTTTATACAATATAAAGATTTAGAACCTCCTTTTATTTGTCTTGTAGTTTCTGGTGGACACACTTTTATAGTATATATGAAGGATTATGGAGAATTTGAAGTTTTGGGGCAAACAAGGGACGATGCAGCAGGAGAAGCTTTTGATAAGGTAGCAAGAGCTATTGGACTTGGATATCCAGGGGGTCCCAAGATAGATAGAGTATCAAAGGAAGGAAATAAAGAAGCTATAGCTTTTCCAAGAGCTAACTTTCATGATAAGAATTGCTTAGATTTTTCTTTTAGTGGTATAAAATCAGCTGTATTAAATTATCTTAATAAGATGAAAATGAAGGGGGAAGAAATAAATAAAGCTGATGTAGCAGCCTCTTTTCAAAAGGCAGTAGTAGATGTATTAGTTGATAATGCTATGATGGCTTGCAAACGAAAAAAGGTAGATAAAATTGCTATTGCTGGAGGAGTGGCTTCTAATTCTGCTTTAAGAGCTGCAATGGTTGAAGAAGGTACAAAGAGAGGGATAAAAGTGTTATTTCCTGAACTGAAGTTATGTACAGATAATGCAGCAATGATAGGAAGTGCTGCATATTATGAATTTTTAAAAGGAAAAAGAGCTCCTTTAGAATTAAATGCAATTCCAAATTTAAAATTAGGAGAAAGATAAAATAATTTTAAATATAAAATAATAAGTTAGTTATATGACTAGCTTATTTTTTTTGCTATTTTTATTTATGGAGATAGTAAAATTAGCATTGAATTTTCAAAGTCATATAATTAACAGTGAAAGAAAAAAATGAAATTTTTAAAAAAATATATTGCAATTTTTAGAAAAAACTGATATAATCATATAAATAAAACATGAATAAATATTTACAATAGAGTAATTTATTTCAATGTAAATATTTATATTTTTATCAAAAAAATTTAACTAAATTGCATAGGGGTGATATTTTAATAAAATATCTGCTACTTAGTTGGAATTATAATAATTTAAAAGTTGTTTATTTGAAAAAGTTTTAAAAAAAGTTTTGGGTAAAAAAAGCAATAAATTCAATTGAAATGGATAAAAATACGGTTATGTTTACGTTTACATTGCAAGGCGATGCAGGAAAATGAATTGATTTACTCAAAACTTCACAAAAAAGGGGGAGCAAATGTATGAAGAAAAAAATAATTTCGGTAGTTTTAACATCTGTTTTTGTTGTAAGCAGCTTGTTTGTGGGATGTGGCAACAAAAGTAACAAAAAAGCTGATGGTGCAAAAGCACAAAAGGCTGAAAAAACTTTAGTATTTGCACAAGGTGCTGATCCTAGAGGATTAGATCCAGCTTTTGTAGACGATGGAGAATCTGCAAAAATTATAGCAAATGTTTATGAGGGACTACTAAAATACAAAAGTAATTCTACAGAATTAGAACCATGTCTTGCAACGGAATGGAAGATAAGTCCTGATGGAAAAGAATATACTTTTAAATTACGTCAAGGAGTTAAGTTCCATGATGGAACTGATTTTAATGCAGAAGCAGTAAAATTTAGTATTGATAGACAGTTACCTCCAAAAAGAACAGAAGATATGCCATATGCATCTTTTACTTTTGGACCAGTTGATAAGGTGGAAGTAGTAGATCCTTACACTGTTAAGATTCTTTTGAAAGAGCCATATACTCCATTTCTTGCAAATTTAGCTATGTGTCTTGCAGCACCTATAGTAAGTCCAGCAGCTGTACAAAAATATGGAGATAAATTTATAGAAAATCCTGTAGGAACTGGAGTTTTCAAGTTTGTTAAATGGGATAGAGGACAATCAATTGTATTGGAAAGAAATGAAGAGTATTGGGGAGAAAAGGCTAAAGTTAATAAGGCAGTATTTAAGTTCACAAAAGAAAATTCTGTTCGTGCTAGTGAACTTATGGCAGGGCAAGTAGATATTATTGATGGAGTTGATCCTAATGATGTTGCGCAGCTTGAAAAGTCAGGTTTAAATGTACTTAAACAACCAGGAATGAATATAAATTATATGGCATTTAATTGTTCTAGACCTCCATTTGATAATGCAAAGTTAAGAGAAGCAATAAGCTATGCTATAGATAGAGAAGAATTAGTTAAATTCTTATATCAAGGATATTCAGAAGTAGCAAACAGTCAAATGCCAAGCTTTATACCAGGTTTTAATGATAAGGTTAAACCTTATGAATACAATCCAGAAAAAGCAAAGGCTATGTTAAAGGAATTAGGAAAAGAAAATTTAGAAATTAAAATGATAGTTTATTCAAATCCAAGACCATACAACCCAGTGGGACAAAAACTAGCAGAAGCTATTCAAGGATATTTATTAAAGGTTGGAGTTAAAGCAACAGTAGAACCTTATACATGGACTGAATATAAGGAAAAAACAAAACAAGGTGAAGGCGATATAATGTTCTATGGCTGGACTGGTGATAATGGAGACCCAGACAATTTCTTATCATTACTTGATTCAAATGAAATTGCATCTAGTTTAAATGCAGCTAAATATAAAAATGATAAAGTAGATGAGCTTCTTGCAGAAGCAAGAAAAACTCCAAACGGAGAGGAAAGAAACAAATTATATAAAGATATTCAAGATATATTAGCAAAAGATGCACCGTGGTTACCAATTTCAAGTGCTAAAAGCATGGCAGCGTATTCATCTAAGATTAAAGGCTTTACCTATCATCCAACAGGAGTTATATTCTTAAAGAATGTAGATAAAGAGTAGTTTAATAATAAAGAGTATAGATGGAAACCCCCTTTTGAGGGTTTCCCATTTTCATATTTAGAGATAGGGGGAAGCTTATGATTAAATATACAATTAAAAGATTGCTTATGCTTATTCCAGTTTTATTTGGAGTTTCTATAATGGTATTTTTGGTAATGCACGTATTTACAAACGACCCTACCAGTATAATTTTAGGACAACATGCAACTACGGAACAGATTGCAAAACTTAGAGAAGAATTAGGGTTAAATCAGCCATTATATATACAATATTTTGATTTCTTAAAAGGAATAGTACATGGAGATTTGGGAAATTCACTTATTACTAAAACATCAGTGGTAAAGGAGTTGGGGTCAAGATTTCCAGCTACAGTTGAGCTTGCTTTGGTTTCAATTATACTAGCTTCAATTTTTGGTATTCTAATAGGCGTTATCTCAGCAGTTAAGCAGAATACAGTTGTTGATTATATAAGTATGATAGTATCTTTGCTAGGAGTATCAATGCCTATATTTTGGCTTGGACTTATGCTTATAGTGTTGTTCTCTGTAAAGTTAGGTATTTTACCGGTTGCTGGAAGAATTCAAATAGGAATGGAACCACAGCACATTACAGGACTATACTTGTTAGATAGCTTACTTACTGGAAACATGGAAGCTTTTAAAGATGCTTTAAGTCATATAATATTACCAGCTATTGCTCTAGCATCATATTCGACTGCTATAATTACACGTATGACCAGATCTACAATGCTTGAAGTAATAAGACAGGATTATGTACGTACTGCAAGAGCAAAAGGGATTTTTGAAAAAACTGTTATACTAAGTCACGCTTTAAGAAATGCTTTGATTCCAATTATTACAGTAATAGGATTACAATTGGGTTCTCTACTTGGAGGAGCAGTTTTAACAGAAAGTGTTTTTTCGTGGCCAGGAGTTGGGAGTTATACTGTAGATGCAATTTTAAAATCAGATTATCCTGTAGTTCAAGGATCGGTTATGATGTTAGCTATAATATTTGTCGTTGTAAATTTACTTGTAGATTTATTGTATGCTCAGTTAGACCCAAGAATCAAATATTCTTAAGGGAGGTCTTAGTATGGAAAACAATTTAGAAATAAAAGATAAGTTTATAGATAGAACTGAAGAACTAAAAGAAGAAAAGAGTTTTTCTCAATGGAGAGAAATGTGGGATATGTTAAAACAAAATAAGACAGCTATATTTGGAATGATTATAATTGTAATTTTGATTATTATAGCTATTTTAGGGCGATATATTATGCCTTATGATCCTAATGTGGGGGAGTTATCTCAAAGCTTACAAACACCATCAAAGTTACATTGGTTTGGTACTGATGAGCAGGGAAGAGATATTTTAAGTAGAATTATAGATGGCACAAAAATTTCGTTGAGAGTTGGTATAACTGCGGTTGCTTTTGCTCTTACTATAGGAACTGTACTAGGATCTGTTGCAGGATATTATGGTGGGAAAATAGATATGCTTATCATGAGATTTATGGACGTAATTTTAGCGTTCCCATCACTACTTTTGGCTATAGCTTTTATGAGTGCACTAGGTCGTGGTATAGATAAAGCTATTATTGCAATTAGTATTGTTACTATTCCTGAATATGCACGTATAGTTAGAAGTTCAATTTTAGCTGTAAAGGAAAGCGAGTATATTCAGGCAGCTAGAGTAATAGGAAATAGTGATAGTGCAATAATATTTAAACATATTTTACCGAATGTTATTTCGCCAATTGTTGTGCGTGCTACATTAGGTGTATCTTCAGCAATTTTGGATACTGCAGCTTTAGGATTTTTAGGATTAGGAGTGCAACCACCAGCTGCAGAGTGGGGAAGTATGCTAGGTTCAGGAAGAGGGTATTTTTTCAATGCACCTCATATAGTTGTTTTCCCAGGAATAGCTATAACAATTACAGTACTTGCATTTAATTTATTTGGTGATGGACTTCGTGATGCTTTAGATCCAAGATTACGCAATTAAGGGGGGGACACTAGATGTTATTGAAAGTTAAAAATTTAAAAACTCAATTTAAAACAAAAGCCGGAATTGTTAATGCGGTAAATGGTGTGGATTTTGAAGTAGAAAAGGGAGAAGTTGTTGCTATTGTTGGAGAGTCTGGTAGTGGAAAAAGTGTAACCTCCTTATCTATAATGAGATTGATACAGAGTCCCCCAGGAGAAATAGTAGACGGCGAAATTTTATTTGATGGGGAAGATTTATTAGAAAAAAACAAAAGACAAATGCAGGATATAAGAGGAGATAAAATATCTATGATATTTCAAGAGCCTATGACGTCCTTAAATCCTGTTTTCACTATAGAAAGGCAGATATGTGAAACATTAATTAGACATAAGAACATGAGTAAAAAGGATGCAGCTAAAGAAGCTGTAAAAATGCTTGAGTTAGTTGGAATTCCTTCTCCAGAAAAAAGAATCAAAGATTATCCACATCAAATGAGTGGTGGTATGAGACAACGTGTGATGATTGCTATAGCTCTTGCTTGTAGGCCAGAACTTTTAATTGCAGATGAGCCCACTACTGCTTTAGATGTAACTATTCAGGCACAAATCTTAGATTTGATGTTAAAGTTAAGGAATAAGTTCGGAACATCTATTTTACTTATAACACACGATTTAGGAGTAGTTGCAGAAACTGCTGACAAAGTTGTAGTTATGTATTCAGGTCAAATTGTGGAAAAAGGAAAGGTAGGAGATATATTCCAAAAGCCACTTCATCCTTATACTGAAGGACTTTTAAACTCTATACCTAAAGTAGATAATAAGAAAGAAAAACTTTTTATGATAGAAGGGGTAGTTCCTAACCCATTAAATTTACCTAAAGGGTGCCCTTTTAGTACAAGATGTACTAAGTGCATAGAGAGATGTACAAAGGAAAAACCTGAATTAGTTAATGTTAATGGCAGAGAAGTTAGGTGTTTTTTGTATAGCTAAAAGGGGGAAGCGCAATGTCAGAAGTATTGTTACAGGTTAAGAATTTGAAAAAATATTTTCCAATACGTTCAGGAGTATTTAACAAAGTTACAAATAACGTAAAAGCAGTAGATGATGTAACTTTTGATATATATAAAGGTGAAACTTTAGGACTTGTAGGAGAGTCAGGATGTGGAAAGTCTACTACGGGAAAGATGATTGTAAATTTACTCAAGCCTACTAGTGGAGAGATTATTTTTAATGATGAAAATATTATTGATGCTAATAAAAAAAGACAAAAGGAGTTAAGGAAAGAAATACAAATTATATTTCAGGATCCGTATGCTTCTTTAAATCCTAGAATGACTATAGGTGATATAATTGCTGAGCCCATTAAAATAAATAATATTGCCAAAGGAGAAGATGTTGAAAAGAGGGTAAGAAAATTATTAGAATGTGTTGGACTTGCTACTTATCAAAGAAATAGATATCCTCATGAATTTAGTGGAGGTCAAAGACAAAGAGTAGGTATAGCGAGAGCATTAGCTCTTAATCCCAAATTAATTGTTTGTGATGAACCTGTATCTGCACTGGATGTATCTATTCAGGCACAGGTACTAAATTTACTAGATGATCTTCAAAAAGAATTTAATTTGACTTATTTATTTATAGCACATGGATTAAATGTAGTTAAACATGTAAGTAGTCGTGTGGGAGTTATGTATGTTGGAAAGTTAGCTGAGATAGGTAATGATGACGAGTTGTACGATAATCCCAAACATCCTTATACACAAGCTCTTCTTTCAGCTATTCCAATACCAGATCCTACAAAAAGAAAAGATAGGATAATTTTAAAGGGAGATGTTCCTAGCCCTATTGATCCTCCTAAGGGATGTAGATTCCATACGAGATGTAGTAAATGTATGGAAATTTGCAAAATGGAAGAGCCGAAAATGAAACAAATAGAAAATACACATATGGTAGCATGTCATTTATATGATTAAAAAGGGGAATAGAGAAAAAGAGAATAATTGTATGGAATTAAAAATTAAACAACTCGATATTTTTTTATTGGGTTGCTTAATTTTTGATTTTTTGAAATATTTAAAGTAGAATGTTATGATTATATGTGAAACCGAAGAAAATTACTTTTTATAGTATAAAATTTAATTTATAATAATAATTATAAGATTGGTGTTTGAATAGAAATATATTGAATAAGAATATATTTCTATTCAAACATATAATGGATTACATAAATATTAGAGGTGATGAGAGGGTGGAAAAAGTACTTCTTATTAATGATAGTAAATTTGAGAAAATTATTATAAAAGATTTACTTATGGGATTAGGATATAGTGTTGAGTTAGGTGATGAATATGAAGCAGAGAGAATGATGAAAGAATTTTCTCCAGATATTATTATCGTTAATTTAATAATGAAAGAAATAACAGGAGATAGGCTTATAAAAAAAATTAAAAATATTAATCCAAGTGTACTTTGTATATTGTCTTCAAGTAATGATTTAAATATAG
This sequence comes from Clostridium ganghwense, assembly GCF_026735165.1. Classification (GTDB taxonomy): domain Bacteria; phylum Bacillota; class Clostridia; order Clostridiales; family Clostridiaceae; genus Clostridium_H; species Clostridium_H ganghwense. The sequence continues at coordinate 866,207 of NZ_JAPQES010000001.1, read as the reverse complement.
ATGATTATAAAGAAAATGGAGTGGATGAAGTTATTCATACCCCTATAAATGGAGATAGATTAGTAGAGACTTTAGAAAAAAAGAAGAAACACAGTACTAAGATGAAATTTTGTCCATACTGTGGCAATGAACTAGGTGAATCGTTTGAAAAGATTATATTTTGTCCCTTTTGTGGACAACGTTTATAGAAGTTTAGAGAATGAATTCTCTAAACTTCTTTTGAATAATCATTAAAATAATATATATATAATAATAAATATTAAATTTGACCAATAGCTTTTAATATTATTTGAGCAATAATAGCTGATGATAAATAAGTGCCTATAAAGACAAAACAAGATAATAATACTAATTTCCAACCAATTTTTGCAAAAGAGTCTAAGTCTTTTCCTATTGAAATACCTGAATAAGCAAGTATTGGTGTTGTTAGAGATAAGAAATTGACTTTTTTTACATAAGCTGAAATAGAAGATGCAAATGGAAAGTCAGGAAAAGTTAAAAGGCAACCAATTAAAACTATATATGCTACACTTGGAATTTTAATAGGAATAATTTTAGATAATAGTACTCCAGCAACACAAATTCCAACAAGTATTAGCATTCCGGGAAGGGATTCTATAATTCCGTTTTTATAGCCTATTAAGTTACCTACTAAGGATAAAATTGCTACTATAATCATTATAAATAAAATGTCTTTTGTCTTCATTATTTACCCTCCTTTGCTTCTATTGTAGGTAAAGTTCCATATTTGATTTTGTATGTTTTTCTATAGAGCCATTCTGAAATGGGTAGTGCTATCCATAATGACATATATAATCCATCAAGACCAGACAGCATGTTACTTGCAGCACCAAAAGCAGCTAAGGTATCTTTCATTTGAGGAAACATAGTGCTTAAAGAGCCTACAGAGGCAGTCATCATACTAGCACTTCCAACGCCAGAAGCCATAGCTAATGAGTATGGATGTAGGGGTAGGTATGCAGCACAAAAGCTTGCTATTACACCAAAAAATATAGTTCCAAAAACTGTACCACATATATATACACCCATAACTCCTTGGCCTTCTGCACCATCCATACCATAAACATCACTTATTAAGGCTACATTTGGTTCACGAGCTATAGAATGAGCAGCGCCTATAGACTCTCTTTTTAGACCTAGCATAACAGCTAGAGGTATACCAAGAAAAATAGTCCCTATATTTCCTAGTTCCTGGAAAATGAGAGCAGGTCCAACTTTTATTATTTTAGGTAAACTTGGACCTATTAAAGTACCATAACGAGCCATAAGTAACATTAGCGTTATAGTTATTAAGCTTCCTGCATTAGACATATCTTTTTGGTTTACCACCTTTAAGAATTTAGGAGTTAAAAATATGCCTATTATTAAGGCGTATAGCATAGGTAATAAAACTATAGTTCCAGGACCACATTTAAATTTAAAAGTACCTATAAGTTCAGATATAATTACTAAAATAAGAACTATTCCATGAAGTTTCCAATTTTTCATTAAAAATCCCCCTTTTTAAAATATTTAGCTAAAATAGTTTTCCATCATAGTTATATACTCTTCTTTGGTTAATAAAGGTTTAAAATTTGCTTTGATTTCCTTAGCTTTTCCAGCATTATTACTTAATAAATCGATTACGGTCATAGCAAATATTTTTGCAGGTAATATGCAGGCTGAATAATAATCTACTGCATGGAAATCTTCTGTATGAAGAGCACCAGTAACACCACCTATAAAAGGATGTATTGTAGGTATTATATGAGATAAATCTCCCATATCTGTAGAAGCACCAAAATGTCCCGCATTGATAACTTGTTCTTTGGGAATTAGTTTTAAAGTGTTATCAACAAATAAGTTGTTTAAATCTTTGGCGCAGTTTAAAGGTAAATAACCTGGGATTGTTTTTATGATAGTTTCTGCACCTACAGCATAACCACCTGCTTTTAAAGAATTATCTACTTTGGTGTGAGTGTTTTCAATTGATTTCATGCTTTTAGCTCTAACATAAGTTTCAAGTCTAACATCACATGGAACGCTATTAACAGTATCGCCACCTTTAGTAATAATAGGATGAACTCTAACATGATCTTCATCTATAAAAGTTTCTCTAAGAGCATTTATTCCCATAAGACCTATCATCGCTGCGTTTAAAGCATTAATACCTTCGTGAGGAGCTTCAGCTGCATGAGCAGTTTTACCAAGATATTGAATAGTTTTAGCCATAAAGCCATTACTTGTGTCACCAACAGAGACTTTAGTTTCAGGTGTGTTTTTATCTGAGTGCATCATCATAGAAATATCTACATCATCAAATTCACCTAGATATATAAGTTCTTGTTTTCCTCCAAAGAAATGAATTTTACCCTCTTTATGAAGTTTTTCTCTATATTCAATTTCTATAAATTCTTCAGCAGGAACCCCCATAAATGTTACATTACCATGAAGTGTATCAGATATATTGGATAATTTTAATCCTAAGGCTGCACCTATCATTGCTGTAAGTTGTAGGTTATGACCACATGCATGAGCTGCTCCTGTTAGGGGGTCTGCCTTAGAACTAGTTGGGCAAAGAACTGCATCTAATTCACCAAGAATAGCTATATTAGGACCTTCACAGTTTTCTTTTAATTTGGCTTTTACACCTGTTATAGCTAAATTCTTTTTATAATGGAGATTTAACTCTTCAAAAAAATTTGCTACAAGTTCTGAGGTTTTATTTTCTTTAAATCCAAGCTCTGGACACTCATCAAGCTTTTTAGCAAAATCTATGAGTTTTTCTGCATTATTGTCAATAGTACTGCAAACTAACTTTTTTAATTCTTTATTAGTCATTTTCACCACTCCTTTTTCGTTAGCATAAACTATTGTATAAGGTATTTAAGTAATTAGTATATGTTTAATGATGGATAATGTATAAAAAATAGTGATATTTATGTTTATTGTATCATCATAAACCAAAACAGTAAATAAAATACAAGTCATAAATTCAAATATATGCTATATATAAGAGAATTATGTATGATTAAATAAACTAATTACATACACTTAATTTATTAAGTGTATAAAAGGAGGAATGTTATGATAATTGGAGTACCTAAGGAAATAAAGAACAACGAAAACAGAGTAGCTATAACACCTTCTGGAGTAGAAGCTTTCTTAAAAAATGGTCATAACGTTATTGTAGAAGATAAGGCTGGTTTAGGTAGTGGTATCAGTAATGAAGAATTTATTGAAGCTGGAGCTGAAATAGTGGAAAGTGCAAAAGGAGTTTATGACAGGGCTGGCATGATTTTAAAAGTTAAAGAACCTTTAAAAGAAGAGTATTCTTTATTAAAAGAAGGCCAAATTTTATTTACCTATTTACATTTAGCAGCGTCTTTAGAACTTACTAAAGCACTTTTATATAAAAAAATTATTGGAATTGCTTATGAGACAGTTCAGTTAAAAAATAAATCTCTTCCTCTATTACGTCCTATGAGTGAAGTTGCTGGAAGAATGGCTGTACAGATAGGAGCACAATTTCTTGAAAAGCATGAAGGGGGAAAAGGAGTGCTTCTTGGAGGAGTACCAGGGGTAGAACCAGCTGAAGTAGTGATTATAGGGGGAGGAACCGTTGGGAGTAATGCAGCAAAAATAGCAGTTGGAATGGGAGCACATGTAACTATAATTGATAGAGATGCAGCAAGACTTGCATATCTTGATGATATTTTTGGAGCACGAGTTTCAACTCTTATGTCAAATAACTATAATATATGTAGGATGGCTAAAAAGTCAGATTTGCTTATTGGAAGTGTTCTTATTCCAGGTGGAAAAGCACCTAAGTTAGTTACAGAAAAAATGGTTAAAACAATGCAGAGAGGATCAGTGATTGTAGATGTAGCAATTGATCAAGGTGGTTCTATAGAAACAATTGATAGAATCACGAGTCATGATAATCCTACTTTTGAAAAGTATGGAGTAATTCATTATTCAGTTCCTAATATACCTGGTGCTGTAGCAAGAACTTCAACCTTTGCTTTAACTAATGTAACATTTTCGTATGCTTTAGAAATTGCTAATAAAGGATTTAGGAAGGCAATAGAAGAAAATAAAGATTTGTTAAAGGGAGTAAATGTTATGCAGGGAAAAATTACTTACAAGGAGGTTGCAAAGGCTCACGGATTAAAATACACTGTAATTTAATATATATTTTAACTAAAAAAACGTCGAGTAATCGACGTTTTTTAGTTAAAGGTATTCTTCCCATTCTTCATATAATTTTTCTAAACGAACTTCAGTATCAGTAATTTCTTTGTTTACCTCTTCACTTTTTTCAGGATTAGAATAAACTTCTTCTAAACAAAGATTACTTTGAAGATCTTCTAGAACTTGCTCTAAGTTAGCTATTTCTTTTTCCAGATTTTTAATTTTTAGTTTTTTTTGTTTTTCTAATTTTTCTTCTTCTCTTTTCTTTTTCTTTTCAGATTTTATTTGAGTTTTGGTTTTACCCTCAAATTCTTCTATTTCTTGAAATCTTAAAGGGTTCTTTTTCTTTTCGACATAATAACTATAATTTCCTAGATAAGTTTTTATACCATCAATATTTAATTCGTGAATTTTGTCAACTACTTTGTTTAAAAAATATCTATCATGAGATATAACTAGAACAGTTCCATCATAGTTTAGTATAGAATCTTCTAAGGCTTCACGAGACATAATATCTAGATGGTTAGTAGGCTCATCTAGCAATAAAAAATTTGATTTTGAAAGCATAAGCTTTAGAAGATTTATTCTACATTTTTCTCCACCACTTAATGAAGAGATTTTTTTAAAAACATCATCTCCTATGAATAAAAATGCAGCAAGAGCAGTTCTAACTTCTGTAGTTGTAAGTTTAGGAAAATCATCCCATACTTCATCAATTATTGTTTTTTCAGGTTCTAAATTTGATTGTTCTTGATCATAGTATCCTATAAATACATTTTTCCCAAGTACACATGTACCTTCATCGCTTTTAACTTTATCCATTAAAATTTTAAATAAAGTAGTTTTACCTCTTCCATTATCCCCTATCAACGCTATATGTTCACTGCGTTTTATATCAAGGTTTAAATTTTCGAATAAGGTTTTACTTCCATAATGCTTAGATAAATTTTCAATATGAAGTACATCGTTACCGCTTTGAATTTGAGTTTGAAATTTTAATTTAGTTATTTTATTGTTTTTAGTAGGAGCTTCGATTCTCTCAATTTTATCTAAAGCTTTTTGTCTACTTTCAGCAGCACGTATACTTTTCTCTCTATTAAAAGAACGATATCTTTCTATTATCTCTTCTTGGCGTTTTATTTCTGATTGCTGGAGATTATACGCCTTTAACTTTTCTTCATATACTTTTTTCTTAAGTTCAATATATGCAGTATAATTTCCATTATAGGTTTCTACATAACCATTTGATAATTCAAAGGTTTTGATTGTAATAGAATCTAAAAAGAATCTGTCATGAGAGATAACAATGATTGTACCCTTATAAGCTTTTAAATATTCTTCAAGCCATTCAATAGCTTCCAAATCCAAATGGTTTGTAGGCTCATCTAATAAAAGAATATCAGGGTTTGAAAGAAGAAGCTTACACAGGGCAACTCGAGTTTTCTGACCACCACTTAGAATATTTATAGGTTTTGAATAATCATTTTCTAAAAAACCTAATCCTTTTAAAACTTTATTAATTTCAGCTTTGTAAGTATATCCTCCTCTGTTTGTGTAAAGTTCAGAGGCTGTAGTGTAGTCTTTGATTATTTTATTATGATACTTTTCATTAGCTGGATCATAAGGTTTATTCATTTCTTTTTCAAGCTCACTTAATTTATTTTCAAGCTTTAATAGATTCTCAAAAACTAATAATACTTCATCATATATAGAATTATTACTTTCTAAAGAGAGATGTTGAGAAAGATAACCTATTTTTTTATTTTTATCAATAAAAATATCTCCACTATCTGGTTCCAATTGTTTATTCAATATTTTAAATAGAGTAGATTTTCCAGCTCCATTTGGACCTACAAGGCCTACATGTTCTCCTTCATTTATATTAAAGGTTACATTTTTTAATATTACATCAATGCCATAACTTTTATGAATATCTTTACAACTTAAAACTATCATTTAGCTCACCTTCCCAGTATATTTTACTATGTTAAGTATAAGTTTTGTAGTATAAATTTTTTGTATAGTAAATTTAGTTTGAATTTTTATAACGTAATTGAAAATAATTAGGAAGATATGTATAATAATGAGTAAATAAATACGTTTATTAATAGCTAAAAATTTAACAAGTAAACAATGGTAAATCAAAGAATTAATGAATATTTTTTACAATAATTTAATTAAATTTATGATTTTCGATAAAGATAACTTTAATATTAAGAGAATTCTTTATATAATATAGATTAGGAATAATATTAAATACTCTTATATTATTATGTAATTTGTAGGTTTGTAAGTTTGTAGGTTTGGTGTTTTAACAAAGCAAGCATAGATATGTGCTATACGAATGCAATCAATGTTATATATGATCATAGTAAAAGTGCTGTGTAATATATTCAAGAATTAATGTGAATATTAAAAAATAAGTGATGTTCTAAATAGTAAAGTAAAAAGTGAGGAGTGGGCAAGTGGAGAAGAAGAGAAATATTTCAATGGCTGTTATTAGAAGATTGCCAAAGTATTATAGATATTTAAATGAACTGATGAAAAATGATGTTGATAGAATATCTTCAAAAGAATTGAGTGAAAAGATAGGATTTACAGCTTCACAAATAAGACAAGATTTGAACTGTTTTGGTGATTTCGGACAACAGGGATATGGATACAATGTTAAAGACTTATATAGAGAAATAAGTTCAATACTAGGCTTAGATGAGCAATACAATACTGTACTTATAGGTGCTGGTAACATAGGTCAGGCTATCGCAAATTATAATTTCGATAAATTTGGATTAACATTAAAAGCAATTTTTGACGTAAATCCTAAACTCATAGGTATTAAGATTAGAGATGTAGAAATACAAGATATAGATAATTTAGAACAATTTTTGAAGGATAATAAAGTAGATATAGGTGTAATATGTGTAACAAAATCAAGTGCACAAAAAATATGTGATACATTAGTTGCAAATGGAGTAAAAGGTATATGGAACTTTGCACCAGTTGATTTGCAAGCTGATGAAGAGGTGAAAATAGAAAACGTACATTTAAGTGAAAGCTTACTTACTTTAACATATTTATTAAACGGAAGAAGTTAATTTAAATTGGGCAAGTGATTTTTTATTAAAAATCCTTGCCTTTTATTTATGTGTTATTGGGATTATAATTCTCTAGAGAGATTTTATATTATCTTAGTAATAGTTTTGTAGTTAGAACAATATATTATGAAAATTAGATAGGTTTTATTTATATATATTAGGCTAAAGAAAAATAGTGGAAGAGCTGTTTACGTTTACAAAAATATTGTTAATTTTTATTGAAATATCAAAGCAGAAGTTATATAATAAGAAATGTAAGTTTGTTTGAAAAGTTTGTTTAAAAAGTTTGTTTAAAAAGTTTGTTTGAAAAGTTTGTATTTTAAGTGAAGTTCTCATACTTCAAAAAAATTTTTGAGTTAATTGTTAGGTTATTAACAATCTAACACGAAAATTTGTTGAATTTGTTATTTAGTTGATGGCAAAGGTAAAGTTATGGGGAGGATTATTATGGAATTTAAGAATGTTATGCTTGAAAAAGAAGGAAATTTAGCTATCGTAACTATTAACAGACCTAAAGCATTAAATGCATTAAACTCAGAAACTTTAAAAGAATTAAATATGGTTATTGACACAATTGAAAATGATGAGGAAGTTCTTGCTGTAATTTTGACAGGTTCTGGTGAAAAAGCATTTATAGCAGGTGCTGACATTTCAGAAATGAAAGATTTAGGCGTTATAGAAGGAAGAAAATTTGGGGCTTTAGGAAATAAGGTGTTCAGAAAGTTAGAAACTTTAGAAAAACCTGTTATAGCTGCTGTTAATGGTTTTGCCTTAGGTGGTGGATGTGAGTTATCAATGGCATGTGACATGAGACTTGCTTCTACAAAAGCAAAATTTGGACAACCAGAGGTAACTCTTGGAATTACTCCAGGATTTGGTGGAACTCAAAGACTTGCAAGAATTGTAGGTATGGGTATAGCTAAAGAACTTATTTATACAGCAAACATAATAAAGGCTGAAGAAGCATACAGAATAGGACTTGTAAATAAGGTTGTTGAACCAGAGCAATTACTTGATGAAGCTAAGAAGCTTGCTAATAAAATTGCTAGCAATGCGCCAATAGCTGTTAGCTTATGCAAACAAGCTATTAATAGGGGTATGCAAGTAGATATGGATACTGCTATTAATATTGAAGCAGAAGTTTTTGGTGAATGTTTCTCAACAGAAGACCAAAAGGATGCTATGGTTGCATTTGTTGAAAAAAGAAAGTTAGAAGGTTTTAAAAACAGATAGGAGGTAAGAAAATGAATTTTCAATTCACTAGAGAACAAGAATTAGTAAGACAAATGGTAAGAGAATTTGCTGAAAATGATGTTAAACCTATAGCGGCAGAAATAGATGAAGCACATAGATTTCCAATAGAAAATGTTAAGAAGATGGCTCAATACGGATTAATGGGACTACCTTTTTCAACAGAATTTGAAGGTGCAGGTGGAGACTATCTATCATACATCTTAGCTGTTGAAGAATTATCTAAGAAATGTGGAACTACTGGTGTTATTCTTTCAGCACACGTTTCACTTTGTGCATCAGTAATAGACCAATTTGGTAATGCAGATCAAAAGGCTAAATATCTTCCTGATCTTGCAAGCGGAAGAAAAATAGGTGCTTTCGGATTAACTGAACCAAATGCTGGAACAGATGCTTCAGCTCAACAAACAGTTGCAGTTAAAGACGGAGACAAATATATATTAAATGGTCAAAAAATATTCATAACAAATGGTGGATATGCTGATACTTTCATAGTATTCGCTATGACAGATAAGAGCAAAGGTGTTAAAGGAATATCTGCATTTATCTTAGAAAAAGGTTTCAAAGGATTCTCAATCGGAAAAGTTGAAGATAAATTAGGAATAAATGCATCATCAACTACTGAACTTATATTTGAAGATTGTGAAGTTCCAGCTGAAAACTTACTTGGAAGAGAAGGAAAAGGTTTCGGTATAGCAATGAAGACTCTTGATGGAGGAAGAATTGGTATAGCAGCTCAAGCTTTAGGAATAGCTGAAGGTGCTTTAGATGAAGCTGTAGAATACATGAAAGAAAGAAAGCAATTTGGAAAACAATTATTTAAATTCCAAGGATTATCTTGGATGGCTGCAGATTGCAAAACTAGAATTGAAGCTACTAGATACTTAGTATACAAAGCTGCATGCAACAAACAAGCAGGACTTCCATATTCAGTAGAAGCTGCAACAGCTAAATTATTTGCAGCAGAAACTGCTATGTTTGTAACAACTCAATGTGTTCAATTATTAGGTGGATACGGATATACTAAGGATTATCCATTAGAAAGAATGTTCAGAGATGCTAAGATAACTGAAATATACGAAGGAACTTCTCAAGTTCAAAAATTGGTTATTTCAGGAGCGTTATTCAGATAATCTATAAACAGGTAATGAGGAGGGTTTAAATAATGAAGATAGTTGTTTGTTTAAAACAAGTTCCAGATACAAACGAAGTTAAAATAGATCCAGTTAAAGGAACACTTATAAGAGAAGGAGTTCCATCAATCATCAATCCAGATGACAAAAATGCTTTAGAAGAAGCATTAAGATTAAAAGATGCTAACGGAGCTGAAGTTACTGTAATAAGTATGGGACCTCCACAAGCAGAAGCTGCTTTAAGAGAAGCACTTGCAATGGGTGCAGATGAAGCAGTATTAATTTCAGACAGAGCATTTGCAGGAGCAGATACATTAGCAACTTCACATGCTTTAGCTGGAGCATTAAAGAAATTAGAATATGACATAATATTTGCAGGAAGACAAGCTATCGATGGAGATACTGCACAAGTAGGACCAGAAATAGCAGAACATTTAGGACTTGCACAAGTAACTTATGTTGAAGAAGTAGCAGTAGAAGGCGATTCATTAAAAGTAAGAAAAGCTTTAGAAGATGGATATGAAATGCTAGAAGTTAAAATGCCATGTCTTTTAACAGCAATAGATTCATTAAACGAACCAAGATACATGAGCATGAAAAACATTTTCACAACATTTGCAAAAGAAGTAAAAGTATGGAGTGCAGATGATATAGATGTAGATAAAGCGTGTCTAGGATTAAAAGGTTCACCAACAAAGGTTAAGAAGTCAATGACTAAAGAACCAAAAGGAAAAGGTGAAGTTATTAGTGTATCAGCAAAAGAAGCAGCAGCATTTGCAGCTTCAAAATTAAAAGAAAAACACTATATTTAGTAGAACTAGGAGGGATATAGTATGAATATAGCAGATCATAAAGGCGTTTGGGTATTTGCAGAACAAAGAGATGGAGAACTACAAAAGGTAGCTCTAGAATTATTAGGAAAAGGAAGAGAAATTGCAGATAAATTAGGAGTAGAATTAACTGCAGTTTTATTAGGAGATAAAGTAGATAATTTAGCAAAAGATTTATTAGCTTATGGAGCTGATAAAGTATTATATGCTGAAGATGAAAGATTAGCACACATCACAACAGATGCTTATACAAGAGTAATATGTGATTTAGCTAATGAAATAAAACCAGAAGTAATCTTTATCGGAGCTTCTTTCATAGGAAGAGACTTAGGTCCAAGAGTTGCTGGAAGACTTTCAACAGGATTAACTGCTGACTGTACAGCATTAGATGTAGAAGAAGGAACAGGACACTTAATGATGACAAGACCAGCATTTGGTGGAAACTTAATGGCAACAATCATGTGTACAGAACACAGACCACAAATGTCAACAGTAAGACCTGGAGTATTTGATAGATTAGCAAAAGATGAATCAAGAATAGATGAATCTAAAATACAAAAAGTATCAGTTAACTTAGTTGACGAAGATATGAGAATAAAAGTATTAGACGTAGTAAAAATAGCTAAAGAAGTAGCAGACATCAGTGAAGCTGAAGTACTTGTAGCAGGTGGAAGAGGAATGGGAAATAAAGAAAGCTTCCAAATGCTTGAAGAACTTGCAGAAGCATTAGGTGGAACAGTAGCAGGATCAAGAGCAGCAGTTGATAATGGCTGGATAGATCACGCATTACAAGTAGGTCAAACAGGAAAAACTGTAAGACCTAAAGTATATGTTGCATGCGGAATCTCAGGAGCAATCCAACATTTAGCAGGAATGCAAGACAGTGATTACATAATCGCTATCAATAGAGATGCAGATGCTGCAATTATGAGTGCAGCAGATTTGGGATTAGTTGGGGACTTAAATAAAATAATTCCTGAATTAACAGCTCAAATCAAAGCTATGAAAAACTAATTTAAAGTTTGAGTTAAGTTTTACTCCGATGCATAGCATCGGAGTAAATATTGTAAGGACTAATAGGAACAGTTGACCTAAATATGGCAATTGATTTCGATTTAGTTATCAAACTTTATTTGGATATTTAAAAGCTGTACAATATGTATGGCTTTTTTTTTTATGTAAAAAAGTATAAAACTTTTAACTTTTTTTACAACAAATCAATAAGAAAGGTGAATTTACAATCTTACTCTAAGTTAAATTTGTAATTATCTAAATAAAAATGATATTATCAAGATAAGTTACTATCGATATCTTTAATAGTATAAAAATTGAAAAAGAGTGAGGTGCTAACATGGATAACAATAATACATATGAAGATAAAATCTATATAGATATTTTACACTCTATAATGAATATGACTAATGAATGGTCAGTTATCATCGATCAAAATGGAAGGATAACTATGATGAGTAAGTCATATAAAGAATTTCTTGAGATTGCTCAACCAGAAGGCAAGCATGTTACTGAAGTAATAGAAAATACAAGATTACATATAGTTCTAGAAACTGGAAATATGGAAGTCGGAGAAGTGCAAGAAATTAGAGGAAATAAAATGATTGCTATGCGTATGCCTATAAAAAAAGATGGTGAAGTTGTGGGGGCAGTAGGTAAAGCTATGTTTAAAGATGTAGGAGATTTTTTTTCATTAAGTAAGAAGCTTAATAATTTAGAAAAAGAAATAGAATATTATAAAAGAGAACTAGGAAAAGAAAAAAAGGCTAGATATTCTTTTAATGATATTATTGGTGATGCTTCTAAAACGAAAAGTGTAAAGAATATGGGGAAAAGAGTGGCTAATACAGATTCAAATGTTCTAATTTTAGGCGAAAGTGGGACTGGAAAAGAATTATATGCTAATGCAATTCATAATACAAGCAAAAGATATTTAGCACCTTTTATAAAAATTAATTGTGCAGCCATACCTCCTGAATTATTGGAATCTGAACTATTTGGTTATGAAGATGGGGCATTTACAGGAGCAAAAAAAGGAGGGAAAAAAGGTAAATTTGAAATTGCCAATGGAGGAACAATATTACTGGATGAAATAGGGGACATGCCATTAAGTATGCAAGTAAAACTTTTGCGTGTACTTCAGGAGCGAGAATTTACTAAAGTAGGAGGAAGTAATGTTAATAAGATAGATGTTAGAATAATTGCCTCTACAAATAAAAATTTAGAAGAGAAATGTGCAAAAGGAGAATTTAGAGAAGATTTATATTATAGACTTAATGTAATGAAATTAAATATACCTCCTTTAAGAGATAGAAAAGAAGATATACCTAGCTTGGCAAATGCCTTAAGAATAAAGGTTGCAAATAAATTAGGAATATATGTAGAAGGTATTTCAAAAGAGGCTCTACAATATCTATTAAATTATAATTGGCCTGGAAATGTTAGAGAACTTGAGAATATTATAGAAAGAGCCATAAATTTGCTGGATTCAGATTTAATTATAAAAACAGATCATTTACCTGAAAGAATAATAAAAAATAAGTTAAAGAATTATAAAGGATATCCAAAAAGAGAGAGATACTTAAAAGATATAATTCAAGATGTTGAAAAAGAAATTATTGAAGAATGTTTGAAACAGACTAAAGGCAATAAAAATGAAGCTTCAAAAATTTTAGGGATAAGTAGGGCAGGATTGTATAAAAAAATAGAACTATATAACTTAAATAATGTATAAAAAATATACATGTAAAAAAAATATACATTTTCTTTAAATACTGTAGTATTGTAAAACAAAAAAGAAAATAAGATAAAGTGTAAAAAAAAAAGACACTTTATCTTATTTTGTTTTTTTGTATTTAAATTCTTAGTACAGAGTAAAAGTCGTTATTATCAGGTTTTCATAGGAATAAAAATAGTTTTTAATAATGGCATAACAATTGCTGTTAATATGTCATGTAAAGGTTTTTACAACAACTGTATATAGAAAAATATTATTCAAAACTTAGTATAGTTTAAGAATAATTAGTTTATAAGATTTTAAGGAGGTATAATATGAAAATATGTGTTTTAGGAGCAGGTACAATGGGAGCAGGAATAGCTCAAGCTTTTGCTGTAAAAGGACATGAGGTAGTATTAAGGGATATAAAAGATGAGTTTGTTGAAAGAGGACTTGCTGGAATAAATAAAAATATTTCTAAATTAGTATCAAAAGGAAAAATACAAGAAAATGATAAAGAAGAAATATTATCAAGACTAACAGGAACAGTTGACCTAAATATGGCAGCTGATTGCGATTTAGTTGTTGAAGCAGCGATAGAAAATATGGAAATAAAGAAGCAGATTTTTGGTGATTTGGACAAGATGTGTAAATCAGAAACAATACTTGCTTCAAATACATCATCACTTTCAATTACAGAAATTGCAGCTTCAACAAATAGACCAGATAAGGTTATAGGAATGCATTTCTTTAACCCAGCACCTATTATGAAACTTGTAGAGATCATAAGAGGAATGGCAACTTCAGAAGAAACTTTTGCTGCTGTAAAAGAATTATCAGAGGCAATTGGAAAACAGCCAGTAGAAGTTAAAGAAGCACCTGGATTTGTTGTAAATAAGATTTTAATTCCTATGATAAATGAAGCAGTAGGTATATTAGCAGAAAATATAGCTTCTGCAGAAGATATAGATAAGGCTATGATGTTAGGAGCTAATCACCCAATGGGACCTCTAGCTTTAGGAGACCTTATAGGATTAGATGTATGTCTTGCCATAATGGATGTATTATTCCATGAAACTGAGGATCCAAAGTATAGAGCTCATCCATTGCTAAGAAAATATGTAAGAGCTAGGTGGCTTGGAAGAAAGACTAAAAAAGGTTTTTATACTTACTAAAAATAATTAAATTGATAGGAGTGTATTATTATGAAAAACCCAGTTATAGTAAGTGCAGTAAGGACAGCCATAGGTAAATATGATGGAAGTTTAAAAAGTGTTCCAGCAGCAGAACTAGGAGCTATAGTTATAAAAGAAGCTTTAAATAGAGCAGGAGTTAAACCAGAACAAGTTGAAGAAGTTATAATGGGACATGTTCTACAAGCATGTCAAGGACAAAATACAGCAAGACAAGCAATGGTAAAAGCAGGTATTCCAGTGGAAACACCAGCATTTACTTTAAATAAAGTTTGTGGATCAGGATTAAGAGCAGTATCTCTTGCAGCACAAATGATAAAAGCTGAAGATGCTGATATACTAGTAGTTGGTGGTATGGAAAACATGTCTGCAACTCCATATACAATGGAAGCTGCTAGATGGGGACAAAGAATGGGAGATACAAAATTAGTAGACACAATGATTAAAGACGGTCTTTGGGATGCATTCAATAATTACCATATGGGAATAACAGCAGAAAATATAGCAGAACAATGGAATCTAACAAGAAAAGAACAAGATATATTTGCACTAAGATCACAAAATTTAGCAGAAAAAGCAATTAAAGAGGGCAGATTTAAAGATGAAATTGTTCCTGTTGTAATTAAAACTAGAAAGGGAGAAGTAGTATTTGATACTGATGAATTCCCTAGATTTGGAGCAACTGCTGAAGGCTTAGCTAAATTAAGACCAGCTTTTAAGCAAGATGGAACAGTTACAGCAGGAAATGCTTCAGGGATTAATGATGGAGCAGCTGCATTAGTTATTATGAGTGAAGAAAAAGCACAAGAATTAGGAATTAAACCGATGGCTAAAATAGTTTCTTATGGTTCAAAAGGTGTAGACCCTTCAATAATGGGATATGGACCAGTAGGAGCTACAAGAGTTGCTCTTGAAAGATCAGGACTAAAAATAGAGGATATAGATTTAATAGAAGCTAATGAAGCATTTGCATCTCAAAGCTTAGCAGTAGGAAAAGATTTGAAATTTGATATGGATAAAGTAAATGTAAATGGTGGAGCTATAGCATTAGGACATCCAATAGGATGCTCAGGAGCTAGGATTCTTATAACTTTACTATATGAAATGAAAAAAAGAGAGGCTAAAAAAGGTTTAGCTACACTTTGTATAGGCGGAGGAATGGGAACAAGCATTATAGTAGAAAGAGAATAAAATAAGATATACAGCATTAACTACATGACCTACTTTTCTTAAAGAAAAGTAGGTCGTTTTGTAGTGGAAAAGTTATATGTTATTTCTATAGGATACTATATACTATTTAAGTCTAATCCTATATACTAAATATATGAATAATGAAAGAATAAGAAAAACTTATTTTTATAAAAAGTTATCTTTACGAAGAGCTGTTTATTAATTATAATATAAGTTATAAAATAAATTGTGTGTATAAATATACGAAAATATTTATATTACAAAAACTGTTGTTGAAGATGATATGGGGTGTAAATATGTTTAAAATTATTAAGAAAAAATTATTAGTGCCTAACATTTATCTTATGGATATAGAGGCACCAAGAGTTGCAAATACTGCTAAACCAGGGCAGTTTGTAATTGTAAAAATGCATGAAAAAGGAGAACGAGTTCCTCTTACAATTTGTGATTATAATAAAGAAAAGGGAACGATAACTATAGTATTTCAAGCAGTGGGACGTTCAACAGAAGAAATGGCAAAATATAAAGAAGGAGAATATTTTGAAGACTTTGTAGGTCCACTTGGAAAACCTTCTGAATTTTTAAATGAGAATATTGAAGAATTAAAGAATAAAAAAGTATTATTTATATCAGGGGGAGTAGGTGCAGCACCGGTATACCCACAAGTTAAATGGTGTCATGAACATGGAATAAAAGCTGATGTAATAATGGGAACAAGAAGCAAGGATTTATTGATATTAGAGGATGAAATGAAGTCTGTAGCAGATAATGTATATGTAACGACAGATGATGGTTCTTATGGTTTTAAAGGGTTAGTTACAGATAAATTTAAGGATTTAGTAGATAATGAAGATAAAAAATATGATTATGTTGTGGCAATTGGTCCAATCATAATGATGAAATTTGTTTCTCTTGCTACAAAGCCTTACGAAATAAAAACAATAGTAAGTATGAACCCTCTTATGGTTGATGGTACAGGAATGTGTGGAGCTTGTAGAGTAACTGTAGGAGATAAAACTAAATTTGCTTGTGTTGATGGACCGGAATTTGATGGACATTTAGTGGATTTTGATGAAGCTATGAGAAGACAAGCAATGTATAAAACAGAAGAAGGAAGAGAAAAAATAAAGATAGAAGAAGCAAATAAAGAAAAACATCATCACCATCATGGTGGCTGTGGTTGCTGTGGAGGTGAAGAATAGTGGATAGAATGAAGAGAGTTCCAGTAAGAGAACAAGAGCCTAAGGTAAGAGCTGTTAACTTTGATGAAGTATGCTTAGGATACACAGAAGAGCAAGCTGTTGAAGAAGCAAGTAGATGCCTAAATTGCAAAAATCCTTTATGCGTACAAGGATGTCCAGTTTCAATAGATATTCCTACTTTCGTACAATATGTTAAAAATAGAGAATTTGAAAAGGCTGCTAAAGTTATAGCTAAGTATAGTTCTCTTCCAGCTGTATGTGGAAGAGTATGCCCACAAGAAACTCAATGTGAAGGAAAATGTGTACTTGGCATAAAGGGAGAGCCTGTATCAATAGGAAAGCTTGAAAGATTTGTAGGGGATTGGTCAAGAGAGAATAATGTAAATCTTACAGATACAGAGCCTAAGAAAAACAAAAGAGTTGCAGTAATAGGAAGTGGACCTGCAGGACTTACATGTGCAGGGGATTTAGCTAAAAAAGGATATGATGTCACTATTTTTGAAGCACTTCATGAACCAGGTGGAGTTTTAGTATATGGAATTCCAGAGTTTAGGCTTCCAAAAGATACAGTAGTTAGAGCTGAGATTGAAAATATAAAGAAATTAGGAGTTAAGATAGAAACCAATGTAGTAGTAGGTAGAACTGCTAATATAGATAAGTTGATGGAAGAAGAGGGCTATGATGCATTATTTATAGGCTCAGGAGCAGGACTTCCTAAATTTATGGGAATACCAGGCGAAAACGCAAATGGAGTATTTTCAGCTAATGAATTTTTAACAAGAGTGAATTTAATGAAAGCTCACAAAGAGGATTATGCAACTCCAGTTAAAGTAGGTCAAAAGGTTGCTGTTGTAGGTGGAGGAAATGTAGCAATGGATGCTGCTAGAACGGCTTTAAGACTTGGAGCAGAATCACATATAGTATATAGAAGATCAGAAGAAGAACTTCCAGCAAGATTAGAAGAAGTACATCATGCAAAGGAGGAAGGAATAATTTTTGACTTATTAACTAATCCAGTAGAAATTTTAGCAGATGAAAACGGATGGGTTAAAGGAATGAAATGTGTGAAAATGGAGCTTGGTGAGCCTGATAAATCAGGGAGAAGAAGACCAACACCGATAGAAGGTTCAGAATTTATAATAGATGTAGACACAGTAATAATGTCTCTTGGTACTTCTCCAAATCCATTAATTTCATCTACAACTGAAGGACTAGAAATTAATAAGTGGAAATGCATAGTAACAGAAGAAGAAACAGGTAAAACTTCAAAAGATGCAGTATATGCAGGGGGAGATGCTGTTACAGGAGCAGCTACTGTTATACTTGCTATGGAAGCTGGTAAAAAAGCTGCAAATGCTATTAATGAATTTCTATCTAACCAATAATAAATAAATAAAATACCTAGAAGATATAATTAATTCTTCTAGGTATTTTATTTATAAATTTACTTTAAGATAATAATAGGACATTACAGTTTTACTATCACATATTTTCCCATTTTGTATATTTTTCTCGAATTCATTAAAAGGCATCCACATTACTTCTGTTACATCAGCATCGTTTACCTTATTACATTTAAGAGAAGATTTTTTTATAGTAGCTTTAAAAAGATGCATAGTACTATTACTGAATCCCATCATAGGTTTATATTTCACAATTTTTTTCAAGTTATCTTTGATTATATCTAGATTTGTTTCTTCTTTTATCTCTCTTATCAAACAATTTTCAATACTTTCACCGGGAACATCTATGCAACCAGCAGGAATTTCTAAAGTATAATCCATAACAGAAGGCCTAAATTGTTTTACAAGTAAAATTTCATTAAATTCATTTACAATTACTGAAGAAACAGCATCGTAATTTTTTATAATATCGTATTGTTTTCCATCTATTTTTCTATGGTATAATTTTAGCCATCCATCGTAAATTAATTTATCGTTCATTTTAAAAATACCTCCTTATTCATTAAAAGTTATATGTTTTAAATAAATGTTTATTTTTATGTGCCGTATATTTAGAGTTTATCTGATTATTCTATTAATAGTTTAAACTATTAATAAAATTTAATAAAGAATATTTTAAAGATACTTTCCTTTGGCAATATTTTAATAAAAATTTATTTTAAAATTATCGAAACTATAGTTTAAGATAACTCTGGATAAAAGAGTGTAATAAGAGTTAAAATATAATCTAGATTAAATGTAAAGAAGAGGAGTGTAATTATGGATTTTAACTATATAGAAGAATTTGAAAATGGTGTAATAATAAAGGATGTAAAAAACTTCGAACTTCCACATATATTTGACTGTGGTCAATGTTTCAGATGGAAACAGCAAGAAAATGGAAATTATATAGGTGTTGCTTTTGGAAAAGTAATAGAAGTAGAAAAAAAAGATAATGATGTGATTTTATATAACACAAATGAAGAGGACTTTAAAAATATTTGGTGTAATTATTTTGACTTGTATAGAGATTACTATACTATAAAAGAAATTTTGAGTAAGGATGAACTTCTAAAGAAATCTGTTGAATTTGGTACGGGAATAAGACTTTTGCAGCAAGAACCGTTTGAAATGATAATATCATTTATAATTTCTGCAAATAATAGAATACCTATGATTAAAAGAGCAATAAATAATATATCTGAGAAGTGGGGAAATACTATTATGTATAAAGATGAGACATATTATACTTTTCCTAGTATTCAAAATTTGAAAAACTGTACTATAAATGATTTAGAAAAATGTGGAACAGGTTTTAGAGCCAAATATATAAAAAATACCATCGATAGAATTTTAAATGGAGATATAGATATTGACTACATTAAGCAGTTAGACGATGATATGTGTCACAAAGAATTACAAAAACTTAGTGGAGTTGGTCCTAAAGTTGGAGATTGTATAATGTTATTTTCAATGAATAAATATTCTGCTTTCCCAGTAGATATATGGGTGAAAAGAGCAATGCAGCATTTTTATTTAGCACCAGATGTATCATTAAAAAAGATCAGAGAGTTTGGAAGAGATAAATTTGGAGAATTGTCAGGTTTTGCTCAACAATATCTATTTTACTATGCTAGAGAAAATAATATAAGAATTTAAAAATATATTTTTGTATTTCAAAGCTGTTATAGTCAAATTTTATCATCTGTTATAATAATTTGCTGTTACATTATTAATAATTATCTGTTATAATAAAAACGAATGTGATTTGATAAAACTCGTACTCCTTATTGTAAAATACAATAATGTATAAATGGGTTATATTAATAGGAGGTAAAATGATGAATGTATTTGAAACACAGTTAAAAAAATTGAAATATGAGGTTTTAAGAGAAGTTGCTTTATTAGCTAAAGAAGACAGACTTACGGAAGAAAATATAGACAAGATTCCATATAAAATAATTCCAGGGAATAAACCTACTTACAGATGTTGTGTTTATCATGAAAGAGCTATATTGAAGGAAAGAGCCAAAATTGCTTCTGGATATATTACTAATGGAGATTGTGCTGATTATATAATGGATAAGGATAAAGATGATCAAATAATGTATGTTATCGAAGCAGCCTGTGATACATGTCCTATTAACAAGTATACTATTACAGAAGTATGTAGAGGATGTATTCAACATAAATGTATGGAAGTATGTCCAGCTAATGCTATTACAAGAATTAATGGAAAGGCATATATCAATCAAAATTTATGTAGAGAGTGTGGTCTGTGCAAAAAAGCATGTCCATACAATGCCGTGTCAGAAGTAATGAGACCGTGTAAAAAAGTATGTCCGACTGATGCTTTGGATATAGATTATGAAGATAGAAGAGCTATAATTAAGGAAGAAGATTGTATAAATTGTGGGGCTTGTATGGCTGCATGTCCGTTTGGAGCTATATCAGACAAGAGTTATATTGTTTCCGTTATTAATAACTTAAAATCAGATAAGAAAGTGTATGCTGTAATAGCACCATCAATAACAGGGCAATTTGGTCCAAGCATAACTGTAGGACAAGTTAAAGATGCCTTAGAAAAATTAGGTTTTGAAAATATGGTTGAGGCAGCTTATGGAGCAGATGCAGTTACTTTACATGAAGCTATGGAATTTGTTGAAAGAATGGAAAAAGGCGAAAAATACATGACTAATTCATGTTGTCCTGGTTTTGTAGCATATATAGAAAATAAATTTAAAGATCAAGTTGAGAATATATCCAATACAGTTTCACCGATGATTGCAACTGCAAAATTAATAAAAAAGAATGATGAAGATGCTGTAATTGTATTTATAGGACCTTGTACTGCTAAAAAGATGGAGATGAAAAAAGAAGAGGTAAAAGGATTAGTTGACTATGTTTTAACTTTTGAAGAACTGGCAGCAATTATTTCGGCTTATAAAATTGATTTAGAAAGTTGTAATGATGTTGAAGTAGATGATGCATCAGCATACGGCAGAGGCTTTGCTCAAGGTGGAGGACTTACTGCAGCAATTAAAAACATCATAAAGGATAAAGAAATAGATATAGAGTTTAAACCAGTTACAATTAGTGGACGCGAAAATATTAAGAGATATATGTTGCTTGCCAAAAATGGGAAATTACCTGGCAATTTCATAGAGGGAATGATGTGCGATGGTGGATGTATAGGTGGAGCTGCTACAGTATGTTCACAAAACAAAGCAAAAATGCCTTTAAATAAATTTAGTAAGGGATCAAAAAATCAAAATATAATTGAAAATGAAAAATTAGAGGAATTTAAAGATATAAATTTGGATAAATAGAGAAGGAAAAAGGGTGCTTATATGTAGAATATATATAAGTATCCTTTTATTTTAAATTTAAGAAATATTTTTACAAAATTAATATATAAACGTATTATAATAAAAGAAGTTTAATGAGATAATACTAATGTGATATATACTAAAAAAAGGTGAGTATTAAAAAAAATTATAGGATTAGCCAAAGCAAGTAAGGAGCTACTATGTTAAGGAATATAAAAGATCAAATTATAAAATATAAAGGATATATTATATTAATAATAGTTTTATTATTTTTGATTATCTCTGGATATGAATATTATTATAAATACTCTTACATATTAAAAGATCCAGAAAAGCTTAAGACATTTATAATGTCTTATGGAAAATACAGTATACTTGTTTTCTTTATAATTCAAGTAATACAGGTTGTAGCATTCTTTATTCCAGGAGAGATTGTTCAAATTGCTGGTGGATATATTTTTGGAGCAGGAATAGGAGGAATAATTTCTCTTGGAGGAATAACAGGTGGAAGCATACTTGTCTACCTTATTGCAAATGAATTTGGAAAGCCTTTTGTAGAAAAAATAGTTTCTGAAAAAAAAATTAATTTTCTTGAAAAAATATTAAAGGCTGGTAGTAAAAGGTTTGTAATATTTTTATTATATTTAATTCCGGGATTACCAAAGGATATTTTTGGATATATTTGTGGTGTTTCTGATATTTCATTAAAAGATTTTGCTATATATTCAACATTAGGAAGAATTCCAGGAATTTTTGTATCAGCATATTTTGGGTCTAAAATGTTTACTCAGAATATGGAACAATTGATATTTATTGCTGTTATAATGAGTATACTATTTATTATAGGGGTATTAAAAGGAGATAATATTATAAGAAAAATAATAAATAGTCATAAAAAAGCAAAATAATTATTTAGTTTTTTGTAAATAATATAAATAATAGTACTATATACCAGTGTTAGACTAATTATAAAAATGGTACAGTGAAAAAAAAATTCTTGAGGCATAATAGTTATTATTGGATCAGTTTTTGAGTTTAAAAGCCAATAATCATTATTAAAAAGTAGTTTATGAAAAATATTAAAACTTTTGTCAAAGTTGATTAAAAAGGGTATTAAACATAAAAGTGGGGTAATAAATAAAGAAAAACTGCTCCACTTTAAAAATTTAAAGTCTTTATTTCTATTTATATAAATATAAATAATTATTATATCTATTAATATTAAAACATAGAATATATAATCTAATTTATTAAATATAGCTTTAACTTCTTCGAAGTGAATTTTACCTTCATTTGAAAAAGTCAATGTAGGTAAAACAAAGATTTGTTTTTTAGGATTTTGTACATAATTTATTACATAATCATAATTTAATTTTATTTCTTCATTACTTAAATGTGAAGTTTCCTGAACATTTAATGTAATAATATCTGCATAATATAAAGGTTTAAAATTTAGTGTGAGTTTTATACTTAATATTATAATTAGTAATGTTGTACAAAATGTAGCAAGTATTTTATAGATTACATTTTGTCTTTTTAGTATTTTTATCAATGCGCTCACCTCTTGATTTCTTTAGTAAGTTAGAGTTTCTATGTTCTCTATATTAGAATTAATCACAATTTATATTTTTAGTATGGACATCTTAAAAATATAATAATCAGTGTGCTATAAAAATATTTAATATATATCAAATTAAAGGTTTTAAAATTATTTTTGAAATAATAAGGAAATAGAAGAAATAAGACGAATTAGTTTAATATTTTATATTAATTAGTTATAATTGACTTAGATGAAGCATAAAGTTAAAAAGTGGAATTTGATATTAGTTATAGTATAAAATTATAATAAATGTATTAGCACTCGTTGTTAATGAGTGCTAACAATAATAAAAATAATTTTGTATAAACATATATAAATACATGAGGAGGGGTTTATATGAGAATTAGACCACTTGGAGACAGAGTTGTAATTAAAGGATTAGAAGCTGAAGAAACAACAAAAAGCGGAATTGTTTTACCAGGAAGTGCTAAAGAAAGACCACAAGAAGCTGAAGTTGTTGCTGTAGGACCAGGCGGAGTTGTGGATGGAAAAGAAGTTAAGATGGAAGTTAAAGTAGGGGATAAAGTATTATTCTCTAAGTATGCTGGTACAGAA
The DNA here is from genome assembly GCF_026735165.1 of Clostridium ganghwense. Classification (GTDB taxonomy): domain Bacteria; phylum Bacillota; class Clostridia; order Clostridiales; family Clostridiaceae; genus Clostridium_H; species Clostridium_H ganghwense. The sequence goes on along the minus strand of NZ_JAPQES010000001.1, from coordinate 842,464 downwards.
GTTAAAATCGATGGAGAAGAATATACAATATTAAGACAAAATGATATATTAGCAGTAGTAGAATAGTATTACATAAAATAACTAATTTATTAGTTGCTAATAGTTATAAAGAGTATTTGGTTTAAACATCCTCTGTTATGAGGGGAAATTTATTTTTAAATAGGGAGGTTGCTAGAAATGGCTAAGAGCATTTTATTCGGTGAAGAAGCAAGACGTGCTATGCAAAAAGGAGTAGACAAATTAGCTGATACAGTTAAAGTTACTTTAGGACCTAAAGGAAGAAATGTTGTTTTAGATAAAAAATTTGGTGCACCACTTATAACAAATGATGGTGTTAGTATAGCAAGAGAAATAGAACTTGAAGATCCATATGAAAATATGGGAGCACAACTTGTTAAAGAAGTTGCTACAAAAACAAATGATGTAGCTGGAGATGGAACAACAACTGCTACATTACTTGCACAAGCAATTATAAGAGAAGGATTAAAAAATGTAACTGCTGGTGCAAACCCAATGTTAATAAGACAAGGAATAAAAAAAGCAGTTGAGTGTGCTGTAGAAGAAATCAAAAAAGGTTCAAAACCAGTTGAAGGAAAAGAAGATATAGCTAGAGTTGCTGCAATATCAGCTGCAGATGAAGAAATAGGTAAGTTAATTGCAGATGCTATGGAAAAAGTAGGTAACGAAGGTGTTATTACTGTAGAAGAATCAAAAACAATGGCAACTGAATTAGAAGTTGTTGAAGGAATGCAATTCGATAGAGGATATTTAAGCCCATATATGGTAACAGATACAGAAAAAATGGAAGCTATTTTAGAAGAACCATATATCTTAATAACTGATAAAAAAATAGCTAATATTCAAGATATTCTTCCAATACTTGAACAAATAGTTCAACAAGGAAAGAAATTGTTAATAATAGCTGAAGATATAGAAGGAGAAGCTTTAGCTACATTAGTAGTTAATAAGCTAAGAGGAACATTTACATGTGTTGCTGTTAAAGCACCAGGATTTGGTGATAGAAGAAAAGAAATGTTACAAGATATAGCTATTTTAACAGGTGGAGAAGTTATAGCAGAAGAATTAGGAAGAGATTTAAAAGATGTTACTTTAGATATGCTTGGAACTGCAGAAAGTGTAAAAGTTTCTAAAGAAAATACTACAGTAGTTAATGGTAGAGGAGACAAAAACGCTATAGTTGATAGAGTAAATCAAATTAAGAATCAAATCGCAGAAACTACTTCAGAATTTGATACAGAAAAACTTCAAGAAAGATTAGCTAAACTTGCAGGTGGTGTTGCAGTAGTTAAAGTTGGTGCAGCTACTGAGACTGAACTTAAAGAAAGAAAATTAAGAATAGAAGATGCTCTTGCAGCTACTAAAGCAGCAGTTGAAGAAGGAATTGTTGCTGGTGGTGGTACTGCTTATGTTAATGCTATAAGAGAAGTAGCTAAGATAACTATAGATAATGCAGATGCACAAGTTGGTGTAAATATTATACGAAGAGCTCTTGAAGAACCAGTAAGACAAATAGCTGCAAATGCTGGACTTGAAGGTTCTGTAATAATTGAAAAAATAAAAAATAGTGAATCACCTGTTGAAGGATTTGATGCATTAAATCAAGAATATGTAAATATGGTTCAAAAAGGTATTGTTGATCCAACTAAGGTTACAAGATCAGCACTTCAAAATGCAGCATCAGTTTCATCAACATTCTTAACAACTGAATGCGTTGTAGCTGAAATTCCTGAAAAGAATCCAGCACCAGCAGGAGCTCCAGGAATGGGCGGCATGGGAATGGACGGAATGTACTAGAATACATTTAAAAGTTGAAAATTTAAAATTGAGATTTAAAAAAGGGATTTTTGTCAACGGCAAAAGTCCCTTTGATTATATAATTATCAATTGTTAATTCTCAATTATTCTTCTGTTTCCATAAATTCTTCAAATCTACATTAGATAAAGATGTGATTATATTTCTTTGAGCATGTGGATATATTTTTTCTAATTTATGTAGCAAATTTTTCATATCTTCTCTTGTAGTCTTTTTATCTATTGGGCAGGAACTTTTTATTACAGGAAGATTATACTTATTGGTTAGTTTTTCAATAACATCTTCTTTCATATAAATTAGAGGTCTTATTATATTAATATTCTTATCTTTAAAATATATATTAGGATGAAAAGTTCCAAGTTTACCTACCTTTAAAACATTCATAAAAAGAGTTTCAATTACATCATCGCTATTATGGCCAAGAGCTATTTTATTAATATTATTTTTTTGGGCTATTCTAATTAAAGCTCCTTTTCTTAATTTAGAACAAAGAGAACAAGGTTTTTTTTCGTTTCTATCATTAAATACAACTTCTGCTATATTGGTTTCTTCAATTATGAGTGGAATGTTATTTTTACTGCAAAATTCTTTTAGTGGTGAAATATCCATGTTAAAACCTAAATCTATATTAATACCTATTATTTCAAAATCTTTTATAGATGTCATTTGTATAAGCTTAAGAGCAAAAAGTAAAAATATGCTGTCTTTACCGCCAGATAGTCCTACAGCAACTCTATCTCCAGGACTAATCATTGTATATTCTTCAATTGAACGTCTAAGATATCTTAAAAATAACCTATTATATTCTTTTTTAAAACTTATCATATATTATCCTCCTTGTAAGTTTATGAAAATATTATACTATAAAATTTTTGTAGATTCTGCAAGTTTATTATCAAAAAATATATTATTTTAATTGACAAAAGTCAAAATTTAAAATAAAATAAAACTTAATAAAAAAATTAAAGTAAATTAAAAAGTAAATACATAGTTTCACTTGTATATCCCTTGAATATGGCAAGGAGTATCTACCGGAGACCTTAAATTTCCGACTATGAGTGATTAATGCGAATGTGTTTTTGGTACATGCATTAATCTCACTCTTTAGATATACAGTAGTGAAATTAATGCATTTTTTATTTTAAGATTATTACTTTTAAAATAAGTAAAAAATACTTTTACGTTAATAATAAATTTGAAAGGAAGATGATAACAGTGGCAGTTATTTTAAAACAAGCGTATACTTTTGATGATGTATTATTAGTACCGAATAAATCAGAGATTTTACCAAGAGAGGTTACTCTTAAAACAAAGTTAACTAAAACTTTAACTTTAAATATACCACTAATTAGTGCTGGTATGGATACAGTTACTGAATCAAAAATGGCAATTGCTATGGCAAGAGAAGGCGGTATAGGTATTGTTCATAAGAATATGTCTATAGAACAACAAGCATTAGAAGTTGATAGAGTTAAAAGACAAGAAAATGGTGTTATAACAGATCCTTTCTCATTATCTCCAGAAAATATTATTCAAGATTCATTAGATTTAATGAGTAAGTATAGAATATCAGGTGTACCAATTACTGTTGATGGAAAACTTGTAGGTATAATAACTAATAGAGATATAGTATTTGAAAGTGATTACAGTAGAAAAATTAGTGAAGTAATGACTAAAGAAAATCTTATAACTGCACCAGAAGGTACAACTATAGAAGAAGCAAAGGAACTTCTTAAAAATCATAAAATAGAAAAACTTCCTTTAGTGGATAATGAAAATAATTTAACAGGTCTTATAACAATAAAAGATATAGAAAAAGTGAAAAAATTCCCAAATGCGGCTAAAGATTCTAAAGGTAGATTATTATGTGGTGCTGCAGTAGGTGTAACTGGAAATATGATGGAAAGAGTAGATGCTCTTGTAAAGGCTCAAGTAGATGTTATAACAGTTGATACTGCTCACGGACATTCTCAAGGAGTTTTGGTTGCTGTAAAAGAAATTAAAGAGAAATATCCAGAACTTCAGGTTATTGCAGGTAATGTTGCAACACCAGAGGCAACAAAAGATTTAATTGAAGCAGGAGCAGATTGTATAAAGGTTGGTATAGGACCTGGATCAATTTGTACAACAAGGGTTGTTGCTGGAGTAGGAGTTCCACAACTTACAGCAGTTATGGATTGTGTTGAAGAAGCTAATAAGTATGGAATACCAGTTATTGCAGATGGTGGATTAAAATATTCAGGTGATGTAGTTAAAGCTTTAGCAGCAGGAGCATCTACTGCTATGATGGGTTCAATGCTTGCAGGATGCGAAGAAGCACCTGGTGAAGTGGAAATATATCAAGGAAGAAGCTATAAAGTATATAGAGGAATGGGTTCTCTTGCTGCAATGGCTTGCGGAAGTAAAGATAGATATTTCCAAGAAGGAAATAAAAAGTTAGTACCAGAAGGTGTTGAAGGAAGAGTACCATTCAAAGGTTCTGTAGTAGATACAATATTCCAATTAATTGGTGGAATTCGTTCAGGAATGGGTTATTTAGGTTCAGCTACACTTACTGATTTATACAAAAGTGCTAGATTTGTAGTTCAAACTTCAGCAGGACTTAGAGAAAGTCATCCACATGATATTTCAATGACTAGAGAAGCACCAAATTACAGTGTACAATCTTAAGATAAAGCGGAGGGGTTCTATGAAAAGAGAATTAGTTTTAGTTATAGATTTTGGTGGACAATATAATCAACTTATTGCAAGAAGAGTTAGAGAACATAACGTTTATTGTGAAATAGTTCCATATAATACTTCTATTGAGAAGATAAAAGAAAAAAATCCTAAAGGAATAATTTTTACAGGAGGTCCTAACAGCGTTTATGGAGAAGGAACTCCAAAGGTTGATAAAGGAATTTTCGAGATGGAAGTGCCTGTACTTGGAATATGCTATGGACATCAACTAACAGCCTATACTTTAGGTGGAAATGTTGAAAGTCCTGATATTAGAGAGTATGGTAAAAAAGATGTTAAATTGGATACTTCATCTTTATTATTTGATGGAATTAAAGAAAGTGATCAATCATGGATGAGTCATACAGATTATGTATCAGAAGTTCCAGAAGGTTTTAAGATAATAGGTACAACAGATCAATGTCCAGTTGCAGCTATGGAAAATGCAGAGAAAAAGATATATGGAGTTCAATTCCATCCAGAAGTTGAACATACTTTATTTGGTAAGCAAATGCTTTCAAACTTCTTATTTAAAGTTTGTGATTTAAAAGCTGATTGGTCAATGGCTTCTTTTGCAGAAGAAAAGATAAAAGAGATAAAAGAATTAGTAGGAGATAGGAAAGTACTTTGTGCGTTATCAGGTGGAGTTGATTCATCAGTTGCAGCAGTACTTGTGCATAAAGCAATAGGAAAGCAGCTTACTTGTGTATTTGTTGATCATGGTTTACTAAGAAAAGATGAAGGGGACCAAGTCGAAAATATTTTTAAGAAACAATTTGATATGAATCTTATAAGAGTTAATGCTCAAGATAGATTTTTAGGAAAGCTTAAAGGTGTAAGTGATCCTGAGAGAAAGAGAAAGATAATAGGAGAAGAATTCATAAGAGTTTTTGAAGAAGAAGCAAATAAACTTGGACAAATAGATTTTCTTGTTCAAGGTACTATATATCCAGATGTAGTTGAAAGTGGAACAGATACTTCAGCTACTATAAAGAGTCATCACAATGTTGGTGGACTTCCAGAGGATATGCAATTTGCATTAATTGAGCCACTTAGAGAATTGTTTAAGGATGAAGTTAGAGCTGTGGGAGAAGAAATTGGAATCCCTCATAAGCTTGTATGGAGACAGCCATTCCCAGGACCAGGTCTTGCAATTAGAGTTTTAGGAGAAATTACTGAAGAAAAATTATTTATTACAAGAGAAGCAGATGCAATATTCAGAGATGAAATAGCTAAGGCAGGACTTGAAGAAAAGATATGGCAATACTTTGCATGTCTTCCAAACATTCAATCAGTTGGAGTTATGGGAGATGAAAGAACATATTGTCACACAATAGCATTAAGAGCAGTAACAAGTTCCGATGCTATGACTTCAGATTGGGCTAGAATACCATATGAAGTGTTAGATGAAGTTTCAAGAAGAATAGTTAACGAAGTTAAAGGTGTTAACAGAATAGTTTACGACGTAACTTCTAAGCCACCAGCAACTATCGAGTGGGAATAGAAGTTAGTGATTAGAAACACTTAAATATAGAGTTTTATATAGTATTTAAAAGTATTAATAGGTGGTTATGATTTTTGCTTGAATTTTAGGCAGTCATAACTACCTATTTTAATTTATAATTAGTTCTACAATCATTTTATCGGTTAAATTAATTCGTAAGTTGTTTGCATAAATTCTTATTAATATTTTTTTGGATTTAATAGAAAGACTTTCTCTATCAATTTTCCTAACAAAAACTTTTATCAAATTAACTTTTTTTCTAAATTCAAGTATACTCATATCTATCCTCCGATATTATCTAAGATTATCCTCCTTATACAATACGGTTCATAAATATAGATTTTGTGGGGCTTTATACTTGGTAAATCATGCTATATATGAGAATAGAAATTTCAATAAGAGAATATGTAATTATCAAAAGAGTTACTACATTATGATATAATTTATGATGTACAATACATATTGCTTAAGGAGACGTGATATATGAAACAAACAAAAAAATTATATTATTTTAAATGGCTATTGCTTATAATTTGGATGCTTGTTATTTTTAATTTTTCAAATGATCCAGCTGTAGTTTCGGATGAAAAAAGTGGTCTTATACTTACAATATTTAATTCACTAGGTGTAGATTTAAATAGTATATTTGGGACTTTGGCTAATTTTATAGTAAGGAAAACGGGACATTTTACAGAGTTTTTTATTCTTTATGTATTTTTATATAATATTTTAAAGGAAAGCTTTAGTAAGAAAAGAGCTTTAACTATGGCTTTAGTATTTACATTTTTATATGCTTGTTCAGATGAATTTCATCAGATTTTTATTCCTGGTAGAGAGGGAAGATTTCGAGATGTTTTAATAGATACTTCTGGAGGCATAGCTGCACTTATATATTTTTACTGTAAAAGAGATAATTAAATAATGGACTAGCTTAAAGAAAGAAAACAGTAATTATTTAAAAATTTAACTATTGAAAAGGAGAGATTAAATAATTATGTATGACGATATGTATAGTAAAAAATATATATTAGTGTCATCATTAGCTGCTTTCATAATTTTATATTTTGTAGAACAAGGCATGGGGGTTAACTATATTGTTAAAACTATTACCAAAATAGCCTTATTTACTTTAATACCATATGTATATATAAAATTTATTAAAAAATCTAATATAAAGAATTTAGTGAACTTTAATTGTTTAAATAAGAAGAGTTTAAAGTATGGTTTTTTAGTTGGAATAATATCTTTTTTAATAATTTTATTAGCTTACAATATTTTAGCCTCGTACATAGATTTAAATAGTATTTCTAGCGAACTTCAAAACAAATCAAAAATAACTCCTGAAAATTTTATTTTGATAGGAGCATATATAACTTTGGGTAATTCGTTTTTAGAAGAAGTTTTTTTTAGAGGGTTTATATTTTTAAATATGTACAAACTTGGTTATAAGAAATTAGCATATATATATTCATCTGTACTATTTGGAATATACCATATAGCTATTTTTAAAACTTGGTTTAGCTTAGGAATAACTTTTTTAGCTTTATTTGGACTTATAGCTGTAGGGTTTGTATTTAATTTTTTAGATACTAAATCTGAAAACTTTATAAATTCATGGGTTGTTCATATTTTAGCAGATAGTGCAATTATATTTATAGGATTTAAGATGTTTAAAATTATTTAAAAAATAAAGCTAGTAGATTAAATAAGTTTCTACTAGCTTTATTTTTTATTATTTTATTAATTAGATAAAATGTCTCTGGCTTGTTCAGGAGAAACTACGTTTATCATAACTCCTGTAGATAGTTCGAATCCAGCAATAGTAGTAGTACGTGGAATTATACTTATACTCCAGTGAAAATATTCATTAGGAGATTTTATATTATTTAAGTATAAATTATATGCAGGATCATTCAAATTTTTATAGAATTTTTTAATTATAAAACTTAAAGCATGAGACAAGTCTGATATTTTTTCTTCATCAATAGATATAAAATTACTGCTGTGTTTTTTTGGATAAATAGCTACTTCATATGGGAAAAGGGAGGCATAAGGTGTAATAACAATAAAATTACTGTTTTCGAACACAATTCTTTTTTTCTTACTTAGTTCATATTTAATTAAGTCACAAAATAAACAGCTATTATTTTCCTTATAATATTCTTTTGAATTTTTTAGTATTCTGCATATATTTTCAGGATAAAAATTCATAGAAATAGCTTGAGAATGAGTATGTTGTAAAGAAGCGCCACCTTCTTTTTTATAATTTTTAAATAACTGTACATATTTGATATTTTCATTATTATATAAATTTTTAACTACTGCTTTATAGCAAGAAATCAAATTTTTAATTTCATCAATACTCATTTTGTGTAAATAATTAAAATGTTTATCCGAATCTATTATAACGTAATGAGTGCCTATAACTGTTTCACCAGTATGAAAACTTTCTTGTTCTAAGAGAGTTTTTTTGTTATCAATGGCTGGAAATTTATTTGGTACAACTCTAACATTCCAGGGGTTACCTATTGAGAATATTTCATAAGGAGTTTTTTCTTCATTTCCAGGGCAAAAGGGACATGTACTTAAATCTTTCTTTTTATCTATATCATGAGGTCTATCCCCTCTTTTTTCACTAATCACTACAGCTTTTCCAGTAATTCTATCAAATCTTAAGTCACTCATAGCTTCCTCCAAAGTTAAGCATTAATTTTCTTAAAGTAGAAAGGTACTTATATACACAGCTTTAAGTTTGTTAAATAATATCAGTTTTCATTAAGAGATATAAAATAATTAAAATTCTAATACAGATAAATCCTTGTTAACAAAAGAACCTATTACTTTGTTAGCTCTATGTAATATTTCAGGTGAACCCACACCTATACAATACATACCAGCATTTATTGCCGCTTCAATACCAGCAGCGGCATCTTCAAATACAACACAGTTCTTAGGGTCAACATCTAATTCTTTAGCACCCTTTAGGAAAACTTCAGGGTCAGGTTTAGCATTAGTTATTTTAGTTCCATCAATAATTGCATCAAAGTAGCTTGTTAAATTTATAGAGTTTAAAATTCTCATAGAGTTTTTACTAACAGAACCAAGAGAAATTTTTATTCCACAATTTCTTAGAAGAGTTAGAAATTCTTTAACACCAGGTAGAATTTCATCTTCAGTCATTTTAGATATATATTCTACATACCAAGAATTCTTTTTCACAGCTAATTCTTTTTTAGTTTCATCATTAAAATTTTTATTTCCTATCTCTAATAAAATTTCTAATGAATCCATTCTGCTAACGCCTTTTAATCTTTCGTTATCATTTTCATCGAAATCAAAACCTAATTCATTAGCAAGTCTTTTCCATGCAAGGTAATGATATTTAGCAGTATCTACTATAACTCCATCTAAATCAAAAATACAAGCTTTAATATTGTTCATAATTATTCCTCCTAAAATACAAAATATACTATTACTAAAATATTATATCAAAAATATGTTTAGCAATAGTAGTATAGTAAATAACGAACTTTAACACTTAAAATTTGTCATAATTGACAATTGACAAGAGACAGTTAGTAGTATATATCCGAAAACTCAATATGAACTTTTTGTAGTAAATTCTCTTCTATAGAGTGATCTTCAATAAATGATTCACTATGTTTACAATTTGATAAATTAGGAATTTCAATTAAAAATTCACTACCTTTATTACACTCACTAGTTAAAGAGATTTTACCTTTATGTATTTCTACAAAGGATTTAACTAAAAAGAGACCGATTCCGGAACCTTCCTGTTTCCTGGAAAGTGATTTATCAACTTGAATAAATTTCTCAAATATATTTTTTTGTTTTTCTTTAGGAATGCCCATTCCAGTATCTTTTACTGATATTACTACAGAGTTTCTTTTATCATAAACTGTAACATAAATTGAACCACCAGGTTTAGTGAATTTTACTGCATTGGATAGAAGATTTAATAAAATTCTTTCAAGCTTTCTAGAGTCAAAAGTCATTATTTTTTCTTCTACTGTAGTATCAAAGATTAATTTTATATCATTTTTTTCTGTATATTCAATTACAGAAAGAGCTATATTTTCAATGAAATCTATTATATTTTTATTTTTTAAATAAAGAGAAATATACCCTGCATCTATTCTTGTTATATCCAGCAAATTATTAACTAGTCTAATTAATCTATAGCAATTTTGTTTCATTATTTCTATGTATTTAATACTGGAATGATTATTGTTTTCTAATAACTCTAAAAGCTGTACTGTACTCATCATTACATTAAGAGGAGTTCTGAATTCATGAGATAAATTAGCTAAAAATTGATTTCTCATTCTATCATATTCTACAGTTTGTTGAAGTTTAATATTTTCTTCTAAAGCTTTTTTTCGATTAGTTATATCAAATGCAATACCAAGCATTAAAGGTTTATTTGTAAAAAATACGTATCCTTGACTAAATTCTAGCCAGCGTTCATTTCCATCCTTAGTTATAATTTTTAACTCATGAGTAGATGGAGTAGAATTAAAGAGATTTTGAGTAGATAAATATTTCTTAGCAGTTTCTTTAAAAGAAGGATGAATTAAATCTTCAAAGTTCATTTGTAAAATTTCATCCTTAGTATAGCCAGTAAGTTTTTCTACATTAGAATTAACATATGTGAATTTTTTAAAATCATGCGTAAATATTATAGCTGAAGTTATTTCTGTAAGAGTATTAAATTTAATCTCATTATTAGAAATTTTAGTCCATTCATTACATGAAATTATTTCTAGCTTATCAAATATTTTTTCTAAATAATAAATACCTTTTAATTTATCTTCACACTGCAGATTAGATATATATATTAAATTTATATATGCTTTTCTATAACATTTCAATATAGATAAAAATGTGCCTAAATCCATTTTATTATTGTAATGCTTCATAGTGCTATTTATTCCAGATTTACAAATCGATAAAAGTATACGATCAATTTCGGGAGAGTCTATTTCTTCTGAGTTAAATGATTTTAAGATTGAAATTAAATAGTTGGAAATAGTATCAATAGGATTTGTCCAACTATTTATATCTCCTTTAAAAAAATTTACTAAGTTATTTAATTGGGCATAGTGCAGCATTTTATCATAAATTTTATCTTTGTTATTTTCTAATAAATCACAAATTACTATCAAATTAATTCACATCCTTAATTAATACATCAAATTTTATTATACTATAATTTGAATTTACTGGATATAATTGTTTTGAAAATAATGAATAAAGCTTAAAAAGATAAATGGTTATTTTTGGCATTGTTCAATGAAATGTGGTATTATAAAAGTATATTTAAAATAGGTCAAGCTACTAATATATGCGAATATATAAACAATTTTGGAGGTGCTGTATGTCATATATTTTAACAGATGATAATACTAAGATTTTTTATAAAGAAAAAGGAGAAGGTAGACCTATTGTATTTATTCATGGATGGGCATCTAGTCTGGTGAGTTTTGCTATACCAGCCTTTTATTTAAGTAAAAAATTTAAAGTTATAACATATGATTTAAGAGGGCATGGTAAGTCAGATGCTACAGAAGAAGGACTTACAATGAAAAGATTTGCTGCGGATTTAGAACAGTTATTGGAAGCATTAGATTTAAATGATGTTATATTAGTAGGATGGTCTATGGGGGCTCAGGTTTTATTTGAATACATAAAGAATTTTGGATGTAGACGACTTAAAGGAACAATAATAATAGATATGGCTCCAAAACTTATGAATGATAATTGGTGGAATTTAGGTTTATACCGTGGAAAATTTACACATGAAGATAATTTACAAGCATTAAAAGAGATGACGGCAAATTGGGAAACATATATAGAAAAATTTACAAGAATACTTGTACCTGATTTAGATGAAAAACAATTTAAGTATATAATGAAAGGAACTCTCATAAATAATCCTAATGTTGCAGCAACTATGTGGGATGTTATGGTAAATGCAGATTATTGTGATGTCTTACAGAAGATAACAGTACCTACGCTCATTATGTATGGAGAAAAAAGTACACTTTATTCAGAAGAAACGGCTAAATATCTTAATAATCAAATACCTAATTCTAGAGTAGAGAAATTCAAAGGATGTACTCATTTATTGGTTATGGAAGATACACAAAAATTCATTGAAGAAGTGGATAAATTTGAGAAAAAAATTAATAAATAGTATCTATGTAAAGATGTTTTTTATAGTAACAAAAGAAAAGAAATTTAGGGAGAAGGGTTATGAAAAAGAAAATAATAATTTTTACTTTATGTTTAGGAATATTCTTTTATTTTCAGAATAATTTTATTACGGTAAATAATTTAGAAATTAAATCTGAGAAGATTCCAGAGGATTTTATAGGGTATAAAATTGTTCATTTATCGGATTTGCATAACAAATCTTTTGGAAATAACCAAAAACATTTAGTTCAAAAAATAAAAAAAATTAAACCTGATTTGATAGTTTTCACGGGGGACATAATAGATAGAAGAAGATATAATGAAAAACCTAGTTTGTGTCTTATAGAAGAGATTACAAAATTAGCACCAGTATATTATGTTACTGGAAATCATGAAATATGGTCTGGTAAATTTCATACTCTAGAGAAAAAGTTGAAACAAAATGGAGCTAAGGTATTAAGAAATGAAGGAAGAGTTATAAACAAAGGTAATAGTGAAATGCTTATTTTGGGAATAGATGATCCAGCTATAAACAGTACTTATGAAACTGAAGAAGAAGTAGTTGATAAAGAAATAAAACAAGCTATGATAAAAAAATATAATGACAAATATAAAATTCTGTTATCGCATAGGCCGGAAAAATTCTTGATTTATAGTGAAAATAATATAGATTTAATTTTTAGTGGACATGCACATGGAGGACAAGTTAGATTGCCTTTTATTGGAGGAATTATAGCACCTAATCAAGGTTTTTTTCCTAAGTATACTAAAGGGAAATATCAAGATGAAAATTCTACAATGGTAGTAAGTAGAGGACTTGGAAATAGTTTAGCACCATTAAGAATTTTTAATAGACCAGAGATTGTGGTTGTTACATTATATAAGAAATAAAATTCAAGAAGAGAGATGTGGTAAGTATACTGATTATACAATTATGGGTATATTAAAAATGAATATTAGTATTTAAATGATAGTTAAATAATATAATGGCATATTAAGCAGTTATATATTTTGAAAAAGTTTTCACAAATCATAACAATTAGTATAACTTGAATTGTTTTCATAAATGAATTAAAATTTCTAAAGAAGTAAAATATATTTTATGGGAGGGTCAAAAAATGTCCAAGAGTTTAACTTTAGATTTATCAAAAACTATGCCATATTTAAATGAGCATGAAATTCAACAACTTCAACCAATGGTAACAGCGGCACATAATATGTTACATGAAAAAAGTGGTGCTGGCAGCGATTTTTTAGGATGGGTAGATTTACCAGTAAACTATGATAAAGAAGAGTTTGCAAGAATACAAAAATCAGCAGAAAAAATAAAAAGTAATTCAGAAGCACTTATTGTTATAGGAATAGGTGGATCATATTTAGGAGCAAGAGCAGCTATAGAAATGTTAACTCATACATTCTATAATGTCGTTTCAAAAGATAATAGAAAAGCACCACAAATATTTTATGTAGGAAACAACATAAGTTCTACATATATGGCAGATTTAATAGAAACTGTTAAAGATATGGATTTCTCAGTAAATATTATATCAAAATCAGGAACTACTACAGAACCTGCTATAGCCTTCAGAATATTCAAGGATTTATTAGAAAAGAAATACGGAAAAGAAGGAGCAAAAGAAAGAATTTTTGCAACAACTGACAAAGCTAAGGGAGCATTAAGAACTTTAGCTAATACAGAAGGATATGAAACATTTGTAATTCCAGATGATGTAGGAGGAAGATTCTCAGTATTAACTCCAGTTGGATTACTTCCAATAGCGGTATCAGGAATAGATATTGAAGAAATGATGAAAGGTGCTGCTGCTGCTCGTGAAGAATACAGCAATGCAGACCTAAAAGAAAATACAGCATATAGATATGCAGCAGCTAGAAATGCATTATATGCAAAAGGTAAAACTATAGAAATGATGGTTAATTTTGAACCATGCTTACACTATATGGGTGAATGGTGGAAACAATTATTTGGAGAAAGTGAAGGAAAAGATGGAAAAGGAATTTTCCCAGCAGCAGCTGATTTCTCAACTGACTTACACTCAATGGGACAATACATTCAAGAAGGTATAAGAAATCTTTTTGAAACTCAATTAAATGTAGAAAAACCAAGAAAATCAGTTATTATAGAAGAAAATGAAGATAATCTTGATGGACTAAATTTCCTTGGGGGAAAAGATATGGATTTTGTAAATCATCAAGCTTTCAGAGGAACAGTAATAGCTCATAATGATGGTGGAGTTCCTAACATGATAATAAACATTCCAGAATTAACTTCTTACTATTTTGGAAATTTAGTATATTTCTTTGAAAAAGCTTGTGGATTAAGTGGATATATGCTTGGAGTAAATCCATTTAACCAACCAGGAGTAGAAGCTTACAAGAAAAACATGTTTGCACTTCTTGGAAAACCAGGATATGAAGATATGAAGGCTGAAATCGAAGCAAAGCTTAAATAAGAAAAAGTTAGAGTTTAAATAGAGAAAACGCCGATTAGTTCGGCGTTTTCTCTATTTAATTTTAACTTTAAAATCATCATATATTATTGTTGGATAATCGTGTACTGTAAAGGTTAATGGATTTTTATACTGCTTTTTAGGAATTTTAATTATTATATTCTGGTTATTAAGGTCTCTTATGTTACCTCTCATAGCAATATTTGATAAGTGATAATAATTATTATCAGAATCTTTGAAGTCACTATTAAAAACTGAAAACATTTTATTCTTATCAAAAGAACTTGGTTTTTTTAGATTAAAATGAAGTTCAATATACTCCTTATTTTTAACTATCTTATTGAGTGCTAGTTTGTCATCAGGTGCTTTTATTAATTTATATTTTTCAAGATTTACAACAATATCAAGGTTACTTTTATCCAATGCTTGTATACTGCTGCATGTAATATAAAGTGATTCTGGTTTTTCAAAGAAATTGCTCTCAAAATATCTTGTTATATGATTTGTATCAATTGTTTTCCCACTCATACCAGAAGCTTCAGTCCATTCATTTCCTTTTTCATCAACAAGTTTTAAGTCGTTAAAAACCAGTATTTTAGAAGTATTATTTGGATCAAAAGAAATATCTACAGAAATTCTTGTAGGATAAATGGTAGATTTCTTAAAAGTTATATTTTGATTATTTATACAAATAGTTTTATCAATATTATATTCTTCTTTAAGATTTTTAAATTTATTTTTATCTATAGAAAAGCTAGTGTTCCATTTATAAGGTAATAATTTATAACGATTCTTTTCGGTACCACCTTCTGCAAGATGTTTTTCCGATGTTTTGTTAGTTTCCATCATTTTTAATTGCAGATTTAATTCTTCGGGTATATTGTTTTCATTCTCAAAAGTAATATCAATAATATTATGAAGTTTTTTATTTTCTGAAAGAGTCATATCTTTATCAATAAAATCATGTCTGCTAGAGCAATAGCCATCTAAATCATTGCCGCTCTTGTCTTGAAGCTTAACATTTGCTATATTAACAAATTTGTGGGTAGTTTTGTTTTCTATGCTGTAAAAAATAATCATTCTAGATTCATCAACTATTAGATTATCTACAGTAAAAATAAGTCCATCATGTTCATCTGATACATTTATAGGTTGAATAAAATTATTTCTTACTGCTGATTTTAAGCCTTTATCATAATTAATTAATTCTATTATATAACTAATGCCAGGTATATTTTTTACAAAAGATGCAAAAGCAGGAGAAACTCTTATACTGATTATAAAGATTGCGAGAAAAAAACATGCAGCAGATGAAATAAATTTCATTTTGAATGACTTTTTCTTGGATTTTTTTCCTCGCATTATTCCTTTTTGTATATAATCATCAATATCTTCAGGAACACTAATATCTTCGTAATTTGATTTTGCTTTTTTTAGAATAGTATTATCTAGATTAAACACAATCTTCACCTTCTTCTATTAAAATATTTTTCAGTTGTTTTAAGGCTTTGTAGAGCCATGTTTTAACTGTTCCTTCAGGTTTTTTCATAATTTGTGCAATATCTCTTAGTGTAAAATCATGAAAATATTTAAGAAGTATTATTTTCTTATAATCAGGTTTTAAACTGTCCAGCAGTTCTACAGCTTCTATATTTGAATTATCATATTGTTTGTTTTGTATATTTGATTGATGCTTAATAAGCTTAAGTTTTTTATTTTGATTGAGTTCATCACTGCAGTAATTGATTAGAATACGTATAAGCCAAGTTTTGAAGTACTGAGGAGTTCTTAACTTACTAATATTTTTATATGCTCTGTAGGTTGTTTCTTGAATAGCATCTAAAGAATCCTGTTCGTTATTTAAATAAGAATATGCAATTTTATATAATTCACACTTATAAGTACAAATAAGCTTATAAAAAGCATCATCATCCCCTTTCTGAGCCCTCATAACTAAGTCAAAATCTTCATTATTCATTATTTACCTCCTGTTAAATAGTTATAAAATACAATGTTTATTATAATACTTCTACTAATTAGACTAAAAAATGGAGTATTTAGTTTTAATTTTAAATTAAATTAGGGACTGTAGATAGATTTAAAATATATATCAATATCTATCTACAGTCCCTAATGAATTTTTATATTTAATATTTTTTATACTATCTATACATAGGTACTATACCATAACTTCTTTCTTTGTTTTCAAGAGCCCTAAACAGGCTAAGAGACAAGTCTTCCATAGTTACAGTGGATTTTGGTTTTACTTTATTATTTTCTAAGTCTATTAAATTTAATCCTTTTGCAAGAGCTACATACCCAAAGTTTTCTTTACTTACCTCATGAGAGTCTTTAGCGTTTAATACAAAGGTATCTTTACACTCTGCTATAGTCTCATAGTTTAAAAATTTAATTAGAGCTTTGCACATTGTTTCTCTTGAAACTTTTTTGTCAGCATCAAAATTTTCCACATCTTCTCCTATAAATCCATAATATTTAGCCATTTTTAAATAATCTTCTTTTGATAATAAGCTTTCATTGCTGTTAGAATTTGACTCGTCATTTGCCAGTTTGTCAGCAGTTGAATTTTTCATTTCAATTAAATAAGGAGTATAACCTAGTGCATCTACTAAGGTTTTTATTAAATCCATATTTTTAACTTCTTTTTTTAATTTAAAGTCTTTGGTATCAATTAAGCCTTTATATGCTAAAATTTTAATTTCTTTTTCTGCTTTACTTCCTTTTATTTCATTTAGGAATTCAGATATATCAAATTTAATTTCTTCACCATCATAGTCATTTAGTAATTTACTATTAAAAGCATTTACATATATATCTTTGTTATCCAGAGCATATACTAATTTTAATTCCCGTTTTAGATTCTTAGGATCTTTACTTGTATTTTGCCAGATAAATCTTAATTCAGGTTTATATTTATTAAAGTAGGTTTCCTTAGCTTTATTTACGCTAATTTTTTTATTAGGACTTTGGAAAGTTATATTATCATCCCATGAACAATTAATTTCAGAAAGTTCTCCAGTTTTAGTGTTGAATTCTATATAAATACTATCATTGTCATATGGTATATTATTAACTTTTCTTGTGAAATGATAGCGGTAAAATCTTTCAGGCTCTTTTTCTTCATTTTCTGTATAAATAATTTCTCTATGTGTTAATTTTAAATCTATATTTTTAACTCTACTAGGATAATATTTACCTAGTAAGTCAATTGCTTTATAATATCCTTCTTTCCAAGTGAATTTAGGAGTGAATTTTTCATTATAATCGAAATAAGAATAAAGATTTGCAGCAACTATTTCACCATTCAAAGCGTTAATTCTAATATAACCTTCTTTAGTTTCAGGTTCTTTATTTTTAGTTTTTTCATTCTTTGATTCTAGTTCTTTAGTAAAATGAGCTGTCCATGTTTTATTTTCATTACTTTTAGTGCTGTTGTCATATTCTCTGTAGTCTAAATTTTTTACGGTGTATCCTTTACCATAAAGTTCTGCTATTTTGATGTTAATCAATTTTAATGCTTCAGCTTTTTCCAATGGCTTTTTATAATTTTCTAAATTCTTATATTTATTGTATAGAGTTGTTTTTTCTTTTGGGTTGAGTTCTATGGTTTCTACATTATAATTATCTATAGAACTATCCTTTATAAATTCTCCAGTGGTAGCATCTATAAAATTACTTTTTTCTAAAGAGGGTTCATAAACTAATTTAATATTTTTAGTATTTTCTTTATTTTCGTACTGGTATTTATTTTTAAATAGATTATATTTTAAATTTACATTCATTTCATTTTTAAATTTATCTTCGCAGACTTTACTTAAATCTATCTTAGGCATTGGAGGAACTTTTATATTTTTATCCCAATTAAAATTATAAGATTTGATTTTCCCAGTTAATCCATTAACTGTTACAGTTATATAATTATCATAATATTTAGCTCCAAAAAGATTTCTTACATAATGGAAAGAATAATCAGATGAATTAACTCTATTAGAAAACCACTTATTATTTGATAATTCACAAAGTTTATATTCTGATGGATTTGTATTTTTTATAACATTATCACTAATTTTCTGAGCTTCTTCAATTGATAATTTAGGAATGGAAACATTTGAAGCTTTACTGTATTCATTTTTGTGCATTGAAATTAAAGTACCTGTATTAGCATCTAAAGATGCTTCAATTACAGTTTCCTTATTATAAGAGTCACAGTGCCAATATATATTCCAAACAGAATAACTAGAATTATTATGTTTATAGGAACTTAGAGTTAAATTACATTTAAAATCTTTATCATCAATTTTAATATCAAAATATTTTTGTAAAAGTTCTTTTGCTTTTTTTTGAGCAACTTCTTTGGAGAATTTTAAATTTTTATTGTCTTTTGAAACAGGATTATTAGTGGCTATTGTATTGGTTTTTTTTGCATCTACGGCAAAAGCTGGGAAGGTTGTCCCTAAAACTAAGCAACCAGTTAAAATAAGAGAAAAAATTTTTTCTTTGTTCATATATATACCCCCTATAATTTATACTGTATAGAAAAAATTACAAAATGTTTTCATTAATATATACGTTAAAAAATCTCATTAGTTATATAAATTTGAAAAAAATTTAAATTTTATGAGTTTTCACGTGTAATAAAAATTAATTATGATACACTAAATATAGTAAGGAGGAAATAATTATGAGAATAATAGTAGATGCAGATGCTTGTCCTGGAAGAGAGTATATTGAAAAAGCAGCAAAAGAAAATAATAATATAGAAGTTATAATGTATAGTGATATAAATCATGTAATTAATAGTAATTATAGTATAGTAAAAATAGTAGATAGTGGATTTCAAAGTGTGGATATGAAGGTTGCAAATGAAACAGCGAGGGGAGATATTGTAGTTACACAGGACTACGGGGTAGCAGCTATGGTATTGGGTAAAAAAGCTTATGCAATAAGTCCTAAAGGATATATATACAGCAATGATAATATCGACAGATTACTTTTTGAAAGGCATATATCATCAAAGGTCAGAAGAAGTGGTGGAAAAACTTCTAACCCTAAAAAAAGAACAGAGGAAGATAATGAAAGATTGTATAGAAATCTTTTAAAGCTAATAAAAAATGCTAGTAAAGGATAAACTAGCATTTTTTATAATTATTTCATAAAATATATGGTTATTTATTAAACTCAATGAACATAATTGTATATAGTTAAATATTTAAGAGGTGGGGAAGATATGAATACTATAAAAAAATTTATTGATGAGCATAAACATTTTTTATATTTACTTATATTGGTGCCATTACTGATTTGCTTTTCTTTGTGTCAAAGATTTTTAAAACCTCAATATATAATGCACTGTGGTTTGGATGATTATATACCTTTCTTAAAAATATTTATCTTAGCATATATATTTTGGTTTATTTATATGGCGATAGGATTTGTGTATTTTGGATTAAAATCAAGAAGTGATTTTTTAAATCTAGTAAAATTTATTTTTTTAGGCATGGGAATAAGTTATGTAATATATTTCATATTACCTAGTGGTCAAAATTTAAGACCTGTTTTAAAACAAAATGATATTTTAACTCAAATGGTAGGAGCTATTTATTATATTGATCCACCTACAAACGTTTGTCCTAGTATTCATGTAATTAACTCTATAGGAGTAAATGCTGTTGTGATTAATAGTTCCTTATTTAAGAATAATAAAAAAATAAAGGTTTTATCAACTATTGCTATGATACTAATATGCTTATCAACAATGTTTATTAAACAACATTCACTGCTTGATGTTATTGCGGGCATAGGACTTTCTACTATTATATATGTGTTTATATATACTATACCTAGAATTAGGAAAGAGAGAGAAGTGGTTGCTAAGACAAAAGAAGTTTAGAGAGTATACTAATGGTTACTCTCTAAACTTCTTTTTATTTACTCACGCAGTATTTCAAAATTAATTCTAGTGTTGCTAGCATTGAGTCCATGTGAGTTCTTTCATAAGCATGAGAAGCAAAAACCCCTGGACCAATTAAAGCTGTTCTAACATCCCATCCAGCTCTAAGAGCAGCGGAAGCATCAGAACCGTAATGAGGATAAGTATCTATTTTATAATCTATTTTATTTTCTTTACATAAATTTATGAATTTTTTTCTTAAATTATAATCATAAGGGCCAGAAGAATCTT
Source organism: Clostridium ganghwense (assembly GCF_026735165.1). Lineage (GTDB taxonomy): Bacteria > Bacillota > Clostridia > Clostridiales > Clostridiaceae > Clostridium_H > Clostridium_H ganghwense. Next base: position 821,522 of record NZ_JAPQES010000001.1, on the reverse strand, counting down.
TTGCACAAATACAAACACTGTATTCAGAAGAATTTTGTCCAGGACCAGGTGCTCCCATATCAACTGAAATAAATTCAGTAGTTTGTTCTGGAATAGTAGAAGATGCACCATGTCCAACTTCTTCATAATTACTAATAAAGAAATTTGTTGTATAAGGTAATTTAATGTTGTTGGCAGTTATATATTCTATTGTATATAATAGTATAGCTGCACTAGCTTTATCATCAAGGTGTCTAGATTTTATGAATCCTTTTTCTGTGAAAGTGGTTCTAGGATCGAAACATATAAAGTCTCCTACATTTATTCCTAATTTTTCAACATCTTCTTTTGTAAATACTTTTTCATCTAAGATAACTTCCATATTTTCTGCGGTTCTTTTTAAATCACGAGCTTCATCTCCACTAATGTGAACCGATGGTTTTATAGTTTGTATAGTTCCAGTATAAGTTTTATCATCTAATGTTGAAATAATGCAGTTCTCACCTTCTACAGCATTCCCCATAAATCCCCCAACAAAAGTTATTGATAAAGTTCCATTAGATTTTACTTCACGAACCATTGCACCTAAAGTATCAATATGGGCAGAAAAAGTTCTCTGATTGGTATTATTTCCCCCTTTAACTGTAACTATTATGACACCTTTATTAGTAGTTTTGTATGGTATATTTAGTGCATCAAGTTCTTTTTTTATGTAATCTGTTACTTTATCAGTATATCCAGAAGGACTTGGAATAGATAATATATTTTTTAAATAATATTTAAGTTTATTTTCTTTATTTTGCATAATATCACTCCTTTACAAAAATTCTAACATATTATTAAAGGACAACCAACTCTTAAAAGGGATTATAATATGTAATTATTTTATATTTTATAGTATAATATACAAGAAGGAAGGGAGAAATGGGATGAGTAGAGTAAAGAATAATAATAGTAAGAAGAAAAATACGAAAAAAATAAGAAATTTTATTTTAGTGGCGGTTATATTGGCAGTTTCTGTTATGGCAAGTTATGTATATTTTACTACTCAAAAATGGAATAATGTAATTTTTCCTAATGTTAAAGTTGAAAATGTTGATTTAACAGGAAAAACTAAGGAAGAAGCGATTAAGCTTTTAAGAGACAAGTATGGAAATCCAGCACTTAAAAGTAAGATAAACATCAAAGCTGAAAACAGGACTTATACTATAAATTTTTCGGGATTGAATGCTCAATATAATATTATTAAAACTGTTAATGAGGCTTATGCATATGGAAAAGACTTAAATATTATATCTAAATACAAACTTATATCTAAACCAGATAATAAACAATATAATCTTAAATTTTCGTACAATGAGAAACCAATAAATGATACTATAGAATCTATGAAAAAAGAAATAAATAAAGGACCTAAAGAACCTAGTATTAAATTGGATAATGGTAAGTTTGTAGTAATAGATGGCAATCCGGGTGCTGAATTAGATGGAGATAAACTGAAAAAAGATATTATGGCTCAATTAGATAATAAATCTAGTGGTGATATAAACATTGATGCTCCTATTAAAACTATAAACTCTAAAACTTCTACAGAAGCATTAAAGGCAGTAGATACTAATATAGCAACTATTTCAAGCAATTATTCTACATCTTCATGGGGGAGATCTACTAATATTGCTGTAGCAACTAAAAGTATTGATGGTACATTATTGATGCCAGGAGAAACTTTTAGTTTTAATGAAGTAGTTGGTGAAAGAACTAAAGCAAGAGGATATCAAGAAGCACCTGTAATAATTAATCAAAAGGTAGAACCAGGACTTGGTGGAGGAATATGTCAAGTTTCTACTGCACTATATAATGCAGTATTACAAGCAAATCTAAAAACTACAGAAAGAGTTCATCATACTTTCCCATCACACTATGCTGCAAAAGGATTAGATGCAACTGTAGATTGGGGAAATATAGATCTAAAATTTAAGAATACCTTTGATTATCCGGTATATATACAGGCATATACTAAAAATAAAACTGTTTATTTTAATATATACTCTAATAAAAAGTTAAAAGAAAGAACATATAAAATTACTACTGAACTTTATAGTACAGTAGAACCTACAATTAAGTATATAGATGATCCAACTTTACTAGAAGGTAAGCATGAAGTTGTAAAAAATCCCCATACGGGATATAGAGTAAAAGTATATAGAGATATATATGAAAATGGTAAATTTATAAAAAAAGAACTAGTTTCTAAGGACTATTATGTTGCAATAAATGGGATAACTAAAAGAGGAACTAAAAAACACTAGAATAAAATTGTGAAGTAATTTTATTCTAGTAACCAGTAACCAGTGAAGGAAGTAAACCTAAACTTAAATAAAAGAAAGAGCAAGAATATATATTCTTGCTCTTTCTTTTATTTTTATTTTTACTTAATTTAATTTCTTTAATTTTTTTAAAAAAGTTTTTTTCTAGCGACTGGTTACTGGTTATTGGCTACTGAAAAGTGCTTCGTACTTTTTTAGGTTGAGTAAAACATATTCATACATAGACTTTCTACTTCAATTTTATCAGAGGTTACTGTTTCTATAGGTTTAGTATTAGCATGATATTTATTAACAACTTTATACCAAGTTATATTTGGAACTTCTAGAGTGACGGAGTATCTATTAGCATTATATATAACTAAGATATTTTCCCATGAATCTCCGTTAGCATTGTCTTTAAGTAAAAATGCTACTGTATTTTTAGGTGTATTTTGAATGAAGTTTAAGTGAAGCTTAATATCTTCTGTTGAATACATTCTAAAGGCTGGATGTTTTTTTCTTATTTTAATTAATCCTTTACAATATTCATATACATCTAAAAATTCAAACTTCCTATCATAATCTAAGCTATTTATGATATCTGGTGATTTAAAACTATTTTCGATGCAATATTTTGTTCGGCAGAATTCAACTCCAGAATGTAAAAAAGGAATTCCTTGACTGGTTAAAACTATAGCGTTGGAAAGCTTAACCATATTTTTCTTGTCTTCTAGTGTATCAGTATTATTACTGAGTTCAAATTTATCCCATAAAGTGTGATTATCATGGCAAGATACATAATTAATAGATTGTTCAGGTGATACATATATGCTGTTGCAGGTTGCGTTAGAAATAGTACATCCAGTTATACAGCTTTTGATTTTATTTTCAAGATTTTGCTTACCACTTACAAAACCTTTATCTAATTTAGAAAAAACATTTCCTTTTATAGTGTCTCTTATAATATCATTAAAGAAACTTATATTAGGCATTTCTTTTGCGTTTTTTTGAGTTGCCCTTAAGCTATCATCTAGAGCAGTATTTAGATTCCAACCTTCGCCATAAAGCATGATATTTTTATTAAGGTTTTTAAAAGTATCATATATTGAATTCATAGTATTTACATCATGAATTCCCATAAGATCAAATCTAAACCCATCAATATGATATTCTTCAGCCCAATAAAGAACAGAATCTAGAATAAATTTTCTCATCATTTTATGTTCAGAGGCAGTATCATTACCACAACCGCTTCCATTAGAAAAATCTCCAAAATTATCAAGTCTGAAATAATATCCAGGAAATATTTTTTCAAAATTGTTTTGAGTTTTATGGAATATATGATTATATACTACATCCATATTTACACAAATATTTTCAGAATGTAGATGTTGTATCATTTTTTTTATTTCTAATATTCTACATTTAGGATCATAGGGGTTTAGGGAAAAGGAACCTTCAGGTACATTATAATTTTCAGGGTCGTAGCCCCAATTATAATCTTTAGCATTTTTTTCATCTATACTTATGCTGCTGAAATCAAAACAAGGCATAAGTTGAACATGGGTTACTCCAAGATCTTTTATATGTGATAAACAAGTTAGTACGTTTTTTTTTGATGAAGTGTTATCTTCTGTAAGAGCTAAAAATTTGCCTTTTTGAATTACTCCGCTGCTTTCATGCATAGATATATCTCGAATATTAAGCTCGTATATTATGGCGTCTGTATTATGTTTAGTCTTTGGAGTGTAATCATTTTTAAAATTATGAGGATTAGTTTCTTTTAAATCAATAATTGCTGCTCTTAAACCATTTATACCTACTGCTGTGGCATAAGGATCAATTGCTTCTTGGTTATAGTTATAGGTAGTTACTTTATAGGTATAAAAATAATTTTTTAAATTTTTGTTTATAGTTATGGTCCATAGACCGTTTTTTTCTGTCATTTTGAATTTAAGAGGTGGTTCAGTAATTGTAGGGTCACCATTTTTATAGAGTAGTAAATCAACAGAAGATGCTGCTGGAGACCAAAGTTTAAAGGTTGATGTTTTTTTAGTATAAATTAGTCCTAATTTTCCATCATAATAAAATTTGTCATTAAATTCAGAAGTTAGAAATAAATCTTTATATAAAGCTTTTATCTTTATACAATCATAAATAACAAAAGAATAATATTTTATATTAATTTCTTCTTTAATAAATACTAGAATGGAATTTTCAGTAGTTGTAGTATAATTATTTATATGTAAAGTATTAGCTCCATTTTTTATTATAAGTTTATTCATATTGAAATTTTTCAAATTATTTGTGCTAATTAGTATTTTATGAAAACCTATTACCTTTGCAGTGATAGTATACATAGGAACCCTCCTGAAATGCAAAAAAATGGTTATAAATATTTTTATTATAAACTTTAAAACAAAAAGAGTCAAAGTTAAAAGAGGTAGTTAAGAAATAATATTTAAAATATAGCAAAAATATACCTTTTACAATATATGGAATTATAGTATAATTAATATATCATTAAGGTATATTATGGGGCGGGAGAGGATAAATATGAATGAAATTATTATTGGTTATAATAAAGAATCTCCACAAGAAAAGAATTCTGAAATTAAAATAAATATTATAGATAAACCTAAAGAAAATTTATTATTTAAGTATATTGTAGGATTTAATGGAGCATGGGAAACTCTTAAAGAGTTTAGTGAAGATGAGAGCATAATATGGAAACCAGAAATAGAAGGAAGTTACATTTTGATGGTACAAGCTAAAGAAGAGAATAGTACTAAATCTTTTGATTATGTATCTAAAAATGAATATATAATAGGGAAGCTCAGTAAGGATGAGAATGAATTAATTAAAGATATTCATTTAAATAAGAAAAAATTTTGTGTAGGAGAAAAAATTCATTTAAAAGTAGAGACTAAACAAAGCTCTGTTCTTTATAGATATATGATAAAGGAAAATGAAAAATGGATTCTAGCAAAAGATTACTCTAAAGAAAATGCTTTTGTATGTAGTGTTAAAGATCCAGGAGAGCATGAGATATTAGTTCAGTGTAAGTTGTTAGACTCACGTGAAAATTTCCAAGAAGCAAGAAAAGTTGAATATAAAGTTGTGGAAATGAAAAAACTTGAAATAAATGTTTTCAAATGTTTAACTTCGGAACTATTAGTAGATGAAGAATTAGTTTTTGAGGTCGGTGCTCAATATGATGATAATAGAATGATATTATATAAATTTGTTAAGATTAATTCTAATGGACAAACTAAGTGTATACAAGATTATTCTACTAAAAAGGTTGTAAGTTATAAAGAAAACAATAGTGGTAAATATAGGATTTTATGTTTAGCAAAGGATATGTATTCACCTAAACAGTATGACGATAGAGCAATTATGCATTATGAAGTTAAACCATATAAGAAAGTAGAAATACTAAGCTTTGTAAGTGATTTAAGTTCCCCACAAATTATGGAAAAAAGCATTACATTTAAGGCTGTTGCTAGTGGAGGAAAAGAGCTTAGGTATAGATATTTAATAGAGGGACCTAAAAATGAAAATTCAGGATATATAAAATCTAGTGAATACATATGGGAGCCTAAGGAGTCCGGAGATTATAAAATAAATTTGTTTGTAAAAGATGTTTCTTTTACAGGTAAATACGAAGATGGTAAATCTATCCTGTTTACTATCGACGAAATACCTAGAGATCCTGTAAAAATAGATGAGATAATTTTAGATAAAAAAGAAAGTGTATTAGTAAAAGAAAGTGTTAACATTAAAGTTATAGCAGAAGGGGGAATAACACTTTTATATAGCTTTATTATAAGAAAAGACAGTGTAGAAAAAGAAAGAATCGATTATGGAGAGTGTAATTGGGTTAAGTTTACCCCAGAACTTGAAGGTAGATTTGAAATCGAAATTAGAGTAAAGGATAAGTATTCAGACAAGGTATTTGATGTTCATGAAATAAAACATATAGATGCATATAAATATATACCTGCCAACATTGATTATGTTTTAATGGAGCCTAAAGAATATTATTTAATAGGAGACCAGATGGTTTTAGATGTTATTACTCAAGATACAGAGGAAATATTAATAAAATATGTGCTTCAAATAAATGGTCATAAGGTAGAAGAAACAGATTATGTAAAAAGTAAAAGATATATACTAACTCCTAAATGTAGTGGTAGATATATAGTTAAAGTATATGCTAAAAATAAAAAAAGTGATAAAAAATTTGATAGTTCAAAGGAAGTTTCAATTGTAGTAAATGATGCACCTCCAGTAACTAATACTACAATTAAATGTGATAGATTTAGTTTTTCCCCAAATGAACCTATAGAAATCACAGCAGAAAGTAATGGGGGAAAAGATGTAGTTTATGAGTTTTATTTAATGGAAAAGAGTGAATGGAATTTAGTACAGAAATATAGTAAAAAAAATTATTATGATTTTATACCATTTACTAAAGGTATATATAAGATACTAGCGCTTGCTAAAAGTAATTATAATAAAAAGGCTTATGAGGATTATTGTATGATTGATATTAAAGTTACGGAAAAATTATCAATAAAAGACTTAGTAGATAATAAAGATATACAACAACTTAAACATATTGTAGATAATAATATTTTATCAGATTTAAAGCTGACAGAAGAAGAAAGAAAAAGTCTTATTTAGAAAAAAGTACTTTTAAATTTTATATTTAAGAGTACTTTTTTTAAATGTAAACTTGTAGTGCAATATAGAAAATGATTAAAAACTTTCAAAAATCAATTATATATTCTATAAATTATAAAATAGAGTGAATAAATAAGAAGAGAATTCCTTTTATTTAACTAATTGTAGGTTTATAATAAGGGGGGCAGTGATAAACCGCTGCTCTTACTTTTTACAATAACTAAGCAGGGAGTGAAAAGCAATGGAAAGATTAGATAAAGTTTTATCAAATCTAGGATATGGTACTAGAAAAGAAATTAAAGCTCTTATAAAAAGTGGAGAAGTAGAAGTTGATGGAAAAGTTGTTAAAGATAACGGATTAAAGGTTAAAGCAGAAGAATGTATTATAAAAGTTTTTGGAGAAGAGATTAATTATAGAAAATACATTTATATTATGATGAACAAGCCTGATGGAGTAGTTTCAGCCACTTTTGATAATTATGATGAAACGGTAATAGATTTATTAGAATATGAGGATAGTGTATTTAAGCCGTTTCCAGTAGGAAGGCTTGATAAAGATACAGAAGGACTACTTCTAATAACAAATGATGGAGAACTGAATCATAGATTAACTTCACCTAAGTGGCACGTAGACAAAGTATATTATGCAGAGATAAATAAGATAGTAGATGAAGAGGACATTAAAGCCTTTGAAAATGGTATAGTACTTGATGATGGATATAATTGTTTACCAGCTAAACTTGAAATTATAAATGCTGATAAAAATGGATCAGAGGTTTATGTTACAGTTCAAGAGGGAAAATTCCATCAAGTAAAAAGAATGTTTGAGGCGGTAGATAAAGAAGTTGTTTATCTAAAAAGAGTAAAGATGGGAAATTTAACTTTAGATGAAAATTTAGAGTTAGGACAATACAGAGAATTGTCAGATGAAGAATTATTATGTCTAAAAGACGTTCATGAAACCAAATAAAGCATGTAATGAGAAAAAATATGAACGAATTATGAAGGATATAGATTATTATAACAGTTTATTTACAATTAATTTTGCAAAATCTCTTGCAATTTATAGGTTTATTTACTATAATAGCTTTTGTAAGGGAAAATAAAAAGAATGAATAGCCCCCTTTTTATTAATTAAGGCACTCCAGCCCCAGGACGTGTCTTGCCCTATATAATACTAAAAAAACACTATCACCGGGATAGTGTTTTTTTAGTTACTAAGAAATTATAAAATTTTATGGTTTTTTATTCAAAAGCAAACTTATTTTCAAGTGCTTTGAAAGAAGTTGTAAATACAGTTGTCATCATAAGATAAAGTATTGTAGCTAGTAAAAATACTTCCAATGGCTTATAAGTAGCGGTATAGACTAATTGAGATTTTCTCATTAAATCACCCATAGAGATGGCTGAAACTAATGAAGTATCTTTTAGCAATGCTATAAATTCATTAGACATTGGTGGAAGCATCCTTTTTATACTTTGAGGAATTATAATTAAAAACATTGTTTGCCAGTAATTCATTCCTAAAGCTTTAGAAGCCTCCCATTGACCTTTATCTATAGATTGAATTGCAGCTCTAATTATTTCAGTAATGTATGCAGAAATATTTATAGTTAATCCTATTACAGCAGCTGTAAAAGAGGTGAATTTTATTCCAATTTGAGGAAGGCCATAGTAAATTACAAATAGTTGTATTAAAAGAGGAGTACCTCTAAATAGCCAAGTATACAAATCTCCAAATTTATTTAAAGATTTTATTTTACTTATCTTGCAAAAGCTTATAACAAATGCAAGTAATGTACCAAATGCAATAGACATTAATGTTAATTCTATTGTTGTGACACTTCCCTTTAATAATATTGGAAAAGCTTTTTTTAATGTAGTAACATCCATATTTCTGCACCCCTTTATTTTTGTTTCATTAATTCATTTTAGTTATATCCTCTCCAAACCATTTCTCTGAAATTTTAGTCATAGTACCGTCTTTTTGCATAGCTTTTAAAGTTTCATTAAATTTGTTTTGAAGAGCTGTATCTTCTTTTCTAAATCCAATTGCTATAGGTTCTTTTGAAATTTCTTTTTCAACAACTCTATATTTATCGTTATGTTCTTTTATATAATATCTTGCAACTAGTTCATCAACTGCTACGGCATCAAGTCTTCCTATTGCTAAATCTTGAAGAGCGTCTGTGTTTTTATCATATTCTTTAACTTCCTTCATAGTATTTCTTATAGGTGATATAGCTTCTGCACTTGTACTTCCAAGTTGAACACCTACGATTTTGTCTTTAAGATCATCAGCAGAGTTTATCGTTAAATTATCTTTTTTTACAACTATAACTTGTTTTTCTAAAATATAAGGATTTGAAAATGCTATTTCTTTTTTTCTTTCTTCTGTAACACTCATAGCAGAGATAATTACAGTAAATTTTTTAGTTTTTAAAGCTGGAATTACTCCACTCCATTCAGTAGGCATATACTCTATTTCTACACCCATTCTTTTAGCCATTTCATTAGCCATATCAATGTCAAAGCCGATTATTTTATCTTCATCTGAGCGAAAACCCATTGGAGGAAAAGAGTCATCTAAACCTACAACTATTTTATTTGGAATACCGTCTTTAGTAATAGTATCTTTAGAAGAACTTTTACTATTTCCACACCCCGCAAGAGATATTATTAGGATAGAACTTAATATTAAAGTAGCTAATTTGCTTATTTTTTTCATAATGAAATCCCCCTTAGTTAAATTTAAACCTTTGATATTAAATCTGAATTAAAATATAAATTTTAATTATTGAATTTTTATAAGTTTTGTTTTGGTATAAGAACATTATACTTTATTACACTAAAGTTGTAAAGCATTAAAATCAAAATAATTTAAATATAATTAAGTATAATTAAGTATATAATAAAACTGAGGATATTAATTCCTCAGTTTTATTTTGCTCTTAAAAACTGGTTGATATATTCAGCAGAAGAGAGTGGTCTAAATTCAAAACCTTGTTTAATTAATCCCTCTATTATTTCAGGTAATGCTTCTACTGTTGTTGTTTTGAGAGAATTATCATGCATGAGAACTATTGCAGCTGATTTATTTTTACTTCTATTTAAAACAGAAGTAATTATTTTATTTTTATTTTGTAGTTTAACAGATGCATCGGTGGAATCTACATTCCAATCAAAATAAGTGTAGTCGTTATCTATTAGATATTTACTTATATCTCTCATAATAGATTTCCCACCGTATTTACGACTAACAGTATTATTGCTACCCCCAGGAAGTCTTGCAATTTTAGGTTGTATTCCTATAGAATTATTTAAATGATTTTGTAATTTATTAAAATCTTTAATGAATCCTTCAATATTTTTGTAGATTTCACTGTAGTTATGACTATATGTATGATTGCCAAGACTATGACCTTTACTAACTATGGTTTTATAAGTGTTAATACTAAATTTAGATGAAGAGCCATTTACAAAAAAGGTTGCTTTAACATTATACCTATCAAGTATATCTAGTATTTTTAAAGTGTTATTTGAGGGACCATCGTCAAAAGTTAAGTACACAACTTTATTTTCGGGAATATTTGCTACATAGAATGAGGTGGTCTTGTTCAAAAATAGTATATTCTCTAATTTACTATTTTCTTTAATTAATTTTATTTTTTCAGATTCTGCTTTTTTTATTTTTTCAGCAAGTTCCTTTTTCTTAGAATTACTATTAGAAAGATTATTACTAAGCATGGTTAAGGCTGTTTTTTTTTCTTTCATTGATCTTTTCACTCTAATAACACTGATATATTCATTAGAAAGTTTAAAGATAAAAAAAGTTTGAATTATAATTAAAATAGCCAAACTTACAATGAAGCAGGATTTTTTCATAATAAATTCACCTTCTAAAATTTTATATATGTAATTGTTTTTTATACTCTTTATTTTTTTCTTTTAACTCTATATTCTTTTTTTCTAAAACATTAAGTTTTTTTTGTAGAGAATTAATTTCCTTTTGGAGTAGTGTAATTTGTTCAGATTTTTTAGAGTTTTCCTGTTGGATTTTTAAAGTATCTTGTTTAAAAATATATATACGCTTTTGATTATAAGTAGAGATATTGTGTGAAAGGAATAAAGTAAATATTAATATTATATCTAGTATTGCAAATTTATTTTTAATCTTCATCATAAATATCTCCTTTGAACTAAAGCATATCTTATAATTTTAGTTTGTCCTTTTAAAAGATATATATTATTGAAATAATAAATAAAAACTATGTAATTTATACCTTTTGTATAAGCTATGTTTTAAATAATTGTTGATTTCGTATAATTTCAAAAACAATTCTAAATTTAGTATAACTTAAGCAACTAAGCTTTCGTAAACTCGCTAAGGCTCAAATATACGAAAACTCTTAACGTTGCAAAAGTTATACTAAATAAGAATAGTAATTTTTCATTATAATGAACTCAACAATTTTAAACATAACCTTAGGATTACTAAAGGAAGTTTTAAAAGAATGTAAAAAACAACATTCTTTTAAAACAGAGCCTTTGTATAAATTATTAAGTAATAAAAAATAAGAATTTATAATTAGCAAAATCTTGTTGTTGAATTTTATACCCTTATAGTATTAAAATTAAAGGATGTGTAATTTATCATAAAAGAAAGAATCATGGAATGATAAAGTTTAAATGTGATAAAATAGAGTGAAGTATTTATTACATATAATATCGAGAATAAATTCATGATAGGGAGTGATTAAGTGGCAGATTATAAATCTAAATTAGAAAGTCCAGAAATGGATTATTTATGTAAATCAATTTTATGTTTGGAGACAAAAGAAGAATGTTATAAATTTTTTGAAGATATATTTACAATTAATGAATTAAAAGCAGTAGATCAAAGACTTCAAGTTGCTAAAATGCTAAAACAAAAAAAGACTTATACTGAAATTGCAGCAGCTACTGGTGCAAGTACAGCTACTATAAGTAGAGTGAATAGATGCTTAAATTATGGTAGTGATGGGTACAACCTAGTATTAGAAAGAATAAAGTGGGAATAATACGTATAAATGGATTAAGGCTTAAAAATTAAGGAGTGGTTTAATGGATTTAAAAACACTATTAAATAAAGAACAGCATGAGGCAGCTACTACTGTAAATGGACCTTTACTTGTGTTAGCTGGTGCAGGTTCTGGTAAGACAAGGGTTTTAACTTATAGAATTGCTCATATGATTGAAGATCTAGGTATACCACACTATAATATATTGGCTATAACCTTCACTAATAAAGCAGCAGGAGAAATGAAAGAAAGAATTAAAAGCTTAATTGATGTGGATATAGATAGTATGTGGGTATCTACTTTCCATTCATGCTGCGTTAGAATATTGAGAAGGGAAATAGATAAGTTAGGATATAATAAAAATTTTGCAATATATGATAGTTCAGATCAAAAAACTTTAGTTAAAGAGTGTATGAAAGAACTAAATATAAATGATAAAGATATAGATGAAAAGGAAATAATTTCGAAAATAGGTAAGCAAAAAGATGGATTAATGTCACCAGAACAGTATAAGAAAGAAAATGAAAGTGATTTTAGAAAGAATAAGATAGCAGATGTTTATCTTCTATATCAAAAAAGATTAAAAAATAGTAATGCCTTAGATTTTGATGATTTAATTTTTAAAACTGTAGAATTGTTCAAGAAGCATCCAGAAGTTTTAGAATTCTATCAGAACAAATTTAAATACATAATGGTAGATGAGTATCAAGATACAAATAAAGCCCAATATGAATTAGTTAAACTTTTAGCAGAAGCTAATAAAAATATATTTGTAGTTGGTGATGATGACCAATGTATTTATCAGTGGAGAGGTGCTGATATAAAAAATATTTTAGATTTTGAAAAGGATTATCCAAACGCAAAAGTAATAAAATTAGAGCAGAACTATAGGTCAAAAGCTAATATTTTAAATGCAGCAAATACTGTAATAAAGAATAATGCTCAAAGAAAAAGCAAGGTTTTAAGAACTGAAAATCCAGCTGGTGAAAAAATAAAAATTTATAGAGCTTATTCAGACACAGATGAAGGAAATTTTACTGCTAATGAAATAAAAAGACTTATTGAAAAAGAGAACAAAACCTTCAATGATTTTGCAGTATTGTATAGAACAAATGCACAATCTAGAATTTTTGAAGATATTTTTATGAAAAGAAGTATTCCTTATAGAATAATAGGTGGACAGAAGTTCTATGATAGAAAAGAAATTAAAGATATAATAGCATATTTAAAATTCATAAATAACTTGCAAGATGATATTAGTTTAAAGAGAATAATAAATGTTCCTAAAAGAGCAATTGGGGCTGCTACTGTAGGTAAAATACAAGATTTTGCAAACTATATGGATGAATGCATGTATAGTGTTTTGTTAGATATAGATAATATTCCAGGACTTACAACTAGAAATATTTCATCAATAAATAAATTTACTAGTCTTATAAATTCTTTTAATAGAACAAAAGATAAGGTTAGTGTATCAAAGCTTATAGAAGAAATACTTGAAAGTACTGGATACTTAAAAGTACTTCAAGCTTCTAACGATATAGAAGATATGAGCAGAATAGAAAATATAAAGGAATTAGTGTCAGCAGCTGTAGAGTTTGAAAATATATCTGAAGATAAATCACTTTCAGCTTTCCTAGAAAAGATTGCATTAGTATCTGATATAGATAATTACGACGGAGATACAGATACAGTAGTTTTAATGACTATTCATAGTGCTAAGGGATTAGAATTTCCTGTAGTATTTATGGCTGGCATGGAAAATGGTATTTTCCCAGGAACACGTTGTATGGATAACTTTGCTGAAATGGAAGAAGCAAGAAGGCTTTGTTATGTTGGTATAACAAGAGCAAAAGAAAAACTTTATATGACTTCTGCAAGTACAAGAAGAGTTTTTGGTAGAAGCGTTAGTTATTCAGAATCAGATTTTATAAATGAAATATCATTAAATCTTCGTGAAAATGTATCAGAAAAAAGAACTAATACTGCTAGAAGTACTTCAGCAGCTACTTTAGAAGCATACAAGAGAAATAATCTAAATTCACATTCAATATCTACTTTCGGAAATAGAAAAGCAGAAAAAGCTATAAATTCTATATTAAATAATGAAAATTTAAGTTCAAATAATGATTTTGGAAATGGAAGTAAGAAAAGCATTGATTCCAATGAAATAAGTGCTGGAAGAAAAGTAAGACATAAAACATTTGGAGTTGGAACAATAGTTAGTGCTTCAAAGACTTCAAATGATATTAAAGTAACTATAGCTTTTGACAATATGGGAATTAAACAACTTATGCTTAATATGGCCCCTATTGAACTGTTGTAAAAAGGACGGTGACATTAGTTAATGGAAGATAAAATACAAAAGATTGAAGAATTAGTTAAAGAATTAAATAAATATGCATATGAGTATTATACTTTAGACAATCCTACTGTTTCGGATAAAGAATATGATGCTAAGTATGATGAATTAGTAAAGCTTGAAGCGGAAACGGATATAGTACTTCCATATTCACCAACTCAAAGAGTTGGTGATATTGTACTTCCTCAATTTCAAAAGTATACACATAAAGGTAAACTTTGGAGCTTAGGTAAGGCTCAAAGTATTCAAGAAATTAAAGATTGGCATAATAGAAATTTAAAGGCTATTAAGGAATATAATGATAATCATGAAGAGCAATTGCCATCAATAAAATATGTTTTAACTAAAAAATTTGATGGACTTACAATAAATTGTACATATAATGAGGACGGTATATTAATAAAGGCAGCCAGTAGAGGAACGGGTGAGGTAGGAGAAGATATTACTGCTCAGGCTAAAACAATAAAAACATTGCCACTTATTATGGATAATAATGCCTTGATGGAAGTTCATGGAGAAGCTATTATGACAAAAGAAGCTTTTAATGAATATAATAAAGTAGCGGAAAATCCTCTTAAAAACTTAAGAAATGGTGCTGCTGGTGCTCTGAGAAATTTAAATGTAAAAGAAACAGCAAGAAGAAATTTATCTGCATTTTTCTATGATGTTGGGTATAATGAAGGCAAGCCTTTTGAGACGTATACTGAAATGTTAGATTTTATAAAAGAAAAAGGTCTTCCAATGGATGAATATGTAAAAGTTTGTTCTACCATTGAAGAAATTGAAGAAGAAATAAAATATTTAGAAAGTATACGAAATAGCTTAAACTATGAAATAGATGGAGTAGTAATAGCTATTGAACATATAAAAACCCGTGAAATAATAGGATATACAGTTAAATTTCCTAAATGGGCTCTTGCTTACAAATTTGAAGCAGAAGAAGCAACTACTAAATTATTAGATGTAGAATGGAATGTAGGTAGAAGTGGACGAGTTAGCCCTACAGCTATACTAGAGCCAGTAGAAATTGGGGGAGTTACTGTAAAGAGAGCTACCTTAAATAATATGGATGATATAAATAGAAAGGGAGTAAAAATAGGAAGTAAAGTTTTTCTTCGTCGTTCAAATGATGTAATTCCTGAAATAATGGGAATTATAGAAGAAAACGAAGAGGAAACAAAAGAAATACAAACTCCTGAAATTTGTCCATATTGTGGCAGTGAAATAGTACAGCAAGGAGTTCATTATTTTTGTGAAAATACACTTTCTTGCAAGCCTCAGCTTGTAAAATCTATTGTGCATTTTGGAAGTAGAGAGGCAATGAATATTGCTGGATTTAGTGAAAAAACAGCAGAACAATTATTTGAAGAGCTTGATATAAAGTCTCTTTCAGATTTGTATAGAATAAAAAAAGAAGAGTTATTGAAGTTAGAGAGATTTGGAGACAAAAAAGCACAAAATTTAATAGATGCTATTGAAAATAGTAAAAATTGTGATTTATCATCTTTTATATATTCACTAGGAATACCAAATGTAGGTAAAAAAACTAGTATAGATTTAGCGAAAAGATTTAAAAGTCTTTCTAATGTACAAAAAGCTAATTTTGAACAACTTATATCTGTAGAAGATATTGGTGATATTGTAGCTCAAAGTATAACAGAATTTTTTAAAGATGAAAAAATTACAAAAAGTATAGAAGAACTTTTAGAATTAGGTGTTAAGCCTCATTTTGAAGAAACAGTTGTAGAGGAAAATATATTTAATGCAAAGACTATAGTAGTAACTGGTTCACTACAAACTTTTTCTAGAAGTGAAATAAAAGAAAAACTTCAAGGTCTTGGAGCTAAGGTTTCAAGTAGTGTAAGTAAAAAAACGGATTATGTTTTAGTAGGAAAAGATCCAGGTTCAAAATATAACAAAGCTGTAGAATTAGGTATTAAAATTATAAGTGAAGATGAATTTAAAGAAATGGTTAAATAAAATATAAAAACAGATAAGAAAACTGGGGGATATAAGATGAAGAAGTTTATAAGTATATCTGCATGGCTTTTTGTATTGATTACTAGCTTATGTTTAATACTTACTATGCTTTCAACTTACAAAATTTTTAATTTAGGTTATTTTAATAACTATTATATATTTCAAAGTAGTATAGTAATAACAATGTTTCTATGGAGCATTAAGCAATTACATTTAAGTAATAAAGAATGGATAAACTCATTTTTATGTATGCTTATGGGATTTGGAACTATGTTTTTTATGTTTATGAAAGTATATTAAAATAAAAATAAACGTGGATTAAATTCGCGTTTCAGATTGTTTAAAAAACCCGTATTAAAATACGGGTTTTTTATATTTGCTTAGAATAGTTTTAAATTATTCTAAGTAAACAAGATATAGGATAAAATATAATTAAGTTATTAAATTACATAGTAAGTCATTATATAAATTCAAAATGGAATAAAATTAAACCATTGTATTGAAATTAAACCATTAATATTTTGATAGGATAGTTATTTATAAGATATGGTTTAAAATTAAACCACATATTCTTAGTATGTTCTTTAAAAATGCTGATAAAATCAAGGGTTTACTTTGGTATGAAATTTGCTTTAAGTATTAACAGGGATAGCGCATTAAAAAATTTAAAAGGAAGTTGATAAAAATGAAAACACCACAGGAAATAACGAAAAGCTTATATGATAAATCTATTAGCTTTTTAGAAAAAACAAATAAAGAGATTTTTATAGGAGGAATTTTAGCAGGTATTTTCGTTAGTCTTGCAGCTATTACTTCTGTAACAGTATGTAGTGATATGAATTCTTACTTTGGGCAGGGGTTTACTAAATTGATATTTGGTATAGTTTTTAGTTTAGGTTTAATTATTATTGTTTTATCGGGAAGTGAACTTTTTACTGGAAGTAATCTTTATATAGTACCAATTTATGAAGAAAAAAGATATATTAAAAAATTACTTACAAATTGGATTTTAGTATACATATCTAATTTTATTGGTTGTTTAATATTAATTTTCTTTATTATACATACTGGAGTATTTAATGAAAAATCAATTAGTGTATATATGATTAATATTACTAAAGCAAAGTTGAATTTGACAATGAGTCAGGCTTTTACAAGAGGAATCTTATGTAATTTTTTAGTTTGTTTAGCTGTAAGGGTAGGAGAAGCATCAGATGAAGTTTCAGGAAAAATTATGGGATTTATTTATGTAATAGGTGCTTTTGTTATAAATGGGTTTGAACATAGTATTGCAAATATGTTTTTTATACCTGTAGGTATATTGCTAGGTGCTAATGAAGGAATATATTTTTCGTGGAAAGATTTTTTCGTTGGAAATTTATTACCAGTTACATTGGGTAATATAATTGGAGGAGCATTTTGTGTAGGGACAATATATTATTTAATACATTATAGGTATTTAGAGAAGAAGAGAAAAGGTAATAAATCTAAAGATAATAGGAGCGATAAATATGGAAATTTCACGGCTTGAAATAAAAACAATTGATAGACCTAATATGACATATGATATCTCTGCCGTTTTTGTAAAATATAAAATTAATATAATTTGGATGGAAGTTTATACGTTTGTTATTTATATAAAATTTGCTAAATTGGAACCTAGTCTGCAGGAAAAAATTAAAAAAGAAATTTTAAACATAGATGGTGTTCAAGAAATTAAAGAAATTAATTTGATTTCTGTTGAGGAAAAAGAAATAGAAATTAAAACTATAATGGATACAGTATGCCAAGGTATTGTTGTACTAAATAAAGATGAGAATATTAAATATATAAATAAATATGCTTTGAAAAACATTTTTTCTATTAAGGATATAGAAGTTATAAATAAAAAAATATCTGTATTACTATCTAATTACCATAATAAAGTGAAAAAAGCTTTAGAAAATGTAAAAAAATATAATAAAATAGTAGATCTAGAAATTGAAATAAATAATAAGAATTATTTATTAAGTACTAATTCAATAATTAGCGAAGAAAATATATTATGTGGTTTTATAATTACTCTTCAAGATACAAAAAGAATGAATAAAATATTTAATCTTAAAAGATATGACAATCAAATAACATTTAATGACATTGTTGGTAAAAGTTTTAAGATAATTGAAGCAATAAATCATGCAAAGATTTTTTCGCAATCAGATTCATCAGTTTTGATTATGGGGGAGAGTGGAACAGGAAAAGAAATATTTGCTAGATCCATACATAATTTAAGCAGAAGATCATCTATGCCTTTTGTAGCAATTAATTGTGGGGCAATTCCAGATCAGCTGCTGGAAAGTGAACTTTTTGGATATGAAGGAGGAAGTTTTACTGGTGCTAAAAATAATGGAAAGATGGGTATTTTTGAAGTAGCCAATGGAGGAACAGTTTTTTTAGATGAAATTGGTGAAATGCCTCCTCATTTACAAGTTAAATTATTAAGGGTTTTACAGGAAAAAAAGATAAGGAAGTTGGGCAGTAACAAGGAAATAGATATTGATGTAAGAATTATTTCTGCAACTAATAAAGATTTAAATGTAATGGTAGAATCAAATCAGTTTAGACTTGATTTGTTTTACAGAATTAATATCTTTACTCTGATAATTCCACCGCTAAGAGAAAGAAAAGAAGATATAAAAGTTTTAGCAGAGTATTATGTAAAACAATTTTCTAAAGAATACAATAAAAAAATAAATGAAATAACACCTAATACATTAAAAAAATTATTAAATTATGAGTGGTATGGAAATGTAAGAGAACTACAAAATGTAATAGAAAGAGCTGTAGCATTGAGCTATACAGAAAGAATTACAGAACAAGACATAAAAATAAATAATGTTTTTAATAAAGATTATACAAATAATTCAACTTCACTTAAAGAAACTTTAGGAAAAATAGAAAAGGAAATAATAATAGATGCTTTAAAAAATCATGAAAGTATAAGGAAAGCTGCAAAGGTATTAGGGGTTACCCACACATTGTTAATTAACAGAATAAAAAAATATCATATTGATTATTCTGAATTGAAACATTAGAAGAAATATTTGATGAAGCGCTTAAAAAGATTTAAAAATAATTTTGTAATTGCAAAGTAAACGGCGAGTGAATCGGCGTTTACTTTGTTTTACAAGAAAATTTTTAAAAAAAATTAAAAGAGAGAAATAGTACGTTATATGGCGTTTTTTAGCTGGTGAAGAGTTTTATAAAATAAATTTCAGTTAACAATCATATAAATATAAGGAGAATATTAATTTAGAGGGGGGAAAATGATATATGTTAAATGGTATATTCGATTTTATATATTTTAAAATTAAAAGAAAAGAAATAAAAAAAGCTAAATATAGATTAAGAAGATTAAAAATAAATACTGTATTAGAGTTGATGATTAAAAACTGTAAAGAAAAAAATGTAAATTACAACATATTGGAGCATACGAAAAGTGAAATATTAATAGAACTTATAGGTAAAAAATATAATATATTATTAAAATATGATAGAAGAGATATGGTTTTTAATGAAGAATTTGATAGTTTTGTAGACAAGATGAAAAAAACTAAAATTAATAAGGGAATATATATAACGACAGGATTATTTGAAGGTGGTATACATAAGAGAGGAAATAGAATTTTTTTCCCTAAAAATATCATCTTAGAAGATTATAGCTATTTTATGAAAAGGCAATTGGGTTTAAGAGGAAAAACAATTGATGTTTTTAAAAATAAAAAACTGAATTTTTATAAATATTTGCCTAGATAAAACAAAATTTCAACTTTTAAATGTTAGTTTATGAAAGTTTGTTTATTTTTTTGCGCCTTGGCAATAATCCAGATATAACATAATTTAGAAATGGATGATTGTATATGAAAAAGTTTATAGTTGTATTTTTGATTTTATGTATGACACTTGGAAGTGGCTGTATACAAAAAAAAGTAGTAAACACAGAAGTAAGAGATTATATAGTATACAATATAGGAAAGCTTCCAGAAGACTTAATAATGTTAGATAGGCATAATATAAGACAGGAAGACTTACTTTTATGTTTATTTGAAGGATTAGTATCTATGGACAAGAAAGGAAAGATAGTGCCAGCATTAGCTTTTAAGTGGGAAATAAGTGAGGATAAGCTATCTTACATATTTACTATAAGAAATGATGCTAAATGGAGTGATGGAAGTGATATAGTAGCTGAAGATTTTGTGAATTTATTTTCAAATTTATTAAAAAATGAAAATAATATATATAAACAACAATTATATTGTATTTTTGGAGCTAGAGACTATGCTGAAAATAAAGTAGATTTTAGTAAAGTTGCTGTAATGGCAAAAGATAATAAAACATTAGAAATAAGATTAAATTATGCATGCAGCTATTTTTTAAATATTTTAAGCCAACCAATCTATGTATTAAGAAAAGATTTTAAATATTTAAAAGAATGGAAGAATAATTTTTCTTTAATATTATATTCAGGACCTTTTAAGTTGGATAGCATTTTAGAGAAAGAAGAACTTTCTTTAGTTAAAAATCAAATGTACTGGGATGAGAAAAGTGTTGCTAGCAATAAGATACACATGAAAAATGAAGAAGCTATTGCTTTTGCATTAGCTGATTATAAATGGGATGAAATTGATATAATAACTAATCCACCAATGAATCAAATAAATGAATTTATTAAAGCAAAAGAATTATTCAGATCTCCTTCAATAAACGGGATGAGTTTAAACTTTAATTTTAATAAGGAAGGAATAATTAAAGATATTAACTTTAGAAAGTGTATTAGCTATTGCATAAATAGAAAAAATATTATAAACAACATAGTGTTAGGGGAAGGGGCGAATAGTTTTATTCCAAGCAGTATTAAATCTAGTGGTGAAAACAAAATCTTATTTGCTAATTATAGTAATTTAGATAAAGCAAAGGAATTCTTAGATAAAAGTGAATATAAGGGAGAAAAAATAAAGCTAGTTTATCTTAATAGTAATGAAAATAATAAAGAGATAGTAGATGAAATTATAAAAAACTTAAAAAAAATTAAGATTAAAATTTCAGTAGAAGGTTACAATGAAGAAATGTTAAAAGAAATAATCCATAATGAAGAGTATGACATACTATTAACACATTACATAGGAGAATATAACTCACCTATAGCTTTTTTAGAAAAATGGGATAGCAATTCAAAGTTTAATATATATGGATATAACAATTTGGAGTATGATGTTCTAATTTTGAAAGCTAAATTAACTGGAGATAGTAGTGAAGCGATAAAGTATTTAAGTTTCGCAGAAGAATTGCTTTATAATGACATACCTTGTATACCACTATACTTTTCAAAAAATATAGTAGGTGCAAAAAGATATATAAATGGATTAGAAGTAAATAAAAGAGGAAATGTGATTTTAAAAAAAGTATATATACACAAACAGAATGAATAAAGCTCCCTAATAGTTTTAGGGGGCTTTATTTCTTAGAAGGTTTGGAAATATAATAAGCACAATTGAGGTTATTGATATTTACATTTGAAAGTGAGCTAATATTATTTAGTGTACATTTACCATTTTGAGAATAAATGCAATTTTCAGAGCAATTTATAGTTGTTGGATACATGTTATTGAATTTAAGCACCCTCCTTTTGATTTATTCTTTAGTTTGTTTTGATTCTATTATAGTTTAAACATGTTTGTCTATTACTATACTGATACATAGGAAGTTAATTTGAGGAATTAATGTCTTTAGAAGTAAAATCTTTAAAGGAATTGTTTAATAAATGGAGTGTTAAGAAGAATACTTCTAAGTTTTTTCTACTATCAAAGTTTGCTTTACTTTGCTTAAAGGTTTTTTTTGATTTATTATAGGTTACAGATTTAACAAAAACAGGTGCTAATTCATTAGCTTCAGGACTAGCTATAGTAGGCATTTTAAAATATTGTTCATCTAATAAATTTTCTGGTTTCTCTTGAAAGTCTTTATAATGTTCAATATCATCTAAGTTTGGTACATCTGGCCAGCTTAAAATTATTCCAGAATCCACTAATTGATTTGTAAATACGTTTATAATCATTCTATCGTTGTCTTCTTCAGTTATATAGTTTTGGTAGAGATTGGAAATGACATATACAAGGATTTCTTTTGCGGAAAAGTCAATTTCTTTATCTTCCGTAGATTTTACGAAAATTGATGAATCCTCATCATAATATTTTTTAATAAGTTTATAAAGCTTTTTACCTATGTTTTTAAATCTATCCATACTGGTATGTTTATAAAGAAGCATTGAATTTAGATGTAATAAACATAAATCTGTTAAATTGTAATTATTAGATATGTTGTTATTGTAATTTTCATAGATTAGGTCAAATATATCGAGAAGTAGTAGCTTAACATTATCCATTTTAGAGTAAGTATAAAAAACATTCAGATTTAAGCATACTTTACATTGCTCTTGAAAAGAAATATCATACATTTCTTCTTTAAATTCGATAAACATATTTAAGATGTCATAAGAAAAATTTCTATAGGAATCTTTATGTTTATCATCCAAGTAAGTAGAACATTTATAATAAGCGTTCATGAGTAAAGCTTGATCTGAAAATTTAAAGGGCTTATTTTTATTTTTTAGTTTGATTTTTCCGGTTATAGAATCTGTACAGTCTTTTTTATCCACAAAAACTCCTTCTTCATTTCTTAAGTATGAAGCATAAAAATCTAATTGCTTTTGGGCAAATTTAGTATATAAATTGCTAAAAACATACTTATCAGGAGCAATATCTTTAAATTGATTGTAATAGTCAATAAGCTCTAAAAGACACAAAGTCATATAAGCATTACTAGATATATATATATCTTTTTTTATTTTATCTTGTGACCAGTGTAAAGTATTATCTTTGACTTTTAGTTCTGCACTAGCTTTTTTGTATATACATAAAAGTGGAGAATTTAGGTCTAATGTGTTAATATCAGTACTAGATATGTTTTTAAAACTTAAATCTTTTGGATCTATTATGATCCCGCATTTAGAATGTAATACAATATTTTTTATTGATTCTTTCGATAAGTGAAACAATTGACATTTAATTTGTTCTATATTTAGTTTATTCATTCGTAAAAAAGGTCCTATATATTTTAACATATTACACCACCATAAATTAATCCTTATATAAATAATATGAAAAGGAACAATAAATTGTGATAGTTTTTAATACTAAAGGAGAGAGTTTTATGAAAATAGGGAAGCTTGAATGGGCGGATTTACACAAAATTATAACTGGAAATAAAAGTGTCAGGAGAGAAGATGTAAGAATAAGAAGCGCTATTGGAGAAGATTGTAGTGTAATGAACTTTGGAGATTACGAATGTGTAATGTCTACAGATCCTATAACAGGAGCGGAGAATAATATTGGAAAGTTAGCTGTACATATCAACTGTAATGATGTAGCTTCGTGTGGGGTTGAACCAGCTGGATTGCTTGTAACCATTTTAGTTCCACCACATGCAGAGCTTAAAGATATAGAAAATATAATGAAGGAAATAGATGATGAAACTAAGAAATTAAATGTAGAAATATTAGGAGGACATACAGAGATAACAGATGCGGTTAATAGAATAGTTATCTCTTGCACTGTCATAGGAAAAACAAAAAAAGATATGGCTGTAGCAACTAGTGGTGCAACAATTGGAGATGATATAATAGTTACAAAAAAACTATGTTTAGAAGGAACATCTATAGTAGTTAATGATTATTATGAAAAAGTAAAACAAATTTTAAGTGAACAAGAGATAGAAGAGGCTAGAAGGTATATAGAAAAATTAAGTGTTATAAAAGAAGGTAAAATAAGCGGTGAATTTGGAGTAAATTCAATGCATGATATAACAGAAGGTGGAGTATTAGGAGCGCTATGGGAAGTTGCAGAAGGTAGTAGTGTTGGATTTAAGATTTATAAAGAAAAATTGCCGGTAAGTTATATAACAAAAAAAATATGTGAACTATTTTCTATAGATCCACTAAGATTTATATCGTCTGGAAGTATGCTAATCACTTGTAGTAATGGAAAAAAATTAGTAGAAAAATTAAAAGAAAATGGTATTGAGGCGTCAATAGTAGGTAATATTACTAATAAAGACAGAGTTATAGTAGAAGAAAATGAGGAAAGCATTGTATCGCCACCAGAGAGAGATGAGCTTTTTAAGATTGGTTAATTATAAATGGAAAGAGGTTTGAATAAGAAAATGAAAAGACTTATAGTTGCTAGTAACAATGAACATAAAATAAGTGAAATAAAGGAAATATTAAAAGATTTTCCTCTTGAAATTATTTCATTAAAAGAGGCTGGAATAGATATTGATGTTGTGGAGAATGGAAGTACTTTTATGGAAAATGCCCATATTAAAGCTAGAGAAATACATAAACTAGTTGGAGATTGCATGATAATGGCAGATGATTCAGGGCTTATGGTAGATATACTTAATGGTGAACCAGGGGTATATTCTGCAAGATATAGTGGAGAACATGGAAATAGTAAAAAGAATAATGAGAAGTTATTGCAAAAATTAAAAGAAATAAAATTAGAAGATAGAAAGGCTAAATTTGTTTGTGCCATAGAATTAATCGTAAATAAAGATATAGTTATAAATGTACAAGGAGAAGTTAAAGGATATATAGTAGAAGAAGAACGAGGAAAAGATGGTTTTGGATATGATCCCCTATTCTATATTCCTGAGTTTGGAAAAACTTTTGCAGAAATGAGTTCTGATGAAAAAAATGCTATAAGTCATAGAGGAAGAGCATTAAAAGAGCTGCAAGAGAAGATGCAAGAATTACTATAAGGGGGATGGCGAGGTGCTTATAGGTATTGTTAGTGATACTCATAGAGAAAGTACTGTTTTTGAAAGAGTTGCAAAAACTTTAGAAGAGACAGATTTAATTATACATCTAGGTGATAATGTTCAAGATGTTGAAGGAATTAAGGAATATTATAAGAAAAGAATTATAAATGTTAGAGGTAATTGTGATTTTGGAGTAAAAGAACCTGCAGAGCTAGTAGAAGATGTAGATGGTATTAAAATATTAATTACGCATGGTCATAAATATGATGTTAAGTATAATATTTTAAAACTAAAATATAGGGCACAAGAAGTAGGTGCAGATATAGCTTTGTTTGGACATACACACATATCAGAAATAGAATATGAAGAGGGCATATGGTTTGTAAATCCTGGTAGTCCATTTTTGCCTAGAGATGGTCATTGTAGTGTAGCGACAATAGAAATAAATGATGGTAAAATAAAGCCAAGCATAAGATTATTATAAAAAAAAGTAAAAAAAAATCAAAAAAAGTATTGACGAGCAATAAAAAATGGTGTAGAATAATCCATGTCGCTGAGGGACACAAGAGAAAAACAACAAATTCTCAAGTTCATCAGGATATGGATAACGGGGTGTGGCGCAGATGGTAGCGCGCATGGTTTGGGACCATGAGGCCGCGGGTTCGAGACCTGCCACCCCGACCAAAAATGCGGGTATGGTTCAATGGTAGAACGTCAGCCTTCCAAGCTGAACACAGGGGTTCGATTCCCCTTACCCGCTCCAAAATATGCGTCTTTAGCTCAGCTGGATAGAGCAACGCCCTTCTAAGGCGTGGGCCAGGAGTTCGAATCTCTTAAGACGCACCATAAAATGTGTGTGATTAGCTCAGTTGGTAGAGCATCTGACTCTTAATCAGAGGGCCCAGGGTTCGAGCCCCTGATCGCATACCATATGGTGAATGTAGTTCAGTTGGTAGAGCGCCAGATTGTGGTTCTGGTTGTCGAGGGTTCGAGTCCCTTCATTCACCCCACTAAAAATTGGGATATCGCCAAGCGGTAAGGCATAGCACTTTGACTGCTACATGCGTAGGTTCGAATCCTGCTATCCCAGCCATTTGATTCACTAGCTCAGTCGGTAGAGCACTTGACTTTTAATCAAGTTGTCCGGGGTTCGATTCCCCGGTGGATCACCATTTAAAATGTTAAATTATGCAGATGTGGCGGAATTGGCAGACGCACTAGACTTAGGATCTAGCGCCTTTGGCGTGGGGGTTCGACTCCCTTCATCTGCACCAATTTATGCGGGAGTGGCTCAGTGGTAGAGCGTCACCTTGCCAAGGTGAACGTCGCGAGTTCGAATCTCGTCTTCCGCTCCAAAAATGCGGGTATGGTTCAATGGTAGAACGTCAGCCTTCCAAGCTGAACACAGGGGTTCGATTCCCCTTACCCGCTCCAAATATGCGTCTTTAGCTCAGCTGGATAGAGCAACGCCCTTCTAAGGCGTGGGCCAGGAGTTCGAATCTCTTAAGACGCACCATAAAATGTGTGTGATTAGCTCAGTTGGTAGAGCATCTGACTCTTAATCAGAGGGTCCAGGGTTCGAGCCCCTGATCGCATACCATATTAAACGGGGTGTGGCGCAGATGGTAGCGCGCATGGTTTGGGACCATGAGGCCGCGGGTTCGAGACCTGCCACCCCGACCATTATAACAAATAAATTAAAATGCGGGAGTGGCTCAGTGGTAGAGCGTCAC
This sequence comes from Clostridium ganghwense, assembly GCF_026735165.1. Classification (GTDB taxonomy): domain Bacteria; phylum Bacillota; class Clostridia; order Clostridiales; family Clostridiaceae; genus Clostridium_H; species Clostridium_H ganghwense. Next base: position 794,560 of record NZ_JAPQES010000001.1, on the reverse strand, counting down.
CTTGCCAAGGTGAACGTCGCGAGTTCGAATCTCGTCTTCCGCTCCAAAAATGCGGGTATGGTTCAATGGTAGAACGTCAGCCTTCCAAGCTGAACACAGGGGTTCGATTCCCCTTACCCGCTCCAAAATATGCGTCTTTAGCTCAGCTGGATAGAGCAACGCCCTTCTAAGGCGTGGGCCAGGAGTTCGAATCTCTTAAGACGCACCATATGGTGAATGTAGTTCAGTTGGTAGAGCGCCAGATTGTGGTTCTGGTTGTCGAGGGTTCGAGTCCCTTCATTCACCCCACTAAAAATTGGGATATCGCCAAGCGGTAAGGCATAGCACTTTGACTGCTACATGCGTAGGTTCGAATCCTGCTATCCCAGCCATTTGATTCACTAGCTCAGTCGGTAGAGCACTTGACTTTTAATCAAGTTGTCCGGGGTTCGATTCCCCGGTGGATCACCATTTTAAAATATATAGTAACAAGCGGGTATGGTTCAATGGTAGAACGTCAGCCTTCCAAGCTGAACACAGGGGTTCGATTCCCCTTACCCGCTCCATTTTTTATTTTTTGTATATAATTTTAGCGCTCATAGCTCAGTTGGATAGAGTAGCAGACTTCGAATCTGAAGGTCGTGGGTTCGACTCCCGCTGGGCGCACCATTTACAAGACTTTCGACGTTATGGAAGGTCTTTTTTTTATGCAAAGAAACAAAAGATTATCACAAAATAATTGAAGAATATGCAGCAGAAGGTTGGAGATTAATTCAAAATTTTGCACCACCAATCAGCGGATATGGGTCAGCACCATATTATTAACTTATATTTGAGAAACGAAAATAATATAAATCAGCTTATTATTTTGCTTTAAATTCAACATTAGTTATCTTATGTGGAGTTAGCTTAAAATAATAAAAATGAAAAAATAGAAAGAGAAGCAAGAAAAACAGTACAGTAAAATTACTGAACGATAATAAAAAGTAAAATGATATTAGAGCCACTTTGTAGAAAAATTAGCTGGAGAAGAAAGAGAAAAAAGAGAAATACATGTGGATTATATATTGTGTTATTATAGAAACATAGCAGAAAATATCATGTAGTTTTCCTGTTTACCAAATAAAATAGAAATAGACTAAATCAAGAAAAGAGGTAAACTATATGGAAAAAGCAAGAGTGAATATTTTCGAATTGTGTGGAACGAACTATGAGATAGGCTATCATCTCGGAAAGATGGCAATGAACTCCCCACAATTTATCGAAATGCAAAAGTGTTCGCCCGGCACTTTTACAGAAAAGCGGGCAAAAAAAATGACTGAGATGTTTGACCAGTATTGTCCTGGACTGAACGAAGAGCTGCAAGGCTTTGCAGAAGCTATCGGGACAACACGGTTACAGATGGTCTATTATGCTATGACTTATTTAACTCCCGGCTGTTCTTTACTTGCGGTACTCCCAAAGCTGACGGTAAATGGTCATGTGATGGTAGCTCGTAATTATGAGTTTTCTCATAAAATGGAGGACTTTTCTTTTTGCAAAACGAAGGTTAAAGGGAAATATGCCCACATAGGCGGAAGTGTCATGCAGTTTGGACGAGGCGAGGGAATAAACGAATGCGGGTTAATGGTTGGTCAAACTTCCTGTGGTATGCCTGTGGGCAATATGGAAATGATGCGCAAACCAGCTATCATAGGTTTGCAGTTTTGGGCGGTGATACGTTCTCTGTTGGAAAATTGCAAAGATGTCAACGAAGCGTTAGAATCTTTGATGGATATGCCGATTGCATATAATATTAATCTGATTCTTGCTGATAAGTCTGGCAGAGCTGCCTTATTTGAAACATTTGATGGTAAAAAAGCAGTGCAGGAAATCGATGGAACTACTACAAAGCAATATCTGCACTCTACAAACCATGCCCATCTGCCGGAGATAGTGGAAATTGAGCCATTGGCTATGGAACATTCAGTCTGCCGCTATGAGTTTATAAAGAACTACATGGATCAGGCAAACCAATTAACAGATAAAGACCTGAAAGAGCTTCTTCTTTCGACGTACCCTACGGGGCTGTGTTGCCATTGGTATGAAGAGTTTTTTGGAACAATCAAAAGCATGGTTTTTGATGTTACACTTGGAAAAGTTGACATTTGTTGGGGTGGTATTGCCGCAAACGGTTGGAAAACGTATTCTTTTGATATGGATATGAAAGTGGGAAATTTCGTGGTTGATATTGAGGTTGAACACCCTACTTTCGACTTTACCAGGTTAGTCTAAACAAAAAGGAGGATAGTATGGGATATCTAAATACATTTGAACGGGCGATTATTTATATTGAAAATCATCTTGGTGAAGATATTAACGTGAGTGATGTAGCAAAGGAAGCTGGATATTCCTACTATCATCTTACTCGTATTTTCCAATCTCTGCTGGGGGAGAGTATCGGAAATTATATTCAAAAACGGCGTCTTTCTAATGGGGCAAAGCAACTGCTATACAGTGATAAGAAAATTATCGACATCGCATTAGAGAACGGGTTTGACTCGCCGGAAGCGTTCAGTAGAGCATTTAAAGCTGTATATCAGGTAAACCCAAAAAAATATCGCAATAACCGCTTGGAGGTTTTTATCGGCAACAAGAAAGAAATCAGCATGGACTTGCTGAAACACATTACCACAAATATTACTGTTCGGCCTGAAATCAAATATATTGATAATATTTATGTAGCAGGTATTCATGGAGTATCTTCAATAAATGATATTTATTCTCTATGGCAGAGATTTGGAGATGTAGCAAATACAATACCTAACAAGCACTATTCGGAACGAACATTTGGGATATGTGAGCAGTTGCAGGAAACACATACATTAAATTACGACATGGATTTTTCAGAAGTGATTGGTAAGGAAGTTAACTGCTATGACAATCTCCCTGATGGTATTGTAGCTAAAACAATCCCTGCTGGAAAATATGCGGTATTTACGCATAGAGGGCCCCTTAGTGAAATTCTTAAAACATATGAATATATATGGGGAACTTGGGCTTTGATTACAAAAGAAGTCCTTGATGAAAGAGTGAATTTTGAACTATATGATAAACGATTTTTGGGACGGGATAATGAACAATCCGAGATGGATATTTATATTCCGATTAAATAGCGGACAAAACATTTAATAAAAAGTCTGTAAAATGGTAATAAAAAACTGGATTTGAGTCACTAATTTGTACAATGTATTAGTTTTGATTCATAAGGTGAGCTACTAATTATCCATATGATGTAAAATATCCATAGTAAAGTAGTTAAATACTGAGTAAAATTTATTAAAGTTTAGAATATGGTATGGTGAACGGTGCATAAATAACGGCGATTTCTTATTAAGTTATAAAAAGAAATTATTTGTATTGATAATTCAATATTACCTTTCTTTTAGAATGATGGAAGAAGTTAAGAAAGAATTTATTGATAGTGTCAAGCTACTGATAAAAATGTAATTATTCAAGATGTTCCATAGGCATTAATTTTAAAATTTGAAACAGGGTATTCTATTATTATATTTATGTGGGGATGATAGGAACACTAGTAAGTTAATTAAGTTACATTGTAAAACATAACGTTGTATTATACAATGAAAATGCAATAAAGTACAGTATAAAAACATATTTATTAGGGGTGAAGAAATGCCTACAACAAAAAGGACACAGAAATGAGCCTGCTATGCTTATTAGAAATAGAGAGAACTATATTATGTAAAAGAGTATAGGAGGCATTTTATATGAACAATAATGTTTTTGAAACGTGGATGCACAGTTATATTGTAAAGGATTATATTACAAATAAAAATATTGAAGTTGGTGATTTTACTTATTATTCTGGTTATTATCATGCCAAACATTTTGAGGATTATTGTGTAAGATATTTATCACCAGATAGAGACGATGTTGATAAACTTAAAATAGGAAAATTTTGCTCCATAGGTTCAGGAGCTATATTCATGATGGCAGGCAATCAAGGGCACAGATATGATTGGATAACAAGTTATCCTTTTTATTATTCAACTATTAATGAGAGTGCAGAAAATGGATATATACCAGCTGGAGATACTGTGGTAGGAAATGATGTATGGATAGGAACTGAAGCAGTTATAATGCCTGGAGTAAAAATAGGAGATGGTGCTGTGATAGGAACAAGAGCACTAGTTACTAAAGATGTAGAGCCATATACTATTGTTGGAGGAAATCCGGCTAAGCCTATAAAAAGAAGATTTATACAAGATGAAATTGAAATGTTATTAGAAATGCAATGGTGGAATTGGCCTATTGAAAAAATTAAAAATAATATGCTGCTTTTATGTAGTGATAATATAAAATTGTTGTACAAAGAACTTTTGAAGAAATAGATGCATTTAAAACCATTTAAAGAGAACAGATTTTCTTGCTTACAAAAAGAGCAGAAAAGGTTTAAAATTAAAGTACTACGTTCAAAAAAAATATGGTATAGATTGATACATAAGGGCTAGTGCCAATTTTAGGCACAGCTCTTTTTTATTATATTTGAATATAAAGGTTGTGAATTTTCCCATTAATCTTTCAATGTTTTTAGTATAATAATATTAAGACAGAAGATAAATAGTTTAATAAATATTAGGTGATAAATTTATGATTTTAAATAGATTACCTTCAAAGCTCCAGAAGTGGTTTTAATAAATAACCATCTCTCAAAATGGATATTTATAATATAAAAATGTTAAATAAGCACTACTAAAAGCTCACTCAATGAAAGATGATATGTAGTAGCTGAAACGCTTAATGAAACTAATAAAGTCACTATTACAAATAGTAATAGTGGTGATAGTAAAATATTAAGATATTTATGTGGCTTAAAATGGCGTTTTAGCCAGATTAGGATAAAAGGGTAGAAATAAAATATTAAGAATCTATGCAGCCATTACGCAATTTATGTATTCGCTATTTTTAATGTTAATTATAAAGTTGTTTATAAGGTTTAAATGTTCATTTTACTACGATTGCACAAGTTTGTCGATATTGAGGAAGTAGGAACAAAAATAAAAGTAGGTGAATTCACTTATGGTAATTGAAAAATATAAAAAACATAATTGGCAGAAGCTTTAGCAGGAGCTTAAAAGAGTTTGTTGCAGTTAAAGGCTTAAATTATAAATCTAGTCAATTCTTTGTGCATACTAAAGGTTGGTTAAAAATAAAAGAAATCATGAATATGAATCCTTCTCTAATAGATAAATATAAATCATGTTTTAATAGGATATTAGAAGAGATACCACATTACTTTTTTACTAGTTCTGATATATGGGATAATGTAGCATTAACTTATATCATGGATACCAGGAATGATCATTGTACTATTAAGCAAATAACATAGTGATATGGATTAGATTATGAATTAGTTAAAGCAAAATCCATAGAAGAGCACTGAAAAAATATAGAATGATGGAGAAGAAAAATGGGTATGGAACTTGTGAGCTTATAGATAATCATAGATATTGGAGCTAATTGCAGAAAGCTGAGTATTTACTTTAATAAAATATATATTTTGGAGTTGTTTAAAACAAGAATTTAGCTATTTAAATGAAAGTTTAGTATAATAAGGATTAATAAAATGATTCGTAATTTAAAGAGATTGTGTCAGAAAAGAAGTTATAGGAGGGATATTGATGGGAGTATTAATAGTATCTGGTTCTCCAAGGAAAAATGGTAATACTGAGTTACTGTTATCAGTATTTGATAAAGAATTACAAAGGGATAATATAAGTACAAAATTTATTAGCTTATCTGGCAAAAATATAAATCATTGTATAAACTGTGATAAATGTATAGGAATTAATAGATGTATTCAAAATGATGATTTTAATAGCATTTATGATGAAGTTTTAGAAAATAAGGGGTTTGTTATTGGAAGTCCTGTGTATGTAGGAGCACCTACTTCGTTACTAATGGCTTTTCTTCAGAGGTTAACTTATGTTTCTTTTAATAATAAGCGTCCATTATCTAGAAAAATAGGAGGTCCAATTGCTATCGCAGGAGAAACTGGCCAGTTAACAACTATAAATTGTTTAGTCGATTTCTATCTTGTAAATGAAATGATTATCCCTAGTTCTACATATTGGAATATTGGTATTGGAGTACATAAAGGAGATATTGAAAAGGATGAAAAGGCAAAATCGTATATTATAAGATTTGCACAAAATTTAGCTTGGATAATTAAAAGTTTGGAGGAGTAATTGAAATGAAAAAAGGTGATAAATTATTTGTAAGAATTGATTATAAAGTAGAAGAAATTAAATCTAGTTCAAATGATTTTAATGATCATATTGAATATTTAAGCGGAGTAGCATCTGAGAGATATTTTATTGGTGGTGGATTCTCTAATAAAGCTGGTGGAATGATAATTTTTGAAGCTAAAGATTTAACGGAAGCAAAAGAAGTTGCAGATAACGATCCTTTAATAAAAAGAAACTTGTATAGATACGAGTTGTTTGAATGGGATTTAGTAATTTTTTCAGAAGAAATTCAAAAGAATAAAAATATACAAAGATAGACAAAGCTGGTGAATAACTTTAGTTCATTACAATGATGACATAACTTTAATAAAGGGTGATATATAAAACTAATAATTAAGAAAACAGTTAAGTAATAATAGTAAAATATTATGAAGAAAAACTACTCATATAAAAGGAGAAAAAATGAAAAATAAGAATTTATTTTATTTAATATTATCGTTGGGAATTAGCTCAGGAACAATGTTGATAAATCGTTTTGTAGTACCAATACCTGATTGGTTAGCAATTCTACTTATGCTGTTGTCAATCGTATCTCTTATCGTTTTTGTTATTAAAAGTCGTCATAAAAGAAAATGAGCATAATCTGTAGTTATAATAATACACCATCTTCTTAAATTACGTAGCAAGAAGATATAATGGGTTAAGACGAAATTGTTATAAAATGCGTTATGTATGGTATGGAGGTTAAAGTATGATTATAAGAAGAGTTGAAGTGAAAGATTCAGAAAGATTCTTAAATATGTTGAAACAATTAGATAATGAAACAAATAATATGATGTTTCAACCAGGAGAGAGAAAAACAACTATAGGAGAAATGGAATCCAACATAAGAAATATGAATAATTCAAAGTCACTAACGTTGGTAGGTGAAGATAATGGAAATATAGTTGGCTTTTTATCAGCTGAGAGAGGCTTTGCTAATAGGATAAAACATAGCGCTTATATAGTTATAGGTATATTAACGGATTATAGAGGAAGAAAAATTGGAGTGAAATTTTTTGAAGAAATGGAGAAATGGGCATTAGAAAGTAATATTACAAGACTAGAATTAACAGTGATAACTCATAACGAAAGTGCTATACACTTGTATAAAAAAATGGGATTTAAAATTGAAGGAACAAAGGAAAAGTCACTTATTGTAAATGGACAATATGTAGATGAATATTATATGGGTAAAATTCTTTGACCATGTACAGTTTATTCTTTTAAAGGCAAAATAAAGTTAAAGTTTAAAACCGAAGAGGCAGTTACAAAAGGTAAGGTTAAATCGAAGTTATGTTAGTAAATGCTAGTACATAAAGAAATTTATTGGTGAATTATCAGCTCGAGTACTTCTCGAAAAACAAACGAATAAGTTAAAGTAGCCTATAAGTGGCTTTGTAACTAGGTTTCAAATGGAATATAATTGCAACGTTGCAACCTTTTCTGTAATATAGTTGCAGTATTGAAGAATATAAAATTTCTGTTTGTGGATAAGCTGGTTTGGATATGTGAATATTGTTATTTTATTTTTAATAAATTATTGTTTTTGTTAATGCTTGATAAAGCAAGTAATTTTAATGGTTTAAGTAGAAAAAGAAAAGTAACACAACCGGAGTAAAAAACGTATTTTTAAAAGGGACAAGCGAAGATTAAATGTAATATGAATGTAGAAAAATAAAGGATTTTAAGAAAATATAAAATGATAAATATACTATGCTCACATATCTGAAGGTCGTGGGTTCGACTCCCGCTGGGCGCACCATTTACAAATAATATATACGGTTGAGATATAAGGCTTTACAGAGTTTATAGAGAACTTTGTAAAGCCTTATTTTTATTAAAAAAATAGTATAATTATGCTTTTGGTTATTACTTTGAAGAATAAACTTTAATATAAAAAATATTACAATTAAAAAAGTAATTAAAAAAATTGACAAAACATACATAATGTATTATATTTGTTATTGGAGAAAAAAATAGCATAATAGGGGGAAATATGATGAAGAAAATGAAAAAGAGTTTAGTGTTATTAATGAGTTTTTTATTTATTCCAATAATGTTGATTGGATGTAGCTCTAAACCAAAAGTAAGTCCTGATGAGACAGCAAAAATTTTATTTAATTTTTACATTAAAGGAGACCAAAGTGGTTTAGAAAAAATTAAAATGCCAAAAGATGTAATAGATGAAACAGCAAAGCTTCAAAAAGAAACATATACTACAGCGATAAAAAATAATTTTAAAGTTGCAGGTTTAACAATTAAAGATGAGCAAGTTGAACAAATATATGAAGCGCGTATGGAAGGTCTAAAAAAATTAACAGTAACTACAGAAACTGTTTCTGAAAGTGATACAGAAGCACAAGTTAAGATAAAATCAACATATTTTGATACAGTTGCACTTGATAAAAAAGCAGCACAAGATGCAGTTGAACAGGTTAAAAAATTAAAACTTACAAACCAACAAGAAGCTAAAACTAAAGTAACAGATGCTTATATCAAAAATTTAGTAGAAGCATTTAAAAATGTGAAACCATCAGCTGATACAAAGGAAAAAACTTTTAAGTTTACTATTCAAGAAAAAGTTTGGTTGCCACAAAATATGATTCAATTTGGTTCAGGTATTGGTGGACAAGTTTCAGGAATGTAATAAAAGTTAATCAATTTTAAATACATTATATAGAAATCGAAAAACGTACTAGAAAATCTAGTGCGTTTTATTTTTTATCTTTTTTTATTTCTTCATTTTTTAGTACCAAGAAGGTATATTCTAGTAGTATATGTTTTGCTATTTTTTATATAAGAGTCAGATATAATATTTTTAAAGTGGATTTTATGTGGGCAGTATTAATATAAAACAATAAAAATGTAAAGGTTTAAAAAAACATTGACAAACTTATACGTACAAGTTAAAATAAAATTAACAAACATGTACGTACAAGTAGTGACCACTAAGTGATAAATGGCTAGATATAAAAGTTTATGATAAAAATATTTATTTAACGAAAAAACGTTAAAAAATTAAAAGGAGGGTTACTATGTCAAAGTTTACCAATGAAGCAAAGCAATTACTAGAATATATTGGCGGAAAAGAAAATATTTCAGCAGTATCTCACTGTGTAACTCGTATGAGATTTGTACTAAATGATGAATCAAAAGCGGACGTAAAGAAAATCGAAGCACTAAAAAGTGTAAAAGGAACATTCACACAAGCAGGACAGTTCCAAGTTATAATAGGAAATGAAGTTTCAAGCTTTTATAATGACTTTGCAGAAGTTTCAGGAGTAGATGGAGTAAGTAAAGATGCAGCAAAACAAGCAGCAAGACAAAATATGAATGTAGTTCAAAGAATGTTAGCTCACTTAGCAGAAATTTTCACACCATTGATTCCAGCAATAATAGTAGGAGGATTAATTTTAGGCTTCCGTAACATAATTGGAGATATTAAATTATTAGAAGATGGAACAAAAACCATAACACAAGTTTATCAATTTTGGAGCGGAGTGCATTCATTCTTATGGCTAATAGGTGAGGCTATATTCTTCTTCTTACCGGTTGGTATAACATGGTCTATCTCAAAGAAGATGGGTGCTACTCAGATATTAGGTATAGTTTTAGGTCTTACTTTAGTATCACCACAATTGTTAAATGCTTATGCAGTTGCAGGCGCAAAAGAAATTCCAGTATGGAATTTTGGATTTGCACAAGTTAAAATGATAGGTTATCAAGCGCAAGTTATCCCAGCTATACTAGCAGGTTTTGTATTAGCTAACTTAGAATTAAAGCTTCGCAAGATAGTTCCAGAATATATTTCCATGATAGTTGTTCCGTTTTTAGCATTAATACCAACAGTATTAATTGCTCATGTAATATTAGGACCATTAGGTTGGAAGATAGGTTCTGCTATCTCAACGGTTGTATATGCTGGCTTAACATCAAGTTTTAGTTGGTTATTCGCATCAATATTTGGATTTGTATATGCACCATTAGTAATAACAGGTTTACATCATATGACAAACGCTATAGATTTACAATTAATCGGTCAATTTGGTGGAACAAGTTTATGGCCAATGATTGCATTATCAAATATTGCGCAAGGTTCAGCAGTATTAGCTATGATTTACTTAAATAGAGATAATGAAGAGGAAAAGCAAGTATCTATACCAGCAGCAATTTCATGTTACTTAGGTGTAACAGAGCCAGCTATGTTTGGTATTAACTTAAAATATGTATTCCCATTCTTAGCAGCAATGATAGGCTCAGCTGCAGCAGCTGTAGTATCAGTAGGTTCAAAAGTTATGGCAAATTCTATAGGGGTAGGTGGATTACCAGGAATCCTATCAATCAAGCCACAAAATATGTTATCATTTGCATTGGCAATGCTTATAGCAATTGTAGTTCCATTTGTTTTAACAATAATTTTTGCTAAGAAGCGTGGATTAAAAAAAGACAAATAAATAATGAATAAAAAAGGGGAGTTTTATAGCTTCCCTTTACTTGTTGTTTTAAATATAAAATGCCGACAGTTAAAACTTTTTAAAATAAGATCAAGATGCTATAAATAAAGACTATAAGGAGTAATTGTTATGATAGATTTTAAGAAAAGTGTGGTATATCAAATATATCCTAAATCTTTTAATGATACTAATGAGGATGGTATTGGTGATTTAAAAGGGGTTACAGAAAAATTAGATTATATAAATAATCTAGGCGTTGATTATATATGGTTAACACCAATATATATATCACCACAAAAGGACAATGGATATGATGTTGCGGACTATTGTAATATAGATTCTAGATTTGGAACAATGGAAGATTTAGAACAACTAATAAGTGAAGCTGATAAACGTGGCATAAATATAATGCTGGACATGGTATTTAATCATACATCAACAGAGCATGAGTGGTTTAAAAAAGCTATGAATGGTGAGGAAAAGTATAAAGATTTTTATATTTTTAAAGAACCCAAAGATGGTAAAAATCCGACAAATTGGGAATCAAAGTTCGGTGGGTCAGCTTGGGAGTATGTAGAAGAATTTGATGAATACTATCTACATTTATTTGATGTAACTCAGGCAGATTTAAATTGGGAAAATAAAGAAGTTAAAAATGAAATATTTAAAATAGTAAACTACTGGATAAACAAGGGAGTGAAGGGCTTTAGACTAGATGTTATTAATCTAATTTCTAAGCCGCATCAGTATGAAAGTGATCATGAAGGCGATGGTCGTCGTTTTTATACTGATGGTCCTAAAATTCATGAATATTTAAAGGAATTAAATATAGAAACTTTTGGTAAACATGAAGAAATTATTACTGTTGGAGAAATGTCATCTACTACCCTAGAAAATTGTATAAAATATTCAAATCCAGAGGAAAAAGAATTATCGATGGTCTTTAATTTTCACCATTTAAAAGTTGATTATGAAAATGGTGATAAGTGGACAAATATGGAGTTTGATTTTATACAGCTAAAAGAAATATTTGAAAAGTGGCAGGTAGGAATTGGTAAAGGTAATGGGTGGAATGCAGTATTTTGGTGTAATCACGATCAACCACGTATAGTATCTAGATTTGGTAATGATATGAAATATCATAATGAATCGGCTAAGATGCTTGCGACTACAATCCATATGATGCAGGGAACACCATATGTATATCAAGGTGAAGAAATAGGAATGACGAATCCTAAGTTTGATGATATTGACAAATATAAAGATGTTGAAACACTTAATATATTTAATATAAAGAAAAGTTATGGTATGGATGAAAACACTATAATGAATATTATAAAAAGAAAATCTAGGGATAACTCAAGAACTCCAATGCAATGGAATAATAGCAAAAATTCAGGGTTTACAGGGGGAACACCTTGGATTGGAGTATCACCAAACTATAAAGATATTAATGTTGAAAATGCATTAGAGAATGAAGAGTCTATTTTTTATCATTATAAAAAGTTAATAACTCTAAGAAAGAAATTAGATATTATTGCTTATGGTGATTTCAAGTTAATCTTAAAGGAACATAAGGATATATTTGCATATATTAGGACCTATAATAATGAAAAATTGTTGGTAATAAATAATTTCTATGGAAAAGAAACTTCATTTGAAATACCAGCAGAGATTAACGTTGAAGGATATAAAAGTAAAGTTTTAATATCAAATTACAAAGATTCAAGTAAAAAATTGAAAAAAGTTAGTTTGAGACCATATGAATCAATTGTATATCACCTTGAGAAATGATTTTATCAATGATAGAATATCCTTAATAACAATAGGATTAGGTGATAAAAATGAAAGCTAAATATTTAACTATATATGACGAGATAACTGAAAAAATTAAGAATAAGGAATATAAACCTACTACTAAGCTACCTTCTGAAAATGATTTGATGCAGCAGTATAATGTATCTAGAGATACTGTAAGAAAGGCATTAACCCTATTAGAGCAAAATGGGTATATACAAAAAATTAAAGGGAAAGGTTCTTTGGTTTTAGAAGTGAACAAATTTGATTTTCCTGTTTCGGGACTTATTAGTTTTAAAGAACTAGCCAAAAAAATGGGCAGTAAGTCTGAAACGATTGTGGCCGATTTACAGTTAATAAAGGTAGACAAGGTTTTAATAAAACATTTGCATGCAACTCCAAAGGATGAAGTATGGAAGAGTATAAGGATAAGAAAAATAGATGGTGAAAAAATTATATTAGATAAAGATTTCATAAATAAAAGGTATGTACCTTCATTAACAAAAGAAATTTGTGAAAACTCAATATATGAATATATTGAGAATGAACTAGGGTTGCAGATAGGTTTTGCAAAAAAAGAAATTACAGTAGAAGCAGCAACGGAAGAGGACAAAAAATATTTAGATTTACAAAATTACGATATGATTGTAGTAGTTAAAAACTATGTTTATTTAAATGACGCTAGTTTGTTCCAATATACTGAATCTAGACATAGAACAGATAAATTTAGATTTGTAGATTTTGCTAGAAGAAGTATAAAATAAATGATAAAATTTTTACAGATATTAATTCCCTTAAAGTAGGTTATATAACTACTTTGAGGGAATTAATAATTAATAATTAATAAATAGATTTAATTTCTTTTGGACATAATTATATCTATAGCAATATAAAGAGCATCTTTATTTAAATCTTTTTCATAATAATCAGGAAGAACCCCGCGATGTGTATCTAATCCGTTAGGTCTTGCAAAGTGTTTATGAGAAACTCCCACTAATAAATTTGTATTAGGTAAATTAAAGTTATAAATATCTCCGTAATGTGTGGCTAATCCACCTGTTTCTTCACCTATTAAATAGCCAATATGATAGTCTTTTACCATAGATGATAATATGACTGCACTTGAAAAGGTGTTTTTACCTATTAAGAAGTATGTGTTTCCATGAAATACTGGTTTTTCGGTATAACTTCTAGTAGCTTTAGAGGTAAAAGTATAAGTTTGTCCTAATCTATTTTTAAATTTTAGCATTTCTTCTTTACTTATATATTGATTACTATTATAGTAATCAAGTATCTCCTTACTAATTTTTATATCTACCTTTGAAGCTGGTTTATAATTTCCAGCATAAATATACTCTACTAAAAGTTGGGCTAATTTTGAGCTACCTCCACCATTTTTTCTTAAGTCAATTATTAAATCATTTATACCTTTTTCTTTCATATCTTGAAAACTTGTATCTAAGAATTTTTTAAAACCTTCAAAATCACTACAAGAATTAAAATTTATTAGAGCTATATTGTTATCTAATACTTTATATTCATATAATTTATATTCTTTTTTATTAGAAGTGTTTGTCATTAAGTTTTTTATATAATTAAAACTCTTACCTTGAAGTGTTATCTTGAATTCATTACCCGTAGAATCTTTAAGATTAATTTCATAGAATGCCTTAAAATCATTATCTAAATGATATAATATACCGAAATTTCTTTGTACAGATGTTTCTTTAAAAGAACTTTGTTTACCGAAAGTATATTTTATCATTTCAGAATATAATTTACTACTATTTTTATTATTAATAGCTGTAATTTCGTAACCCTGATATTGATTTTTTAGAGCTTTAATTAATATTTCATTCAAATATAGCTTCTTATTTTTTACCACTACTGTAATAGGGATTAAATTTTTAGTTGAAGTTACTTTTTTTATAAAGCTATTTGGTAACTTTAAAAACGTATGTCCATCTTCAATTTTTGATATTATAGGAGCAAATCTTTTAAAAAACTCTGTTTCAGTTATAGGTTCTTGTATTTCATTTAAAGTTTCGTGTATTTGTTTATTAAAAGCTTCCTTATCAATAGAAAAATATAAATTTGGATGGATCCTTTCTAGTTTATCTACTAATACTTTTACGTCTTCGGCTATTTCATTTTTAGAATATAATTTGCTAGTTGAATTTTCAGCATAAGCATATGCTGGAGCTGAAATCATTATGCAACTTAATACTAAAGAAAGACATGCTAAGAATATTTTTTTCATTGTGTTTCCTCCTCTTGAAATATTATCAATAATAGTTTATTATACTTAATTTTTACAATCAATTAAATTTTTCTTAAATATTCCTTAACTTAATAACATTCAGATGTTATATAATAAACGGGGGTTGTTTTATTCATAATCAACATTATTTTAGAATATAAATTCATAAAAAGTATTGACATATAGTTAAAAATGATGTAACATATTCTATGTTGCTGGTGTACAAGGCGTAATGAAGTTTATGAGAATATAGATAACGGGGTGTGGCGCAGATGGTAGCGCGCATGGTTTGGGACCATGAGGCCGCGGGTTCGAGACCTGCCACCCCGACCATTATAATAAATAAATTAAAATGCGGGAGTGGCTCAGTGGTAGAGCGTCACCTTGCCAAGGTGAACGTCGCGAGTTCGAATCTCGTCTTCCGCTCCAAATATGCGGGTATGGTTCAATGGTAGAACGTCAGCCTTCCAAGCTGAACACAGGGGTTCGATTCCCCTTACCCGCTCCATTTATAAAAGAGATATAGCAAAAAAAAATAAAGCTTTACAAAGTTATTAAGACTTTGTAAAGCTTTATTTTTTTATATATTTTTATGTTGCAATTTACGAAATTATAAGTTCTGTTGATCTTATAATTTTTGATCAGAATCAATATATGCAATTTTAGGAATTGATAATTTTAATTTATTATCAAATAAATAATTGAGAAATGAATAATTCATCAAGAAAAAATGAATGAATTATCGTTGAATAATAAATTCAATTTTCTTGCAAAACAGAGTTAAAAATGCTATAATAATACAGGTGGATGAATAATTGATAAGTTAAAAAATCATGAAGGGGGCGTAAAAGAATGAAAAGTGAAAAGAAAATGTCACTTACTATAAAAATACTATTAGGACTAGCTTTGGGTATAATTTTTGGAATAATAGCTAATATAACATTTGAAAAATCATTAAATGAATCTATAATAAAATGGGTTTTAGGCCCAGCAGGAACAGTATTTTTAAGGGGTATAAAAATGCTAGTAGTTCCTCTTGTTTTATGTTCGTTAATATCTGGTACTGCTAGTGTAGGAGATATTAAAAAACTTGGTAGAGTAGGAATAAAAACGCTTGTTTATTATACACTAACAACTGCAATAGCTATAACACTAGCTATAGTATTAGCTAGTGTTATAAAGCCAGGAGTAGGAGGTACGGAACTTCTATCAAGTGTTGGAGATTTTAAAGCTGCTGAAGCTCCATTTATTATGGATGTTTTTGTTAATATGGTTCCAACTAACCCTATTAAATCATTAGTAGAAGGGGAAATGCTTCAAATAATTACTTTTTCTATATTATTTGGAATAGCAGCAACTATGATTGGGAAAGCGGCAGAACCTGTAATTAATATCGTAAAACAAACAAATGAAGTGCTTTTGAAGATAATAGGAATAGTTATGGCATTTGCGCCAGTTGGGGTTTTTGCTCTTATATCTAAGGTTATAATGATTCAAGGAGCAGATGTGTTACTTAAACTTTTAAAATACGGAGTAACAATTATATTAGTATTAGCAATACAAGCTATAATAGTTTATGGACTAGCTTTGAAAGTTTTGGGACGAGTAAATCCTATTAAGTTCTTTAAGAAATTCTGGCCTGTAATGGTAGTTGCTTTTAGTACATCAAGTAGTAATGCTACTATACCTGTAAATCTTGAAACTTGTGAAGAAAAATTGGGGGTTCCAAACTCTATTGCAAGTTTTACAATTCCATTAGGTGCAACTATAAATATGGATGGTACTGCAATAATGCAGGGTGTTGCTACTGTATTTATTGCACAAGTATATGGTCTACCACTTACAATTAATCAATTAATGATGGTAGTTCTAACTGCTACTCTAGCATCAGTAGGTACAGCAGGTGTACCAGGAGTTGGATTAATAACACTTTCTATGGTATTACAACAAGTAGGGCTTCCAGTAGAAGGAATAACTTTAGTATTAGGTATAGATAGAATACTTGATATGATAAGAACGGCTGTTAATGTAACTGGAGATGCAGCTGCAACAGTAATAATGGCTAATTCGGAGAGTGAACTAGATTTAGATATATATAATAGTAATAATACTGCAACGGATATTGAGATTGAGGAATGTGTTTTAGAATTAGAAGAAGCTTAGTATTGCTTTAAAATACATACTAAAAAAGACTTTGAAAGTTTTAATAACTTTGAAAGTCTTTTTTAGTGCTTAAAAATGAATAAAAATGAAACTAAAACATTCATATATAATAAGAAAAATGAAATTAATAAAAAGCTAAAAATTCATTTTGTTGCAAAAAATATTATAAATTGGTATAATACTACGGGTATATGAATAAAGAAACAATGGAATAAATCTTTATAAAGGAGAAAATGAATGAAAAACAATAAGAAAATGTCATTAGCAACAAAAATACTTTTGGCTTTAATGTTTGGAGTAGTATTTGGAATAGTTGCAAATATGTTTTTTGCTAAAACATTAAATGATGATTTAAGCAAATGGATATTAACTCCAGTAGGAAATATATTTTTAAGATCAATAAAAATGCTAGTTGTTCCACTTGTATTATGTTCCTTAATATGCGGTACGGCTAGTATGGGAGATATAAAAAAACTTGGTAGGGTTGGTATAAAAACTATTGTTTATTACACTGTAACAACTGCTTTTGCAATAACGTTAGCTATGTTTTTTGCTAATATTTTAAATCCAGGTCTTAATACAGGGATTAATTTATTATCTGTTAATGAAAATATAAAAGCTACTCAACCACCATTTATTATGGACATTTTTGTGAATATGGTTCCTGTTAATCCATTTAAATCTTTGGTTGAAGGCAATATGCTTCAAATAATTACTTTTTCTATATTATTTGGAGTAGCAGCGACTATGATTGGAAAATCAGCAGAACCTGTAATTAATATCGTAAAACAAATAAATGAAGTGCTTTTAAGAATAATAGGAATAGTTATGGAATTTGCGCCTGTTGGTGTTTTTGCTCTTATATCAAAAGTTGTAATGAGTCAAGGTGCGGCAGTTTTAATTCCTCTTCTAAAATATTTAGGAACTGTAGTTTTGGTTTTGATTATACAAGCTATATTCGTATATGGAACTGCCTTAAAAGTATTAGCTAAAGTCAACCCTTTTGTGTTCTTTAAGAAGTTTTGGACTGTAATGGTTGTTGCATTTAGTACATCTAGTAGTAATGCTACAATTCCAGTTAGCTTAGAAGTTTGTGAAGAAAAGTTAGGAGTTTCTAAATCTATATCAAGTTTTACAATTCCCCTAGGTGCAACAATAAATATGGACGGTACAGCTGTAATGCAAGGGGTTGCGGCTATATTTATTGCTCAACTTGCTGGAGGAGATCTTACAGTACATCAAATGCTATTGGTAGTTCTTACATCTACTCTTGCATCTATAGGAACAGCAGGAGTTCCAGGAGCAGGTGTGATAATGCTTTCTATGGTTTTACAGCAAATAGGACTTCCTTTAGAAGGGGTAGCACTAGTGTTAAGTATTGATAGATTAGTGGATATGGTAAGAACAGTAGTGAATGTAACAGGTGACGCAGCAGCTACTGTAATAATGGCAAGCTCAGAAAATGAACTTGATTTAGCTGTATATAATGATATAAAAGTAGCAGAAGTTGAAGTGATTTAGAATTTTAATAAAATGAATAATATAAGATAAGAATGTAAATAATACTTATATACATTATCAACTCCATTTAAACTTATATAACTAGTTAACTAGTTATAATTCCAGTAAGCCATATGTTCAATTTATATTTGAACATATGGCTTTTAAAATTAGGTATTGCTTTTTGAGATGATTTGATTTAATATATACATATACAGATTAAATACGAATAATAAATACATAAACACGAAAAATGTTCGTGTGCTCGTATATGTTTAGTGATATGGACTAAACGTTTCTACCAAATAGCCTTAAACTATTTGACTACGGGTGTTTATATTAGAAGTTTTATACTTATAATTATTAATGAAATGTGTATGCTTTGCAATATTTTCGCATATTGGTTATAATATGTATATTTGGACATATATGTATTGTAAAGCAGATATAATTAATAGTTTTTAGTTATAGGTATCAGAAATGAATATAAACTCCCTAGTTAATTCTAGGGAGTTTTCTTTTTACAGATTTAATTTCAAATATTTATAAAGGCGGGATATTGAATATGGAACTACTAAAAAATAAAATCTTACAGGATGGACAAGTTATAGGGGGAAATGTTTTAAAAGTAGATAGTTTTTTAAATCATCAGATAGATGTGCAGTTATTCAATGAAATTGGTAAGGAATTTAAAGAGAGATTTAAACATAAAGAGGTAACTAAGATATTGACTATAGAAGCATCAGGAATAGGAATAGCTTGTATTGCTGCTCAATATTTTAATGTTCCTGTGGTTTTTGCAAAAAAGCAACAGGGAAGCAATATGGATAAAGATAATTTTCAGGTAGAGGTTTTTTCTTTTACTAAAAATAAATCGTACAATGTGAGCGTATCAAAAAAATATATTTCTTCAGAAGATAAAATTTTAATAATTGACGATTTTTTAGCAAATGCAAATGCTGCTTCAGGTCTTATTGATATTGTAAACCAAGGAGAGGCAGAAGTTGTTGGAGTAGGTATTGTCATTGAAAAAGGATTTCAAAATGGAAGAAAATTTATTGAAGAAAAAAATGTGCAGTTAGAATCTTTAGCCATTATAGAATCTATGGAAAAAAATAATATTATCTTTAAAAATTAAATAAAAATACATATTATCAAAGGATGAAATTATAAGGAGGCCAATTATGAAAAAGATTTTTGCTTTAATGTTAACATTAGTTATGAGTTTAGGTATCGTATTAACAGGTTGCGGATCAAATGCAAATAAAGGAAATAGTGCTAGTAAAAAAGAAACTGCTGGGGATAAAAAAATAAGTAAAGATGATGTGAAAATGGGATTTATTTATGTAGGACCTGTTGGTGATGAAGGTTGGACATACTCTCATGATCAAGCAAAACAATATGTAGAAAAAGAATTAGGACTTCAACCATCAGTAATTAAGGAGTCTGTAAAGGAAGATACTGCAGAAGTTCAAAAAGTAATAGAAGATATGATAGATCAAGGATGTAATATTATAGTAGGTACAAGTTTTGGATTTATGGATGGTATGGCAAAATCAGCAAATGAACATCCAGATGTGAAATTTTTACACTGTGCAGGTTATATGACTGAAGATAACATGTCAAATTATTTTGGAAGAATATATCAAGCAAGATATTTATCAGGTATAGTTGCAGGAATGAAGAGTAAGACTAATGTAATTGGATATGTAGCTGCACATGAAATACCAGAAGTTGTAAGAGGGATAAATGCTTTCACTTTAGGAGTACGTTCTGTAAATCCTAAGGCTGTCGTAAAAGTAAAATGGACTAATACTTGGTATGATCCAGCAAAAGAAAAAGAAGCTGCTAAAGCTTTACTAGATGAGGGAGCAGATGTTATTACTCAACATCAAGATACTGCAGGGCCACAACAAGCAGCAGAAGAAAAAGGCGCATTCTCAATAGGATATAACACTAACATGGAAGCGAAAGCACCAAAGGCATATATGACAGCTCCAGTATGGAATTGGGGTCCATATTATGTTGAACAAGTTAAAGCAATAATGGATGGAACATGGAAGTCAGAAAGCTATTGGGGTGGATTAAAAGAAGGTACTGTAGAACTTGCTCCACTTACAAAAAATGCACCAGAAGGGGCAGAAGAAAAAGTTAAAAAAGCAAAACAAGATATAATATCAGGTGCAAATAAAATATTTGTAGGACCTATTAAAGATAATAAAGGTCAGGAAAAAGCTGCTAAAGATAAAGTTATGACAGATGAAGAATTACTAAAAATGGATTGGTTTGTAGAGGGAGTTCAAAATGGTGGAAAATAAAGTTCCATATATACAAATGAAAAATATAATTAAAAAGTTTGGTGAAGTAATAGCCAATAATAATATTAATCTAGAGGTTTATGGGGGAGAGGTTCATGCACTTCTAGGTGAAAATGGTGCTGGTAAAAGTACATTGATGAATATGCTATCAGGAGTTTATACTCCTGATAGCGGTTCTATTTTAATGCATGGAAAAGAAAAAAAATTCACATCACCAAAGGATGCTATAAGTGCAGGAGTTGGAATGATATATCAGCACTTCAAGTTAGTTGAGACTATGACTGCTGTAGAGAATATAATATTGGGGCAAAAGGGTGAGTTATTTTTAAATAGAAAGAAAAGTATAAAGAAGATAAAAGAAATTATTGATAAATTTGGATTAGAAGTTAATTTAGAAAAGAATGTTTATGATATGTCTGTAGGTGAAAAGCAAAATCTTGAAATTTTAAAAGTTTTATATAGAGGGGCAAATATTCTTATATTAGATGAGCCTACAGCTGTATTTACTCCTCAAGAAAGTGAAAAGTTATTTAAGATAGTAGAGCGAATGAAGAAGGAAGGCTGTGCTATTATATTTATTACTCATAAAATGGATGAAGTAATGGATAATGCAGATAGAATAACAGTACTCAGAAAAGGTGAAAGTATAAAAACTTTAAGTAAAACTGATACAAATCCTAAAGAACTTACTGAACTTATGGTAGGTAAAACAGTAGAGTTATCTATAAAAAGGGTTAAAGGGAAAAAAGGAAATAAGCTTCTACAAGTTAATAATTTGAGGGTAGCAAATGAAGAAAAGATTGAAATTCTGAAAGACATTAGTTTTTGTGTGAATTTTGGTGAGATTTTTGGCATAGCAGGAATAGCAGGAAGTGGACAAAAAGAGTTATGTGAAGCTATAGCTGGAATTCAAAAGGTTAAAAGTGGAGAAATTATTTTTGAAGAAGAAAACCTAGTTGGAAAAACTAGTAGAGAAATTATACGAAAAGGAGTAAGTATGAGCTTTATACCAGAAGATAGGTTAGGCATGGGCCTTGTAGCATCTATGGATATGGTTGATAATTTACTTCTAAAAAATTATCAGGATAAAAAAGGATTATTTATACATAGAAAGCCTATTGAAGATAAAGCAAAACAGATGGTGAAAAAACTAGAAATAAAAACTCCAAGTATACACTATCCAATAAGATATTTATCAGGTGGAAATATTCAAAAAATACTTCTAGGAAGAGAACTAAGTTTATATCCTAAACTTTTAATAATGGCTTATCCAGTAAGAGGATTAGATATAAATACATGTTATACAATATATGAATTAATAAATGAAGAAAAACAAAAAGGCAATTCTGTTATTTACATAGGAGAAGATTTAGATGTATTAATAGAATTATGTGATAAAATAATGGTTATTTGTAATGGAGAAGTAACTGGAATTATGGATGCAAAAGAAGCTACTAAAGAAAAAATAGGAATGTTAATGTTAGGGAAAAAAGAAGAGGAGGTTATAGTGAATGATTAGAGTGGTAAAAAAGAGTGAAATAACAAAAACACAAAGTATAAAAATAAGAACTGTAGCTATAATTCTTGCTCTTTTGGTAGTTGCAGTTTTTATTTTGAGTTTAGGATTAAATCCTTTTAAGGTTTATGCTTCTATGATTAAAGGTGCTTTTGGATCTAATTATAAAATTAGACAAACTATAATAACAGCTATACCTCTTTTAATAACTTCTTTAGGAATATCTGTTGCTTTTAAGATGCAATTTTGGAATATAGGTGGAGAAGGACAGATAATGATGGGAGCCTTTTTCGCATCTTATTTTGCTCTTAATTTTGGAAATTTACCTAAACCAATTTTACTCTTAATAATGGCTGTTGCGGGAGTTGTAGGAGGCGGGATTTGGGCTTTTATACCCGCATTTTTTAAGTCTAAGTGGGGTACAAATGAAACTATTATAACCTTGATGATGAATTATATTGCATTAAAATGGATAGCTTATCTTCAATATGATTTATGGAAAGATCCAAAGGCGATGGGGTTTCCGAAAATACCTAATTTCTCTAAAAATGCTGTGCTTCCAAAAGTTTTAGGAATTCATATAGGATGGATTATAGGAGTTATTCTTGTTGTGTTAATATATATTTTCATGAATTATACAAAAAAAGGATATGAAATTAAAGTTTTGGGAGAGAGTCAGAAAACTGCACAATATGCTGGTATTAATATTAAAAATACAATATTGAGTGCTGTATTTTTAAGTGGTGGTTTATGTGGATTAGTTGGAATGATTCAAGCGTCTGCTGTCAGCAATACCTTATCTGTACAGATTTCAGGAGGAGTTGGATATACGGCTATAATTGTAACATGGTTAGCTTCTTTAAGTGCACCTCTTATATTGATAGTATCTATACTCTTTGCTGCACTTCTTCAAGGAGGAGCGTATATACAGACAGCTTTTGGTATACCAGATGCCGCTGCTTTGGTTCTTCAAGGTGTGATTTTATTTTTTGTACTTGGAAGTGAATTTTTTATTAAATATAAAGTTTTAGTTAAAGAAAAAAGTAATGAAATACAAAAGGAGGCACAATAGATGGATTCAATTATAGCATTTTTAAGTGCGGCTGTAGTTGCAGGTACGCCTCTACTTTTTGCGACTTTAGGAGAAATAATAACAGAGAAAAGCGGAAATTTAAATTTAGGTGTTGAAGGTATGATGCTTCTTGGTGCGGTTTTTGGGTTTATGATAGGTTTAAAAACATCTAATCCAATTCTTGCTATTGTAGCAGCAGGGATTGCAGGAGCTTTTGGAGCGTTAATATATGGTTTTTTAACTATAAGTTTAAAAGCAAATCAAGTTGTAGCTGGATTAACTCTTACTATTTTTGGTACAGGTGTATCCAGTTTAATGGGAAAAGCATTAATAGGTAAAATTACCCCTGATACTATAAAAACTTTCTTTAAACCATTTTCTATACCAATATTAGGCAAGATACCTTTTATAGGACCTGTGTTTTTTAGGCAGGATTGTTTTGTGTATATTGGTTATATAATTGCTATATTACTAGGAATATATCTATATAATACAAGAAGGGGATTAAATTTAAGTGC
Source organism: Clostridium ganghwense (assembly GCF_026735165.1). Lineage (GTDB taxonomy): Bacteria > Bacillota > Clostridia > Clostridiales > Clostridiaceae > Clostridium_H > Clostridium_H ganghwense. The sequence goes on along the minus strand of NZ_JAPQES010000001.1, from coordinate 770,690 downwards.
AGTTGGAGAAAATCCAGCCTGTGCAGATGCAGCAAGTATAAATGTAAATCTATATAAATATATGAATGTATTATTAGGAGGAGCTTTATGTGGGTTAGGAGGAGCATATCTTTCTCTTGTATATATCCCAGCTTGGCAGGAAAATGTGACAGCAGGGAGAGGATGGATAGCAGTTGCTCTTGTAATTTTTGCATCTTGGAATCCTTATAAAGCCATTATAGGTTCATATTTATTTGGAGGATTAGATATAGTTGGATTTAGATTTGAAGCTCTTACATCATATGTTTCGCAATATTTAATAGATATGCTTCCTTATATTGTAACAATAACTGTGCTGGTTATTGTTTCTATGAAAAAGAGCAAAAAGAATGCCCCACCAGCATCATTAGGAAATCCATATTTTAGAGAAGAACGATAAAAATATTTTATGGTATAATATGGAGTGGATTTTAATTGGCATAAATTATGCTTATAAAAATAAAATAGATTATACTTTAAGATTATAATCTAAAAATAAAGAAATTAAAGGTGGGTGTATTAAAATGATGGGAAAGACAATTGATCAAATTAAAGTAGGAGATAAGGCATCATTTACTAAAACTATGTCAGAAACAGACGTATATTTATATGCAGGAATTTCAGGTGATTTAAATCCTGCACATATAAATCAAGTTGAATCTGAAAAGACAATGTTTAAAGGAAGAATATGCCATGGAATGCTAGTTTCAAGCTTGATTTCTACAGTACTAGGAATGTATCTTCCAGGACCAGGAACTATATACTTAGGTCAACAATTAAGATTTACAGCTCCAGTAAGAATGGGAGATACAGTAACAGCTACAGCAGAAGTTATGGAAAAAAATGAAAAGAGAAATAGAATAGTTCTTAAAACTACAGTAACTAACCAAGAAGGAAAGACTGTTATAGAAGGACAAGCAGAAGTGATGCCTCCTAGAGCATAGAGATGCAATAAAATAAAATTTAATAAATACAAAAAACTCCTGTGGAATAATGTATTCTGCAGGAGTTTTTTTCATAATATGAAATTATTCCTAAAAACAATAGAGTATTTGGTGACTTATATAGTAGTAACTGATAAAATATAAAGTAGAGAATAATATGTTTAAGTAGAAGGGGTAGAAATGAATGGGAATAGATAATTTTACTGATTATACTTCAAAGAAATTAGACACAATTCTTCAAAATATTTATGTTGGTGTAATTGAGACAGATAAAGAAAGTAAGATTATTAACTATAACAAAAAGGCAGAAAGTGTTTTAGGAATAAAATCACAAAAAGTGTTAGGAAAATATGCTTTTGAACTATTTCCTGAGCTGAATATTAGGGAATGTTTAAAAAGGGGAAAAAAGATTGAGAAAGAACAAATTCAAGTTAATGGGAAAATCATAAGTATCACTAAAATTCCCATAAAGCAGTATGAAGAAATAGTAGGATGTATAACTTTAATCAGGGATGATACAAAATATAATACTTTGATTGGAGAACTTAAAAATGAAAAAGATATCTCAGAAGTTTTAGAAACAGTATTAGAAATGACTTATGATGGAATTGTATTTGTTGATAAATATGGACATATAAAAATGATAAGTGAAGTATATGCTGAATTTTTAGGCATTGATAAGGATGAAGCTGTAGGTAAACATGTTAAAGAGGTTATAGAGAATACTAGAATGCATATAGTAGCAAAAACGGGAATAAGAGAAACGGTGGATTTTCAGAAGGTTAAAGGAAGATACATAATAGCTAATAGAATCCCTATAATAAAACATGGAGAAATACAAGGTGCTGTTGGACAACTATTATTTAGGAATTTAAAATCTTTTGATTCATTTTCTAAAAGAGTTACTAGAATCGAAAAAAAGATTAAACGATATGGTGAAAATTTACATGAAAATAATAGTGCTGCATATAGCTTTGGAAATATAATAGGTAATAGTGAAATTATGGATAAGACAAAAGAATTTGCAAAAAAGGCTGCCCGTACAACGTCTAATGTTTTGCTTATAGGTGAAAGTGGAACAGGTAAAGAGCTTTTTGCTCATGCTATACATAAGGATAGTGATAGGGCTTATGGTAATTTTGTAAAGGTTAATTGTGCAGCTATTCCAGCAGAATTATTAGAATCTGAACTTTTTGGATATGAAAAAGGAGCTTTTACAGGGGCTAATAGGGAGGGCAAAATTGGAAAATTTGAATTAGCTGATGGAGGAACTATTTTTTTAGATGAAATTGGGGATATGCCTTTAGCTATGCAAGTTAAGCTTTTAAGAGTTATCCAAGAAAAAGAAGTAGAAAGAATAGGAGCTGATTATACAAAAAATATCGATATAAGAATAATTGCAGCTACAAATAGATGTTTAGAAAAAATGATTAAAGAGGGTAAATTCAGAAAAGATTTATATTATAGATTAAATGTATTAACTATTAAAATCCCATCACTTAGAGAAAGAAAAGATGATATTGAAATTTTAATAGATTTTCTTATAGGTAAAATAGGTGAGAAATTAAACAAATATATTAAAGGGATATCTCCAGAAGCAGTAGAATGTATGAAAAATTATTCTTGGGAGGGGAATATACGACAATTAGAAAATGTTATAGAAAGAGCTATGAATATTGTAAATTATGGAGAAAAAATTCTTATGGAACATTTACCAAGAGAAATTATTGGTACGAACAATGTTATTAAAAAAATTTATAAACTAGATGATGTAATTAATAAAGCAGAAAAAGAGGCTATACTAAATGCTTTAGCAGCTTGCAAAGGGAATAAATCTAAAGTAGCAAAGTTATTACAAATAAGTCGTACTACTCTTTATGAAAAGATGAATAAGCATAATATATTAGGGTAAGAAGAAAAGAAAAAAATGGAAAAGTGTAGCGATATACTTACACACTTTGGGAAAAAGTTCAGAAGTGTAAGTATATCACTACACTTATTTTTTGGAAAAAATAAATGTGTAAGAAAACATTTACAACATTTACAAAATAAATCCAACAATACCTAAAAATAAGATTCTAAAAAGAAAGAAAAAAATATATAGTGGCAATTTATAATAACTTGAACTAAAGTATGGGGGTGTTGGCATATAAATTGCTTATTATATTTGTGTAAATTTTCACAAGAAAAAAAGTAATAAATAAACATTAAATATTTATTTATTAAAAAACTTGTATAACAAGGGAGGCCATTGGTATGAAATCGAAGATAGCAAGTTTCGATGAAGCTATTTCAATGATTAAAGATGGAGATACAATTGCAGTATCAGGCTTTGTTGGAGCTGGTCATCCAGAAGAAATAACTTCAGGTATTGAAAGAAAATTCTTAGAAGAACAAAAACCTAGTAATTTAACTTTGGTTTATGCAGCAGGTCAAGGAGATGGTAAAGAGAGAGGATTAAACCATTTAGGTAATGAAGGACTTGTTAAAAGAGTTATAGGAGGTCACTGGGGACTTGCTCCTAAACTTCAAAAATTAGCACTTGAAAACAAAATAGAAGCTTATAATCTTCCACAAGGAACAATTTCACAATTATTTAGAGATATTGCAGCAGGAAAAATGGGGACAATCACTCATGTTGGTTTAAAAACATTTATAGACCCAAGAGTTGAAGGTGGAAAATTAAATGAGATTACAAAGGAAGATATAGTTAAAGTTGTTAATGTTGATGGAGAAGAAAGATTGTTATATAAAGCACTTCCTATAAATGTTGCATTACTTCGTGGTACTTATGCCGATGAAAAAGGTAATGTAACTATGGAAAAGGAAGTGGCAAGCTTAGAATCACTTTCAATAGCACAAGCTGCTAAAAATTCAGGTGGTATTGTTATCGTTGAAGTAGAAAAAGTAGTTCAAAATGGAGCTTTAGATCCAAAGTTAGTTAAAATTCCAGGAATATATGTAGATGCTGTAGTTGTGGCAACTCCTGAAAAGACTATGCAAACTTTTGGAGAAAAATTTAATCCAGCATATTGTGGAGATATTGTAGTTCCACTAAATGATATGCCTGAGACAAAACTTGATTCAAGAAAAATAATAGCAAGAAGAGCAGCTATGGAACTTCCAAAAAATTCAGTTGTAAATCTAGGTATAGGTGTTCCAGAAGTAGTTGCTATGGTAGCTAATGAAGAAGGAATAGGAGATTCCATGACATTAACAGTAGAGGCTGGCCCAATAGGTGGAGTACCTGCTGGTGGATTAAGTTTTGGAGCAGCTACAAATGCAGAAGCTATAATAGATGAATCATATCAATTTGATTTCTATGATGGCGGCGGAATAGATGTTGCATTCTTAGGATTAGCACAATGTGACACTAAAGGAAACATAAATGTTAGTAAATTCGGTCCTAAAATAGCAGGTTGCGGTGGATTTATAAATATAACTCAAAATGCTAAGAAAACTGTTTACTGCGGAACATTTACTGCAGGTGGATTAAAAGTAGCAGCTGAGGATGGAAAATTAGCTATAAATCAAGAAGGAAAAGTTAAAAAATTTGTTCCAGAAGTTGAACAAATAACATTCAGTGGTGATTATGCTAAAGAAGTTGGACAACCAGTTTTATATATAACTGAAAGAGCAGTATTTGAATTAAGAGAAGAAGGTTTAGTTCTTACTGAAATTGCTCCAGGCGTTAATTTAGAAAAAGATGTATTAGCACAAATGGACTTTAAACCAATTATTGCTGAAGACCTTAAATTAATGGATGAAAGAATTTTCAAAAACGAGCTTATGGGACTTAAATAAAAATTAACTAATAGAAAGCTTATTAAACAAGATAACAAATTTACAAATTTACAAACTTACAAACTTACAAATAAAAACAAATTTATAAAAACAAAAACAACAAACTTACAAAAATAAAAACTAAGAAGCTTTGTAAAACAAAATAACAAATTTACAAAATCAAACTTATAAAATCAAACTTATAAAAACAAAACTTATAGATTTAAACTTACAAATCAAACTATAAATTTCTAGGAAGTATACTGCTTCCTAGAATTTTAATAATACTAAAGAATAGAAAGGAGAAAATTTATGTTAGGAGTTATTGGAGTTATTATATCACTTGCATTATTAATGTACCTTGCATATAGAGGTATAAGTGTACTTATTCTTGCACCTATTTTAGCATTATTCGCAGCACTTATGAGTGGAGGAGCAGATGCTCATTTAATGGCAACATATACAGAAGTATTTATGAAAGCTTTTGCGGGATATGCAAAATCATATTTCCCAATATTCTTATTAGGAGCTGTTTTTGGTAAACTTATGGATGATTCAGGAGCAGCAAAAGCTATAGCTCATACAATTGCAAAAAAATTAGGAAAAGACAAAGCAATTGCAGCAGTTGTGTTATCATGTGCAGTATTAACTTACGGTGGAGTATCATTATTCGTTGTTGCATTTGCAGTATTCCCAATAGCAACTTCACTATATAGAGAAGCAGATATACCAAAGAGATTAATTCCAGGTTCAATAGGATTAGGAGCATTTAGTTTTACAATGACAGCACTTCCAGGAACACCTCAAATCCAAAATGCTATTCCAATGCCATACTTTGGAACAGATGCATATGCAGCACCAACTTTAGGTGTTATTGCGGCAATATTAATGTGTGGTGGAGGTTTATTCTGGCTATCTCACAGAGCTAAAAAAGCTAAAGCAGCTGGAGAAGGATATGGAGATCACCCTGATGAAGTAACAAATACAATAGATACTAGCAAGTTACCATCTTTTATTCTTGCATTAACACCTATAATTATAGTTTTAGTTCTTAACTATATTTTAGGAAGAGTATACTTCCCAGGAACAGATGGAGCATATTTAGAACAATACGCAACTAAATTATCAAAAGTTACAGGTATCTGGAGCTTGATTATTTCATTAGTTATTGCAATTATATTTACTATACTTACAAATCTAAAGAGATTAAAGGATGCTAAAAAGTCAGTTAACCAAGGTGCAATAGGTTCACTACTTGCAATTACAAATACATGTTCAGAGGTTGGATACGGAAACGTTATCAAATCACTTGCAGCTTTTGCTATAATTAAAGGAGCAATTCTTGGAATTTCAAGCAACCCATTAATATCAGAAGCAATATCAGTAAATGTACTTGCAGGTGTAACAGGTTCAGCATCAGGTGGTATGAGTATAGCACTTGAAGCATTAGGAAAAACATATATGGACATGGCTCAAGCTAATGGTATTGATCCACAAGTACTTCATAGAATAGCAACTTTATCTTGTGGTGGATTTGATACATTACCACATAATGGAGCAGTTATAACATTACTTGGAATATGTGGATTAACACATAAAGAATCATATGCTGATATAGGTATGTGTTCACTTATAATTCCAATATGTACACTTGTAATTATATTAATTCTTGCAAACTTTGGAATAGTCTAAATACTATTTAAATTAGTATATTATAACTTAATAGAGAATATAATGTAAATAAAAAAGACGTTCATGTATAGAGCGTCTTTTTTATTTATATTTACAAATTGAAAAGATTTTATATTTATTTTAGAATTTATTCTCATATTTATGAATATATATTAATACAATGTGAAAAAACACACAAAATTATATCTTTGGATTTTCAAGCAAATTTTATAGAGGAGGTGTTGTTAAAAAATTTACGAAGTATATAAAAATAGAAATATGTTGGAGGTGTGACCCATGGGGATTCAATGGAGAGTATGCTGAAAAAAAATGGACAACCAGTTTTGTATAACAGAAAGAGGAGTATTTAAATTGATCCAGGTATTGAATTGGAAAAAGATATATTAGGCCAAATGAATTTTAAACCAATTATTGCTGAAGACCTTACATTAATGGATGAAAGAATTTTTAAAGAGAAGATTATGGGCCTTAAACAATAATTGTATTTATACGCAATTATTAAATTCTATAATAAAAAAAATAATGAAATAAATAATGAAATAAATAAATAACAAAAAAAGGAGGAATATTTAGTGGGCGTTATAGGTGTTATTGTTTCATTGGCATTATTAATGTATCTTGCGTATAGAGGTATAAGTGTACTTGTTCTTGCACCAGCTTTAGCACTATTTGCAGCACTTATGAGTGGAGGAGCTGATGCTCATTTAATGGCCACATATACAGAAATATTTATGAAATCTTTTGCAGGATATGCAAAATCATATTTCCCAATATTCTTATTAGGAGCTGTTTTTGGTAAAATAATGGATGACTCAGGAGCAGCAAAAGCTATAGCTCATACAATTGCAAAAAAATTGGGAAAAGATAAAGCTATTGCAGCAGTTGTGTTATCATGCGCAATATTAACTTATGGTGGAGTATCATTATTTGTTGTTGCTTTTGCAGTATATCCAATAGCAACTTCTTTATATAAAGAAGCAGATATACCAAAGAGATTGATTCCAGGTTCAATTGCTTTAGGTTCTTTCAGTTTTACAATGACAGCACTTCCAGGAACACCTCAAATCCAAAATGCTATCCCAATGCCATACTTTGGAACAGACGCATATGCAGCACCAGTTTTAGGTATTATTGCAGCTGTACTAATGTGTGGAGGCGGTTTATTCTGGCTATCTTATAGAACTAAAAAAGCTAAAGGAGCTGGAGAAGGATATGGAGATCATCCAGATGAAGTTATAAATAAAATAGATATTAGTGAACTACCGAGTTTTTGGCTTTCTTTAGCACCTATTATTATAGTTTTAGTGCTTAATTTTATTTTAGGAAAAATGTACTTTCCAGGAATAGATGGATCATATTTAAAAGACTATGGAACTGAATTGGCAAAAGTTAAAGGTATTTGGAGTTTAATTATTGCATTAGTTATTTCAATTATATTTACTATACTTACAAACTTAAAGAGATTAAAAAATACTAAAAAGTCAGTTAACCAAGGTGCAATAGGTTCTCTTCTTGCAATTACAAATACATGTTCAGAGGTTGGATATGGAAACGTCATTAAATCACTTGCAGCTTTTGCTATAATCAAAGGAGCAATTCTTGGAATTTCAAGCAACCCATTAATATCAGAAGCAATATCTGTAAATGTACTTGCAGGTGTAACAGGTTCAGCATCAGGTGGTATGAGTATAGCACTTGCAGCATTAGGAGATCAATACTTACAAATGGCTAAGGCAGCAGGAATAAGTCCAGAAGTACTTCATAGAATAGCAACTTTAGCTTGTGGTGGATTTGATACATTACCACATAATGGAGCAGTTATAACATTACTTGGAATATGTGGATTAACACATAAAGAATCATATGCTGATATTGGTATGTGTTCACTTATAATTCCAGTATGTACTCTTGTAATTATATTAATTCTTGCAAGTTTCGGAATAGCATAAATTAAGGAGAATCTAAATACGTATAAATATGTATTTAGGTTCTCTTTTTATAGATTAGAAATTAAATCATCAATATAAGTTAGTTGAAATTATAAAAAAATTATTGCTTTTTATATGTATATATGATAAAATTGTTTAAAAGTTAATAAGGATGCCTTTAATTCTGTACGAGATATGGAGAAGGAAGAGCGCTAGAAATTAATTTTATATTTGTATGTAAAATAATTTTAGTATAAATTAATCATAGGATAACTATGCCTTCTCTGTTAAGAGAAGGCATTTTTTAATAACCTTTAAGTTTAGTCCAGTGAGACTGAGAAGGAGGAAATAATATGTTAAAAGGAAGAAATTTAATTGATCCAATGGATTTTTCAACAGAGGAATTAGAAGAAGTTTTTAATTTAGCAGAAAAAATTATTGAGAATCCAGATAAATATTCTAAGATAGGTGAAGGGAAACTTCTTGCCACTCTTTTCTTTGAACCTAGCACAAGAACAAGATTTAGCTTTGAAGCAGCTATGTTAAGACTTGGTGGAAAGGTATTAGGTTTCTCGGATGCTAATTCTAGCTCGGCTTCAAAGGGAGAAAGTGTAGCTGATACTATAAGAGTAGTTGGAGGCTATGCAGATGTTGTAGCTATGAGACATCCTAAAGAAGGAGCAGCTAAAGTTGCTTCAATGTACTCAGAAGTTCCGGTTATAAATGCAGGAGATGGTGGACACCAACATCCAACTCAAACATTAACAGATTTACTTACTATAAGAAGGAAAAAAGGAGAGTTTTCAAATCATACAATTGGTCTTTGCGGAGATTTAAAATTCGGAAGAACAGTTCATTCGTTAGTTAAAGCCTTATCTAGATATAAAAATAATAAATTTGTATTAATCTCACCAGAAGAATTAAAAATTCCAGATTATATAAAGAAAGAAGTTCTTATAAAAAATAATATTGAATTTGTAGAAGTAGATAGATTAGAAGACGTAGTTGATAAATTAGATATTCTTTACATGACTAGAGTACAAAAAGAAAGATTCTTTAATGAAGAAGATTATTTAAGACTTAAAGATAGTTATGTATTAAATGAAGAAAAAATGAAATTAGCAAAGAAAGATATGATTATTTTACATCCTCTACCAAGAGTTAATGAAATTGCGGCTGAAGTAGATAATGATCCAAGAGCATGTTATTTTCAGCAAACAAAATACGGTATGTACGCAAGAATGGCGTTAATTGCAAAACTTTTGGGGGTGTGTGAATAATGTTGAATATAGATAGCATAAAAAACGGAATAGTAATAGATCATATTAAAGCAGGAAAAGGAATAAGTATTTTCAATTATTTAGGATTAGATAAAGCAGAATTTCCTGTAGCACTTATTATGAATGCTAACAGTAAAAAACATGGTAAAAAAGACATAATAAAAATTGAAAATGATATAGATATAGATTTTACTATACTAGGTTTAATTGATCCAAATATAACAATCACTATTATAGAAAATGAAGTATCAAAAGAAAAGGTTAGCTTAAACTTACCAAAAGAAGTAGAAAATGTTTTAGAATGTAAAAACCCAAGATGCATAACCTCTATAGAGAAAGATATTCCACAGCAGTTTTATCTTGTAGATGAAGATAACAGAGAGTATAGATGTAAGTATTGTGATGAAGCATACACAAAAGAGCTTCTATAAAATAACCACAATACATTTAGAGTATAGAGGAAAGAAGGGTGAGATATGGAAGTTTTAATTAAGAATGTTAGAGTTGTAGATTTTGCTCAAAGTTTTTATGGAGATGTATATATATATGCTGGAAAGATTTTTGAAATAGGTAAATCTATATGCAAAGATTGTGAAGTTATAGATGGAAAAGGCAAAGTGCTTCTTCCTTCCTTCATAGATATGCATGCACATTTTAGAGAACCAGGCTTTACTCATAAAGAGGATATTTTAAGTGGAAGCAAGGCATCGGTAAGAGGCGGATATACTGGTGTGAATCTTATGGCAAATACAAATCCTGTTTGCTCAAGTATGGATACATTTAATTATGTAACGGAAAGAGCTCAGCAAGTTGGACTTGTAGATGCTCATCAGGTTGTGTCTATAACTAGAAATTTAGAAGGAAGTGACATAAGTCATTTAGATAGCTTAACTTCTGCTGTTAAATTTATTTCGGATGATGGTAAAGGGGTAGCAGATAATAAAGTTATGCTAGATGCTATGATAAAGGCAAGAGAAAAAAATATAACAGTTATATCTCATGCAGAAAACCCTGAAATGAGTAATATAGACATGAGAATGGCAGAGAATATGATGACTTGGAGAGATATATCTCTTGCAAAATTTACAAATTGTAAGCTTCATATGGCACATGTAAGCACAAAAGAAGCCATGATGGATGTAATACAAGCTAAAAAAGAAGGCTATGATATAACTTGTGAAGTGACACCACATCATTTAGCTTTAACGGACGAAACAGAATATAGAGTTAATCCTCCAATGAGAGGTAAAGAAGATGTAAACTTCTTAATTAAAGCGATTAAAGATGGTTTTGTAGATGCAATTGCAACTGACCATGCTCCTCATACTGAAGAAGATAAGAAAAATGGATCACCAGGAATTTCTGGAATAGAAACATCTTTTTCAGTATGTTATACAAAACTTGTTAAAGAGGAAGGAATAACTTTAAATAAATTATCAGAAATAATGTCTAAAAGACCGGCAGAAATTATGGGACTTAATAAAGGGCAAATAACTGTAGGATATGATGCGGATTTTGCATTAGTAGACTTAGATAAAGAATATACTATAAACTCAGAAGAATTTGAATCAAAGGGAAAAAACACTCCTTTCAATGAGAAAAAGGTTTCAGGAGAAATTCTTATGACCATAAAAGGTGGAAAAATAGTGTATACAAATGATAAGGAGAGTAGATAAAAGTGATAATAGACAAGTTATATGAGGTAGTAAATAAAAAAGGAAATGTGTGTGTAGGGCTAGATACTTCTTACGACTATATTCCTAAGTGGTTCGCAGAAAAGTTTACAAATATAGAGGATGCTATATTTGAATTTAATAAAAAGATAATTGATGCTACAGCAGAGCATACAGCTTGTTATAAAGTTCAAATAGCATATTACGAAGCCTATGGAATAAAAGGGCTTATGGCATATAAAAGAACTTTAGAATATATAAGAAGCTTAGGATGTATAGCTATTTCTGATGTTAAAAGAGGAGACATTTCAAAAACAGCAGAAATGTATGCGAAAGCTCACTTTGAAGGAGATTTTGAAACGGACTTTATAACATTGAACCCATATATGGGAATGGATAGTATAGAGCCATATTTGGACTATGTTAAAAATAAGGAAAAAGGACTTTTCGTACTGCTTAGAACATCTAATAAAGGATCAAAAGATTTTGAGTATGTAAATAGTAGTGAAGGTAAAAAAGTTTATGATATTGTAGGAGAAAAACTTCAAAAATTAGGAGAAGAAGCTTTAGGGAAATGCGGATATAGTTCTATAGGAGCAGTAGTAGGATGCACAACTGCTGAAGATGGAATGAAAATAAGAGAGAAATATAATAACTCATTCTTCCTAATACCTGGTTTTGGGGCACAAGGTGGAGGTGCAGAAGAAGCAGGAGTTTATTTAAAAAATGGTAATGGAGGAGTTGTTAATTCTTCAAGAGGTATTCTCTTAGGTTATAAAAAATATGAGAATGGAGAAAAAGAATTTGCAGAATGTGCAAGAAAAGAAGTGCTAAAAATGAAACAAGCATTGGAAATGAGGAGATAACAATATGATATGTACACAAGAGTTAGTTATTGAAAATAAAGAGATTTCTTCAGAAATATTTAAGCTTAAGGTTAAAGGGAATTTTGAAGCAAAGCCAGGACAATTTTATATGGTGAAGTGTTGGGAAGATGGACCTTTTTTACCAAGACCTATTAGTGTACATGATGTAGAGGAAGACGGAATAACTTTTCTTTATGCTGTCGTTGGTAAAGGAACTAAACTTTTTAGCAAGTTAAAAGTTAACGATAAGATTCAAATAATAGGACCACTAGGTAACGGGTTTGATAAAGAGAAAATAAAAGGTAAGGTTGCTGTAGTATCAGGTGGAATTGGTATTGCTCCACTTAACTACTTAATAAAAGAGCTTAAAGAATGTGAAATAGATTTATACTGTGGTTTTAGAGATGAAGTTTATGGTGTAGGAAGTCTTAATAAGTATACTAATAATGTTAAAATATCCACAGAAAATGGAAGTGTTGGGCATAAAGGATATGTAACAGAGTTATTGAAGCCAGAAGAGTATGATATGGTAATATGCTGTGGACCAGAAGTTATGATGCAAAAAGTTGCAAAGATGTGTTTAGATAAAGATGTAGAAGTTTATGTTTCAATGGAAAATAGAATGGCTTGTGGTATAGGAGCTTGTTTAGTATGTACTTGTAAAACTAAGGATGGAAACAAGAGAACGTGTAAAGATGGTCCAGTTTTCAACGGAAGGGATTTGGTTTTAGATGCTTAATGTAAATATATGTGGAATTGATTTAAAAAACCCAGTAATTGCTGCTTCTGGTACCTTTGGATTTGGTGATGAATATTCACAAATATATGATGTATCAAAGCTTGGAGGAATTTCTACAAAAGGACTTACTATAAATAAAAAAGAAGGAAATGACGGAATAAGGATACACGAAACTAGCAGTGGTATGATGAATAGTGTTGGACTTCAAAATCCTGGAGTAAATAATTTTATAGAACGTGAACTTCCTAAGATGAGAAAATTAGATACAGTTATACTTGCTAATTTAGGGGGAGGCTCTATAGAAGATTATTTAAAGGGCGTAGAGAAACTAAATAATACAGATGTAGATATAATAGAGCTTAATATTTCTTGTCCAAATGTAAAACATGGAGGCATGGCTTTTGGAATAAAGTCAGATGTAGCGTATAAAGTAGTTTCAGAAGTAAAAAACATATGTAAAAAACCTTTAATGGTTAAATTATCACCTAATGCAGAAGATATAGTAGATATGGCATATAAATGTTGTGAAGCAGGAGCAGATTCTATATCTATGGTAAATACTTTTAAAGCTATGGCCATAGATATAAAAAAGAGAAAGCCAATTTTCAATAATGTAACTGCGGGATTATCAGGTCCAGCCATTAAACCTATAGCTTTAAGAATGGTGTATGAGGTATGTAAGAATATAGATGTTCCTGTAGTAGGAATGGGTGGAATAAGCAATGCGGAAGATGCTATAGAGTTCATAATGGCAGGAGCTCATGCAGTTCAAGTAGGAAGTGCCAATTTTATAAAACCAGATATTTGTTTAGATATAATAAATGGAATTGAGAAATTCATGACTGATGAAGGAATTAAAGATTTAAGTGAGATAAGAGGAATAATAAAATAAAAGTATAGATTACTTTTGCTTTAAGGTATTTGAAAACTAAAAAAATTGGAGGAATAAAAATGAATAATAATATAAATGTAATTGAAATATTAAAGGAAGTTGAAGCACTATTAGAAGGTCACTTTTTATTATCATCAGGAAGACACAGTAATAGATATGTTCAATGTGCTAAACTTTTACAATATCCAAATAAAGCTGAAAAAGTTTTAAGTGTTGTTTATAATAAGGTGAAGGATTTAGAGTTTGATATAGTATTAGGACCTGCAATGGGCGGTGTAGTTGTGGCATATGAGCTTGGACGTCAATTAGGAAAGCCAGCTATATTTACTGAAAGAGTAGATGGAAAAATGACTCTAAGAAGAGGATTTGAAATAAAACCAGGTCAAAAGGTATTGATAACAGAGGATGTAGTAACTACAGGAAAGTCTTCTTTAGAAACAGCAGAAGTTATAAAAGCTCTTGGAGGAGAAGTAGTGGGAATTGCAAGCATAGTTGATAGAAAAAGCAGCAATATTGAATACCCTATATACAGCGCTATCGAATTAGAAATTGAAAGTTTTGCTGTTGATGAGTGTCCACTTTGCAAACAAGGAATAGAATATGTTAAGCCAGGAAGTAGAAAGATAGTATAATAATATTTCGTAACATCTTTTTAAAAGTTTTGTGGATGGATTCTCCAATATATATCTATTGAAAATAAAAAGTATATATGCTAAAATGTAATAAAAATAAGCTATTAATAGATAGGTTCATTGAGAATTTAACTAATTATAATACAGTAATGTTATGTTAAATGTAAAAGTTAATATTTTACTTGACAGTCTTTAAAGATAGTATGAGATGCTAAGCTTTGAAAAAGTCAGTGTTAAAAAAACTATTAAGTTTTTTACACTGGCTTTTTTTGTTTATATTACTACGAATAAAAATATAATAAGATTAAAAAGTATTAAACATAAATAAAAGTATATAATTAATGGAGGGGAATTCATGAATAATACAGGTATTTTATTAGAAAGTGGAACTGGAGAAGTAGAGGTATTGGAATTTACAGTAGGTTCAAAGCATTATGCTATTAATGTGTTAAAAACAAAGGAAATACTAATGTTAGATAATATCACTAAAATTCCTAATGTAGATCCATCTGTAGCGGGTGCTACACTGGTTCGAGATGATATTATAACTGTAATAGATTTAAAATATACTTTGGAAAAACAATATAATGATACTGAAAAAAGAATGATAATACTGTGTGAATTTAATAGAACGAAGGTAGCATTTTTAGTAGATAAGGTTTTAGGAATACATCGTATAGGGTGGGATAATATTAGAAAACCAGATTCAATTGCTGAAAATTCTTTAGTTATAGGTAATATATTGATGGGGAATAATAAAATATTAATGTTACTAGATTTTGAAAAAATAGTTATGGATATAATGGAATCTTATGGTGGTTATGATAAAAGAATTGAAAAAATACAATATAGTAAAGACAGATCTGATAGTAAGGTGATTATAGCAGAGGATTCTAGAATTATAAGAAAAATGTTAAGTGATGTATTAATGGAAGCAGGCTATAGTAACCTAACATTTTTTGATGATGGAGAGCAGACATTGGATTATTTAAGAGAACTTTTAAAAGAAAAGGGAGAAAGATTTTTAGAAAATGTTGATGCATTAATAACAGATATTGAAATGCCTCAAATGGATGGTCATACTCTAACTAGAAGAATAAAGGAAGATAATATACTAAGAAAACTACCAGTTATAATATTCTCTTCATTAATAACTGATGATTTATATCATAAAGGTCAGGCAGTAGGAGCAGATGCTCAAATAAATAAGCCTGATATAGATAAGTTAGTTAAACTTGTAGATGATTATACATTAAATCACAATTAAAAGTTTTACACCAATTAGAAATTTTGCTAAGGCAAAACTATAAACTAAAATAAGCTTAAAGGTAGAAAAATCTATCTTTAAGCTTATTTTTTACTCGTTTTATTAGTATATACCACATGGTTTCTAGTGCTATATAAAAGTACTATATAATTTTATGCTATGATGGGAGAATTAAATTTTTGCGAAGTAACCATTTTCATCATTTGTTAATACTATATATAAGGGGGAAGTGGACATCCCTTGTTGCCTACTAACTAATGTTAATAAATTGGAAAACTAAAGTTTAAAAATAATTCAAGGGGGGAGGAAATTAAATGCCATTAGCACAATTTATAAGAAGAAATTATGCGGGTTCAAGAATAGTTATTGGTCTTAGAAGCAGAAAATGTGTTGCTGGTGAGGTTGTGGATGGTTTTGATAATGTAATAGGTCTTAGAACTCGTCAAGGAAGAATTATTTATGTTAATGCTGCTGCGATAGATTTCTTTTTCTAATGAAATAGAATTTCAAGTTTGATATGGAATCATTTCATATCAAGCCTTTCAAAATAAAAATACGTAAAAATATAAGATATACAAAACAATTACAATAAGAAAAAGGAAGTGAATTTATGAGAGGGATGAATAGCTCAACTAATATTAATCCAAATGATTCGGGTATATTAGGAGAAGATACAACTAATATATCGGAAATGCAGAATAATATTGCTCAAGGTAATGGATCTGAATTAGATAATATTTCGCTGTTGGATAATGATTTGGAGTTAAGAGATATGGTGATATCAGAAAATGATCCAGAACTAAAAGATATGGTGTTATCAGAGAACGATCCAGAATTAAGAGATATAATACAATCTATGGGTAATTTGGATGATTTTGAAGATATGATTGATGTGGTAGATTTATAAATTTTCAATAAAAAACACAGAAACTTATTTAATAGGTGGGAGGTGAAATTATGTGTGAAATGAATAATAATTTTGAAAATTTATGTAATCCATGTGGGAATTCTCCTATGACTTTAACAGAGTTTATAAGAAAAAATTATAGAGGATCAAGAATAGTTGTTAGACTTAGAAGTGGTATTTTTATTGCTGGTGAGGTCGTAGATGGTTTTGATAATGTAATAAGCCTTAGAGCAACTGGAGGAAGAATTTTCTATGTTAGTGGTATAGCAATAGATTTCTTCTTCTAAAATATAATTAAAATTTGATATGAAATAAGACAATAAGTTTGATATAAATATATATTTATATCAAACTTATTCTTATAAAATTATATAACAAAGGAACGTTTAAAATGTTAGATTTAATTTTAGTCTTACTCTTAATTTATAATTTAACAAAAGGTAATAATTATACGAATTTATGTAGTAATTTACTTGTTTTTATTATTCTTTTTGAATTACTTAAAAAAATACTTTCTATTATTATAGATAATTATGCTAAGAATGAGAAAATAGATCAACAAGGAATTTGCGATGTGCAACCTGTTATACAGAGTTCTGAAAAGTGTTTGCCAGAAATTATAGAGGATGATATAAATAACAAAGAACTTCAAGTAGTAGAAAATGTCTTAGAGGATGATTTAACATATTCTTGTGATGAATTATTAGAAGATTTTACATTAAAAGATATTATTCAATGTAAATTCAAAGGGGTAGGTGTTAATGTATTTTTAAGAAATCAAGGTTGCTTTTGTGGGGAAGTAATATTTGATTTTGATGAAGTTAGTGTACTTAAATTTGAAGGCTCTACTATTTTTGTAAATCCAGATGGTTTAG
Source organism: Clostridium ganghwense (assembly GCF_026735165.1). GTDB lineage: Bacteria > Bacillota > Clostridia > Clostridiales > Clostridiaceae > Clostridium_H > Clostridium_H ganghwense. The sequence continues at coordinate 753,194 of NZ_JAPQES010000001.1, read as the reverse complement.
ATTGTATAGAATAAATAAGAGGATCATTGACAGATAGTGTTTACTGTCAATGGTCCTCTGTGATTTTTTGATTTTCAACTTAATAATGTTGTAATAAAGGTTTGTTCTAGAGCTTTACATTTATTTTTATCCATAGGTTCTAAATTTTTTAGTTTAAAATCATAATTTAAAGTTTTATATTTATCAATACCTAGTGTATGATAAGGCAAAAATTCAATTTTTTCTACATTTTTAATTTTTTTAATTATTTCTTTTAGTTTTTCTAGATGTTTATTAGAATCTGTAATACCAGGAATTATAACATGTCTTATCCATACCTTAGTATGAGAAGAGTTAATAACTTCTATAAACTTTATAAGATTTTTCATTGAAACACCTGTTAGAGTTTTAAATTCATCATTAGTTGAATGTTTTATGTCTAGTAATATTAAGTTTGTATATTTTAAGATTTCTTCATAATTTCCACTTCCACAGCCAGAAGTATCTATAGTAGTATGGATGTTGTGTTTTTTACACAACTTTAGCATTTCTAATAAAAATTTAGGTTGCATTAAAGGTTCTCCACCAGAGAAGGTCACTCCACCGTTATTTTTAAAGTAAGGTTTGAATTTTATAATTTTATTTATTAATTCTTCACTGGATATTTCTATACCTTCGTCAAAATTCCAGGTATCTGGATTATGACAGAAAAGGCATCTAAGAGGGCAACCTTGAAAAAAAACTACATTTCTAATTCCAGGTCCATCAACTAAGCCCATGCTTTCAAAAGAATGAATTCTACCTTTTATCATTAGTATACACCTTCTTTTACTACATTGTTTTATGAAAAGTTCTCTTTATTACTTCAAGCTGCTGTTGTCTAGTTAGTCTATTAAAATGAACAGCATAACCAGAAACTCTTATAGTAAGAGTTGGGTATTTATCTGGATTTTCCATAGCGTCTATTAAAGTTTGTGGACTTAATACATTTACATTTAAGTGGAAGGCACCTTGTGCAAAATATCCATCTAAAATATTTACAAGATTATCTATTTGTATAGCTTCATCTTTTCCTAGAGCATTTGGTACTATTGAGAAAGTATTTGAAACACCATCTTGGCACCATTCTCTATAAGGAATCTTAGCTACGGAATTAAGTGATGCCAGTGCACCGTTAATATCTCTTCCATGCATAGGGTTAGCGCCAGGAGCTAGAGGTTCACCTTTAAGTCTCCCATCTGGAGTAGAACCAGTTTTTTTACCGTAAACTACATTTGAAGTTATAGTTAAAGCCGATAAAGTATGTTCAGCATTTCTATAAGTTGAATGCTTTTTTAATTCTCCTGTGAATTTTTTAACTAATTCTATAGCTATATCATCAACTCTATCATCGTCATTCCCAAATTTAGGATAATCACCTTCGATTTCGAAATCTACAGCAATTCCGTTTTCATCTCTTATAGGTTTAACTTTAGCATATTTTATTGCACTTAATGAGTCTGCGGCACAAGAAAGTCCAGCTATACCGAAGGCCATAAATTTATGGACTTTAGTATCGTGAAGACACATTTGACTTGCTTCATAAGCATATTTATCATGCATATAGTGAATAGTATTCATGGTATTTACATAAAGTTCAGCTATATATTCTAGTGCTTTCCAAAGATTTTCTTTAACTTCATTATAGTTTAAAATTTCATCTTCTAGTGTTGGAATTGCAGGTATAACTTTAATTAAGCTTCCATCCTTTTCCCTTTTAACTTCATCAATACCGCTGTTTATAGCGTACAGTATTGATTTTGCAAGATTTGCACGAGCACCAAAAAATTGCATTTGCTTACCTATTTGCATTGCTGATACACAACAAGCAATCCCGTAATCATCTCCATATACAGGTCTCATAATATCATCATTTTCATATTGAATTGAGTCGGTTTTTATAGACATTTTAGCACAATACTTTTTAAAGTTACAAGGTAGTTTTTCAGACCATAATACTGTCATGTTAGGTTCAGGAGCAGGACCTAAATTAGTTAGAGTATGCAAAAATCTAAAAGATGTTTTAGTAACTAGCGGCTTTCCGTTAATTCCTATACCAGCAATTGATTCTGTTATCCAGTTAGGGTCACCTGCAAATAATTCATTATATTCAGGAGTTCTTAAATGTCTTATTGATCTTAATTTAATAACAAATTGATCAATTATTTCTTGAGCTTTTTTTTCTGTTATTAAACCGTTCTTAATGTCTCTTTCAATATATATATCTATAAAGGAAGAAGTTCTTCCAAGAGACATTGCAGCACCATTGTTTTCTTTAACACCGGCTAAGTAGCCTAAATATAAAAATTGAACAGCTTCTTGTGCATTTTTAGCAGGTTCAGAAATATCTATACCATAATTTTTAGCTAGATTTTTTATTTGCTGCATAGCTCTTATTTGTTCTGAAATTTCTTCTCGAAGTCTTATAACTTCTTCTGATGCAGCACCTTTTAAGTTCTTGAAGTCTTTTTGTTTTTGTTTTATCAAATAATCCATTCCATATAGAGCAATTCTTCTATAGTCGCCTATAATTCTTCCTCTCCCATAAGCATCAGGAAGACCTGTTAATAATCCAACATGTCTAGCTGTTTTAGTTTCTTCTGTATAAGCATCAAAAACACCTTGGTTATGTGTCTTTCTAAATTCATTAAAAGATTCTTTTAAACCGTCTTTTAATGTAAAGCCATACTCGGCTAAAGACTGTTCAACCATTCTCATACCACCATAAGGATTAACTATTCTTTTAAATGGCACATCAGTTTGAAATCCTAAAATCAGCTCGTTTTCTTTATCTAAATATCCAGGTTCAAAGTTGTCTATTCCTGAAAATTTTTCAACTTCAACATCAAGAATACCTTTTTTTATTTCTTCAACTATGAGTGAGTATGTTTTATTCCAAAGTTTTTTAGTTCTTTCTGTTGAGTTTTCTAGAAAGTTACTATCTCCTTCATATAAAGTATAATTTTTTTGGATAAAATCCCTTACATTTATATTTTCTATCCAATTACCTGAGGTAAAGCCTTCCCATTGTTTAATCATTTAAAAACCTCCTTGCACAATTTTGAAAAAACATTGTTAAAAAAATATCAGTATTATATTTAAATATTAGTTAAAATATTTTTGAATTTATATAGATATATAGATTATACGACAAATAACATAAAAAGTTAATATTATTTTGAAAAAAATATATAATTAACGATAATGTTCGAATTATATCGTAAAAATATAAAATAATGTTCGGAAAAAATAAAAATAACATATTCTGCTTAAAAATAACACATTGTTAAAAAAATAACGAATGTTGAGTTGACATATCTTTAGATATGTGTTATGATTTTAGAAATTAAAATAAATGCAAAACCCTTTAATATAGTCCGAGAGGCTAAAAAGGTGCTGGTGCAATATTACAGTATCCTTCTGTCTTTTAGCAGAAGTTTTTTTTATGCAAAATATAATATATTTATACCTTTAATTTAGTCCAGAGAGATTGAAAAGGTGGTGAAACAGTGGTGTAAAACAAGTGAAACCTTCTGCTCTCTAGCAGAAGGTTTTTTTGTGTATATATGCTATTGACATTAAAATTTCAAAATGATAACCTATGTATAAATATTAATAAAAAATGTATAAAAATTAAAAAAGAATGAATACTATATGATGAAAGATATAATATGACAAGGATTATTGTCGGGTGAATGCATGAAAGTTAAGAAAAATATATATAGATGAATGCATAAAATTACAGGATAAAAGAATGTGTTTACAATTACGAGGAGGTAATAAAAGGTGAATGCAATATTATATTTAGAAGATGGAACGGTTTTTAGAGGAAAAGGGTTTGGAAAAAAAGGAACAACTGTAGGAGAACTTGTTTTTAACACTTCAATGACAGGATATCAAGAAATAGTTACAGATCCTTCATATGCTGGACAAATTATAAATATGACTTATCCTCTTATAGGTAATTATGGAGTGAATAAGAAAGAAAATGAATCAAAAAAAATATATGCAAGAGGTCTTATAGTTAAATCAATATGTGAAAATCCATCAAACTATATGAATGAAGAAACTTTAAGCAGTATGTTAGAGAGAATGAATATAGTTGGAATATCGGGTTTGGATACAAGAAGTATAACTAAGCTAATAAGAAATAGTGGGACTATGAAATGTGTAATAACTAATGAAGACAAGACAGTTGCAGAATTAGAAGAATACATAAAAAAATCTGACAGTAAAATAAATTTTGTTGAAGAAGTAAGTACAAAGGAAATATATCATATCGAAGGTAAGGGACATAAAGTAGTTTTAATGGATTTTGGAGCAAAGGCAAATATTATAGAAAATTTAAAGAATAGAGATTGTGATATAACAGTAGTGCCATACAATACGAGTTTTGAAAAAATAATGGAAATAAACCCTGAAGGTGTAATGTTAAGTAACGGACCAGGAGATCCAAAAGATGTTCCAGAAACGGTAGAGACTGTGAAAAAAATTGTTAAGGCTAAACCTACTTTTGGAATTTGTTTAGGACACCAAATACTTTGCCTTACTTTTGGAGGAGATACTTATAAAATGAAATTTGGTCATCGTGGTGGAAATCATGGAGTATACGATATAGAAAGAGATAAAGCATATATTACATCACAAAACCATGGATATGCAGTTAGAGAAGAAAGTATTAAAGATAAAGAATTGATAGTTACACATATAAATTTAAATGATAATACAGTAGAAGGAATTAGACATAAAGTTTTACCAGTATTTTCGGTGCAATTTCATCCAGAAGGATCACCAGGACCTATAGATTCAGCCTATTTATTTGATAAATTTATTGACAGTATGAACAACGTCGTAGAAAAAAAAGCAATATAACACATCTGAAGGAGGCAAAAAAATATGGCATTAGATAAAAATTTAAAAAAAGTTATAATTTTAGGTTCAGGTCCTATAATAATTGGACAGGCGGCAGAATTTGATTATTCAGGTACACAAGCTTGTAAAGCTATAAAAGAAGAAGGTATAAAAACAATTTTAGTAAATAGTAATCCGGCTACAATAATGACGGATATGAATATGGCAGATAAAGTTTATATTGAACCTTTAAAAGTAGAAGTTATTGAAAAAATAATCGAAAAAGAAAGACCAGATGGTATACTTGCAGGGTTTGGGGGACAAACGGCTTTAAATATAGCTATGGAACTGCAAGAAAAAGGTGTGTTAAATAAATATAATGTTAAACTTTTAGGAATAAATAGTGAGGCTATAAAAAAGGCTGAAGACAGAGAAGAATTTAAAAAGTTAATGCTTGAAATAGATGAGCCTATTCCAGTGAGCACAATAGCAGTTAACATTGACCAGTGCAAAGAATTTGTAGAGAAAAATGGACTTCCTATTATAATAAGACCTGCATATACTCTTGGAGGAACTGGTGGCGGAATAGCTGAAAATATGGAAGAATATTTAGAAATATGTGATAGAGGGATAAAAATGAGTCCTATAAATCAAATTTTATTAGAACAAAGTGTAGCTGGATGGAAAGAACTTGAGTATGAGGTTATTAGAGATAAGAAGGATAACTGCATAATAGTATGTAATATGGAAAACATAGACCCAGTTGGGGTTCACACAGGTGATAGTGTTGTAGTAGCACCTTCTCAAACATTAAGAGATAGTGAATATCATATGTTGAGACGTTCAGCACTTAAAATAATAAGAAATCTAAAAATAGAAGGTGGATGCAATATACAATTTGCATTAGACCCTAAAAGCAGCAACTATATAGTTATAGAAGTAAATCCAAGAGTTAGTCGTTCAAGTGCTTTAGCATCTAAAGCAGCGGGATATCCAATTGCTAAAATTGGATCAAAGATAGCTATAGGTTACAGCTTAGATGAATTAAAGAATTATGTAACTAAAAATTCTAGTGCTTGTTTTGAACCAGCCTTAGATTATGTGGTAGTAAAAATGCCTAAATGGCCTTTTGATAAGTTTAATACAGCGGAAAGAAATTTGGGAACTCAAATGAAAGCTACTGGAGAAATTATGGCTATTGACAGAAACTTTGAAAGTGCGTTTTTAAAAGCTGTAACTTGTTTAGAAAGCAAATTAGTAGGAATTAAATTAGAAAACGGAGAAAATTTATCTAATGAGCAATTAGAAGATAAAATAAAGAAACAGGATGATGAGAGAATTTTTGCTATAGCAGAAGCACTAAGACGTGGATATTCAATGGAATGTATTCATAATATGACTAAAATTGATATGTGGTTTTTAAATGGAATAAACAATATAGTTAATGTAGAAAAAAAATTAGAAAGTAAGGTTGTAGATGATGAGTTAATCTGTAAAGCAAGCACAATGGGCTTTACAGATGAACAAATAAGTAAACTTTCTAATATTGATGTAGAACGTATAGATAGAGTTAAAAAAATAAAAAATATTTATCCAGTTTATAAAATGGTTGATACTTGTAGTGGAGAATTTGAGGCACAAACACCTTATTATTATTCATGCTATGAAAGAGAGGAAGAAAATGTAGTATCTCCACAAGAAAAGATTATGGTTATAGGTTCAGGTCCAATTAGAATAGGTCAAGGAATTGAATTTGATTATTGCTGTGTACATGGGGCGTGGGCTATTAAAAATGCAGGATATGAATCGATTATGATAAACAATAATCCTGAAACAGTAAGTACAGATTTTGATACTTCAGATAAATTATATTTTGAATCATTGTATATAGATGATGTAATGAATGTAATAAGAAAAGAAAAACCAAAAGGAGTTATACTTCAATTCGGAGGACAAACTTCTATTAATCTAGCAGAAAAACTTAATAAAAAAGGAGTTAACATATTAGGTACAAGTTTTAAATCTATAGATTTAGCAGAGGATAGAGATAAGTTTAGAAACTTGTTAGAAGATATTAATATAAAAACTCCAACAGGTCATGCAGTTACAAACATGGAGGAAGCTTATAGAGTTGTTGAAAAATTAGGATATCCTGTTATAGTAAGACCGTCCTATGTAATAGGGGGAAGAGCTATGCAGGTAGTATACGACAAGGAAGCTTTAGAAAAGTATATGAATGAAGCAGTAAACTTATCTAATGAACATACTATACTTATAGATAAATATGTTAAAGGAACTGAAATAGAAGTAGATGCTATATGTGACGGAGAGGATATACTGATACCAGGAATAATGGAACATGTTGAGAGAACAGGAGTGCATTCAGGTGATAGTATAACTGTTTATCCAACTATGACTCTTTCTAAAGAAACGATAAATAAGTTAGTGGAAAATACTAAAAAAATAGCTAAAGAATTAAATGTAATAGGACTTGTAAATATTCAATATGTATTTGATGGAAAAGATATTTATGTAATAGAAGTAAATCCAAGAGCTTCAAGAACTGTACCTATATTAAGTAAGGTTACAGGAGTGCCTATGGTTAATATTGCGGTACAGACTATGTTAGGTGTGAAATTAAAGGATTCACAATATGGAACAGGTATTTTAAAAGAAAGTGGAATGCAAGCAGTAAAAATACCAGTATTCTCAAATGAAAAGCTTGCAGATGTAGATATATATTTAGGACCTGAAATGAAATCAACAGGAGAAGTTTTAGGAATAGACTATGACTTAGATAAAGCTATATACAAAGGATTTATTGCTTCAGGAATAAAGGTTCAAACTAGTGGAGCATTATACGTATCACTTAAAGATGTAGATAAAGAAGAAGGAATAAATACAATAAAAGAATACTATGATTTAGGATTTAAAATATATAGTTCAAAGGGAACTAATGATATTTTAGAGAAAAATGATATTAATTGTGAGGAGATAGAAAAGGATGAACTATTTAAATTAATATCGAATGGTGAAATAAATTTAATAATAAATACTCCTACAAAAGGAAATAATGTTAATACTGAAGGATTTAAAATTAGAAGAAAAGCTGCTGAGTATAAAATACCTGCATTTACATGTATAGATACAGCTAAAATTTTCTTAAGAGCAATAAAGGTTCTTAATAATAATGAAAGTTTAGAGTATAGAGATTTGAATCAATATTTTTTATCTAAATAAATACACAAAAATAAATGTATATAAAAAGACCTGAAGATTTTGAATCCTTAGGTCTTTTTTTGTATAATAATATTTATAGAAAAGCAGAAAATAATAGTATATTGTTAAATGAGCAGATATGATTATTAAATATATCTACATTATATGATATGTTTTAATTTTTGTTCAATTTATAGTAGGAGGTGATAAAATGGGAAAACCAAGTATATTTAGTAAAGATTATGACGAAAAAATGAAAAAAAGAAAAAGGATAATAAAAATACTTACAATATTTGCAATATTGACTGTTATAGGCGGAGTAGTTTTGGCGAGAGGAAATGTTGCAAAGGAAATCAAGACAGGAATTGTTAAAGTTGTGAGTAAAATAAGGAATATAAATATTAATAGTGTATTTGATAATTCCAAAGACAAAGATAAGACAAAGAGTAAAACCGTGCCTCAAGAAAGCGCAACTAAGCAGCAAAAGGCTAAAATTCAAAAGAAAAAACAAGAAATAAAGAAAAATGAAATAAAGAAGGAAACACAAGTAATAAAGCTTTCAAATGGAGAAGAAATTAAACTTGTATATACTTTAAGTAATAACCAAAAACAATATATAGATTTCTTTCCCAAAACAATACAATGTAGTATAAGTCCTTCTAAAAAAAGTGTAGTTTTAATAGAAAACAATACTCAAAATATGATATTCATAGATGAAAAAGGCAACAAAAAAGATATTACAAAGGGAGAATACGTTTCAAGCAAAGGAACGGTATTTAGTAAGGCAAGCATTTTAAAAAGCAATCCAGCATACATATGGAATAGTTTACCCAAGCTTTTAGATGATGATAATATAATATATGTATCTCAGTTACCTTGGTTTAATAGAGGTAATGACAAGTTTGTTTGGAAATATACTATAAGTACTAATACTCATAAATATATAGTAGGAACAACAGGTGATGAAGTTGGAGGCAAAGAAATTCAATATGGAAAACTTTCAAAAGAGGGATTAGAAGTAATAATAGATGGAAATGTGAATATAGTTAAATAATATATAGTTTGGTAAGGGTGTGTTTAGTAAAGTGGAAATAGGTATTTCTTCGGCATGTTTTTATCCTCATGTATGCTTAGAAGATTCTATAAAGTTAATGAAAGGTTTAGGGTTTGAAAGAGGAGAGGTTTTTTTTAATTGCCCTAGTGAATTTGAAGAGGAATTTGTAAATAAGCTTATATATGAGAAGGAAAAATATGATTTTACAATAAATTCTGTTCATGCATTTTCTTCATTTTTTGAACCATATTTATTTGATAGTTATAAAAGAAGAAGGAATGATATGTTAAAATATTTTAAACAAGTGTGTATAGCAGGAAAAAGATTAGGGGCTAAATCTTATACTTTTCATGGTATGAGAAAGATTGATACTAGATTTTTTCATCCTAGTCATGTTGTAGATATATATAATGAACTTTTATATATATCTTCAGAAATAGGTATTAAGCTTGCTCAGGAAAATGTGTCTTGGTGTATGTCTTCGGATATAGATTACTTGAAGATGCTTAAAGAACAATGTAAATATCCCTTGAATTTTACATTGGATATAAAACAGGCGTATAAAGCTCTATTTTCTATCGAAGAATATATAAAGGTTATGAATGAGGATATAGTAAATCTTCATATAAATGATAGAGATTCAGAGAATCCTTGTCTTTTACCAGGAAAAGGAGAGGTGGATTATAGAAAGCTTCATTCAAGTTTAAAGGATGTGAATTATAAAGGGGCGGCTATAATAGAAGTATATAGTGATAATTATGTTAATTATGAGGAAGTTGTTAAAAGTAGAAATTTTTTGAAAAAAATTCTATAAATTCTTTTTTTTATAAAATTATATTGTAATATTAATTTTTTAGTATATAATTATAATTATGAAAAAATACTCATATATGTTTGTAAAATTTTAATAATGTATGTTATAATATATGAAGTCAAAATAAGTATTTACGGTGATTGGGAGGAAAAGTTAATGAACACTAAATTTGAAAAAATAGAAACTAATATTGTTAAACTAGAAATAACTGTAGAAAAAGAAAAGTTTAATGAAGCTTTACAAAAAGCATATAAGAAAAATGTAAAAAGATTTAATATTCCTGGATTTAGAAAAGGAAAAGCACCTATGAACGTAATTAAAAGATATTATGGAGAAGGTGTATTCTTTGAAGATGCTATAAACTATTGTTGTGAAGATACATATCCAAAAGCTGTTGAAGAACATAATTTAGCACCTGTAGATTATCCAAAAATAGACATAGTACAAATAGAATCAGGAAAAGAATTCATATACACTGCAGAAGTAACAGTTAGACCAGAAGTAACTCTTAATGAATATAAAGGATTAGAAGTTAAAAAGCCTTCATATTCTGTAAGTGATGAAGATGTTGAAAAACAATTAAAGGCTATGCAAGAAAAAAATGCAAGAATAATGAGCAAAGAAGATGGAACAGTAGAAAAAAGTGATATAGCTATAATTGATTTTGAAGGATTTATAGATGGAGCAGCTTTTGAAGGTGGAAAAGGAGAAGATTATTCACTAGAAATAGGTTCAGGTACATTTATAGATAACTTTGAAGAGCAATTAGTAGGATCAAAAGTAGGAGAAGAAAAAGAAATTAATGTAACTTTCCCAGAAAAGTATGGAAGAGATGAATTAAATGGAAAACCTGCTACTTTCAAAGTTGCTATTAAAGAAATAAAATCAAAAGAATTACCTGAATTAGATGATGAATTCACAAAAGAAGTATCAGAATTTGATACTTTAGAAGAATTAAAAGCAGATATAAGAAAGAAAGCAGAAGAAGCTAATGCAGCAAGAGAAAAAGCTGAATATCAAGAAGCTGTTATAGAAGCAGTTTGTGAAAAAGTAGAAGTGGAAATTCCACAAGTAATGATAAATAAAGAAATAGATGTTATGGTTAAAGATCTTGAAATGAGATTACAATATCAAGGATTGGATCTTGAAACATACTATCAATATACAAATAATACAGAAGCTAAAGTTAGAGAATATATGAAAGAAACTGCTGAAAAGAGAGTTAAGACTGAATTAGTTCTTGAAAAAGTAGTAAAAGTAGAAAATGTAGAAGCTACTGAGGATGAAATAAAAGCAAAAGCAACTGAAATGGCAAAACAATATGGAAGTCAAGAACCAGAAAAATTAGTTGATGCTGTAATTAAAACTCAAGGAGAATATTTGAAAACTCAAATATTAAATGAAAAAGCTGTAGAGCTTTTAGTTAGCAGTAGTAAAGAAATAGCATAATATAGACATAAAATTAATTGCCAGAAATGTTTCTGGCAATTAATTTTACAACAAATTCTTTATAAAGATGAATATCATATTAAATATAGGTGATAATCATAAAGAGAATGGAAAATATATTTTTGTTAAGGAGGAGACAAAATGAGTTTAGTACCAGTGGTAGTTGAGCAAACTAACAGAGGAGAAAGATCCTATGATATTTATTCTAGACTTTTAAAAGATAGAATAATATTTTTAGGGGAAGAAGTAAATGATGTTACAGCAAGTTTGGTAGTTGCACAATTATTATTTTTAGAAGGAGAAGATCCAGATAAAGATATATATTTATATATAAATAGTCCAGGTGGTTCAATTACAGCTGGAATGGCTATATATGATACTATGCAGTATATAAAACCAGATGTTTCTACTATATGCGTAGGTATGGCTGCTTCAATGGGAGCATTCCTTTTAACAGCAGGTGCAGAAGGAAAAAGATTTGCTCTTCCAAATAGTGAAATAATGATACACCAACCTCTTGGAGGATTCCAAGGTCAAGCAACAGATATTGATATCCATGCTAAAAGAATATTAAGAATAAAAGATAAATTAAATACAATACTAAGTGAAAGAACAGGAAAACCTTTAGAACAAATAAAAAGAGATGTTGAAAGAGATAATTTTATGGAAGCGCATGAAGCTAAAGAGTATGGATTAATCGATGATGTTGTAACGAGAAAGAAATAAACCTTAGTGAGGTGTGAAAATGTCTAAATACGATGATAAGAAACAATTGAAGTGTTCGTTTTGTGGAAAGAGCCAGGAACAGGTAAGAAGATTAATTGCTGGTCCTGGAGTATATATATGTGATGAATGTATTGACTTATGTTCTGAAATAATAACTGACGAATTTGAGGAAAATACTGAAGTAGATATAAGTTCACTTCCAAAACCATATGAGATAAAAAATTATTTAGAACAATATGTAATAGGTCAAGATGCTGCAAAAAAATCTTTAGCAGTTGCAGTATATAATCACTATAAAAGAATAAATTCTTCAATAGATGTTGATGATGTAGAGCTTCAAAAGAGTAATATACTTCTTTTAGGTCCAACTGGTTCAGGAAAAACTCTACTTGCACAAACATTAGCTAAACTTCTAAATGTACCTTTTGCGATTGCTGATGCAACTACATTAACAGAAGCAGGGTATGTTGGAGAAGATGTAGAAAATATACTTTTAAAATTAATCCAAAATGCAGATTATGACATAGAAAAGGCTGAAAGAGGAATAATATATATTGATGAAATAGATAAGATTGCTAGAAAATCTGAAAATCCATCTATAACAAGAGATGTTTCTGGTGAGGGAGTTCAACAAGCATTATTAAAAATACTTGAAGGTACTGTAGCCTCTGTTCCACCTCAAGGGGGAAGAAAACATCCTCATCAAGAATTTATACAAATAAATACTTCAAACATATTATTTATTTGTGGTGGTGCTTTTGATGGTGTAGATAAAATTATTGAAAAAAGAACTAGAAAAAGCACATTAGGATTTGGTTCTGAAATACAATCTAAAAAAGAAAAAGATATTGGTCAACTTTTGAAAAATATAGTTCCAGAAGATTTGTTGAAATTTGGATTAATACCTGAATTTGTAGGTAGATTACCTATAGTGGTAACACTTGAATCATTAGACAATGAAGCACTTGTAAAGATTTTAAAGGAACCTAAAAATGCACTTGTAAAACAATATCAAAAATTATTATTAATGGATAATGTAGAATTAGAATTTAAAGAAGAGGCATTAAAATCTATTGCAGATGAAGCCATTGAAAGAAAAACAGGTGCTAGAGGTCTTAGATCTATCATTGAAGATGTTATGAAAGAGATAATGTTTGATATACCTTCAAAAGAGGAGATTTTAAAAGTTATTATAAATGAAGAAACTATTAAAACAAAACAGCCAGAACTTGTTTTGACTGATGGTGAAGCAAGACCAGTGATAGCTGGACAAAAACGTAAAAGAACAAAAAGAGGAAGCGAAACAGCTTAAAAACACCCTGATGGGTGTTTTTTCAGTTTGAATATATAAAAAAGTACGAGTTTCCTGTAAGTAAAATATCTACTATGGTATATGGTTAAATTTTAAAATAGAGAATATATTATACTTAATTGCACAAAATATAAAAAGAGAATGTGTAACTTTCTACTTTGTTATAAAAGAGGAGGAGATTAAAATGACTACAAGCTCTGTATTAAGTTTAGTAAGTTTAATTGTTACTGTTATTATGGGTATGTATTTTTTTAATGCTCTTAAAGGTCAAACAGGAAATAAAACGGTGGTAAATAAAGAAAGTAAGAAAGAAATGGAAAAGTTAAGAAAAATGCAAAGCTTAAAGTTAACGGAGCCTCTAACAGAAAAAAGTAGACCTACTAACTTCAAGGAAGTGATAGGTCAGGAGAAAGGGATAAAGGCATTACAGGCAGCTATATGTGGACCAAATCCTCAGCATATAATAATATATGGCCCTCCTGGAGTAGGAAAAACAGCAGCAGCTAGACTTGTGTTGGAGGATGCAAAAAAAAGAAATACTTCTCCATTTAGTGAAAAGTCTAAGTTCGTAGAAATTGATGCAACTACAGTAAGATTCGATGATAGAGGAATAGCAGACCCATTAATTGGTTCTGTACACGATCCTATATATCAAGGAGCAGGACCACTTGGGACGGCTGGAATACCTCAGCCTAAACCAGGAGCAGTTACTAAAGCCCATGGAGGAATATTATTTATTGATGAGATTGGAGAATTACATCCAATAGAGATGAACAAACTTTTAAAGGTTATGGAAGATAGAAAAGTTTTTTTAGATAGTGCATATTACAATTCTGAAGACCCTAATATGCCAACCTACATAAAAGAAGTTTTTGATAAAGGTTTGCCAGCAGATTTTAGATTAATAGGAGCTACAACAAGAAACCCAGAAGAAATATGTCCTGCAATTAGATCAAGATGTGTAGAAATATTTTTCAGAGCATTGCTTCAAGAAGAAATAGAGGAAATAGCAGAAAATGCTGTTGACAAAGTTGGGTTTAAGATAGAAGAAAAGGCTAAAAAATTAGTAGGTAAATATGCAAGTAATGGAAGGGAAGCAGTTAGTTTAATTCAACTTTCATCAGGAATAGCTTTAAATGACGATAGAGATATAATAGAAGTAAATGATGTAGAATGGGTAATAGAAAATGGTCAGTACTCTCCAAGACCAGAAAAAAATATTCCCAAAGAGCCTCAAGTAGGTTATGTGAATGGGCTTGCTGTGTATGGAGCAAATATGGGTACAATTATGGAAATTGAAGCTACTGCTATAAAAGTAGATTCAAGAAAAGGAAAGTTAACAATTACAGGGATAGTTGAAGAAGAAGAAATAAATAGTTCAAATAAAAAACTTATACGCAAAAGTACAGCAAAAGGGTCTGTTGAAAATGTGTTAGCTGTATTACAAAAGGTATTTAATAAAGATTGTAATGAATATGATATACATATTAATTTTCCAGGAGGTATGCCTGTAGATGGGCCATCTGCTGGTATAAGTATGGTTACAGGAGTTTATAGTGCTATATTGGGAATACCAATAGATAATAAAGTTGCTATGACAGGAGAAATTTCACTGCATGGTAAAGTTAAACCTATTGGAGGTGTGAATGCTAAAATTTCAGCTGCAAAAAAAGCAGGAGCAAAAACTATAATTATTCCTAAAGAAAATTGGCAAGATGTTTTTGAAAATGAAAAAGATGTTAACATTATACCTGTAACTGATATAAAAGAAGTAATAAAAATAGCTTTGATAAATGATAATAAAGAAGAAACTATTTTAGATGTTAATTCAAGTGTAGATATACTTAGTGCTGAATCTGTCTAAAAATAAGCCCCTTTATCAACTAAATGATGAAGGGGTTTAAATGTGAAACTAATTGAAAAAAAATCAGTTTATAGGTATAATAGCATAGTATAAAATATTTTAAGACATAATATACCATAAGAATAATAAAGTTAATTGAGAAATGAGGGGAAAATATGGAAAAAGAATCGAGAGTTCTTCCTTTAATTCCATTAAGAGGTATAACAATATTTCCTCATATGGTATTACATTTTGATGTAGGTAGAGAAAAATCTCTTCTTGCAGTTGAAGAGGCGATGCTAAATGGGCAGGAAATCTTTTTAGCTTCACAAAAAGAAGCAAAAATTGAAGAACCTAAAGAGGATGAGATTTTTAACATAGGTACTATTTGTAATATAAAACAAATATTAAAATTACCTGGTGATACTGTTAGAGTATTAGTTGAAGGTGAGAGCAGAGCAAAACTAGTTAGTTATGTGCAAAAAGAACCATTTTTAAAGACGGAAGTTGAGATATTACAAGATGAAAAATGTGAAGATAAAGGCAAATGTGAAGCTTTAATCCGTACAGTAAAAAAAGAGTTTGAAGAGTATGCGAGATTATCTAATAGTGTTTCAGCAGAAGCGTTAATTAATTTAGATGATTTAGAAGAATCAGGAAGGTTTGCTGATATAATCAGTTCATATTTAACATTGAAGGAAGATAAAAAACAGGAATTATTGGAAGCGTATGATGTATATGAAAGATTAGAGAAGCTTTTATTAATAATTAAAAATGAAGTTGAGATTTTAAAAATAGAAAAGAAGATTGGGCTTAAAGTAAAAAGCAAAATAGATAAATCTCAAAAAGAATATTTTTTAAGAGAACAAATGAGAGCTATTCAAGAAGAACTTGGTGAAGATGATGAAAGTAAAAAAGAGATAGAGGAATATTCGAAAAAAATAAAAAAGGCTAAATTACCTAAAGTTGCGAAAGAAAAAGCCTTATATGAATTAACTAGGTTAAAGAATACTGGAAGTTATTCAGCAGAAGGTGGAGTTATAAGAACATATTTAGATTGTTTACTAGATATTCCATGGAATAAGAAAACAAAGGATAATTTAGATATAAAGAGAGCTAGAGAAATATTAGAAGATGAACATTATGGATTAGAAGATGTAAAGGATAGAATAATAGAGTATTTAGCAGTTAAGAGTATGAGTAAATCGTTAAAAGGACCTATTCTTTGTTTAGTTGGACCTCCAGGAGTAGGTAAGACTTCTATAGCAAGATCTATAGCCAATGCTCTAAATAGAAATTTTGTTAGAATGTCTTTAGGTGGAGTAAGAGATGAAGCCGAAATTAGAGGACATAGAAGAACTTATGTAGGAGCAATTCCAGGAAGAATAGTTAATGGAATGAGGAAAGCTCAATCTAAAAATCCATTATTTTTATTAGATGAAATAGACAAATTAAGTGGAGATTTTAGAGGAGATCCTGCAAGTGCACTTCTTGAGGTTTTAGACAGTGAACAAAATAACACTTTTAGAGATCATTATTTAGAGTTGGATTTAAATCTATCAGAAGTTATGTTTATAACTACTGCTAATACTTTAGATACGATACCAAGACCACTTCTAGATAGAATGGAAGTAATAGAAGTATCAGGATATACTTATGAAGAAAAATTCCATATAGCTAAAAAATATCTTATACCAAAACAGTTTAAAGAACATAATCTAGAAGAAGGAAAAATAACTTTTTCGGATTCATCAATATATTCTGTTATTGAACATTATACTAGAGAGTCTGGCGTAAGAAGTTTAGAGAGAAAAGTTGCTTCAGTTATTAGAAAAGCTATTGCTGATATGTTAGAAAGAGATAAAAACAAAATATCAATAACTGTAAATCATGTAAAGAAATATTTAGGGCCTGAAATATATACTTATGATAAAGCTGATAAAATAGACAAAATAGGTGTTGTCATGGGAATGGCATGGACAGGATATGGTGGGGATACTTTGCCTGTAGAAGTAAGTGTAATGTCTGGAAAAGGAAAACTTCAGCTTACAGGACAGTTAGGCGATGTAATGAAGGAATCAGCGGAAGCCGGTTATAGCTATATTAGATCAAATGCTGAGAAATATGGAATAAATCCTGATTTTTATAAGGAAAAAGATATTCATATACATGCACCAGAAGGAGCAGTACCTAAAGATGGACCATCAGCTGGGGTTACCATGATAACTGCTATGGTTTCTGCATTAGGAAACAAAAAGGTAAAACACAATTTAGCTATGACAGGTGAAATAACTCTTACAGGAATAGTTCTTCCTATAGGAGGACTTAAAGAAAAGACACTTGCAGCTTTTAGAGCTGGAATTGATACAATAATAATTCCAAAAGCTAATGAAAAAGATTTAAGAAAGATACCGAAATCAGTACTTAGCAAAATGAAAGTTATAATTGCGGAAAAGATTGAAGATGTTTTAGAAAATGCGTTTGTAGAGGAGAAGTCTAATGATAATTAAGAATTCAGAGTTTATAATATCAGCAGTTAGTCCATTACAATATCCTACAGATAATAGAGTTGAAATGGCTTTTGTTGGAAGATCCAATGCAGGTAAATCTTCATTGATCAATGTGGTAACAAATAGACGAAAGCTTGCTAAAACAAGTGGTACTCCAGGTAAAACTAGACTTATAAATTTTTTCCTAATAAACAATGAATTTTATTTTGTGGATTTACCAGGATATGGATTTGCTAAGGTTTCAAAAAAAGAACAGGAAAAATGGGGTAATATGATAGAAAAATATCTAATAGATAGACCTCAACTAAAGAAGATAGTTCTATTGGTAGATTCAAGACATAAACCTACAAAAGATGATATTAATATGTATGAATGGATTAAACACTATGGATATGAAACTATAATTGTAGCTACTAAAAGTGATAAATTGAAAAAAAGTGAGTTTCAAAAAAATAAAAAAATTATAAAAGATACTCTAAATATCAGAGATGAAGATAAATTTGTTTTCTTTTCAGCTCTTAATAAAAGTGGTAAAGAAGAGGTAATAGATCTTCTAACTGAAGGAATAATAGAAATGGAATAAAAGTATGCGAGATAAATAATCTCGCATACTTAATTTTTTGTGTCAAATTAAAAGCAAAATGAATAGTATGTATTAGAAAACAAAAGAAGAAACAGGAAGGGCAGAAAGGGGGAGGTAAAGTGGATTTTAACGATATGGAAGGTATAAGTTCATTAATAAACAATTTAACAGGCGGGAATGGTATTGGCAGCCTGGAAAATATTGATAAGCTCTCGGGTCTTTTAGGCAGCAAAGGTCTTGGGACAGGAAGCAGATTCCCACTGCTCTTGATTATCATTGTATTCTTGTTATTTAGTAACAGAGGAGGTTATAATAACAGGAATAATTGCCAGCAATATAGTTGTCGATGTTATAGAAAAGGTAGTAAAAAGCACAGAAGAAAACAGTGTTGTAAATGTTGTGGATATGGAAGCGGTTATGGCGGCTATGGCGGCCATGGCGGTTACGGCGGCGGTTACGGTGGTTACGGAGGTGGCTACGGTGGCTGCGGCGGCGGATATGGAAACAATATAATATTCATCATAATAATACTATTCTTTATTCGTTTAGGAAAAAGTAGTGGTTTAGGTTCCATTAGCAGCATTCTCAACTTTTTACCTACACAAGGAACAGATGATATAGATACAAATGAAGAGGAATAGAATACATTGAAACCATGGCCCAAGAAAGGGGGGTTTGATTATGTCAAAAAAATGTAAGTGCAAATACGAATATGACTGTGGATGTGGTTACGGCGGATATGGCAGATGCGGTGGATACGGCGGATGCGGTATATGCGGAGGCTACGGACACGGAGGCGGATTTGACCCATGTAAATTAGCATTATTTTTATTAGTATTGAAGAGAGCATGTATAATTGACAATGAAACTGGAACATTACTAGTATTCTTATTCTTACTTTGCTGCGGAGGATTTAAAAAACAAGGTATATGCTGTTAAGAAAAAGAGGGAGAGCTTTACGCTCTCCTATTTATAGAGAGGTGATTAAATGGCAAAACATAGAAAACATAAAAAAGAATATAGAGATTATGGAGAGTATGATGACATAAGCGGACCAAATAATAATTTCGATATAAGTAATTTAACTTCTATGTTAAATAATATAGATATAAATCAAGTAGCCTCTCTTTTAAGTTCTTTAGGAGGTTTAAATAATTTAATTCAAAATAATTCAAATGGTACCGAAAATTTAGAGAGTGAAAAAGAGGCTATTCAAAATGGACTTCAGGATATCAATATAGGTGAATTAATTAGTCAAGCTGCTAATATAAATAATAGTATAATGCAACAAGAGGATAAATTTGATAAAGATAAAGATAAAGATAAAAGAAAAGAAAAGAAAAGAAAAAAATATGATAGTAAGATAGACTCAAATGAAGACGAAATTATAAAACTTTTGAATGCTATAAAATCTATAGTGAATGAGGAAAGAGCTGAAATATTAGAAAGAATGGCACAAATGTATAAAGAAGGTAAAATATAAAAAATAAACTTCCTTAATCGGAAGTTTATTTTTTATTATATATCATTGGAATTTTTTAATAGCATATTACAATTACCGTTAAAGATACCACCTTTACTTATTATTAAGGAATCCATAGTAATATTACCAGTAATTTTACCTAGACTGTCTATAGTTAAGGTATTCTCACAAATTACATTTCCTTCTACTTTACCATTAATAATAGCATTCTTACAAGATATGTTACCGTTGCATGAAGAAGAAGGAGCTAAAATAACATCATCTTGCCAAATAATGTCTCCTTCGATTACTCCATCAAGTTTTAAAACTCCATTACCAGTTAAAGTGCCTATGATTTTACAATGTTCCCCTATAAGATTTTCAATTTTATTAGAAGTATTTTCATTAAACATATAATCCCCCCTAAACTTATTATAAAATATTATATTAAATAAAAGTACAATAAATTTATTTTTTATATATTAATAAAATATTTAAAATATAACATAATTTATTATTAAATTTTATCAGAAACCATACGATAAAGTAATTGAGTATAGGGTTGTGATTAAGTAACTATCAAAAAATTATACTAATATGAAGTATATACCAATCTTTAAAAGTATTATTGGATGGTTCAATAATACCAGTGCTAATATCATCAGAAAATTTTCAATATTTAAATTAGGTGTTTAACCAAATTAGTTAAGGTAGTTATATATAAGGACTAACCTGGTAGATGTTACAACTAAGTTAATACAACTGAGTATATTTTTAGGGGGAAATTTTATGTCTAAACTTTCACATTTATTAGAATTAATTATAATGCTTCAATATAAAGAATTTACAACAGCTTCAGAATTAGCGGATATATTAGAAGTAGATAAAAAAACTATCTATAGATATATAGATACTCTTCAAATGGCTAAAATACCTGTAGAATCTAAAAAAGGAAGATATGGAGGATTTTATATTGATAAAGATTTTTATATGAAATATCCAAAGTTAGAAAAAGAAGAATTAGAATCTTTATTAATGGCGTCTAAAATATTAACTAAAGACAATGGGTTTGCATATGCAGATAAGTTTCAAAGTGCTGTAATTAAAATTAAAGATTTATCTTTGAATGAAAATAGTGATTTTGAAGAATTAAAAGAACTTATTAATTTTAAGATTAATGATACGGGTAACTTAGAAACTTTTGATAATAAAATATCAAAAATTAATTATGCTATGACTAAGGGAAGAGTTTTAAAAATAAGCTATTATGCACTTAATAAAAACAGTATTACACAGATTATGGTAAATCCCTATACAATATTATTTAAACAAGGAGGATGGTATTTAGTAGGTTATTGTAATACTCAAGAAGAAGAAAGAATTTTAAAAATTTCAAGAATAAGAAATATAGAAGTTACTAAAGAGATATTCATAAAACCTAAGAATTTTAATTTAAGTGATTATTTAAAAAAATCTTGGAGTGTATTTAGGGGAGAGCAAAGTTTAATCAAGGTAAAATTTGATAAAAAAATTGCTGAGTTTGTAAAAGAGAATAAATGGCATACAAATCAGAAAATAGAGTGTTTAGAAGATGGAAGTATAATACTTCATATGTATTTAAATGATTTAGGAGAAGTAAAAAAATGGATTTTAGGCTTTGGTGCACAAGCAGAGGTTTTAGAGCCTATAAGTTTACGAGAAGAAGTAAAGAGTGAAATTTATGAACTTACAAAAAAATATGAAAGAAATTACGATAAAGTGAATAAAATTTCTAATAAAGGTTAATATATATAGTGTACATGGAGAGTTAGTCTTACATAAATAAGTGTGTTGATTACTCTCTCACTAGTGCTAAAACCCCCCATCCCCCTTTTGATTAGGACCGCAATTAGCGGTCCGTTTTTTATTTACTATGAAATCATAAAATTTTATAATTTCCAACCTTCATTAAGTACCCTAACAAAGTATATATTGCGTAAAATAAATTAGAATTTCTTAGTGAAGTGAAACGCCTTTATAGCAATATATACTTTGTTTTTTATTTTATTTGATTTATGGAGTTTATTTTAAAATAATAACATTCTCTAGAATTACTAACTGCTTTTAATTTAAGATTTAAAGAATAGTTTTTGATTATATCTTTTTGGGTGTTATTAATCCCTCTAAAATTAAGAATCCACTCAATTTGAGAAGGCTCACCATTTTTATTTGTTTTAGTATCTCTGAATTGAGCATCTTGAAATATATAAGTGTTATCGGCATTAATTAAAGCTGTGATTAAAGCTAATGAAGAGTCATTTATTTTAGAGGAAAAGATGTGTTGATCAGGTAGTTTAGAGTTTTTAGTTAATGTAGTCATAAAATTTATAAAAGATAAGATTGTATCTTTTTCAATAAATGTATCTTTTGCGTTATAAGTATATTTTTCAAATTTGTTTTGCACAAGAATATAGTTAGAAAAAATAAAATTACCCATAGAAATATTTCCAGAGATAAATTTGGGCGTTTTATTATTACTACAATCTATGAGGCCTAAAACATTATTCTGGCTAGAAAATATATTTTGGAATTTATTATTATTATATATAAAAATATGTTGAATAGATTTATTTTTTTCAGAGGATTGTATGAATATTTCTGGAATTTTATCACGAGATATATCTAATAATTTAACTCGCATAGGCCAGTAAGGAGAATAGCTTCCCATAGTTTTTGTATTTTTATTTGGTTCAAGGGAAAAACTATCTTCTTTTGTATTTACTTGAAGATAATATTTATTTTGCTTTGTTGTTATGTAAAGGATATCCTGGTGGCCATCCCCTGTAAGATCTGCTTTATATGATTTATTATTTAAATTTACGCAAAAGGTAGCAGAAGCTTCGTTAGTTTTTAAGGATTGAAAGATTATAAAAAATATAAAAACTATTAAAATTAAAACTGAATAGTAAATATGTTTTCTTTTTAGAAATAAAACTTTAAATTTCATTATAGCACCTCCACTTACTTATATTTATGAAGAGCACTGTAAAATTATTTATAAAAAAAGAAAAATAAGCTTGCGCCTATTTTTCTTTTCTTTTACAATTATGACATATGCCATAAAAATAGATTTTGTTTGAGAGTACATCATAATCAGTATAATCTTTTATAGTTTCATTTAAATGATTGAAAAAAATTCCCTCTATGTCATCAACTTTTCCACAAGATAGACATTGGATATGAGGATGAGGTATAGCGTTACCATCATATCTAAAATTACCTTCTCCAACATTTATCTCTTGAACTAAATTTACTTCTACTAAAGTTTTTAAGGCTTTATATATTGTAGCTAAACTCATCGTAGGATAATCAGGGTGCAGCGCTTTGTAAATAGTTTCAGCTGATGGATGTTCTTTAGTTGAACACAAATATTTATATACTGCTATACGTTGAGGAGTTAGTTTCAACTTTTTCTCCTTGAAAGTAGATGTTATATTATCCATTACGCACCACCTTTATTAAATGATTATACTTATTATATAATAAATGTTATTGCCAGTCAATCAATATTAAATGTAGTTTTTTTCATATTCCCTCTTTTTTAATACATATATAACTTAACTAGCATAATATAAATATATAGAGAGGGGGAATTATATTTTGAAGAAAACTTATGTTTTAGATACTAATGTAATTTTGTATTCTCCGCGTTCAATACTTTGTTTTGATGACGGAAATGTCGTTATACCAGAAGTTGTATTGGAGGAATTAGACTCGTTTAAGAAGAATACAGGAGAACTTGGAGCAAATGCTCGTATAGCTGCACGTTTAATCGATGGACTTAGAAAAAAAGGCAATCTAAGTAAGGGTGTTGAACTATCTAATGGTGGAAAGCTTAGAGTAGAAATGAATCATTATGATACAATAATGCCACCAGCATGGGACAAGGCAAAACCAGATAATAGAATAATACAAGTATGTAAAGCATTAAAAGAGAATGGAGAAGATGTATTTTTAATTACAAAAGATATATTTGAAAGAATTAAAGCTGATACTGTAGGAATAAATGTTGATGATTACTATGAAAAGGTAGTTCCAGAATATGACGATCAATATACAGGAAGAGCTGAAGTATATGCATCTTCTGATAAAATAGATAATTTTTATAAAAACAGAATTTTAAATTTAGAAGACTTAAGCGTTTATTCTGAAGAAACTCAAGAATATTCAACTCCGTACTTATATGCAAATCAATTTCTTATAATTCATTCCTTACAAAATCAAAAAAAAACAGCTTTAGGAAAATATGATGGAGATAAAGTGATTCCACTTTTATATAAAGATATGATTCCTCTTGGAATAAGTCCAAGAAATGTGGGACAAAAATTTATGCTTGAGGCGTTATTTTCAAACGCAGATAAAGCACCGTTAGTAATAGTTAAAGGACCAGCAGGTACTGCAAAAACATTATTTTCTCTTGCGGTTGGACTTCATAAAATTTTAGAAGAAGATAGTGGGCAATATAGAAGAATTTTAGTGTGCAGACCTAATGTTACTATGGATGAGGAGATAGGATATCTACCAGGTACAGAAGAAGAAAAAATAGCTCCTTTTATGAGACCTGTTTTTGATAATTTAGAGATTTTAATTGATTCTGATGAAAAAGAAAGGTATAAAAATGAGAAAGAACTTAATGATAAAATAAGAGAATTATTTGATAGAAGGATAATTACTACAGAAGCAGTAGCTTTTTTAAGAGGAAGATCCATAGTTAAAAACTGGGTTATAATTGATGAAGCTCAAAATTTATCACCAAAGCAGGTGAAAGCTATAGTTACAAGAGTAGGTGAGGGTACAAAATTAATACTTATAGGAGATCCAGAACAGATAGATCAGCCTTTCTTGGATTACAGATCTAATGGATTATGTTATGCTTCAGAAAAAATGAAGGGAAGTAAATTATGCTATCAAGTAACACTTAAGTATGATGAATGTGAAAGATCTCCACTTGCTCATGAAGCATCTAAGAGACTATAAGAAAAGTGCGATATAAGTTGATTATAACTTATGTCGCACTTTTATGATGCATGAGATTTTTAATTTTACTTTAAAAAATAAAGTATTTATTATATAATAAAGTTTGAGTTGAAATTTAATAGTATAAAAATACATAAGGAAAAGAAAAATGTAAAAAGGATGATTAATAAATGAGCAATAAAAAAAGAAAAAAGAAAAAAAAGTTTTCTTTAAAATTGTTAATAGCTTTTATAGTGTTTGAAATAGCTTTTACAGGAATAACAGGACCTTTTGTGCTTTATTATGGACCTTTTGAAAATGCAAGAAGCACAATAGTAGGAGCTGCAATGACTACAATGACTCATCAATGGATTGCTACAGCATTTTTATCAAAGGAACGTATAGCTGAGATTCAAGGCAAGAATAAAGTAGAGACTATAATTCAAGAAGATACAGATGAAATAGAAATAAAACCTAAGCACGATAGTAATATAGAAAGATATGAAATAGAAGGATCAAAATTTAAAGGCACAATGTTAATTGTTCATGATCCAACAAGAGTTAAGGTTGGATATAGTAGTAAACTTGGAAAAGCTGGAGAAACTACAAGTCAAATTGCTAAAAAACATGATGCTGTGGCTGCTATAAATGGAGGAGCTTTTACTGATAAGTCACCAAGTGGTAAAAAGTGGGCTGGTAATGGTGGACAAGCAGCAGGTATAATAATATCAAATGGTGAAATTATCCATAATGATTACAAAAGAGAAAATGAAAGACATGAAGTAATAGCCATTACTAAAAAAGGAGTTTTATTAGTTGGGTATCACAGCTTAAAAGAAATGAAGCAAAAAGACGTTGTGGAAGCTGTTTCTTTTGATAAGACTATGATTGTAAATGGGAAAAAAACTATTAAAAATGGAGACGGTGGCGGTGGAATAGCCCCACGAACAGCTATAGGACAAAAAAAAGATGGAAGTATACTGCTTTTGGTTATAGATGGTAGACAACCAAGTAGTATAGGTGCAACTTATAGAGAAGTACAAGATATAATGTACGAATATGGAGCATACACTGCAGCTAATTTAGATGGTGGTTCATCATCCACTATGTATTATGAGGGAGAAGTAATCAATAATCCTTGTGATGCGTTAGGAGAAAGATCAATACCAACAATTATGTATGTTGAACCTTAAAAGGAGAGAAATAAATGAAAGCTTTAAAAAGAATAATGATATGGGTATTTATATCATTAACTGCACAAATGGCTGTCTTATACTATGTTGATAATTATTTATTTGCAACTGAAAATGTAAATGCCGTAGTTTCAAAAAAGGTTGTAAAAGAGAAAAAACAAAAGAAAAAAGATGTAGCTATAATTGTTCCTGAAGATGCCCAGCATGTAGCAGTATCTTATGATGGAGGATATCTATCATATTATAAAGATGATGTTTTAAAAGTTGTTGATGCTTATACTGGTGAGGAACATGATGTTGAATTTGAGGACAACCTTAAGGTATCATTTTATAAATGGGCTCCAGATAGAGATAGAATACTTTTAGCTATAAAGAAAAAAAGCGGTAGTAGTGCAAAATATGTTTTTTATTCTTACGATGCAGAGAAAAATAAAAAAGATATACTACAGACTAAAGAAGGACAAGAAACCTCAATACGTACTTCTAACAATTCTTATATTGAGGATATACAATTAACACCTTTAACAAACATGATATATGTTAAAACTGCTTTAAAAGGTGGAAGAAGCAGTATATATAATATAAATGTTATGAAGAGAATTGAAAAAGTTAGAACAGAGGCTTATTTTATAGGTAATACAAGGATAATACCTAATGATGATAGATTAGTTTATGAGTCAGCTGATAAAGGTAAAGTTTATATAACAGGCACTAGATCTTCAATTTCTATTGAAGGAGTTAAGAAATTATGTCTTCTATCTGTAGATGGAGATGATAGAATATATGTTGGAGAACTTGAAGAAGATAAAGTTAGTAAAATTGCTAAAGTAAAACATATTTATTATGGTACAGCAGAACAAGATACTAATGAGTGGAAAAAAATATCTCTTAGTGAAGCTGTAAATAAAAAGGATATTTTTGTGTCAAGTTCAGGAAAAATATACATTAATAACAATTTAAGAGGAACTGTTACTGAGTTAAACTCTAATAAAGATACAGTATATAAAGGTATATTTATGCAGATGTATGATGAAGGTATAGCATCTATTAGCGATGGAAAGTTAGCAGAAACACCATTGAAGTAAAAAAGTTAAGCTTTATTTCTATACAAAATATAGGAATGAAGCTTTCTTATTATATTTTAAAAAAATATGTCTATATACAGTGTGTAGTATAATTAGTTTGTTTTTTATAATCACTTTGATATAATATAAATATTAATTAACTAGAGGAGGAAAAGGATGTTTAGCATTAACAATATATTAAATACAATTTTTCTTATACCAGGAATTTTATTAGGATTTACATTTCATGAATATGCACATGCGTGGGTAGCAGATAGACTTGGAGATAAAACACCGAAATTTCAAGGAAGACTTACTTTAAACCCAATAGCTCATATAGACCCCATTGGATTTTTGATGATTTTAATTGTGGGAATTGGATGGGCAAAACCTGTTCAAACTAATCCTAGTGCGTTTAAACATTATTATAAGGATGATTTAAAGGTATCTGCTGCAGGGGTAGTAGGTAACTTATTTGTTTCTTTAATATTTTCAGTGATTCTTGCTTTATTAATGAAATTTCCTTTTGGAAATGCTAAGGTTTTGTATATTTTGATAGGTATTTGTCAACAAGCAATAAAAATAAATTGTTTATTGGTTATATTTAATTTATTACCTCTTCCTGGTTTGGATGGATTTCATATTTTAAGAGATTTATTCCCAAAATTCTTTTACAAAATAGCTGACAATATTTATAGATATCAAATGCTGATTTTGATTATATTTATATGGAGTCCGCTTTCGAATTTGATTATATATCCACCAACATCATTACTTGTAAGCTTTTTTAATTCAATAATTAAACTTATAGTATAAAAGTTTATATAGAGGTGTATTATGAAAGGATGGCTCATACTGAGTAAGTTTTTTATAGTTATATATGTAGCTGTAATTTCTACTGAAATGAACATTTTAAATGTTGCAACTATAGTTTTATTCCTATTATGTTATTTAGCACTCAATATTTTAATATACATTATTAAAGATAAAAAAATGATAAAAATAATTGCTGCTATATCATTAGCAGCTTTATTAATAGGAGTTCAGTGGGTAAATTCAGTATTTATTTTATTATTACCAATAAATTTATTTGAAGTTATATATTTAAATAAAATGAAACAGTGGATAGGAGCATCACTAGCAGCATTTCCGTTGTTTTTATTGCAAAATATTATTCTGAAAGAATATTTAGTTGTGGCTAT
Source organism: Clostridium ganghwense (assembly GCF_026735165.1). Lineage (GTDB taxonomy): Bacteria > Bacillota > Clostridia > Clostridiales > Clostridiaceae > Clostridium_H > Clostridium_H ganghwense. Next base: position 724,899 of record NZ_JAPQES010000001.1, on the reverse strand, counting down.
GCTTAGTTATGTTATATGTAACATTTGCTATATGTATAAAATAAAAATTAAAAAACTTACATATGAAAATGATTCTTTAAAGGAAAAAAACTATTTGTTAAATAAGAACTTAATAAAAGATATAGAGTATGAAAGTCAAATAAAGTATATGTCGCAATTAGAAGAAAGAAATAAAATTGCCCAGGAAATACACGATAATATTGGACACACTATATCGGGAAGCTTAATGCAGCTTGAAGCTGCAAAAATTATCATGCAAAAGGATAAAGAAAAATCGCGAAAAATGCTTCAAAATACAATAGATGTTTTAAGAGAAGGTATGGAGAATATTAGGGCTACACTAAGAAATGTTAAACCACCTTCTGAGCAGCTTGGAATAAATAAGTTAAAGCTCATATTAAAGCAGTATGAAATCAATAGTGAAATAAAAGCTAATTTGTATTATGATGGAGAGTTAAAAGAAATATCCCATACTCAATGGAAGGTAATTAATGAAAGTGTTAAAGAAGCTTTAACTAATACTATGAAATATGCAAAAGCTTCGGAAATAAAGGTAAAAATACAAACTCTAAATAAACTTATAAAGGTTGAAATTAAGGATAATGGTATTGGAAGTTTAAAGATAAATAAGGGACTTGGAATGCGAGGAATAGAGGAAAGATGTGAAAATATAAATGGCAAAGTTATTGTGGATGGCAGCAATGGCTTTTCAGTTATATTATTATTACCTATAGAATAAAAGGGGTGCTGTAATTTGAGTATTAAAATTTTAATTGCAGATGATGATTCACTAATAAGGGAGAGCCTTAAAATAATTTTAGGTATGGATGAAGAAATTGAAATTATAGAGTGCGTTGATAATGGATTAAAGGCTGTTGAAGCTTGCTTAAAAAACAAAATAGATGTGGCTTTATTAGATATTAGAATGCCTGTTATGAATGGGGTAGAGGCTATTAAGGAGATAGTTGAAAATACCCATACTAGAACTTTAATATTGACTACTTTCGATGAAGATGATTATATTTATGATGCTATAAAATATGGAGCTAAAGGGTATATTTTAAAGAATAATGCTCCTGATAAGATTATTAATGCAATTAAAACTGTTTATAATGGAAATACCGTAATGCAGGATGTAGTGTTGGATAAAATAAAAGAAGGATTAAATGAAACTAATAAATCTTTAATTGATGAGACTTTATTCACAGAAAGAGAACTTCAAATTATAAAGGCAATTTCAGAAGGAGTGTCGAACAAAGAAATTTCTGCAAAGTTATATATATCAGAAGGAACGGTTAAAAATTATATAACTAATATTTTATCTAAGACAGAACTTAAACATAGAACACAGATAGCTATTTATTACTTAAAAGGGAAAAATTAAAACATATTCAAACAATTATATTATATAAAATATGACTTTTGTCATGTGCAATAAATGACTTTCTCTACTAAAAGAGAAAGTCTTATTTTTATATAATAAAAATATAAGAAAAAATATTCTAGAATAATGGATAAAATAATAAAAGGAGTGAAAAAAATGAAGTTAGTTCAAATTGAAAATCTAACTAAAAAATTTGGAGATTTAACTGCTGTAGATAATATAAATTTAAATATAGAAGACAAAGAAATATATGGATTACTTGGACCTAATGGAGCTGGCAAGAGTACTACTATCAATATAATGTGTGGACTTTTATCAATGGATAAAGGCGCAGTTAAAATTTTAGACAGAGATATTAAAAAGGAAGCTTATTTTACTAAAAAGAATATAGGAGTAGTACCTCAAGATATTGCTATATATGAGGATTTAACTTCTTTTGAAAATGTAAACTTTTTTGCAAGTCTTTACGGATTAAGGGGAGAAAAATTGAAACAAAGGACTATGGAAGCATTAGAATTTGTTGGACTTTCTGATAAAGCAAAGGAATTTCCAAAGGGTTTTTCAGGTGGAATGAAAAGAAGGCTTAATATAGCTTGTGCTATAGCGCATAGACCAAAGCTTATAATTATGGATGAACCTACAGTTGGAATAGACCCTCAGTCTAGAAATCATATCCTTCAATCAGTTAGAAAGTTAAATTCTATGGGATGTACAATAATTTATACAACGCACTATATGGAAGAGGCTGAATCTATTTGTACAAAAATAGGCATAATTGACCATGGTAAGGTTATTGCAGAAGGAACTAAGGAAGAACTGAAAGCTATAGTAACAGATAAAAATAGTGTAGAAATAACTGTAGATGCAAGTGCAGAGATAAAAGAAGAAGATATAAAGAATATAAATGGTGTTATAGAGGTTAAAGTAAGTGGTAATAAAATAAAGATCAATAGCTACAGAGAAGTTAGTAATTTAGATAAGATAATACTTTATTTTACAAGTAATAATATTGAAATAAGAAATATAGAAACACAAAGACCAGATTTAGAAACTGTATTTTTAACTTTAACAGGAAGAAAATTAAGAGATTAGAGGTGATAATGTGAACATACTAAATATAATCACTAAAGAAGTGAAGCAGAATTTTAGAAATAAAAGAACATTAGCCATAATGATATTATTTCCTGTAATTCTAATTGTTATTTTAGGGACAGCTTTTTCTAAGAGTATGAGTAATGATATTAAATTAGGGGAAATTAAAGTTTTATATACTGTACAGGGAGAAGGAAATATAGGAGAAACTTTTAAAGAATTACAGAAAGAGTTAAAGGATTATAATGTTGGCTTTAAAGAAACAGAAAATATTGAAAGAGCCAAAAGCAGTGTTCAAGACTCTAATTATTCATGTTATCTGTTGATTGATGAAAATAATAAAGATATAAAAATATATAAAAATAATAGATACTATTTGGGGGCTAGTTTTGTTGAAGGTATATTAAATACTTTTGTACAGAGATACAATGTAATAAACGAGATAAAGGAAAAAAATCCAGGAGTTCTTGAAGAAGTGGCAAAAGGTAGTGAAAAAAAATATACAAGAGTACAATCTTTGAATGAGAAAAAAGAACCTAGAGCTATAGATTATTATGGAGTTACTATGACTACCTTAATTATATTGTATTCAGCATTTACTGGTGCTTATGGAATGATTGGTGAAAAAAACAGAAAAACAGAAGCAAGGATAATAGCAGCACCTATTACGAAGAAAGAGATTTTTATGGGTAAAACTTTAGGTACATTAGTTGTTACAATATTTCAAATTTCGATAGTTATTATTTTTAGTAAATATGTAATTGGGGTAAATTGGGGCAATAATATTGGAATGTTGCTGTTAGTAATAGGTTCTGAGATTATAATGGCAGTATCAATGGGAATAGGAGTAGCTTTTTTAACAAAAACAGAAGCAGCTATGAGCGGAATATTAAATTTCTTAATTCCTATAACAGTTTTTTTAGGTGGTGGATATGTACCACTAGAAGAATTTAATAGTGAAATACTTAATACTATATCTAATTTTTCACCAGTAAGATGGGTTAACAGTTCTATATTAAATATTGTTTTCAGAAATAATTATGAAAAGGTAATTCCTGCAATAACAATTAATCTTGTTATAGCAGTTATATTTTTAATCACAGCATCAACATTATTCAGAAGGGAGGAGGCTTAGGATGAAAAACGTAATAATACTTGTACTAAATACTTTGAAGGTTACCTTTAGAAAAAAATCAAATATATTCTCTTATTTAATAGTCCCTCTAGTTTCAATGTTAATTATTATGTCAATAATGAATGGTGGAGGAAGTGCTAAAATTAAAATAGGTGTAGTAGATAAAGATAATAGCATTATTTCAACAGATATGGTGAAGTATTTAGAGAGTACTGGTAAATTTGAAAGTGTTTATATAAATGAGGCGAATATAGATGGGAAAGTAGTAAATAGAGAAGTTAATCTTGCTATTATTATTCCTGAGAGTTTTAGTGAAGAGATATATAATAATAAATTAGAAAATATAAAAATTGTTTCAATTGAAGGTAAGGAAATTACTGCTTGGATTGAAAATTATACAAATTTGTATATACAAAATCTTTTGGACATATCTAAAGCATCTGAAGGGAATAGAGATGAATTTAATGATATGTATAAAGGATATAAAAATCAAGCTTTAAAATTAAACAGTGAAAAGGTTGTAGATAAGAGGTTAAATAAACAGCTAACTCAATCAGGTGTGGGATTTTTAATAATGTTCATACTTATCGGAGCAACTTCTACTTCTAATATTATATTAAAGGAAAAAAGAGAAAGAACTTATCAGAGAATATGTTCTACACCAGTAAATTCGAAAATATATATAATGGGGAATGTGTTTGTAAATTTCATAATTATAACAGTTCAAATTTTACTTGCTATATTTGCAATTAATACAATATTAAAAGTAAATATGTATATGCCAGATTATCAACTATTTTTGATGTTATTATTAATGGGAGCTGTATCAATAGGAATAGGTATGATTGTTGTGGCATTTTCTAAATCCACATCAGAAGCAGGGTATTTGTCAACCTTGATAATTACTCCAACATGTATGATGGGAGGATGTTTTTGGCCTATAGAGTTAATGCCAGAAAAAGTTCAAAAGATATCAAATTTTATTCCACAAAAATGGGCTATAGAAGCTATTAAAAAACTTCAAAGTGGTGCGGGAATAAGTGAAATATATATAAATATGTTGATATTAATAGGATTCACAGTAGTTTTATTCTTAGTAGCAGCTTTTAAAATGAATAATACTGATAAAACAGGAAGTTTTGTTTAAAAGGAAATAGATTCAATGAAGAATAAAAAATAGGAAATAAGTTAAAAAAGAATATTAAGGAAAATATTGGTGTGGAAGAAAGGGAGGTATTTTTGTGGAAAAGAATCATGGTAATATGAAAGATGAGGAATTGTATGAACTGGCCAGAAAAAGAGTAAATAGGAAAAGATCTTTTTTCTCTAATTTAACTTCATATATAGTTGTTTGTACGGGACTTGGGATTTTAAACTATTTTACTAGTCCAGAATACTGGTGGTTTTTATGGGTAGTATTTGGATGGGGAATAGGTATTATAAACCACGGAATTGGTCTTTATAGATTTCTAAATTATGATGATACTGCAGTAGAAAGAGAAGTAGAAAAACTGAAAAAAAGAGGGAAATAAGAAAAGTGCGATACACTTTTCAGTAAGCAGTAACTAGCTAGGAGTAGCCAGAAATAAGAATAAAAAGATAATTATAGAAGTTAAATTAAGTAAAAAGAAGTATAAAAAGAGCAAGAATATAGAAAATTTCTATGTTCTTACTCTTTTTTATTTGAATTTAGGTTTTGTGTTAGCAAAACTTACTTCACTGGTTATTAGAATAATGTTTATAAAAAAGAGTTACAATATATAACGTTGATAATTATAAATTAAGATGATATACTTTAAGCTAATGTTAAAAATAAAACAAATAAATTATAGGTATCTAATTGTATGATTGGATTGAAAAGGGAAATAAGTGTGAAGCTTATGCGGTCCCGCCACTGTGATGAGGAGAATATTAGCTATAGCCACTTGATAACAGGGAAGGCGCTAATATGTGATGATTCTAAGCCAGGAGACCTGCCTATAAATTTTGCAAGTTATAGCTTACGAGGATAGGCAGTTAACTAGTTTGTAAAACCATTGCTAGGACTATGTCTTTGTAATGGTTTTTTATTTTTTGTAAAAGAGGAGGAGAAATATGTTAAAAAGAAAGAACTTTATGTTAATATTGTTAATATTGATGATGATATTTACCATAACAGCTTGTACAAATAAAAGTAATAAATCTGAGCGTAAAAATGATGTACAACAATCAAAAGAGGTAAAAGGAGAAACAAAATATCCATTAACTATTAAAGATTCATATGAAAGAGAAGTAATAATAGAGAAGGAGCCGCAAAAAATAATATCTATTGCACCGAATATTACAGAAACTATATTTGATTTAGGAAAAAAAGATAAATTAATAGGAAGAACTGAATATTGTGATTATCCAAAGGAAGTTGAAAAGATAGAAGTTATAGGAAGTCTTAAAACTCCTAATATTGAAAAGATTACTGAATTAAAACCTGATTTGATAATTGCATCAACTCACTTTAATAAGAAAACATTAAAGAAACTTGAGGATTTAGGTATGAAAGTTGTTGTTCTTTACGGAGAAGAAACCTTTGATGGAGCATATGAAACAATAGAAAAAGTAGGAACAGTTTTAAATGCACAAGACAAAGCGGCAGAAATTGTATCAAGTATGAAGAAAAAAGTTGAAGATATTAAAAAGAAGGTAGAAGTTGAGAACAAGCCAAGTGTTTATTATGTAGTAACCTATGGAAAAGGTGGAGATTATACTGCTGGAAAAGGAACTTTTATAGGTCAGATGATAGAAATGGCTGGAGGCAAAAATGCAGCAGATGATGTTGAAGGCTGGAAATATAGTATTGAAAGATTAATAGAGAAAAACCCCAATATGCTTGTATGTTCAAGTCGTTTTGATACAAAAAAAGGTATAGAAAATACTAATGGATACAAAGATTTAGACGCTGTAAAGAATGATAAATTATATGAAATAGATGAAAATTTAATCACTAGACAAGGACCTAGACTTACAGATGGTCTTGAAGAGTTAGCTAAAATAATTCATCCAGAAGCCTTTAAATAAGCTGTAGTAGAAAGAGAGGAACCCTTTTCATGGCATTTATACAAAAGAGAAAAAATTATGAACTGAAATTTTTATTAACTATTGTACTTTTATTTGTTTTAATAATAGTTTCCAGTGCAATTGGGATAGCTAATATAACTTTTTCTCAAACAATGAATATAATTTTATCTAGGGTTCCTTTTGTGAATAAATTAATTTCACAAGATTATATTTCAAGTACTCATAGATTGATTATATTAAATATTAGACTGCCGCGTATTGTACTTTCAGCTTTTATTGGTGCGGGCCTTGCTTTAGTTGGAACAGCGTTTCAAGCTATTTTCAAGAATCCTATGGCTGATCCTTATGTTTTAGGCATATCATCTGGTGCATCTTTAGGTGCAACTATTGCAATAATTACTGGAATTGAGTTTGCTTTTAAGAATATAGGAATGGTAACTATATTTGCATTTATAGGCGCTATTTCTACTACTTTTATTGTATATAATATAGCAAGAGTAGGGGGAAAGATACCTATAAATATATTACTTTTAGCAGGAGTTGCAATAAGCTTTTTATTTTCATCTTTAGTATATCTTATGATGATCTTTAATAGGGAACAGATAGAGAAAATAATATTTTGGACTATGGGAAGTGTTTCAGAAGCAAGCTTTACACATGTTTTATTAGTACTTCCGTTTGTACTTATAGGAGGAATCATTATTTATGTATTTGCTAGAGATTTAAACTTAATGCTTACTGGAGATGAAACAGCTTTAACTCTAGGAATAGAAGTAGAAACTGTTAAAAAACTTATTTTGGTAGTTTCATCTTTAATTATAGCAGCTTGTGTATCAGTAAGTGGTATAATTGGTTTTGTGGGACTTATTATTCCACATATACTAAGAATTATTGTGGGACCAGATCATAAAATTTTATTGCCCTTTTCAGCAGTAGGCGGAGCAATATTTATGATAATATGTGATACTTTGGCAAGAAGTCTAGTTCCACCTATAGAAATACCCGTAGGAGCTATAACATCATTGTTTGGTGCCCCTTATTTTATATATCTTCTTGTAAAAAAGAAAAAGCAGGTGAATTAAAACATATGAAAAAAAAATATTCCGTTCCAATAATAATAAAGGATTTAAAGTGGAACTACGGAGATAGAAATGTTCTTAAGAATATAAATTTGGAATTTGAAAGAAATAAGTTTTATACTATTATAGGACCTAATGGTTCAGGTAAAACAACTCTTTTAAAAAACATTTCAAAAATACTTTTTCCGAAAAAAGAATGTGTATATATTAATGAAATAGATTTAATAACCATGAAGAATAAAACACTTGCTCAAAATATATCTTATGTACCTCAAAATACAATGATAGATTTTGAGTTTTCTGTTATGGATGTTGTTTTAATGGGAAGGAATCCTTATATGGGAAGGTTTCAGTCTGAAAGAGAAGAGGATATTGAAATTGCTAAAAAGGCTATGCAGATGACAAATACGTGGAAACTAAGAGAAAAAAATATAAATGAATTAAGTGGAGGGGAACGTCAGAGAGTTATAGTGGCAAGAGCTCTTACACAAGATACAGATATAATTATTTTAGATGAGCCTATATCAAATTTAGATATTCATCATCAAATTGAATTACTAGATACAGTAAAGTTTTTAAAAAAAGACATTACTGTTATAGCTGTTCTTCATGATTTGAATTTAGCTGCTAAATATAGTGATTATTTAATATTAACGAATAATGGAGAAATTGTACAGAAGGGTTCTCCAAGAGAAGTTTTAACTAAAGAAAATATTGAAAAAGTTTATAGTATAAAGGTTAATATGATAGAAGATCCAGTTACAGGTAGTCCGCATATAATTCCCATGAGTACTTATTTTAACAGATAGGTTATGTTTTAAGAAAGATTTAAAACATAGCCAATAAATAAAATCATGGTTTTGATAAAAGGGAGAAATGAAGTGATGAGTAAAGTTATTTTAATTACAGGAGCTTGTAGAAGTGGTAAAAGTAGTTATGCAGAAAAGCTTTTAAAGGAAGAAGATGATGTTTTATATATAGCTACAGCAAAGGCCTTAGATAAAGAGATGGAAGACAGGATAGAAAAACATAAAAGTAGAAGGAATGGTAAGTGGTCTACATATGAAGGATTTAAAAAATTAGATAAAGTAGTGGAAAAATCAGATAAAAAATATATACTTTTAGATTGTGTAACAATATTGGTTACTAATTTAATGTTTGATAGATATGAGGATTTTGATAGCATTACTATGGAAGAAGTGGATGAGCTTTCAAAAAATATAAAGAGAGAAGTAGAAAAGATGATATTAGAGATAAGAAAAAAGGATAAAAATATCATTATAGTTACTAATGAAGTTGGATGGGGATTAGTTCCAGAATATAAAGTAAGTAGAATTTTTAGAGATATTGCAGGGTGGATAAATCAATATATTGCTTCGATGAGTGATGAAGTTTATTTAATGGCATGTGGACTTCCATTAAAACTTAAATAGATATTACTTTAATGATATTTAAGTTTATTAGTAAATTAGAGGAAATGGAGTGATTTTTAAGTGGATAAAGGATATGTTCAAATATATACAGGAAATGGAAAAGGTAAAACTACTTGTGCCTTAGGACTTGCTATAAGAGCAGTATGTGCAGGAAAAAAAGTTTTTTTTGGACAGTTTATAAAGGGAATGAAATATAGTGAGCTTGAAGCTGTAAAATACTTACCCAATTTTGAAATGAAGCAATTTGGAAGAGATTGTTTTATTTATAATAATCCTAGTGAAGATGATATAAGGAGTGCAAAAGAAGGCTTGAAAGAAATGGAAACTATATTGGTAGATGGACATTATGATATAGTGGTTATGGATGAACTTAATATAGCTCTTTATTATAAATTATTTTCAGTGAAAGAAGTTATAGACATACTAGATAAAAGAAAAGGACATGTAGAGGTTATAATTACAGGGAGATATGCTCCACAAGAACTTATAGATAAGGCAGATTTAGTTACTGAAATGAAAGAAGTAAAACATTATTATGCTAAAGGGGTTCAAGCAAGAGTGGGAATAGAAAAGTAAATATCTTCACTATAAAAAATAACTGATTTTATTGTATGCAATTCTTAATTAAAGTATAATATAAACTTGGAAGATAAGAAAATACTCTAAGGAGGAAAGTTGATGAGACTTAGGAAAAAATGGTGGGCAAGACCAGAGCTTGAAGCTAGTCCTACATTTAAATCATTGGATGAAGCAAAAGAGTTGCAAGGAAGATGGAATGAAGAATTTAAGAATAATAATGACATATATTTGGAATTAGGGTGCGGTAGAGGAGGATTTACAGCTAAAACTGCTCTGAAATATCCTAATAAAAATATAGTAGCTATAGATCTTAAAGATGAAATTTTAGTTATGACCCTTAGAAATATAAATGAGGCTGAAGCTACGAATGTTAGAATTGCAGCTATGAATATAGCAGGTATTGCAGAGATTTTTGATGAAAATGAAATAAGCAGAATATATATAAATTTCTGTAATCCTTGGCCAAAGGATAGACATAAAAAAAGAAGACTTACACACACAAGATTTTTAACAGAATATAAAAAGTTTATAAAGAAAGGTACAGAAATTCACTTCAAGAGTGATGATTTAGAACTATTTGAAGAATCCTTTGAATATTTTGAAGAAAGTGGATTTGAAATTCTTTACAAAACATATGATTTGCATAACAGCGAATATGCAGAAGAAAATATTATGACAGAGTATGAAAGTAAATTTAAAGAAAAAGGAATAAAGAGCAAATTCTTAATTGCTAAGCTTAAATAGTAAAAGGTATAGATTTTATCTGTGCCTTTTTTACTTATTAGGAAATTATAAAATTTTATAATTTCCAACATTTTTAATATAAAAATATAAATATAAAATGACGTAAAAACTATGTTAATACTCTGTAAAATTACCGATATTTCGTTAAAAAATTGATAAACTTGCAGCCTCATCAAATATTGGAGAAAGTATAACATAAATAAGTGAAAAGAATGAACAAATCATTATAGAATCTGATGATAATGCTAAAAATGCACACAAACTTTTAAAATAAGTAAATAAATTCAAAACAAATACTATAGCGTTATGGAATACTAAAATTGTTAATAATGTAACAAAGTAAACAAAAATTGAAAAAATTGTATAACACAATTCTGGTAATATCACTATAATAAATAAAATATTAGATATTTATTAGTCATATATATCATATAAATTTCATATTATATGGTGGGGGTGTTAATATGATGTATGGAAACTTGGAATTTGAACATGTTATAACCAATATTGAGAAGGATGAAAATGGTGAAATAATGGGGTACAAATTAGAGGATGGAAGATCAATATCAAAATACGAAGCTATTGAACTTTCAAGGGAAGGTGCTATAGCTGGAATTAGCTTGGAAATATTAGAGAAGAGAGAAGAATTTTTGGAGAGTTTACCTAAAGAAGAAGTTAATATGAACTTATGGAATTTGCAAGTAATAGATGAGGGTTAAAGGAGACATATATTTTAATAAAATATATGCCTACTATATTATAAATATAATAGTCTAATAATAGAGTAGTAAAAGAAGTTTGATATAATTTTTGTAGACTTCTTTTACTACTTTTTTTATAATAAGATATTAGCTGCTAAGTAGTGATTTCTAAACTTATTAGAATTTAATATAAATTTAAGAATTCATTAAGAAAGAATTAAGTATAAAAATATATAATGGTATGGAAATAGAATTAATGAAAATGGCAACACCATACATTCATTGATATAGAATATGTACTAATAAAAGTAAAGGGGGAGAACTTTGGAGCCTATAATTCAGATTGAAAATCTTAGAAAAATATACAAAATGGGAAATGAAAAGGTAGTTGCTTTAGATGAAATAAGTTTAGAAATACAAAAAGGGGAAGTTTGTTGTATTCTAGGAACATCTGGTTCAGGAAAATCTACATTGTTAAATATGATAGCTGGTCTTGAAAAGCCAACTAAAGGCAGTATTGTAATTAAAAATAAACATATTGAAAAAATGAATGAGAAACAGGTTACAAACTTTAGACAAAAAAATGTAGGCTTTGTTTTTCAGTCCTATAATCTACTTCCAAATTTAACTGCATTGGAAAACGTTTCTATGCCTCTTGTATTTGCAGGAATGCATAGGGAAAAAAGGGACAAGCAAGCTGCAGAAATGTTAAAGGCAGTTGGACTGGGAGATAGACTTCATCATAGACCTTCACAAATGAGTGGTGGTCAGCAACAAAGAGTAAGTATTGCTAGGGCTTTTGTAGCTAAACCCGAAATAGTTTTTGCAGATGAACCAACAGGAAACTTAGATACTAAAACTACTTTTGAAATTATGGAATTAATGGTTAATATGTCTAGAGAATATAATCAAACCTTAATTATAGTAACGCATGACCAAGAAACAGCAGTTTATGCAGATAGAGTTATTTATGTAAGAGATGGAAACGTAGAAAAAATCGAAATGAATAAAGCAAAAATTTAAAAGAAGAAGGGATAAATACATATGAAAAGGATAATGAGCTTATTTTTAGGAATTACAATGATGGTATTTATAGTCGGTGGTACGGCTAAAGCTGCCGCTACTACAGATATAACAGTTGAAGATTATGAAGTATCTAAAAATCATATATACGATGGAGATGAATTTGATTTAACCCTTACATTGAAAAACAATACTTCAAGTGAGGTGGAAAATCTAACAGTAGCTATTGATTCAAGTTCTTTTGGAGAACCTAGTAAAGAGTTGAATGAGAAGATAACAGCTAATGGTGGTACAAAGAAAATAACAATATCTAATGTAAGATATAATGGCGGAAACGATGAAACAATTCATATAGAAATAAAAAAAGGAAGTACTATAGTAGGAAGCGGAACTATAAGTATTAATGAAGCTTATCCAGACAATGACGGCAGTAAAACATCCTCAACGGATACGAGTGGTTATAAGCCTAGATTAAATGTAGAAAAAGCAACTATGCCTTCAGGAATAGCAGGACAGAATTTGACTTTAAAATTAAAAATAAGAAATAATGGTTCTTATCAGGCAAAAAAGATAGAAGTAACTCCAGTAATAGATAGTGATGTATTTGAATCAAGGGATATAACTTTATTAAAAGCAATAAAAGAACTTCCGGTTGGTAAAACAGCAGAATTAAGTTATACTTTTAAAATAAAATCTTCAGCTGCTCCTAAAAATTATCCTATCACTTTAAAATATAGCTATGAAAATCTTTATGATAATGCTTTTAATACAGAAGAAGTTATTTATGTAAGAGTGGGCAGTGGCTTATCTAAACCTAATTTGGTACTTAGCAATGTTAAGACAAGTCCTCAAGTTATACAAGCAGGAAAAACAGGAGTCTTATCTTTTGACGTAACTAATAAAGGTGCTCAATATGCTAAGAATATTAATGCTTCACTAGTAGGACTTGATAAATCAGGATTAACCCTAAAAGGTAATATTAATAACATAAAGCTAAATACTATATATGCAAATGGACAGCAAAAAGATGTTAAGTTTAATATATATGCAGATCCCAAAATGGAAGATGGAAACTATCCAATAAGTATAAAACTTCAATATACTAGTGAAGAAAATGAAGTAAGGACAGAGGAACAGCAATTCTTTGTTAGAGTAAACAAAGAAAAAAATGTAAGCTTGTCAGTGGACAATGTTAAGCTTTCAAGTGAAGTTGTAGTTCCAAATGAAGCTTTTTCAGTATTATTAGATGTTGAAAATATAAGTGATGCCGAAGGAGAAGATATTACAGTTTCTATTGATGGAAAAGAAAAAATTATAAATAAATCTCAAAGTTTACAATTAATTAAAAGTTTAAAAGCAGGAGAAAAACGCAGTTTAACTTTTCAACTTGCAGCTGTAAAGGGAGATAAAAGTGAAAATTATTTAATTCCTATTGAAGTTAAATATGGAGATAAAATAATTAAACAATATACTAGTGTTTATGTACAATGTGATGCAGCAACGAAGAGTGAGCCTAAGATTATAATAAATAGATATGAAACAGATCCACAAATTGTAACAGCAGGAACTAACTTTAACATAAATATAAGCTTTTTAAATACACATATTTCAAAATCAGTTAAGAATGTTAAAGTATATCTTACTGTAGATGAAAAAGATAGTGCATCAGGTAATGTGTTTACACCAGTAAATAGCAGTAATACTTTTTATATAGATGAAATTGCATCTAAAGCAGATGAAGTTAAACAATTAACTATGAATGTACTTCCAGATGCAAAGGCGAAAACTTATAGTCTTATAGCAAATATAGAATATGAAGATGCAGAAGGAAATAAGCTTACGGCTAAAGAAATTATAGGTATTCCTGTAACTCAACCTTCAAATCTTGGTACAAGTGAAATACAACTTCCACCAGAATTATATGTTGGAGAGCCAGCTACTATTTCTGTACAATTCTACAATACTGGAAAAACTACAATGAACAATTTTATGGTTAAAGCAGAAGGAAATTTTGATATTAAAAATGGAGAATATTTTGTAGGAAATTTTGAAAAGGGAAAAAGTGATACATATGAAGTAGATATAACTCCAAAGGCAGCAGGAGAAGTTAAAGGTACAATAATTTTTTCTTATGATGAGGCTGATGGAGAGCACAGAGAAATAAGAAAAGAGATATTATTAAATGCTTCAGATGCACCTATGCTTCCAGAAAATCCAGAACAAATGCCACCAGAAAATGCAAAGAAACCTTTAGGTGCTAAGAAAACTGGTATTATAATTGGGGTAATAGTTGTAGCTGTAATTGCAGGAATAGTAATAAGAAAGAGAAAAATAAAGAAAGGTTTGACTATAGATGAATAGTATAGACCTATTACGAATGGGGTTAAAAAACCTATTTAGAAGAAAACTTAGAACTTTTCTTACTACATTAGGTATAATAATTGGTACTGTATCTATTGTTGTAACAGTATCTTTGGGAGTAGGTTTAAAGGAGTTTTCTAGAAAACAGGTAATGCAATGGGGAAATATAAATGTAATAGATGTAAGACCACAATATAGAAGAGGTATGATGTCTGGAGGAAATAGGGGAGAAGACAGAAACTTATTAAAGAAAGCAGACTTTGATAAAATAAAAAAAATAAGAGATGTAGAGTTAATTTGTCCTATTATGAATGTTAATGCTAAATTAATATCTGGAAGATATTCTGCTCAAGTTAATATTTGTGGAGTTAAACCGGAATATATGGACAAACTTGGTTATAAAATAGAAGAAGGTAGGCTTTTAAGGGGCGGAGATAAGCTAAATTTAGTTTTTGGAAATAAAGCAGCTCTTCGATTTGTAAAAGAGGGTGCTTCTGAAAATTATGATTATTATCCTCGAGATGGCAAAGAAATGAAACCTAAAGTGAAAGTATTAAAAGATAAAATGCTTTTATCTTTTGATCCTGATTATGGAAGAAAAAAAACATTTGCTGAACAGATGGAAGAACAAGCTGATGAACAAACAAGACAAAAGAAAGTTATACCTCCACATAAAATTAAAGGTGTAGGGGTATTAAAAGAAGATTTTTCATATGATTATTCTGTTTTTATGTCCATAGATGAACTTAAAAAGTTAAAAGAAGATTATGATAAAAAAGTGGACTCTAGGAGTAAGAAAATTAAAGGATATGAAAGTGCTAAGGTTAAAATTAAGGATGTAAATAAAGTTAAAGAAGCTCAACAAAAAATAAAAGATATGGGATATGAAGCATATAGTTTAGTAGATCAGTTAAGCTATATAGAAAAGACAACGAATATTATACAAATGGTACTTGGTGGTATTGGAGCTATATCATTGCTTGTTGCAGCTATAGGAATTACTAATACAATGGTTATGGCAATTTATGAGAGAAGAAAAGAGATTGGTGTTATGAAAGTTATAGGAGCTTCTCTTAAAGATATAAAAAAATTATTTTTATTTGAAGCAACTATGATAGGTTTATTAGGGGGAACGTTTGGGTTAATCGTTAGTTTCCTTTTATCACAGGGAATAAATGTAGTAGGAAAGAGTTTTATGCAATCACAAGGTCAATTACCAGAAGGTACAGCATTGTCAGTAATTCCATTATGGTTAGCACTTGGAGCACTTGGATTTACTACAATTATAGGGTTAATATCAGGATATTTACCAGCCAGAAAGGCAATGAAATTAAGTGCTCTTGAGGCTATTAAGACAGAGTAATAATTAAAAAAATATAAACAGAAGATAAAAATAATCAGAGCATTAAATTTATGCTCTGATTATTTTTATGTATTAAATTCATAAAAAGCATTTAAAATCTTTAAAATATATTGATAATAATATAGATATTTAAACAAATAATACCAGATTAAGAAAGGTATTAATAATAAATAAAAATAAGAAAAATTATTACTTATAGGGAAAAGATTAAAATTATATAGAAGGAATACGTTAAAAAGAATATAATTATAATATAGAGATTATTATATAAATTTTTAAAAAAATATTTATTTGTGAATATATGGATTGAACAGCGGGGGGCACGTTATGGATAAAAATGTGAAAGAATTGAATGTAAATGAATTATTACCAGGGATGATTTTAGCAAGAGAGATAAGAAAAAATGGAGTGAAATTATTAGATAAAGATGTAATTTTAAATAGTAAATTTATTGAAAAAATAAAAAAAGTAGATTATTTATTACAAGTATTGGTATATGATAATGAAGATGAGGACAAACAAATTCATGATTTTATTGTTAAATCTATAAAGAAGCTGAATGAAAAAGAAAAAGTTTTTGGAGAAATTTCTAATAAATTGGATAATATTTGTAAAGAAATAGAGGTTAACTCTAAAATTAGTATGACAGAATTGAGAAATGTGCAGAAAAATTTATTAGAAGAATCTAAGGATTACAGTAGTACTATGAGAAGTATTATAAACGGAAGAGATGTTGATGAATATATATATAGACATTCAATTAATGTAGGAATATTAAGTAATATGTTAGGCAAATGGATAGGACTTTCTGTCAAGGACTTAAATCTTTTAACTTATGCAGGAATATTACATGATATAGGAAAAATAAGAATAGATAGTAAAATATTAAATAAAAAATCAAAATTAACATCAGAAGAATTTAGAATTATAAAAACACATAGTGTCATAGGATATGAAATTGTAAAACATATACCTTATATGGATGAAAATGTATCTATGGGAGTTCTTATGCATCATGAGAGATGTGATGGTTCAGGATATCCTTTAAAATTAAAAGATGAGAAGATACATACTTTTGGAAAAATAATAGCTATTGCAGATGAATTTGATGCTATGACTTCAAATAGAGTATATAAGAAAAAACAATCACCTTTTAAAGTTCTTGAAATTATGCAAGAAGAGGCTTTATCAAAATTAGACTTTAAATTTTGGTCAATTTTTTTAAATGGTATGGTTAATTGTTATATAGGTGAGATGGTAAAATTAAACACAGGTGATGTAGCAAAAGTAGTGAGAATGGATATTAACGATATATCTAGACCATTGCTATTAGTAAAAGATGATTTTATAGATTTAAAAGAAAGAAAAGATATATTTATAGAAGATTTAATTTAATCTATATTAATTTGATAAGACAATTTTAAGGAGTGATTTTTATGAAAAAAGTAGTGATTTTTTTAGCAGAAGGTTTTGAAGAGATTGAAGCTCTTACAGTTGTGGATGTTTTGAGAAGAGCTAATATTAGCTGTGACACATGTTCTTTAAGTGAAAAACAAGTTAAAGGTGCACACAATGTATTAGTTGAAGCAGACAAACTAATTAGTGAATTAAATATAAATGAATACGATGTCATAGTATTACCAGGTGGAATGCCAGGTTCAACAAATTTAAAGGAATCTGCTCAAGTTGTTAAATGGGTTAAAGAGTTTAATAAAGAGGGGAAAATTGTTTCAGCAATTTGTGCAGCACCTATAGTTTTAGGAAAAGCTAAAATTGTTAAAGATAAAAAGATTACTTCATATCCTGGATTTGAAGAAGAACTTAAAGAAGGAATCTACTGTGAAGAATTAGTTGTAGAAGATGGTAATATTATCACAAGTAGAGGACCAGCAACTGCTGCATATTTTGCTTTAAAACTTGTAGAAAGACTTGTAGATAAAAATACAGCAGATACGCTTAAAGAAGGAATGTTACTTAAATTTGTAGAAGAAAAGACAAAGTCTAATTAATATTAAAAAAGTAAGTAGTTTATAAAAAGAACAGATTTTTTATATCTGTTCTTTTTTGTCGTTTTTATCTTGAAAAAAGTTTATAAGAATGTTATATTATAAGTGAACATATGAGTACATATTCATACAATAAAAAGAGAGGATGATTACATGGTAAAAAATAAGAGAGAAACAGAAATAGAAATTTGTTCATGCAGTGAAATACATGATGATTTAGTTGATGAAGTAGGAAAAAATATGATACCAGAAGAGACAAGCATTGCTTTAGCTGAATTTTTTAAAGTTTTAGGAGATCCTACAAGAATAAAGATTCTATATGCATTATCTGTAAATGAAATGTGTGTATGTGATATAAGTAATCTTCTTGATATGAATCAATCAGCAGTATCTCATCAATTAAGAGTATTAAGAACTGCAAGACTTGTTAAATATAGAAAAGAAGGAAAAGTGGTTTATTATTCTCTAGATGATGAACATGTGGAGAATGTCTTTGGACAAGGATTAGATCATATAGGTCACTAATTAGACTCTCAAGAGTATATGACTAGGGGGGAGAAAAATGGAAATAAAAAAAGAACTTTTGCTTGAAGGGTTACACTGTGCAGGATGTGCAGCTAAAATTGAGAATAGAGTAGGAAAATTAAAAGGTGTAAATAGTTCCATTATGAATTTTGCAACATCTACTTTGATTATAGAAGTTGAGGATAATCTAATGGATAGAGTAATAGAAAAAGCTAAGAAAATAATTATAGACTTAGAACCTGATACCAATGTAATAGATAAAGATGAACTAAGAGAAAAAGATAATCATGCTCATGAACACAATCATGGTGAGTGTGCTTGTTGCGAACATAATGAAGAAGAGTATGTAATTAAGGAACTAATACTAGAAGGAATGCATTGTGCAGGATGTGCAGCTAAAATTGAAGATAGAGTAAAAAAATTAGAAGAAGTAAAAGAGGCTGTTTTAAATTTCGCAACATCTACTTTAACTATAACTACTGGTAGTAAAGATATATCAATAGTTGTGGAAAAAGCTGAAAAAATAGTTGTAGATTTAGAACCACATACTAAGGTTATAGATAAAGAAAAATTAAGTGATACAGGTATTCATAACCATGAAGATTGTGCATGTGGATGCAGTAGTACTAAAGAACTAGGACATACTCATGCTAATGTTAATACTAATAGAAAAAGGTTATTAAAAATTGGAGCAGGCATAGGACTTTTTGTTATAGCTACACTGTTCCAAGGAAAAAATTTCAGTCCTTTTATGTATTTAGCGAGTTATCTGATAATTGGAGGAGAAATTTTAACATTATCTTTTAAAAACATTTTAAGAGGTGAAGTTTTTGATGAAAACTTCTTAATGAGTATAGCTACAATAGCTGCTCTTTCAGTAGGGGAGTATCCAGAAGCAGTAATGGTAATGTTCTTATATCAAATAGGAGAGTATTTCCAAGAGCGTGCAGTTAATTCATCAAGAAAATCTATAGCTAGTTTAATGGATATAAGACCTGACTATGCTAACTTGAAAATTGGAAATGATATTAAAAAAGTATCTCCAAACAAAGTTAATGTAGGAGACATTATTATTGTAAAACCTGGAGAAAAAATACCTATAGATGGAGAAATAATAGAAGGAAAGTCAGCAGTAGATACTTCAGCTCTTACTGGAGAATCACTTCCAAGAGATGTTGCAGAAGGAGAAAATATTTTAAGTGGATTTATTAATATAAATGGAGTATTAACTATAAAAGTAGCTAAAAGTTATAATGAATCAGCTGTTTCTAAAATTCTAGACTTAGTACAAAATGCTACTGCTAAAAAAGCAAAAACAGAAAAATTTATAACTAAATTTGCTAGATATTATACTCCAACAGTTGTAATTGCAGCCTTAGCAATAGCAATACTTCCTCCAATTATAAAAGGAGAAGTTTTTGCAATCTGGATATATAGAGCAGCTACATTTTTAGTTGTTTCTTGTCCATGTGCTCTTGTTATATCAGTACCTTTAGGCTATTTTGCTGGAATAGGAGCAGCATCGAAATCAGGAATTTTAGTTAAGGGTGGCAACTATTTAGAAGCGTTAACTGATGTAACTACTATAGTTTTTGATAAAACAGGAACTCTTACAAAAGGTAATTTTAAGGTTTCAGAAATAAATTCTAAAGGTAATATGGACAAAGAAGAATTACTAAAATACACAGCTTATGTAGAGAGCTTCTCAAATCATCCTATAGCTAAATCTATAATAAAGGAATATAAAGGTGAAATAGATAAAGCAAATATAGAAAATTATAAAGAAATTACGGGAAAAGGTGTTCAAGCTTTTGTTAATGATGTTAAGGTAGCTAGTGGAAATAAAAAATTTATGGAAGTTTTAGGTGTAAAATACGATGATGTTTATAGTAGTGGAACAGTAGTACACACTGCTATAAATAATGAATATGCAGGATATATAGTAATAAATGATGAAATAAAGAAGGATTCTGCTAGTGCTATTAAGAAGCTTAAAGAGAGTGGAGCTAAGAAAATAGTTATGTTAACAGGAGATAGAAAAGAAAATGCAGAAGCTACTGGTAAGGAACTTCAAATAGATTATGTATATTCTGAGCTTCTTCCAAATGAAAAGGTAGAGAAAATAGAAGAACTATATAAGCATAAGAAGAATAAAGAAAAATTAGTTTTTGTTGGAGATGGAATTAATGATGCTCCAGTATTAGCTAGAGCAGATGTAGGTGTAGCTATGGGAGGAGTAGGTTCAGATGCAGCTATAGAAGCAGCAGATGTAGTAATAATGAATGATGAGCCTTCAAAGCTAGCTAATGTCATAAAAATAGCAAAAAGTACTAAGAAAATAGTTACACAAAATATAGCTTTTACATTAAGTGTAAAGATGCTTGTACTAATTTTATCAGTTTTTGGACTTGCTTCAATGTGGCTTGCTGTGTTTGCAGATGTAGGAGTTGCTTTAATTGCAGTATTTAATTCTATGAGAATATTAAAGCACAGTTGATAATGAAAGTGGAAAGTTGAGAGATAGTAAAAGTTTTTAATATAGAAAGATTTAAAAACTATATAATTATAAGAGGTAAAGAACATAAGTGTAAAGTTTTAAGTAAGCTTTATACTTATGTTTTTTTGTGTGCTGTTTTAAATGAATGAAACTAAAAAAATATAACAGATACATATAATGGAATAAAAAAGTTGATAATTAAGCTATATAATTTATAATTAAAGGGATAAATAAAAAATATTAAGGGAGCAATAGTGATGAATAATATGAATATTCTTTTAGCAGAAGATGATAAAGATATAAGTAATCTTATAGTAAAATATTTAAAAAAAGAAGGATACAGCGTTGATACTGCTTATGATGGAGAAGAAGCTTTACTTAAGTATTATGAAAGAGAGTATAATCTTATTATTTTAGATATTATGATGCCTAAGTTTGATGGTATGGTAGTAATGAGAAAAATAAGAGAAAAGAGCAATATACCAATTATTATTCTATCAGCAAAATCTGAAGAGGTGGATAAGGTATTAGGATTAGACTTAGGAGCTGATGATTATGTAACAAAACCTTTTTCTATAGTAGAGTTTATTGCTAGAGTTAGAGCACAGCTAAGAAGAAGTACACAGTTTAATAATAAAGAAGATAAAAATGACGGGTTTCTAGTTCATGGAGAGTTAAAATTAGACTTAAATAATTATACTGTAATAAAAAATGAACAAGTCATACAACTTACTTTAAAAGAATTTGAACTGCTTAAATTCTTTTTTACTGAGAAAAATAAGGTTTTTACAAAAGCACAACTATTTAATAAAGTTTGGCATGAAGATTATATGTCTGATGAGAATACAGTAATGGTTCATATTAGAAGATTAAGAACAAAAATAGAAAATAATCCATCTAATCCTAAGTATATTCAAACCGTATGGGGAATTGGATATAAACTTGGAGATGACATTAATGAATAAGATAATAATTATGATTTTAGGTGTTTTATGCTTAGGGCTGGTAGTAAATCAGTTTATGTACAAAAGGCAGATTAAAAAAATTATTTCTGTAATAGAAGAAATACAATTTGGAAACATGAACCAAAGAGTTAGGATAAGGACTGGTAATAAATTAATCAAATTATTATGTGAAAAGACCAATTCTATTTTAGATAAATTTCAGGACACCTTTCATAAAAATCAAGATATGCTGGAATCACGTAAAAAAATGGTTTCTAATATATCTCATGATTTAAGAACCCCATTGACGTCTTTGCTGGGATATATTGAGGCAATCCAAAATACAGACCATTTAAATGAAGAAGAAAGAGAAGAATATTTAAATATTGTACATTCCAAAGCACAAAGCTTAAGTATACTGCTAGAGGAGTTTTTTCAATTATCTAAGATAGAAGCTGATGATATAAATTTAGAAATTAGCGAAATTGATATTTGTGAAACTTTAAGAGAGGGCATTTTAAACTATTATAATGATTTTACTGATAAGAGACTTAAGGTAAATATAAATATTCCAGAAAGTAAAATATATGTTTTAGGACATAAAGGCAGCATAGTTAGGATTGTAGATAATATCATCAGTAATGCTATGAAGTATGGCATTGATGGAGGAGAAGTAGGAGTAGATATTAGAGAAGAAGAAAAATATATTTGGGTAGATATATGGGACAATGGTAAAGGTATAGCTAAAGAAAATCTTCCTTATATATTTGATAGATTATATAAGGAAGATACAGCAAGAAGCAGTAAAATTAAGGGGAATGGATTAGGATTAACAATAGTTAAGAAATTAGCAGAAATGCAGAATGGAAGTATAAAGGTTGAAAGTATACCTTATGAGAAAACTACATTTTCTTTTAGTATACCGAAATATAAGAATGTTACCACGCAACATTCTTAAGTTGAGAATTGAAAGTGGAGCAGTGAGAGTATAAAATAACAAAATGACAGAGGACAATTGACAGTGGACAGTATCTGTCAATTGTCCTCTTATTTATTTTCACTTTTCACTTTCACCTCTCAATTCTACGCTGAATAAGATTGCGTCACAATTTTATCCTAGTGTGAAGTATTTAAGAAATATGTAAGATTTATGTAAATGGAATTTAAAGTTTAAACAGTATAATGGATTTGAAGCAAAGATAATATTAAATTTTAGAATTCTAAAGAAGGTTAGATTTAAACTTATAGGAGGGAAAAAGAATGTTTAATATTTTATACACTGAGCTTTTAAAACTTAAAAGATCAAAGATGTTAGGGCTTATACTAATAGGAGCGATTTTACCAGTACTTATGAATGTTTTGATTTGCAAAACAAATAAAAATATGTCTTTTCAATGGGATGGTTATTTAAAAAATACAATAATAATTACGTTACTTGTTATGGCAGTAGCACTTTTTGCATTAGTTACAGGTTTCATATTTTCTAGGGAATATAGTGAAAAAACAATTAATAATATGTTTACTTATCCTGTAGAGAGAGCAAAATTGTTAGGCGCTAAATTGGTAATAATGTTTATCGTTATATTAAGTACATTTTTACTTACTTATGTACTTTCCATTGCATCAGGATTTTTATTTAAGCATGGTCCGTTAACAAAAGAATGTGCATTGAAATACTTAACCCTTTATTTAAAAGAAAGTATAATGCAGTTTGCTCTAGTTCCAATTGCTGCTTTTTTATCATTGATAAGTAAGAATGTAATTTCGTCAATAGGCTTAGGATTAAGTGCTGCTTTTATAAATTTATTTGTAGCAAATTCAGATAAATATATTGTTGTTTTTCCATGGAGTGTTCCAGCTGCGTTTGGAGTGAGTAATCTTGGTTTTAATATGGAACAACTTTCTTATAACAAAGGAGTTATTTCATTAACAACAATTTTTATAGTTTCGTTAATTGCAATGTTTGTATACGCATATAGAAGTGATGTTAATTGTTAATTTATTAATTTAATTATTTAAAATGAGAGGAGAAATAAAAATGAATGAATATATATTAAGAACTCATAATTTGTGTAAAAAATATAAAGAGCATATGGCAGTAAATAATTTAAATCTTAATCTTAAAAAAGGAGAAATCTACGGATTTTTAGGAGAAAATGGTGCAGGAAAGACTACTACTATAAGAATGATAATGGGGCTTATTAAACCAACATCAGGTTCTATAGAATTTATGGGTAAAGATATAAGTTCAAATAAGAAGAATTTTTATGAAAGAGTAGGAAGTATTATAGAATTTCCAGGTTTTTATTCTAATTTAACAGCAAAAGAAAATTTAGAAATTCACAGAAGACTTATGGGTATTCAGGGCAAACAATGTATTGAAGATGCACTAAAAACAGCAGGAATTTTAGAAGCTAAGAATAAAAAAGTAAAAGAATTTTCATTAGGTATGAAACAAAGGTTAGGTATTGCAAGAGCACTGCTTCATCATCCAGAAATATTAATTTTAGATGAGCCAACTAATGGTCTTGATCCTGCTGGAATAAAAGATGTTAGAAATTTAATATTAGATTTAGCAAAAAAGAGAAATATAACAGTGCTTATATCAAGTCATATTTTAAGTGAGGTACAGCAATTGGCTGATAAGATAGGAATTATTCACAAAGGGGAGCTTTTAGAGGAAATAGATTTTAAAACATTAGACAAGAGAAATAGAAACTGTATTAAAATAAAAGTTTCTGATGATAGAAAGGCAAGTTTAATTTTAGAACAAAAATTAAATATCAAGGATTATGTTATTTCTGAAAAAGGTGTAATAAGAGTTTATGAAAGATTGGAAGAAACGGGAAATATTAATACGGCTTTAGTTAAAAGTAATATAACAGTAGATGAAATAACCTTAGTAAGAGACAGTTTGGAGGATTATTTTATGAAGCTTGTAGGAGGGGAAATGAGTGCTTAATATTTTGTATACGGAACTTTTAAAACTGAAAAGGTCAAAGATGTTAGGGCTTATATTAATAGGAGCATTTTTACCACCATTTATGACTACCTTACTTATTAAAACGACTATGTCAAAGTCAAAGAACCATTCAACTATGGAATGGGATAGCTATCTACAAATGCCCATAGCAATTATGTTTCTCGTTATGGCAGTAGTACTTTTTGCATTAGTTACAGGTTACATATTTTCTAGGGAATATAGTGAAAAGACAATTAATAATATGTTTACTTATCCTATAGAAAGAATAAAGTTGTTAGGAGCTAAACTGGTAATAATGTTTATTATTATATTAATTACATTTTTACTTACTTATATATTATCTATTGCATCAGGATTTCTATTTAAACATGACCCATTAACCAGCGAATGTGCATTAAAATATTTAAAAATTTATCTAAAAGCTAGTGTGATGAATTTTGCTTTAGTTCCAATTGTGGCGTTTTTATCATTGATAAGTAAGAATGTAATTGCGTCAATAGGCTTAGGCTTAAGTGTTGCTTTTGTAAATTTGTTTGTAATAAATTCACCAAAATATGTTGTCATTTTTCCATGGAGTGTTCCTACGGCATTAGGTGTTAAGGAGATGTATGACGGGAAGGAAGCAATTTCTTATGCCAATGGAATTATTTCATTAACAACAATTTTTGTAGTTGCTTTAATTGCAATGTTTGTATACGCATATAGAAGTGATGTGTGAAAAATGTATAAATTAAGAGCTAAAAGAATTTATTGTAAATACTTTTAGCTCTTTGAATTTTTTATTATAAAGTAGGTTCTCCTTCTTGCCAATCTATAGAGCATAAACCTCCTGTTTGTAATGCTTTAAGCACGCGAAGAGTTTCATCTACACTTCTTCCTATATTTAAATCGTGTATTACTGAGTATTTAATTACACCTTCAGGATCAATTATAAATAATCCTCTAAGTGAAATACCTTCTTCTTCTATTAATACACCATATTGTTGAGAACAAGCTTTAGTCAAGTCTGACGCAATAGGAAAATTGATAGTACCTAGGCCTCCATCTTCTTTTTTTTGATTTATCCAAGCTTGATGAGAATAATGACTGTCACAGCTTACAGCTAAAACTTCAGCATCAAGATTTCTAAAATCTTCATATTTTTTACTGAATCCTGTTATTTCGGTTGGACAAACAAAAGTAAAATTAAGAGGATAAAAGAATAGAACAAGCCATTTGTCTTTATAATCTTCTAACTTTACTTCTATGAAATCTTGACCATCTCCAGTAACTGCATTCATTTTAAATCCTGGAGCAGGTTTACCTACTAATCTTTCCATAAAGATTCCTCCTGAAGCAACTATAAATTATTAAACTCCAATTTTACGTTTATCAAGGGCATTAATTATACGAGGTTTATCAAAACCTAGAACTATTTCACCATCAATATCTATAACAGGAACTCCTTGTTGACCAGAAATTTCTATCATTTTTTCTCGTGCTTCTCTATCTTCCACCACGTTAATATCTTTATAACGAGCATTTATAGATTCTAAATATGCTTTTACCTTTTTACACCAAGGACAGGTTGGAGTTGAATATACTTTTATCATATTTTAGTCCTCCTTTTCTAAGATATATTTTTCAGCCATCAAGGCTGCAATAGTACCATCTGCTGTGGCTGTAGTAAGTTGTCTAAACATTTTTGAACGTACATCTCCAGCAGCAAATATACCATTAATATTAGTTTGTATATTTTCATCAGTTTCTATGTAGCCCCATTCATTTAGTTTTATGAAATTTTTAAAAAGTTCAGTTTTAGGTTCTAATCCTATATATACAAAAATACCTTCAGTTTTTAATTCAGAGTAAACTTTGGTTTTTACATTCTCTATAGATACAGCTTCTATCTTATTTTTACCTATAGCTTTACGTATTTCACTATCCCAAATTATATTTATTTTTTTATTTTTAAGTAACTCTTCTTCATTAGATTTATTAGCTTGTAGATTATCAAATTGATGTATTAAGGTTATACTTTTAGTATATTTGGATAAATATACAGCCCCTTGTACTGCGGAATTTCCACCTCCAACTACTATTATATCTTTACCTTCATACATTTCTCCGTCACATAATTCACAGTAGTGGATTCCTTTTCCGTGAAACTTTTCTTCTTCAGCAATAGGAAGAGGTCTATGTTTTGAACCAGTAGCTATTATTATAGCTTTAGGATTGTATACTGCATTTTCTGTTTCTATAAATTTTTTATCCTTAGAAAAATTTATAGATTTTATTTTATCAAATTCATCTATTTTGCTTCCAAATTTTACAGCATGTTCGTACAGTTTGTCTGCTAAATCAGAACCACTTATACTTATAAACCCTGGATAGTTTTCAACTTTATAGCTACCTCTAATTTGACCACCTACAATCTCGTCTTCTAGTACAAGAGTATTTAGTTTTGATCGACCTGCATAAATAGCTGCTGTTAAACCCGCAGGACCAGAACCTATTATTAACAAATCAATTTGTTTTATTTCTTTATCCATAGTGACACCAACTTTTTATTAAACTTTTATACAATAATAGAATAAGCCAAAATATATATATTATACTGTATATCGATTAGAAGAAAATAATGATATTGATATTCATTATCATAAATGATAATATTATTGTATGGCTATTTATGTAAGATATAAACAAAGAATAGAAGAAGGTGAAAGAAAATATGGAACAAAATTTATCTTTAGTTCATGAAATGCTTAATAAAAAAGGCTATAAACTTACCAAACAAAGGAAGCATATATTAAGAGCTATTTATGAAAATAATGCTCATATAACTATAGATGAAATATTTAACAAGGTTAGAGAAAAAGAGGTTGGATTATCTACTGTATATAGAAACATAGATAAATTAAAAAGGGTAGGGGTAATCACAGAAATAAAAATAGCTGATAAAGTTCTTTATGAACCTAGAATATATAGAAAAAAGGAATTTCACATACACTTTAAGTGTAATCATTGTGGAGAAATTAAAGATATTAATGATGATGCTATATTAGAAAATATTTTTAAACTTAATTTAATACTTCAAAAAAATCAGAATATAGAAATAAAAGATGTAAATATTATTCTTTCGGGTAAATGTGGAGAATGTGGAAAATAGTATTAAAAATACAAAGCTAAAATACGTTTAAATGATAGTGGGAATCATTGTATCGTAAACGTTATAAATTATTTCAAAAAAATATTAAATAAGTCTTTGTTTATAATTCTAAATATGGTAATATATATTTGTGAGTTTGCTTTAAGGCAAAATACATAAAAATTATTATACAAATGGAGGGTTTTATTATGGCATTTAAAATTACAGATGCATGTGTAAGCTGTGGAGCTTGTACTTCAGAATGTCCAGTAGGAGCTATAGAACAAGGAGATTCTCAATTCGAAATAAACGAAGGAGCTTGCATTGACTGCGGAAGCTGTGCTAACGCTTGTCCAACAGGAGCTATCGTTCAAGAATAATAAAAAATCAAAATGTAAGTTGCTTTAAGCAACTTACATTTTTTTTATGTCTATAAATATATTGATTATTTAACTATTGAATTAATTAATGTTAAGGTATATAATGATAATGAAAATAATTCTCAATATCAATGAACGCTATTTATATATTTATTTTAGAAATGTAATTTTAACAAGGGGGACAAAATGAAAAAGATAAAAGAAAAATTATTAATACTAATTATGATTGTAGGAGTTGTTAATTCTATATTTACTGGAATGATCATGGTAAATATAGGAAATGCACCGATAAAAGGAAATTTACAAAATACATATTATTCTAATCTTAGAATTAAAATTTTATGTACAATAGCAGTTTGTATAGTTATATCAATTATTTTATCTGTAATTTTAACAAAAATTATTGTAAAAAAATTCAGAGTTGAGGAATCTATGATAAATAAAATAATAGATTTAGACTTTCAAGATGAGGAAATAGAAAATGAGGACTCTGATAAAAAAGGAGGAATATTTGATACTATAATACGACTAAAAAATCAAATTAAAAAAATGATAATAAGTGTAAGAGAGAATTCATTCAGAATAAATAATATATCAGAAGAAATTTCTTCTAATACTAATCAGGTATCTAAGTCTTTTGAAAATATTAGAAAAGCTATTGAAGAAATAACAGAAGCAATACAAAAACAAGCAACAAATACTCAATTTGGTGAAGAAAAAATGGTAGATCTTTCAGATGAAGTTGAAAGAGTTACTCAAAATGTTGGAGAGATAAAAAGTAAATCTATAAAGGCACAGGAGCTTAATTACAAAGGAGTAGATGCAATAGAAGTTCTTAAAGAAAAGTTCACAGTAAATGAAGAAGCAGTATCAAAATTAGAAAACAACATTGGGTATCTTAAAGATAAGTCAGAATCTGTAGGAAATATAATACATACAATAAAATCAATTTCAAAACAGACAAATTTACTTGCTCTGAATGCTGCAATAGAAGCATCAAGAGCAGGAGAGGCAGGAAAAGGTTTTGCTGTTGTAGCAGATGAAATAAGAAAACTTGCTGAACAAACAGTACAAGCTACTGATGATATAGAGAGTATAATTATGGAAATTAAAGAAGAAATTAATGGTGTTAAAATTAATATGGATGATGAAGTTAATGCGTTAAAAGGAGCAAATAATTCCTTGAATATAGTAAATAAGGCTTTTCAAGATATAGAAGAGGCTATTTTAGATATGAATTTTGGAATAAATATTTTACATAGACAAATTGGAGGTGTAGAAGAAAATAATAAAAATGTTTTAAGAAGCTTTCAAGAAACAGCAGGTGTATCTCAGGAATTAGCTGCTTCTAGTGAAGAAATTTTTTCATCTATAGAAAGTCAAAGTGTTGGAATGATGAATATAATACAAAAGGTAGACCATTTATATGAAGTAGAAAGTGACTTGAAAGTAGCTATTTCTAATTTTAAGGCATAATAAAAGTAAGAAATAACTATAAGTAATTTGTAAAGGAGAATAATGGTGAAGAAATTATCTAAATATTATTTTGCAGAAATTCCATCCTTTCATATATTCAATGCATTTTCTATGGCTTTAGATATTGCAGAGGGTAAAAATATTAATCATGCTAAGAAAGTAGCTTATACATCTATAAGAGTGGCAAGAACTTTAGGATTAGATGATAAAGAAGTTAAAAAAATATATTATGCTGCAATAATGCATGACATAGGTGCTAGTGATAATAGAATAAGTATATATAATGGTAAACTAAAGAGAAGAGTACATTGTAAAGAAGGAGAAGATATAGTAAAAAAATTAAAGTTACCACAAGAGGTACATACAACTATAAGATATCATCATGAAAATTGGGATGGTACAGGACCTTTTGAGCTTTCGAGAGATGAAATACCTCTTTCATCTCAAATAGTTTATTTAGCAGATCAATTTGATTCTATATTTAATAATAAAATAAATTATGCAAAGGCCAGAGAAGAATTAACTAATGTAATTATACAAAAGAAAAAGAAGCAATTAAGTCCTGAAGTTGTTGATGGATTCATAAAAATGTCTGAAGAAGAAAGATTTTGGTTAGATTATAAATTTGATAATTTTGATGAGATTTTAAATCGAGTTTTACCTAAAGAAACAGTAAAAATTAATTTAGAGACACTAGAGAATGTTTCAGAAGTTTTTGCTCAAATTATAGATAATAAAAGTGAATTTACACATAATCATTCGAGAGGCATAGCAAATAAAATAAAAGAAACTATTTCTTTTTTAAATTATGATGAGATTACTCAAAGAAAGGCTTATATTGCAGGGCTTTTACATGATCTTGGAAAAATAGCAGTACCCAATAGTATTTTAAATAAACCGGGAAAATTAAATGAAAAAGAAAGATACATAATTAATATACACCCTTATTATACAAAATTAATATTAGATCAAATACCAGGAATTGAAGATATAACTTCTTGGGCTGCAAATCATCATGAAAGAATTGATGGAAAAGGATATCCAGAAAGATTAAGTGGACAACATCTTGGAAAGATTGAAAGGTTGATGTGTGTATGTGATGTATATCAGGCACTAACTGAAGATAGGCCATACAGAAGTGGAATGAAAGATTCTAAGGCATGGGAGATTATCGACAGTATGGTGAAAGATGGAGCGTTGTGTCATTTAGCTAGTAGAGGAGTTAGAGTAGCATTAAAATAGTATAGAAATTTTTTATTTAAAAGGCGAAATATAATTATTATATGAAAATAATACTCAATATCATATTAAGTTATCACAAAAGGAGGAATCATTATGCTTATGAATTTGCTTTATGAAATATCAAAAGGAGGCGCTTATTCAGATATTAAAGCTGCTGAAAAACTTGGAACAAGTGAAGAAATGGTAATTCAAATGAAAAATCAATTGAAGAATATGGGCTATATACAGGAATATAAACCAAGTTGTGATAGTGCATGTTCAGGAGGATGTGCTGGATGCAGTTGTTCTAGTGATTCTCTAATAAAAATGTGGTCTATAACTGAAAAAGGTAAAAGAGCAATTGAAAAAATTGCAAAATAAGAAGAACACAAATATTTTCATATTTGTGTTCTTCTTATTTCAGTTAATTGTATATTTAAAATCTTATTTCTATTCTTCAGGTACAGGAGCACCAACTGGACATACATTAGCACATGCACCACAGTCTATACATGTATTTGGATCTATAACATAATATTGGTCACCTTGGCTAATAGCATTAACAGGACATTCAGGTTCACATGCGCCGCAGCTTACGCAAGAATCTATGATTTTAAAAGCCATAAAAAACCCTCCTTAAACTTATTAAAACTTATCTTCACATATATATAATGTACTTTTAATAGCCATTATATACATAGTTAACTAAAACAAATATAATATATAATTCCATAATGCAAACAATATAGTAAGTACAATAAGTGCTTATAAAAAGATGATAAATAGAATATAAAGGAGAGTTAATAGGTGAATAGAAAACTAATGAGTAATTTTTTTCATGCAATAGATGAATTAGATGATAAAAGTTATTTGTTATCATTTATAGCATATAATGCAGCTCCTACTATAGCAAAACAAAAAGCAGCATATCTCATAATTTTTCATGAAAAAGGAAAAAGAAATTTATATAATTTGTGGGAAAAATATAAAAAAGATGTAAAAAATGAAGTTAGTATAAGGAGTTATGAATTAAAAAGGCTTTATAATAGCACTGCAGTACTATTTTATAACGAAGAACATATACGGAACATATTAAATCAAGATAAATATATGAAACTTTTAAAAAAATTTGGTTATACCTCATATATGTCTGTAGAGGAAAGTTTATTATTATTGAAAAAGAGGTATACAAGAGAGTGTCCTCATGAAATAGGAGTATTTTTAGGCTATCCAATGAAAGATGTTATAGAATTTATTGATAATCCTGATAAGCAATGTTTAATGTTTGGATATTGGAAGGTTTATCATAATATTGATTATGCTAAAAAAATTTTTGAGAAATATGATAAATGTAAAGAAGAGGTCGCAAGCCTTATATTACAAGGAGTTGAACCTAGCATAATAATAAATTATATATAATTTTATAAAAAAATTATAATGAGGATATTTACAAATAAAGAAATTTATCATATACTATAATTGAAATTGAAATTCATTATCAATTAAGGGGGATAAGTATATGAAAAAAGTAAGTATTATTTATTGGAGTGGAACAGGAAATACAGAAATAATGGCAAAGGCAATTGCGGATGGAGCAAAAATAGATGAGGTAGAAGTTTCATTATTAAGTGTTAGTGAGGCATCAGCTGATGACGTGAAAAATTCAGATGTAGTAGCATTAGGATGCCCATCAATGGGAGCAGAGGTATTAGAAGAAGCTGAAATGGAACCTTTTGTAGAGTCTATTGAATCAGTAGTTAAAGGTAAGAAACTAGCTTTATTTGGTTCTTATGGCTGGGGAGATGGAGAATGGATGAGAAATTGGGTTGAAAGAATGGAAAGTTGTGGAGCTCAATTGATTGACGATGAAGGATTAATGGCAAACTATGAACCAGATGAAGAAGTTCTTGGTAACTGCAAAGAACTTGGTGAAAGATTAGCAAGTGCATAATAATAACATAGTATATAGTATGGAGATTAATATAGGTGTGGAATTTTAAACATTAAAATTCCACACAGTTAAAAATTAATGATATTTTACTTTTGCAAAATTTTAATAAATTGATTTATAGATATACATAAAATATTTTCAAAATGAAGAAAAGTAAATGATTGAGGGAGGATGGATTTTATGAATGAAATTTTAATAAGAAAATTTATGAGCACAATAAATAACCAGGATGATAAAGATTATTTGATTTCAACAATAGTATATAGCTCAGCACCAACCATTGCAAAGGAAAAAGTATCTTCTCTCGTCATTTTTAACAATAGAAATGAAAGAAATTTATATAAATATTGGGAAAAATATAAAAAAGAAATAGAAATGAAGTTTCCACTAAAATTTTATGAACTTAAGAAGAATGATACAACTGTGGTTGTATTGTTTTATAATAAGAAAAAATTAGAAGGAATTTTATCACAGGAAAAAAATATTAATTTTTTAGAAAGATTTGGATATAAAAAAGATATGAATGCAGAAGAAAGCTTGAAATTACTAAGTAGTAGATATGAAAATGTTTGTCCTCACGAAATAGGTATCTTTCTAGGATATCCTATAGATGATGTTGTTGAATTTATAAATTGCCCTAATAAACAATGTCTCATGCTTGGATATTGGAAGGTATATCATAACCCTGAAAAAGCTAAGGATATATTTGAAAAATATGATATGGCTAAAGACAAAATGGTTAATTTGCTTATAGAAGGTATTGAACCTTATAGTGTTGTAAATAATTTTTAAAAATTTATTATTGACAAAGGCATTGAAAAAGAGTATCATTTACAATGAAGATGATAATGTTTATCATTTTCAAAAGAAAAAAGAAATCATTTGTATTTTATTAAGATTATTAAATGTTGTTCTGTTAATAGAGGGGGGACATGAATTTATGGCTAAAAGCTTAAATGAAGTTGGAGTAGGTTCTAAGACGAAAGTTACATCAATCTCAAAAGATAGTAATGTTAGAAGACGTTTGATGGATATGGGAATAATTCCAGGAATACAAGTTCAGATATCAGGAAAAGCACCGCTTGGAGATCCAATTGAAGTATTGATAAGAGGTTATAAACTTACACTTAGAAAAAATGAAGCTATGTGTATTACAGTAGAGTAGAATTAGGAGGGAGTATTATGCCAGCAATGCCTTTGATTTTTGTAAATAGAGGTGAAAAAGCTAGAGTAGAACAAATAAATGGCGGTGATACTTTTAGCAAAAAAATGATGGAAATGGGTTTTTACAAAGGAATGGAAATTGAAATTATAAGTAATGATAATGGGCCACTTATAATAGGATTAGATGGAAGTCGAATAGCTCTTGGAAGGGGTATGGCTCAAAGAATTATGGTTCAAGCTAGTTAATATTTAAAAAAAGTTAGTTAGCTTGAATTATAAAGAAAAATAATTTTTTTTGAGGAATTAATGATAATGAATATCATAATCATATAAAGAATTGGAATTAGTTGATAGGGGGAGAAGAATGAGTACAATAGCATTAGTAGGTAATCCTAATTGTGGAAAAACTACTTTATTTAATGCCTTGACAGGTTCAAGACAGCATGTTGGTAACTGGCCAGGAGTTACAGTAGAAAAAAAAGTTGGAAAATTAAAATACAAGGGTGAAGATCAAGAAATAGTTGACTTGCCAGGTACATACAGCCTTGGAGCATATTCGGAAGACGAAGTTGTTGCAAGAAACTTTATCATAAAGGATAAACCAGATGTAGTTATAAATGTAGTTGATGCAACAAATATTGAAAGAAATTTATATTTAACAACTCAGCTTCTTGAAATGGATGTAAAAGTAATTATTGCTTTAAATATGATGGATGAAGCTAAAGGTAGAAAAATATATATAGATGTAAAAAAATTATCAAAAGAATTAGGAGTACCAATTATTCCTATGGTTGCTACCAAAAAAGAAGGTATGGATAAGTTAATTGTGAAAATGGTGGAATATGCTAAAGTGGGAGAGGTTGAAAAAGTACAAATTACTTATGGAACAGAACTTCAAAAAGAAATTTCAATTTTAAAAGCAGCTATTGAAGAAAGTGCAGCTTCATTGCAATATCCATCAGAATGGACAGCTATAAAATTGTTAGAAAATGATGAGTATATGTTAAACAATGTAAAAGAAATTGGAAGCGTTAAAAAAATACTTTCTAAATTAGATACAAGCATTAAAAGCATAACAAAATCTCTAGGTTATGAACCAGAAATGGCAATTGTAGACAAGAGATATGAATTTATAGGAACAGTAGTAAATAAATCTGTAAAAAAGACAGAAAAATATGAAGAAACTAAGTCAGATAAGATTGATAAAATCGTTACTAATAAATGGTTAGGTATTCCTATATTTGGTTTAATAATGTATTTATTATATCAAGCAACTTTTGTTGGAGGACAATATTTATCAGATACATTAGATGAAGGAATGGGAAGTCTAGCTGAAACAGTAGGAAACATGCTTGCTAACTCTGGTGCTTCGGAGACGCTAACTTCATTTATAACTGATGGTCTTATAGGTGGTGTTGGTGCAGTTGTTGTATTTCTTCCAATAATAATGGTTATGTACTTTTTAATTGGTATATTAGAGGATAGTGGATATATGGCTAGAGCTGCTTATGTTATGGATAGAGTAATGAGAGCTTTAGGTCTTCATGGAAAAACTTTTGTATCAATGATAATTGGAAGTGGATGTAACGTTCCAGGAATTATGGCAGCAAGAACACTAGAAAGTAAAAAGGATAGAATGATAGCAATACTTATTAATCCTTTTGTTTCATGTGGTGCAAGATTACCTATATATTTGGTATTCACAGCAGCATTTTTCCCTAAAAAAGGTGGTACAGTGTTATTTGTTCTTTATGTAGTAGGAATTCTTGTTGCGTTATTAATGGGTAAAATATTTAGTAAAACTTTATTTAAAGGAGAGTCTTCTTATTTTGTAATGGAACTTCCTCCATATCGTATCCCATCTGCTAAAAATGCATTAATGCTTATGTGGGAAAAAGCAGGAGCATTTTTGAAAAAAGCAGGAATGATTATTTTCCCAGTTGTAACATTGCTTTGGATATTATCTGTACTTCCATTTGGTGTTGAACAGTATAGTGAAGCATCAATTTTAGGAAGATTAGGAGCAATGGTAGCACCAATATTTAAGCCAGCAGGATTTGGAACTTGGCAAGCAGGTGTAGGATTGTTTACAGGTATTGTAGCTAAAGAAGCAGTTGTTGCTACTCTTGGTATGGTATATGCTGGTGTTGAAGAAGGAGCTAAACTTACTACAGCAATACAAGGTGCATTTACTCCACTTACAGCATTTGCATTTATGATAATGACATTACTTTATACTCCATGTGCAGCTGCATTAGGAGCAATAAAAAGAGAAACAAATTCATATAAATGGACTTTATTTGCAGCAGCTTATACATTTGCAATAGGTTGGGTTGCAGCAGTGCTTGTGTTCCAAGTAGGAAGAATGCTTGGATTCCAATAAAAAAATAGAATAAAAATATAAGGATGGTCTACATGATCATCCTTATAAAATAAAGACAATTGATAATAATAATCAAATGAAAAATGAACATGAAATAAATCAGGAGGGGAAAGCAATGAGCGTTTTAGTTGTTGGCGGGGATAAATTAGGAAATATAAAGGATAATTTAAAGCAACGAGGATTTGAAGAAATAAGTCATTTATCAGGGCGTAAGAAAAGTCAAAAATCTATTAAGATACCTGAAAATACTGATATAGTTTTAGTGTTAACAGATTTTGTTAATCATCAAATAGCTAAAACTATAAAAAAACAAACAAAAGATCATAGTACTAAAATTTTATATGCTAAGAGATCATGGGTTCATATTGAAGAATCCTTAAAAAAATTTAATAATATGTCTTGTAATTAAATTAAAAGAACTTAAGTATAGATAACTTCTATCTTTAAGTTCTTTTTAATTTAATGTAATATGAATGTAATATTTTGTATTAAAATATGATGTAGAATATATTTTATAAGCATTAATAGATATGATGGATATGCTTAATAAGTAATTTTGTGGGGTAAAATGATTTTATTACCTTGATAAGAAAAGTGGTGAGTGATACAATTAAGGGTAGAGCGAAAAATTTATGAGGTGGGTGAAAAGGTGGATTTTCATGGAAAAATAGTATTAATTACAGGGGGAAGTAGAGGGATTGGAAAGAGTATAGCCTTAGAATTTGCAAAGCTTGGAGCTACTATAATTATTAATTATAAAAGTAATGATAAGGCAGCCGAAGAAACAATAGGTGCTATAAAAGCTTTAGGTGCTTATGCTTCAGCAATTAAAGGTGATATTAGTGACTATAACTTTGTTAAAAACATGACAGAAGATATAATAAATAGATTTGGAAAGATAGACATACTTGTAAATAATGCAGGAATATCTAAAATAGGACTTTTTATTGATATGCAGGAAGAAGATTTTGATAATATTATAGCAACAAACCTAAAGGGAGTATTTAATACTTGTCATAATGTTTCAAAATATATGATTAAGAATAAAAGAGGAAGTATAATCAATATTTCATCTATGTGGGGAGAAGTAGGAGCCTCTTGTGAAGTTTTATATTCTGCTTCAAAAGGCGGAGTAAATTCTTTTACAAAGGCACTAGGAAAAGAACTTGCCCCTTCTAGTATAAGAGTTAATGCAATACAACCAGGCGTTATAGACACTGAAATGAATAAGTGGTTAACTAAACAAGAAAAGGATAGTTTAATAGATGAAATACCTATGATGAAATTTGGGGAGGGAGAAGATGTAGCAAAACTTGTTACATTTTTAGCAAGCGATAATGCTAAGTATATAACAGCCCAAGTTATAACTGTTGACGGAGGATATATCTAAAGTAACAATTTAAAATTTAAATAAAAAATATAATTTATAATTAATTATATGAAGGGGAGTTTGCAATGTTAAATTCTTTTAAGAAAAAAATAACAGCTGGTTTTATTTTGGTAGCATTTATGTGTGTAATATTACTTACAGGAATTTCACTGTATGCTACAAATAAAGCATTAACAAATCAAATGGAAAAAACAGGACAAACTATTGGAACAATTGCTAGACATACTGTAAGTAAATTAAAAATTGATAAAACAAGTAAAATGAGTAAAATATTTAGTGAAATTCAAGAAGAAAGTAGTGATGACATCGTATATATATCTTTAGCGGATGAGAATACGAAACTATTAGCACATAGTGATTCTTCTAAAATAGGAACTACTGCTGTAAAAGATAAGATGTTTGATAGAGCGTTTAAGGGTGAAATAGTTGGTGGATATTATGAGAGGTCTAATGGAGAACATGTTTATAATGTTTCTATGCCTTTATATAATGGCGATAATGTTGTAGGAATAATTTCGGTGGGGATTTCTACCAAAGGAATGGAGGCAATTTTTAGCGACTATTTTAAATGGATATTAATTATTTCTTTTATAGTAATAGCTATAGCATTAGGAATAGCTTTAGTGATATCAAGAAATATAGTAAAACCAATGAATTTAATGGTTAAAAGAATGGAAAAGGTATCCGAAGGAGATTTTACTGTAGAGTTTCATGCTAAATCTAATGATGAAATTGGAAAACTTATGACTGCATTGGATTACGTGATGACTACATTAAGAGATGTTATAGGAAGGGTACAAACAGCAGCTGGTAATTTAGATAATGTTTCTCAAAACCTTAGTTCTTCAAGCGAAGAAATTACAGCTACTGGAGAAGAAGTATCAAGAAGTATTGAAGAAGTTGCAAAGGTTCAAACAGAACAATCAAGTACAATTAGCGATACTACTGAGTATGTAGAAAATTTTTCAGGACAATTAGATTTAATACATGACAGAATAAATAAGGTTTCAAAGAGCAGTAATAATGTTAAAGAGTCGGCTGATATAGGCTCAAAGGATCTTAAATCACTTGTTGCAGTAATTAATGATATGAGATCAGCTTTTGAATATTCTGCAGAAAAAATTACCTTCTTAGATAATAATGTAGGAAAGATAACAGAAGTAATGGATGTAATAAATGCAGTTGCAGAACAAACAAATCTTTTAGCATTAAATGCGGCTATTGAAGCAGCTAGAGCAGGAGAAGCCGGTAAAGGATTTTCAGTAGTGGCAGAAGAAATAAGAAAGCTTGCTGAACAAGTGCTAGATTCATCAAAAAGTATTACTGAATTAGTTCAAACCATAATGTCTAATACAAAAGAAGTATCACAGACTACTGAATTAGTATCAAATAAAATGAAAACAGAAATGAAGACTGTAGATACTACAGTAGAATCTTTTAAGAATATAGTTAAAGAGGTTGAAGAAACCTTACCATACATACAAAACGTGTATGAGGCTGTTGATAAGTCTATTGAAGAAAAGAATAAAATTGTTGAAACAATTGAAAATATAAATTGTGTTTCACAAGAGACTGCAGCAGCTACTGAGGAAATTGCTTCTTCAATTGAAACGCAATCAGCTTCTTTAGAAGAACTTTCAGCGTCAGCAGAAGAACTAACAAGTATGGCAGATGAATTTGCAGAAAAAGTTAGTAGGTTCAAGATATAGAATTTTTATTTGAAATAAGAAAATATAATACAGTAAAAGATGAAAAGCATGGGAGTATATAGAATATATATTCCTATGTTTTTTACTCTATATAAAAAATGTTCTCTAAGTAAATAAAATTAGCATGAAAGATAAAAGACAAATGAAGGAAGAATACGATATAATAACACTATAGACTAATAAATGTAGGAGGGAGCTAAAGATGAAACATTTTAAGAAAAATTTTAGAGCAAAAATAAACATAGGTATTATTATTTCATTATTAATAATGGCTATGTTAGCTTTATCTAGTTGCGGAAAAGCAGTTTCAAATCAAGCAAAAAATAATAATAAAACCAGAGAAACCAATAAAAACAATGAAGTGAGTTTAAATACTAATGGAAGTTTAAAAGTTCATTTTATAGATGTAGGACAAGCAGACAGCATTTTGATTACTGAAAATAATCACAATATGCTTATTGATGCAGGTAATAATGATGACAGTGAACTTGTTACAACATATCTAAAAAAACAAGGAATATCAAATCTAGATTATGTAGTAGGAACACATCCTCATGAGGATCATATAGGAGGACTTGATGCGGTAATAAATGAATTTAATATAGGAACTATATATATGCCTAAAAAAGTAGCTACAACTAAAACTTATAAGGATGTAATAAAAGCTATAAAGAACAAGAATATGAAAATAACTTTGCCAAAGAGAGGTAGTACATTTAAGTTAGGAGAGGCTACATGCACAATAGTAGCTCCAATAGAAAATAAGAAATATAAAGATACAAATGATTATTCTATTGTAATAAAATTAAGGTATAAAGATACAAGCTTTTTATTTACTGGAGATGCTGAAGGAGCTTCAGAAAAAGAAATATTAAAGGGTGGTTACGATATTAAAGTAGATGTATTGAAGGTAGGTCATCATGGAAGTAGAACTTCAACCATAGATGCATTCTTAAAGAAGGTATCACCTAAGTATGCAGTAATATCTTGTGGAAAAGAAAATAAGTATGGACATCCTCATAAAGAAACAATACAAAAGTTAAAAGATAAAAATATTCAATTATATAGAACTGATAAATCAGGTACAATAATTGCAATAAGTAATGGAAGTGAAATTAATTTTGATAAAAAACCTGTCGAAAAATAAATCTATAAATTTATTGAATATAGTATACTGATGTGTTAAACTAGATTGTATAGAAAATATGGCGATGAGGTATCATTACAAGGCATTTACATAAAATCTTTTTATAGTATAGTTATGATAAAGTAATCGCAAATTAGAAAAAAGAGGAGATTGTTATAATGGCAGACAAGACATTAGTTTGTAAAGATTGTGGAAATGAGTTCTTATTTACTGAAGGAGAACAGGCTTTTTACAAAGAAAAAGGATTCGAAAATGAACCTGTAAGATGCCCAGATTGCAGAAGAAAAAGAAAACAACAAAGAAATAACAATAGAAGATAATAAGAAAATAGATGACTGTTGTGTAGTATTACAACAGTCATTTTTAATTTTAGATTTTTAATTTTAGGGATATTTTTAGCAAAAAACAACAAAAAATAACTAGAGTACATTTATTTAATAAAATAATAAATGTACTCTAGTTATAAATCTGAGTAATTTCTATTTCCAATTTGTTAACTCCTCTTATAATTCAATTTTTTGGTGGTATCACCCCCATCTTTTTAAATCTTTCTAATATTTTTATAAATCTGCAACACCTCCACTGTATACTGTATTTGACTTAAGTTATTTTGTTTATGTATTTATAATACACCATAAATTGAAAGTTGTCAATATTCTGAAAAATAAAATTATAATTAAATTAGTAATAAATTCTATAAAAATAAACAATTAGAATTTATGGTGGTTTTCAATAGTGAAAAAAAAGCTTTATTGATTTATAATATGTATGTAAGATATTTGAAGATTAAGAATTTTAACAATGATATTTTAAGTACAAAAAAGTAAAGACTGGCAGTTAAAAATTAGATTAATAAAGAAAATTAAAAGTTTAGGAGAGGAAAAGTAATGAACTATATGAATTTTTCTAATGCTAGTTGTAAGAATTGTTATAAGTGTTTAAGATCATGTCCTGTTAAAGCAATAAGATTTAAAAATCAGCAGGCGGAAATAGTAGAAGAAAGGTGTATTGGATGTGGGCACTGTCTTGAAGTATGCCCTCAAAATGCTAGAGAAATTGTAAGTGATTTAGAAAAGGTAAAAAAGTTAATAGCTAGTGGTGAAAGGGGTATTGTAAGTATAGCACCCTCTTTTCCAGGATATTTTAATACTAAAGAAGGAAAAATAGTTGCTGCTTTAAAAAAATTAGGATTTTCTATTATTGAGGAGACTGCTATAGGGGCCGAAGCTGTATCTGATTTCTATAGAGAATATGTTGAAAATAATAAACTACAAAATTATATAACTACTTGTTGTCCATCAGCTAATTACTTGGTAGAAAAATATTTTTCAGAATTAGTTCCTTATATGATTCCAGCTGTTTCACCTATGATTGCTCATGGGAAAATATTAAAAAATGTTTATGGAAAGGATAGTTTTGTGGTATTTATAGGACCTTGTGTTGCAAAAAAAATTGAAGCAGAAGGTTTCAAAAATACTGAAGTTATAGATGCAGTGTTAACTTTTGAAGAGATAAATGAATGGATTTTAGAGTCTAAAATAGATATTGAAACACTTAAAGAAGAAGATATTAATAAGAGTGCATATAGAAGAGGGCAAAGTTACCCTGTAGGAGGGGGAATTATTCATGCTGTGAAAGATGAATTAGAAGAAAAACAACTTGAAGGAATTTCAGTAAGTGGAACAGAAGATTGCATTAATATATTAAAAAGTATGAAAAAAGGAACTTTAAAATCTGTGTTTCTTGAAATAAGTGTATGTAAAGGTAGTTGTATAGGTGGCCCTGATATGATTAATAATGATCAGGATTATTATGAAAAGTTACAAAAAGTAAAAGATTATATTAAAAGAAGAGAAAGTATTTCTGAAGATAAGAAAGATGACAAGTTTAAAGCTTTATCAAAAAATTTAAATTTAAATAGAAGCTTTAGGGATAAAAGTATGAAGATAGCTACCGTACATGAAGAAGAAATAAGAAAAATAATGAAGGAAATGGGTAAGGTTGAGCCTAAGGATGAATTAAATTGTGGAGTATGTGGTTATAATACTTGCAGAGAAAAAGCTGAGGCAATTTATGAAGGAATGGCTGAGACTGATATGTGTCTTCATTTTATGAGAAATAAAGCGGAGCGATTAACTAATGTGATTTTTGAAAATACTGCTAGTATTGTTATGTTATTAGATGAAGAATTAAATATTAAAGAAATTAATCCTGCTGCACAAGAAATTTTTATGGTAAAAGCTGAAAATATAAAGGGTAAACCATTATCTAGATTAATTAATGATGAAGATTTTAGGATAGTTAAGGAAACAGGACAGAGTATTATTGGTAAAAAGGTTGATTATCCTCAGTATAATGCTGTCTTTATAGAAAATATAGTATATCTTTCTAAACAAAATTTAGTTTTAGCTTCTATGATAAATATTATGGAGGCCGAAAAAAATAGAGAAGAGTTAGTTAGAGTTAAAGAAAATACTTTAAATGCAGCCCAAGAGGTAATAGAAAAACAGATGAGGGTTGCTCAAGAAATTGCAGGGTTACTTGGGGAAACTACTGCAGAGACAAAAGTTATATTAAATAAACTAAGAAAAGTTGTTGCAGGAGAAGATAAACATTAAGTAGATATTTATAATAGATAAAATTTTAGGAAAAGGTGATTATGGTGATAGATATTACAGTTTGTGTTGGAAGTACATGTTATCTTAAAGGTTCTTATAATATAATAAATAGACTTATGAAAATTATAGAAGAAAATAAACTTGAAGATAAGGTAGTTGTTAAAGGGGCTTGCTGTTTAGGAAACTGCTGCAAGCCAGTTTCTATTAAGATAAATGATGG
Source organism: Clostridium ganghwense (assembly GCF_026735165.1). Taxonomy (GTDB): domain Bacteria; phylum Bacillota; class Clostridia; order Clostridiales; family Clostridiaceae; genus Clostridium_H; species Clostridium_H ganghwense. The sequence goes on along the minus strand of NZ_JAPQES010000001.1, from coordinate 681,210 downwards.
ACCTGTTCTTTCTGTTGATGAAAGTAGCTTAGAAACATTTTTCAAAGAAAATGTCATGAAGAGATTAGAAAAATGATAAAAGAAGTTAATTCATAAAGGAGGGATAGGTAGTGAATTACATAAGTTTTTCAAATGCTAGTTGTAAAAATTGTTATAAGTGCTTAAGAGCATGTCTAGTAAAAGCGATTAAATTTAAAAATGGACAAGCAAAAATTGTTCAAGAAAGATGTATAGCATGCGGACATTGTCTAGAGATTTGTCCTCAAAATGCAACAAAGGTTATAAGTGATTTAGATAGAGTTAAGGAAGCTATTTCTTCTAAAAAGAAGGTAGTTGTAAGTGTAACTCCATCTTTTGCAGGCTTTTTTAATGTTGAAGAAGAAAAGATAGCAGCTGCATTAAGAAAATTAGGTTTTTCATTTGTTGAAGAAAACGATTTAGGAACAGGTATTTTAGCTCATTATTATGAAAAGTATTTAAATGAGAATAAGCTTGAAAATTATATAACAACTTTTTGTCCTTCAGCAAATTCATTAATACAAAAATATTATCCAGAACTTATTAAGTACATGATTCCGGTGGTTTCCCCTATGATTGCTCAAGCTAAGGTACTAAAGAAGATATATGGAGAAGATAGCTTTGTTGTATTTATAGATCCATGTATTGCAAAAAAAATTGAAGCTAATGAGTTTGAAGGAGAAAAAATAATTGATGCAGTTTTAAACTTTAATGAAATTAATAAATGGATATATGGTTCAGGTATAAGATTAGATGAACTTAAAGCTGAAGAATTTGACAAAAATATGCCTAAGAATGGAAAGAGTTTTTTATTAGAAGGAGAAGTAATAAACTCAATTAAAAATACCATAGATAGAAAAGCTTTACATCCTATTACTATTAGTGGAACAGAGGATTGTATTGAAATATTAGATAGTATTCAAATGGGAGCTATTAAAGGGGTTTTTGTAGAGTTAAATATTTGTAAGGGTGGCTGCATTGGTGGCCATAATATGATGAAAAATAAAAAACAGTATTATAAAAGACTTCACAAGACTAAAGAATATATAAAAAACAAAGAGAAGAGTGAAAAAAGTAATATTATCAAAGAAACGGAACACATATTGGAAAGCATAGATTTTGGCAGAAAGTTCAAAGATAAAAGTTTTAAAAGACCTATTGCGACGAAACAGGATATTGAAAGAATCATGAAACAGATGGGTAAATTTGTTAAAGAAGATAAGCTTAATTGTGGAGTTTGTGGATATGATACTTGCATGGAAAAAGCTCAAGCTATTTTTGAAGGTATGGCTGAAACTGATATGTGTTTACACTTTATGAGAAGTAAAGCAGAAAGTTTGAGTGATGTAATAATTGATAATACAGCTAATAGTATAATTATGGTAGATGGAGATATAAATATTATAGAGATTAATCCTGCAGCTCAAGAAGTTTTTATGGTGAAGTCTGAAAATATTTTAGGTAAACCACTAAATTTACTGATTGATGACGCAGATTTTCGTAAAGTAAAAGAAACAGGAGAAAATATAATAGGTAAAAAAGTTGTTTACCCACAATATAATGCTGTGTTTATGGAGAATATAATATATCTACCTAAACAAAATTTAATTTTAGCTGCTATGACTAATATTATTGAAGAAGAGAAAAATAAAAGAGAATTGAATAGGGTTAAAAAAAATACCTTGAATGCTGCACAAGAAGTTATAGAAAAACAAATGAGAGTAGCACAAGAAATTGCAGGTGTTCTTGGTGAAACTACAGCGGAAACAAAGGTGCTTTTGAATAAATTAAGAAGAATTGTTGCAGGAGAGGAGGAGGAAATTGGTTGAGTTTATTTATAGATGTGGCTTATGATAGCTTAATAAAGCATGAAGAAGAACTCTGTGGTGATAATGTGGAAATAGTTAAATTAGAAGACAGTATTATTATAGTTATGGCAGATGGACTTGGAAGTGGAGTTAAAGCAAATATATTATCCACACTTACAACTAAAATTGCAGCTACTATGTTAAAAGAGGGAGAAGATATATACGAAACTGTGGATACAATAATAAATACTCTTCCTGTCTGTAAGGTTAGAAATATTGCTTATTCTACTTTTACTATTCTTAAAATATATAACGATGGTAGAGTTTTTGCTGCAGAATATGATAATCCTCCTTTATTTATAATTAGAAATAGTGAAAGTTTGAAAATACCTAAAAAGGAACTTGATATAAATGGAAAGAAAGTATATGTAAGTGATTTTATAGCTAGAAGAGGGGATGTACTTACTGCAGTTAGTGATGGAGTAATTCATGCGGGTATAGGTCAAGTACTAAATCTAGGATGGACATGGGATAAGGTAGAGAATTATTTGCAGAGAAGTTGCTGCAAAAAGAAATCTGCAAAAAACATTTCAAGAGATTTAGTAGAGGTATGTTGGGATTTATATGGCAAAAAACCAGGTGATGATACTACTGTAGTAGGAATAAAAATAAGAGACCCTGAGTATATAGATTTATTTACAGGACCACCTGTAAATACGGCAAACGATAGCTATGTAATAAAAAAATTTATGAATGGCAAGGGAAAGAAAATTATATGTGGTGGAACTGCAGCAAATATTGCATCAAGAGAGTTAAATAGAGAGATGAAGGTAAATATGGACATTCTTTATAAAGATGTCCCTCCTACATCAACTATGCAAGGAATAGATTTAATAACAGAGGGAGTTCTAACTTTAAGCAAGGCTGTAGAAAAATTAAAAAAAGGAATGGAATGTTACGATGATGGGGGTCTTATCTATAATATAAGGGAAAAAGATGGGGCATCTTTATTAATAAAAATGCTATTAGAGGATTGTACTCACTTAAATTTATGGATTGGTAAGGCAGTAAATTTGGCACACCAAAATCCTGATTTCCCAACGGATTTAAATATAAAACTTAATTTGGTAGAGGAATTATGTGAACTTATGAAAAAATTAGGGAAAAAAATAACAATTAATTATGTGTAAATATAAATTGAATTTAATAAATATAATATTAAAATATTGACACTATTAAGAAAAAAATATATAATTTGAACTAAATATTAAAATAGAATATTTCTTATCAAGAGAGGTGGAGGGACTGGCCCTATGAAGCCCGGCAACCAGTATGTGATTTAATACATACAATGGTGCTAAATCCTGCAGCAAAAGCTGGAAGATAAGGGTGTTGTAGGTAGAAACATAGACCTAAAGGATATCCTTTAGGTCTTATTTTTTTATTTAAAAAGTGGGGCATTAAATTAACTTCATAAATATAGGGGGCGAGTTTATGTATATAAAAGATATATTTTCAAAGAGGAAGCCAGTAATTTCATTTGAAATATTTCCACCTAGAAAGGCTTCATCTATAGATACTATCTATAGAACAATAGATGCGTTAGCACCGTTAAATCCAGATTATATAAGTGTAACCTATGGGGCTGGGGGAAACACAGCAGACAATAAAACAGTAGAGATAGCATCTATTATAAAAAATAAATATAATATAGAAGCATTAGCACACTTAACATGTATAACATCAACTAAAAGTGAAATTGACAATATATTAGAAAAATTTAAAAAAAATAACATTAACAATATATTGGCTCTTAGAGGAGATATTCCTCAAGATTCTAATTTTAAATTTCCAAATCCCCTTCATTTTGAACATGCTGTTGATTTGGTTAAATATATACAAAAATCTAATAATTTTTGTATAGGAGGGACATGTTATCCAGAAAGACATATTGAATGTGATAGTATGGAAGAAGATTTGATAAATCTTAAGGATAAGGTAAATTCGGGTACAAATTTTCTTATAAGTCAATTATTTTTTGATAATAATTTCTTTTACAATTTCAAATCAAAGACAGATAAATTAAACATAAATATTCCTATTGAAGCAGGTATTATGCCGGTTATAAATAAGAAACAGATAGAGAGAATAGTATCTTTATGTGGATCGAACATTCCAGAAAAATTTATTAAAATAATAGACAGATATGAAAATAATCCTGAAGCTTTAAAGGATGCGGGAATTGCTTATGCTACAGAACAGATAATTGATTTATTATCTTCTGGAGTTGAGGGTATTCATATTTATACTATGAATAATCCAGAAGTGGCAAAGAGAATAGTTAGAAATATATCATCCATTGTTTATGCGTTAAATCGTAATATTGCTATTTAATTACAATATAGAAATATAGGGGGAATTATAAATGCCAAGAGTAGAAAGTTTTCAGTTAGATCATAGAAAGGTAGCTGCACCATATGTAAGAAAGTGTTGTATTCTTAATGGCGAAAAAGGAGATGTAGTATCAAAGTTTGATTTAAGATTTGTTCAGCCAAATAAAGAAGCAATTCCAACTGCAGCATTACACGCTCTTGAACATTTACTTGCAGGATTTTTAAGAGGATATTTAGATAAAATAATAGATATATCACCTATGGGGTGTAGAACAGGATTCTATCTTATTATTTGGGGGGATGTTGAGCCTGGAACTGTAAAGGTTGCATTGGAGCTTTCTTTAAAACAAGTTTTAGAAGCGGAAGAAGTTCCTGCTGCTAATTATATTCAATGCGGTAATTACAGAGACTTATCTTTGTTTGGGGCAAAGGAATATGCAAAGTATGTACTTAGAAATGGATTTAGCACTAAGTTTTATAGAAAATAAAAAGAGCTTAATATTCTTAAAGGGAAGAAGATGATTACTTGCATATTGATAAAGAAGAAGTTTTAAGATATTTAGGATATAAAAATCAAAAATTAGAGAGGTCATTAGAATTACTAATAGATGAGTGTATAGAAGAAATAAAAAAATATATACCTTATAAATATACATTTAAAATATTTGATATTGAAAAAAATATAGAAGGAATAGAGTTATCAAATAGTAATTTAATTTTTAAAGGTAATGCTATAGAAAAGCATCTAAAAGATTCCCAAAGTTGTGCTGTAATGGCTGTAACTCTTGGAAATATAGTGGATACGAAAATAAGATACTATGAGAAAGTTAATTTAACAAAGGCTCTAATATTAGATGCTTGTGCAACTAGTGTGGTAGAGCTCATATGTGATGAAGTACAAGAAGTAATAAAAAAAGAAGCTGTAAAATTAGGACTCGGAATAACTTATAGATACAGTCCAGGATATGGAGATTTTTCAATAGACATTCAGAGTAAGATATTAGAAGCTTTAGAGGCTCATAAAAAAATAGGACTTTCAGCTACAGAAGATAGTATTTTAATACCTAGAAAATCAGTAACAGCAGTAATAGGATTTCAAAATAAAAATATTATAAGTGAACATCCAGGCTGTAAAATTTGCAGCAAATACGAGAATTGTGAATATAAGATAGGAGGTAATTACTGTGGAAATTAAGGATATACTTAAGAAAAAGTTTATATTTTTCGATGGAGCTATGGGTACAATGCTGCAGAAGAAAGGGCTTAAAGCAGGAGAGATTCCAGAAATTTATAACATATTACATCCAGAAATAATAAGAGATATTCATAAAAAATATATTGAAGCTGGTGTAGATATATTAACAACAAATACTTTTGGGGCTAATGAATTAAAACTTAAGGATACAGGGTATTCTGGTGAAGAAGTAATAAGTAAAGCTGTACATATTGCAAAAGAAGCTAAAGGAGATAGAAAAGGAAAATATGTAGCTTTAGATATAGGTCCTATTGGTCAGTTGTTAGAACCTAGTGGTACATTAAAGTTTGAAAGGGCTTATGAAATTTTTAAAAAACAGGTAAAAGCGGGAGTAGAGGCAGGATGCGATCTTATTTTAATAGAGACTATTTCAGATTTATATGAAGCAAAAGCAGCAGTAGTTGCAGCAAAAGAAAACTGTAACTTACCTGTATTTTGTACTATGACGTTTGGAGAGGATGGAAGAACTTTTACTGGAACAGATCCTCTTACTATGGTAATGGTTTTGCAAGGACTTGGAGTAGATGCACTTGGGGTAAATTGTTCTCTTGGTCCAAAGGAAATAATACCTATAGTAGAAAAAATTATAGAATATTCTTCAGTTCCAGTTATGGTACAGCCTAATGCGGGACTTCCAAGAGTTGAAGAAGGGGAAACTATATATGATATTAAGCCAGAGGAGTTTGCACAATATATAAAAAATATGGCTGAAAAAGGTGGGTCTATTTTTGGAGGATGCTGTGGAACAAACGATGAATTTATAAAGCAATTGATAATTAAATTAAAGGAATTAAAACCTTTAGGGATAAAGCAAAAGAGTATTACAGCAGCTTGTTCAGCTTCAAAAACTGTAATTTTAGGTCAGGGAGTAAAAGTTATAGGTGAGAGAATAAACCCAACAGGAAAGAAAAAATTTAAAGAAGCTCTAAGAAATAATAATATAGATTATATATTAACAGAAGGTATTAATCAGCAGGAATTAGGAGCGGATATGTTAGATGTAAATGTAGGATTACCAGAAATTGATGAGGAAGTAGTAATGAAAGAGGTAATTAAGGAAATACAATCTATTATAAATTTACCTCTTCAAATAGACAGTGCTAGTGCAAAAGTTATAGAAACCGCTGCTAGAATTTATAATGGAAAACCTATTATAAATTCAGTAAATGGAAAACAAAAGGTTATGGAAGAAATATTTCCTATTGTAAAAAAATATGGAGCTTGTGTTGTAGGGTTAACTTTAGATGAAAGTGGTATTCCAGCTAAAGCTGAAGATAGAGTTAAAATTGCTGAAAAAATTATTAAGACAGCTAAAGAATATGGAATAGGAAAAGAAGATATTTTAATTGATTGTTTAGTTTTAACTGTTTCAGCACAGCAAAGAGAGGTTATGGAAACAATAAAGGCCGTTAGGATAGTGAAAGAAAAATTTGGAGTTAAAACTTTGCTTGGAGTAAGTAATGTATCCTTTGGACTTCCTAATAGAGCTTTACTTAATAAAACATTTTTAGCAATGGCATTAAGTGAAGGATTAGATGCGCCTATAGTAAATCCTAATAACCAAGATGTTATGGATACTATAAATGCATTTAAAGTACTTGCCAATGAAGATAAAGAGGCAAAAGATTATGTGAAAACTTATTCTGATGTAAATGTAAAAAAAGAAGTTTCACAAAAAAGTAGTAATAAAAGTTTAAAAGAAATAATAGTAAGGGGAATAAAAGAGGAAGCAGTTGCAAAGACAAAAGAGCTTTTAAATATAAAGGATAGTATGGAAATAGTGGATGAGTATTTGATATCAGCTTTAGATATTGTAGGCAAGAAATATGAAAAAGGAGAAATATTTTTACCACAGCTTATACAATCGGCGGAAACAGTGCAAAGAGCCTTTGAAATCATAAAAGATAAAATATTTAAAGAAAATAAGGAGACAATTTCAAAAGGAAAGATTATTTTAGCTACAGTAAAAGGTGATATACATGATATAGGAAAAAACATTGTTAAAGTTATTCTTCAGAACTATGGTTTTGAAATTATAGATTTAGGAAAAGATGTTTCAGCAGAAGATATAGTGCAAACCGCAAAACAAGAAAATATAAAGCTTGTGGGACTTAGTGCCCTTATGACAACTACAGTAAAGAGTATGGAAGAAACAATAAAGGCTCTTAGACAAAATGATGTAGAATGTGAAGTTTTTGTTGGAGGAGCTGTACTTAATCAGGAATACGCAGATATGATAAATGCAGATTACTATGCAAAAGATGCTCAAGAAGCAGTTCGAATTGCAAGAAAAGTATTTCAAGGATAAAATTAAAGTAACCAGTAAAAGAGATTTTTTACTGGTTACTGGTATATAATTACTGATTTTTAAAGACTTCCAGAGAGCTTTTTCTTATTATTAATATTTATTGAGAATTGAGTTCTAGCATCATCAAAAATAGAAGTTTCAATTAAATTATCTAAATTTCCATTTTTACTCCAGAAAATAACTAATAGATTTTTATCTTTATTATAAGGGTTTTTAGCTACTAATCGTCCATTTACATTAGAATTACATATGTTTATATCTTTCATAGTTAAAGAGAATTTAGAAAGTGAAATTGGAAGTAATGAGTTTAATGAATTAAATGCTGAGTTATTCCAAGGATTACCTAATAGTATTAGGTTTTCATTTTGTATCTCTTTATCTGTTAAATCTTTATCGTATTTTACAATCAAATTCTCATCATTACCATTCAGTTCTTTATATTTATATTTCATGTTTTGTATAAAGTTGTTTATAGCTGCATCATCCTCTTTAGGTAAATCATGAGGTTTTACTATATAAATTTTTTCACCAAGAATTGCTTTAGCATCAATACTAAAAAGTGAAAGACCATATTTTTTTTCTTTGCTTAAAACTTCATTTTTATATAATTCTTTTTCAATTTTATTTCTTTCTTCATCTGAAAGAGATATATTTTTAGGAGTATAGTCTTTAGAAGTTACAGCTGAATACATAGCTTTTCTAACATCTTTACCTGCCACTTCTTCAATAACGTCTAAAAGATCTTTAATAGTTGCATTTTTATATTGGTATTTTTGGAAGTAAGTTTGAAGAATTTTCAAGAATTTTTCTTCTCCAACTCTTTGTCTCAAATCTTCAAAAAATAGAGGTCCTTTATTATATATTGTTCTGCTGTAATCCATCCATGAATCAAATTTATTAACACTTGTATTTAGTGCATGATTTTCTTGAAAACCAAAGTAATGATACATTCTGAATTTTAAAACAGTACCTGCATGACAATAGTCACCGTATTTTTTCTCAAAGAAGTAAGCAGTGGAGTATACAGTTAAAGATTCATCTAAGAAAGATTCTTTAAATTCATTGTTTCCAACTAGAGAAAACCACCATTGATGACCAGTTTCATGAACTGTAGATTCAATTTCAAAAGGCATGTATTCTGCATTTTCATAAGATATTTCAGGATTAAATCTATAGTTTCCCATTTGTATAAGTTGAGGATATTCCATAGCACCACCACTAAGGTAAGTTTCAACAACGTCAAATTCTTTAAATGGATATTTACCAAATTTGTTGCTAAAGAAATCTAGGGCATCTGCAGCTGTATCAAGAACTACAGAAGCTCTTTTTTTACATAAATCACTTTTTTCATCTTTTTCATCATAATAAAAGCTATTAACTTTTATTCCATTTATATCTTTAGATAGTACCTTGAATCTAGGACTCATTATAAATACAAAGTCTCTAACATTTTCTGCATTTATATTTATCGTTTTAGTTTTGTCGTTTATTACGTCTATACTTTTATCAATACCAGTAGAGGCTACTTGCATATCTTTAGAAACGTTTAGTGTAACATCATAATTTGAAGATTCTGCATAGTTAGATTCTCCAACTGGATGATAAGGATTTTCATCCCACTTATTAGCTTGGGAATCATAAATTGATAAAATAGGATACCAGTTAGTAAAAGAGTATATATCATTGAAATATCCCATACGGTCAGTTCCATGTGGAAGCTTTAAGGTAAATTCAATATATAGTTTAGCTTCTTCAGTATTTTGCAAAGCTTGATCAAGTTTAATTTTAAGTATTTGATTTTTCTGAGTAAAATCTACTTTTTTATTATTTACGAAAACTTTAGTTATAGTAATATCTCCTAGTTGCTCTTGTGATAATTCATCTGGTTGTCCACCAATTTGAGGTTTAGTTTCAGCTTTACCATAGGCATCTGGATAAAGGTGAAATACTATATCCTTTAAAGTAGTATTAGAGGTGTTTTTGAAAGATACAGTTTCATTAGCAGTTAGGATTTTTTTATTTTCATCAAATGTAGCATTAATTTTGTAACTGTTTGCTCCTTCTTGTGCAAAAGCCATTGGAAGTTTAACCAACAACATGAATAACAAAGTTACAATAAAACATGTAAATTTTTTTAGTTTAATGTTTTTCATAATATTTTGCTCTAAAAATTGAGCAATTCCCCCCTTTTTTCATAATATAAATTTATCTTTGTATAACTATGAATTAAATAGTTAAAACTATTTATATTTACAGTTAAATATTAGCATAATTGATTTCCTAATTATATATACAAGAGATAAATTTAATATAAATTTAAGAATAATACAAACGAAAATTATAATATATAATGAATTCAAAGTTATTTAAATGATGAGAATAATTGATAAAATGAAAGCTGAGTGTTATAATTTGAAAAAGGTTCATAATGTAAATTTAACTAAAAAAATGAATAAGGAGAGGATTGATTGAATAATAGGATAAAGAAATTATTTATATTATATTTTATTTCTTTTATGTTTCTATTTTCATCTAATGTATATGCTTGGGATGAAAAAGATGTACAAGAAAGTTTAGTGAATTTAAAATCAGGGGAAACTATAACAGCGGAATCAGGAAAAATTTATTTATTTAAGTGTGTACAAAAAATGGTTAATAATGAGAATGAAGAGGCTAATAGAGCAGGATGGGGAGCATCTGTATTTAAAGGTGATAATAAAGGAGTTATAATTGAAAGTACAGATAAATCACAAGAACTAGAGTTACCTTTAAAGTTAAATGGATGGTTTAAGATTGATATAGGTTATGCAGCAGGAACAGATAGCTTTATTGTAAAAGAAACAGAAAAGGATAATTCTTATAATTATGTGGAAAATAATGAAGCATATGATGCTCATAAATTATATGGAAATCAATATATATATGAGAAAAGAGCGCTTATATCAAATTTTAATGGAAATAGCATTAAAATTAGTCCGTACAATAATTACAGAGCAAGAATTGCATATATTAAATTAGTTGGACTAACTTCAGAGGAAATAGCTGCATATAATAAGTCAGATGAAGGTGCTAGTGGGAGAAGAATTATATATGATTTTGATGGATATTCTGATTTTTTTTCAGGAAGTTATCCCACTGTAGATAGTTTAAAGAAAAAAACTGTAGATGTTCTATCTAAAAAAAATGTTGGAGAGATAAATTGGTGTTTAGGAACTACGGGTATGTTAACTTATAATAGCAGATATGCTGGAAAAGCTTTTGAAGGAGTTGACAGATATGATAATCAACTTAGAGAAGGCGATAAACTTGCAAGAGAACAAATACTAAATATTTTAAAGACAGGCAAATCACCTTTAGAGGTTGTAGCAGATGAGGCAGAAAAAAAAGGTGTGAAAATAAATGCTTCATTACGTATGGATGCGTTTTATAATCCTAAAATATATGGCTTCCTAAATGGAGCAATGTACGATGAATATAAAGATTGTGTTCAAGAAGGTAGTTTTTCAATGAATTATACATATCCTAAATTTAGAGATTATATAAAAAATATATTAAGGGAAGCAGCTTCTTTTAAGAATGTAGATGGAATAACACTTGATTTTTGTAGATATCCTACAGTAATGGGAAGCCAAACTACTAAGATATATAAGAATTTTTATAGAGCTATTATTATGAATAAATTTATGAAAGAAGTAAGAGCTGAAATACCAAAAAATAAGAATATTACAGTGAGAATACCATATAAGAATCCACTTTCTTATGGGTTTGATGTTGAAACTTGGATTGAAAAAGGGTATATAGATAGATTAATTATTTCTAATATAAGTAAGGAGGATTTTTTCGATATAACTCCTTATGTAGAAATGGTAAAGGGTACAAAGGTTAAATTATATATTGGGATAGTTGCTGATGTTAAAGGACACGATTTAACAAAAGCTGAAGAGGAATTAATGAAAAAAGGACTTTATGTTCATGAAAGAGAGTATTTAAAGTTAGATCAATATTTATCAAGAGCTTATGATGTATATAAAAAAGGTGCTGATGGAGTATTTTTATTTAATACCTCATCTAACTTATTAATTGATACAAGTGCACCAACACAAGCTACATATTTAGGAGATAAGGTGCTTATACATAGGTGGTATAATTTTCAATATAATGAAGGTAACCCATTAAGAAAAGAGAAGGTTTTTATAACCAAGTTTAGTATATAAAGGATTTACAAGTTGATTAGGAATATAGTATTTTATCTAGTGAAAAAATAAAAAAGACCATAAATATGGAATTTTTCTATATTTATGGTCTTTTCTTTAACTTATTTTAACTTCTCTTTATATAGTGAGTATGAAGAAGGTTGTGTGCTTTTTCTCCATATGGTTCACCTAAGAATTCTTTATATAATTTATTGATGTAAGGATTATCATGAGATTTTCTTAACGCTTTATTTTTATCTTCTTTATAAAGAGCTTCAATTCTCTTTTCTAATACTTCGCTATTTGCTTGGCTATAAGGTTGTCCACCACCGCCTATACATCCACCAGGACAGGCCATGATTTCTATCATGTGATAGTTTGATTCACCAGATTGAATAGCTTTTAGAAGCTTACGAGCATTTCCAAGGCCATTTGCAATTGCTACTTTTACATCCATATCTTTTATCTTGATTGTAGATTCCTTTATTCCTTCAAGTCCACGTACATCTTTAAATTCTAAATTATGGATAGATTCTTTAGTTATCCATTCGTAAGCTGTACGTAATGCTGCTTCCATAACTCCACCAGATGCACCGAATATTACACCAGCACCTGTAGATTCGCCAAGAGGAGAATCAAAATCTTCATCTTTTAATGAAAGGAAGTGAATACCAGCTTCTTTTATCATTTTAGCAAGCTCTCTTGTACTTATAACAATATCTACATCTTGTATACCATTAGTATTCATTTCAGGCCTTGCAGCTTCATATTTTTTGGCAAGACAAGGCATAACTGAAACTACTACTATGTTTTCAGGGTCTATATTCATTTTTGCAGCAAAATAAGTTTTTGCTATTGCACCAAACATTTGTTGGGGAGATTTACAGGTAGATGGAATATCTAAAAGATCACTAAAATCATGTTCAATGAATTTAATCCATCCAGGACAGCAGCTAGTTAACATTGGAAGTCTTCCACCATGGTTAAGTCTGTGTAAAAATTCGCTAGCTTCTTCCATTATAGTTAAGTCTGCTGCAAAATCTGTATCAAATACCTTATCGAAGCCAAGGGCACGAAGAGCGGATACCATTTTTCCTGTTACAGGTGTACCAGGTTCAAGACCAAATTCTTCTCCAAGAGCAGCACGAATTGCAGGTGCAGTTTGTACAATAACTACTTTATCTTCATCATTTATTGCATCCCATACTTGTGAAACATAGTTAACTTCTGTTAAAGCACCAGTAGGACAGACTGCGACACATTGACCACAAAAAGTACATTTTGTTTCTGACATAGGAAGGTCAAAAGCAGGACTGACAGTAGTGTTAAAGCCTCTATTCATAGCAGATAATACACCTACAGTTTGGATTTCACTACAGACTGTTTCACAGCGTCTGCAAAGTATACATTTATCCATGTCTCTTATTATTGAATGACTTGAATTATCTTTAGGGAATGTTGTTTTTTCACCTTGATATTTTATTTCACGTATACCTAAGTCAGCAGCTAGTTTTTGAAGTTCGCAAGATGTATTTTTTTCACATAATAAACAATCTTGAGGGTGATTTGAAAGCATAAGTTCTACAATATTTCTGCGTGCTTTAATAGCTCTTATAGAGTTGGTTTTTATAACCATTCCTTCACTAACAGGAGTTGAACAAGATGGAGCTAAGTTACGTCTTCCTTCTACTTCAACAACACAAACTCTACAAGAACCAGGATGATTCACAGTTTTATTATCGTGTAGTTTTAAATGACATAATGCAGGTATATCAATATTAAGTGTTTTTGCGGCTTCTAAAATAGTTGTACCTTCTTCTACTTGAACTTGTCTATTATTTATAGTTAGAGTTACTAGACTCAAATCTTACACCTCTTCCTTTAGAATATTACTACAAATTTATTATTTTTTTATTATTGCACCAACTGGACATGCACTGTAGCATTGACCACATTTAATACATTTTTCTTGGTCAATAATGTGTTTTTCTTTAACTTTTCCGCTAATACATGACACAGGACATTGTCTTGCGCATTTAGTACATCCTATACAGCTGCTTGTGATCTCATATCTAAGAAGATCACCACAAACTCCAGCAGGACAACGTTTTTCGTATATATGAGCTTCGTATTCATCCATGAAATATTTCATAGTACTTAGAACGGGATTTGGGGCAGTTTGTCCAAGTCCGCAAAGAGAAGTATCTTTTATTGTTTCACTTAATTCTTTTAAATTTTCTAAATCTTGTTTTGTTCCTTTGCCAACTGTTATTTTTTCAAGAGTTTCAAGTAAGCGCTTATTTCCTATACGGCAAGGAGTACACTTTCCACAGGATTCTTCAACAGTAAAATCAAGATAGAATTTAGCAATATCAACCATACAGTTATCTTCATCCATAACAATCATACCACCTGAACCCATCATGGAGCCTATAGATGATAAGGATTCATAATCTATAGGGATGTCTAGAAATTGTTCTGGTATACATCCACCAGAAGGTCCGCCAGTTTGCACTGATTTAAATTTACGGCCATTTTTAATTCCGCCGCCAATTTCATAGATAATTTCTCTGAGAGTTGTACCCATAGGAACTTCTACAAGTCCTACGTTATTTATTTTTCCGGCTAACGCAAATACCTTAGTTCCTTTAGAAGTTTTAGTACCAATTGAGTTGTACCATTCTGAACCATTGTTAATGATAGCAGGTATATTAGCTAAAGTTTCAACGTTATTTACACAAGTAGGTTTGTTCCATAGTCCGCTTTCAGCAGGGAATGGAGGCTTGTTTGTAGGTTCACCTCTACATCCTTCAATAGAATGAATTAAAGCAGTTTCTTCTCCACATACGAAAGCTCCAGCACCATACTTTATTTTAACGTCAAAACTAAAATCAGTATCTAAAATATTATTTCCAAGAAGCCCGTATTCATGAGCTTGTTTTATAGCTAGTCTCAATCTTTCTATTGCAAGAGGATATTCTGCTCTTATATAAATACATCCTATTGAAGCACCAATAGAATATCCTGCTATTGCCATAGCTTCAAGTATGCTGTGCGGGTCTCCCTCTAGAATAGAACGATCCATGAAAGCACCAGGATCACCTTCGTCTGCATTACAAATTATATATTTTTGGTCGGCATTGAACATTTTAGCGAATGACCATTTCTTACCTGTTGGGAAACCGCCGCCCCCACGTCCGCGTAATCCAGAATCTGATATTAATTTAATAACTTCATCAGGAGTCATTTCTGTAAGAATTTTACCTAGTGCAAGATAGCCTTCTTCTGCTATATATTCTTTAATATTTTCAGGATTTATTAGACCACAATTTCTAAGAGCAATTCTTTTTTGTTTTTTATAGAATGACATTTCATTTTGTTTCTTTACTTTTTCTTTAATAGTAGGTTCTATATATAGAAGTCTTTCAACTACTTCACCTTTAAGTAAATGTTTTTGGATTATGTCTTCAGCATCTTCTGGCGATACATGAACATAAAAAACATTATCAGGAGCAACTTTTACTATAGGTCCTTTTTCACAGAAACCAAAGCAACCAGTTATAGAAATATGTACTTGTTTCGATAGACCAGCTTTTTCTACTTCTGCTTTTAAATTTTCTAATATTTCATCACTTTTAGAGGATTTACAACCTGTACCTCCGCAGATTAATATATCTCTTTTTAAGTTAGTGTTTTCATTACATATTTTAATATCTTCAGATAATTTACGGATATCTACTAATTCCTTATATTCATTACGAAGTGTTTTAAGATCTGTAATAGAATTAATTTTACTCAAGGTTTATCCCTCCAATTCTGCATATTCTTCTAATACTTTACTAACCATATCTGTTGTAAAATGACCATAAACTTTGTTATTTATTGTAACTACGGGAGCAAGTCCACAAGCACCTACACATCTTAGAACATCAACAGTGAATTTTGAATCAGATGTAGTTTCACCAGCTTTTATATTTAATTGTTTTTCAAATTCTTTTAATACGTCTCCAGCTCCCTTTACAAAACAGGCTGTTCCCATACATATGCTTATTACATATTTACCTCTTGGTTCTGTAGTAAAGTAAGAATAGAAACTTACAACACCACATACTTTTGAAACATTAATATCTAATTTGTTAGCTACAAATCTTTGAACTTCCTCAGGAAGGTAACCAAATAATCCTTGAGCTTTATGAAGCACTTCTATTAATGCACCTTGCTTGTCCTCAAGATTATTAATAAAAATCTCTAATTCTTGGAATTTTTCCTTAGCTAAATTATTAGTGCACACTAATCTTAAACCTCCTTAAGTAAAAATAAATTTTGATAAAAATTAACTTAATAAAATAAAAAAATATTGGTAAAACATATAAAATATTAAAATAACTCCGAAGTTATGAAAGATTCGGAAAATTATAAATGTGATATGAGTGTTAGAGTTATTTCAAATATTCTAATATATGTTTTCAAAACAAATACTTACATAAAATTAATTATACTAAATTTTTTGAAAAATATAAGACTTTTCGATGAAAAGTGCACAGGCAAATTTTACAAAAAACTTCCTGAAGTGGGTAAATAAAAGAAAAAAGCGTTCGACAAAAAACGACAAAACAATTTTAACTTCATTCCACATAACTATCACTTATATTAATATTCTATTTATTAGGATAAAAATCCTTTTATTTTTAATAATTAAGAGGATGCTGTGTGGGAGATATTCATTTAATTAAAATTTGAAAAGCTCATGTAAATAGTATATAATTCATGGTAAATAAAGGAAAATAAAATGGAATTATATATAGTTTTATATTACGAGTATTTTGCAGCAAACGATTACAAGATAATATAAAAAGGGGGAATGTCTATGGTAAAGAAAAAGTTAGGAACCAATAATATTATATTAGATAAGTGGAGAATTATTGAAAAAGAGTTCAATCTTAAAGATAAGTTACTAGATGAAACTATATTTTATGTTGGAAATGGTTATATAGGAATGAAAGGAAGCTTTGAAGAAGGGGATTATGATAAAGCAATAAATTCTTTAAATGGTACTTATATTAACGGATTTTATGAGTTAAAGCCCATTTTAAATGAAGAAGAAGCTTGTGCTTATGAAAGAAATAATGAAACTATGCTTAATGTAACTAATGCAAAAATTATAAGATTATATATTGAAGATGAAGAGTTGAATATGTTAAATGGTATTTTAATGGAATATAATAGAATTCTTGACTTTAAGGAAGGAATTTTACATAGGCATTTAATTTGGCAATCACCAAAAGGAAAAAGAGTAGAAGTGAATATTAAAAGGATGATTTCTTTTAGTAATAAACATTTGGCTGCTATTTCTTATGAGGTAATTCCTCTTAATTTCTCTGGGAAAGTTAGAATTGTATCTGCTTTAGAGGGACAAGGTATGCAAAGAGCAGATTCAGCTTTAGAGGAAAAAAACTTAAAAGTATTAAAAAGTCAAATAAGAGAAAGTTTTGGAGCAATAACTTCACAAACAACTAATACAAAGTTTGTATTAGTTTGTGGTATGGAAAATCAACTTCTAGGCAAAAGTGATTTTAAAATGGAAACTAGAGAAGATAAAGGAAAAGTGGAAGTTATATATACAATAGATGGAAAAGTAAATAAAAGAATAGAACTTAATAAATACATAACATATTTTACTTCAAAGGAGTATTCAAAGGAAAAATTATATATAAAGACGGAGAATGCTTTACAGAAAGCTAAGAGAGATGGATTTGAAAAAATAGAAGAATTACAAAAAGAATTTTTACAGGAATTTTGGAATAAAAATGATATAAAAGTAAAAGAAGAGGAATTACTTAACCAAGCAATAAGATTTAATGAGTTTAGTTTATTACAATCTAATGGAAAAGCGTATGCTGCATTAATGAAATAAATAAAAAAGTATCTCATGTGTTTTATATGAGATACTTTTTTATTAGTAGTTAACATATATTAAAGTATTGAAAGTATAAGTATATTAATGAAATTTACTTTTTATTACAAGAAATTCAGAATACAGAGTAAAAAACAGTATCAAAATTTAAATAAAATCATATTGTATTAATGTATCAGTAAAAATATGGAGGTATATGAATTGTATAACAATATGGAAGAAAATTATGAAATGATACCTTTTGAAATACCAAATTACATGTATACGCCAAGGATGATAGAACCTATTGTAGAAGATTTATCATTTATGACTAGGAGTAGTGAGGAAGAAGAAACAAAGGTTAGAGAAAAAGATAAAAAATATAAAGACAAAGATTATTATGATAATGACTATAAAGATAAAGATTATTACGATAAAGATTATCCTAAATATGATTACAGAGATATCCAAAGAATATGTAGAATGATAGAGAGATATAATCCTGGAATTATTAGAACTATGGTAAGATATGGTATGCCATATCCAGTAGCAAGAAGATTATGTAGAAGGATTGTAAGACTTACTCTTAGATATTATTATTATTAAAAAATGGAGTGCATTTATGTGTTTTCATAAATGTACTTTATTTTTCGTAAAAGTTAAAGTTGAAAATTATTCCATTGAATAGTTATAATTATATATATAATAATTTAAGGAAGGGTAAAGTATATGAATGTAGGACTTGTATTAGAAGGTGGAGGAATGAGAGGTCTTTATACTGCTGGTATATTGGACTTTTTTATGGAAAAAAACTTATATTTTCCCTATGTAATTGGGGTATCAGCTGGAGCTTGTAATGCAGCATCTTATATTTCCAGACAAAAAGGAAGAAATAAAAGAATAAATATTGATTACATAAATAATCCTAAATATCTAAGCTATAGAAATTTAATAATAGAGAGAAGTGTTTTTGGTATGGAGTTTTTATTTAATGAAATACCAAATAAATTAGATCCTTTTGATTTTGAAGCATTTAATAAATCACACCAGAGATTTATTATTGGTACAACTGATTGTGAAACAGGAAGACCTTTGTATTTTGATAAGAATAAATGTAAAGACATATTAAAGGTTATAAGAGCCTCTAGCAGTATTCCTTTATTAGCACCTATAGTTGAACTTGAGAACAAAAAATTATTAGATGGTGGGGTTTCGGACTCTATACCTGTAAAAAAAGCAATAGAAGATGGAATGAAAAGAAACATAGTAGTTTTAACTAGAAATAAGGAATATAGAAAAAAGCCTCATAAATTTAAAATGTTCATAAAAAGAACCTATAGTCAGTATCCAAATTTAGTGGATACAATTTTTAATCGTTTTAAAATTTATAATGATACTTTAGACTATATTGAAAAATTAGAAGAAGAAAAAAAGATATTTGTTATTAGACCTAGCGAATCTTTAAACGTGGATAGATTAGAAAAAAATCCTGAAAAATTAAGAGCGTTATATGATATGGGATATAGAGATGCCAAACAGTTATATACTAGAATGAAAGAGTGGATTGGTTAGGGATGTGAAGAAATAAAATAGTAAGCTTTAGCTTGCTATTTTATATTTAAACTTTCGTAATATTAAGAAAATTCTTGACTATATGGTAAATATTACTTATTATTGTAATATAAGGTTTGTGATTAATTAAAGTTAAGGGGGTTTGGTTATGAATGAATTATTAGCAAGTGTAAGAGATGTTAAAGAAAAGGCTAAAAAAGCAAGAAGAGTTGGCAAGCTACCTGGAATACTTTATGGAGGAAAAAGAGGAAATATTCCTTTCTACATTATGGCAAACGAATTTCAAAAATACATAGCAAGAAAAGGAGAGCGCAGTATAGTATATATTAATCTTAATGGTGAAAAGATTAAGGCGCGTATAATAGGAGTACAGAGACATTTAGCTGGGAATCAAGTTATAAGTGTAGATTTAAAAGAATTATCAGAAGATGTTGCTTAAAATATATTTAAATACAGCCTTTTAAAAATTAAAGGCTGTGTTTTTTTATTTTGTGATAAGTATGTCAAAAATGTATTTGATTATCTTTTCTCTTTAAAATAAAGAGTATAAGTGATATAATTAGAAAGCAAGTTTTAAATTTAAAATAAATTATATAAAAGACAGTTCGAAAGCCTCCTGTCTGTAAATAAAACTAAGGCATAACAATCAAAGTATATTGAAAGTAACTATACTGTATTTTTAGTATAGTTTTTTTATGGAGCGTAGATTGATATGACTGCCTTAGGTTTTAAAGGCAGTTTTTTTATTTACTAGGAAATTATAAAATTTTATAATTTCCAACCTTAAGTATCCTAATAAAGTATATATTGCGTAAAAGGCATTTGAACAAACTTTAGAAAGTCTTATTTATTTTCGTGATATATGCGTAAAGAAAGACATATGTTTGAGCGATAGCGAGTTTATGTTTTTTAGCATGTATCTAAGAAAATAAATTAGACTTTCTTAGTGAAGTGAAGCGCCTTTATAGCAATATATACCTTTGTTACGTTTAGAATCAATTTATAAATCTGTGAAATTTTTTACTTTAGACTTATCAATAAAAATGAAGGAGGAATGATGGATGGATATTGAAAGATATAGTGAAGTTAAAGGAAAAAATCAAAGAGAAATAGTTTTATTAAAAGCTTTTCCTTGTAAATGGGGAAGATGCACTTTTTGCGATTATATTTCAGATAATTGTTTAGATGAAAAGAAAATGGTTAAGTTAAATAGAGAAATTTTAAGTAAAGTTACTGGAAAGTATAAGGTTCTAGAAGTTATAAATTCTGGAAGTTGTTTTGAACTTCCAAAGGAGACTTTAGAATACATCAAGGAAATAGTAGAAGAAAAAGGAATCCAAAAATTATTTTTTGAAAGCCATTGGATATATAAGAATAGGTTGGATGAAATGAGAGGTCTTTTTAATGTGCCTATAATATTCAAATGTGGAATAGAAACCTTTGATGATTATTTTAGAAATGAAGTTTTAAAAAAAGGCGCTAAATTTTCAGGACCAGAAGAAGTAGCCGAATTTTTTAAATCTATCTGTCTTATGGTTGGTATAAAAGGTCAAACAAAAGATATGATAAAAAAAGATATGCATTATTTAACAAAGTATTTTGAAAGAGGATGTATAAATGTTTATATAGAAAACACCACTCCCTTAAAAAGAGATGAAAAACTAATCAAATGGTTTAAAGATGAGTATTCAGAGTTAGATAAGAATGAAAATATAGAGATTTTATGGAATAATACAGATTTTGGAGTTGGAGGAGAAGTTTAAATGAATAGAAACATTAAAACAGAAATTTTAGTTAAAAGTGCTGTAGTAGCTGGTCTTTATGCAGTTCTCACAATGACACTGGGTTTTATGAGTTATGGACCAATTCAATTTAGAATAGCAGAAGTTATGACATTGCTTGCATTTATAGATCCTTTATATATACCAGGATTAGTTTTAGGATGTGCTATTTCAAATATAACTAGTACCATAGGAATTATAGATATAATTGTAGGAAGCTTTGCAACACTTATTACTGTATATTTAATTAGTAAAACAAAAAATTTATTTATAGCCTCTCTATGGCCTACAATAAATAGTGTTTTTGTAGGAGCAGAATTATATTATGTTTTAGGTTTACCATTTTGGTTATCTACATTACAGGTAGCGATAGGAGAATTTGTAGTAGTAACTCTTATAGGGTATCCATTATTTAAGTACGGAATATTAAATAATAAAAATATTGTTAATACTTTAAAAATTAATAAAACAAATCAATAAAAGAAATTAATTTAAAAGCACTCTTTTAATAGTAAAAGGGTGCTTTTTAATAGTTTTTACACTATTTTAACAAAATTATATTGAATTAGTTAGCATATAAAAGTATACTAAATATTACAATTATATGGAAATGGAGGTGTTTTATGAAAACATATAATGCTGTTTATAAAGATTTCCATACCTTAAGCAATTATGTTTTAGAAAATAATATAAAAGATCATGATAATATTCTTATTCAGGTTTTTTGTGGAGTAATTAATAAGGAATACATTTATAAAATAAAAAATGATATACTAAATATTCTTCCACAGGCAAAAATTATAGGAGTGACTTCTCCAGCAGAGATTTTCAACGGAAATAGTATAATTGACAGCTGTATAGTTTCTATAACTGTTTTTAATAGTACAGAGATAAACACTTATGCTATAAGTAAAGATAAGTTATCAGACTTTCAGTGTGGAAAGACTTTAGCTCAAAAGCTTGTAAAGGAAAACACAAAAGTTTTAATTATTTTTGGAGATGGAAATAGCCTTGACGGTGAGAAATTTTTGGAAGGTATAAATTCTGTATCAAAAGATATTATTGTTGCAGGAGGTCTTGGAGGAAATATTGAAAATAAATCAGAAGCTTATGTGTTTAATGAAAGTGAAATATTAAAAGATGGTGCAGTTGGAGCATCCTTAAGTGGAAAAGAATTATATGTGCATGTGGACAATAATTTCAATTGGATACCAATAGGTAAGGAACATACAATAACAAAGATAAAGGAAAATATAAAGGAAAATATTATTGAAACTATCGATGATATTCCTGCTAGAGAATTCTATGAAAAATATATTGGGAGTGAAAATATAAATAAAATATCAGAGGTAGGTATACAATTTCCAATAATGGTTAAAAGAAATGGTAAGTATGTTTCAAGACCTATAAAAGGTTTAAGTGAAAATGATGGCATTAATGTTATTGCTAGTATAAAAAAAGGTGAAAAAATAAGGTTGGGATATGGTAATTTTAATTATATTCTAAAATCATCTAAAAAAATATTTGAAAATATTGAAACTAAACCAATAGAAACAGTATTTATATATTCGTGTATTGCAAGAAAGTTATTTTTGAAATCATACGTTGATATGGAGATGAATGCTTTAAGTAAGGATATATCTGTAAGTGGATTTTTTACTTTTGGTGAATTTCATTATTTAGGTAATTCGAATGTTTTCTGTACTGAAACAATGACATTATTAGGACTTTCTGAGGAGAAAAATTCACGTATTGGAATAGATAAAAGTTTTGATAAACTATTTAAACGATATGAATCTGGTGAAAATTTTGCTTTATACAATTTAATCAAAGTAACAGGAGACGAACTTAATGAACTTAATAAGACATTAGAAGAAAAAGTGGAAGAAAATACAAGAGAACTGAAAGAACAATACTATACTGATCAATTAACAAAGTTACCTAATAGAAATAGATTAGCCATAGATATTTTTAAAAATAATTATACAAAGCTAGCATTAATTGATGTGAATTCTTTCACAGAGTTGAATGATTTTTATGGAAATAGAGTAGGAGATGTTATACTTATTCAATTAGCAAAAGTAATAGAATATTTTGCTAAGGAAAATGGATTTAAGGCATATAGGATAAATTCTAATGCTTATGCTCTAGCAAGTAGTGACAAGATAAAAGATATAAGGTTTATAGAAGCTATGCTAAAGCTTCAAAAAAATATAAAACAACAGTGTTTCTTTTATAGGCAACACAAATTCTTTATAAATGTAATTATAGGCATAGCTATAGAGGATACTCAACTTATTGAAAAAGCAGATATGGCACTTAATTATGCACAAAAACATCAAAAGAACTTCCAAGTATATGATGATAATTTAAACATTTTAAAGTCTTATGAAAATAATCTAATATGGACAAAAAAAATAAGTGATGCTGTGGAGAATGATAGAATAGTACCTTATTTCCAGCCTATATTCAATAATACTACTGGGAGAATAGAAAAATTTGAATCATTAATTCGTATGATAGATGAGGACGGACAAGTTATATCTCCATATTACTTTCTTGATATTGCTAAAAAAGCTCTAATTTATAATGAACTTACTAGAATAATGATATCCAAGACCTTTAAAGTATTTAAGAATACTCACTATGAATTTTCAATTAATTTATCAGTAGAAGATATATTAGATATGCAAACAAGAGGGTTTATCATTGAAAAATTAAGCACTTCACGAATAGCGAGCCAGATTATATTTGAAATTGTAGAATCAGAAGGTATTGAGAACTTTCATGAAGTTATGGAGTTTATAAATGAAGTGAAAAGCTACGGTGCTAAAGTGGCTATAGATGATTTCGGTACAGGTTATTCAAACTTTAGTTATCTTTTGAAGCTAAATGTGGATTATATAAAAATAGATGGTTCTATAATAAAGAATGTAAATAAAGATAAATCAGCAGAAGTAGTAGCAGAAACTATTGTTAATTTTGCACGAAAATTAGGTATAAATACAGTGGCTGAATTTGTTTCAGATAAAGATATATACAAAAAAATAAATGATATGGGTATAGATTTTTCACAAGGATATTATTTTTCTGAACCTAAGCAATATATAAAATAAAGTTTACTAAGTATCCTATACGATATTTAAGATATGAATAAAAAATTAAATTTTAAACCTTATCCATTATTTGGTTGAATGATTAAAAATTTAGTAATATTATAGTAAGTAGAAAGAGTATCCTCAAAAATGAAGATACTCTTTATTTAATTTAAATATAAAAAATATAAAATAAGAAAGGACAATTAAAAATGATTTACATATGTGCTGCAATGTATTGTGAGGTTAGTCCGTTTATATCTTATTTAGGATTGAAAAAGGATAATGAGGTTACTAGCTTTCAAGTTTTTAAAAATGATGAAACTGTGCTTATTATTAGTGGTGTAGGTTCAGTAGCATCAGCTATTGCTACTACATATATGCTTACTAAATACAAAGCAGAACCTTATGATTTATTTATTAATATAGGGATTTGTGGAACTAAAAAACAAGAAATAGAGATAGGAAATACTATATTGTGTCATAAAATTATTAATCACGATACAAAAAAGAAATTTTATCCGGATATATTATTTAAACATCCTTTTGAAGAAGGAGTTCTAGAAACATTTTCTACAATAATAAATAGAGAAATGTACTGTGAATTTGAAGGAGATTTAGTAGATATGGAGGGGGCAGGAGCTTATGCAGCTGCAGCTATATTTTTACCTCCTCATCAGATTAACTGTATAAAAATTGTTTCTGATTTTTTAGAAGGAGATAAGGTAACATCGAAAAAGGTATCGGAATTAGTAGGAGATAATGTGCCTTTAATTAGTAAATGGATGAAAGAAAGGCAAAAATCTTGTTGTCAACCTAGTAAGATATTTACGGAAGAAGAAGTGAATTTTCTAAAAAAAATTAGTAATAACTTAAGACTTACTGAATCAATGTATCATCAATTAAATCAGTTAAGTAAGCACTATAAAATTCGTTTTGGAAACATATTAGAGGTTTCAAAGCCTTTTTTACATATTCAATGCAAATCTAAAAATGAGGGGAAGAGGTATTTTGCAAAACTCAAAGAACAGCTTATGGAATTCTAATTTTTCACACATTTATGTAGAAAAAAGTGCATTAAACCATCCAAATACAGAAAAAATCTTAGCCTACTTTAAGAATACAGTTGTGGTTGAAATTGATCATTATAAAGAAGTGTTTTGTCGAGGGCATCAGAGTTTTAATATGCAAAAGAGAAGTACAAAATTAATTTTAGCTACTAAAAAAGACAATTTGATTTATGAAGGGGCAGATGTTTGTGAAAATTTTGGTAATGCACATTTTTACTATACTTCTTCTATGATGAATTGTATTTATAATTGTGAATATTGTTATCTTCAGGGAATGTATCCATCAGCAAATATTGTTATATTTGTTAATATAGAAGATATTTTTAATGAAGTAGAGAAACTATTAGAAAAACACCCTGTATATCTTTGTGTTTCTTATGATTCAGATTTACTTGCTTTTGAAGGCATTACTTCTTTTGCAACTTCATGGATGAAATTTGCAAATAAGCATCCGGATTTAAAGATAGAACTTAGAACTAAAAGTGCAAATTTTAAGGCAATTAGAGATATAGATCCTTTAGATAATACAATTCTGGCCTGGACATTATCGCCTTCTAAGGTTATTAGTAAATACGAGGAAAAAACGCCTTCTTCAAAATTAAGATTAGAAAGTATTAGAGATGCTGTAGAAAAAGGGTGGACGGTAAGAATTTGCTTTGATCCTTTACTATATACAAAAGATTGGAAAAAAGAATACAAGAAATTAGTAGAAGAAACCTTTAAGGTTCTGCCAGCGGAAAAAATTTATGATATAAGTATTGGTGTTTTTAGGGTGGCAAAGGATTATCTTAAAAAAATGCAAAAGGAAAGAACTCATTCATTGCTACTTTCTTATCCTTTTGAATGTAAAAATGGTGTTTGTAGTTATTCAGAAAAACAAACAAGGGAAATGATAGATTTTGTATATAAAGAGGTCTGCAAGTTTATGCCAAAGAAGAAAATATACATTTAAGGAAGGAAAGTATATATGAAAACAGCTATTGTTACAGGAGCATCTTCAGGAATTGGGTTTGAAATTACTAGAAAACTTTTAAAAATAGGATATAAGGTTTATGGGATAGGAAGAAACTTTTCTAAGATTAATTTGGAAAATAATAATTTTATAAAAGTTTCTTGTGATTTAACTAAAATTCATGATTTAACTCAAAAAATAAAAGAGATTAGAAAAAATGAAGAAGTATATATTCTTGTTAATAATGCAGGAGTAGGGTATTTTGGACCTCATGAGGAATTAAATCCTCAAAAGATTCATGCTATGGTTGCAACGAACTTAGAAGCGCCATTAGTACTTATACAATTACTTCTTAGAGATTTAAAAAAGAATGTAGGATATATTATTAATATTTCTTCTATAACCGCTAAAAAGTCCAGTACATATGGTTGTGCTTATGCGGCCACAAAAGCAGGAATTACCCATTTTGCAGAGAGTCTATTTGATGAGACGAGGAAAACTGGTGTAAAAGTGGTGACTATTCATCCAGATATGACAAAGACAGCTTTTTATGATGATTTAAACTTTAGAGAGGGTGATATAGAAGAGAGTTATATAACACCTCAGTGTGTGGCAGAAGCAGTAGAAATGATTTTATCTCAAAGGCAGGGTACTGTAGTTACAGATATCACACTTCGTCCCCAAAGACATATGATTAGAAGAAAGTAGGATTAATAAAATAATAATAGGTAAAAATATGTTATACTGTAATTACAACAATGTGATGTTAACATATAAAAGTATGGAGATGGTTTATATGAAGATGTGTTCTGTATGCAAAAAAAATGTAGCAATTATATTTACATCAAAAATTGAAAATGGAAAATCTGAAATGATAGGATTATGTATAGAATGTGCAAAAAAGATGGGATTTACTGCTATTGATCAACTTATGAATCAAGCTGGAATGACTCAGGAAGATATGGGGAATTTAACTGAACAAATGAATGATATGCTTAAAGATATAAATCTTGAAGATGCTTTTGGAGATTCTGAAGAAAATTTATTTATGAACTTATTTAATGGTTCATTTCCAACAACAGAAGATGGAAATAATAAAGAAGATAAATTAGAATATAATCTAGAAGATAAAGAAAAGTCTTCTAATGTAAAAGATCAATCAAAGGTTAAGTCTAAAAGTAAAATATTTGGAAATAAGAAAAAGAATTTAGAAAAGTATGGAGTTAATCTAACAGAAAAGGCAAAGAATGATGAAGTAGACAAGATAATTGGAAGAAATAGAGAAATAGATAGAGTGGTACAAATTCTAAATAGGCGAACTAAAAATAATCCTATATTGATTGGTGAGCCTGGAGTTGGAAAAACAGCTCTTGCAGAAGGATTAGCTGTACGTATTGCTGAAAAGCAGGTTCCGGCCAAATTGTTTAATGCTGAAATTTATCTGTTAGATTTAACTGCTGTTGTAGCAGGTACGCAATTTAGAGGACAGTTTGAAGGGCGTATGAAATCTATTATAAAAGAAGCGCAAGAAAGTGAAAATGTAATTTTAGTTATTGATGAAGTGCATAATATTATGGGAGCAGGTGAGGTACAAGGAGGCGCTATGAATGCAGCTAATATTTTAAAACCTGCACTTGCTAGAGGAGAAATACAGGTAATTGGTGCAACTACTCTTGAAGAATACAGAAAACATATTGAAAAAGATTCTGCATTAGAGAGGAGATTTCAACCTGTATTAGTTGAAGAACCTACGGCTGAGGAAACCATAGAAATTTTAAAAGGTATAAGAAATTATTATGAAGAGTATCATAAAGTGAAAATATCTGATGAAGTAATTGAAGAGGCTGTAAATCTATCAGAAAGATATATTACTGATAGATATTTGCCTGATAAAGCAATAGATGTAATTGATGAAGCTGGTTCAAGAGCAAATTTAAAAAATCAAGGGCTTATAGAGCTGGAATCTTTAAGAGAAGAGTTGGAAAAACTCCAAGATGACAAACAAGCGGCATCTGATAGTAAGAATTATGAAAAAGCTGCAGAATATAAAGTGCAGGAATGCCAAATTGAAGGGAAAATTAAAGAAATTGAGAAAAAATGCAATGAGGTACAAATTACTACTCAAGATATTGCATTTGTTATAGAGGCTTGGACAAAAATTCCTGTGCAAAAAATTACGGAAAAGGAAGCTCAAAAGCTGTTAAATTTAGAAGAAAAATTGCATAAACGAATTATTGGTCAGCATGAAGCTATTGTAAGCTTATCAAGAACAATAAGACGTAATCGTTCAGGATTCCGAAAAAAGAGAAAACCTTCCTCATTTATTTTTATTGGTCCTACAGGGGTGGGAAAGACAGAATTAGTAAAGACAGTAGCGTGTGAACTTTTCGGAAGTGAAGATGCTATGATTCGTGTAGATATGTCTGAGTATATGGAAAAGCATACTGTTTCTAAGTTGATTGGAGCGCCTCCAGGATATGTAGGATATGATCAAGGAGGACAGTTAACGGAAAAAGTAAGAAGGAAACCTTATTCTGTTATTCTTTTGGATGAAATTGAAAAAGCACATCCAGATGTATTTAATATGCTGCTTCAAATTCTTGAAGATGGAAGACTAACAGATAGTCAAGGTAGAACTACTTTCTTTGAAAATACAGTCATTATTATGACATCTAATGCAGGTACTCATTTCAAATCAAATGGTATTGGTTTTGCAAAGGCTGAATATAATATTTTAGAAAATCGTGTAAAAGATGCATTAAAAGAAATCTTTAGACCTGAATTTTTAAATAGAGTAGACGAAACTATTATCTTTACGGAACTTAATAAGGAAGAACTTCGTCAAATTATTGACTTGATGATTAAAGAAGTAGTTGATGAAGCACAAGAAAAAAGAATAAACCTTGAAATTTCTAATGAGGTAAAAGATTTTATATTAGAAAAGGGATATGATAAGAAATATGGTGCTAGACCTTTGAGAAGAACTATTCAGAAATACATTGAAGATGAAATTGCTGAGCAGTATCTCCAAAATAAATTTAGAGAAGGTTCTCAAATAAATGTAAAATTGAAAGATGGAAAAATAATATTACAATAGAAAAAATGTAGATTTAAATTTAATATTTTAAATATTAGCCTTTAGTAAAATCCACCTATTATTTTTATAATAAATAGGTGGATTTTTTATGGTTATATTTACCATGTTATATAGAACAGAAAAACTTAATATATAGCACTACTAAAAATATAAAAATATGATAAAATAGTATGGTTGATGATTAGGAGGAGAGACAAGCATGCGTATTAAAAATGAACCATATATTTTAGTTTTCGGAGCTTCAATTGTTGATATTTTTGGTTTTAGTAGTTCTAATTATAGACCTTATAATTCTACACCAGGCAATATAAAAATGTCTTTTGGGGGAGTGTGTAGAAATATTGCAGAGAATATGGCACGTGTAGGGGTAAATACAAAATTTATTTCTGTTTTAGGAAATGATGAAAAAGGCCGCAGCATGTTAGACCATTCTAAGCTTATTGGATATGATATGCAAGAGTCTTTAATTTTAGAAAATGGAAGTACACCAACATATATGGCTATTTTGGATGAAAATGGCGAAATGGTTTCTGCTATTGTTGATATGAAAAGTATTGATGAAATTGATTTTGAATTTATTGATTTAAAAGCAGATATTATAAAAAATTCTCAATTTACATTTTTAGATGCAGATAATGCTGCAAATTTGGAATATATTTTAACTAAGTTTAAGGGTGAAACAAAGTTTATTTTAGATCCTGTTTCAGCTGCTAAAGCAGAAACTATAAAACATCTAATCAAGCATTTTCACACAATCAAACCTAATAGACATGAAGCAGAAGTTCTAGCTGGATTTGAAATAAATACAGATGAAGACTTAAAAAAAGCTGGGGAATACTTTCTGTCGCTAGGTATAAAAAATGTGTTTATAAGTTTAGATGAGGATGGAATTTATTATTCTAATGGAGTAAAAACAGGTAGAATTAAGGCAAATGATGTAACTGTTAAGAATGTAACGGGAGCTGGCGATTCTTTTGTTGCAGGCTTAGGTTATGCTTATACGAAAAAGCTTCCCATACAAGAAACTGTTAAATTTGCAGTTGCAATGTCAATTATTACAATATCTCATGAAGAAACAATTCATCCTGATATGAGCTATGAGTTGGTTGAAAAAACTATTGAATCTATTAATTGGACAGAAATTAAATACTAAAAAATATTTTTTGAAACATAAATGATTATCGGAATAATTTAATAATATACATATAGAGATTTAAAAATAAGCAATATTTAAGTGAGTTTTAAAGCTGGCAGCTAAGTATAATCTGTCAGTTTTTTATTATATGTAAAATAATATTTAAATGAGTAAAAATGATGTACACAAATAATTAATTATATTATAATGAAATATATCATTTATTATTTCATGCACAAATAATTATTTTTTAAATTATGAAAAATTATTAGAGGAATTTCATATAAAAATAAAAAGGAGGATAATCATTACAATGGATATAGGTACAAGAATTAAAGAACTTAGAACAAAGAAAAAACTTACATTAAAAGATTTAAGTGAAAAGACTAATCTTTCTATTGGATTTTTATCTCAATTAGAACGGGGATTGACAACGATAGCAATAGATTGTTTGGAAAATATTGCTGAAATATTAGGAGTAGACTTAGGATATTTCTTTACTATGTCTAAGAAAAGTAATGGTTATATTCTGCGTGGTCATGAACGAGAAATTATTCGTATTGAAGAATCTAAATTTATTCATTATCAGTTGTCTAATGATTTAAAAAATAAAAATATTTTACCGAGATTAATCGAAATTCTACCTAGTAAGGAGGAAGAAGAAATTGTTCCTTATCAGCATCAAGGAGAAGAATTTGTATATGTATTAGAAGGAATTTTGACTATATATATAGGTAATGAAAGGCATGAGTTATTTCCTGGAGATACAGCACATTTCAAATCAGATATTGTACATAACTGGGCTAATTATACAAATAAAATTGTGAAATTACTTGTAGTTAGTACCCCGAATAATTTTAAAGTAATTAATTAAAGGAGAAGTGGTATGAATAAAGTCATTTTATATATTATCATTTTCTTTGCTGTATTAGGGAGTATAGATAAGATTATTGGAAACAAATTTGGATTAGGAAAAAAATTCGATGAAGGATTTATGGCTATGGGAAATTTAGCATTGGGAATTATAGGAATATACTCTATGGCTCCTATATTGGCTAATGGATTATTATCTATAATAGCACCAATATTTAAAGTAATTGGGGTAGATCCTTCTATATCTGTAGGGAGTTTATTGGCTTGTGATATGGGAGGATATAGTTCAGCAATGGAAATTGCCAAGACAAGAGAATTAGGAATGTTTTCAGGATTACTGATAGCTTCTATGTTGGGAGCTACAATTGTATATACAATCCCAATTGCTATTGGAGTTATTGAAAAAGAAGATCATCCATTTTTTATAAAAGGCATATTAGCTGGCATAATTACAATTCCTATAGGAGCACTTATAGGTGGTATTTTATCAGGAATGAATATTTTAGTTATTATTAAAAATCTTATTCCTATCATAATTTTTTCGATTATTTTAGCAATAGGGTTAATTAAACAACCTGAAAAAATCATGAAAAGTTTTGCTTATTTCAATAAAATTATAGCCATTCTTGGTACAATAGGATTGATTGCTGGAATTTTTCAAAGATTAACAGGAATTACTTTAATTCATGGAATGAAACCATTACAAGAAGGATTAAGTATTGTAGTAAATATTTCCATTTTCTTGGCGGGGGCATATCCTATGATGTTTATAATTACAAAATTATTTACAAAGCCTTTATCTAAGGTAGGTGAAAAAGTGGGTATAGAAGAAAATGCCGTAATAGGACTAATTATTTCACTTGCTAATAATATTCCAGCCTTTGTTATGCTAAAAGATATGGATAAAAGGGGAAAAGTTATATGTTCTGCCTTTGCTGTTAGTGGAGCTTTTTCTTTTGGAGGACAAATGGGATTTGTAGCAAGTGTTGAAAGCTCTATGATAGTACCAGTTATGATTGGAAAATTAACAGCAGGAATTAGTGGGGTTATTTTGGCTTATTTTCTAACAGGAGAAGAGGTTAAAGATTCTAGTTGTGTGATGGCAAAAAATACACAATAAATTTGCTAAAAATATTATCCATATGGATTTTAAAAGATTATAAATATAAAATTAAAAAAGTTAAGGGGGAAAAGTATGTTAGTAGATGAAAAACTAAAATTGTTAAGAAAACAAATGAAAGATAAAGGTATAGATGCTTATATTATACCTAGTTCTGATGCACACCAAAGTGAATACGTTGCAGAACATTGGAGATCAAGAGCTTGGATTTCTGGATTTACTGGTTCAGCAGGAACAGTTGTTATAACAACTGAGAAAAGTGGATTATGGACAGATGGGAGATATTTTCTTCAAGCAGAAAAACAGTTAGAAGGAACTGAAATAAAACTATTTAAGATGAGACAGCCCAATGTTCCAACATACATAGAATGGCTTGAAAGCGTACTTCCAGAAGGTGCTTGTGTAGGGTTTGATGATAAGGTGTTTTCATGGACACAAGTAAAAGAATTAGAAGAAAGTTTTGCACAAAAAGAAATAAAGATAAACGGAGAATTTGATTTAGTTGATGTTATTTGGGAAGACAGACAAGATATTCCTATAAGTAAAGTATATATTCATGATACAAAATATGCAGGAAAAAGTATTAAGGAAAAATTGGATTTAGTAAGAGGAGAAATGAAGAAAAAAGGAGCGCAGTATTATTTGTTAAGTTCATTAGATGATATTGCATGGCTTTTTAATATTAGAGGAAATGATGTAAAAAATAATCCTGTTGTTATTTCATATGCACTAATTTCAGAAGAAAAGGCAATGATTTTCGTAGATCAAAGAAAAGTTACAAAAGAAGTTATTGAAACTTTGAAGAATAACGGTGTTGATTTAAAAGGGTATTATGAAGTAAAAGATATATTATTAACAGGTTTAAAAGAAGGAAGTGGTGTCTTCTTTGATCCAAGTAAAACTAGTAGATGGTTATATAATTCTATTCCATCAGGTTGTGAAAAAATAGAGGGAAAAGATATTACTACACAATTAAAAGCAATAAAAAATGAAGTGGAAATTGAAAATTTGAAAAATTGTCAAGTAAAAGACGGTGTAGCTATGGTGAAATTCCTTCATTGGTTAGATGAAAATGTGGAAAAAGAAGAGATTACAGAAATTTCAGCTACAGAAAAATTAGAAGCTTTTAGAAGAGAACAAGATAAATTTATAGAAACTAGCTTTGATACTATTGGAGGATATAAAGAGCATGCAGCTATGATGCATTATAGTGCAACAGAGAAAACAAAATATACTTTAAAAGCAGAAGGTATGTTCTTAGTTGATTCAGGTGGACAATATTTAGATGGTACAACAGACATTACAAGAACTATTATTTTAGGACCAATTAGTGAGGAAGAAAAACATGATTTTACTTTAGTATTAAAAGGGCATATAGCTTTAAGTCGAATAAAGTTTTTATACGGAGCTACAGGGTCTAATTTGGATATTTTAGCTAGACAACCTTTATGGGAAGAGGGAATTGATTATAAATGTGGAACAGGACATGGAGTTGGATTTTTACTTAATGTTCATGAAGGACCTCAAAGATTTAGCCAAGATTATAATGATACAAAATTAGAAAAAGGTATGATTATTACAAATGAACCTGGAATCTATAAAGAAGGAAAGCATGGAATAAGAACAGAAAATGTTTTATTGGTAGTAGAGGATGAACAAACAGAATTTGGTCAATTTATGAGGTTTGAAGGTATATCATATTGTCCTATTGATTTAGAGGGTATTGATATAGATATGCTTAATGATAAGGAAAAGACATGGCTTAATGAGTATCATAAAAAGATATATAACTTACTATCAACATACCTAAATGAAGATGAAAGAAAATGGTTAAAAAGAAAAACTAGAGAAATATAAGAAATTCACAAGTCAATATGAATTTTTGAACAATTTGGAATAGAGGTAGAAATACCTCTATTTTTCTTTAATTAAATTTAAAAGATATAGACTTAAGAAATGTAAAGTTCTATTAAAATGAAAAAAATAATATTAAAATTTCTAAGATAAAAGGGAAAAATATGAAAAAAACTACAGAATTCAACAAAAAAATGTTGAATGTTCATATTAATATAGTATAATAGTTATAAACATACGTGTATATTCACTTAGGCTAATAGGTGGGTGATATAAAATGAAAGAATTTGAAAAAAGTATATTACAAAGTATGACGATTTTGTATGTAGAAGATGAACCAGTTACAAGAAAAGTAACTACTGAGGCTATTAAAAAGATTGTAGGAAAATTATATACTGCAGATAATGGAAAAGATGGAATACGTAAGTTTGAAATGTATCAGCCGGATATAGTGATTACAGATTTAGTTATGGAAGATATGACTGGTATTGAAATGTCAGAAGAAATTAGAAAAAAAGAGAATGATTGTTCTATTATTGTTACTTCTGCTTTAGATGATGCAAAAAGTATTTTGAAGACTGTAGATGTAGGAATTGAAAAATATATTATTAAACCCATAGATATAGAGGAATTAGTAGAAGTATTATTACGTATTGGGAAGAAACGATTACGTTTACAAACAGAAAACTATATTGCTACTGGTGGAAATTTGTTAACTAAAGAACAAAAAAGATATTTAGAAAAGATGATGCGTAATCTCTGTGGGATTTATTTAAAAGATATTACAGGAAAGGGAGCTAGGACAATCCAAGTACTGGTAAAAGGAAATCAGATTGAAATTAAGGCGATTGGATGTTTAACAGTAATGGAAGAAAATTTAATTGACAATGGGTATGACTATAAAATGATAGATTTTAATCGAAACTTTTTATATAAAGCAACACAAAAAGATATTGAAAAGAAATTTTCAACTCTTTGTAATACTCGAGTGTATCTACAAAAAATTGAATCAAATTCAGAAGAAGGATATGATAAATTTATTTTTTCTTTTCAAAAAGGATGAAAATTATAAAAAACTAAATTGAAAAACATATATAATATAGAAATACGACATGAAATTTTAAAATTTGACAATGCACAACAAATGTTTTATAATTTGATTAAAGATATTTTAAAAAGCTTCGGAAGAAATGAGTTAAGTAGCTTCTGAGGTATAGTATTATGAATGAGTAATTAATAAAATTAAATATATAAGTAGAAAGCAATTGAAGATAACAATCTGTGATTGTGTAAGCTTTAACTGCTCTACAATAAAAGGTATTTATTTCTTGATCGTTAGAGATATTATGTACCTTATATTGTGGAGCAGTTTTTATTTGTTTTAAAACTATATAATAACTTTTAACAATAGAGGAAACGATGAACTATGTACTGTATGTGGGCACTTGGTATATAGGGAGTTAGTAGTGCAACCGGCCATTTTTGTAAATGGTCGTTTTTTGTATCCTAAAATAGTAAAAAATAGATAGGTTTAATGAACTTAGAAGGGAGGTAAAAGTAATAGGAGCAAATAGTTTTAATCTTTTAAATTATAAATATTAAATAAAGAATGTATAGAAAGGAGAGAATGAATGATTAGATATATTGACAAGTGTAAAATATCTTTTATTATTATATTTTCACTAGTGATACAACTGATTATGCCTTGTTTTACTAGTACAGTATTTGCACAAGAGCTACAAGATCCTAACAGTTTATCAGTTAGTATAAAGAAAGAAATAATTACGGGTACAGAACCTTTTAATACAACGGGTAATGCCACGCCAGATTTTTGTCCACCAGGGGATGATTATAGTGTAAATGACAGTTATGTAAGAACTTTGGATACAGTAGGTTATACTATAGATTATTGGATAAATCCAGCAGGTTCAGTTGCAAAAGATTGTATTTTAACAGCAACTTTAACAGAGGTAAATGGAGAACCAGTTGCTATTTGGGATACAAATTTGGAAAATTTATATCCAGGCCTTACAATTTCTAATGAAGGACGAACATTTACATACAATTTAGGAGATAGGGATGGAGGAACTGCATATAGTTTTTCACCAACTGCTAAGGTTTTAGGAACAGCAGCAAATGGACAAACGTTTGAATTAGAGGTAAACTTTTCAGCTAGTAATGCTGCAGCTGCAAGTGCCAGTAGTGATAGTATAACAGTTTCTGCATTTCCAAAATTAGATTTAGCTTTGAATTGTTATGATACAAGACCAGCATTAGGACCATTTAATGAAATGGGACTTTTAGTGTATTCAACAATAGAAGTACTAATAAAAGATGGTAAAGGTAGTGAACATGTAAATGAAGATTTAAAGTTTGATGTTGACTTATCTCAGCTTAGAAGTCTTGGACTTCATCCTAGACTGTATGATTGGAAAAAAGCAGTTGCTCCAAATGGAGATAATGAAACCAATTATATCACACCATACGGACAAGGTGGAAAAGAGAATGGAGTAACAAATTCAGGTGATTTTACAGCAACACAATCTGCTCCAGGAGAAGATGTTAAGATAGCTATATCTGGTGCAGATTTGAGTGGTAACCATACTCCTAGTGAATATTCAAGTGGAGATGTAATATCTTTAGAAGATAAGTATGTAGTTTCAGGTTATTTGGTATTTTGGATACCAGCAGATGAGATACCAGTTGGTGAGACAGAGATTCAAATTTCTTATAAAAATTTTGATCCAAATGCAGTAAGTGGTCAATCAAACTTTGGAGATGGCAAAGAACCACTTGAAAACAATACAGATACTAAAAAAATTCTCAAACCAAGTGGCAATGCAGATTTCGCTTATGATGAGTATTATAATGATAAAAATGGACAGGCGCTTCCTGCTGAAGAAGGTGACATATGGGACTACAATGGAGTTCTTGTAGCAGGAGCAGAGTTTAGAACAAAAATAAGACTTGAAAATAGAGGTTTTATACCAGTCACAGATTTAATAGCAGTAAGTAAGTTTGATCCTAATTTGGTAGAATTAGTTGAAAAGTCTTCAGGAATAGCCCATGCTTTTGATTGGATTGAAGGAGTGTCTAATGATGATATTTTAGTTGAATATGGAGTAGGTGGAGCTAGTGGAGACTCTGGATATGACGATTGGACAGAACAAAGAGATTCAACTGGAGAAGATTCAGATTCAACTGGAGGATGGTATACAAATATAAATGATGCTCCAGGACCTATATCAAAGATACGTATAAGAATGAAGGATGGAAAAGCAGTTCCAGCTAAAACTTATATTGAATTAAAAGTATATATGAGGCTAAAAGATAAACCACTAGGAACTATAGTTCCAAGCTTTTTATCTATCAAGGCTAATGAGTTAAATAATGGGCAATGGAGACATTCGGCATATGATCCTGAAAATAATGCTAATAGAGATTATAAATCTGATAGACTTACCGTTACGGGAGCATTAGCTCGTACATCAATACAATCAGATAAGAATACTATTAGGGCAGGAGATACTGTTAAATATACTATTCAGTCCACTCTTACGGCAGACCCTCCAGGAAACTATGGAAATGCTCAAAATGCAAAGATAGTAGAGATATTACCCGCTGGTTTAACATATGTTGAAAGCTCAGCTAAAAAGGGAGATTCTACATTCGAGCCTTTAACTACTAAAAATGCAGATGGAACTACTACTTTAACATGGGATTTAGGAAATCTTCCAATTAATGAAGCTATTGATGATATAACATATGATGCAGTAAGTGATATAGATGTTAAAAATATGACAAGCTTAAACAATAAGGTAGTTATCAGTACATCAACAGATGTTAGTAGAGAATTATCTAGAACATCACAAAAAAGTATTACTATTAGTAATGATAGAGCTTGGGGAATCTATAAAACAGTAGATAAGGAATTAGTTGAAGTTGGAGAAGATTTATCTTATACACTGAAGTATTTCCAACTAACAGATAAGACTTTGAAAAATTTTGATTTTATAGAAATATTACCATACAAAGGTGATGGTAGAAGACCGAATACAAATTATACAGGGTCTTATAAATTAAAAAGTATTTCTGGAAGTAATGAAGAAACGTTTTTAGTTACAGATGCATCTCCAGAAAGTATAAGTTCAGATCCTAACATTGTAGGAGGAGTAAATTGGGTTGAAAGAGGAGTAATTCCAGATGAATCTGTAACTGCAATTAAAATTTCAGCAGCAGAATTTCCTCAAAATGAACCTACTAGATCAATAAATCTTGTTTTACAACCTAGTGGGAATAGAGGGGGAGATATATATACCAATAGATTTACTGGAAGAGTTAGTGAGATTGATGCACTTGTTGAATCAAATGATGTTTGTATTAAAGTAATAGATAGAGGTGGGAGTTCTATAGGAGATACTTTATGGAACGATAAAGATGAAGATCAAGTGCAGGATTTAGACGAAGAAGGTATTGCAAATGTTAAAGTAATTTTAATAGATAGCAAAGGAAGTAAAGTAGAAACAGTAACGGATGCAGATGGAAAATATATTTTTAATAATCTTTTATCAGGAAATTACACTGTGACTATTGATTCAGAAACATTACCAAGTGAAATGAAAGAAACCTTTGAATTAGATGGAACCTTAGATAATAGTGTAAGTGTAACAGTATCACAGGGACAAGCAAAAGATGATGTGGATTTTGGATATGTAAAAACAAAAGAATCAACAGAAGATAACAATAACAATGATAACAATGATGATAATAAAAAAACAGCATCAATCGGTGATACCGTATGGAATGATAAAGATAGAAATGGAATACAAGACTCAGATGAAATTGGCATATCAAATGTTAAAGTGATATTGACAGATAAATCTGGAATTAAAACAATAACACTAACAGATGATAACGGCAAATATGCTTTTGAAAATCTTGAATCAGGTGACTATACAGTAACTATAGATCCAGTAACATTACCAGAAGGACTAGAAGAAACCTTCGAGATAGATAGAACATTAGATAATAGTGTGAAGGTATCAGTATCAGAAGGACAAGTAAAAGATGATGTAGACTTTGGATGTGCGCAAAGGGTAAAACATAATCATAAAAATAAAAACAAAAATCATGATAAAAATGAAAATTATGATAAAGATAAAAATCATGATAAAGGTACTGATAATGTAAAACAACCATCAATTGGAGATGAATCTGGTAATAATCAAAAAGATGATACAGAAGTAGATATTGAAGATGAAGAAACACCATTGGGGACAGCTGAAAATGAAGAAGACATTCAAGATGAAGAAACTCCATTAGGTACGGCTGAAAATAAAGTAAATATTGAAAATGAAGAAATTCCATTATCACCGGCTAACATTAAAAAAAATAATACATCAAATAATGCAATTAATTTACCGAAAACAGGAACAGAAGATTTTAATTTATTGCTAATTGGTATATGCATGTTTGTAACAAGTATTTTATTCATAATAATTGATAGACGCAAAAGAAAATTTAATACTAAGTAAAATAATTTGATTAAAGGGTGTAATATTAGATTTTAATGTCTATTATTACACCTTTTGATTTAAACATAAATTTTGTAAAATTATGAAAAGTATTTACGAAATGATAAAAAATATGTATAATAAAATTAAATTAAAAGTAAGTTGAAAAACTTTCTACCGATAATAGCAAACTATACGAAAGTATAGGACGCAAAGCTATAGGGCCTTACATAATATATGTGTGGCAGCCAGTTACCGAAGGGGGAGTTATTTATGTTCAAAAAAATAGGATTATTTGTTTGTTTAACAGTCTTTTACTCTCTATTGTTTAACTATGATGTTGCTTTGAGTAAAATGTTATATGATGAAAATAATCAAGTAGAAAGCGCTAAAAACAAATTAATTAATGAACCGAAATTAGATGAAAGTGAAAAAAATAAAGGTTCTATAAAGATAAAATTTGCTAATACTAGTGGAAATAAGATGAAGATAGGTATAAAAAAAGATAGTAATAATTACTATTATAATTTCAAAGGAAATGCAAATTACGAAAGCTTTCCACTTCAATCAGGATCAGGAAAATATAAAGTAACTTTATTTGAAAATACAAGAGAAACTAAATATAAAAGTATTAAATCATGGACTATTAATGTGAAGCTAAAAGATGAAAATTCTGTTTACTTAAATTCTATTAAATTAGTAAATTGGAAGAATACAACTACTACTGTTAGTAAAGCTAAACAATTGACTAATGGATTAAAAAATGATGAAGATAAAGCTAAAGCTATCTATGACTATATTGTTAGTAATATCAAATATGATAGCAATAAAGCTAAAAATGTAAAGAATGGCTATGTACCTAATATTGATTCAGTAATAGATTCTAAGTTAGGTATATGTTATGATTTTGCTTCAACTTACGCTGGAATGTTAAGAAGTATAGGGATTCCTGCAAAACTTGTAATGGGTAATTCATCAAATGTTAAAGGATATCATGCATGGAATGAAGTTTTTATAAATGGTAGATGGGTTATTGTAGATACTTCTTACGATTCACAGGCTAAAGAAGCTAATGTAAAAGTTAGCATGTGTAAATCTTCTGTAAGTTATAAAAAAATAAAACAATATTAAAATAAGGAGCTGTTAAAGCTCCTTTTTATTTATACAAAATTAATTTACAATCAGTTCAGCAGTTACAATGAAGCGCTTTGGAGCTGATCCAATGTAATTAAAAGGATAGCATGTTACCAAAGTTAACATAGGTTCATCATAAGATTTCAGTATTTCAGGATCATTTGGAAGTGTAATTTTAGTATCTATAACTTTGTAAACAAGTTTACCTACAGAGGTTTCTATGAAAATTTTATCATCCAATTTAATATTCTTTAAGCCTTTAAAAGCACCATCTCTATGTCCGAATAAAAGACAATTGCCATTTTCACCAGGTAAAGATGTAGATGTATATAAACCAACCCCTTTTTCTAAATCAGAGTCAGAGGTTCCATAAATAATAGGAAGAATTTCTTTAGTACTTGTTATAGTTAGTTTACCAATAACTTCAGATTTCGTTGGTTCAGTTTTATATTGTACTGGAAGTAGCTTTTTATCTGTAACTAAATTATTTGTGTCAGAGGAATCTTTAAAGTTTATTAATTTAGAAGATTTTTTTGTAATCTCTTTATGCTCCCATATCTCAATACTTTTTTTTATTTCATTACTGCTGTGGGTAATCTTATATATAGAGATGCCTATAATAATCAAAGATAAGATAAAGATTAAAATAAAGATTTTGAACAAAGTAGAAGTTTTTTTCATATATTAAATCCTTTCCAACGCTATAATATTTAATTAATCAAAATTAGAATGAAATTTATAAAAATATTAATCTAAGTAAAAGAAATAATAGTTCTTAATTATATTATATAAGAAGCTTAAAATGAATGAAAGATTAGATATAAAAAAGTTCAAATTGTTACGGGAATTAATACATTTAATATTAAATAAAAGGTATTTTATAACTATATTTTTCACATAAAACACATAAAAAACATAAAAGTCAAATATT
Source organism: Clostridium ganghwense (assembly GCF_026735165.1). Taxonomy (GTDB): domain Bacteria; phylum Bacillota; class Clostridia; order Clostridiales; family Clostridiaceae; genus Clostridium_H; species Clostridium_H ganghwense. Next base: position 639,215 of record NZ_JAPQES010000001.1, on the reverse strand, counting down.
ACTTTTATGTATACTTTTTAACATAGGGCAATTATAATATATATTGCATGCATATATATTATTTTGCATTTAATGTTAATTAAAGAATGTACAAAAAGTAAAAGTATATTCTTGTTAAAAATTTAAGGAGGGACTTATAATGGGTTTTTTTGAGAGAGTAAGTAATATAATCAAAGGAAAGGCAAATGCTACACTAGATAAAGTGGAAAATCCTATTGAACTTTTAGATTTAAAAATAAAAGAGATGGAACAGAATTTGAATAAGGCTAAATTGTCTTCTGCACAAGTATTAGGAAATTACCATGAGATAAAAAAGAAATTAGAAGAGGCTAAAAAAGAATCACAGGATTATGATGGAAAGATAAAATTAGCATTAACTAAAAATAATGAAGAATTAGCTAAAAAAGCTCTACAACGAAAATTAGATGCAGATAAAAGATGTCAAAGTTTAAAAAAATCTTATGAAGAGTCTAAAATTAAAGCTGAACAATTAAAGAAAAGATTAAGGGATTTAGAAGAAGAAATAGTAAAAACAAGACAATATAGAGATGAAGCAGCAGCAAGATTAAACAATGCAGAAGCAACACAAAAGGTAAATGAAATTTTAGCCAATGTTGATGCTGGAAATAACAGTATTAATATAGATAACATTGAAAGAAAAATTCAAAAGAAAGAATCCTTAGCTGAAGGTCTTGCTGAACTAAAAGATAATTCTTTATCTTTGGATGACGAGTTTGAAAAATTAGAAATGGATATGGACTTAGAAGCTGAATTGGCTAAATATAAGAATAATGAGGAAAATATCTAAGTAAAAGTGGGTATAAGAGGTATTGAATTATTCTTTATAAAAGGTAAGGTGGGTTAAATGGATAAATTAGAATTTTATTTGAATGAAGAAGAGAATAAATATGGAAAAGTATATACAGATATTAATTATGCAATAGATAATATTGCTGATTTTATATCAGATGAAAACTTAAAAAAAAGAAAATACGCATCTAAAGTTGATGTTATAAAAAAATATATAAAGTTATTGGAAGATACAAAAGTAAAGGTAAATAAAAAAGGAAGATTTAAAATATTTAATAATACAGACAAATATAAAACTGTTTTAGAAAATTACAAATACAAACATAGTAAGGATTTTCAGCAGTTGGACAATTGTTCAAAGTGTGCATGTTTAAATTGTGTTCAAGAATGTGAGTTTGATACCTGTTTAGGATGCAGAAACAATTCTAAAATAGTGTATTGCGATCATAAAAAAATAAATGTAACTAGGCATTCAAATTTTACTATAAATCTTGTGAATGACAATACTCAAGAAGAAAATACTTATGAAGTGTTAGTTACAATTCAAAATATAGAAGAAGATAAGAGATATATAATAATAAGAAATATCAGGGATTACGATGATAAGTATATTTTATATTATTACCCAGGAATTTCAGAAGATAATTATGGAGAAATCACTGATGCAGAGGAATTTGATTATATTGCAGAAATTTTTATTTCTTGTAATATAGAATAATATTAAAGGATTGATTGGATGAATAAAAATTTTAGAAAATATTTTCTTGCTATATTTTTTGTTTTGATTTTTTTGTTTTCTAATGTAATAGCTGACAGTATAAACTATTTTAATTCTGAATCAACCAATACAAATATAGTATATGCTTCTCCTAAAAGAAAATCTAGAAGTTCTTCAAAATCTAGAAGTTCATTTAGTAAAAGTAAAGCATCTTCAAGTGGACTTAAATCCAGTAGTTTTTCAAGTACTAAGAAGAGCAAGAGTCCAAGTAATGTAACAGATAAAAGTAAAGCATCTTCAAGTGGACTTAAATCCAGCAGTTTCTCAAGTACTAAGAAGAGCAAGAGTCCAAGTACTGTAACAGATAAAAGTAAGGCATCTTCAAGTGGACTTAAATCTAGTAGTTTTTCAAGTTCTAAGAAAACTAATAATACGAGTACTGTAACAGATAAAAGTAAATCATCCTCTAGTGGGCTTAAATCTAGCAGCTTTTCTAATTCTAAAAAAAGCCAGCAGAATTCAAGCAATTCTAACTCAGCAGTAAATAAATCAAGTGGGTCATCGACTTTTGACAGAAATTCAAATCCAGTTAAACGTATAAATAATAATAAGTCAATATATTCTTCTTCACGAAGCTATCATCATTTATCAGTAATTGATATTGTAATAACAATAATTGCGATTATATTAGTGCTTATACTAATTAAGAAGCTTATAAATAGAAGAAAGAGAAAGTAACAACTTAAGAATGTTGCTGAGCAATTTTCTTAAAAGGTGTTGCATTTATAAAAGATTATTTATATAATAGTATGTAAATTGTAATATGATAAAGATAATGATGGAAAGAAGTAGTTATGTAAATCATAAAGAGAGCTAGTGGCTGGTGTAAACTAGTTGAGGATCATAATGAAATACATTCTTGAATCTTATACTGAACAGCACGGCCAGCTTAGTAGGTTGTTACGGAAGTCCCTACGTTATAAGGGAAAGAGAGGAAATATTTTTAATATTTCAATTTGGGTGGTACCACGGAAAAGATTCGTCCCTTTATATTTTTATATAAAGGGATTTTTTATTTGTAAATATTTCTAAAAAAGTTTATTTGCTAGGGATAATTACTCAAACCTAGTTACTAAAAAAGGAGGAAACAAAAATGAAAAATGTATTTGATACTTTAGCTGAACGCGGATACATAAAACAAACAACACACGAAGAAGAAATAAGAGAATTATTAGGAAAAGAAAAAATAACATTTTATATAGGATTTGACCCAACAGCAGATAGTCTTCATGTAGGACATTTTATTGCAATGATGTTTATGTCTCATATGCAAAAGGCTGGACATAGACCAATAGCTTTAGTTGGTGGTGGAACAGCTATGATTGGTGATCCAAGTGGTAAGACTGATATGAGAAAGATGCTTACAAAAGAACAAATTCAACATAATGTAGATTCTATAAAAGGGCAGCTTTCAAGATTAATAGATTTTACTGATGATAAAGCTATATTAGTTAATAATGGTGATTGGCTTTTAAATCTTAATTATGTAGAGTTTTTAAGAGAAATTGGTGTACACTTCTCAGTTAATAGAATGCTTACAGCTGAGTGTTTTAAACAAAGATTAGAAAAAGGTTTATCATTCTTAGAATTTAACTATATGTTAATGCAGGGATATGATTTTTATGAATTAAATCAAAGATATGGCTGTGTAATGCAATTGGGTGGAGATGACCAATGGTCTAATATGATTGCAGGTATGGAGCTTATAAGAAGAAAAGAAAGAAAGTCAGCTTTTGCAATGACATGTACACTATTAACTAATAGTGAAGGTAAAAAAATGGGTAAAACAGAAAAAGGAGCATTATGGCTTGATCCTGAAAAAACTTCTCCATATGAGTTCTACCAATACTGGAGAAATGTAAATGATGCTGATGTAGAAAAATGTTTATCATTGCTTACTTTCGTACCAATGGATGAGGTTAAAAGACTTGCAGCACTTAAAGATGCAGCAATAAATGAAGCTAAAAAGATTTTAGCATTTGAAGTTACAAAGCTTGTTCATGGTGAAGAAGAAGCTAAAAAAGCTCAAGAAGCAGCAGAAGCCTTATTCGGAGGCGGTGTTGATATGAGTAATGTTCCAGCTGTTGAAATTACTAGTGATATGGTAGGAACTTCACTACTTGATATACTTTTAGGCGGAAAAGTAATTCCATCTAAAAAAGAAGGTAGAAGATTAATAGAGCAGGGTGGACTTTCTATAAATGATGAAAAAGTTCAAGAGGTAAATGCTGTTCTTTCAGAAGCTGATTTTAAAGATGGAATAGTACTTGTAAAGAAAGGTAAGAAAAAATATTATAAGATAGTATTGCAATAGAAAAATTATACAATTTAAACAACAAAAAATTAAAAATATATATAAATAAAAGAAAATGCTTGAAGTTGGGCATTTTCTTTTGTTTTTATCGTAAAATTTTTGTATAATAACGAGTAGAGTAAAAATTTAGTGTAGATTGAGAAAAAATTTACGATAATAATAAGTAAGATAATATATTTTTGTTTTAGATAATAAAAGAGGATTAGTATATAATCTTTACCTATATTAGTTATGTTTGTTTAACATCTATATTGAAAGGAGTGAAATTTATGGCTGGTATTTGGAATATAAATAGTGCTTATAATGTAAATTCTAAGAGGATTCATAAAAAACTATCTTTTGAAGTAGGAGAAAAATTCAAAGCAAGAATTATTAATTTTAATAAGAGTGATAGTGAGGCTATTTTAAAACTTTTAGATGGATGGCAATTTTCAGCACATATAAAAGAGTCAATAAATTTCACACCAAAGGGATTAATAGGGTTTGAAGTAGAAGGATATGAAGACGGAAAGCTTTTACTTAAGTTAATAAATGATGAAAATGAATCTGAAACTAAAAATTTACTTGGAGATACCTTGGAAAAACAGGGTATAAAGGTTGAAAAAGAAGATTACCCTCTTTTAGAAAAGATGATTAAGTATAAAATGCCTCTAACAAAAGATAATATTTCTAAGGTTAAGACGTTATTAGATTTCAAAGATAAAATTTTGCAAGATACTTCAGAAGAAGAGAGTTTTATTTTAAGATATGTAAATAATAAGGGTATTGATATAAATAGTCAAAAAGGTCAAAATATAAGAAATACATTAAAAGGTTTTTTTAAAGAATTTAAAAAATTAAGTACAGAGGAGTTATTTACTTTAATTGATAATAATATTGAATTAACAGAAGATAACATTAAAAGCTTTAATAAAATAGTTAAAGACTCTATGTCTTTGTATAAAGAGGTAACAGATTTAGAGAAAGGACTTTCTAATAAAGTGAATAGAGAAAGTAATTTTAAAGAATTTCAGGAACCAATCAAAGAAGAATCAGTATTAAATAAGGATAAAAATATGGAAGAAGCTAAAAGTAGTGAAGGAAATTCTATTAAGAATACAGAGAAAAGTGGTGTTTCCAAGAATAATACCTATATTCAAAAAGCTTATGATATAAATAATTCTAAAGAGGTAGATGGAAAAGAAATTTTAAAACAGCTACTAGGTATAGATTCTTCTGAAGAGGAAAATACAAAGTTAAATACTGAAAAGTTAAATGGTGATAAATTAGATGTTGAGAAGTCGGCAGATACTAATAGCACTAAAGAAGAAGTCGCAATAGGTAAAGAAAGTAATAAAGATATAGATAATAATTTACAAAAGAGTAGTAATATAAAAAAAGAAGTTGAAACGCTTAAATTGCAGAATGAAGATATAGATACTTCTAAAAAAGTTAAAGAACAAATAAGTGATAAAACTAATGAAATGAAGAATTTAATAAGACAAGCTGCGGAAGAAAATAGTAGTTTAAAGAATGATTCGTTTAGTAAGATAGTGCAAACTCTGCAAAATAAGATGAATGATTTTAAAGTATTTAATTCTATATCTAATCAGTATTATTATTTGGATGTTCCAATTAATGTTAGTGAAAAGGAATATCCTTGCAAGTTAATTGTTAAGGATGAGAGAAAGAAAGGAAAAAAAATCGATTCAAGTAATGTAAAATTTGTAGCTTCAGTTAAAACTATAAATATGGGAATTGTAGATGCTTATATTAAAGTACTTAATAGGAACATAAGTATCGATATTAAATGTGAAAAAAGTTGGATTAAGGTATTAGATTTAGGAAAAGAACGAATAATAAAAAAGTTAAATGATATGGGATATATGACCAATGTAGATGTTAAGGAAAAAATTATAGAAGCTAATATAGTTGAATGTAGAGAGTTTTTTGAGGATAATGATTTTACAAGTATAAATATGAAGGTTTAAAAGTAGGATAGGAGGGGGAGCATGAGTAACAATGAGCGCAAAAAAGCTGCTGCACTAAAGTATGAGATGAACTATGAAGCCCCTATGGTTACAGCAGCTGGAATGGGAGTTATAGCAGATAAGATTATTGAAGAGGCTGAAAAAAATGAGGTTCCTATAGTTTATAATAAAGAGTTAGCAGATTTATTAACAAATGTAGAGGTAGGAAGCAATATACCTACAGAATTATATGAAGCGGTTGCTGAAATAATAGCATATGTAATGGATACTGACAAATTAGCAGACGGAAGGTGATATAAAATGGGACTTTTTGCAATATCGGATTTACATCTGGCCTTTACCTGCGATAAACCAATGGATATATTTGGAGATAAATGGTATAAACATGATGAAAAGATTAAGGAGAATTGGAGTAATAAAATTGGAGAAGAAGATACTGTTTTAATTGCTGGAGATATATCATGGTCAATGAAGATGGAAGATGGTATGAAAGATCTTGAATGGATTCATAATCTTCCAGGTAGAAAAATTATATCTAAAGGTAATCATGATTATTGGTGGCAAAGTATTAATAAGCTTAATAGACTTTATGAGGATATAAACTTTATTCAAAATAACTTCTTTACGTATGAAGAATATGCTATTTGTGGTACTAGAGGGTGGAACCCACCTGTACCAGAAAAATATTCAGAGCATGACGAAAAAATATATAGTAGAGAAAAAATACGGTTGAAGCTTTCTTTAGATAGTGCTGTAAAAGCAGGGTATAAAAAGATAATAGTTATGATTCATTTTCCACCAGTTAATGATAAATTTGAAGAATCTGATTTTACAAAAATATTCAAGGAATATAATGTAGAAAAGGTTATGTATGGGCACTTACATGGTCCTTCTTTAAAAAGAGTTTATGAGGGGGAACATGATGGGATTGAGTATATGGTTACTTCTTGTGATTATATAAATTTTGATCCAATAAGAATAATATAAAATGAGTTAGAAATAGTTATCTAACTCATTTTTTTATTCTTATTTATTAAATAATGATGAAAAGAATCCTTTTTTTTGTTTAGATGAAGAATTGTCAATAGGTTTTTCTTCAGTTTTATGACCAGATTTAGCTTCTTTTATTAAATCTTTTTGATCACGAGCAAGCTCTTTAAGTCGTTGGTTGATACCAGGTGTAGTTATAACCTTACTAAACCATACCATTGCTTCGTCTATATTATCAGTACGTCTACTTAATTCACCTATTAGATACATAACGGTAAATTTATTCATGCCATATATAGGAAAGTCTTCGTTGAAATAAGCATCGTTAAAACCTTTGAGAGCTTGTTTAAGAAAATCTTTCTCAGCGTCTAAATCTTCTGTTAATCTATACATCCAAGCTAATTTTAAGCAGTTAAAAGCTTTTCTACTAGCTTTTGAATCTGTATAGTAGTAATTAAGTAAAGATAATTTATAGCGTTCTATAGCTATATTAACGTCATAAGGAGAGGTATATTCTCTCCCTTTCCACTTTGGTGCAATTTTTTGTTTTACTAAATCTATCTGAAAATTTCTAATTTTTTCAAAATCAGCTTTCATAGCAGCATATCCGCAAGTATTACAAAGCCAGACATCATAGAAATAAGGATTTATTATTTCATATCTAATAAACAAATCGCTATCCTTTTTTTTCATTTTATATGATGAAGTTTTAACAGCTTTAACTGTAAATTTGCTACCACATACTGGACAGGTTACCTTTTTATCATATAAATAATTTTTCAATTTTTCCTGTTCAGTTTGCTCTTTTTTAAAAGAGGGATTGTTATCTTGTTCTTCGTCTTTGCTATAAAGATCTATACTGTTTATGTTGTCAAATCCTAGTTGGTCTAACCCAGAAAAAATATCTTTGCTCACGTAATCACCTCAAAATATAGTAAGTTGTATATAAATAATTATAACAAAGAAATTAATAAAAAACATTTATTTTAGAAAAATAATCATTTATATATAGTATAATTATATATTATAATAGTATGTTGTAATACATATAAAAATTTAAAAAAGAGGTGAATTATATGGCTGTTAGAGAATGGAAAAAATTTCTTATACCATATGAACAAGCTGTAGAAGAATTGAAGGTAAAATTTAAAAGTATAAGACGTGAATATAGAAGAAAAAATGAAAATTCACCTATTGAGTTTGTAACAGGTAGAGTAAAAGAGTTAACAAGTATACTGGAAAAAGCTAATAAATTTAACATACCTATAGAGAGAATAGAATATGAATTAGAAGATATAGCAGGTATAAGAGTAATGTGTCAATTTGTAGATGATATATATAGAGTAGTGAATTTAATAAGACAAAGAAAAGATATGCAGATAATGTATGAAAAAGATTATATTACCGATGTAAAAGCAAGTGGATATAGAAGTTATCATATAATAATAAAATATCCAGTAAATATGGCTGACGGAGTTAAGGAAATATTGGCTGAATTTCAAATAAGAACTTTAGCTATGAATTTTTGGGCAACAGTTGAACATTCTTTAAACTACAAATATAAGCATCAAATACCTGACGACATAAAAAATAAATTAAAAGGAGCGGCAGATGCAGCTTTTAATTTAGACCAAGAAATGCTTGAGATTAAAGATGAAATTATGGATGCACAAAAATTATTTGAAGTAAAATCTAGTTTAGTATCTGATATAATGAACAATATATTTACATTACTTTCAGCTGGAAGAAGTACAGAAGCGGCTAATTATAGAAATCAATTAAATAAGCTTATTTCTGAAGGAGAAACTTATGAACTTAATAAGCTTTTAGAAGATACAGAAAAAAGTGTTAGAATGTATAAATAATTATAGCTTGCAATGAATGATATTTGAAAGATAATATATTTGATAAAAAATCCTCTCTTATTTACAGATAAGAGAGGATTTTTGTAATTATATTTATTTTACTATTTAGCTACTATATTAACAAGTCTCCCTTTAACAACTATTACTTTAATTATATTTTTACCTTCTAGAGCTGCTTTAATATTTTCTTGATTAATAGCAAATTCTTTTATTTCATCATCTGAAAGGTTAGTAGGTATATTTATTCTTGCTTTGATTTTTCCACAAATCTGAATAGCTATTTCAACTTCATCCTTAATTAATGCTTTAGGATCAAATTTTGGCCAAGATTCATTAAATACTGAGAAATCTTTTCCAAGTAATTCCCATTGTTCTTCTGTAAAGTGAGGAGCAAAAGGAGCTAAAAGTTTAATATAATCAACTAATGCTTCTTTCAAGAAAGATACATTTTTATTCTTTTCATCATTCAAGTATTTTGATAATGAATTTGTAAATTCCATCATTCTTGCAATAGAAGTATTGAATTGGAATTTTTCAGTATCTGCTGAAACATGTTGTATAGCATAGTGTCTAGCATAGTTTAATTCTTTTTCAGATTTTTCCATTGTAGTTTTAGTATTTTCTTTATTAACTATCTCATTTCTACATTCTTCTAAAAGTCTTTCAATTCTATCTATAAATCTACCCATAGATTTTATTCCATCGTCACTCCAAGCTCCCCCTTCAGAGTATGCAAATCCAAACATTAGATACATTCTAAATACGTCTGCACCGTATTCTTTTATATAGTCATCTGGAGCTATTGTGTTTCCTTTTGACTTACTCATCTTTAGACCGTCTGGTCCAAGTATTAAACCTTGGTGAGTAAGAGAAGTAAATGGTTCATCAAAGTTTAAGTATCCCATATCACGAAGTGCTTTTGTGATAAATCTGGCATAAAGTAAGTGCATGCAAGCATGTTCAGGTCCACCTACATATTTATCTACAGGTAATATAGTATTTACCTTATCTACATCAAAAGCTTTTTCTTCATTTTTGCTATCAACATATCTTAGGTAGTACCATGAAGAACAAACAAAAGTATCTAAAGTATCTGATTCTCTTGTTGCATGACCACCACATTTTGGACATGTTGTATTTAAAAAGGATTCACTTTTTGAAAGTGGAGATTTACCATCTGGAGTAAATTCAATATCATAAGGAAGTTCTACTGGAAGCTGTTCTTCAGGTACTGCAACTGTTCCACATTTTTCACAATAAACTACTGGAATAGGTGCACCCCAATATCTTTGTCTTGAAACAAGCCAGTCTCTTAGTCTGAAGTTTACTTTCCATCTTCCAAGTTCTGTTTCTTCTAACTTCTTAACTATAGCTTCTTTAGCTTCTTCTGTAGTAAGACCGTCAAATTCTCCACTGTTTACTAGTTTACCATATTCAGTAAATGGAAGAGTGTCATCGCTGCCATCTTTACTTTCAATAACTCTTTGAATTGGTAAGTTGAATTTTTTGGCAAATTCAAAGTCACGTTCATCATGAGCAGGAACTGCCATTACGCATCCAGTACCATATGTTGCAAGTACATAGTCACCAACCCAGATAGGAACTCTTTTACCGTTTATAGGATTTAGTGCATATGAACCTGTAAACACACCTGTTTTTTCTCTAGAAATTGATTGTCTTTCAATATCTGATTGTTTTGAAGCTTGAAGCTTATAATTTTCTACTATTGATTTGTTCTCTTCTGTTGTTAATTCATCAACAAAAGGACTTTCAGGTGCTAAAACTACATAAGTAACACCATTTAAAGTATCTACTCTTGTTGTAAATACATCAAAGCTTATATCAGAGTTTTCAACTTTAAATGTAACCTCTGCCCCTTTAGATCTACCGATCCAGTGTTTTTGCATTGATTTAGTTTTTTCAGGCCAATCTAATTCATCTATTTTTTCTAATAATTCTTCTGCATAATCAGTTATTTTTAGGAACCATTGAGTTAATTGTTTTTTCTCAACTTCTGAATCACATCTTTCACATTGTCCTTCTATAACTTGTTCGTTAGCAAGAACTGTATTACAGCTAGGGCACCAGTTTACAGGAGCATTTTTTCTGTAAGCAAGTCCTTTTTCATACAATTTTAAGAATAACCATTGAGTCCATTTATAATAATCAGGAAGACAAGTAATAACCTCATGATCCCAATTAAACATCGCACCCATAGCTTTTAATTGTTCTTCCATATTTTCTATGTTTTGCATTGTAGAATCATGTGGATGAATTCCTGTTTTTATTGCATAGTTTTCAGCAGGAAGTCCAAAAGCATCAAATCCCATTGGTTGGAATACATTATACCCTTGCATTTTCTTGAATCTAGCCCATGAATCAGTAGGACCATAGTTGAACCAATGTCCTGCATGAAGTTTCGCACCTGATGGATATGAGAACATTTCAAGTACATATAATTTTTCACCTTTAGCATTTTCATCAAAGTTGTGAAGACCAGATTCTTCCCATTTGTTTTGCCACTTTTTATCTATTGACGTTCCGTAGTTTGCCATTTAAAGTTAACCTCCCTCTTCAGTACATAGCTGAATATAAATATTTAAATTGTGAAAAATAAAAAAACTTTCATCTCTAAAATAAGAGACGAAAGTTGGAATTCCGCGGTACCACTCTAATTAGGCATAAAGCCTCACTTAAAAATATAACGGTTTAACCGTATCTGCTTTCAACAGATAAACTCAAAGGTAAGTTCATATTTTATCAATACTGCCTTACAGCAACCGACAGCTCTCTTTGATTGAATAAAACATTACTACTCCTTATCAACGCAATATCAAATTTTATTCTTTTGCGTCTAATTATAGAGTAAATAAGAAATGCTGTCAAGGCGTTATTTTACAATCTGATAAGGCCAATTTTTTATTCCACCTAGATTATATACATTAGTGTACCCCAAATCATCTAAAAGCTTTGCGGCTTTAGAAGAACGATTACCGCTTTGACAGTAAACTATAATATTGGTACTCTTAGGAACATTCTTGTTTGCAATTTCAGTTTTAAGCACATCTAGAGGAATATTTACACTAGTAGGAATTCTTCCAGTAGAATGTTCTTGTGGCGTTCTAACATCCACAATAATCATAGGAGTTGAAGCATTAATTAAATCTTTTAAATCTGATGGGGAAATATTTCTATAGGCTTTTGCTGTACCTGAGAGTATAAAACCGATCATTAAAAACAATGATATAACTACAGATAATATTTTTTTAAAAGATAGTCTTTTAGTATACATAATTTCTACCTCCATTTTATTTTTACTAGTAGGTAGTTTGCACTATGAGAAGAAATTTATTCATATATTGACTTGTGTATACTAAAAGTGAATATACTACTTTTCATTATTACATATTTTGTTATACTTATACTAGGAATAATTTTATTGTTTCATAACTTAATAAGTGAGGAGATGTGGTAGATGACAATTGATAAAGTAGAAGAAAAATCAATGAGTGAAATGATGAATGAAATTGAAAAATCTATGCAACCAATTTATAGAGGAGATTTAGTAGAAGGTGAAGTTATTTCAGTAACAGATAGTGAAGTATTAGTTAATATAGGATATATAACTGATGGAATAATAAAAAAAGATGATTTATCAAATGAAGAAGTAAATCTTAAAGAAATTTTAAAAGCTGGAGATAAGATTAAAGTTTATATTGTTAAAGTAAATGATGGAGAGGGAAATGTAGTTTTATCTAAGAAAAAAGCAGATGAGCTTGTAGCTTGGCATGAACTTCAGGATTCATCAAAAAATAACTCTACTTTTGAAGTGAAAATAAGTGAAGTTGTAAAAGGTGGAGTTGTTACATATGTTAAAGGCATAAGGGCATTTATACCTGCATCACATATTTCTATTTCTTTTGTAAAGAACTTAAATGAATTTGTGGGTAAAACTTTATTGGTAAAAGTAATTGAATTAGATAAAGAGAAAAAGAAGGTAGTTTTATCTAGAAAAGAAGTAGAAAAGGCAGAAAGAGAAGTTAAAAAAGAAGAAGTCTGGGCTTCACTTAAGAAAGGTGAAAAAAGAACAGGGACTGTAAGTCGACTTGCTAAGTTTGGAGCTTTTGTTAATTTAGGTGGAGTTGATGGATTAATTCACAATTCCGATTTATCATGGAAAAGAGTTAATCATCCTTCAGAAGTAGTTTCAGAAGGAGATAAAGTAGAAGTTTATGTATTGGATTTTGATAAAGAAAAAGGAAGAATTGCCTTAGGCCTAAAAAATGTAGAAGAAGATCCTTGGAATAATATAAAAGATAAATATAATATTGATAATGTTGTGGAAGGTATAGTTACAAGAATGTTAGACTTTGGAGCTTTTGTACAGCTTGAAGATGGAATAGAAGGATTAGTACATACTACACAAATTACTGATGAAAATATTACAAAGCCTTCACAAGTACTGAATATAGGTGATAAAGTAAGTGTTAAAATATTAGATATAAAAGAAGCAGAACAAAAAATTAGTTTAAGTATTAAAGAAGCTGCCAATAAAACTGGTGGAGATTATTCTGAATTTAACGATAATGATGAAGGAAATTTTGCTTTTGCAGATTTATTAAAGAACTTTAATTTTGATAAATAATTTGATAAATAATTAGATATGTAAATAGTTAATATAGAAAAGCAAGTATAAGTATGATAATTATTTATGCTTGTTTTTTATTTATAGGAATTTTCTTAAAAAATATCATTTGGAATAATATACATAAAGAATATTTTACATAGAGTTAATTTTTTGACATGTGTTATAATATATAATAAAAATTAATATTTAAGATTGTAACTGCTATGGAGGAACAAAGAATGGCTTTTAAAAGTATTAAAAATACAAAAGTTAATCAACAGGTAATTCAGCAAATTAAAGATTCTATATATCAAGGAAAATTAAAAAAAGGAGATAAATTACCTACAGTAAATGAACTACATGAAACTTTAGGGGTTAGTAGAACTTCTATTAGAGAAGCATTTAGTGCTCTTGAGTTAATTGGAGTAATAGAAACTAGAACAGGAGAAGGTACATTTATATCTAATAATGAAGGTTCTATGAAGTTTTTAGAACCATTATCTTTAATTTTAGCATTAGAAGAAGATGTGGTACAAGAATTATTAGAACTTAGGATGGTATTAGAATGTGATTGTATTAGGTTGGCCGTAGATAAGATAACAGATGAAGAGTTAGATGAAATGAAGAGATACATTGAAGTTTTGGAGGAGAGTAAAGGAAATGAAAAAAGTAGTATTGAAGCAGATATGATGTTTCATTATACTATTGCAAAAGCAAGTAGAAATAAAGTTCTTTATCAAGTTTTAACTTCTATTTCTGAGGTTATGAATCTTCATATAAAGAATACACGTACAAGATTAGCGTCTGATTCTGAAACTATGCATAAATTTATAGAACAGCATATAGAAATTTATAATGCTATGAAACAAAGAAATTCAGATAAGGCCATAAAGGCTATAAGAGGACATCTAAATTATTTAGAGGAACTGATTAGCAAAAATTAAAACAATCAATACAAAATATAAAAGAAAATATTAGATTTGTAATGATGAGAACATTCTTCTTTTTAGGAGAGTGTTTTTATTTTATAGGTGTGTTAAAAAATAAACATTTTAAAATGTCTGAATTTTGTTGCAAAACCAATGTAAAAGGTGGTATATTATACGTAATAAGGATTAAATGTTTTTCAGGTGGTCATACCAGCGTAAAATACTAGTGATTATATCAAAGGAGGATTTTTTATGTTAACTTTTAATTTGCCATATGGTAGAGGCGAAAAGAAAATAAGTATTCCGAAGGAAAGAGTAGCAGCAAAATTAGTATCTAAAGCACATGAGTTTAAGCCAGAAGGAACAGAAATTGAAATTGTTAGAGAAGCATTAACAAATCCAATTTCAAGTAAACCTTTAAGTGAATTGGTTAAGGGAAAAGAAAACGTTGTTATTATATCTAGTGATCACACAAGACCTGTTCCAAGTCATGTAACAATGCCAATTTTATTAGACGAAATAAGAAAAGGTAATGCTAATGCTAAAATTTCTATTTTAGTTGCTACAGGAATGCATAGAGCAACTACTAAAGAGGAACTTATAGACAAGTATGGCGAAGAAATTGCAAACAATGAAAATTTCATAATACATGATAGTCAGGACGATTCTCAATTGGTTAAAGTAGGAACACTACCATCTGGTGGAGAACTTATTATTAATAAATATGCAGTTGAAGCTGATTTATTAATTGCAGAAGGATTTATTGAACCTCATTTCTTTGCTGGTTTTTCTGGAGGACGTAAATCAATTTTGCCAGGTATTGCAAGTAAGGCAACTATATTAGCAAATCACTGTTCAGAGTTTGTTGGAAGTAATTATGCAAGAACAGGTAATTTAGAAGGTAATCCTCTTCATAAGGACATGTTATATGCTGCAGAAAAAGCAAATCTAGCCTTTATATTAAATGTTGTTATAGATTCAGATAAAAAAGTTATTGGCGCTTTTGCAGGAAATCGTGAACAAGCACATTATAATGGATGTGAATTTGTGAAGGATTTAGCTGGTGTTAATGCTGTTAAAGCAGATATAGCTATTTCAACAAATGGAGGATATCCATTAGACCAAAATATATATCAATCAGTAAAAGGAATGACAGCTGCAGAAGCTACATTAGGTGAAAAAGGTGTTATAATAATGGTATCTATGTGTAATGATGGTCATGGTGGAGAAGAATTTTATGAAACCTTCAAAAACGCTAATTCAGTAAAAGAAATAATGAATGAAATAGTAGCTAGAGATAGACATGAAACTATATCAGACCAATGGGAATCACAGGTGCTTGCTAGAATATTATTAAAATATGATGTTATTATGGTAACTGGTGCTCCAAGAAAAATGATTGAAGATATGCATATGAAATGGGCACCAAGTGTAGATGTAGCACTAGAAATGGCTGATGAAATATTAGGAACTAAAGATGGTAAAATAACAGTTATACCAGATGGAGTTTCAGTAGTAGTTAAAAAATAAAATACTTAAAT
Source organism: Clostridium ganghwense (assembly GCF_026735165.1). Taxonomy (GTDB): domain Bacteria; phylum Bacillota; class Clostridia; order Clostridiales; family Clostridiaceae; genus Clostridium_H; species Clostridium_H ganghwense. Next base: position 623,391 of record NZ_JAPQES010000001.1, on the reverse strand, counting down.
AAGAAAAAATCCGATACTCTTAGAGTATCGGATTTTTGGCTGCCCAAGCAGGATTCGAACCTACGGAGTGCCTGAGTCAGAGTCAGGTGCCTTACCGCTTGGCTATTGGGCAATGATATCAGTAATATTATAACATTTTTAGGATAAATGTCAAGCGATTTGCAATTAACTAATAACATATTTGGAAATTTTCAAAAATCTATAGTCCTTTTATATTTCTTTTCCCCCATTCTTCCATTATTTCATAAATAGTCTTAGAAGTGGTGTCATCTAAGGTATATCCCAATAATTCTACGACTTCTTTTAGCTCATCTTCATGAGCTGTTTCAATTTCTATATAAGGGAAAGGACAAAAACTTTTTTCATTTACATCAATTTCTATTAAAGTGTTTTTATATTTATAGCTTTCTCTATATTTTTTTATAGATTGCACAAGTTCAAGACCAAGAGATCTAAAAATATTTTCACCTTCCACATCATCATTAATTTCTATTTCATTTTCTTCCATAACTTTATATTTATCTTGGTTTAAAAGTTTTTTGGTTGTCATGTAAATATGTTTAATGTTTTTCAGCTCATCATCTACTATCCTTATTCTGGCATATCCTTTTGCATTTAAGAGCTTTTTATCTGAGAAATCGTATATGTTATTGATTTGATTTTCTTGTTTTACTTTTTTAGCATTTATACCTAATAATTTTTTACGTATATCTTCAATATTAATATTAATAATCCTAGTTTCTATTTCTTGCATCCGTAATCACTCCTTAATATTCAGATTATAGCATAATTTATGCGAATAAAAAACACTAAGACTTTAAGGTATACATAAAGTTATATAATGGTAAAAATGCAAATCAAATATAGAGTTTTTCATAAAGAAAATATGTTATAATAAAAATATAGTTTAAGTACACATCTAAATTAAATAATTGAGATGTGTTTTTTATTTTTTACAAGAGGTGGTAAGATAATGGAATATATAAATGAAATTACAATTAATGAAGCAATAGTTCATATTTTAGATAATAATTCAGAAGAAGCAATTTTAAATGAATATAGATTAGATTTAAATGAAGAAATATATACATTTTTAAATAAACATATACAAAAATGCTTTAAGGATGAAGAATTAAAATACGCAGTTTTTAACAAGGAGAGAAATATAATTAAAGATATTTCACAGGAATTTTTATATGGTGAAAGCGATTTGCTTGAAGTATCCAAAGAACTTGCAAGTCAGATGTTTTTGCTTATGAGATCTAAAGGAAATATATCTTCTTGCGATTTACTGATAATATCTATATCTACGGAATATGGTCCTTTGCTTGGAATTTTAAAAATGGATTATATAAAGAATTATGTTCATACTGTAGATTTTGTAGATAATAAAATTGGTATAAATATCATACCTCAATATACTGGACTTCCAGCAAGTGGGCAGAGATTACAAAAGTGTGCATTTATAAAGCCTATAAAAGAAGAAAATAATTTTGATCTTATGGTTATAGATAAACAAACTAAAAATAAAAATAGTGAAGAATATGGATCAAATTATTTTATAACCAATTATCTTGGATGTAGTGTAATTGATAATGAAAGAGATATGACAAAAAGTTTTGTGCAGGCAGCAGAGAAATGGACAAGAACTAATCTTAAAGAAAATGCAGAGGCACAAGAGGTAGTTAGAAGTGCAATTAAGAAAAAACTAAGAGAAGAAGAAAAAGTTGATGTAAAAGATGTAGCAGAAGAACTTTTTGAAGGCAAAACTGAAACTAAGCAAAATTTTGTCGAATTTATTAAAGAACAGGGTGGAGTAGAAAATGTTGCTATAGATAAGGAATGGATTGAAAAGAAGTTTAAGAGAATAAGATTGAAAATAGATAAGGATATTGATTTATATATAAACGAAGAAGCTTATGGTGATAATAGTAGATTTGAAATTATTAGAAATGGTGATGGAACTATAAATATGACTATAAAACATGTTTCAAATTATATAGAAAAATAAAATTAAGTATAAATAAAAGGAGTATTGATTTTTCAATACTCCTTTAGTATCTATAAATTTATGTATTATAGAGTGTTTGCAGAACCTAGAACATTGTCTATTTTATCTTCTACTATTCTTTGTATAGTTTCTCTTCCAGCTCCACAGTATTTTCTTGGATCGAATTCAGCTGGTTTTTCACCAAATACTTTTCTTACTCCTGCAGTCATAGCAAGTCTTAAGTCAGTATCCATATTTATTTTACATACAGCCATTGAAGATGCTTTTCTTAACATATCAGCTGGAACACCTTTAGCTTTTGAAGGAATTTGTCCTCCAAATTCATTACAAGTTGCAACTAATTCAGGGTTAACAGCTGAAGCACCGTGAAGAACTATTGGGAATCCAGGTAATTTTCCTTGGATTTCTTCTAAGATATCAAATCTTAATTTAGCTTCTCCTTCGAATTTAAAAGCACCATGGCTTGTTCCGATAGCTATAGCTAATGAATCAACACCAGTTCTGTTAACAAAGTCAACAGCTTGGTCTGGATCAGTGTAAACATGAACATCACTGCTTACTTCATCTTCAACACCAGCAAGTATTCCAAGTTCAGCTTCTACAGTTACTCCGTGAGCGTGAGCGTATTCAACAACTTCTTTAGTTTTAGCTACGTTTTCTTCGTATTCGTAGTGAGAACCATCAAACATAACAGAAGTAAATCCGTTTTCTATACATAATTTAACTGTTTCTAAATCTGGACCGTGGTCTAAGTGTAAAGCAACATCTATTCCAGTATCAGCTATTGCAGCATCAACCATAGCTTTTAAGTATTTAGGACCAGCATAGTTTAAAGCTCCTTTTGAAACTTGAAGAATAACAGGAGATTTTTTTTCTTTAGCTGCGTTTACAACACCTTGTATTATTTCCATGTTGTTGATATTGAAAGCTCCGATAGCATATTTTCCTTCGTAAGCTTTTTTAAACATTTCTTTAGTTGTTATTAATGCCATATAAATTCCACCTTCCAAATGATATATTATAGGGACAATTATTGTCCATATGGGACAAAATTCACCTACCATTATTATAACCCAATATTATTAGATTTACCATAGTACACTACGTTATAATTATAAATAAATTTTTGAAAAAATAAAAGGTAATTTTTCCAAATTATAAAATATTTTGTATAGTTGTTTTTTCAAAGTCAATAATATCATCTATTAAAAATTTTATACTGTGTAGTGAGGCAAGAGAATCACTTTTATTTTTATATTTTACATATTGAGTTAGTTTTAATAGTTCAACATGCATATCATCTATGTACTCATGATCAATAAAAATAGAAATTACTTTAGAGTCTTTTTCCCAATTCTTCAATAATTTAATGGAAATTTCATATGATTCCTCCCAAGAACCATCTTTTATAGTATTTTCTAAAGAAGAAGTTATATTTTTATAATGACTGCACGTTTTTTCAAGATAATTTATTGAAAAAAGGATACATATGATTAAAATTAAAAAAATAATAAAGGAAGCTATTACATTTTTCATTTATTTATACTCCTTATATTTAATATTTTAATCTTTTAATTGAAAAAAGAACTTATTTTGAGAATCTAAAATTGCTATAAAAACTTTATTTGGATTATCAATATTATTAGAAATTAATTGAGAGTTTAACCAATTTATATCTTTATTTATAGTTTTTAAGTTATTGGAGTCTATTTTACCGTCTAAAATTAAAGTTATAGGAAGCTGATCTTGTTTAGAAGCGATGTTTAAATCTTTTTTTGTTACAGAAGTTATGTCAGTTTTGGGGATAATTGATAATTCACCACTTGTCTCAAGAACAGCGAAAGCTATGTCTTGTATATTATAAAAGCCTTTAAGACGTAATTCCTCAACCAAATCATTGTAGGTTAAACGCTGATTACGAAGTTCTTTTATATCTATTTTCCCATGAGCAATAATTACACTAGGTTTACCACTTACCATTTTTCTAAAAAATTGACTTTTTAATTCTAGTATTGTTATCAAAGTTTGAAGAATAAGTAACGTTATTATGGGTATAATTCCATATAAAAGAGGAATTCCTAAGTCTTGCATAGGAAGTGATGCTAAATCTGATATCATAATAGCTATGGCAAGTTCAAAGGGTTCAAGTTCTCCTATTTGACGTTTACCCATCAGACGCATTGTTAATACAACTAATATGTAAAGAATTGCAGTTCTGATCATTACAATAAACATAAAATCACTCCTAGCGTTTAGTAGAGAAAACTATCTTTCAAATACTTATTTTTTTCGAAAATTCTAAAAATATAAGTGGCAATAACACACTTTTCTGTATATATAAAGTATAATGATAATATGACTAAAGTTTTTTCGAAAATCTATAACAGATATAAACTAATTTTATGCAGTAGGAGGAACATTATGGGAAATATTAACTTAAGTTTAAAAAATGGAAAGAAAATTGTAGTAGATAAAGGAACAACTTTACATCAGATAGTAGTAGATAATAACTTGCAAAATGACGTTCCCTGCATACTAGGAAGAGTAAATGGAAGACTACGTGAACTCAATAATACTATAGAAGAAGATGGCTATTTTGAAGGAATAGATATTACAAATAAAATTGCAAGATTAGCATATGTAAGAACCCTTCAATTTGTATTGATAAAAGCTGTTTATGATTTATATCCTAGTGCTACAATAACTATTGAGCATTCTATAAGTAAAGGGATTTTTGGAGAAATACACAAGGAAACTCCTCTTAATAGTAGTGAGATAATAGAAATAAAGAATAAAATGCAAGAAATAATAGATAAAGATATTAAAATTAATAAAATATCTGTTACAAAGGAAAAGGCAGTAAAAATTTTCAAAAAATATGGAATGGAAGATAAAATAAGGTTATTAAAACATGTTAGTTCTAATAATTTAAAACTTTATGAGTTAGATGGAAGATACGACTATTTTTATGGATCAATGGCGTATTCAACAGGAGTTTTAAAGCTTTTTGATTTAATGTATTATGAACCAGGTTTTATTCTTAAAGCTCCTATATCAAATAATCCTAGAGAATTACCCCAATTTATAGATCACAAGAAATTAGCTAAGATATTTTATGAAACAGAACAATGGGGGGAAATTCTTGGGGTTGCAGATGTTGGTTCGTTAAATGATATAGTTATGAGCGGTGAAATAACTACCATGATAAGAATAGCTGAAGCATTACACGAAAAGAAAATAGCATATACAGCAGATATGATTTATAAAAGACCTAACACTAAAATTGTATTAATTGCTGGACCATCTTCTTCAGGTAAAACTACTTTTACTAAAAGACTTGGAATACAGTTAAGAGTAAATGGTTTAGTTCCTATTCTGATTTCACTTGACGACTATTTTGTAGATAGAGAGTATACTCCAAAAGATGAAAACGGAGAGTATAATTTTGAGTCCATTTATGCCTTGGATTTACCTCTTTTTAATAAAAATTTATGTCAGCTTTTAAATGGAGAAGAAGTTATTATTCCACGTTATGACTTTTTAACTGGTACTCGAAAATGGCATGAAAAACCTTTAAAACTTCCACACAATGGAATACTTTTAATAGAAGGAATTCACGGATTAAATGAGATGCTTACAGCTTCTATACCTAGGGAAAACAAATTTAAAATATATATTAGTGCTTTAACCCAATTAAACTTGGACAACCACAATAGAATATCTACAACTGATGTAAGAAGAATAAGAAGAATAGTAAGAGATTATTTATCAAGAGGATACGGAGCAGAAGATACTTTAAAAATGTGGCCATCTATAAAGCGAGGAGAAGAAAATAATATATTTGTCTTTCAAGAGGAAGCAGATGTAATGTTTAACTCTAATTTGGTTTATGAACTTTGTGTATTGAAAAAGTATGCAGAACCTGAACTGAGAAAAATTAAGCAGAATAGTCCTGTTTATTATGAAGCTATGAGATTAAAAAGCTTTTTACATTTCTTTAAAGATGTAGATAAAGAATTGGTTCCAGATAATTCTATATTAAGAGAATTTGTTGGAGGAAGTTTTTTTTATAAATACTAAGTTAGTAAATAAAGTTTACTTGATTAAATATTCAATATAGCTTAGTAGTGACAAAGGAGAATATAAGTTAAAAGATGCTTATACTTAAAAAAGTAAGAGCATCTTTTTTATTTTGTTAATTTATAGGAATAAACAAAGAAAATTGATATCATCACATCTTATATAGTTTTAAATAAAATATAGTGAGGTGTTTTTAAAATTGGGTAACAAATTTTGTGCTATGTAGCAAAGGGGGAAAATTATGAAGAATAATAGTTATACATCTTTAAAAAATTTTAGTAAAAATATTATTTTCAAAGAAATAAACATGAATAATATTTTAGAAATAACTCCAAGAGATATACTTGAATGGCTGTTGTATAATCAAAAGATAATATCTAATGAATCAAATAAATTAAAATCTGAAATTTCACAACTAATAAATGAATTAAATACAACTAATAAAAGTTCTAAAAAGGTTAAGATTAAGAAAGAAATTAAAGAGAGAAAAGAATATATAAATGCAATTAGTAAAAAGTTAGATAAATGGGCAGTGAATAAGTATAAAAATATACAAGATATAGTTAAACAAATATTAAAGCAATCTATACCGGAAGCAAGAGAAGAAGAGATGCAAAATATATTTATTAAATTTGAAAAGATGTTGAAAGATAAAAAATATTCAGCTACTTCATTAAAAAAAATTATAGATATAAACATTAAAGCATATAGAAAACAAATGATTAAACCATACTGTGAAACTAATTTACCTATACTTCCCCAAAATATTGATAATAAAAAAGAAGATGACGAGAAGAACATAGAAGAAACAATAATACCAACAGAAGTATTAATAAATTCACCTAAAAATTCGTCAGAAAATTTAAAAGTTAATATGTTTTATGCTTCAATAGTTGGACGAGATAGAGGTAATAATTTAAGTAACGAATCCTTTGAACTTATGTTATTAAAATCTTTAGATTATATATCAAAATTTTTATATGGGACTTTACAAAGTCAAATTACAGAATTATATAAAGAAATTGAAAATAGTAACAACTTTCATTACAAAAACATAAGATGACAGAGAGACTATAACTATAAATTACGGATAGGTGTTTTTATGAAAAAAATTTATATTTTTGTAATGATGTCTGTGGTGTTTATGTTTATAAATACTTCTTCTAGTTTAGTTAATACAATAATATATTCTATAGCTGTAGTTCCTATAGCTGTTTTACTTGGAGAACTTACTTCAAAAATTTCTGAATTTATAGGCGAAAAAAGAGGGGGACTTTTAGCTGCAACAGTAGGAAATTTTCCAGAACTTATGATGGGAGTTTGGTCTATAAGCTTTGGGATGATACCAATGGTTAAATCAGCATTAATAGGATCAATAGTAAGTAATATGCTTTTAGTACTTGGAATATCTATTTTTATAGGAGGAATAAAATTTAAAGAACAGATATTTAACAAGATAATAGCACGAACCAATTTTAATATGCTTCTTTTAGCTATGTCTGCTATGGTAGTAATGGCTTCTTTAAATGGATACAGTAATATTAAAATTAATACTATGACTTCAATAAGCATAAAGGTTTCAGTGGTACTTATTACTGTGTATATATTAGGGCTTATATTTTCTTTATATACTCACAGAAATCTTTTTGTTATAAGTGAAAAAAAAGATGACAATATACAGAAAAATGATAAGTTGTATAAGTATATTTTAATAATTGAAATAATAATAAATTCAGTTTTACTTTTTGTAATTAGTGAAAAGCTCATCTTTAATATCAGAGAAATGGTGAATTCCTATAATTTACCTCAAGAATTTATAGGCATAATTTTAATACCTATACTTGGTAATATGGGAGAAAATGTTTCTGCAATAATGTGTGCTGCACACAATAGAGTGAATATGAGTTTAGAGATTGCAATAGGGTCAAGTATACAAATAGCACTTTTTGCAACACCTCTTCTTGTAATATTCTCGTATTTTATGGGAGTAGAAATGACCTTTGTTTTTAGTAATTTTCAGATAATAATGAGTGGAATAGCAATAGGGATGTCCTTCTTTGTATTTCAAGATGGAAAAACATATTGGTTAGAGGGTGCAATTTTAATAGCTATATATACAATGGTTACAATGGGATACTATTATTTGGTATGAAAATGATTTGTTTTTAATATATTTATTATGATATCAAGTACTAGGGTGATTAATTGGGTCATAGAAAAGTAATTGAAACTTATTATAATGACATTAATAATCTTGCAGATTTACTTGGAAAACTAGTTAATTCATATAGATTGCTTATTGGCGGTGCAGATGATTTAAATAAAATAGCGCTATCAAGGAAAAGTGAGGTTAAAGATGCATTAAAGAGAGCTGAAAAGCTAGGGGATATTATTGATGATGTAATAGATGCATTAGAAGATGTTAGTCATAATTATGAACAGTATTGTCATCTAAAATCAAAGATTATGAATGAAAAGATAAATACAGATACTATTGCTACAGAAATACATGAGGATTTGATTTTTAAAGAATAAAAAAAGTGTGATAAAATATCACACTTTTTTTATCTTTACTTTACTAATCATAAGATAAGATAATAAAATCATAATTAATCCTGTTCTAACAATATGCAATGTGTTACTAAGAGTTAAAAAAGCATATAATGCCATGAACATTCCTGCAGCAGTAATAGGAATACCCATAAACTCTCCGTCAAAGTTTGTACAATTATATCGAGCGAGTCTATATGCACCGCATAAAGGAAATATTAAAACTAATAAATAACCAGTAAGCCCTAAATCCATAAAATTATATAAATTAAAGATTAAAAGTGCCGGTGCAACTCCAAAAGACACAAGGTCTGCTAATGAATCTAATTCTTTTCCAAGATCGCTGGACACATTTAAATATCTAGCAATACGACCATCATATCTATCCATAATACCTGCTAATAATATAAAAATACAAGCTAATCTGTAATCGCCCTTAAATGTCATTATCAATGAGATTAATCCACATGCAAGATTACCTAAAGTAAAGAGATTTGGCAGTGCATTTTTTGCTATTTTTGCCATTGAAATATCACTCCTAAATATTATTCCATAAAAAAAATACTTATCTACAATATTATATCGTATTTTAAACAAATAATTAAGAGCAAAAATAAAATTTTTAAAAAATTAATAAATATAAAGTATATATTTTGGACAAAATAATTAAGGAGGTGTTTTGTATGAAGATTAAAGATATAATGACTAAAACTGTGGCAAGCATAAATCCTGATGATTCTGTAGAACGTGCGGCTCAACTTATGAAAGAATATGATATAGGTTCTGTACCTGTATGTAATGGAGAAGAAGTTATAGGAATATTAACAGATAGAGATGTTACACTTAGATCCGCAGCAGAAGGACATAATGTAAATACTGAGAAGGTTAGAAGTGTAATGAGTTCAAATCCAGTTTTAGGTACACCAGATATGGATATTCATGATGCTGCAAGAATAATGAGTGAAAGACAAATTAGAAGACTTCCTATAGTAGAAAATAATAAGTTGGTTGGTGTTGTATCTTTAGGAGATTTAGCAGTTGAACCACATCTTTCAAATGAAGCAGAAGGAGCACTAACAGATATTTCAGAACCATGCAGTCCAACTTTATAAAAAGAAGAAAAAATCAGCTATGTAAATATAAAAAAATAAAATAGTTTAATTAAAAAGGGACAGTGATATACTAAATATAATTACTGTCCTTCATTTTAATTTATTATAAATATTTATAAAATACTTATAAATTTTGTTTGCAATAATTAAGTGTATAAAGTTTGTACTATATTAAGTTGTCAATTACATATAGTTGGAGGTATAATAAACTAAATTATGTTAAATTTTAAAAATACGTTTAGCCTAAGCAGGAGGAAAACATGAATAAAGTTAAGTTTATATATAATCCATTTTCGGGAGAAAATACTATATTAGATGATATTGATACAGTAATTAAGATACATCAAAAATATGACTATCTTGTTGTACCTTTTAGAATAAGCAAAGATTATCAACTTAGTGATGCTTTTAGAGATATAGATGAAACTTATAAATATATACTTATAGCTGGAGGAGATGGTACTGCAGATAATGTTGTAAACATAATGAAAGAAATGAATATTGATCTTCCTATTGCAATACTTCCTGTAGGAACAGCAAATGATTTCGCTAAATTTATAGGTATACCTATAAATGTAGAGGAAGCTTGTGAACAAATATTACAAAGTGATGTTGAAAGTTTAGATTTAGGAAAAATTAATGATAAGTATTTCATAAATGTAGCTAGCACAGGACTGTTTACTGATGTATCCCAAAAAACAGATGTAAACCTAAAAAATACTATGGGAAAGCTTGCTTACTATGTTAAAGGAATTGAGCAAATACCTAATTTTAGAAAGCTTAAAATAAAAGTCGATTCTTCAAATATGGTTTTTGATGGTGATATGTATTTAATGTTTATATTTAATGGTCAAACAGCAGGAAATTTTAAATTTGCATATAAAGCTGATGTTGCAGATGGTTTATTAGATGTAATTATAATAAAAGCTGGAATGATAAAGGATATAATAACATTGTTTGTTAAAATGTTAAGAAGTGAGCATTTAGAAGATTTTAAGGGTTTAATTTATTTTAAAACTGATAAACTTGAAATAGAATGCCATGAAAATATTGTTACAGATATTGATGGCGAAAGAGGTCCGGATTTTCCTTTAAAAGTAGAATGTATAAAGGGAGGATTAAAAGTTTTAGGAGTTAAACGCAAAAATTAAAAAGTAAGAATAATTATATATATAATGCAATAATTATAAGTAACAACAATTTAATGGAGAAGATAATTTGAAAGGGTATATTTATTTTTTATTGTTATTATTTATGTTAATTGTAATATATGAGGTTTTTAAGAAAAATAATAAACAGTCACCTACTAAAATAAAAATTCTATGTACCATTCTTTTAATAGGAATGACATTGAGATATTTAGTAATGATTTTAATGTTTTTAGTACAAAATATGAGCTATTTATATTTATTGAAACCACTGTATTTTTTCAATTTTATATGTATACCTATAGCAGCATTCATTACACTTTATATATTAATAAGAAATGATAAAATTAACTTTTCTTATATATTTTTTATTAGTGCTGTATTAGCGGGTATTTATATCTTTTTTATCTATAAATATCCTGTTAGTTTAAAGGTTGATAGATACAATGGATATTTTATGGAAATTATACAAGCATCATATGTATATATAGCTTATATGCTCGTTAATGTGTTTTTAGTAATTTTAGGAGTAAAATTTTATAAAAAAAATATAGATAAGAAAGGGATTATCTTATTTATACTTTCTGCTATTTTTTTAATAATTGAAACCATGTTGTTTTTTATAGGAAAATGGATATTTGTGAATATAGTTATAAGTGATATACTATGGATGTTAACTTTAAATTATGTACTAAGTAAATTAAAAAAAATCAGATAGAAAATTTTCTATCTGATTTTTTTAGTTCTTTTTTTATTTTTAGTATCAGGTTTATTTTTAGTATTAGGTTTATTTTGTGTGTTAAGTTTACTATTTTTATTTTTAGTTTTTTTAGCTTTTCCTTTAGAAGGAAATGATGGAATTAAACAGTTTTTTCCAGAACCAATCAAATCTTCTCTATGAGCTTTTATAAGAGCTTTTTTTACTAAGTTATAGTTTTCAGGTTTATTAAATTGAAGAAGAGCTCTTTGCATTGATTTTTCTTCAAAGGTTTTTGGTACATATACTTTTTCTCCTGTAATAGGATTTATACCTGTATAGTACATTGTTGTTGAAAGACTTCCAGGAGTAGGATAGAAATCTTGAACTTGTTCAGGAATATGTCCCATATTTTTTATATAAAGAGCTAAATCAATTGCAACTTTTAAATCACTTCCTGGATGACTTGACATTAAATAAGGAACTAAAAACTGTTTTTTATCTAGTTTTTTATTTATTTCATAATATTTTTTTTGGAATTTTTCATATACTTCATTTTTAGGTTTTCCCATTTGTCTAAGTACTTTATCGTTTATGTGTTCAGGAGCAACTTTTAATTGACCACTTATATGATGCTCGCATAATTCTCTAAAGAAAGTATCATCCTTATCTTCTATAAGATAGTCAAAACGTATACCAGAACGAATAAAGATTTTTTTAATTTTAGGTAATTTTCTTAGTTTTCTAAGTAAACTTAAATATTCTCTATGGTTTACCTTTAGATTCTTACAAGGTTTAGGGAAAAGACACTGTTTATTTTTACATACTCCTCTTTCTTTTTGACTTTCGCAGGCTCTATGTCTGAAATTTGCAGTAGGACCACCAACATCGTGAATATATCCTTTGAAATCATCTAAGGTTGTTAATAATTTAGCTTCTTCTATTATAGATTCTTGACTTCTGTGCTGAATAGTTCTTCCTTGATGGAAATTAAGAGCACAGAATGAACATCCACCAAAGCATCCTCTTTGGCTTGTTATGGAAAACTTGATTTCCCTAATAGCAGGTATACCGCCTTTTGGTTCATATATAGGATGGTATGTTCTAGTATATGGTAGATTATAAACAATATCCATTTCATCTTCTGACAATGTTTCTTGAGGTTTATTTTGAACTATATATCTATCACCATGTTTTTGAATAATATTGCGTCCATTTATGCTATCTTGTTCAAAGTATTCTAATTTGAAGCTTTCACCATAAGCTTTTTTACTATCAACACACTCTTCAAAAGAAGGAGCTTCTATATAGTTATTTATATTATCTAAATCTTTTGTTGTAAAAACTGTTCCTGTAACATTGGTTATATTTTTTATATCCATACCATATTTTAACAAATTAGCTACTTGAGTAACGGTTTTTTCGCCCATTCCATAAATTAATAAATCAGCTTTAGAGTCTATTAAAATACTTCGTCTAAGTTTATTATCCCAATAATCGTAGTGAACAAAACGTCTAAGACTAGCTTCAATTCCCCCTATTATTAAGGGGACTCCTTTGTAGGCTTCACGGGCTTTGTTGCAGTATACAATAATAGCTCTATCTGGTCTATGGCCTGTTTCACCACCTGGTGAAAACAAATCTGTGCTTCGTTTCTTTTTAGAAGCAGTATAGTGATTTACCATTGAATCCATATTACCAGAGTTTATAAGAAAACCGTATTTAGGTTTTCCTAGAATTCTAAAAGCCTCTACATCATGCCAATTAGGTTGGGAGATTATACCAACTGAAAAGCCTTCATTTTCTAAGGTGCGTCCTATTATTGCAGTACCAAAGGAAGGATGATCAACATATGCGTCACCGGTTATTATAATAAAATCTAATTGTTCTATATTTCTTTCTTTTAAATCTTTCTTACTTGTAGGCAAAAATTTTGTGTTTAATTTCATAAAAAGTATCCCTCCAAATCTAGTAATAATATTAACATAATGAGCTTAAAATATAAACAATAGAATAATGGTGAGAAGCGACATTACTTAGTTAAAAGTTGACAGAGGCCAGGTGATAGTTTAAGTTTAAGTTTTTCTATAAGAAAAACCTCCATCACTGTTAACGTTAATTGTCAACTGAATATTTCTTCGTAATATTCTCATATTATATAGCAAAATCATATAATATAGATATATTTTATTCTAAGTAAATAATTTTAAGTAATTTGCTTAAATACAGTTGCATTTTGAATAAACTGTAATATAATTTATAGTGAAGAGATAAAATTTAGATGGTATTTGTAAAAACTTTATGTAGTTAAAACAGAGTTGATTTTAATATTAAGATGAGCCCCAAAAGGCTTTTTTATTTTGAAAAGAGGTGACAGTTAATGGAAGGTGATCCCCTTAGTAGGAGATCCAATAATATTTTAAAATTGAATAATATATATAGAGAAAGCTATTTTGAGTTAACAGTTGAAAGTTGAGAGTTGATAGTTAGGAATTTAATTAAAAGTATAAATAGCTGTCAATTGTCAACTTTTAATTGTTAACTTGTTTATGGGTTTTCTCTATATATTAAGGGAGGAATATCCATGAAAAAGCTAAATAGTTTCTATTTAAGTGAAGTACTTCATAGAAATGTTTACGATGAATATGACGACTGCATAGGAAAATTAAGTGACATATATGTAACCACTGGTAATGGATATCCTAAAGCCATAGGATACAAGATTAAAAAAGGTAGTGAAGTTAATAACTATGAATTTCGTAATATTAAATTCTATGACGATAATGGTAAGATATATATAAAAGTTAGAATGGTCAAGGATATAATCCCAAGAGCATATTCTTATCTTTTATCTAAGCACTTACTAGACAAACAAATCGTAGACGTTAATGGCAAAAAAGTGGTAAGAGTTAATGATTTAAGAATAGCTGATATTTCTGGAGAAATTAGAGTAATAGCTGTTGAAACAGGATTTTTAGCTTTAAGTAGAAGGTATAATTTAGAGAAATTTATTAAAGTTTTCTTTAAACTATTGAATAAACAACCGCAAGATAAAGTCATAATGTGGGATGATGTTGAGTCTCTAGAAATGGTAGAGGATAGTTTGAAGATTGCGGTACCTTACAGAAAGATATCTGAACTACACCCAGCGGATATTGCTGATATTTTAGAGGAAGTGGATTTAAAATACAGAAATAAGATATTAGAGAGTTTGGATGAACATTTAGCTGCAGATACTTTTGAAGAAATCGACCCAGAAATTCAAGCAGATATACTAGAAACTATGAATCAATCTAAAGTATCAGAGATTTTAAATAATATGTCAAATGATGAAATAGCAGATATTTTAGAAGAACTAGACGAAGAAACTGCTGAAAAGTTTCTTGTAAATTTAGAAACAGAGGATGAAGAAAAAGTTAGAGATCTTATGCAATATGAGGATGAAGCTGTAGGAAGTATAATGAATACGGATTATGTGGCTTTTAATGTAAATATAACAGCAGCAGAGACTTTAGAGCTTTTAAAGGAAATAAAACCTGAAGAAAAGATATCACATTATATCTATATAGTAGATCAACATGAAAAGCTGCAAGGTGTGGTATCCTTCTTTGAACTAGGTTTGGCAGATCCTAATTCAAAGTTAAAAGATATTATGAAACGGGAAATTATAAAATTATTTGATGATGAAAATTTAGAAACTGCTATTACAAAATTTATCAAATATGATCTTATAACAATTCCTGTTATAGATAACGAAGAAAAGTTACAGGGAATAGTTATTATAAATGATATAATAGAAGAGGTTTTTTCGGAGAAATTAAAGAAAAAATTTAAAAAAGCGGTTTAAAAGAGAATTTGAAAGTGGAGAATTAAGAGTTGAGAGTGAAAATATTATTATTTTTCACTATTAATTTTAAATTCTCCACTTAATTTATTGAGTGTATTTTTATAAAAGTTGCACAAAATAAGTATAGCAATATGACTATATTTATTTTGGAGGTGTGACTATAAATGAGGAATAAACTAGGACTTAAAAGAATAAGTGTTCTAGTAATGGCATTATTACTTACATATGGTACTGTAACAGAATGTATTTATCCTTATTTTAATGTTATAGATACTGTAAGCTATAGGTATGGTTCTAAAGGAGAAGTAGTTAAAGAAATTCAGACTAAATTAAAAAGATGGGGATATTATACAAAAGGTATAGATGGTATATATGGGTATCAGACTTATACATCAGTTAAATATTTTCAAAGAAAAAATGGGCTTATCGTTGACGGAATAGTAGGAAATCAAACTTTAGGTGCTTTAGGAATAAATCCTAATAAAATCAATCCAGAGTCAAGACCTTCATCAAGTTCAGCATACAATGATAAAGATGTTAATCTGCTTGCTAGACTTATTAATGGAGAAGCAAGAGGAGAACCTTACGAAGGTCAAGTTGCTGTAGGAGCTGTGATTTTAAATAGAGTTAGAAATCCTAAATTTCCATCGACTATTGCGGGAGTTATATATCAACCAGGAGCTTTTACTGCTATAGTTGATGGGCAGGTACATGCAGAAATGAAGCCGAATTCAATTAAAGCTGCAAGAGATGCTTTAAATGGATGGGATCCATCTGGAGGAGCAATATACTATTTTAATCCGGTAACAGCAACTAGCGCATGGATTTGGTCTAGGCCACTTATCAAAGTTATAGGTAAACATAGGTTTTGCAGGTAGGTAAGTTCCAATAAAGTAAAAAAATACTTTGGATAAAATGGTTGACAATCTTTTCTTAAGTTCATATAATAAAAGTATAATTCATAGTAAAATAGTAAGAAATGCTGAGAAGAAGGAAAGTAGCGTAAATTAGATATTCAGAGAGGAAATCAAAAGCTGTGAGATTTCTATATTGAGTTTATGTGAAGTGCCCTTTGGAGTTTTGCACCGAAATATAATAGTAGGCTGCAGCGGGTTCACCCGTTATAGTGATAGAGCATTCATTCAATTGATACTTAAAGATTGATAGTGGATAGTTAATTGAACAGTGCTTGAAAATAAGTTGGGATATATGTATCCAATTAGAGTGGAACCGCAGAGTATAGCTTTGTCTCTATAAGTATAGAGACAAGGCTTTTTTTATATATAAATTTAAATTAAAGCTTAATTAATTTTATGGAGGGAGAAAAATGCTTAAATTTTTTAAAACACTAAAATACGATATAGACAATATAGTTAAAAATGATCCAGCAGCTAGAAACAGCTTAGAAGTAATAATTTTATATCCTGTAGTACATGTAATAATATTTTATAGAATAGCTCATGTATTATATAATAAAAAATTATTTTTCTTAGCTAGACTAATATCACAATTAGGAAGATTTTTCACAGGAATAGAAATACATCCTGGTGCTAAAATTGGTAAGGGATTTTTCATAGACCATGGGATGGGTGTAGTAATTGGAGAAACAGCAGAGATTGGAGATAATGTTACTCTATATCATGGCGTTACATTAGGGGGAACTGGTAAGGAGACAGGGAAAAGACATCCTACTGTTGGAAACAATGTTATTATTGGTTCTGGAGCCAAAGTTCTTGGGCCTATATTCATAGGAGATAATTCAAAGATAGGAGCAAATTCAGTAGTGCTTAAAGAGGTACCAGAAAATTCAACAGTAGTTGGAATACCAGGTAAAGTAGTAAAGAGAAGTTCCAATATAATAAAAATGGATGAATATGAAAATAAAGAAATAAGTAAATGTATGAATAGTTAGTATAAGAGTAGAAAATATTTATTTATATTGGAATTAATTCCACTTATTGAAAACAATGTGATGATATACTTTTTAAAAGTTTAAACTTATGGTATAGTATACTAAGGAGAACAGTAAGAAAGGTGGAATTAAGTTATGATATCACCAGCTATGACTAAACTTATAGGATATCTTCCAAAGAGCTTGGTTAAGTTTGTAGCTTATAAGTTAATAAATGGGTATGTAGATAAATATGCTAATATAACAGTACAAAATCAAGAAAATTTAAATGATTTAAAAAAACCAGTTATATATGTATGTAATCATCTAAGTAATTCAGATGCATTAATTTTACAACGAGCTATTAAAGATGATGATGTGACCTTTGTTGCTGGTGTTAAGTTAAATAGTAATTCTCTTACTAGTATGGGAGTAAGTATAGTTAAGACAACGCCAATTCATCCCAATTCTGCTGATAAAGAAGGTATAAAAAGAATTATTTCTATTATTAAGAATGGTGGAAGTATGCTTATTTTTCCAGAGGGAACAAGAAGCAGAACTGGTAAATTAATTAAAGCTAAAAGAGGAATAATTTTAATTGCAAGAATGTGTAAAGTACCTATTGTACCTATAGGAATGACTGGAACAGAAAAACTTTTACCTATAAATAAAGAAGGTAAAATGGAAAAAGAAAAGTTCAATTATTCTGATATTAATGTTAAGATAGGTAAACCATTTTATTTACCTAAGAAAGAAAGAGAAGAGGTAAGTAAAGAGTATGATGAAAGAGCTCTTAATTTTTTAATGGGAAAGATAGCAGAACTTTTACCAGTAGAATATAGAGGAGAGTATTTAAAAGAAAAATAAGAAGAAAATATAAATGTGATAATATAAAAAAGTATATACTTTTATCCAAGTATGATAATTGTAAAGTATGATATAAAAAATAGTCTATACCTTAAATCTATAGGAATAGATTATTTTTTTTATTTTATGGTAAAATAAATCTTAGTTAATAAAAATAAATATACTAAATAGTTATTGGATGTAGGTGATAAAGTATGAAAAAAGATAATATAAAAAAAGTACTTGATATATTAAGTAAAACTTATAAAGGTGTTAAATGTGGATTAGAATTTAAATCTCCTTATGAATTATTAGTTTCAACAATATTATCTGCTCAATGTACAGATGAGAGAGTAAATTTGGTTACAAATGAGTTATACAAGGAGTATAATACTCCAGAAAAAATGATAACTTTAAATGAAAGTGAGTTAGGAGAGAAAATAAAAAGCTGTGGATTGTATAGAAATAAAAGCAAGAATATTTTAGCTGCTTCTAATACTATTTTAAATAAGTATAGCGGTAAAATTCCAAGCACAATGGAGGAGTTAATAAATCTTCCTGGAGTTGGAAGAAAAACTGCTAATGTAGTACTTTCTAATGCTTTTGGAGTACCTGCTATTGCAGTAGATACTCATGTGTTTAGGGTATCAAATAGGATAGGACTTGCTAATGGAAAAAATGTTAATGAAGTTGAAAAACAGCTTATGAAGAATATACCAAAAGATATGTGGAGTGATGCACACCATTATATTATATGGCATGGAAGAAAGATATGTAAGGCAAGAAAGCCAGAATGTAAAACTTGTCCTATAGCTCCATATTGTGAGCAACGATTTTAATATTTAAAATGGAATTAGGGTTTGTTTAGCAGCCAGTTTATAGTTTTTATACATAAACTGGCTGCTATTGTTTTTTGTGTAACTTTCAATGTAACATAAGGATTTTGAGAGAATATATTATAATGAGCGATTAATTTAAGAATATTTAAAAAATATTCTTAAATTAGATATTTTTAAAGCCTATCAATACTGAAAAAACTTTAGGAAGTGATTAAATGGCAAGTATAGTAAAAAATTTAGTAGAGTATGATGGAGTAGCTGACTTTATTCCACAATTTACTGAAAAATATGCACCAATTAAAGAGTTTAATGTTCAAGAAACATTGGACATACCTACAGCTAAGCCAGATATAGAACAGATTGTAAAGGTTAAATCAGAATTAGTTATAACAAGTACAAAAGTTATAAAGACTCCTGTTGCAATTTCTTTAGATGAGCAGCGATTAACAGGATGGAAGGTAATTATAGAGGGTGAATTAAAACAAGTGGTACAGTATGTAGCAGACCAAGCTACTCAACCTATCCATGCAGCTCATTTTAATGTGCCTATAAGTGTGTTTATTGTGCTTCCTCCAGATTATGAAGAAGGCACATGCGTAAGTATAGAGGGATATATTGAAGATATTTATGCAGAGAAGATTGGAAAAAGGCAAATATTTAAAAATACAACTATTTTATTAGTTGCACGTGTTCTATAGAAGGGAGGAAAAAGTTTATGGAAGAAAAGAAAGAACCTATAAGCACATTAGGAGTTGCAAGTGAGCTACCAGAAAAGCCTATGTATTTTACTGAAATATCTATCCCAGAAATTATAAAGATACCACCACAAAAACCAGATATAGAACAAGTAATATCTATTATGGTTGAACCAGAAATAGTATCCATGCGTCTTGCAGATACTCCATGTGCAAAATCCTTTGAAGGACAGCTTTTAAGTGGGAAAAAATTAATAATGGAACTTAAGCTTAAGGAAAAAGTGTCATATGTAGCTGATGAAACAACTCAACCTGCCCATGCCGCTCACTATGAAGATGTTATGCAAAGTGTATTTGTTATTGTTCCTAAGTATGTTAACAATATTCCAATTGAGAGGCTTTTGAAGGCTAATAAGATAATAGTTACCCCATATATAGAAGATATATATGCAGAACAAAAAGATAATAGAACTATTTTTAAAAATATAACATTGCTTATAGATGTAACCTTTGCTTGCTAGATATAAAAAAGAAAGGAGAAAAACAAGATGGCTTATCAACCAGTACCAGTAACATTTCCAGTTGGGACTTTAATTGTACCAATGGATGCAACCTATCAAGATAATGGTATGTATAAAGCATATGGCTTAATTTTTAGACTGCTTTATGAAAATATAATAAATACTGATCCTAATTATGAACCTATTTATGTTTATTGGGCTATAGATCCTAATAAAACAGCTTTTACAACTGTTGATTTTACAGCAACCACTAGAGGGTATAATACTGCTGATGGTCCTGCAGCTAGAGCGTATAGTGGAGGACCATTTATTATACAATCAGATGATTTAGCATATGCAAAAACTCTCATAGATGCTTGGATTACTGCTAACACTGATCCTGACCCTGATCCTAAAAAAAATACTGTAGTAACTATTCATGAGCTTGTCAATCAAGCTACAATAAATACAATAGCAAAACTCATAAGACCACCAAGAATTTCTGTTGAAGATAACAATAATGGTATTGTTAGAGATTATTTAGATGCAGCAGGACTTCCTGATTATTATGCTTTATCTGGAACTTATACAACGGTACCTGAGTGGACTAGTAATAATATAAGTATATTAGACGAGGATGAAATTGCTAATGGAGCTTTCTTTGGTAACACATATCAAACAACCTGTCAAAAGTTAGCTTATGATATATTTATATCACCTCATACAAGTGAAGGCGTTTGGATTGATAATCCAAATACTTTACCAAATTTAGATGAATTCATTAGGCTTGGTGGAATTTTACATTCTATGTGTGAATCTATACCATCAATAGAAGATAATGCATTATTTTTAACTACTAGTGGTATTATTGATGAAAACAAAGGTGATGACTTCTTTATAAACACATCAGAAGCTACAAATCCACTTCTTCAAGCTGTGCCAACAGATGACCCTCAAGATTTACCAGGAGGAAGTGTACAGACTTGGGAAAATAGTTTAACAAGCTATAAACCACTTACTGATGTATTGGCATATTTTATAGAAAATAGTATACAATATGATTTAATGGTAGCAGGTCAATATCAAGGAAGTATATTTGACCCAAATGCTAATGGTTCAGGAGCAATAGTATATCAAGGTGGTCATTCATACGAAACTAAGATACCTTATACCGATGATCAAGAAGATATGTATACTAAGTTCGTATTAAATTCAGTATTTTTATCAGTTACAAAACCATTTATAGATTTAACAATAAACCCCAATGCTATAGTAGCTGATGGGAATCCTAAAAACTTAACTTTTACAATTAAAAATATTGGTGGAGCTCAAGCTAAAAATGCAACCATATCAGTTACATTACTTTCAGGAATGACTCCTAGCAATTTTAGTATAGCACCAACTAGTATTATAGGGGATACTTTAACTTGGAGCAATATAACTTTAGATGGAGGAGATACAATAACATTTGATGTTTTAAATTATACTCCAATTAGTCCCGGAGCCTTTGCTATAGATTTTACTGCAACTTACTCAGATGAAATTTTTGCTACTGATCAAAATCCTTATATATTAGATACTTGTACTACACTAGCAGTTTTACCAGCTAATTCCCCATTTTTATTAGTAGAGAAGGAAGTTGATGGTTCTACTCAAACCTTTATAGAACCAGGTGGTACCGTAGTATTCACTTATACTATTACAAATTTTGGAGATCAACCAGCATATGACATAGAACTTGTTGACCCAAATTTGTTTGACTATTTTGATAGTACTAGCTTTATTATTACTACAACACCAATTACAACACCACCATTACCACCACCAACAATCGATACTATCAATAAAAAAATAATATTTCAACCTGGTTTATTAGGTTTATCAATACCTGCAGGACCTCCACCGGTACTAGGAAATCCACTTATAGTTACTGTTAATGCTACGCACAAAGGAAGTATTGTTGTACCTCCTGAAACAATTATAAATGAAGCAACTATTAATTATGTAAATTTATTTGATCCTCAACAACCAGTTTCACTAACATCACCAGAAAGTAATTCAGCTACAACTAAAATTGTATTACCAGATATTTTAGTTGAAAAAAGTGTTGATAAAGCAAATGCAGCAATAGGCGATATATTAAAATATACAATAGATATAACAAACCCAGGAAATACAACAATAACACAAGTAGATATTACTGACTTAATACCAACTGGATCAAGTTATGTACCAGATTCCCTTAATGTAACTACAAATATATCTCCACCGCCTACTATAACAGCAAACTATATAGCTACACCACCAGCAAGAGTAGAAGTTACAGTGATAGGAGAATTAGATCCAATACCACCAGACCCAGATACACCGACAGAGACAATAACCATAGAATTTGAGGTACAAGTAAATTCAATACCACCAAACCCTACTCCAAATCATGCAACAGTTGACTATATTTACAAAATAGGAGAACAAAGTACTGGAACTGAAAGTGAAGATAGTAATACTGTAGAAACTAATATAGCATCGTTACAAGTTGTTAAAACTGCTCCTCCTTTTGTAGAACTAGGTGAAAACTTAACTTATACAATAAGTTTGACTAATAATGGTGAAGTACCATTAACAAATGTACAATTAATAGATACTATACCACCTGGAACAAGTTTTGTAAGTGTAACTGGAGCAACTTTTATAAGTCAAGTAGGCCAAATAATAACGTTACAAGTAGCCTCTATCCCGATAAACTCTACAGTAACTGTTACTATAACTGTTAAAGTGAATACTTTACCACCTGACCCATATGAAATAACAAACTTTATATCTGCAATATTTACAGTTGATGGTGATGAAAAACCACCTGTAATAGACACAGCAACAAGTACTGTTGTAGAAGGTAAGATAGATGTAATTAAGGGAACTGTGGGAAATATATCAAATGCAAAAGTAGGAGATACAGTAACTTATGAAGTAGAGATAACTAATACTGGAAATGTACCTGTAACACTTACTAATCTTAATGATATTATTCAACCACCAGGATATACAAATCCAAATACAACTAATATGCCTTTAAATATAACATTACAGCCACAACAGTCAACAACAATAACTTATGATGTAGATATTACAGCTGTACCTCCAGGATTAAACCCTAAAATAGACAATACAGTTACAATAGATTTTAATTATCAAGTAGGTCAGCAAACAGTAACTGGTCAAGAACAAGATTCGTACACAGTAAATATACAAACACCAGATATTTCAGTTGTAAAAGATGTTGATAAACAAAATGCTGCAGTAGGAGATATATTAACTTATACAGTAGAGATAACAAATACAGGAACAGTAAATATAGATACTGTAACGTTTACTGATTTAATACCAACTGGAACAAGTTATGTAGCAAACTCACTTAATGTAACTACAAATATAATTCCAGCTCCGACTATATCAAAACAATATATAGCTATACCACCAGAAAGAGTAGAAGTTATAGTAAACGGTCAGTTTAAACCATTAAATAAAATAACTATAACATTTAAAGTAAAAGTAGAATCAATAACACAAAATCCTATTACAAATCAAGGTACTGTTGATTTTATTTATAGAGTAGATCCAAATGAACCTCCTAGAACTGAAACAAGAGACAGTAATATTGTAGAAACTAATGTAGCATCTTTAATAATTACTAAGAGTGCACCTCAATTTGTAGAACTAGGAGAAAATTTAATTTACACAATAAGTATAACTAACAATGGGCAAGTAGACCTGACAAATGTACAAATAAATGATACTATACCAAATGAAACAAGCTTTGTAAATGCAACGGTAGTTGGAGCAACTAAAGTATCCCAACAAGTAATTGGAAAAAATGTAACGATAGTGGTAAATCCTGTACCGATAGGCGCAACTGTAGATATTAACATAGAAGTTAGCGTTG
This sequence comes from Clostridium ganghwense, assembly GCF_026735165.1. Taxonomy (GTDB): domain Bacteria; phylum Bacillota; class Clostridia; order Clostridiales; family Clostridiaceae; genus Clostridium_H; species Clostridium_H ganghwense. The sequence continues at coordinate 599,235 of NZ_JAPQES010000001.1, read as the reverse complement.
ATACTCTACCACCTGCGCCATATGAAATAAAAAATAGTGCAACTGCTATTTATACAGTAGATGGTGATCCAAAACCACCTGTTGAAAGTGAAGAAGTAACTACTATAGTTCAAGAAGGTAAGATAGATGTAAATAAGGGAACTATGGGAGATATAACGTACGCAAAAGTAGGAGATACAGTAACGTATGAAGTAGAGATAACTAATACTGGAAATGTACCTGTAACACTTACTAATCTTAATGATACTATACAACCACCTGGATATACAAGTCCAGATATAACTAATATACCTTTAAACACAACATTACAGCCAAATGAATCAATAACAATAACTTATGATGTAGATATTACATCACTACCTCCAGATAAAAAGTTAGACAATACAGTTACAGTAGATTTTAATTATCAAATAGGTCAAGAAACAAAAACAGGTCAAGCTGAGGATACGTTCACATTAAATGTAGAGGAGATAAAAGTTAGTTTAACAAAAGCAGTTAATAAATTATTTGCAGAGCCTGGAGAGGAATTAACATACACATTTACAATAAACAACCAAAGTAGTGTTCCTATAACAAATGTATATTTATATGATCCACTACCTGCAAATACTACCTTTGTTCAAGGTTCATTTTCACTTGATCCTACTCAGAATCCTACTGTATTCCCTGGGGCATTTATAGGAACTATTCCAAGTAATAGCCAGGTTGTAGCTAGTTTTAAGGTAAGGATAGATCCAGATTTGACAAGTGCTGTAAATATACCAAATGAGGGTTCAGTAACTTATAACTTTAAATTAGACCCAAATGAACCAGGACCAGGACAACCAGCAGGGCCAGAGAATAGCAATGTGGTAAATACTCAAGTAGAAATTGCGGAAATAAAATTAACAAAATCAGTATCAGATGAGTTTGCTGAAGTAGGAGATATTATAACTTATACAGTGACTGTAGAAAATACAGGAACAGTAGATGCACATGATGTTGAAGTGATAGATATACTTTCTTCTGATTTGCAGTTTGTACCTGGAACATTAGTAGTTACTCCACAACAGATAGGGGACACTGTAACAGGAACAAACCCAAGTTATGTAAAGATAAGCATTGTAAGGGCAAATCCTAATGTTGTAACAATACAATTTGATGCAGAAGTAATTAGTAGACCTCAATCAGGTAAAATAGATAATATAGCCCATGCAAACTTTAAATATAGTTTAGATCCACAATTGCCACCTACTTTAAGTAAAACAGATATACCAAGTAATGTAGTAACTACAACTGTTCAAGAGATAGAAGTAGAAATTCTTAAAACATCAAATAAAACTTTTGTAGAGGTAGGACAGAATTTAACTTATACAGTTCAAATAACAAATAAATCAACGGTACCGGTTGATATTAAATTTACAGACACATTACCAGCAGTAACGCAGTATGTAACAGGAAGCTTTAATTTAATAAGTGGATCAGCTACAGTAACTAATAACACTGTACCTGATAGTACTTTAATAGATGTAGATATAACAGGAATGTCACCACAATCTTCAGTAATATTTAGCTATAAAGTTAAGATTTTAAGTTTACCACCTTCTCCATCGGAAATAACAAATGCAGCTGTGGCTATACCTTCATATAGTTTATTCCCAGGTGGACCAATCAGAGAAGGAAATCCTGTTACAGACGAAGTGACTACACCTGTAAAATTAATAAAAATAGAGGCAATAAAATCAGTAGAGGAAGCAGTTGCAACTATAGGGGATATACTACACTATACAGTAACAATTATAAATAATGGTAATGTAACAGCTGAAAATGTAGTGTTTAGCGATAATGTTCCTGATGGAACAGAGTTTGTAGAAGGAAGCTTAACAGTAGATGGAGTTCAAGTAGATTCTAGTCCAGAAGAAGGAGTAGATATTGGAAGTATAGTACCTGGTCAAATAGTTACTATTAAATTCAATGTAAAAGTTGTAGCTATACCAGAACCACCTAATGAACCAAAGGCAGAAAATACTGCATTAGTAACTTTTGATGTTGAATTAGATGGTCAGTTGCAACCAAGAGATCCTGTAACCAGTAATCCAGTAGAAACAGAATTAGTAAAAGTTCAATTAGAAGCTATAAAAACAGTAGATAAAGATATGGCTAATGTAGGAGATATTTTAACTTATACTGTAGTTATAAAAAATACTGGAGATATAACTATAGATAATGTTATTTTCAATGATATAATACCAGAGGGAACTGTATTAGTAGGAAGTCAACCAGTACAAAATGTAAATCTTGGAAGTATAGAACCAGGAGAATCTAAAACAATAACTTTCCAGGTAAAAATAGTATCTAAACCATGTCCACCAAAATTAATAAATAAAGCTACTATTAATGGAACTTATATTATTGAAACACAGCGTAAGATAAGTATAGAAAGTAATGAAGTAATAACTTATGTAGATGTTAGAATGTTTAAGCAGTTTAGTGTAGATGAAAATTTAATAATACCAAGTCAAAAGCCAGATATGGAAGAGATATTAGAAGTAATTGTAGATGTTGAAATAACCTATACAAATTTAATAAAAACTTCAATCATAACATCTTATGAAGGACAGACACTAACGGGATGGAAATTGATTGTAGAGGGTAAGTTGAAACAAAAAATTGTTTATATTGCAGATGAACCTACCCAGTCTGTACATGCAGCAGAGTTTGATGTGCCATTTAGTACATTTATTGTATTACCTGCTGATTATAAGAAATGTATACAGCTTAAGGTAGAGGGAATAGTCGAAGATGTGTTTGTTAGGTTAATAGATAAGAGAAGAATATTTAAAAACGTTACGTTAATTGTAGAAGCTAAAAAAGTTTGTTAAAAATATAATGGGTGTCTTTTAAGACACCCATTAATAAATTGTTGATTATTTTATATAAAACTATTTAAACATTGTATATCAAAACTGAGTACTTGAACATACAATATTAGTATAAAGTTTTTTATATATTTTTGTTGAATAATTTATAAACAAAAATGAATTATTCAACAAAAAGTAGTTATTATTAACAACATGTTGCATCAAGGAAAAGAACAACATTTTTGAAAAGAGTTCGTTTATCTATTTGCTGAACATAAATGTCTTCAATGTATGGCACTACATTAATAAGACATCCTTCATTAAAATCTTCTGGAAGTACTATATAGGTACTAAATGGTACTGTAAAGTGAGCAGCATGAACAGATTGAGTAGGTTCATCTGCTACATATTCAATTTTTTGTTTCAATTCGCCTTCAACAATTAGTTTCCATCCTGTCAAAATTTGACCTTCAGATGATATGGATACAGGAGTTTTTATTACTCTTGTATTTGTAATTATAACCTCTGCAATTACTCTTACAATTTGCTCAATATCTGGTTTAACACTAGGTATGATTAAGTTTTCTTGAACTGTTAGTTGTTTGAAACATTTTGGATCTTTAGGAAAAATATCAGCTATACCTGAATAGTCTATTAATCCTTTTACAACACTTCCCATTTTAACCCTCCTTGCATGGAAAATTTTTAAAAAGTAAACAGTTTTTTATTCTATGGAGCTACAACTTCAGTAGATACTGTGTTGCTAGTATCTGTTCTGGTTTCAGTTGAACATACCTTATACTCATAGGTTACATTTGCTGTATTTTCTAATGTTGCTACTTCAGTACCTTGAACATCAAATGTTATTGTAACAGTCTCACAAGGTGGAATATCATCAAGTGGTACTCCGCCAGCAGAGAATGGATCTGCACCTGCTACAACAACACCATTTACTGTGAAATTATTTTGATAAGTGTATGAACCACCTGTAAGAGTATCTTTGAAAATTACATTTCTTGCATTTATTTGTCCTGTATTTTCAATTGTTACTGTATAGGTGTAGGTAGTGCCTGTAGTTACTTCACTTGGACCTGATTTTACTAAAATAAGGTTTGCTTCGCAAGAATTAAAGGTTACATTTATCAGTACAGTAATATTTTTAAATATTGTTCTTTTATCTAGTTGTTCTCCATAAATATCTTCAATATATGGAGTAACTGATAATTTCCCCTGTAATAGTAGAGTTTCAATTGGCACGTCCTTACCTTTTATATTAATAGTTTTAGGAACAACAACCCAAATACTACTAACCTTGTTCTCAAAATGAGCAGCGTGAACAGATTGAGAAGGTTCGTCAGCTATATATTTTACTTTTTGCTTAAGTTCGAGCTCAATGCTTAGTTTTCTACCAGTAAGAGTTTGACCTTCCTGTGATGTACCTTCGGGTGTTTTAATAATTCTAAGAGATACTATTTTGGCATCTACCATTACAGAAAGAAGTTCTTCCATGTCAGGTTTTTGATCAGGAATAATAACAGTTTCAGGTATAGCTACTTCAGTAAAATATGCATCAGCGCAAAGAGTTGGTAAAGAAGGAGATATACCGATTCCTTCTACACCTTGACGTACTACATTACTCATATATGGCACCTCCTTAAATAATAACTAATATATTGCATCAAGAAGTAAAGTTACATTTTTGAAGATATCTCTCTTAGTTACCTGTTTTACATAGATATCTTCAATATATGGAATAATTGTTACAACAGTACCATCTTCAAAATCTTCAGGAAGTACAATAAATGTACTGAAAGGTACTTTGAAATGAGCAGCATGTACTGATTGAGTTGGTTCATCAGCAACATATTCTATTTTTTGATTAAGCATACCTTCAATTATGATTTTTCTACCTGTTAAAATTTGCCCTTCTTTAGATTTTCCTATAGGTGTTTCTATAATTTTTGTACTTGTAATTACAGCTTCTGCCATAACCCTTACAATTTGTTCTATATCAGGTTTTGCAGAAGGGATAGTTAAATTTTCTTGAACAGTTAGCTGTTTAAATGAAGTCATTTGTTCAGGTAGTTGTTCAGGATCAACTATGCCAACGTATTCAATTAAATTTTTTACAATACTTGCCATAAGAACCTCCTTAAAATAGTTATATGGAGATATATGTTATTTAAATATCTCACCATAAATAGATATGATAGATTTAAAAATAAAATAACCTTAAAATGGTAATAGTTGTAAAAAGTACAAGCATTTATTTTATACAAATAAAATAAAGTGTTATTGAATATAGTGTATAGATTGAGAAATGTTTGGAGGAAAGTAATGATATGGAAATTAAATGCGGAACAATAAAAGGAACTTATAATAAATGCTGTCATGAAAAAGAGTTACTTTTTACTCAGTTTAGTTGTGAGGATAAAGTTAAAGTTCCAGATGCAAAACCTGATGTAGAGGAAATTGTTTCTGTTATAGTTGAACCAGAAATTGTTTCATTAAGGGTAATTAATTCACCTAAAGGTACATCCTATGAAGGTCAACATCTATCAGGTAAAAAGCTTTCTATTGAAATAAAATTAAAACAAAAAATAATGTATATTTCAAAATCAGCTGTCCAGTCTGTTCATGTTGTAGAAAATGAATGCTATAAAAGCACATATATAGTTATTCCTTATTTAATATATGGTTCTAAGGTTGAGGATTTAATAAAACTTAAATATCTTGTTCCTAAGATTATTGTAGAGGGGAATTTTGCTGAAAAAATTGATGATAGAACTATATTTAAGAATATAATACTGTTTATTGAATTGAAGTTATATCCTATTTATGTGTTATGTCATTCAGAAGATTATAACTGTAATAAAAGTAAATTATATATAGAATATGATGATGGAACTAAAAAGAAAGAAATAGCAGCTTGTGATAATTGTAAAATATTAAGGCCAAAATGGTCTCCATCGGGACAGAAAATTGGGTATATCTGTTACGATAAATACAGTAGTAGTTTATGCATAACAGGTATTTCAAGTAGAAAGGTAAGAAAAATAACTGATCCATATATATTTAATGCTATAACTAGTTTTTCATGGGGGAATAATGATAATGAAATATTTTTTTCAGCATATTTAGAAGGGAAAAAAGAAATTTTTTATATTGATATTAGTACATGTCAATGGAAACAGTTAACTTACAGTAAAAGGGGATGGAAGAATTTTAATGTTAAAATATCACCCAACGGCAACAAAGTTGGTTATATTAAAACTATGTGTGATGATAGCAATCTTTATATAATGAATACACATGGACTTGACACAAATAAAATAACCTCTTCAGGAAATGTGAAATATTTTGATTGGCAGAATGATAGTACTGCTGTTGCTTATGTTTCTTCAAAAGAGTGCGGCAAAGGAAAACAGGGTAATTTTTGTTTGGGTTCTATGGAGAATGGAGATGAGATTTATATTATAGACATATCAAATTTGAATAAGGAGTCTATTGGGATTTCTGAAGAAAAATTACACATAAAAAATATAAGATTTTCACCAGATAGTAGATATATAGCTTTTATAGGAGTAAGAATGGGAATAGAAAATATATATGCTTATGATTTAGTTAAGAAAATATATATTAAGATTGATAATGAATTTGGTGTGAAAATAGGAGATTTTGCATGGAATAGTGAATCTACACAAATATATTTTTCTTCTAATAAGCTCAATTACTACAACATTTACGTATTTACAATTTGTGATGAAACAATAACACAGATTACTAATACTAGTTCAAATAATATTAAACTTAGTTACAGACCAAGAATAATATAAAAATTTCTTAATAAATCTAATATAGAGATAAAATATATTGGAGGTATTAGGGCATGGGAGTTGTTAGAAACTTTATTGATATATTAGGTATAACTCCAGAAAATGAACTACCAAGAGAAATATTAGGACAAATAATCCGAAATTCTGAAGCAGAAAAAATTCTTGTTGAAGATAATGTAGATATAAAAAATATATATCAAATTGTTATTAAGGTTGATATAAAGTCTAATAGAGTTATAGAGACTCCATTGAACAAATTAGTAGTTATAGATGTACTTAAACAAATAAAGATACTATATTATGATAAGGATGACAGGGTGGGAGTTCTAGAGCTTAAAAGTCCATATAATTTTTTTATAGATATAGAAGATAAAAAAGATGAAATAGAAAGTATAAGGATATACATTGCAGATGCTTATTTTCAACTCATTAGTAAAAAGGAATTGTATAGCAATATTGTATATATTATTGATGTACATTATTATGGTGGTAAAAAAAATACATCCTTAGATTTAAATGGACAAAATTGTGGAAATAATAAGGAAAATTATCAATATAAAGATTATATTACATTAGTAAATAGTAATGAAACAGAGGAGAAATATTTTAATGAACCCGTTAATGAATTAGTAGCATTATCAGATAGTTTATCTACAGTAAATACTAGTTTTGAAGAAAAAGAAACTAAAGAAGAGAGTGAATTAATTGATATTGATTCAGAATATTTATAGAGAGGAGATGATATTATATTATGAAAATTTGTATCGATGGATTAGGTTTAACCCATCTTAAAAAAACGGGTATAGGAGTTTATACCTATGAACTATTAAAGGGCTTATTTAGTATGTATCCTCAACCAAGCTATGAGTTATTGTGGGATAACTCTAAAGAAAAAGTTAAAATAGGAAAAAATATTAGCGTTTCATATGTAGATTTAAAGATAAATAGAAAAGAAAATGATTTACAAAATATTGAAAGTTATATTTTGAGTAATAAAGTTAATATATATCATTCTCCTAATAATGGTTTTAGTATTCCACAAAACAAAGTTTGTAATTATATTACAACAGTACATGATGTATTGCCATTAATAAACAGCAGTTATGTTGATGATAAGTATTTAAAAAAGTTTTATGATGTATTTCCAAATGCTGTGGAGAAATCTGATAAAATTATTGTAGTTTCTGAGTATATAAAGGAGATTATACAAAATAATTTTGATATACCAGAAAAAAGAATAGATGTAATTTATCCAGGTTGTTCAGATATATTCAAGCATAAGAATGAAGAAAGCTGTGAAAATATATTAAAGAGTAAATATAAAATAGAAGGTGATTATATACTTTATGCAGGAAGCATACATATAAGAAAAAATTTAGAGAAATTAATCAAAGTATTTAAAGATATCAATAGATACAGTAATAATAATTTAAAACTTGTATTAGTAGGCAATTGTAATAATAAGAGAAGACAATATTACTTAAAACTTAAAGAATTAGTAGAAACACTTAAATTAGAGGAGTTTGTAATTTTTGTAGGGAGTGTAGAATATGATGACATGCCTTATTTTTATAGTAAAGCTAAATGTGTAGTTAATTTATCAAAGTATGAGGGATTCCCATTATCTACAATAGAGGCTATGGCATGTGAAACACCAGTTGTATGTAATAAGCAAACTCTTTTTAGAAAAGTTCTTGATGAAGCAGGTATTTTAGTAGATGCAAATGATAAAGAAGATATTTTTGAAGGTGTGGTTGAAGTTATATACAATGATAGCTATAGAGAAAAGGTTTTGAGTAAACAAAGAGAACAAGTAAAGAAATATAGATGGGATAAAAACATACTAAAAACTATACAAGCTTATGAAGGATTTTATTAAATTCAATACTATAAGGTAAAATACATTTTAAAAGTAGTTTTCATGTAAAATAATTAATATGCAGACAACTTAATTTTTTTCAGTTATCTGCATATTAAAAAATTAAGATTATTTAGTTTTCTTCATCTTCAAATACGTTTAAATTTGAAACAACGCAATCTTCTTTTGTTTCACAAGGTTCATTTGAATCATTAGCATTAATTACTACTTCTCTACTGCAAACAGGATGAGAGAACCATGCTTTAATTACATAACATTTTTTATGATCCAGTGGACCAAATAAAAATTGACCACATTCGTCAGTAAAAGTATGAGTAATTGGTTTTAAAGCACATCCACAATCTTTTTTTTCTTTTTCAAATAATTTAACTACAGCATCTTTTACTGGCTTGTTTTTCCAATCTACAACTATTCCATGAATCGCAGCTCTGCATTCTTTTTTTATAGTAATGATTGCTTCAATTTCTTCGTTTGGTTTTGGACAAAATTCATATTTTGTTAAACGAGCACCCATAAAAATCCTCCTCTTAATATATATCTGTATATTCTACTAAGGAAGATTTGGATATATTCCATATTATGCATTTAATTATAATTCGAATAAATTATTAATGCAGTTAATAAATTTAATATAGAAACTATTATATTGATTTGTAAGGAGTAAACTTTATTATGGGTATTATAAGAAATCACATTGATATTGTTGGGATAACTCCAGAGGAACAATTGCCCCATAAAATACAAAATAGTCAAGTTGTAGAATATTCAGAAGTAGAAAATATATTTATTCCTAAGCATAATCCAAATATTAAAAATATATATCAGATTGTACTTGATGTAAATTTGATTTCCAAAAGAGAGGTTAATATACCTGTAGGAAGAGTAGTAGTTCTTGATGGAGTAAAGAAAATAAAGATAAATTATGCTGAAAAAGGACATTCACAGAAAGTAAATATAGTAAATTTAGAATTACCCTATAATACATTCGTAGAATTACCAGATAAAAAAGAAATTGGAAATGTAAATGTGCAAATAGTAGATGCATATTTTGAGTTAATAGATAATAGAAAGATATATAGTCATATAGTTTATTTAGTTAATGTACATTACAAGGAAGAAAGTACTTGCAAAGACAAAATTGAAAGTGTAAATAATTACGAAAAAATTCAAGAAAATTTTGAGGAAGAAGTAATTGAGGAGATAGGTATATCCAGAGAAAACGTAGACTACAAAGAAATAAAAGAAAGAAGGTTAGTTGATATTGAAGCAGAGTTTATATGAGGTGATTAAATGAATATATGTGTTGATGGAATAGGATTGAGTATGCTGCAAGGTACAAGTTTATATTCTTATACTTACGAATTTTTAAATAATTTGTTTGCAAGATATCCAGAATTAGAGTGTCAAATAATATGGGATAATCCTATATATAGTTCTCCTTTGGAGAAAATGAACAACCTATCATATTTCAACTTAAATTTAAGTAGACATAAAAATGACTATAGTAAATTAGAACAGCATATAAAAAATGAAAAAGTACAGATATACCATTCTATAAATAATGGTTTTAGTATTCCATTTAATAAAGAATGTAAAAATATTAGTACAGTTTATGATTTATTACCTATTATTAATATGGCATACACAGATAAAAAGTATTATGAAAAATTTATGACTGTATTTCCAAATGCTATAGACAAATCTGATAAGATAATAGCAGTTTCTAATTTCATAAAGAATCAAATAATTGAACAATTTAATGTTAATGAAGATAGGATAGAAGTGATATACCCAGGATGTTCAAATTATTTTCAACATATAGATTATGGACTGTGTAAGAATATATTAAAAGACAATTATAATATTACAGAAGATTTTTTACTTTATGTAGGTAGTATACATCCAAGAAAAAATTTACATACACTGTTCAAAGTTTTTAAGAGATTAAAAGAATATAATTATACAAAGAATATGAAGCTTGTAATAATAGGAAAGTATGATGGGAAAAGAGAAGAGTATTATTCTAAATTAAAAATTTTAGCTGAGTTCTTGAATATTGAGGATTCTATAATTTTTAAAGGAGCTGTTGATTATAAAAATATGCCTTATTTTTATAATGCAGCTCAGTGTTTAATAAATTTATCCGAATATGATGGTTTCTCTTTATCTGTTTTAGAGGCTATGGCTTGCAAAACTCCTGTAATATGTAATAATAATTTATTATTTAGAGAAGTAGTAGGAGATGGTGGAATTTTAGTAGATATTAATGACGAAGTATATATGAAGGATACTATATTAGAGATGTTATTGAATGATAACTATAGAAATAATGTTGCTGAAGCAGGGAAGAGGCAAAGTGAGATATATAAATGGAATACTGCTGTTGAAAAAACAGTTCATCTCTATAAAAAGGTTATAAATTAAAAATATATTTAAAATTGATTATTTATCAACAATAAATAAAAAGCATGTAGTGGTATAATGCATTATGTGCTTTTTTACTTATTGTTACATTTACTGGGAAATCAGGGAATTTTTAATTGGATATTTGTGCTATAATTAATAATTGAAAGTGTAGAAATTTCACATATTAAGTAGTAACAGAAGTAAAAGGAGAGATAAAAGTGCAATATAAAATGATATGTTTAGATATGGATGGCACACTGTTAAATGATGATAAGATAATTAGTGAAAGAAATAAAGAAGCTATAAAGAAGGCTCATGATAAAGGAGTAAAAATAGCTATATCTACTGGAAGATTATTTACTTCAGCAAAATATTATGCTGAAATTTTAGGAGTCGAGGCTCCTATAATAGCATCAAATGGTGCTTATATTAGAGAAAAAGATAAAGACGATGTTATATATGAAGCTTTATTAGGAAAAGAAAATTGCGAAAAAATATGGTCAATTATAGAGAAATATAATTTTTTCAATTGTTTTAATACATATGATACAGTTATTTCTAATAAGCCTTTTCCAAAAGAATATCCTTACTATAAATTAAATGAAGATTTACCAGAAGATAGGAAGATTAATTTAGAGGTTTCTGCTAATTTTCAAGGTGTTTTTGAAAGAGATAAAGATAAAATTGTTAAGGCTATATGTCTTAGTGAAGATTATGATAGAATAAGAAAAGCTAAGGAAGAGATAAAGGCTTTAGGAGAATTTGAAGTGGTTAGTTCAAGCCTGAATAATTTTGAAATAATGAAAAAGGGTTCTTCAAAGGGAAAAGCAGTAGAAGTATTAGCAGGATTTTATGGATTAAGTAGAGAGGAAGTAATCTGTATGGGGGATGGAGAAAATGATTTATCCATGCTGCAATATGTAGGAATGGGAATAGCAATGGGAAATGCAGAATATTATGTGAAAGATAATGCAAAGTATGTTACAGATACAAATAATAATGATGGTGTAGCAAAAGCTATTGAAAAATTTGTTTTATAAGGTTAGACTAGTTGTATAATAGTTAAATAATTTTATTGTTTCAGTGGGAATGTTTTTTACCCACTGAATTTGTTATTTTGTGTACTTTACCTTATATGTCAATTAAGGTAATATATAATGTGTGGTATTTGGATAAGGAGGAAATGAAAAATGAAAATAGATAAACCGAATTTACATATAGTTTTATTTGAACCAGAGATACCTCAAAATACAGGGAATATTGGAAGAACGTGTGTGCTAACTAATTGTAGACTACACTTAATCAAGCCGTTAGGATTTACTTTAGATGATAAAAAGGTAAAAAGAGCAGGACTAGATTACTGGCCATTATTGGATTTAGAAATACATGAATCTTTTGATGATATGTTAGAAAAGTATCCAGATGCTACAATTTACTTATCAACCACAAAAGAAAGTAAGTATCATCATGACGAAGCAAAGTATAAACAAGGAGACTTTATAGTTTTCGGAAGAGAATCTTCGGGACTTCCTGATTATATTAGAGATAGATATGTTGAAAATCGTATTAGAGTTCCAATGGTTAGTACAACAACAAGATCTTTAAATCTTTCAAATACTGTATCAATTGTGGCTTATGAAGCAATTAGACAGTTAGGCTTTCCAGGAATGAAATAAGTAAAAGGGGGGGAAGCAATGGAGAAGATTAAGATTATTACAGATAGTACAGCAGATTTAAATAGAGAAATGGTAGAAAAATATGGTTTGGATGTTATGCCCCTAATAGTTAGTTTTGGAGAAGAAAGCTATTTAGATGGGGTTGATATAGATATCCATGAATTCTTAAGAAGAATAAAAGATAGTGATATTTTGCCAGCTACTGCTCAAATTACCCCGTATAGATTTTATGAATGTTATAAAAAATATATAGATGAGGGCTATAAAATAGTTTCTATACACATTTCTTCTAAAATGAGCGGAACATATAATTCAGCTTGTATTGCAAAAGATATGATAGGTACTGACGATATAGTAGTAATAGATAGTTTGAATGTTACAGCTGGATTAGGATTACTTGCTATGAAGGCTGCAGAATTAAAAGAAAAAGGATACAATATATATGAAATCGAAGAAAAAATAAAGGAAACTATTCCACATGTAAAAAATGCTTATGCCTTTTCAAGTTTAGATAACTTAGTTAAGGGAGGAAGACTTTCCAAAGCTGCTGGAGTTATTGGAAGTTTTCTGGGGATTAAATTAATTTTAGCAGTTGTAGATGGAGAAATGGCAGTTATAGATAAGGTGAGAGGAACAAAGAAAGCAATTAAAACTATTCTAAGAGCATTAGAAACAAGTGGGTTAAATGAAGAAGAAACTAGCATATTACTTCATATAGATAATCAAGACATTCTTCCTGTGCTTAGAGATGAGTTAAATAAGAGAGAATGTAATTATATTGAGTGTGAAGTAGGATGCGTAGTAGGGACACATTCAGGACCAGATGCTTGTGGTATAGCTTATATAGAAAAATGCAATTAATTCCATACTAAAAAAGAATCAAAATTTACAAAAAACACAAATATATACTATGTTTATATTTGTGTTTTCTTTAAATATTTAAAAAGTAGGATTGTAAAAATTAATAAAATGGGGAATGTTGTAAAAAATATATATATTTATATTTTAAATCTATGATATAATATTATTAATGTACTATATGTAAAGTGGTGATAAGAGATGAAGATGGAGTTTAAGTTAAATTTAACCCAAGAACAAAAACTAATAATGACGCAGCAAATGCAATTATCTGTAAAATTACTTCAAATGTCTAATTTTGAAATTCAAACATATATAGAAAAAGAACTTCAAGAAAATCCTGTATTGGATGCGGAATATAAGAAAAATGATAATGATAAGGCACAGGATGAAATCGATTATAAGAAACTTATAAAACATCTTGAATTTGATAATTATGGACACAGTAGTTATCATAGAGATGATGAAGAAGTATCTCCTTTTAATTTTATTAGTGCTAAAAAGTCATTAAAAGAGTTTTTAAAGGAGCAAATTATAGACCTAAATGAAACAGATTATATAAAATCTATGTGTGAGTATATAGTTGAAAATATAAATCAAAGAGGATATTTAGGAACTAGCATAGAAGATATTGCAGAGGAATTGACGATTTCACAAGAATTATCACAGAGGTGCCTAGAAATTGTACAATCTCTTGAACCTACTGGAATAGGAGCTAGAGATATTAAAGAATGTTTAAAAATTCAGTTAATTGAAAAGGATTTGAAAGATGAGAATATTTTCAAAATAGTAGATGAATATCTAGAACTTTTAGCTGAGAATAAATATAATGTTATTGCAAAAAAATTAAAAATAACTGTGCAAAAAGCGCAAGAGTATGGAGATATTATAAAGACTTTAGAACCTAAACCCTCAAGAGGATTTTATACTGGGGAAGAAACAAAATATATAGTTCCAGAGGCGTATATAAAAAAGATAGATGGAGAATACCATATAATAATGAATGATGGTACTATACCAAAACTTAATATAAATGGATTATATAAGAAAATAATAAATAATGAAGATGATAAACAAACTGTAAAGTTTGTTAAAGAGAAATTAAATAGTGCTGTTTTTTTAATTAAGAGTATTAATCAAAGAGAAAACACAATATATAACATATTAGAAAAGATATTAGAAATTCAAAAGGATTATTTTGAGTTTGGTGATGAGTATTTAAAACCTATGACATTAAAAGAAATAGCAGATAATTTAGAAATACATGAATCTACTGTTAGTAGAGCCATAAGAGAGAAATATATTCATACAGATAAAGGAACAATAAAAATAAAAGACTTATTTACAACAGGTATATCAAGAGTTGATAGTATTGAAGATGTATCCACAAAGATAATCAAGAAGGAAATACAAGAAGTTATAAATAATGAGGATAAAAAGAAACCTCTTTCAGATCAAAAGATTTGTCAATTATTAAAGGAAAAAAATATTGATATTTCAAGAAGAACCATAGCCAAATATAGAGAAGAAATGGGAATAAAATCATCAAGTAAAAGAAAAAGATTTTAAAGAATATATAAAAAGAAAAGATTTTACAATCTTTTCTTTTTTATATATTCTTTTAGTAAGTTTTCAAGTTCTTTGGTATATTCTTTATCCATAGGAGGTACGTTGTTAAGTTTATAATTTATGCCTAGCTTTTCATATTTGTTAATACCAAGAGTATGATAAGGAAGCAATTCAATCTTTTCAACATTTTTTATGCCTTTTATTATTTTTCCAAGCTTTAGTATGTGCTCTTTAGAATCTGTAAGTCCAGGAACTACTACATGTCTTATCCACAGTTTAGTGTTAGAGTTGGAAAGAGCTTTTAAAAATTCATCAAGGCCTTTTTTACTTTGACCAGTTAAATTTCTATATCCTGAATCATTTGCGTGCTTTATATCTAATAAAACTAAATCTGCATATTTTAATATTTTATCGAATTTTCCAGGACCAAATCCAGAAGTATCAATGGCTGTGTGTATGCCATTTTCTTTGCATAGTTTTAAAATTTCTATTAGAAAATCTGGCTGAAGAAGTACTTCGCCACCAGAGAAGGTAACGCCTCCACCGGATTTTTCAAAGTAGGGCTTAAATCTTAGAAGTTTCTTTAACAGCTCTTTTGGAGTTATTTCAGTACCTCCTTGTAAATTCCAAGTATCAGGATTGTGACAATAAGCACATCTTAGCGGACAACCTTGGAAAAATACTACTGTTCTTATTCCAGGCCCATCGACAAGCCCCATGCTTTCAATAGAATGAATTCTTCCTTTTATCATAATATCACCTCTATAGTTTTTCGTGGAATGTTCTACTTATTACTTCTTTTTGTTGAGATTTTGATAATCTATTAAAATTAACGGCGTATCCAGAAACTCTTATTGTAAGTGTTGGATATTTTTCAGGATGTTCCATTGCATCCATTAATGTTTCTCTATTTAAAACATTTACGTTTAAGTGATGAGCATTTTGCCCAAAGTATCCATCCATTATGGCTACTAAGTTATTTATTCTTGATTCATCTTCTTTACCTAAAGCATCTGGTATTATGGAAAAGGTATTTGAAACACCATCTTCACAGCTGGAGTATGGAATTTTAGCAACTGAGTTTAGAGAAGCAAGAGCACCTTCAATATCTCTTCCGTGCATTGGGTTTGCCCCTGGTGCAAAAGGTTCTCCTTCTTTTCTTCCATCAGGTGTTGAACCTGTCTTTTTACCATAAACCACATTTGAAGTAATCGTTAATACTGATAGCGTGTGTTCAGCATTTCTATAAGTTGGATGGCTCTTAAGTTCTTTTGAGAAGGTATCTACAATTTCTACAGCGATACTGTCAGCTCTATCATCATCGTTACCGTATTTAGGAAAATCTCCTTCAATTTCAAAATCTACTGTAATACCGTCTTTCCTAATTGGTTTTACTTTAGTAAATTTGATTGCACTTAATGAGTCAGCAGCAACAGATAGTCCAGCAACACCAAATGCCATTAGTCTACCTAATTTTGTATCATGAAGTGCCATTTGAGAAGCTTCATAAGCATATTTATCATGCATAAAGTGAATTATATTCATAGTATTTACATAAAGTTCTCCAATGTATTTTAATACTTTAAAATAATTTTCTTTTACTTTTTCATAATCTAATACATCATCTGTAATAGGTTCAATGTTTGGTATAACCTTTATTCCTTTTTTCTCATCTACGCCACCATTAATTGAAAGTAATAATGCCTTTGCAAGGTTGCATCTTGCTCCAAAGAACTGCATTTGTTTTCCGACCTTCATAGCAGATACACAGCAAGCTATAGCGTAGTCATCACCATAAATAGGTCTCATTATATCATCATTTTCATATTGTATTGAGTCAGTTAAGATAGACATTTCAGCACAGAATTTTTTAAAGTTTTCTGGAAGATCTTGAGACCATAATACTGTCATATTTGGTTCAGGAGCTGATCCTAAATTTATTAATGTGTGAAGATATCTAAATGAAGTTTTTGTAACTAGTGGTATTCCATTTAAACCTACGCCACCTATAGCTTCAGTAACCCAATTTGGATCTCCAGCGAATAAATCGTTATATTCAGGTGTTCTTAAATGTCTTGCCATTCTTAATTTGATGATAAATTGATCAATTATTTCTTGAGCTTCTGCTTCAGTAATTAATCCATTCTCCAAATCCCTTTCAATATATATATCAAGGAAGGTACTTGTCCTTCCAAGAGACATTGCAGCACCATTATTTTCTTTTATACTGGCTAGATATCCAAAGTATAAGAACTGAGCAGCTTCTCTAGCATCTCCTGCCGGTTTGGATATATCAACTCCATAAGACAGAGCCATTTCTCTAATTTCATGAAGAGCTTTAATTTGTTCACTAACTTCTTCTCTTAATCTTATTAATTCATCCAGCATAGTGCCTTTTAGATTTTTTAGATCTTTTTTCTTTTCTTCAATCAAGAAGTCTATACCATAAAGAGCAATTCTTCTATAGTCTCCTATGAT
Source organism: Clostridium ganghwense (assembly GCF_026735165.1). GTDB lineage: Bacteria > Bacillota > Clostridia > Clostridiales > Clostridiaceae > Clostridium_H > Clostridium_H ganghwense. Next base: position 581,693 of record NZ_JAPQES010000001.1, on the reverse strand, counting down.
TCTTCCTCTACCATATGCATCTGGAAGACCAGTTATAACTCCTACTCTTCTAGCTAATCTCATTTCTTCTGTATAAGCATCAAAAACACCTTGGTTGTGAGTTTTTCTATATTTTGTGAAAATCTCATCCATTTCGTTATTTATTTTATAGTCGTAAGCTTCTAAAGCTTGCTTAGCCATTCTGATACCACCAAAAGGATTTGTAATTCTCTTTAATGGAGCATCAGTTTGAAAACCTACGATAACTTCATTTTCTTTATCTAAATATCCAGGTTTGAAGTTATTTATTCCAGAAACAGTTTCAGTATCTATATCAAGAATACCTTTTTTAACTTCTTCTAAAATAAGTTTACTAGCCTTATCCCAAACTACTTTTGTTTTATCTGTAGGTGGTGCTAAAAACTCTTTATCACCAGTGTAAACTTTATAGTTATTTTGAATAAAATCTCTTACATCAATAGTTTGTGTCCAATTACATTCTTTGAAGTTTTTCCATTGTTTTAACATATTTATACACTCCTTTAAATTATATTTGTGTGCTACAATAGTTTCGAATTGTGCTATATCAGTAAAGTATCTTTACCTGTATTGGGTAAATTATAACTATTAAACTAATGTTTAAATTCTGTATCAGTGTGTTATTTAGAACTGTTATATTCTATGGTTAAATTATATTACTTAACAATTATTATTTCTGTGATTGAAATCACATTTTAAAATTATTTTCATAAAAGATATAATTAAAAAAGAAGTTTAGCAAAATAATATGCTAAACTTCTTTTGATATATTAAGAATAAATAATGTATAGACTATTTAAGATATTTTTCTCGTATTTTTTCTAAATTAACAGTTTTTAAATCATCTGTCACTTCAATAACACCTAAAACAGTATTTTGATAGATAACAGCATATCCACCGCTCTTTTCAAAAATAGTTTCTATTTCAATGATATCCTTTTTTCCATAGAAAGTAGTTAAGGTATCTCCTGAATTAATAGAGATTATTTTATATTTAGCCTCAGGGTTATCAAAATCTTTCAAATCCAAAGTTAATTTTGTTGGTGTATTTTTATTTAATACCATTATTAATGGAGAAAATTCATAGCCTATTCCTTTTATAGTTAAAGATTGAGTACCATTTTCAATATCAGCTTTATTAATTAGCTTGTTAGTAGGTACTTTATTCAAATCATCCCCATATATACTAGGGTTAGATGGTGTAGTGTCCTCAATAGGAGAACTGCAGCAACTTCCGTCAGTAGATGCAGGAGGTAGAGAGGCATCAGATTTTGATACATCAACAGAATCAATATTATCTACTACTTTTATAACCCCTCTAATCATGCCCATCCAGCAGCTGAAATTAATGTCTCCGCTTTGTTCAGGAGTAAATTCAATTATATTTTTACCAGATTCCAATCTTTTCTCAATATTTAATGAGGGTACTACAATTTCATTGTTACAGGAAGTTAGCTGTTTGCCATCGATTATCCATTTAACAGGTATATTGCTCTGAATATAAAAAGCATTTGGTGTGTAACCTTTATAATCAGCATTCATATTTATAACTTGAACTCCATTTTCAATAACAGCTTTAGAAACATTAGCTTGTGATGAATTAGAATTTTCAGTTAAAACTCTATTATTTAGTGAAGGCAATCTAATTCCAGCTAAGGCAAGCCCCCTATTTCCCATTATTAATCCTAGAACTACCACAAGAATTCCACTGAATTTAAGCATTTTTTTGGTATATCCTTTACTTAATAGACCAGAAATTGCTCCAAAGGCTAACATAAGTGGTACAGTTCCAAGGGAGAATAAAAACATTGATACAGCTCCTTTGAATGCACTGCCTGCCCCAAGGGCATATAGTTGCATAGTTTGAAGTGGACCGCAGGGCATAAAGCCATTTAAAATACCTACTATAAATGGAGAACTTGGCTTTTTCTTAATAGAGCAAAAAGACCAAGGAAGTTTGATATTAAATCTTCTAAACAAACTAAAACCTGTTATATTAAGTCCCATAATAACCATAAAGAGTCCTGCTAAGATTTGAATACCAGCTTTAAAATTTAAAGATAGAGAAATTACAGAACCTAATGCTCCAACTATTCCACCAAGAATAGTATAAGAAAGTACTCTTCCTGCATTATATAAAATAGATGGTTTTATTGTACTTAGTTTGTTACCACTTTCTTTTGACATACTTTGAGAAAGCATTATACCTCCACACATACCTACGCAGTGTAGGGAGGTAAGTATACCTACTATAAAAATGACAAAATAAGTAGCATTACTTAGTTTTTCATTCATGTCAAATCCTTGAGTGGAATTACCTAGAAGGATAATAGCAATTGCTAGGATAAATATTCCTATTAGTTTATGGGTATTGGAGTCTTTAGTACTATAGCCAGTATTTTTTATAGAATCTTCAATTAGTTTTCTATTGCAAAGTTTAGTATCGTATTCAACAATTACATATTGTTCACTGTAGCTTACCAAAGTATTTGAAACTCCATTTAGCTTTTTTATAGTTTTTTCAACTGTTTTTTCGCAAGAGGTACAGGTCATGTTGTATACTTTAATTTTTTCTTTTTTTGTATTCATATTTTTATATTCACCTCAAAGATGTTTATTTAAATTCTTAGGTAATTATAATTAAAAAATGTGTAGATTTTATGTAATAAAATAGATTAATTATAATTTTAGATTCCAACATTAATAATTTTGAAAATAGTGTAATTAAAGTTTAAGAAAAAAGTATTTTTAGATGGCACATGATATATGGAAATATGATATATAACCTAAAAGTTGCGTTAACGATTACAATAATTTATTATTATAATAAAAAGAAGTAGAATTTATTGTGATTATATATAAATTTGGAGTGATAAATAATGAAAATAAAAAAATTTAACCAATTAAACATAAGTAAACAGCTAATATTTTCTTATATTGGGATAACAATCATTCCAATAGTTTTTCTTAGTGCAATAATATATAATTATTCAAAAAAATCTTTGGAATCAAAAGTTACTAATTCTTTTCAGATAGTAAACTCTCAGATAACTATAAATTTAGATAACTTTTTTAAGAATATAGCTAAGCTTTCTGAGACAACCTTTTATGATGAAAATATTCAAGGAATTTTATCACGAGATTACTCAAAGTTGGAGCACGGAGAATTTCAAAGAATACAAGATAATTTTAAGATAACAGATTATTACTTTAGAAATTATTTTTTAATAAATGATTATATTTATTCTTTAGATTTATATCCTACCAAAAAGGAGTTTATTTATAGTAAAGGCTATAATCAATCAATTAATTATGAGTACTCACCTAAAAATGAGGAGTGGTTTAAAAATATAATTAAGGCAGATGGAAAAGAAGTAATACTGGGAATACATCAAAATTTACAGGTTAATCCTCATGAACACTATGTGGTAAGTGTAGGAAGGTGTATAAAAAATCCTTTTAAAAATGATTTGTTAGGAGTATTTTTAATAAATATAAAAGTAGATGAATTAAAAGGATTATATGAGCAAGTCAATTTAACTCCTAACAGCCAGCAGCTAATTGTAGATGAACACAATAATATTGTTTATAGCAGTAAGAATGAAGAAATTGGACAACACATAAGTAAGGAGCTAGAGCAATATATTATGTGTGGGAGCATTATTACAGAAGGAATGCTGGGAAAAGAAAAAGCTTATATAGTAACCAACACGTCTAAATATACTGATTGGAAAGTAGTAAGTATTATTTCAACTAAAGAGCTGTTTAGTGATATTACTGCTATGAAGGATATGGTTATTTTATTTGGAATAATTTTAACAATCTTAGTAACAGTAATTTCTTTATTCATTTCAAGAGATATCTCAAAACCTATAAAGCAGTTGAGTAGTACGATGAAAAAATTTGAATATGGAAGCTTAGATGAAACTGTGGATGTATATGGAAATGAGGAAATCGTTTATCTTAGCAAAACCTATAACAAGATGTTGGGGAAAATAAAAGAATTAATAGGACAGATAAGAATTGAAGAGGAAGAAAAAAGAATTGTAGAGTTGAATGCGCTTCAGTCTAAAATAAATCCTCACTTTATGTATAACACCTTGAATGTAGTAAAGCTTATGGCTGAAATGCAGGGGGCAGATAATATAACTAAGGCACTTAATTCTTTTATTGCATTGTTAACTTTTTCAGCTAATACAGATGAAACTTTCATTTCCATAGAAGAGGAATTTGAATTTTTAGAGAAATATATAGACCTTTTAAAATTGAGGTATTACAACAGATTTTATGTTGAATATGATATAGATGAAAAAGTGTACAAGTATAAAACTATAAAGTTTTTAATACAGCCTTTTGTTGAAAATGCGGTGTTTCATGGGTTTAATAGCAAGGGAAAGACTCATTTTGTTAGAGTAGAGGCAAAATTAGAGGGAAATACAGTGATTTTTAATATAATTGACAATGGATCAGGTATGAGTGAAGAAATTATAAATAAAGCTATGACTTCAAAAATTCAAAAGAAAAAAGGGTTTAATTCTATAGGTATAAACAATATAGTTAATAGAATAAGACTGCATTTTGGAAGTGAAGATGGAGTGAAAATAGAAAGTGTTATAGGAGAAGGTACTAGAGTCAGAATTAAAATTCCAGCAATTATTGAGGAAAGGAGAAAACTATAAAATGAGAGTTTTGATTGTAGATGATGAAGCTTTTTTCAGAGTTAGTTTTAAGTCTTTAATTCATTGGAATGAATATGGTATTGAAATTGTTGGCGAAGCAGAAGATGGACAAGAAGCTCGGCAGATGATAGAGGATTTGAAGCCTGATATTGTATTTTTAGATATAACTATGCCAAATCTTAATGGAATTGAAGTTTTAAAGATATTAGAAGGTAAAGATGAGATTTCAAAAGTTATAGTATTAAGCAGTTATAATGATTTTGAGTATGTAAGAGAAGCTATGAAGTTAGGTGCTTTAGATTATATTCACAAACCAAGTATTTCACAGGATTCTGTTATAACTGCTCTTATGAATGCTAAGAAAAAATTAGAAGATGAGAAGAAAAAAAGAAAAGAATATAACAATTTAAGAACTGAAGTGGAAAAAAATAAATCTAATTTAAAGGAGCTATTTTTAAAGGAATTAACATATGGTAGCTATAAAAAAAAGGAGGAAATTGGAGAGAAAATATCAGAATTAGATGTTAAGATAAAAGATATAAATATGAATTTTTTTGTTGTAACTATAGATAGGTATAAAGAAGTAAAAGCAAGATATAAAAATAATAATACTCACATATTAAGTTTAGCTTTTAAAAATATTATGAAAGAAGTATTTAGAGATGAAGAAGAAATTGAGTTTTTAGTATATATTGAGAATTTATATGTGATTATGAAGTCCTACTCTAAGATTAGAAGTAGGCATGATATTAATAGATATAACAATTTGGTGTCTAATAATATAAAGGATGCTCTAAAACAATTTCTTAATATTGAAGCAACTATAGGGATAAGTAATCTGCATAATAATTTTATGGAGGTGCAAGAGTGTTTTAGTGAGTCATTAGAGGCAAATAAGCTTAAATTCTTTTTAGGGCATGGAAATATTATATATTTTAATGATTTAAATTTAAAAACTGTTAAAGATGAACCTAATTTTTTAAATGTTTTAGGTAAGATAAGACAACTAATTAATGAGGAAAAGTTAGAGGAGATTAAAAATCACTTAACTGAGTTTTTAAAGGAACTTAAAGATAGGAAGTTTTATGAAGAAAATAAAACAAGAGATTTATTTAAAAATATATATTATTTATTGAGAGCAAAATTTAATCAACTGCAGTATGAAAATCCTTGCATAGAAGGTAATTTTATTTCTATAGAAGAGATACTTGAAGGAGAAAATATAATAGACATAAACAAAATTTTCTTTGAAGTCATTGATAAGTTAAAGGAATATACAAATATAAAAAATAATTTTAATATAAAAAATAATAAAATCAAAAAGGCAGTAGAGTATATAAATTCAAATTATGATAAAGATTTATCTTTGACTAATATTGCAGAGGAGATTGGACTAAATAAAAGTTATCTAAGTAGAAGATTTAAGGAAGAAGTTGGAATGCCATTAATGCAGTATATTAATAAGTGCAGAATTAAAAAGGCAATTAAATACCTTAATAATACTGAACTAAAAAATTATGAAATTGCAGAACTTGTTGGATATCAAAGTGTTGAATATTTTAATACAACTTTCAAGAAAATTACAGGTAAATCACCTAGTGAAGTTAAAGATAATTTATAACGAAAAGTCCTTATAGGGCTTTTTTATTATGCATGTAAAAATATTTTAAGAGAATGTAAAAATAATTAATTTAATGTTAATTTTCTAAACATTATAATAATCTTAGAAGTTGAAAAAAACTAGTATGAATAGGGGGAAAAAGTATGAAAAAATCACTTAAGCTTTTAACAGCTTTAGTAATGTCTACTATGATGGTTGGCAGCTTAGTTGGCTGTGGAGCTAAAAATAATGCCAAATCAGAGGCAAAGAAAAAAACTAATGAACCTGTAGAAATTAAAGTTGCTTATTGGGCAAACTCTGCTGAACAAAAACATTATGAGTTTACAGCAAAAGGTATAGAAAAAGAGTATCCAAACATAAAAGTTAAATTGCAGCAATATCCAACTAGTGAAGAATTCTTAACAGCAATTCCAACAGCTATAGCAGCTCATAATGCGCCAGATGTAATCATTTTCAGCGATGAAGGCAATCTTGAATATATCGCCAATGGTACACTTGCACCACTTGATGACCTTATAGGAAAAGTTGGATTTGACAAAAATATAGTAAGTCCATCTCTATACAAAGGTTGGACATATGAAGAAAAGCTTTACGGTATACCAGGAAGAGCGGGTACATCAATGTTATCTGTAAATAAGAAAATGTTTGAAAATGCAGGAATAAAAGAATATCCAAAAACAATGGATGAATTTTTACAAGATGCAAAGAAACTTACTAAAGATGGAGTTTATGGTGTTTGCGCAAATATTCATGAGTTCCACATAACACAATATGTACATGCTTTTGGTGGAGATTGGAATTTTGGTAAAACTATTAACTCACCTGAAAACGTTAAAGGTGTTCAATTCTTTGTTGATCTATTTACAAAACATAAAGTAGCTGTTACTCCTAAACAATTAGGTGCGTCTTGGGACGGAGAAGTTTTTGCTAAAGAAAAAGCAGCAATGTCTACAGGTGGTCCTTGGTATATGGGATACTGCAAGGAAACAAATCCTAACTTAGAATTTATGCCACTACCAATTCCTAAGGGAACAGTAGATTCACAAACTGCATATTCAGGTGGATTTGCAATACTAGAACAAAGTGAACACAAAGAAGAAGCAATGAAATTTATAAAATATGCTTTAAGAGACGAATCTTCTGTAGATCTTTATAAAACTGTAGGAGATGCTCCATCAGCAGCTAAGATTTTACCAAAATATTTAGATGATAATCCACAATTAAAACCTGTATTTGAGCATATGGAAAAAGTAGGTATGCCATTTGCTTATCCAGAGGATACAAAGAACTTCAATGCAGAACTTGTAAAAGGTGTTGAAGAAATAATCTATAAGCCAGGCAGCAAGACAGTAAAACAATTACTTGATGAGTTACAAGAAAAATTTGGAACAAAATAGTTGATGAAGTTGGGGGATAATTATATTATCTCCCAATTAATTAGGGAGGGAAAATAATTTGAAAGATAAAAATAAGAGGAAATTTTGGACTTATAAGCGTTCAGAGTCTCTTGCAGGATATTTATTTGTTATACCCATATTATTATTGATGGCTGTATGGTTTTATTACCCAGTAGTTCGCTCATTTATATATAGTTTACATGATATCAATTTCTTAAATCCAGATAGAGCTAAATTTGTAGGATTTGATAATTATGTAAAACTTCTTCATAATAAGGATTTCTTAAATTCTCTTAAAGTATCATTTTTACTTACCTTTATCGCAGTACCAGTGCAGACTATATTGGCACTTGTAATTGCTACATTATTAAACAGTATTAAAAAGTTTAGAGGAGTTTATAGAACACTGTACTATTTACCTTATATAACTTCTACAATAGCAGTTACTACAGTATTTATGTATTTGTTTGTTGAAAAGAAAGGTATTGCAACACGTATAATGACATTCTTTGGAATGAAGGATGTATCTTGGTATGCAGATGTAAATTTGGCATTACCATTTTTAATAATTTTATGTGTATGGACTTATGTAGGGTTTTATGTGGTAGTTTATCTATCAGGACTTCAGAGTATACCTAATGAGATTTATGAAGCAGCAAGAGTTGATGGAGCAAATGTGTTTCAAAGATTTTGGTATGTTACAGTGCCTATGCTTAAACCTACTACTTTCTTAGTAGTAACTTCTGGAATCATATATACAATGCAAATTTTTGATCAGCCTTATGCGATAGCTAGAGGAAGTAATCCAGGAGGGCCTGCTGGAGCTACAACTGGCATGATAATATATTTCTATCAACAAGCCTTTATATACAATAAAGCAGGATATGGTAGTGCAGCAGCCTTTATTATATTCTTAATTATAATAACATTTACAATTATTCAAAAGTTAGTATTTGAAAAGAAAGAGGAGGTATAAGGTATGAATGAAAATAAGAGAAACAAAGTATTAACTTACTCAATCCTTTTATTTATTTCACTATTTTTTATCGTACCTTTTGGATATGCTTTGTATACATCACTGCTTACAAAGTCAGATATAGATAAAATAGTTCCTTTGAGTAGGTTAACACTAGAAAACTACAAAGATATTTTCTTAAACTCAGATGTGCTTTTATGGTATAAAAACTCAATTATTATGACATTGGGTATCTTAGCTGGTAACTTAGTATTCAATACTTTAGCAGGATATGCACTTGCAAAGTTAAAGTTCAAAGGTAAAAATATTATATTCTTTATAATAATTGGAACAATGATGGTTCCATATCAATTATGTCTAATTCCTATATATGGTATGATTGTTAAACTTGGTTGGCTAAATTCCTTCAACGGTTTGATCATTCCATTCTTATTCCAAGGATTTTTAGTATTTTTAATGCGTCAGTTCTTTTTAACTATTCCAGATGAACTTATTGAAGCAGCCAAAATAGATGGATTAGGACCTTTTGGAACTTTCTTTAAAATTATACTTCCAATGGCAAAGACAGCTATGGCAACACAAGTAATATTCAGCTTTACAGGAACATGGAACTCATTTATGTGGCCAGTTATTTTAACGAATGATAAGTCTAAGTTTGTACTTACTGTAGGATTAAATACATTGAAGAATAAGTATTTTGAATGGCCTAACGTTACTATGACAGGTATAGTTTTAATGACAATTCCAATAGTAATAGTATTTATTGTATTCCAAAAATATTTTGTTGAAGGAATTGCTTCAAGTGGGGTAAAAGGATAGGAGTAATATAAAGAAGGGAGATTAATAAGAATGAGACAAAATGATATGAATTCACTATGGTGTTTAATTGAGGATAATTATAATGTAAGAAATAATAGAAAATATGAAGGAATGTTTGCTCAAGGAAATGGCTATGTTTCTACTAGAGGGGTTTTTGAAGAAGGAGCAAGTGATAATAGTAAAGATGAAGAATACATGAATAAGGCTGGATTTGTAACAGTTCAAGGAGCTAAAGAAACAAAATTTAAGTGTGGAACTTATGTTCCTGGAATTACAGGAAATCATCCTCATTTAAATGAAGAGATAATTAATCTTCCATGGTTTTTGGAATTTAAGGTTTGGTTTGATAATGAATGCCTGGATATGGAAAAGTGTAGTATAGATGACTATAAAAGATGGTTAGATTTTAGAGATGGAACATTAAATAGAGAATTCACTTGGAATACTCTAAGCGGTGCACAAGTAAAAATGGAGTACAGAAGATTTTTAGATAGAAATATCAAAAATTTATCTTCTCAAGAAATCAATATTAAAATAGTAAAAGGCTCAGGAGAAGTATATATTGAGGCAGGAATCGATGGAAATGTTAAAACAAATGGTTACAATCATTTTCGTGACTTAAAATGTTTAAATATTGAAAATAGATATATTGGATTAGAAGTTGTTACAGATAATCAAAACAAGATTTGTGAAGCATCTTATATAAAATGTGATAAGGGTTTTGAATGGAATATCGAAAAAAGAGAGAATCATATACTGTATACTTCAAGAAAAGCTGTTGAAGAAGGTAACAAATTTGTAATAAGAAAATATACAGCGATTACTACTGATAGAGATTTAGAGGTAGGCAATGTAAGTCCGTTAGATAGAGCACTAAATGTAATTTATAAAGTAGAAAAAGAAAGTGCTGAAAATATTTATGAAAGACATGCTAAAATATGGGAAGAAAGATGGGAGGATAGTGATATCCTTATAGAAGGAGACGACAAATCACAGCTTGCTGTAAGATTTTCTATATATCATCTTATAAGAAGTTGTATAGAAGATGATCCAAGAGTAGCAATTTGTGCTAAAGGATATGCTGGAGAAGGATATTATGGACGATATTTCTGGGATACTGAAATTTATATGCTTCCATTTTATATATATACAAACCCAAAAGCTGCTAGAAACTTAATTAAGTTTAGATATAATACTTTAGAAGGAGCAAAAGAAAATGCTAAGAGATATGGATATAAGGGAGCACGATACCCTTGGGAGTCATCTATTAAAGGAGATGAGGAATGTCCATTATGGCAATTTGCAGACAATGAAGTTCATATAACAGCAGATATAATATTTGCTCTATGGCACTATTATTCAGCAACAAATGATTATGAATTTATGGTTAATTATGGAGTTGAAATGATGGTAGAGTCAAGCCGCTATTGGGTAACAAGAGTAGATAAAAATAAGAATGGTGGATATGACTTATTAGGTGTTATGGGACCAGATGAATATACACCGTTCACAAAGAACAGTGCATATACAAATAGAATGGTAAAGTTTAATTTGAATAAAACAGTAGAATTTATTAATGTTCTGAGTGCGATGGATAGAAAAAACTTTAATAAAATTAGAAATAAGCTAAATTTAATAGATGAAGAATTAGAGTTATTCAGAGAAATCAGCAGTAAATTAACAATTCCATATAATAAGGAAAGAAAGCTAGTACTTCAATCAGAGGATTTTGAAAGCTTTGCAGATATAGACCTTGATGAAATATGGACAGACCGAAATAGATATTTTGTACAGTTTATATCTCAAGATAAGATGTACCGCTCTAAATGTATAAAACAAGCTGATGTATTAGCTTTAATGATGTTATTCCCACAAGAATTCACTAATGAAGAAATAAAGAATGCATATGAGTATTATGAACCTATAACTACACATGATTCTTCTCTATCACCAGCTACTCATGCAACTATAGCTGCTTGGCTTGGTAAGGAAGATGAGGCTGTAAGATTCTTTAATAAAGCTGCTAATGTAGATCTTTCTTTAGAGACAGATGGAGCTGCAGAAGGAATACACATAGCTAACTCAGGTGGATTATGGCAGTTAATCGTTCATGGTTTTGCAGGAGTTAAGAGTTCGGTATTAGAAGATACTTTAAAAGTACAACCAAAGCTTCCAAAACATTGGGACAAGCTTCAATTCTCTATTACTTGGAAAAGCAAAAGATATAAGATTACAATAAATAAAGATAGAAGTTATTCTATTGAAGAAAAATTAAATTAGTTCATTTAATCCCCCTTAATATAAAAAAAGTGCTTTACTTACATTACAGTAAGTAGAGCGCTTTTTAGCTTATTCGCTAATTTTTAAAAATGAAAATTTTCCTAAAATATAAAATAATAAAAGACAGTGAAAAAAAATGTCCAAACACCATGATATTATAAATATGTAATCAAGATTAAGTAAAAAAATAAATTAATAATTTAAATTTTTAGAGTATAAATGGAGGAATAAATATGGAAATTATTGTTTTAATCTTTATGTGTTATTGTGTATATAAATTTATATCAACACCTATAATTGGAATCTTAAATTTAAAAACAAGATTTAATTCAACAAGTAACTTTAAGCAGTACTATAATAGTTTATCAAATAATGATCAGATGCAGTTTATGAATAGTTTAAATAATAATCAAAGAATGCAATTTCACCAAGCTATGCAGCACAATGATGAGTACCTTCAGCAAGACATGATTCAACAATTCAATGAATGGGCTATGCAGGAGAGTATAAAAAGTGTAACTCCTTTTGATATGGGAGGATATGTACAAGGGCCAGGGTTTAATCCTTCAGATACAATGGCTCATGAGCATCAAATGATGAATGATATGAACAATTTTAATGATATGAATAATTTTGGTGGATTTTAGGTAAGAGATTAAATAAAACATATATAACTGAGAGGAGATTAAGTAATGAATAGAAAATTAATAATAAAAATAGTTGCAGCAGCATTAATTGCAAGTTCTTTAATGGGGTGTTCAAAAAATAAAACATCTTTAGATACATCTAAGAATCAAAAAGTAGAGCAAAGTACCAAAACACTTGATATCGAATCAGCTAAAAAGTTAGCCATTGAACAAGTGAAATATTATATGAATCAAGATTTTGAAAAAGCTTTTAAGTATTTTGATGAAACTTCTTTAAAAATGGCAGAGGTTACATTAGATAATTACTCAAATGCAGCTAAAGAATTTTTCTACAAAGAAAATGTTAAATTTAAAGATGCTGTAATTTCTAATGCAGTAATATTAAAGAATGGAATAGCAGAAGTTAAGATATTAATTAAGTATGATTCAAATGGGCAAGAAAAAACAGCAGATGATTATTTATTCTATAAAAATGTATATGGTGAATGGAAAGCTCTATATGATGGAATTGTAGATAGTTATATTTTTGATGATCCAGAAACTAATAAAAATATTTTTTATATGTATCCGCAAAAATGTGTGAAAACTGCTAAAGGATTAAATATTTTAATGAAAGCTAAAAATAATTCTAACATTGAAGTTGGACTAGGTTGGGCTGGTCAAGAAAGTGAATTCGTATTAAAAACAGATAAGGGAATATACAAAGCACCTAACAATGGAAAGGTAAAAGCAAAATCAGAAGAAACTAAATGGGTTGTTTTTGAAAATGCAGAAGGAGAAATTGAAGAGATAACATTAACTAATTTGTTAGTGCTTAAAAATGGATTACCTGTTTCAGCTAAACAACAAGGTAAGAGTATGGTTGTATATGAGAAACATTCAAAAGAGGGAAAAAGTGATAAAGAAAAAAATAATAGTAAGTCTAAAAATTCTTCAGTAGTTTTATCACAGGATTTTAGAAACTACTTTAATAAATTGTCAAATGAAGTTCAAGTACAATTTATGAATAGTTTAAATAATAATCAAAAATCAGATTTCCAAAACTTTATACAAAACAATAATCAACAAATCCAGCACGAAATGGTTGAGCAGTTTAATAGATGGGCAACGGAGGAAGCTATAAAAAGTGTAACACCTTTTGATATGGGAGGATATGTACAAGGGTCAGGGTTTAATCCTTCAGATACTATGCAGCAAGAGGCTATAGATCAAATGAATCAGATGCAGCAGCAAATGCAGACAGAGCAAATGAATCAGCAGCAACAAATGCAGATGCAGCAAGATCAAATGAATCAAATGCAAATGATGAATCAAATGAATGGATTTTAAAGAGTATATGAAAAGAGCAGACTATAATAATAGTTATGCTCTTTTTTATTTTAAAATTCATATATATTATATTTTATCTAAAGATACGACAAATTATTTATGCATAAAGGATAAAGATGATATAATTAAAAAGATATCATTTATTTTAAGTGAGGTAGATATGAGTAAGGTAGAATATAGATTAGAGCAAATTGCTAAGCGTTTTAAAGATGGAAAAAAGGTGAGTATAAATGATTTAACAGAAGCTTTTAATGTTACTAGTAGAACTGTAAAAAGTGATATAGCTAAACTGAGAAAAAGAGGAATGGACATAGAATTTAAGGACGGAGGATATATTTATAAAAATGATAAACAATTCAACAGCATTAAAAAGATAACCAAGAAGGATATAAGGAATGGAGCTATTTTACAGGTTATTGGTGGATATGTTGGAATGTTAGAAAGACGACAGATTGTTGAAAAAGTACTTCAAAGTATGTCAGATGAAGATAAAGTATCCTATAAAACTATAGAAAGAGCTATAAAAGAATTAGAGAATAATGGAATTGTGTATGTAGATAAAAATAAGAAATACAATATTGCTGTTGATACTGAGATAATATATGAAATTTCTAAGAAAGAAGCACATAAATTTTTTCACTATCAAAGAGTTTATGGAAAAGATTTTCCTTTTAATAAATCATTAGAATCTATATCATCAAAAATAAAGTATTATGTTTATAATTCAAGGGAAGAGAAGAAAAACTTATTAGAAAATAAATTGATAAATATAGGAAGAAATTTCCACAGAGAAGATAAATATATGAAAGTATTTAGTAAAATTGAAAAATTTAATTATAGCAAAAATAGATTAAAAATAGAGTTTGAAACAAATAAATGTGTAAAAAAAATTACAGAAGTTGATGTAGTAACTTTTTTATATGTATGGGATAAGGACAAGTTTTATGTAGTTGGAAAAAGTGGAGAATATATAATTCTTATAAATGTTGAGAAGGTTTTAGCTGTTGAATCTCTAGATATAGAAAATATTTTCTTTATGAATAAAAATATTTTAAAAAAAGTAGATAGTATGGTTTCAGCTGCTTTAGATGGACCATATAAAGTAAAAGTGAGGTTCCAAAACATTTATAATATAAAGGATAAGCTTAATCGTTTACAGAAAAATAGGAAAAACTCTGTTATTACAGATTGTGGTGACTTTATAATATATGAAGATGAAATTTATGGATTATATGATTTTGCTAACTATTTAAGAAGATTTGGAAAAAGTGCAGAAGTAATAGAGCCTGTGGAATTAAGAAATCTTATGAAAGAAACTTATGAAAAAATAATACAAGCTTATGAGGAGTAAGTAATTTATGGATATTGAAATTATTAAACGTCTAAATAATATTATAAATCTGATAAAGAATAATGATGAAGGATGCAGTATAAAGGAGATTAGTGAGAAACTGAATATTCCTATAAATATAGTAAAAAAAGATATGGAAATTCTCGTATATAACTATGAATTTGATATGCAGCTATATTCAAATATAGATGATTTAGATTATGAAAAGGATGAGTTTGATGAAGATGTTAAGTGGTTTATTTCTAAAATAGATGAAGATAAAATAACATTAGCGTTAACTCCACTAGAAATGATGAGTTTTCAGCTTTTTGCAGAGAGTATGAAGGAACCTATAAAAAAAATAAATAATAAAGCTGTTAATATATTAGTAAAGAATAAGTCTAATGTTTTAAATAATGATCAAAAACAACTGCTTATGAAATTGGAAAAGTCTATGGAAAAAAATAATATTATAAATATAACTTATAAAAATAAGCAGGGAGAATTTAATAACTTCAAGGTATGTCCTCTTGGTATAGTGTATTATGAATTTGAGTCCTTATGGTATGTTATAGGAACTTGGGAAGAAGAGAGTTATTATTATAGATTGGATAGAGTAAAAAGTGTAGCTATATTAAGAGAAACTTTTGAGTATCCAAAAGATTTTAATATTAAAGATAGAATGTGCAATATATGGGGAATGGAATTTGGAAAAGAATATAAAGTAAAAGTTAAATTTAAAAATCACGGTCATGTTTTTGAAAAAGTAAAAAGAGATTTATATAACAGAAAAAATGGACAACTTTATGAAAAAGATGGAGAACTTTTTTATGAAGATACAGTGATAGGAATAAATAGTTTTAAAATGTGGATAAGAAGCTTTGGAAGTTCAGCAGTGGTTATAGAACCTGTAGAAGTGAGACAGCAAATTATTGAAGCTGTAAAAGAAGCTTATAAATTATATAGGGATGAAAATGAAATAGAAGTTAAGAGTTAAAGTAATAGCGGGGAAAAAATTTGTCCAGGAAGGTTGTTATCATATAGGTACAGTAAAGAGAGGAAAACCTCTCATAAAAGTTTCATATATACAAATACCTTCTTAAAATAATAGAAACCAAAATATGTTGTAAATAAGCTCCTATGTTTTAAACATGGGAGCTTATTTACATACTAAATATTAAACTAAAATAATATTTTTACATCCATTTTCTTTAGCTATATTTTTAAGAGCTTCCATCATTTCATCTGAAGGAGTATAGCTATCTATCATGTCAGTACGAACTCCAATAGGTCTGTATTTTATAATTTTGTATCTTATATTAGGATTTAACGAGGCTATAAGTTTACTTGTCATATCTACAGTATAATGGTTGTTTAAAACCTTAGGGACAATAACTGTTCTTACTTCATACAGCTTATTTATACCTGCAAGGTATTTTATGTTTTCTAGTACAACCTTATTGTCCATACCTGTTAGTATTTTGTGCTCTTTAGGGTTATAAGATTTCAAATCTACCATAGCCATATCCATTACTTCTATTAATTCCTTTTGATTATATAAAGGAGTAGAACCATTTGTATCAACAAAACAGGTTAATCCCATTTTTTTTACTTCTTTAAATAAGGAAGTGAGAAAGTCACACTGAAGAGTACATTCTCCTCCTGAAACAGTTATTCCAGATATAAAGACTTTTGTTTTATTTATTTCTTTTAAAACCTCATCTATATTCATGGAAATAGCCTTTGGCGAACTGTTATTAGGACATACCTCTAAGCATTTATCACATTTTTTACAAAGAGTTTTGTTCCAAATTACTTTATTATTTTCTAAAGTAAGAGCACCATAGGGACATTCTTCTATACATTTTCCACAGTGAAGGCAGTCACTAATAGTTTCGGGATTATGGCAATATAGACAGTTAAAGTTACATCCCTGAAGGAATATTGCTGTTCTATTGCCAGGTCCATCAACTGAGCTAAAAGGAAGAATTCTATTAACTATTCCTCTAGTCATTTTTTCTTATCTTTCTTTCTAAGACTCTTTGATTTTTAACTGCTCCAAGACCTAAGACGACTGTATCACGAAGAACTTGCTCACCTTTATCTAATTTTTCTATCTCAGATTTCTTAACAAGGTATCCTGTAATTCTAATTACATCACTGTCGGAGCAGTATAGTGATAAATATCTCATATCTTGACTAAAAGCACCTTTAATTACATCTAAAATGAATTCAGGATTTTTCTTAGTAGTTTCATCAAAAGCGAAAATATCACCTATACCTGATGGGAAGAATTTATGAAATTTAGCTGATTGAATTAGGTGCTCGTGAAGTTCAGGTTCTTCTCCAATAGGTATTCTGCAGCCAGGAGTTATACCTTCATCACTGTCAATTCCTACTTGAGCATGTAATAAGAAATTTTCATTTGTTATTTTACAGTAAGGATTTTTATGATTTTTAACTTCTTCATCTAGTTTTTCAATAATTTTATATCCAAGATTATTAGCTTTTTCACTGTGACCGTATCTATCATGTTGTTTTTTAGCACTTAATAAGTGGTTAACACAATCAGCAAGTCCAAACATACCAAACATAGCTGTGAAGTTATCTCTAGAAATTAAGCCTTCTCTAACTAAAAAGCTGCTTTCAAAGAAGTTACTTTCTTCAACTAGGAATTTGATTCTTTCGTCCATGTATCCAGCCATTCGTTTTACTGCATCAGGAAGAATGCTATTTAAAAAGTCTTCTATATTTTTAGATTTTTTAGCAAGTCCATCTAAATTTAATCTTACTAGAGTATAACTTCCTCCACCTATAGGAAGTCCATTGTAGCAGCTGGCAATACAGTAGTTTCCATTAAATTCTTTTGAAAACATCTCATCATTTGCAAAGCTTGGTTTAGCTGTAGTTAAAGCTGTTTTTATTGCATCAACAGCAAAATTATCTGGAGTTTCATTATTATATTTCATACTGATATTTGGTATAGAAGTTTGTAGCTCTCTTTGAACTTTTAAAATTATTCTTCCTGCCTTTGTATCCTTTGGACCAATATTAGTATGACAGAAAGAATCCGTTATAGTTCTGTCTATATGAGTTAAGAATAATTTAATTGCTTTATAAGCATCTTCTTCATCTATTACAAATGGATCAAGTAAAGTATCTATATTTCCTATATATACAGGGAAAGAGGTTATAGAAGGTATATGTTTATAAAGAATTAATAGGTTATTTACTGCTTCCCAAATATTTTTAGGAGGTTCCAATCCTAAGAAACCGCTTCCATGTTTCATGAATTTTTCATAATCTGGTGCTACATACCTTGGTCTATATGGGGCGTGTCCTTCATTAAGGTCGCAAATTATTCCTGCATCTCTATATTCTTGAGCTTCCTTACTTATATTAAGTACATTTAAGCTATCCTCTGCTGCTCTTGCAAGGCTTAATACTTTTTGTTCATAAGTTAAGGTTTGGTTTTTAATAATGTTTAAAATATTGTTCATACAATTCACTCCACTTAAATTATTTTAACCACAATTTTAAATGGTTGTTTAACATGTAAAGCGTTTACATGCTGTTAATTATATTTTACACGCAATACCGAATCTTATCAATGTAATTTATTAGGTAATAATCAATATATACGTTTTACAAGTTAAAGGAACCATATTAAAAAAAGATTAATAATTTGATATTGTGTTGAATATTTTTAATGATGAGGTGAAAATGGATGAAAAGTATAAAAAGCAAATTAATATTTTGGTTTTCACTAACCATCAGCTTAATTTTAGTCTTAACATGTTTTTTTAATTATGATGAAGCTAAGAAAAAAATAGTTCATGAATTTGAGCAAAAGGAGTTTATGAATACCCAGAAAATAGCTAATGATATTGGTAAAACTATAAAAGGAGTTGAAGCGCAAGGAAATACAGTTGCCTCTATGAGCAAAAGCTTAGAATATAAAAAAGAAAATTACAATACTGTAAAAATGTATTTAAAAGAATCTTTATCATATGTTTTAAAACAAGATAAGAATTTAGAAACTGTATACACATTTTTTAAACCTAGTATGCAGATAGAGAAGGAACTTCCATATGTATGCATTCTTAGAGATGAAGATAAGAATCCAGCATCTTTTCAAACTGATAGTATAGATGATTTTAAATATTGGGAACAAGATTGGTATAAGATAGGAATTAAATCAAAAGACTTTATTTGGACAGAACCATACTTGGAAGATGCTACTGGTAGAAAGCTTATTTCAGGAGTAAAAATGCTGGAGAATAACAATAATCAGATTATAGGGGTTTCGGGTATAGATGTTAATTTAAATAGAATTCAAAGGATAATGGAAAATATAGATTTAAAAAATAATGGATTTCCATTATTAATTTCTAAAAAAGGCACATATATATATCATCCTAACTCAGAGTATATTTTGAAAAAAAGTATTAGTAATGAACAGGATGAAATTAATATATTATATGATAAGTTAAACAATAAGGAATCAGGAGTTGAAATTACAGACTATAATAAGGAAAAGTATTATGCATTTTGGCAGAATATTGAGTCTACGGATTGGCAGTTGGTAATTCTATATAAAAAAGCAGCTATAATTGGCAAATTAAATAGTATTTTGTTTGCAGATATTCTAATATTATTTATTGGAATAGCTTTTACAGTTATAATTTCAGCGTTTTTGAGCAAAAGATTTTTAAGAGATATTGATATAGGAATTGAGTGTTCAAAAGCATTAGAAAATGGAGACTTAACCCAAAATATAGATGTTCAAGAGGAAAATGAAATGGGCATATTAATAAGAGCTATAAATCAATCCTCAAAGTCTATAAGAACTATTATATATTCTGTAAAGAATGATATAAGTGGATTAAAACAGATTTCTAATGATTTACAAACTAGTAATGATGAAATAGTTTCAACAGCAGGGGATATAGATAATCAAGTTAAAAAAGTAAAGGCAGATATAACAAAACAAAATGACAATATAAATAATATTTATGAAAGTTTTGACGATGTAGATAGTTCCATGGATAAAATTTATACTGCATCAAAGGAAAATGTTGAAAAAACTAGTGACAGTGTAAAGGTAGTGCGAGAGACTAAAGCTTTAATGAAAACTTCAGTAGAGGAATTAGATAAAATTATAAGTTTAGTTAATTTTGCAGCACATTCCATTAATAATTTAGAAGCTAGAACAAAACAAATAGAGGGAACACTTGATATGATTAAGAATATTTCAAAACAAACTAATCTTTTATCATTAAACGCAAGTATAGAGGCAGCAAGAGCCGGAGAAGCTGGTAAAGGTTTTTCAGTAGTTGCTGAAGAGGTTAGAAAATTAGCTACAGAAACTAATAACACTCTTATTAAAATAGAAAATTTAGTAAATGAGATAAGGAAAGAATCCAAGGAAACTGTAAAAGCTATGAATGTAGATGTAGAAAATACAGTAATGAAATTGACTTCAATAAAAGATACTCAATCTAATTTAAATAGCATTATTGGTAATTTAGATAATTTTGAGGAATATTCTGAAGAATTAAGTCATATGATACAAGACCAAAAGAATTTTAATGAATCTGTAAGGAATCTTCTTGAGACAATAATACAATCTTCGGAAGAGATAAAAAGTTCTATTGATAGTATACTTCAAGCTTCTATTAAACAAGAGAGCACTGTTGACAGTTTAACTAAAGGTTCTAATACCTTAAATTCTATTTCAAAATCACTAGAAAACTTAATATCTAAATTCAAAATATAAATAAAGTCAGCTATTAAGTTAGCTGGCTTTTTATGTCATTTTGTTGAAGTAATTAATATACTGTTATGGAGAGTAGAAAAGGGGGAGGGTATATGTTAAGGAAATTAAAAAAAATGAAGGTAACAACTGCTATGTATTTAATGCTTATAATATCATTTGCTTTCATTTCTATAGTAGGGTTAAAAAGTTATGTAAATATGAAAAAAATGAATACTATTATGTGTAGTATGTATCATGATGTAGTCAAATCTATTGAATATTCAAGTTTATTGAGAGATGAATTTTTAAATATTAGGATATTTGTTAATAAAGCAAATGCCAATTACAATAGTGAATATGATACAAAAATTAAGGAGTTAGATAAAAAAATACAGGAGAATATAAAAGAATATACAGCTATTAAAACGGAAAATGAAAATAAAAAGAAACTAAATGACTTTAAAGAAAGTTATTTAGAGTATATAAAACTGTGGAGCAAAAACAATAATTCACTAAAAAAGGGACAAAAATTCTCATATGAAGATTATAAAAATATGGAAAAATTAGGAACTGAAATAGAAAACAATATTGCGGAAATAAGAGATTACGATTTTAAATATGCAGAAATATATAATTCTAGAAGTGAGAAAATTTATCATGAAACTTTAATTGAATTTGCTTTAATATATGGATTTCTCATAGTAATAATGATTGTGATTTCATATTTTACAGTTAAGCTAATTAAAAATGGTTCTAGAGATATGATTGAAAAATTAAATATAATGGCAGAGGGAGATTTTACTTTTAAAATAGATTCAGAAGGTAAAAATGAATTTGCAGTAATGAAGAAGCAACTTGATGTTAGTATAAAAAAAATTTCAAATATGATGAGAACTATAAAAGAAAAAATTCAAAATGTTAATGGTGAATCAGAAAATTTAGCTTCAGCAGCAGAGCAAATGGCAACTTCATCAGAAAATGTTTCAATCGCTATACAAGATACAGCAAAGGGAACAGCTTCACAAGCAGAAGATTTGGTTACTATTACTAATATATTAAATAAATTTGGAGAAGAATTAGAAAATATAGTTGGAGATATAGAAGAGGTTGATTCAAATTCAAGAGAAATGGGTTTAAAAGTTAGTGAAAGTAATAATGATATGAAAAATTTAATTGAATCATTAAATGAAATAATAAATTCTTTTAATGAATTTATTATTAAAATCTCTGGTCTTGGTGACAATATAAATCAGATAACTGAAATAACAAAACTTATAAATAGCATTGCAGAACAAACAAACTTATTGGCATTAAATGCAGCTATAGAAGCGGCAAGAGCAGGAGAATCGGGAAAAGGTTTTGCTGTTGTTGCTGATGAAATTAGAAAGCTTGCAGAGGAAACAAAAATTTCATCTCATAATATAAATTCATTAATCGATAATATATCAAATGATACTAATACAATGCTAAAAACTACTGAACTATTAAATAGTCAATTAAATAATCAAACAGAAATTTTAAAGGTTTCAATGGATTCTTTTAATAAAATAATTAAAGGAATAGAAGAAATAAGTCCTAAAATTGATAGAGTTAGTGTTTCTGCATTAAGTATAAATAAAGAAAAAAATGCTATTTTAGAAAGAATAGAAAATTCCTCAGCTATTGCAGAACAGGTTTCAGCATCTGCACAACAGATCGCTGCCTCTTCGGAAGAAATGAGTGCTTCTTCTCAAGAAGTGGCTTCTATAGCACAAACGTTGAGCAGTGAGGCACAGGAGATGTTAGAAGAAGTAAATCAATTTAAATTATAACTGATAATAGATTAGGTGCAAGGGTCCAGTTACCAGGTTTTAGGAATGGAGGTCGAAATTTTTATCTTACTGGTTAGCTGCCTCCCTGACTACCTATAATTTAATTTTAAAATATAATTTTATAATGAAGTTTATGTATAAAGGTATATGTAATATGAAAATCCTATTAAAGGAAGGGGGCATATTTATGGATATACCTAAAGAACTCATAGAAGAAATAAAAGAAGAGAGGGTTATTTTGTTTGTAGGTGCTGGTATATCAGAAAATTTAGGCCTTGCACCTTGGGAAACGCTTATTGATGAGATGGCTAGAGAACTTAGTTACAATAAAGATGTTTTTAAATCTATGGGAAATTTTTTAGAACTAGCTGAATTCTACAAGCTTAGAAAGAAATCAATAGGACCCCTTAGAAGCTGGATGGATATAAATTGGCATAATTCAAATATAAAAATTGAACAGTCTAAAATACATAAGCTTATTATAGATTTGAATTTTCCAATAATATATACAACTAATTATGATAGGTGGATTGAAAATGCCTTTGATTATTATAATAAAAAATATGTGAAGATCGTTAGAATAGATGATTTGGTAAATATAAAAAATGGAGTTACACAGATAATAAAATTTCATGGTGATTTGCAGGATGAACCTTCTATTGTATTAACAGAATCAAGTTATTTTGAAAGATTAAGTTTTGAAACTCCTTTGGATATAAAACTTAGAGGAGATATATTGGGAAAGTCAATATTATTTATTGGTTACAGCTTAAGTGATATAAATATAAGATACTTATTATTTAAATTAAATAAGCTTTGGGCACAATCAAAAGTTGAAAAATGCAGACCAAAGTCATATATTTTTTTATTAAATAAAAATTTGATTCAGCAAGAAATATTAGAAAGTAGGGGGATAAAAACTATAATTGCTGATTCGAAGGATAAGGGAAATGGAGTTGAAGAATTTTTAAGAATATTATCAGAAAAAATTATTACTGGAAATATATAATTATTAAAAAATATATAGCACAGTAACAGTTTAGTGTGTTAAAATAATAAAGTGAATTTAGCAAAAGATAAAGGGGGACATAAATGATATTTTTAAATCCAGTTATTATATCAGTTTTAGTAATGATAGTTTTAAGTCTTTTAAATTTAAATGTAATTTTAGCAATACTAATTGCAGCAATAACAGCCGGATTATCAGCAGGAATGCCTGTTCAAGATACTATGGCAGTTCTAATAAAAGGAATGGGTGGTAATTCAGAAACAGCTTTAAGTTATATTCTGTTAGGTGCTTTAGCGGTTGCTGTTAGTAAAACAGGACTTGCAGAAATTCTGTCTAGGAAAATAGCTAAATTTGTTAAACATAGAAAGATAGTGTTTATTTTACTAATAGCCTTTATAAGCTGCTTTTCTCAAAATCTTATTCCAGTACATATAGCATTTATACCGATTATTATTCCACCTCTACTAGAGTTAATGAATAAATTAAAAATAGATAGAAGAGCAGTGGCTTGTGCATTAACTTTTGGATTGGAATTACCTTATATAGCGCTTCCAGTAGGATTTGGACTGATTTTCCATAACATTATAAGAGATCAAATGATTGCTAATGGAATTAAAGTAACAACAGATATGGTTTGGAAATCTTTATGGCTGCCAGGCGTAGGTATGGTGGTTGGACTTTTGATTGCAGTATTTTTTACATATAGAAATCCAAGAGAATATAAAGAGGTTAAAATAGATGATTATTCACAAAAAGATAATGAAGAATTAAGTATGAATAGGATACATTGCTTTGCTTTAATTGGTTCTATATTAGCTTTTGTTATTCAGCTAATTACAGGTTCACTACCTTTAGGAGCATTAGGCGGTATTATTTTTATGTTAGTTACAGGAGCAATAAAATGGAGAGAAATAGATAATCTAATGAATGATGGTATTGTAATGATGGGATTTATTGCTTTTGTTATGCTGGTTGCAGCAGGCTATGGAAGTGTATTAAGAGAAACTGGAGCTATTGAAATATTAGTTAGTACAGTTGCTTCAACTATTGGAGGAAGTAAAATACTTGGAGCAGTATTAATGTTAATTGTAGGACTTTTTGTAACTATAGGTATAGGAACATCCTTCGGAACTGTGCCTATTTTAGCAGCAATATACTGTCCACTAGCACAAAGTTTAGGTTTTAGTGTTATGGGTATTATTGCACTTATAGGAACAGCAGGTGCATTAGGTGATGCAGGTTCTCCTGCCTCTGACAGTACATTAGGGCCAACCTCTGGCCTAAATGCAGATCACCAGCATAATCATATATGGGATACTTGTGTACCTACATTTGTTCACTATAATATTCCTTTAATTATTTTTGGAGTTATTGCAGCGTTAGTTTTTTAAGAATATAAAAAAGACCAGAATTTTCTGGTCTTTATTTTTCTTTTCTCATGAAGAAACTAAATTTATCTTTTTTAGGTGTTGAAGCATCTATATTTCTCTTATGAAGTGTATCTTTATATTCTGATATTTGACTGTCACATATGTTAGCATAATCTGTTTTGCCTTCTTCTATCCATCCCATAAAAATATATGTATGCGTTGGAGCATTGGTTTTAGATGATACAGTTGTAAAGCAAACATCTCCTTTTTCTAACTTATTATAGTCAGAAACTTTTTTCCAACCTGCCTTTTCTAATTCACTAACAAACCTTTTAGTATTGATAGTTGACTTTGGTATATCGAATCCATTATCTCTTAATATTTCGGCTATAAAAGTTGTAGAAATTCCTTTATCACTTCCGTTATTTAAAGCTTTTGCTTTATTTAGGGAATCAGTTCTATTAGATTTCTCTTTTAGGTAGTTATATATTTTACTATTTAAAGCTCCGACTTTAGCAGATTCTTTCTTTGTTTCCTCTTTTGATGTATCTGTATTTGCAGCTGTACTTTTATTCTCATTTGATTCAGCATTAGCTAAATTTTTACTTTGCTCTATTTGGGTATTACTTTTAGCCAAACTAATTGAAAATGAAAATATTTGTTTAACTGTAAAGGCACATACAAGTACTATAGGTACAGCTATTGAAGCAAAAATTAAATTACTTCTTTTTTCATTTTTATCTTCCATTTCATGCATTTCTTTTATGTATTTTTTAGTTTCTTCGTTAGTTTCTAAGTTACTTAAATAATTATTAAAATTTTTCTTTTTACTCATTAGTTAATCTACTCCCATATCTAATGTTATTATATTTATTTTTACCCAAAGTTTTACTCAAAGTCTCTTGAATTGTCTATTAATGTAGTAATTACAACTTTAATTTTATCAGATAACCTGTACTAAGTAAACAATCATATTTTAACAAAGTGAAAACTAATTATTAACAAATGTATTATTTTTGCAATGTTTTAATTTATTCCACATTTGTATAGTATAAATTGAAATCAAAATAACACATGTAATCATTAGTATAAGAACATAGATGGAGTGATTAAAGCTATTTCCAATAAAACTATATAGTAAAATTAAAGGCGTATTTGAAATAATTACAACTAAAATATATTTAAAGTAATTTAATTTTAAAGAGGCAGATAGAAAACATACTACATCTGTTGGAGAGATAGGACAGATAATACCTATACTTAAAAACTTATATCCATATTGTTTTAATAAGGGTACAATATATGGATATTTATTTGTAAACTTTGATTGTAATTTTGAATTTGAAAATATATTAGCTAGTAAATATATTATAGTTTGATCTATGATCATAGCTGTCATAGATAATAAAAATGCAGTAATAGGATTGAAAAGTATTCCACTTAAAATCATAAAAACTGTTCCAGGGATAAATACACAAATTCGTAAAACTGATAAGATTATAAAAAATAAAATTGCATGTTTTTTATGCAAATTAATAAAGGTCAAAAGTTTATTGTAATCAGAAGTAATTAAGCCTTTACTAAATAAAATATAAGCCAATATAGTCCATATGATTAGGATAAGAAGGTTTTTAAAAATATTATTCTTCATAGATACATATTCTCCTATAATTAGTGTGATTTATAATTGTATTGTAATATAAAGAGTTTAAAAAAAAGTATTGAAATTTCTTAAATGTTTCTTAAGATTTAATTATATATGAGTGGTTAAAAACAAAAAGTAAAACAGCAGGTATACTTACTGTTTTACTTTTTAAAGAATTTATTGGATTTTTTAATTAGAAAAAGAGGGACAGTTAATTATTGTAAATTGTTAATAAGATTATTAAGTGTATTAACATTATTTCTATCTTCATTTAAAATATTGTTTATAAGTGTCATGCTTTCAGTGTCAAGATTACTTTTTACTATTTCAGCAGCAGAGTTCACACCTATATTTTCTCCGTCATATGCCTTGTTTAGATAGTGTAGTGTATCTTGATTACCCATATCTCTGATGTTCGATACAGCTTCTGTTATCATACCTTGTATGCCTACGTTATTTGCGGGGTTGCCACCAAGTTGTTGAATTCTTTCAGCAATTTGAGTAGTATGTTGTCTATGATTTTGCTGTATTTTTTGTAATTCAGATTTGATATTTGGTTCATTTACATTTTTAATAAACTTATCAAAGCTGTCAACTGCCATATGTTCACCTTTTAAAATTTTATTTAATTCGTTAATATTTGTTTTATTATTCATAAATTTCAACTCCTTTATATTATTAGGTATGCCCATTTATAGAATGATTTATAAAAAAATTAGGTAATGAATTTTAGATAAATTTTTAAAGCATATTTTAAGAAAAGGAGCACATATAATGAAAAGAGAATTAATGAAGAAGGATATGATAAGTTTTGAGTAAAAAGCAGGAAATATTAGAATTACACAATCAAGGAAAGTCAATTGAGGAGATAGTGCAAAGTGGTTATCAAAAGAAATATATTCAAAAAGTAATAAGAGAGAACAAAGCAAAAATTGTTGAGAAAGAAGAGTGTAATAAAAACAGTAAAAATATTAAAAAAGAAAAAAATCATTGTGAGTGCAGTAAAGAATATAAAATACTAAAGGAAGAAATTCAATTGTTAAAGAGCAAATTAGAAAAAAAGGTTTATGAGGAAAAAATAAATATAAGTAAAGAGTTAGGAGATATAAAATCTTTTGTTAATAATCTTCAAGAATGTAAAGAGCATATAAAGGATATACACGTTGAATTTAAAATTACATG
The DNA here is from genome assembly GCF_026735165.1 of Clostridium ganghwense. Lineage (GTDB taxonomy): Bacteria > Bacillota > Clostridia > Clostridiales > Clostridiaceae > Clostridium_H > Clostridium_H ganghwense. The sequence goes on along the minus strand of NZ_JAPQES010000001.1, from coordinate 553,822 downwards.
GAACAAAGCTAATACGGAAAAGAAAAAGTGAAGGTGTATTTTGTAAATAAAACAATAAGTATTGCTAAAAGAGAGGAGGTCTTTAAATCAGATTACTATACTTAGAAACTTGACCTAGTTTAAGTATTAAAGTAAAATTTTGTGTGATGCAGAAATAAAAACACAGTTTCGGTTGGTAGTCCGAACGCACATATATGTGTCAGTAACCTGCCCCTTCGGGTTGTCCGTTTTCTGTTTAAAACAATGAAAGAAGGGGAAGAAAAATGAGTATCAAACTTATAATTTATTTTGAAGATCCATTTTGGGTTGGTATTTTTGAGAAAACTATTGATAAGGAATATGAAATTTGCAAAGTAACTTTTGGACCAGAACCAAAAGATTACGAGGTATATGAATTTATACTGAAAAATTTTCATAAGCTTAAATTTAGCAGACCCAAAAAGGTTGAAAACATTAAAACTAAGAAAATAAACCCTAAAAGGCTTCAAAAGAAAATTAAGAAAGAAACTCAAAACAAAGGAATTTCAACTAAAGCACAAGAGGCTATGAAGTTGGAGTTTGAAGCAAGAAAAAAAGAAAAAAAAGTTTTATCAAAAGAAAGAAAAGAAGAAATTAAACGTGAAAAATTTTTAAAGAAACAGCAAAAGAAAAAGCAGAAGAAAAAAGGAAGATAATAAGTAAGGGACTGTATATAGGTTTATCTAGATACAGTCCCTTATTTATTTCTTTAAATTTTTAGTTTTTATTATATTTTTTTCAATGTACATTTTTTCATCTGCTTCACGTATCAATTCATCTAAAGTTACATCTGCATCAGGGATATATTGGGCCAAGCCGTGACTGACACTAACTAAATAATTCCTTGATTCATTAGCATTTATTTCAGAAATATTTTGTAGAATTTTTATCCATATTTCTTCTGTCTCATTATAGGTGGTTTTTGGAAATGCTATTAAAAATTCATCGCCGCCTAATCTTATAATAAAGTCTGATTCTCTAATATTTTCTTTTATAGAATTAACTACTGTTTTGATAAGTTCGTCGCCTTTTTCATGTCCTAAGGTATCGTTAACAATTTTTAAATCATTAATATCAGTAAAGCAAATAGTTAAATATTCACTTTCTTTTTTTCCTGCTTCAAATTTTTTTTCTAATAATTCTATTCCTGCTCTTCGGTTAAAAGTTTGTGTCATCATATCATAGGTTGCATAAACAGTAATTTCTTCGCTTGATATTTTATTAGCTATAATTAAATAAGAAATAATAAGAGCAAGGGTTCCAGTAATAATAAATATATAGTAGTTTTTGAAAAATTCTTTAAATAGTATTTCCCATATATTTATACTGCTGAAATAAGAAATTTCTTTATTAAAAGGAGTATAGGATACTATTTTCCAATAATCCTTGTGCAATGTAGCAAGGGCAGCATCTAATGTGCAGTTATTACAGTTAAAGTTAATTTTTAAAGGATAGATTGTAGAAAAAGTAAATAAACCTTTTGGTGTATAGAATTGTCCAGTACTATATTTATTAATTCTGTCCCAAGCATTTGGAAATTCATTTTTAAAACTTATTTCTTTTTTTTCGTTAAACATGAATCCCCATTCTTTATTAATATCATTACTATTGAAAAGCCAATAACTATCTGGATTTAAAAGGAAGGTTTGTCCATCAGTATTTTCAGAAATATAATTAAATTGGTTAATAATATATTTTCCTAAATAGTTAATTATAATAATTCCTTTTCTTTCTCCATTATTATTGAAAATAGGGGTTGCAAATCTTATCATTGGTTTAAGAGGTTTTTCTATTACGCTGTGTTCAATATTTAAATCAAATTTAGATATAAACATTTGTCCTTTCCCAAGTTTAATAGTTTCTTTAAAATAATATCTGTGTTGTTTATTTTGAAGTTCAGATTTAGGAATAATTTGAGGATTACCATTATCATAATTTATTCTTATTTTTTCATTACCATTCTCATCAATAAGTCTAATTTGATCGTATATTTTTTGATTTTTGGCAAAATTAAGCCATTCATTAGCTAAAATATTTAATTCATTAGGGTTTAATAAATTATTATGAATATAATATTGAGAAGTTAAGTATTTTAAATCAGATGTAATGCTATAAAAGCTAGTACCAATAATATTGTTTTGCAAGGAAACTAAATTTTTTTGAGCTTTTTCAAGTATAATTCTTTCACTTTTTATGTGATTATATTTAAATATACTAAATATTATAAATCCTAAAAGTGATAAAAGTAAAAAAATTATTGTGAAATTTTGAATTATGTCTTTTTTGCGAGATTTAAGTGCAGTTGAAAGGTTTCTTTTGTACATAATCATCAACCCTTACTTTGGTTTATATAATTATTTTATCAAATTATAGAAGTTAGGAGAAGAAAAAGAAAAGAAAGAAAAAAGGTAATTAACAGAATAGAGTGTATTATATGGAATTAGCCCATATTTTTATATGGGCTTTTTATAAATTATTTAGTTGAATTAGATAATGTAACTACCATATTTACCTCTCCACCACTATTTTCAGCTTCAGTGAACATCTTATTTAAACTATCAAATATTTGCTCTTTTGTTCCTGTTATTTTAGTATTCATTGAGTCTACAGTATAATTAACATTAGTGTTCTGTAAGGTATTGATAGAATTATTAATTACGTTTGTAGCATCGGAAGTTTTTAGTGGATATACAGCAACTTCTGCAGTAATCATTTTAAAATCACCTCTCAATCTTTTTTATAGTCATTAGTAGTATGGCGATAAAGAAGATAATAATACTTTGGTTGATAATTTTTTAAGAGAGATATAAACAATGAAAATATTTTTAAAAAGAAACATGTTATTGCTATATTCATATTATAATCTGTAAGTGTTTTTGGGAATTTTGATATTTAAGCGTAAAGTATTTTTAGAGAGGAGATTAATATGAGAGATGAGTACCTTACTACCAATCAAGGAGAACCAGTTACTGATGATCAGAACTCACTAACCGTAGGACAAAGAGGACCAACTTTACTTCAGGATATTGTTCTTTTGGAAAAACTTGCACATTTTGATAGAGAACGAATTCCAGAAAGAGTAGTTCATGCTAAGGGTGCAGGAGCACATGGATATTTTAAAGTTTATAAATCCATGGGTTCATATACAAAAGCTAAGTTTTTACAAGACCCATCCAAAGAAACCCCTGTGTTTGTAAGGTTTTCTGTAGTTATCGGTTCAAGAGGTGTTGCAGATACTGTAAGAGATGTAAGAGGTTTTGCGGTAAAATTTTATACTGAAGATGGAAATTATGATTTGGTGGGAAATAATCTTCCAGTATTTTTTATAAGAGATGCTATAAAATTTCCAGATTTAATTCATGCTTTAAAGCCAGATCCCGTTTCTAACATACCTGTTGATTCTGCTGCAAATAGCAGGTTTTGGGATTATATGTCTTTAATACCTGAAGCAACTCACATGCTTACCTGGGTATTTTCAGATTTGGGTACAATTAAAAGCTACAGATTCATGGAAGGGTTTGGGGTTAACACATATAAGTGGATTAATGCAAAGGGAAAAGCTATGCTTATAAAATATCATTGGAAGCCCCTTGGAGGAGTTCAGTATATAGACAGCAAGGAAGCAAAACGTCTTGCAGGAATTGACCCTGATATAGCCAGCAGAGACTTATTTAACACCTTAGCCAGTGGAAAAACTGTGGAATATGAGCTACTTATTCAAATGATGAATTTAAAGGATCAAGATAAGCAGGATTTTGACCCATTGGATGCAACAAAAATTTGGCCAGAGGATAAATTCCCATTAATGCCTGTAGGTAAAATGGTCTTAAATAGAAATCCTCAAAATTTCTTTGCAGAGGTTGAACAGTCTGCCTTTTGCCCAGCTGCAATTGTACCAGGCATTGATTTTTCAAATGACAAGTTGCTTCAGGGAAGGATATTCTCCTATGGTGATACTCAAAGATATCGTTTAGGTGCAAATTATCTGGAGCTTCCAATTAACCGTCCAAAGGTACCTGTTAATAATAATCAACAGGACGGCTTTATGCAGATAATGCCTAACATGGGTAGTGCAAATTATTATCCAAACACAATTGGAGGCGGGCTTCCAAAGCATGCACCTGAGACAGGAATTCCAGAAAATCCTTATGTTGAGGGTAAAGTAGTAAGAGAGAAAATAAGTAAAACTGATGACTATACTCAAGCAGGTGATAGATACCGTTCCATGAATAAGACAGAGCAGGATCATTTGGTTTCAAATATTGTTGAAAATCTAAGTTGTGCAGATAAAGCAATTCAGGACAGAATGCTTGTGCACTTCAAGAAAGCTGATAAGGAATTTGGTAATAGGATTGCCAAGGGATTGAAGGGTTAATAATAATGAAATTAAAAGAGGACTCTCTATTATTTTGAAAGAAATATATGAAGGATCATTATGGGGATTATAAGCAATAACATATAAAAACTCCGTATCTTTATTTGATATAAAGATACGGAGTTTTTATGTTATGCTGCATGTGCACTATTTTTATTTGCAATTGCTTTCAAGTTTTTAATAGGAAGTAAACCTATAATAAGAAGACAAATTCCACCTTCTATTGCAATAAATAAACCATTTACCATAAGTGAGTACATAACTGGTGACATTCCTTCAGGTGCATAACTTCCGAAGAATACTACTCCTGAAATGAAATGACATATAAATCTTCCGAAAATCGCTACAAAAGCACCAAGAATCTTTTTATCTGAAAAATATCCAGCTAGTCCTAAAGCCATGAATGGTAATGGAAAATCAAATAGAACTTGTACAGGATGAAGTATATAAGGGCCAAGAATAAGAGTGATTAATCCATATAAGAATCCAGTTAAAAATCCTACTTCAGGACCGTAAAAAAATGCAACTAATATTATAGGAATCATACTTCCAACGGTAATACTTCCACCTTGTGGCAAATGATATATTCTAAAAATCTTAAGTACAGAAGCTAATGCCAAAGATACACCAATAAGTGCTACAGTTTTTGAGTCCAATTTAACTTTTTTAGCTTTCATTAATGCAACTATTATAAGTAATAAGCCTACAAGTGCAATAATTGAAGTTGGATTTTTGATAATTTCGAGCATATTTTTTTGAAATTCCATTAAAAAACCTCCTGTGATTTGTGCTAAGAAAGTTCCGTTGAATCTAGGAAAACAAAAAAGCCGTAATACAGGATTACGGCTAATAAACAATAATTGTCTTATAACTGCTTTCCTACGCTGGTGTTAACCAGATCAGGTTAAGAGGGTTAATGAATCAAATTCATTTCTCAGCCTAGCGGCACCCCTAGCACGTATTAAATTTCCTGCTATATAATAACATAAACAATATATTATTACAATAGTTACATAATGATTATGATAAACAAGAGAATGTAAAATACAAGCAGTAGATTATTAGATACTACTGCTTTTTACTGTATAATTTATATTTATTTAATTTTTTTCTTCCTTTTTATTTTTATATTCCTGAAATTATCTAAAGGTTTTTTTATATTTGAAGTATTTTTTATATGTTTTGTTACCATATAACATATTGAATAGAAAATTAGTAGAACTATTCCAGCCACAAGACCAGAGCCTTGACCTGGAATTAAAGGCATGGTTGCTATGGTAATTATTAAAGCCGCAATAATTATCCAAGAAGTATAAGGATATCCAGGAAATTGACAATGACCTTTTGGTGGACAGCCATGCTTTTTTCTGAACTTATAATGTGTAGCCATGATTATTAAATAAGTAAATAATAGAGAAAATCCACCGGAACTAACTAAAAATATATAAATTCTTAGAGGAAGTAATAATCCTAAACTAAGTGCTAAAAGCATTGATATCCCAGAAAAAATAATTCCTCTGTATGGTATATCGCCTCTGTCTCTTAACCATGATGGGGCATAGCCTTCTTCTGCTAAGGAACGAATCATTCGCCCTAAACCAAAAGTTGCGGCTAACATAGTAGATAAAATAGCTGTAACAAGTACAAGGTTAATTGCATTAACAGCCCAATCTATACCATATAATTCAAGAGCAGATACAAAGGGGCTTACTTCTTCAATTACAGCAGATGTGGGAATTAAGGGTAGGAGTAAAGTAATAGCTACTGTATATAATCCTACTAAGCCTATAACCGTATAAGTAATAGCTTTAGGAACAGTACCGTGTGGATTTTTAGTTTCAGATGCAGCCAATCCTATAATTTCAAAGCCTGCATAGGTAAACATTACAATTAACATACTTCCAGCAATACCTGAGATTCCAGCTGGAAATAATGGTTCATTAACTAATGAGCCTATTCCTACAGTCGGTTTATTAGGCATAAGTCCTGATACTAAAAAAATAGCTAAAAGTATAAATCCTATGATAGCTAGAAGCTTTATTGCTGCTAGCCCACTTTCTAATTTACTCAATCTATCTGATCCTAAAAGATTAAGTAGAGTAACTCCAATAATAACCATAGAGCCTAGAAGAGGCAGTGAAATTCGTGGAAACCATACACGAAAAAATAAAGAAACCGCAGTTGCTTCACTAGACATAGCTAGTATCAAACCAGTCCAGTATACCCATCCTACAACAAATCCAACACCAGGACCAAAAGCTCTTTCTGAAAATGTTCTAAAAGAACCTGGAGTTGGATCAGCAACCGTCATTTCCGAAAGAGCAAAAAGGATAAAATAAACTAAAATTCCTCCAAGTATGTATGCTATAAGTACTGCAGGTCCAGCAGTATTTATAGCAATAGCGGAGCCTAAGAAGAAGGAACCACCAACTACAGTACCTAGAGCCAGCATAGTAAGCTGCCATGCTGATAGACCTGCCTTGTTATGTTTCATAATTAATGCCTCCTTGAAAATTTGAACTATAAGTAGTTTATCCTAAATATTTATTAAATACTCAAAGCAAAAAGTATCCAATCCTCTTATAAGAATAATATTATATAGAATGGGGGGGTGAGCCTATGGTGTCGGAATTAAAATTGATACAACTAGAAAAAATTAGTTTTGCCATAGGTATAGTAGCATTTATAATTTTAATACAAGCGGCTAACAGAGAAATTCAAATATTATTAAATAAAGAACATGAAGTAGAAGAAGAAAGTTCTGATGAAGAGGAAGAAGTAGAAGAAGAACTTTCTAGCGAAAAGGAAGAAGAAAATTTTGCAGAAAAGGAAGTAGAGGCACTAACGATAACTGGGAATAGACTTCTTGTACTTGAAAGATTAATATCAGCTCTTGTTGCTACAATTGGATTCAAAGAAGAGAAAAATAAGTTAAAGAGCGAAGGTGATATTAAGTCACTAGAACTGGATTATAGAATAGTTATTGGATCATGGATTGTTGTACTAGGTACTATATTGATAACAAATGCTTTAGAAGAAAAGGAATGTGGATGTTATTAAATTTTATAATAGAGATTTTGCAATAAAGCAGCAAACCTTAAAGTTTACTGCTTTATTTTATATTTGAAAAAAAGTATTAAATTATTTTAATTCTATAACATCAAGATCGTCTGGAACTAGAATTGTACCGTTAAAGTACTGTTTTCCTTCTTCAATAAAAAGTTCCTTTCTTTTCTCAATATCTGCATCGATAGTGTGAAATAGAAGTATATTTTTTATATTTAATTTTTCAGCATTTTCACAAGCTTCTTTAACAGTTACATGATGTTTTTCGTAAGGATGAAATATATCCCTTTGTGAATATAAACAGAAAGCTTCGTGTAGAAGATAATCACAATTATTTACATAGTCAAAAATAGCATCTCTATAAGGCTCATCTCCAAGGAAGGCTAGAGTTTTTCCATTGGAAAGTGTTGTACGCAAACCAAATTGAAGTACTTTTGTGCTTTGAATATTGAAGAAAGTAATTTTTAAACCTAATATATCAAATGTGCTGTTATCTTCAATTTGGCGGAAGAAAATTCTGCTATCTATATATTTAGTGAATCTGGTTTGAAGAATTAACTCACATATTTTTCTGATAATATCTTCGATGCTTTCATGACAATAAATGTGTAAATCACCTTCATAATTACCTTTTGAAATTTCAGTAGCAACTGCTCGAATAATCCATATTATTCCTGAAATGTGGTCATTGTGTTCATGAGATATAAATACATTGTGAAGCTTGTTAATAGGTATTTGTGATTTTTCAAGATTAGTCAGGATAGTATTTCCACCACCAGTATCCACAAGAAAATGTTCATCATTCTTTGCAATAGTAAAACAAGTATTATAGCATTTTGTAACCATAGCAGAGCCAGTGCCCAGCATAGTTAGTTTTTCCATAGTGTAACCTCCGTTAAAAATAAATTAGTGATATTATAGCGTAAATTTTGCCACGGCCTTTGCTGTATTGTCAATATAATAAATAAAACATGCAAACAGAAAGTTTGCCCAGTTATTTATTATATTTTAAAAGACGATATAATAAAAGGCATTTAATTAAAAATATTTTGATAAAGTTTTCAGATGAAAAGATGGGTGAAATTTATGAATGTAGTATTAAAAAGATAGGAATTAAACTAAAAAAATATATTCACAAGTTGAAATATTGTGAATATTCTGTTACAATTTTATTAAATGTATTCCAAAAAATACCATATATAAATTAAGTAAGTACATATTGTTTTAAATTTAAATTTAAAGTAAACGTTTAATATTTATTTTGAATTTAAAATAAAATTTTATTTTTGGGGGGAGATATGAAAATGAGGCAAAAGCGTTTGTACAAGTTCACGACATATTTTATGACTTTATTACTAGCATTTATGTTTATTGGAATTAAACCTGTATTTGCAGAGACAAATACAAAGAATGCTAAAATTATTACAGGACCTTATCTACTTGCACCAAAAACTAACGGTATGACAGTTTCATGGGAAACTGATATGCCTGTTGAAGCTTATCTTTGGTATGGAATAGGTGGAAAGCTAGATAATAAAATAGAAGTTAAATGTGAAAGGGGTACTCCTTTTGGAGAAAATACAGAAGGAATTTGTATGTATAGGGGAGTACTAAAAAATCTTAAACCTAATACACTTTATAACTATAAAGTTGAATTAAAATCTGGACAAGTAGAAGAGGGCACATTTAAAACTCTTAGCCAAAATCCAGCAGATATGAAGATTATGACTATAAGTGATTCTCACCAATTTATATCTTCAGATACTTTTTCACAAAGAGTATTAAAAGAAAGACCTGATTTTATACTACATACAGGAGATATGCTTATAGGAACTGGGTATCAAAAAGACCAATTCAATCTTTGGTTTGGTAAAGGTGCTGAATTCTTAAAACATATACCTGTTGTGTATGCTTGTGGTAACCATGATGATGGTCCATATTTTGACGATTACTTTACTTATGCACAAAAAAATGCATACAATTCAGATTCTACTGGACGCAATTTTTCATTTAACTATGGGAATATTCATGTAACAATGATAAATAGTAATCCTTGGGGATTATATGAAATGAATGCTGTTACAGGTGGTTTTGAAGTAGATGAAAAAACTAAGAAGGAAATAGAAAATACGTTAAAATGGGTAGAAAAGGATTTGAAATCAGATGATGCAAAGAAAGCTACATGGCGTATTGTAGGAGTACATCATCCTTATACAGATGATTTTACTCAAAAGCATTTAGTGGATATTTTAGAAAAATATAATGCTAATCTAACTCTTGCAGGTCACCTTCATGTTTATTATGGAAATGTATCTTTAGACCCTAAAGTAGGAGCAAAAAGTGTTTTTATAGCTCAAGGTGATGGAAGAAAAGTTAATGCTTCAATGGAATATGGTAAGGCAGATGAAAGACTTTTACCAGATTTTCCAGAAGTATTTGCACAAGGACAAACTGATTATTCTATGTTAAAAATAGAAGGAGATAAATTAGCATATAGCACTTATGGAGATAAAGATGAGAAGGCATTAGGAAGCGTAATTCTTTCAGCAAAAGAATCAAAGGTATCTTTTTCAAATGTTGCTGTATCTTTAGAAAAAACAAGTGATAGTAATAGTATTAAAATAGAAGCAACTGTTAAAAATGAAGGAGAAGGTATTGCCACTGTTCTTCTTAATGTATTAGATAATAAGATTAATCGCAGTGTATATTTATTTGGAGAAGAAGGAAAAGAAAGAGTTGTTGTATTAAAGCCAGGTGAAACTAGAAACATAAAAGCAAAATTACCTATATACACTCCAGGAAAACACGTTGTAAAAGTAGGAAAGGTAGAAAAACAATTAGATTTTTTAGCTATTCCAGCAGCATTTAAATATAGTAATATTAAGATGAATTTAGGAAAAGGATTAGAAGCAGATACTGTTTTAGTTACAGCCGATGTTAAGAATGTAGGTAATAAAGCAGGAGAAAAGAATGTAAATTTATTTGTTGATGGTAAAGTTGTTGATACAAAGAAAGTAAAACTAAAAGCACTAGAAACAAAATCTATAATCTTATTCCATAAATTTAGTCAAAGTGGAACATATAAGGTAAGAATAGAAAATATGAGAGATGAAGTAATAGATATAGAGGGAACATTAAAAGGAATTCCGATAGTAAAAGATTTATCAGGAAACGGTAATCATGGACTTCTTAGAGGAGCACCTAAAATAATCAATACTGAATCAGGAAAAGCTGTTGATCTAGACGGTGTTGATGATTATATAGAAATTCTTGACAGTAAAACTCTTCACACAAATGATGGTCTTACTGGAATGGTTTTTGCAAATGTAGATAGACTTGCAAAAGACGATGAAAAAGATCATAATCCTCTATTTGTAAAAGGACCTTCAGTTGGTTGGGGAACTAATTATTTGATGAGAATGGCACTTAGAAGAAGTGGTGCATTAACAAGTGGTGTGTGTTATGGAATAAATGAAGGATTCTGGGATTCAAAAGAAAATACAGTTCCAGTTGGAAAATGGGCACAGTATACAGCTGCTTTTGATACAGAAACAGGTGGTATTACTTATATTAATTCTGAAAAAGTAGCAGAAGTTGCAGGTATAAGTGACCATCCTACTATAAGAAATTGGAATGGATATCCTATATTTATTGGATACTCATATATGGGTCATGTAATTCAAGATATAGGTAGAGCTAAATATAATACAATTCTTGATGCTAAAATAGGACAAGTACGTTTTTATAGAACAAAACTTACAGCAGAAGAAAATAAGTATATTGCTGAGCATCCAAATGAAATTGGACCTAGAAGCAAAGATTTAGCTGTATGGTTAAACTTTAAGGATATTGAAACAAAAGGTATTCACAAGACTGAATGGAGAAAACTTAGTGGAAAACAATTATGGAACTGGAAAACTCTTAGCATAGATTCAAAAGCTCCAGGAACTGCATCTATAAAAGCAACAATTGAAGTTTCTGATGATGGAGAAAAAGTTAAAGATTCTAAAGTTGTAACTTTGAAAGGTGGACAAGAAAAAATTGATATTTCTGATTTAGAAAAAGCTCAGTATATCAGAATAGTAACAGAATTTAATTCTTCAATTACATTGAATGGCACATATACTCCAGAACTAAATGAATACAGAGTGGCAGCTTCTACAGATGATACTAATACTGAAATAGTTTGGAATACTCGTGCAGATTGGGAAAAAGGCAGTTTTGAAGGTGCTATGGGCTTTGAACCTTTAGGAAGATTTAAGAATTATGAAGAAGATGGACATAAATATTAATTACTAAGTAAAAGCACAAATCCTAATATTGGATTTGTGCTTAGTTTATTTTAAACTTATAATTTACTCAAGTGTAAATTTGCAATAAAATAAGTATATGAAGTATTTTAATTTGTTTAATACTAAAATAGCTATTTAGATAGAAAGGACGATACAATGAATTTAATATCTTTAGAAAATATAAGTAAAAGCTATGGCGAAAAAGTTCTTTTAAAAGATATATCAGTGATAATCAATGAAGGTGAAAAAATAGGATTAATAGGTATCAATGGAACAGGAAAGTCAACATTATTAAAGGTAATAGCTGGTATAGAAAACTATGATGATGGAAAAATAACAAAGGCAAGTAAGCTTAGGATTGAATATTTATCTCAAAATGCAGAGTTTGATGATGATGCTAAAGTTATAGAACAGATATTTAAAGGGAATTCTCCAATAATGAAGTTACTTCGTGATTATGAGAATACTATTGAAAAATTAGAAAATAATTCTGAGGATAATAGACTGCAGAAAAAACTTTTAGAGCTTAATGAAAAAATGGATGCTGCAAATGCCTGGGAAATAGAAAGTCAAGCAAAAATAGTACTTACACAGCTTGGTATAAGAAATTTTGATGCTAAAGTAGGAACACTATCAGGTGGACAGAGAAAAAGAATAGCTTTAGCAGGGGCACTGATAAGTCCATGTGATTTATTGATTTTAGATGAGCCTACAAACCATATGGATAATGAAACAGTAAAATGGCTTGAGGAATATTTAAATAGCAGAAAAGGTGCTCTTATCATGATTACCCATGATAGATATTTCCTAGATAGAGTAACTAATAGAATGTTAGAACTGAACAATGGAAAACTATATAGTTATACTGGTAACTATAGTGTATTTTTAGAAGCTAAAGCAGAAAGAGAAGCATTTAATGAGGCAGCTGAAAATAAAAGACAAAATTTATTAAGACGTGAACTTGCTTGGATAAAAAGAGGAGCAAAGGCAAGAAGTACAAAACAAAAGGCAAGAATAGATAGATTTAACGAATTGGCATCACAGGAAATTGAAAAAAGAAATGAAAAAGTAGAAATATCTGTTGGCAGCACTAGACTTGGTAAAAAGGTTATAAACTTAAATAATATATGTAAAAGATTTGAGGATAAAAAACTTATTGATGATTTCAACTTTATTTTTAAGAAGGAAGATAGAATAGGTATTATAGGTGCAAATGGTATTGGAAAATCTACACTTCTTAATATAATTAATGATAAAATTAAACCTGACAGTGGAACTATAGAAATAGGTGAGACAGTTAAAATAGGTTATTTTTCTCAAGAATATAAAAATATTGATGAATCTATGAGAGCTATAGAGTATGTAAAAGAGGGTGCTGAGTTCATAAAAACAGAAGATGGAACATCTATTAGTGCATCCAGAATGATGGAGAGATTTCTATTTACACCAGAGATTCAGTGGACACATATATCAAGATTATCTGGGGGAGAAAAAAGAAGGCTTTATCTTCTTAGAGTTTTAATGGAAGCTCCTAATGTTCTTATATTAGACGAGCCTACAAATGATCTGGATATAGAAACTTTAAATGTCCTTGAAGAATACATTGAACAATTTAATGGAACAGTAATAGCTGTTTCCCATGATAGATACTTTTTAGATAAGACAGCAAATGAAATAATTTCATTTAAAGGTAATGGTGTTATAGAAAAATTCACTGGAAACTATTCGGAGTATATGGAATTTTTGCAAAAACAAGGTATAGAAGACGAGCACAGCGATAAGGTATCAAAAAATAGCAAGAATGATAACAAAAATACTAAGAATAGTGAAAAACCAAAATCTAATAAAAGTTTAAAGTTTTCTTATAAAGAAAAATTAGAATATGAACAAATTGATGGATGGATAGAAGAAACAGAAATTGAATTAGAAGAAGTAAAAGAAAAAATAAATTCTGCTGGATGTGATTATACCATTCTTCAAGAACTGCTTGAGAAGCAAAAAGAATTAGAAGATAAATTGGATAATTTAATGGAAAGATGGACATATTTAAATGAACTAGCAGAAAAAATTAATATGTAAAAAATAGGGGACAGTTTTTGGGAACTGTCCCTAATTTTACGAATCGAAAAGTTGAAAATTATTACGCCCATTATTTTTGGCTTTATACAAAGCTGTATCAGCATTTTTAATCAATGTTTTTATATCTATGCCGTGTTCAGGGTATATAGAAATTCCAACGCTGCATGTAATGTTAAATTCATCTTCATTGAGAAAAAAAGGTTTTTTCATCGATTCAAGTATTCTATTTGCACAGCTTTTAATTTCACTATAGGAGGTAATATTATCTAGTATAATCATAAATTCATCTCCACCTAAACGTGCAACGATATCATTAGTTTTGATACTAGCTTTTAACCTTTCAGAAAATTCAATTAAAAGTTCATCTCCAATATCGTGTCCTAGAGTGTCATTGATAAATTTGAATTTATCTATATCTATAAACATAATTCCAAATTTTATATTCTTATTTTTGGCTTCATGAATCAGCAATCTTAGATTTTTATGAATACTTCTTCTATTAGGTATATTAGTAAGTGCATCTTCAAAGGCTAATTTTGTTATTTCAAATTCTTTCTTATTTAATTTTTCTATATGTTTTTTATGTTTTAACATCATAGATTCTGCTTTTTTACGTTTATGTATATTAAAAAACAAAATTAATATAATCAATAATTCAATTAATATAATTACAAATGAAATTTTTATAAGTAATTTTTTAGGTATAGAATAAGAATTACTAGGGGGATTTAAAATTTTACTGCCTTTAGGTAACTTAGTAGTATCTATATTAAACTTTTTTAATTGAGAATAATCAAAAATATATTGTGAATTATATTCTTTAACAATTGGTATATCTAAAACATTTTCTCCATTTAATATACGTAATGCTATTTTAGCTATATTGCACCCATAAAAATATTGATGAAGTATTTTCCCACCAAATATACCGTGACTTAAGTAACAGGACCAAGCACTATATACAGGTACAGGAGATTTTTTGCATATATAATCGATACCGTTTGATTTAGCAACATTATTATTGTAATTATCCATAAAGATAGGGGTAAGAAGTACAATGTTATCTTTAGATAGATTTTCCACTTCTTTTACAAATTTTGTGATGGTTGAGCTTTGAATAAAATTAAAGATTATTTTATCTTTATAATAAGGTTTTAACTCATCTATTAATTTTTTATAAATATTACTGCTGTTCATATTATCAACAAGTACATTTACTTGTTTTAGATTAGGATTAATATTTAATGCTGCATTAACAATATCTTTAATAACAATATTTTCTAATATTCCTGTAAACATACCTTTTTTCATTAATATAGAATCATTTAAAGTATTAACTCCAGAAAAAACTACAGGTACATTGGGAAATAAATTTTCACTGTATTTTAGCAAGAAGTCTACAGCAGGCTTGTCTACTACAATAATTACATCAAATTTTTTATTACCGTATTTAAAGTTATATAAATTATATAGTTGTTTAAAATAGTCTTGTCCACAATATCTTTTAGTATCCATATATTCAATCATTATATTTGGAATTTGTGCACTTTTATTTAATGTTACTTGTATTCCCAAGGCAATATCATCTGAATATTTAAATCCCCTATTATAAGAATTTAGAATGAGAACTTGTTTTTGGGGGGAAGTTTGTGCTAAAGATGTACTTTTATTAAATAGTAAAATTAAAAAAATCAAACAAAAAATATACCCCAAATTATTTAGATTAAATTTTTTTTTCATATTAAGTTATTCCTCCAGTGTATGGTAATATAGCAGTTTAATTCAATAAAATTACCATTATATACAAATTTTACTATAATATTTTACAATTATCAATTATTAGTTACAGGATAGCATAGTATATTAAAATTGTGGATAAAATCGAGAAAATATTTTGAAGTATTTAAATGATTTGTATTATAATTTAAAAAAAATGTATTTGTGGAAAAATATTTCATAAAGTGGTAATATAAGTATAAATGTTAAAGATATAGGGGGGGTAATCATGAAAAAAAGATTTTTGATGTTTATTTTGAGCATCAGTATGACACTTTCAATGACCACACCAGTTTTAGCAGCAGATGGTCAACAGAAAACTGTTGAAACTACAGTAAAACAAGTTCAAAAAGTACAAAAAGAAAAGCAAAAAGTATCAGAAGTAATTGATCAAGTAAATCAATCTGTAGTTGCTGTTATAGGTAAAAATACAAAAATTAAAGATAGAGAGCAGATTTACACAAAGTTTCCTAAGAATCTACAGCATGGATCAGGAGTAGTAGTTAATAAAGATGGTAGAGTATTAACTAATAATCATGTAATAGATGGTTTAGATGAAATTTATGTAGTTACATATGATGGAAAGGTGTACAAAGCTAAACTTTTATATGCAGATAAAGAAATTGACTTAGCATTGCTAAAGATTAATAGAACAGACTTGAAACCTATAAAATTAGCAAATGAGAAGGAAATAAAAGTTGGAAATGAAGTTATAGCTATTGGTACTCCTTTATTTTTTGGTTACAGAAATAGTGCCACTAAAGGAATTGTAAGTGGACTAAATAGACCAGTAGACCGTACTTATACGTATTTGCAAACGGATGCAGCTATTAATCCAGGAAATAGTGGAGGACCCCTTGTTAATATGAATGGTGAGTTAGTTGGTATAAATACACTCGGAAATATGTTTTATCAAGGAATGAATTTTTCTATTCCTGTAGGTAATATCAATTATTTTTTAGATCACTATAACAAATTTGGAAAAATAAAAAGATGCTTTACAGGAATTGAGTTTGAAGAAAACTGGGCAGCATTGCTAGGACTTCCAACTAATCAAGGATTAAAAGTAGTAGCTATTCAAAAGGATGCGGTAGTGACTTCACAGCAGGTAAAAGAAGGAGATATGCTTGAAGCAATAGATGGTAAGGATATAACATCTATTGCTCAATATAATGAGATTTTAAAGAAACATTTACCAGGTGATAAAGTAAAATTAACATTTAGCAGAGAAAATAAAAAAATTGATGTTTCAGTAGTATTAAAAGAAATGCAAAAACAAGAAGGAATCAAATAGGAAAGGAGGAATAATATGAATAAGAAAAAGATCGTTTCAATGATAATTTGTGCTTGCTTATCTATTGGAGTGGTTGCTCCAGTAGCATATGCTAAAGACGCTGATGGAAAAATAGATTTATATCAAGTATTTTCAAATAAAAAAGATATGATGAAAAATGAAGTAGGTAGCTGTATATATAAATGGTCTATGCATCTACCAGATGATGCGGTTATTTATAAATCAGAACGTGTAAATAGTTTTAATATGTCTACAAAAAGTTATCAGTCATCTGTTGAGTTAGAAGTTAGTAAGAATAAAGATAATCTAACTTTAGAAGAGATTCTTTACAAAATGCAAAATAGCTCAAGAAGATATAGACCTTGGCGTGATGAGGATAAAGAATTTGTTGTAGATATTGCTAAAGATAGTAGGGGAGAAAAATATATTCGCATAATAAAAGCAAATAAAGAATTTAGTTTCTTTATGATGCAGGAACCAGAAGACGAGTTAAAAGATTATGTTGAGAATAGAATCTATGTAGCAAATAATTATATATATAACTTAACAATAAGTATGAAAGGTGAGTTTTATAAGCAGCATGAAGAAATGTTTGATAAATTGGCATCTTCTTTTAAACTTTCTTTTGATAAAAACAATAAATATATAAAGGAACTATCAGATTCAGTTAGTACTACTAGAGAATATAAAAATAAAAGCTATGGTTGGAAAATGGTAATGAGTCCTTATTGGAAATTAGAAGGCTCACCTGATGCTCGCTGTCAAACTTTTCGTCCTGTATACAGTGATGAAGAGCTAAATCAAGCAGCAAAGAGTATAGAAGAGGATGAAGATGAGTTTAAAGTACCTGAAGGAATTACTGTTAATCTAATCAGTTCATCTAAAAATGGTGAAACTGCTTCACAATGGGCAGAAAAAGAAATAGAAGAATTAAAAACTAATTATCATAAAGAAGCTTACGATATATTGAAGAATGAATCAAAAAAACAAGGTAATATGAATGTTCATCATGTAGTGACTCGTTATAAAACAGTTACTAAGAAACCTTATATTGTACACAACGTATATGTTGTAGGAAATGGATACAAATATTTGGTGTCTGCAACAATGATGGAAGACAAATATCAAGATACTGAGAAGAGAAGCAGTTTTGAAAATATGCTAAATTCATTTAAATTGGACAAAACATGCTTTAGCAAATATTTGGGAGAAATTGTTTCAGCTAAATCATTAATAAATTTAAATGCTCCAAAAGAACTAAAAATGAAAAAGTATGATTTTGAAACAAAAGTAACAAAGAGATGGAATACTTCTAGTAACGGATATGATTTCGATGATGACTTCTATTTTGAGGATTTCTACTATAGTTCAGGATATAGAGGACATGTCAGCAATGATGAACATGTTAGAGCATCTGAACCTGCAAGTAATATGCGTGTAAATATGTTTGCAGGATTGGATACAAACGAAATTAGGGAAATTATTGAACAAAGAGCTAAATATTTATTGCAAGACGATGAAATTCGTATGGGATTGGCAAAGGTTAAGATTGAATCGGCTGAATATAATGGAGCTAAATTATATTACATTGAAAAAGAATATAATTTGGATGCCATTAAGAAGTTTGTAAATTCAGATGAAACTAAGACATATGATTTAGAAAATTTAGAAAATGAATATACACATATTATAAAAGTAGGAAAAGATATTTATACTCAAAGTGTAACTTTACCTGTTGCAAATATGACAACTGAAAATAAACGTACAGTAAGTGACATCTGGAAAAAGACTTCTATTAACAAAATAGATTATAGTAAACTTGGACTAGATTGGAAACAACATAAACTTGAAGAGTTTGATAAGGAAAAAACTGAAAATGCAAACAAGTAAATTGTAAGAAATTAATCTAAGATAAAATATAAGGACTGAATATAGAGTTGTTATTTATATAAATCTATATCTAGTCCTTATATTTATTCATTCTCAATTAAGTGTTTTTTATCAACATTAAAGTTATATACCAATCCTGCTATAATCAAAAATCCACCAATTAGCTTACCTTTTGAAATTAAGTTGCCTGTAAAAGAATCTATAATAATACCTGTAAAAAGTTGTCCAAGAAAAATAAGTAAAGTTGAATAAATTGTTGGGATTTTAGGTATTATCACATTGGATATGGCCACAACAATTACACCTATTAATCCACCTAAATAAGCCCAAAATGGAATTTGAGATAAATTATTAAAAGATAAATTTATAGCATTATTTCTAAATAGTAAAACTATAACAGTAAATAATAAACCTACTATATAGTTTATAAAAGTTCCTTGAAATACACCAATTCTTTTTGCTAAATGAGAATTAATTATCATTGATAGAATAACTAAACACCCAGCTGCAAATGCAAGTATAATATAAAGCATACAGTTTACCTCCCTAATATGTTATCATTACGACTATTCCTACAAAGATTAAGAAAAATCCTATTAATTTTTCAGTCCTAAATTTGTATTTAGCCATTCCTAATAACCCAAAATGATCTATAATTACTGAGGCGATTGATTGTCCCAATAAACCTAAAGATAATGTTAAAGATACTCCCATATGTTTAAAACATATATTATTGAAAAGTACAAGAAAAACTCCAACAGCACCTCCACTAAACAGATAAATAGGAATTCCTTGTTTTAAATTAAATTTCTTTTTTCTAATGATTAAAATTAAACTTACTGCTAAAAATCCTACTATATGAATTATTAATACTGATAAATAATCATCCATATATTTTGCAAGAAATCCATTAAAGGTTACCATTATGGCAATCAATAAGCCTATAAACACAGCTGATAACTTGTGCATCTAAAGTCCTCCATTTCCAAATTATTTTCTTTTGCTTAATTAAAATATCATATAAATAATCAATACTAATAGGACATGTGTCCTAAATTCAATTAAATAGTTTATAATATAAGTAAGATAGGAGGAAAATGTAAATGTTGAGAATAAATGATGAAAACAAATTAGAATATTATATTGAGAAATATAACATTGAAGATATTTTTGAGAAAGATATGAAAGAATATATGGAATTAATTTTATTTAATAAAAATGACCATATTTGCAGATCTAATGAAAAATTAGATTACTTTTATTTTTTAGTTGAAGGAAAAGCGAAAGTATATACTTTGCTAAAAAACGGAAGATCTTTGTTATTACAATTTTATAAACCGTTAAAAGTAATTGGTGATCTTGAATTTATTGAGGGCGATATAACTAGCTCTAATATTCAAGTTGTAGAAAATACCCTATGTATAGGTATTGCAATGGATAATCTAAGGGAAAATGCAATTAATGATACAAAGTTTTTAAAATATATATGTAAAAGCTTGGGAAGAAAGTTAGAGAAAATTTCAAAATCAAGTTCAATTAACCTTCTATATCCATTGGAAAATAGATTAGCTAGTTATATTTTAGCCATTACACCTAATCGTGATAATTCATCTAATACAGATGGAATTTTTACATATAAGCTAACAGAGATGGCAGATTTGCTTGGAACTAGTTATAGACACTTAACAAGAACTATAAATAAATTATGTAATCAAAAAATAATAAAAAAAGAAAAAGATTCAATAATTATTTTAAACAGAGATTTGCTAGAAGAATTAGCTTGTGATATTTATGAATAGTAAAAAACCGCAGTATACCATGATACTGCGGGGAGTTTTTAGACAATCTTAAATTTGATAACTTCATTTTGTAATTTTTCAGCTAACTTAGATAGATTTTCACTTGCTTCCAAAATACTATCTATCGAAGTAGTCTGTTCTTCTGTTGATGCAGCTACTTCCTCTGTACTTGCTGCATTTTCCTCAGCAATTGCTGCTAGATTTTGAACAATACTTAATAAATTATTTTTCATATTTGCTATTTCTTCGCCTAAATTACTTGTTTTTCTAATAAATTCATATGAGTTAGACATAGCCTCAGCTACTCCTTTATACTTTTCTTCAGTATGTTTAACACTTACGTCCTGTTCTTTTGAAATAATCTCTACTTCTTTCATAGTTTCAACTGCTTCTCTAGAATTATCCTGCAGCTCTTTTACTACTGTATCAATTTCTCTGGTTGATTCAGCAGATTGCTCAGCTAATTTTCGTATCTCCTCAGCTACAACTGCAAATCCTTTACCATGTTCTCCAGCTCTAGCAGCCTCAATAGCTGCATTTAAAGCTAATAAATTTGTCTGTTCAGCTATTGATGATATCACACTACTAGCCTGTGATATACACTCAGAGCTTTCATTTGTTTTTATAATTTCACTGTAAACTTTTCTTGAAGCTTCATTTACTCGATTAGTTTTCTCCATTAATAATTTAATAATATCCATTCCTTCATTAATCAATAACATTACTTTATCTGATGAAACATTTAGTTCTTTTAAGCATTCTTGACTACTTTCAACAATATTACCTAATTCATCTATTTTTAAGGAACCTTCTTCAGTACTACTTGCCTGATTTGATGCTCCAAGTGCTATACCGTCAATACTTTTCCCAATTTCTTGTGATACTACTACTGTTTTTTTAGAATTATCCATAAGTAATGCAGAAGACTCTGCTACTTCTTCAGAAGATTTTATTATGTTTCCTACTAATTTACATAAATTTTTAGACATTTTATCAAATGCAGTTGTAAGTTCGCCTAGTTCATCTTTTCTCTTAAGTAATTTTTCTGAAATTTCACAGCTTAAATCACTATTTGAAATACTATTGGCATGGGTAACGAGCTCACTTAGTGGATTACATATATCTCTAATAAAATATAATACTAAAATAATAACAAATAATAAAATAAAAATTAGTATAATTATATTAATTTTTATTGTTCTACTAATGGAATGATTAATATTTGATATAATACCTTGATCATAACTTTCTACAAATTCCAGCCACTCTTCTGTAGCAACTTTTATTTGTCTTACATGTTCTCTTCCATCAAAAGCTCTTTTAACAGCAGCTTCTACATTATTAGATTTCACTAATGCAAAAACATCCTTTGCTATTTTAGAATATTCTGCATGTATTTCCTTTATCTTAACCAAATGTTTCTTTGAAACATCTGTTTCTATATTTTTCTCTATATTCATGTAAATATCTTCTGATTTACCATTAAGTTCTTCAAATAATGGTGGAAACTTTTCATCGTCATAAAGAATATATGCTCTTACAGCAGCAACCTGTTCTAAATTAATTGCCCTTATTTCCTCTACATATTTTTCCACTGGTACATTTTTATTAACAATTACTTTATAGTCTTTATCTATAGAAAATAATTCATATAATAAAGTACCACTAACTATTAACATTATAGTTATTATTAAGACAAAACTCATAGTTAATTTTTGCTTAATATTTAATCTCAAATTATCATCTCCTTTTATATAAAGTTAAATTTATTTAAATCAAGAATTTGATTTTTCACAAATTACTGATTATTTTGTTTACACTCGACAATTAATTAATTATTCCTTTATTTTTCATCCGATTTCCAATTATTACTACAATGTAATAAATAAATTACCTCTTAATATATCATTTTATAAAGGTGACTATAGTAATATATACATAATGACAAAAGTTACTTGTTTTAAGAACGAAAAATAAATATATTATAATTATTCAAGCGATGAAATTTTAAAGTATTTAGAGGGGGACTAATTTTGAAAAATTCTAATGAGAGATGGAATATTTCTAATGAAAGCTTAAAAAAACCACTAGTTTTTCTTATTTTGTTTTTAAGTATTGGTATATGGAGGTGGAAAGCTTCAGGTAATACTTTTTATCTATTTAATTTTGGATATATTGGTTTATCTATATCTATTGGTATGTTTTTAAATGGTGCTTTACCTAAAAAACATAAGTCATGGGGAAGAAGAATAACTCAATTGCTTGTTGGATGTTATATGTTAATATTTCTTGGTATCATAAACAGAGAAAATATGCAATTAGAAGGATTTTTTATATATTTCATGTTAGGTATTTTTGAAGCGGCCACATTGCATTATTTTGTTGCAAAAATTGTAGGACCGTTGATATTTGGACGTGGCTGGTGTGGATATGCTTGTTGGACAGCTATGGTGTTAGATTTATTACCATATAAAATACCTAAAGAGGGTAGAGTGAAAAAATTTGGAGTAATAAGATATATACATTTCTTTTTATCTCTTATTGTTGTTTTAATTATATGGTCTACATTTGGTTCGCAAAATTTTGGAAAACACCATATGATAGAGTTATATATGCTATTAGGAGGAAACATTATTTATTATGTAGTAGGAATAAGTTTAGCATATGTTTTGAAGGATAATCGAGCATTTTGTAAATATGTTTGTCCGATTCCTGTTATTCAAAAATTAACTTCTCCATTCTCAGTTATGAAAATTGAAATTGATGCAAATAAATGTGTTGATTGCGGTGTATGCGAAAAAGTATGTCCTATGAACGTTAAGCTATTAACATATAAAAATGAAGGAAAAAGAATACTTTCAAGTGAATGTATTAATTGTCAAACCTGTGCAAATGTATGTCCTAAATCTGCTATTAAAAGTACATTTAAATTTGATGTGAGTTTTACTGAGCAATTAAATTATAAAGATAAATAAATGATTTGATTTTAATATAAGAAGCCTATATCTTACTATTCAGCCAATGGGCTGATAAGTTCTGATATAGGCTTCTTTTTTAATTAAAAAATTTCATTAATTACTGTAATATAAACTATCTGATGGATACTCAGGATCGCAAGTAACATCGATACCTAATTTTCTCAATGTCTGTTCATCATTTGTGTTTAAAATAGTTGTTGAGTGTGCCTGACAACCTTTAAGCATAGATAGTTTTTCCATAGCTGCTTGAGCCATAGGATTAGTCGCTGCACTAATACTTAGTGCAATTAAAATTTCTTCGCAAGTTAAAGATGTAATTTTGCTGCTAAATGTTTTTGATTTAAGGTTAATTATTGGCTCAAGGATTACTGGTGAAATTAAATGAATTTCATCTGTAATATTGGCAAGATGTTTAATAGAATTTAAAATTACAGCTGCTGCTGCATCCATGGTATCTGAGCTCTTACCAGTAAAAATTGTACCATCATGAAGTTCAAGAGCTAACGCAGGACATTTCTCATTTTTGCATAATTGCTCTTGTAACTTAACTCCTTTTTCTCTAGCTGGTATAACTACCTTACGGTCCTCAGCCTTAAGGTTAAGCTCTTCCATAATTAGCTTTGCTCTATGGAAAGTATCTAAATCAACATAGCCTTTTTTGTATTCACAGCCAGTTTTAAAATATCGTCTAATAATTTCTTGTCTAGAAGCTTCTTTAACGACCTCATCATCAATAATACCAAATCCAACACGGTTAACACCCATATCTGTAGGTGACTTATAAACAGATTCTTTACCTGTGATTTTTTCAATAATTCTCTTAAGTACAGGGAATGTTTCAATATCACGATTATAATTTACTACAACATCATTGTAGGCATCCAAATGAAAAGAGTCAATCATATTGACGTCTTTTAAATCAACCGTTGCAGACTCATATGCAATATTTAGAGGATGCTTAAGTGGCACATTCCAAACTGGGAAAGTTTCAAACTTAGAATATCCTGCCACTTTGCCAAGCTTATGTTCATGATATAGCTGACTTAAGCAAGTTGCAAGTTTACCACTACCTGGACCAGGAGCAGTTACAACGACAATAGGTTTTGTAGTTTCGATATATGGATTCTTTCCATACCCCTCATCACTAACAATAATATCTACATCTGTAGGATATCCCTTTGTTGCACGATGTGTATATACCTTAATTCCTCGTCTTTCTAGTTTATTCATAAATACTGTTGTTGCAGGTTGATTGTCATATCTAGTAATTACAACACTATTAACATCTAATTCATAAGATCTAAGATCGTCAATCAATCTTAAAACATCCATATCGTAAGTTATACCAAAATCGCCACGAATCTTGTTTCTTTCTATATCTCCAGCATAAACACAAATAACAACTTCAACTTTTTCTTTTAATTTATGTAGTAACTTGATTTTTGCGTTTTCATCAAAACCTGGAAGTACTCTTTTGGCATGTAAGTCAAATAAAAGTTTTCCTCCAAACTCCAAATAAAGTTTGTCGTAATCGTTCACCCTTTCAAGTATGAATTTTGATTGTTCTTCTAAATATTTTTTGTGATCAAAGCCTATTTTCATAATTACCCTCACTATTCTTAATTATTCTTTAATTATATTACCACCAAATCAATTTAATTTCCATTAAAAACAAACCTAATTAAAATTTTGTTTCATATTAACCTGTATTTTGGATTGGATATTTTGTGTTGGAAATAATGAAACAGGAGGAAACTATAATGTATGGTATTGCTATTTAAAATATAATATCTTAAAATAAGGAAAACAATTTTAAAATTTAATTTAGGGGGATATAAGTATATGTCAATATTTACAGATTTAGATGTTAAAAGAATTGTTAAAGACAGTTTCGAGGAAGCTGTAAAAATAAAGGATTATAATGAAAAATTCAAGAATAGCAATACATACAGATCAGCAAAATTTGTTTCAGCTTTAGGAGAAAGGTTAAAAGATTTTTATGTTAAAAATGATTTGTACTATCATTTAAACGTGCAAAAAGTTGATGATGAGAGTGGTAGAAAAACATCAGGAGAATGGCTTTTAGATGTTTCACTAACAAAACAAAAATGTATTGAAGACCCTGCAAAAAAACAGTCAAAAGCAAAAATAAATACAGAAATTATATGGGCTGTAGAAAGTGAGTATCATACAGGATTAGATAAATTTGCTGAGGACTTTGGAAAATTAATGTGTATTAAATCACAAAACTATTTATATTTAAATGGGGTAAATCAAGAGGAAAAGAATTTACAAACTTACATACTAAGAAGGTTGGAAACAGTATCTGATTTATTAAGAGATAGGGAAGATTTTTATGGTAAGAACTTTTATTATGGTTTCTGGGTTTCACCTGAAATTAAAAATGGTAAATCTATTTGGGATAGCAAGAATATAAAGGATTTAATAAAAATGACTAGAGTTTTTAAATATGTGGAGAAGGATAAAGAAGAAAATACAATAAGTTCTAAAATTGATTTTATAGAAATCCAATAATAAACTGGACAGTTCTTGAATTTTTATTGAATTGAAGAAACTGTCCACATAGGTTTTAAGGAAAAGTTGAAATACCTATCTGTTAGCTAATAATTTATATATTGTTTGATAAAATTCACTAGGATTATCGTTCATA
This sequence comes from Clostridium ganghwense, assembly GCF_026735165.1. GTDB lineage: Bacteria > Bacillota > Clostridia > Clostridiales > Clostridiaceae > Clostridium_H > Clostridium_H ganghwense. The sequence goes on along the minus strand of NZ_JAPQES010000001.1, from coordinate 527,584 downwards.
ACAAAATGTCCACTATTTGAGATAGAAATCTTTTTTATATCTATAAGCTCATCTAAAATATTCATTTGAGAGTTTTTATCTCCGTAGATATATGATTTGTTTAATTGAAGGCTATGAAATATTTTTAATAGTTTATTACTATCCGACCATTCTACAAGAGATTCTGAAGTTTTATAAAAACCTAATGGATCAGAGGTTTCAAGCATTTTAGCCCATAATTTTGAATCAGATTCGTCAGAAGATTTAGCTACAAATTTCAGTCTGTTAAACATATTATTTTTAAATTTTTCAAATGAAATTTTAGCAGTTCGTCTACTTATTCCACAATCTTCACCTATTAAATTGCCTTCTACATTGATAAAGGAGGCTAAATTATCTTTTATCATTTCTGTAAGTAATAAACCTACTGCTCCTCCCATACTGTGAGCCACTATATGAATTGTAGGGTATTGAAACTTATCTAACAGCAGTTTACAGATTTCTGCTTGTTCTTCAATAGTATATGAAAAATCATGGGGTTTTGAGGAATTACCAAAACCAATTAAGTCGAAGGTTAATATTGAATAATTTTTAAAATTTGAAGAATACCAAACATCTTCAAAAGATTCTTTTGAGCATCCTAATCCATGAATAAAGACTATAAGTTTATTATTACCCTTTCTAAATTTAGTTGACGATTTAAGTTGTTTCCCATTGTAGTTTATTGTGATATTAGACAGCATACCATTTTGAGTCATAATTGTATCTCCTTTAAAATATTTCAATTATGTATAAAAATTAACTAAAGTAGGACGTCATTGAGTAATTATATTATACGATAAGATTATTTAATATTTCTACACTTTGTGTTCATATAGGAATTTGAAGATAGAGGAGTATTTAAAAAGTGAAATAAAGAATTAAGGCAGAATTTATTGCTGCAATGAATTCTGCCTTAAAGATGAATACTTAGAATTATTCATTATCAATTAAATTATTTTTTAAGTGAACCATAAAGTCTTGAACATTTGTAACTATGGTTGTAACTTCTAAAGAACCTCTATCACCTAATTTATTAACTGCAAATTCTGATATATCAACATTGTAAATATAAACAGGTCTTATTTTACCATCTCGTACTGTGTAAGAAGGTGTCATATTTCCAGTAGCTATTGTATGTAAGGTAGTTGCAAGACAAATAACAGTAGTTGCTTTTCGTGTTTGTGCTCTCATAGCATCTTGTGCTTTATAAACATCTGCAATAACTGGAGGTAATGGACCATCATCTCTTATAGAACCAGCAAGGATAAGAGGAACATTGTTTTCTATACATGTTTTAACAACGCCGTCTTTAATTTTTCCTTCTGCCATAAGATTTTCAATAGATCCTGCTCTTCTTGCTTCGTTAAGTAAATCTAAATGGTTGTAGTGTCCGTTTGGAACAGATTCTTGAGTATATATATTTTGTCCTAGAGCAGTTCCAAGATAACTACCTTCTAAATCATGAGTAGCCATAGCATTACCAGCCATAATAGCATTAACATATCCATTTTCAACAAGGGCTGATAAAGCTTTTCTTGTATCATAATCAAATACAACTGCTGGTCCAAGTACCCAAACAATATGTCCATGATCTCTATCGTATTTTAATCTTTTATAAAGTTCATCATAGTCTTTAGAAAATGCAGTTTCTCTTGACCTTCCAGTTCTGAATGCAAAGGCATCTTTGTTTCCGTTTAAAGTTTTAAAACCTTTAGTATACATATATATACCTTCACTGGCATCTTCAGTTCTTCCTATTACAACCTTATCACCTACACGAAGATTTCTAAATTCTACTACTTCTACTCTCTTGTCATCTGTGACAACAGGCACACAGTCCATACGGCTTTGAGTAGGTAGTATCCATTCACCATCTATTTTAAAATATTCAGGATAGATTGACATTGCATGATAATTTGATGGAGCAACACCATCTTTTATTATTTCTACTGTTTTACAATTAGGTGCATCCTTAAGAAAATCTTTATGAAAATTAGGCGGTGTGAATTTTGGTAATTTGAAAGTCATTTTAATCACCCTTTCTTATTTTACAAAAATGTAATGAAATTTATACTGACATAATTCTATATATTAAAATAAATTCCTGCAACAAGAATTTTTTATATTTCAGTATTTTATTGCTCAATGGATTGTGTGGTATAATTTGTTATATATTGCGATATATTTTTGACATTACAAAACAATCTTTGAGAAGTGGACTTTTTTATTATTTTAAAATAAGGAGTAGGGCATGAATAAATTTAAAGAATTGATTAATACACAAATCGCTTTGTTTTCAGGTCTTTTGAGCTTTGAAGAATACATGAAAATTATGAGAGAAAAGAATATGTTATTATTTCAGTATATTTTATTATTGATATTTTTCTCAATATGTACGTTTATTTATGATATTGAGTGGTACATTATTGTTTGGGGAGTAAGTGTGTTAACTTATGGAGTTTTATTAGTGTCTAAAGCTGAAAATATTAAAGAACATTTTATTTATTCTGCCATATGGGCTATTTCAAGTTTTATTATTAGTGTAATAATTTTATTTATTGTAGTGAGTTTTTTAGAATAAATTATATTATTAAAACTACTTTTAATTTATTAGGATATACTTTGGATGGGTAGTGTAGAAAATAATAGTTGAGGAATAACTTGACAATCAAAGATTACAAGTGTAATATATGATTAAAGATTACACTTGTAATACGGAGGCGTAAAAAATGTTAAACATATCTAAAATATACGATTCAGTAGGAAAGGTTAAATGGTGAAGTTATGACATGGTTTTTATTTATTTTTAAGTGGGTACTGTATTCAACAGCTTTAGGAAGTGTTTTGGCTTGCATTATTCTTTTAGTTAAGCTGTTGTTTAAAGAAAGGTTAGGAGTACGATGGCACTACTGCATTTGGATGTTACTAGTAATTAGACTCATAATACCATATGCACCACAAAGCTCATTAAGTATTTTTAATCTATTTTATTTAGCTGAACACAAAATTACACAAATAAATCATGTATCAAATTATAAAATGATTAAACCTACTGAAAATGAATTCACTGTTTCTACACAACAAAATGATGATATACAAACAGATAATATGATTATGCCAAGCAGCAATGCTAAAGAAAATAAGATTATCTCAAGTAATAATACTAAAAAAACTATATTTTATAAACCTATAGAAACCACAACTGATGATGTTTCCATATACTTAAAATTAGCATGTCTTATATGGCTAATAGGGATAATAATACTAGGATTTTATACAATAGCAGCAACTATAAATTTCAGACTTAAACTTAAGACTCAACAAAAATGTACAGACGAATATGTTTTAAAACTTGTAAGGCAGTGTAAATATAAAATTGGTTTAAATAATAATATAACAATTTTAAATACTGATTTAGTTAAAACTCCAGCTATTTTTGGATTTATACGACCAAAATTATTATTACCTATTGGAATAGATAAACAGATTAACCTTGATGAATTAGAATATATTATCTTTCACGAAATGTCTCATTTAAAGCGTAAAGACATTCCTGTTAATTGTATAACATGTATTTTACAAATACTTCATTGGTTTAATCCTTTTCTATGGTACTCATTTTATATGATGCGTCAAGATAGAGAAGTAGCGTGTGATGCTTTAGCTTTATCATATATAAATTCTGATGATTGTATAAAATACGGACAGACAATTATAAAACTATTAGAAAGTTATAAAAAAACTAATTGTGTTTATGGAATGACATGTATTATAAATAATAAATCTCAAATCAAAAGGAGGATTACTATGATTTCTTTATTTAAGAAAAATTCATACAAGTGGTCTATAATACCAGTAGTTGTTTTAATTGTAATGGGTTGTATAATGTTGACTAATCCCAAAAACAACTCTGTATTGGCTTCTAGTAAAAATTCAAATGATAAGCTTCAAGCAACAAATCAAGGAAAAATAGTTGATAGAAATGGACAAAAATTAGCTGATGAAAAAGGCATTACTGGAGTTAAGAATCAATATGATAAGTATTTATCACCATCTGAAAATTCAACATCATCAGTAGGAAAAGATATAGTTTTAACTATAGACAATAATATTCAAAACTTTTGTGAAAAAGCTGCCAAGAAAGCTTTAAATGATAATAAAGCGAAAGGCGTTAGCATAATAGTTATGAATCCTAATAATGGAGAAATTCTGTCTATGGTTAATAAAGGCGATTATGATCTTCAAAAAAAGAATACTAATAGAGCTATAAGCACTGCATTTGAACCAGGGTCTATTTTCAAAGTTATTACTGGAGCAGCAGCTTTAAATGAAAAAGTAGTTAATCCAGATACTTATGAGATTGTATGTAATGGTAGAATAAAAATAGGAAAAAGAAATGTTCGATGCTGGAAAGGACATGGTAAAGAAAATTTTGAAGACATTTTTAAAAATTCTTGCAATGTAGGTTTTATAGATTTATCACAAAAATTAGGAGCTGAAAAGTTAAATAAATATATTAAAGCATTTGGTTTTGGAGAAAAAACAGGAATTGATCTTCCAGGTGAAGTAAGTGGAATAATAAAGAAAACCCAAGATATATCACCTATAGATTTAGCTACTATATCTTTTGGCCAAACTAACACTTCAACACCAATACAATATTTAACAGCTTTCAACGCTGTTGCTAATGGTGGTAAATGGATTAGACCTCATGTTATGAAAGAAATTGTACATTATGATAATAAAAATAAGATTATAGACAAAGTATTTGATGATTACGGAGCAAAGCAAATCCTTGAGGAAACTGTGACATCTCAATTAAGATGTTATCTTGAAAAAGTCGTTTCAGAAGGTGGAGGTAAAAAAGCGTATATTAAGGGATATCATATCGCAGGTAAAACAGGAACAGCTCCAAAAGTTACAAATGGACAATATGAAAAAGGTAAATATATAGCTTCTTTTGTTGGAATGGCACCTATTGAAAACACAGAAAAGTCACAAGTTACAGTTTTAGTATCTATAGATGAGCCTGATTCATCAAATTACTACGCAGGACAAATAGCAGCTCCAGTTGGAAAACAGATTTTTAATGAGATATTTAACTATTATGCAGTTAAACTGGAGTCATCTAAAAACTAAAATTATATTTGTAATACGGAGGTATCAAAAATGTCAAATATACCTAAAATATCTGATTCAGAGTGGCAAGTGATGAAAATTATTTGGGCTAATACACCATGTACAGCAAATCAAGTTGTTGAAGCCTTATCTGAAACTAAGTGGCAGCCCAAAACAATAAAAACTTTGATAAATCGTTTAGTAAAAAAAAGTGTATTAAGCTATAAAGTAGACGAACAGGACAAAAAAACTTATCATTATTTCCCTATGGTAATGGAAAATGAATGCATAAAAGCAGAAAGCCAATCGTTCATAAAACGTGTGTTCAATGGTTCTTTAAATGCTATGCTTGCTAATTTTTTAAGTGAAAGCGAATTATCATCAGATGAAATTGATGAATTAAAACGTATTCTTGATAAGAGGAAAGATTAAGGAAGAATGACATAAAAGGAGCCTGATGGCTCCTTAAAATCATTTAGTGGAGAATTTTCTCTATTTTTCATGACATTTTTCTGTAGTTAGTTCTTCTAGAAGTTTTGAAAAACTGATATTTTCCATATTAGACTTGGACTTCTTGGCTTGTTTCACCGATCTTTTCATTACATCATTTTCAAAATATAATCCACATATTGTACGTATTGGTTCCACTTTGCGATATATGTTATTATTAATAATTTTTTTATTCATGTTTTTGGCTCCTTTCCCAAGATAATATACGAATTAATATTGAAAATTAAAGGGTAGGATGCTAAAAAATCTATCATTCATGAAACTTTTTACTCTATATGATATAATAGTCTGATATTATGTGATTATATAGGAGAGAACTGATAAAAAATGAAGGTTAATAATGAAAGAATTATAGTTAGAAAGGCTATTAAGTCAGATGCTGAAGCATTAATAGAATATCTAAATATCATAGGGGGAGAATCAGATTTTTTGACATTTACAGCAGGAGAATTTGGAAGAACTATTGAGCAAGAAAGAGAATTTATTAAAAATACTTTAGAGAAGGATAATGCTCTGTTTATTATCGCTGAAATTAACGGAAAGATAGTTGGAAATCTGAATTTTTCAGGTGGTCCAAGGCCACGTAATGCTCATGTAGGTGAATTTGGAGTGAGTGTTCTAAAAAAATATTGGGGAAATGGTATAGGTGAAGAACTTATAAAATATTTAATTGAATGGAGTAAAAAATCAGGTACAATTAGAAAAATTAATTTAAGGGTTAGAACTGATAATACACGTGGTATTAATTTATATAAGAAGCTTGGATTTTTAGAAGAAGGAACATTAAAAAGAGACTTTTTTATTAATGGTAAATTTTATGACTCTGTATCAATGGGATTAATGATTGATTAACATTACCAAGTTGTAATTAGGAGATGCGAAATATAATGGAAAAACTATTAAAACCTATAACTAGAGAAGAATTTAATTCTATTAAAAAAATAGCAATTAATAATATAGATGAAGGATTTAAAAATTACACTAATGGAGTATTAGATGTTCATGATCATGCTTTAACTTTAGCAGAATCAAATGAGCTTTTAGGTTCTGTGGAAAAGTATAATTTAAAATATGAAGAAAGATTTATAAATTTTATGAAAAAGATTTATAATCTTAATAAAAACAAGCCAATAATTGTAGATTTTTATTTAAAAGATATAGATAATGCAGGAATTCTTAGAGTTTTAAATTACTTAGATTATGATGACAAGTTAACATTTATAAATCATGTAAGAAACTTAAATTCTGATTCAGTATACTTTTTATTAGATAATGAAGAGTTAATTCCTTTTATAACAAAACTATCAACAAGAGAATTACATTTCTGCACATTGCATTTTATGGAGATACCACTTACAGTTTGGGGAAATTATGACTTATCGTTCCCAGTGTTTTTTAGAGAGGATAAAGATGTAAGCTTTTATGAGAAGATTGCAAGAGAAAATAATTTGTTTATAAGAGATATTAAGTATATTTAATATTGAAAAACTGTGTAAAAACATTTGAGTTGCTGATTGAGCAGCTCAAATGTTTTTGTAAAATATATATTATTTTGTTATTGTAAGGATTAACATGATACAATTTAATATGTTTTGATGTTGAATAATATAAAGATATTGCGAAACAAATATTATTTATATAATATGCAGGAGGAATAGCGGATGGAAAATGTATATGAAGTATGTCCAACTTGTAAAAACAACTACATTACATTAAGGCAAACAATTTTGGATGATGCAGAAGAGTTATTAAAATGTTACTCCGATAAAAAGTCGGTCCCATTTTTTAATTATGATAATTGTCACGGAGATGATTTTTATTATACTTCAATGGAAAGAATGAAACAGGCAATTGAATTTTGGAACTATTCATATAGTAATCGTTATTTTGTGAGATGGACGATTATTCTAAATAGTACTAATGAAATAATTGGAACTATTGAGATGTTTCAACGAATATCAGAAGATGATTTTAATCATTATGGTGTTTTAAGAATAGATTTAAAGAGCAAATACGAAAATCAGAAAGTTATTGATGCTATATTAGAAATTACAAATGAATCGTTTTATTATCTATTTGATGTGAAATCTATACTTACAAAAGCGTTTCCGACAGCAAAAGAAAGAGTCATTTCGTTAAAGAAAAAAGGATATATTCCATTGGGCAAGAAATTTATGATATATGACGACTATTTTGTAAGAACAATAATAGATTAGATAATGAGCATAATCATTATTTCAACTAGTTAAGAATTTTTATTCTAAAATTCTTCTATTCCTAACTTAAGAGCAACTTAGCAACTTTAATTAAAGCAAGGATTGAAACATTAGAATGACAAAAAGTAATAACTATAAATATAACTATAATTTCAGGCTGCTGATTCAGCAGCTCTATTTATTTTTTGAAAACTAATATGAAGTTCTTTTCTTATGCATCAAATAATAGATTTATACTATTTTTATACATTTAAGGTTTAATATAGTACAATAGGATGAGAATTGATTTGCAAGAGGTATCCTTGCAGTAGATGCTAATTTTGATTTGAGTGGAATTGAATACTTAACTAGTTTTTTAGGAAGCGTTACTACTATTTGGGGATTTAGAAAAAATGAAGCTTAATTGTTATTAGGTATTTAGAAATGAAGGTGTAAAAGATTAAAGAAAGAAGGTGATTATATATGGAAAATAGTATTAACAATAAAGCTTTCAAGATAATAAAACAGATTCTTGTAACTCAAATATTAAGCATTGTTTTTGCTATTGTTGGAGAATTATATATGAGATTATTAATAACTTATGATTGGATGTTTACTAATGTTATATTGCTAAATTTGGGAGTTGTCTTATTAACACTACTTTACATAATTGCAATAAGACTGTTTTTAGAAGGAAGTTGGTTAAATGTATTATTTATTTCAGTTCCTTACGTAATATACTGGTTTATAATTTTATTTGAAGGAGCTAAATTTTTCCCTACTCATACTGATCCTAATGATTATGGAGTTGGAATTATAGGAATATTTATAAGTATGTATCAATGGATAAGTGTAATTATGGCAAGTGCAATTGGTACATATTTAAATAAAAGAAGATATAAGATTAACAATAAATCATAATATTCGTAAATGATTATATTTTATTGGGGGATGGGTCATGGAGCAAAAAGTAAAGAGTAATTTTAAAAAGGAAAAGTTAATGTATTCAGTACTTTTAGTAATAATGATAATTGTATATCTACTTAATATTAATATAGAAACTACTATTTATTCAGGATTAATTTTATATTGGATAGTGTATTTTTGTCATTTAATAATTTTCAGAAAACTTCATAGAATTGAATTGATAATTTTAATGGGAATTATTCTATTAAGTGCTGTAATGAATAAGCTGGAAATAGATTATACAATAAGTATTATATTAGCTTATTATTTTACAACACTTGTTGTTATTTATATTTGGAAAGATATTTCAAAATATAAATGGAAGAAAATTTTATCTAGTATATTAATAATTTCTTTAGTTACCTGCATTAATGTTTACATAAGTAAAAATAGATTGATAAAAGATAGGAATTTTGAAAGATGTGTAGAAGAAGCTCTCGAAAGGAATTGGTGCGATGGAGGAATAACACTAGAGAATTTACAAAAAATAAGGTTTATAGATATTAAGTCATTTAGAGATGTAATTAATTTAGAAGGAATAGAGCAGTTAAAAAATTTAGAACAAATTAAGATTTATAATATTAGAGATAAAAAAATTAAAAATTTAAATCTTATATCTTCGTTAACTAAAGTTACAAAAATATCTTTTTATGGTAGTAAGGTGAAAGATTTATCAAATATAGGGCAAATGAATTCTGTAGAAGAATTACATTTTCGTAATATAGAAAAATGGGACATAGAAGAAGAAAAAACATATGAAACTTTTAGTATGGATAATTTTCCTAATTTAAAACAATTATTTATAAATAAAATAAATTTTAAAAATTTTTATACTATAAAAAGTTTAAAATATCTTGATAAGCTTTGTGTGAGTGATTGTGAAATTGGGAGCTTAGATGGTATAGAGAATTTTACAGATTTGAAGAAATTGTATCTTTACAATGTAAATATAAAAAATATTAATCATATTAAGAAATTAAAATCTTTAGAAGAAATTTTTTTAGAAGATGTTGATGATAAGACTATACAAGAGTTAAAAGGTTTACCTAATGTTACTATAAGGTAGATTTGAATTGTATAAAAATTTATATTGACGTTTTTACAACAATAGTGTAAAATTACACTAAAAGTATAAAAGAAAGGTGGTGATTTCATAAAAGGAGAATTTATTTTAATGTAAGATTTATAATGTATGCAATGAAAATTAATAAAAATAAATTTTTGTACGAGGTGTAAAAATGGAACAAAAGATTAGAAATATTACATATACAATATTAAATTTATCACAGATTATAGTTTTATTATTTGCTTTGATGATTTATACATCATTTAATAAAAATTTGCCATGGTATGAATCATGTGGAACTCAATTTTTAGTAATACCAATAGTATGTATTCCTTTATTATTAATGATTGGGGTAGGGCTAAAATTTTTAAGTAAAAAATATAATATGAGCAGCTTAAATATAAAGCTTCCTTTTTATTCAGCAGCAGCAATATTCCTTCCAATTATTTTAGATTTAGGTATGTTATCAAGGGTACTAGTTGCAATTGGAGCTTTAGTGTGTATAGCACTTATTATTATGACTATTTATGTCATTACAATTCACTTTAAAAATTTCATTATTAATAAGCATGAGACAGTATAATAAATTTATATTAAAGAGAGTTGTACTTTTAAGTAGGAGTAAAAGAATGAAAATTCTTTTACTCCTATTAATTTTAATAAGATTAGTATTGAATATGTTTACTTTGAATTATATATAGTCCGTCTTTTATTTTTTAATGGGAATTTTAGAGTTGGCATTTGTAAAAGCATCAATGAAAAAATAACTAGTAATCCACCTATAATCATATTTGAAGTTACAATTTCATTTAAGAAGATAACTCCTAAAATACATACAAAAAGTGGTTCAAAGGTACTTATGATAACAGAAGTTCCAACTCCTATTTTTTTAACTCCTTCATATAGAGTTACTGTAGGCACAATGCTGCACAAAATACCTAAAATCACAGCATATGAAAAGCTTTTGGTGTTTGGTGGCAATAATGTTTGTTTAGTTATTATGCATTGTAAAAAATAAACTATCATACAGGAACTCATAACATATGTTGAAATTACTATGGAGTTTAATGTTTGAGTTTCTTTTTTTTCTAGTCCTATACAGAAATACGCATATCCAACGGCACTGATAAAAGCAAGTAAAATGCCTGTCCAATTCATTTTAATAGGGCCTGTACAAACTACTAGAACTAATCCAAGTAATGTTATTAGTAAACAGAAAATTTTCTTATAATCTATTTTTTTAGAAGAAAACATTTCATACCCAACAACTATAATAGGGTAACAATAAATTATAATGGTAGCCAGAGAACTTGATATATATTTATAAGCATAAAAAAGTCCAGAGGCTGAAGATGCATATCCAATAAAACTTATTAAAAGAAGATGTCCAAAGACATATTTTGAAGTTTTAAATGGAAGCTTTTTTATTAAAACGTATGGCCATAAAATAAGACTTGCTGTAAAAAATCTTAAAAACAGTAGAGTGCTTACCGGTATGCCTTGAGCATAAGCAAAATTTGAAAACAAAGGCAAGCTTCCAAAGGTCATAGCCGATATAATAACAAGTAATGTCCCAGTGATTTTGTTCCTATCCATAATAGGTTCCTCCGCAAATATTTAATTTTCCTATAGGATTATATAACCATAATAAAATTATATAAAGCTCCAATTTTTTTGATTTTAGAAGGATTTAGCTGAATTAAGGACAATTTTAATATAAAAATTAGGTTTTACATTTAAAATCGTGATTTTTTACTAGAATATATATGTCACAAACATTACAACATTTTGTCACAAAACTGCCATATTATATACCTATAATAAAAGCATAGAAACAAGCAAATAATAAAAAAATGAAAGGGGTAATATAAATGAAATCAAGTAAATTATCTTTAAAAGCTAAAATAATGTGTGGATTATTAGCAGGAGGAATGGCATTATCAGCTGCAAGCTCAGCTTTCGCTGCAACTGAAAAAGCTACAGATACTGATAAAAGTTTGAAAATAGAACACAGAATACCTATGGATAAAAACAAATTTAATAAAGATAGAATGGAAGAAATGAATAAAGTATTTGAGGCAGTTTTAACAGAAGCAGTAAGTTCAAACTTAATTACACAGGACGAAAGTGACAAAATAAAAACATATGTAGATAAAAAGGCTGAAGAAGCAAAACAATTCATGGCACAGCGTAGAGAAGCTGCACAAAAAGAAGGTAAGAAAGCACCAAAAGATAGAAAAATGGATAGAACAGATAAACAGGGTAAACAAAGAAAACCAGAATTGTTTGCAGAATTGGTTGATGAAGGTATATTAACTCAGGAAAAGGCAGATGCACTAAGAGAAAAAATGCATCAGAAGGCTGTTGAATTAAAAGATGCAAAATTAAAAGAAGATTTAAGTAAACTTGTAGAAAACAAAACAATAACTCAAGAACAAGCAGATAAAATTGCATCAGCTATAAAAACTGCACAAGACACTAAAAAAGCTGATTTTGAAAAATTTAAGGATATGAGTGAGGAAGAACGAAAAGAATATATAAAAAACTTAAAGAATAATCATACGAACCCTATAAAGAGCCTTATAGAAGATGGAACAATTACGGAAGAACAAGCAAAAGAAATAAGAAAAACACTACCTGGACATCCACAAAAGCATCATAAACCAGGATTTAAAGGTAAGATGAATAAAAATATGCCAGTACAAGAAAATACAAATAAATAATAAATACGCCCTCGGGAGGAGGGCGTATTTTAATTTTCATATTTATCTAATTCAAACCAGAAAACTACACCATCATCTGTATTCATTACTCCATAAGCATTATTATGAAGATTTTGAATGCTGCGGACAACGGATAATCCTAATCCAGTTCCACCGTAAGCTCTAGTTCTAGCTTTATCAACTTTGTAAAAACTGGTCCAGATTTCATCAATAGATTCTTCAGGAATATGTTTTCCTGAATTGAATATTGATATACGAACTTTAGTTTTTATGGTGTCCATAACAATTTTTATTTGTTTTTTATCATCTACATGATTAATAGCATTGGTAGTATAGTTTACTAAAATCTGTTCAATTTTATCCCTATCAGCATATACCATTATATTATCTTTGGCAGGTATATCTATAGAAATTTCTTTATCATCAAGAACTGCTTTAAACTTATTTATTACGGTATCTAAAAGAGAGTAAATATCAAAAGAGTTTTTTTCTAACTTTAAATTTCCAGATTCTAATTGAGACAGTTCTAAAAGCTGTTTTACAAGTTTGTTCATTTTAGTTGTTTCATTCATTATAACGTCACAATAGAAATTTCTTTCGTTTTCGTCTTCAGTAATATTAAGCTTTAATCCTTCTGAATATCCTTGGATAAGAAAAAGTGGGGTTTTTAGTTCGTGCGATACATTTGCTATAAATTCCTTTCTCATCTCGTCAATCTTACGTTCTCGTTCCAAATCTTTTTCTAATTTATCATTGGCAAACTTCAAGTCTGAAATAGTTTTATCAAGTTGAGAAGATAGAGAATTTATACTATCTCCAAGTTCACCGATTTCATCATTGGATTTTACATCATATTTTTTTGAAAAATCAAGTACGGACATTTTTTTTGCTATATTATTTAATTCCAAAATAGGCTTTGCAAAACGTTTTGATAATATAAAGGCTAGAATGCCGCCTATAATAAGCGTTAAAATTCCTGTGAAAAGAAAGAAATTATTTGCAATATCCGCACTTTCCTGTATTGCTACCAATGGAGTGCTCAATATTAGGATATCTTTATTATTTAAAACAGAAATAAGATTTAAAAAGTTGGTTTTTAATCTAGGGTCTTTTGTAACTCTAAAGATATATTTTTCAGCAGGTATTTTATGTATATTAGGAATCAAATCAACCGTTTTTTTATATGGAATTATTTTTTCATATGGAATTTTACGGTTTTTAAGATTATTATTAAAAAATTTATGTGAAGAATCATATTTTATAGAATTCATGTTTTGAATTGTAATATGAATACCCGAAGAACGTTCTAATATTTCTAGTTGTAGAGAAATATCTTCAAGATTACCTTTGTATATTTCATTTATCATTTTGTAGTTATCTATCAACATGTTTTTCTTTTTAAGAGTATAATATTTACCTAGAAAATTTAAATTGAGAAACCATGAAAAAACTATAAAAAAGGTGATAAGAAAACAAATTACCTTAAAAAGCTTAGCTCTTATAGAGTTTTTCATTTAGTCACCTCAAATCTATATCCCAGTCCTCTTACAGTTTGGATGAAGTTGCTTTTATCACCTAGTTTTAATCTAAGTCTTTTTATATGGGTATCTACTGTTCTTACATCTCCCAAGTAATCATAACCCCATACTGAATTTAAAAGCTGCTCTCGACTTAGGGCAATTCCTTTATTTTCAGCCATATAAAAAAGAAGATCATATTCAGTAGGACTTAAATCTAAATTACAACCATCCATACTAACGCTGTGCTTATCCTTATCTATATCTAATCCATCAAAGGACAATATTGATTTATTGGTGCTATTGGTACGTTTTAATAATGATTGTATTCTTGCTGATAGTATATTAAGACTAAAAGGCTTAGTTATGTACTCATCTGCTCCAAGCTCGAATCCAAATAATTCATCATTTTCCTGATCTCTTGCGGTAAGCATAATTATAGGAACATTTGATTCTGTTCTAATTTCTCTGCAAACAGACCATCCATCATAGATTGGCATCATTACATCCAGCATAACAATATCAAAATCCTGCTCTTTAAAAAAAATATCCAATGCCTGCTGGCCATCTTCAGCTTCTATTACAATAAAATCTTGCTTTTTTAAAAAGTCTTTTACAAGTTTTCTTATAAGGGCTTCATCGTCAGCAATCAATACTTTTTTTGTACTCATCTTAATTTCCTCACTTATCATATTTTTGTTAAGTATACATGCTGCTACACGTTATGTATACTCAACTGTATTATAACATAGTATTAGGAAAGGAAGATGGGTATATGTCATTTTTCATTTTCTTCAGAAGTATGTTCAATGATGCTGTTATATAATTTTATATCTTTAATTCTTTTTTGTTTTTTATAAGAATGATGGATACTTTCCACAAGCAATATGCTGGTTATAGTTAACAAAATTGCAAAGGGAAGTCCTGTAGCAATTACAGCTGTTTGCAATGCAGAAAGAGCTTTTTTACCGCCAATTAATAGTAATATGGCAGCTACAAATCCTTCCATTACAGCCCAAAATATTCTTTGAGGTACTGGCGAATCTAATTTTCCTCCTGATGTAATATTATCTACAACTAATGAACCAGAATCACTTGAAGTAACAAAAAATGAGATAACTAATAATGTACCTATTATTGATAAAATAGTTTTTATAATACCTGATAAAATTGGTATATTTAAATAACTTACCATCTCAAATAAAGCGACTGGAAGATTATCCTGTACCACTGCAAATAATTTTCCATTAACTTGCTCATTTATATATATAGCGTTACCGCCAAATATTGATAACCATATAAATGATAAAAGAGATGGAACAAATAATACTGCTAATACAAATTCTCTAATTGTTCGTCCTTTAGATATTCTTGCGATGAACATTCCAACAAATGGAGACCAAGATATCCACCATGCAAGATAAAATACAGACCAACTACCTTGCCAACTCTTGTCTTTTGGTGATATAAAAAAAGAAGATTTAATAAAGTCATTTAAGTAAATACCTAAAGCATTAGAAAATAAACTTAGTATATATAATGTTGGTCCAAGAATAAAAATAGCAATCATAAATATAAAAGCTATCTTAATA
Organism: Clostridium ganghwense; assembly: GCF_026735165.1. Lineage (GTDB taxonomy): Bacteria > Bacillota > Clostridia > Clostridiales > Clostridiaceae > Clostridium_H > Clostridium_H ganghwense. The sequence continues at coordinate 511,876 of NZ_JAPQES010000001.1, read as the reverse complement.
TTTAATTCGGATAAGAATTTAACTCCTTTATCTATTCCAGAAACCACAGATATAGTAGCTATAAAAGTAATAATAGCAATTAATACAACTTGTATTTTAACATCAAAAGGTATTCCTAATAAATAATTTAAACCACTATTAATTTGCTGTACACCAAGACCAAGTGAAGTTGCCAGTCCAAATAGACATGCTACCACTGCAGTTATATCAATGATATCACCTATAATACCGAATACTTTATCTTTTAATATTGGGTAAAATACAGACCTTAAAGAAAGTGGCAGATTTTTATTGTAAGCAAAAAATGTTAAAGCTAAAGATAATAATGCATATATTGCCCAGGGATGTATTCCCCAGTGAAAAAAAGTAGTTGCCAAAGCTGAATTAATTGCATTTTTGCTTTGGAAAATTGGAGGAGTAAATGTAAAATGATATAAAGGTTCCCCAACTGACCAGAACATTAATCCAATTCCCATACCAGCAGATATTAACATTGAATACCATGCAAAGTTTGTAAACTCAGGTTCAGCATTAACTCCACCTATTTTAACATTACCTAATCTTGAAAATGCAAGAAATATGCAAATTCCAATAAAAAAGTTACTAGATAATATAAAAAGCCAATCCCCTTTAGATATAATTACATTTTTAACACTCACGAAAACTTCATTTGCACGCTCTAAATTTAGAAGTGCATATCCGGAAAAAAGCAGAATAATGAGTCCAGCACCTATAGATACAACTGGATTCATATCTAGACCAAATTTAGTGAAGTTTCTGCTATATAACTTTTCTTCAAGTCTTTCGTTAATATCGTCCTTCATTTTAAATCACCTCTTTCTATAGTTATTCTTTATTAATTTCAATAAGAGTATTCATGCTATAAGATGATAGAACAAAAAATATTTATTACATTTAAGTAGGATAATATTTACTTATATATCATTATTAAAGTTGATTTACATATTTTACAAGTGGCAACTTATATGCTATAATAAAGTTGTTTAAACATACATCTTATGATATTATGTAAGTTGTTGCTTAAGGAGGGGAAATATGTGACTTCTATTATTGATAGAATCAAAAAGGACAAGGTGTTCTATATTTCAAGTATTAGTTTAATACTTATTTTAATTTATGCATTTTTTAATATTGAAACTTTTGAAACAGCATCAAGTAATGCTCTGAATTTTTTACTTAATAAATTCTATTGGTTTTACTCTGGTGTTATTTTGAGTTTTTTTATATTTTGTGTTTACCTTATATTCAGTAAAGTAGGAAAAGTAAAGTTGGGAAAAGATGATGAAAAGGCTGAATACGGTTTCATATCATGGCTTGCAATGCTTTTTTGTGCAGGTATGGGAATGGGACTTGTTTTTTGGTCCGTTGCAGAACCACTAGTGCACTATACAAATCCTCTTAATGTGGAACCATTTACTGAAGAAGCAAAAATGTTTGCTTTAAAAAAAGTATTTTTGCATTGGGGTACATCAGCGTGGGCATGTTATGCTATTCTTGCATTAATATTGGCATATATGCAGTATAGAAAAGGAAAGCCTGCTTTAATGAGTAGTGCACTTATTCCAATAATTGGAGAAAAAAGAGCTGAAGGATGGCTTGGTAATGTTATAGATATATTCACAATATTTGCAACAGTAGCTGGGGTTGTTACTTCTCTTGGCCTTGGAACTTTGCAAATTAATGCAGGACTTAATTTTTTATTTGACATACCTGAAAATATAAAAATAAAGCTAATAATAATAGGTATAGTTACTATATGTTATATGACTTCAGCTATTGTGGGAATTAACAAGGGTATAAAAATTTTGTCAAACATTAATCTTTTCATAGCAGCATTAATGATTGGGCTTGCTGTAATAGTAGGACCTACATCAAGCATATTTAAAAATTTATTTAGTGGACTGGCGATATATGGTAAAGAACTGGTGACCACTAACAATAACATATTTTTACACGGTGGTTGGTATAATGATTGGACATTGTTTTATTGGGGATGGTGGATAGCATGGGCACCTCCTGTAGGAATATTTATTGCCAGAATTTCAAGAGGAAGAACTATAAGAGAATTTTTATTAGGAGTTTTAATAATACCATCTTTATTATGTTTTATATGGTTTGCTGTATTTGGAACAATAGGATTTAATGTAGATCATTCACTAGCTTTAGAAGCTGCTAAAAAGACACAAACAGCATTTTTTATGGTTCTTAGTAAATATCCTTTAGGATTTTTTATATGTAATCTAGTCATGATACTATCAATGATATTCTTTATTACTTCAGCTGATTCATCTACTTTTGTATTAGCTATGCTTTCTTCAAAAGGAGATTTAAATCCTAAAAATTTAAAAAAAGTTGTGTGGGGAATACTTCAAGGTGCTTTAACTATTATATTTTTATTAGCAGGGGGTCTCAAAATGATTCAAACTGCCTCCATATTAGCTGCATTTCCATTTGCATTTATAATGATATTTGCTATGGTTTCCTTTAAGAAAAGTTTGAAGGAAGAAAAAGAAAAGATACTATTAGAAGATGAAGTTGAAAAAGAATTAAAAGATAGTAGAAAGAAGAGCGTAAGAACAGTTTAAATAGAATTATGATAAAAAACTTCTTAAGAATTTTTAAATTTAGATATAAAAATTCTTAAGAAGTTTTTTTGTGTACTACATTATAGATTAATAAAAATTATTGACTTGAAAAAATGTAGATGCTATACTAAAAGTGAATTATAAACCAAATGAGTAGTTTAATATTCGTACATATACGAATATTAATAATTGAAAAATATGTATAAGTTCAGCAGAAAAGTTTTATTTGAGAGAAAGGAAGAAGATTTATGAAGAAAAATAAATGGCTATATTTATTATTGATTCCTGGTATTGCATTAATATTCATATTCTTATTTATACCACTTGTGTACATAATATTACCTACTTTTGTAGATAAAACAGGCATAAATTTTCAACAATATATTGCATTTTTTAAGGATCAATATTATGTTGAAATATTTAAAAGAACTTTAAATATAGCTCTAATTACATCTGTTATTTCAGTGGTTTTAGGAATACCTGTAGCGTATTTCATTTCTAGAAGTAATAAAAACATAAGAGGCGTATTGATTGCCTGCACAGTTTTCCCACTTTTGACCAATTCCGTTGTAAGATCTTTTGCCTGGATGACTATTTTAGGTAAGAATGGAATAGTAAATACATTTCTTATGAATATAGGGCTTATTAAAGAGCCAGTTAAGCTTCTCTATACAGAGTTTGCCATTATAATAGGTACGGTTTATTTATTTCTCCCTTTAATGATAGTATCACTTGTTGGAGTTATGGAAAATATAGAAAATGATCTTTTAGAGGCTGCAGAAAGCTTAGGTGCAAGTAGAATTAAAGCTTTCTTTAAGGTTATATTTCCTTTAAGTATTCCAGGACTAATTGTTGGATCTGTTTTAGTTTTTACAGGAGCATTAACTACTTATACTACACCTCAATTATTAGGGGGAAACAAGAATATGGTATTATCCACTCTAATATATCAAAAAACTATGACCCTTGGAGATTGGAATTCGGCTTCTGTAGTAGCAGCCATCATGAGTATAAGTACTGTAACTGTAATATTTATAATAAACAAATTGGCCAGTAGGTTAAACGAAAGAGGGGTTTAAAGTGAAGAGAAGTAAACTGCTAACATTTTTCGTAATTTTGATTTATATATTCTTGTTTGCACCTTTGGTGATAATTGTAACAACAGCTTTTGGACCTGATACTTATATTACTTTTCCGCCTAAAGGCTTCAGTATTAAGTGGTTTTCAAATATATTTAACTCAGAAATGTTTATGAGAACATTTAAAACAAGTATTCAGATTTCGGTATTAGCTACAATAGTTGCGCTTATCTTAGGAATACCTGCAGCATATGCTTTGAGCAGATATGAATTTAAAGGAAAAGCAATTTTAAAGAATATATTCTTTTCTCCTATAATAGTGCCTGGTATAGTTTTTGGATTTTCATTATTCAATTTTATTATTATAAAACTGAAATTACCTATTTTTGCAAGCTTAATAATAGGACATACTGTTATAATAATTCCTTATATAATAAGGGTTATTGCGTCAAGTCTTGAAAGCTTTGATTATTCAATAGAAGAAGCTGCTGTAAGTTTAGGTGCGAACAATGTAAAAACTTTTTTTATGGTAGTATTTCCTAATATAACATCCGGGGTTATAGCTGCATTCATGTTAGCTTTTATAAATTCATTTAATAATGTACCTGTATCAATATTTTTAACAGGACCTGGAGTAAGCACTCTACCAATCAATATGATGAGCTACATAGAATACAATTATGATCCGACAGTATCAGCTTTGTCGGTTATGCTTATGATTATGACTATTGTAATAATGTTTATTGTGGAAAAAACTTTAGGATTAAGCTATTTTTCAAAATAGATTTTGGAGGGTTATTATGGCAATAATAAATTTGAAAAATATAAAAGTTTCATATGATGGAAAAACAGATATACTGAAAGATTTAAATTTGGATATAGAAAAAGGACAACTGATTTCTTTATTAGGACCTAGTGGATGTGGTAAGACTACTACTTTAAGGGTTATTGCAGGTTTTATAGAACCAACAGGAGGACAATTTGTTTTTAATGAAAAAGACTATACAAAAATTCCTGTTCATAAGAGAAATTTCGGACTAGTATTCCAGAGCTATGCATTATTCCCTCATTTAACGGTTTTTGATAATGTAGCTTTTGGATTAAAAATGAAAAAAGTAAATAAAGCAGAAATCAATGAGAAAGTTAATAAGATATTAGAAGTTGTTGATTTAGGTGATTACAAAAATAGATATCCAAAAGAACTCTCAGGAGGACAAAGACAAAGGGTTGCAATAGCTAGAGCACTGGTTATAAAGCCTGATCTTCTTCTTTTAGATGAACCTCTAAGTAATCTTGATGCAAAACTGAGATTAAAAATGAGAATAGAAATAAGAAAGCTTCAGCAGCAACTAGGTATAACTACAGTTTTTGTTACTCACGATCAGGAAGAATGTTTTTCTATTTCCGATAAGGTTGCGGTTATGAATAAAGGAGTTATTGAGCAGTATGATACTCCAGAAAATATATATAATTATCCTTCTACAGAATTTGTAGCTAGATTTGTAGGTTTTGAAAATTTCATTGATGTTGAAGCAGTAGAAGAAAATGTTTATATGTCAAATGCAGGTGTTAAGTTTGAATGTGATTATGAAAATAAATTAAATTCTAAAAAGATAAAAGGGACTATAAGACCAGATGATATAGAGATACTAAAAGAAGATAAAAATACTAATGTTATAAATGGAATAGTTGGAATCCGCACATATTTAGGTGACAAATATCAGTACACAGTAGAAACAGACTTAGGAATTTTAGTTGTAAATGAAAGCAGTGACGTAAAGTATAAACAGGGTGATAAGGTGAATTTATATTTACCTTCAAATAAAATAATATTAGTTTAAAATAAACTTAGGAGGAGTAAGAAAATTATGAAGAAAAAAATTGCTTTATTTCTAATGACAATTTTAACTACTACAATGTTTGCAGCTTGCGGTACAAATAAAAAAGAGGCTGCTGATAAAAAAGACAGCAGTAAGCCAACTCAACTTGTAATTTCAACATGGGGATACGATGAAGACAAGCTTTGGGAAAATGTATTTAAACCATTCGAAAAAGAAAATAACGTAAAAATAGTTTTAGAAACAGGAAATAACTCTGAAAGATTAACTAAATTAAAAGCTAATCCAAATAGCAATATTGACATAATATATTTATCTGAATCTTTTGCACAAGAAGGTGTTGAACAAGGGTTATTTGAGAAAGTGGATTACAGCAAAGTACCAAATTCTAAGAATTCAACTGAAAAAGCTAAATATTTGATAGAGCAAGGGTACGGACCAGCATATACTTTAAATAGAGCAGCTATAGCATATGACCCATCAAAGGTTAATTTTGAAATGAAATCATGGAAAGATTTATGGAATCCAGCTTTAAAGGGTAAAGTATCAATACCAGATATAACTACTACTTTTGGACCAGCAGTTGTTTATTCAGCAGCAATTCAAGCAGGAGCTGATGTTAAGAATGATAAGGGAGAAGCTGCATTTAAACAATTAGAAGCAATAAAGCCTAATTTGGTAAAAACATATAAAAGATCATCAGATCTTGCAAATATGTTCTCTAATGGTGAAATTGCAGCAGCAGTAATAGCAGATTTTGCTTATCAAAAGGTAAAAGAAGCAAATCCTAATGTTAAATTTATTGATCCTGAAGAAGGGGCATATTTAAATTTCAATACAATAAATATAGTTAAAAACTCAAAAAATAAAGAATTGGCTTTAAAATTCATGAATTATGCACTAAGCAAAGAGGTTCAAACAAAAACAGCGAAAGCACTAGGTGAATCTCCTGTAAATGTTGAAGTTAAACTTTCAGAAGAAGAAAGCAAAAATTTAACATATGGTAAAAGCTTAGAAAAAGCAAATGTTATAGATAATACATTCGTGAATTCTGTGAAAAAAGATTGGATTGATAAGTGGAATAGAATATTAAATCAATAGGGATGATAAAATTATGGAGATAGATTTATTAATAAAAAATGCATTTATATACAACACTTATTTTAAAAAGTTTATTAATTCTAATGCTGCTGTTTTAGGCGATAAATTTTTGCACATTGGAAAGGACTGTATTGATGAGTTAAAACCAAAAAAAGTTATAGACGCTGAAGGAATGTATGTAATCCCAGGGCTTATAGATATACATATGCATATTGAAAGCTCTATGACAACTCCAATAAATTTTACACAAGCAGCTGTACAGTATGGAGTCACTACTATAGTTGCTGATCCTCATGAGATAGCCAATGTATTTGGAACAGAAGGAATAGAAGCTATGATAAAATGCTCTAATGTGGATGCCGTAGATATATTCTACGGCATTCCTAGTTGTGTTCCATCTACTTCCAAGTATCTTGAAACTACTGGTGGAAGCATAGGACTAGAAGAAGTTCTTAAATTAATAAAGTCTTATGATATGTGCTGTCTTGGTGAGGTTATGAATTTTAAAGGATTAATTAGTGAGGATGAATCCTTAATAAAGTCTATAATACAGCTTATAAAAAAGGAAAAACCTTTTATGAAAATTGAGGGTCACTGTCCAAAAATAACCGGGTTAGATTTATCAAAATTTATATACGGTGGGGTAGATTCAGATCATACACAGCAGACTCCTGAATTATTGAAGGAAAAAATTGAAAATGGCATGTTTATAGAAATTCAGGAAAAATCACTGACAGAGGAGAATATAAAATTTCTTATTGAAAATAATCTGTATGAGCATTTTTGTCTTGTAACCGATGATGTAATGATAGATAAATTAGTGTGCGGACATTTAAATATTCTTATTAAGAAAGCTGTAGAGTTAGGAATGTCTGTAGAAAATGCCATATATGTATCAACCTACACTTCAGCAAGAAGAATGGGGTTTAGTGATAGGGGAGCTATTGCTCCTGGAAAAAAAGCAGATTTTATTTTGCTTAGTGATATAAATAAATTTGATATAAAATCTGTATATAAGGACGGAAAAGAGGTTTTTAACGGAAAAGTCAATTATACACAGCATGATAGATGTTTTCCAGAACATTTTTATAATAGTCTGGATGTTGATTATGTAAATGAGGATTATTTTAGGGTTCCTTCAATGGTGTATGCTGGAGAAGTGAACTGTAGAGCTATGAAGATTAATAGCAATACTACATTTACAGATGAGGTAAAGGTTGTTTTAAATTCAAGAGAAGGAGAACTTGAATGGCAGAATTCTGAATGCTGTCTTGTTTCAGTTTTAAATAGATATACAGGGCAAAAAAATAAATCCTTTGGACTCGCTTGTGGCAATGTAATTAAAAATGGAGCAGTTGCAGCTACTTATGCCCATGATCAGCATAATTTAATTGTCATGGGAAGAAATGCAGAGGATATGGCTGTTGCTGTTAATTGGATAATAGAAAACAATGGCGGATACTGTGTAGTAAAAGATGGTAAAATAGAAGCTGGTGTTGAACTGCCAGTAGGAGGAATTTTATCTGAAGAGAGGATAGATGTTTTAGCAGATAAACTAAAAAGAGTGAGAGAAGCTCTTCAAGATTTAGGCTATAAACACATGAATGAGATAATGTCTTTCAGTACTTTATCCCTTCCAGTAAGTCCAGCATTAAAAATAACAGATAAAGGTCTTATCGATGTTAAAAAGCAGGAGATTGTTAGCTTGTTTTATTAGAAATAGGAGATAGTAGAATGAGTATATTGATAAAAAATGTAAATGTAATAACAATGAATAAAAATAAAGATATTATAGAAGACGGAGTTGTGGTTGTACGAGAGAATTTAATTGTGGATGTAGGAGATAAGAGTTTAATATCAAATTATTCTGACTGCCAGATAATAGATGGGGAGGGTGGCATATTAATCCCAGGAATGGTAAATGCACATACTCATGCTTCGATGGTTGTATTCAGAAGCTTGGGAGATGATGTACCTGACAGGCTTCAAAGATACATTTTTCCTTTAGAAAAAAAAATGGTAGATGAGCAGCTGGTATACATTGGAGCAAAATATGCTATTGTTGAAATGCTATTAGGAGGAGTGACAACTTTTGCAGATATGTATTATTTTGAAGATGAAGTTGCGAAGGCTGTACAGGAAGCAGGAATAAGGGCAGTACTTGGAGAAACCGTTGTGAATTTTTCTGCACCTGATTGTAAAGAGTCTTATGGTGGATTGGATTACAGCAAGTGGTTTATTGAAAAATGGAAGGATAGCCAGCTTATAACTCCAGCTGTTGCTCCTCATGCACCTTATACAAACAGCGAAGAAAGCTTGAAGAAGATTATACAAATATCAGAAAAATATGATGTTCCTATTATGATGCATGCTGCTGAAATGAAATATGAGTTTGAGGATTGTATTGAAAAATACAATATGACACCTATGGCTTATTTGGATAGTATTGGAATGCTGAATGAGAGATTTGTAGGGGCTCACCTAATTCATGTAACGGATGAGGACTTAAAGCTGATAAAGGAGAGAAAGGTGGGTATATCTCATAATGTAGGTGCTAATGCAAAAGGTGGAAAAGGTACTGCACCAGCAGTTAAAATGTATAAATCAGATATGAAAATAGGATTAGGTACCGATGGGGCTATGAGCGGCAATACTTTAGATATAATAACTCAGATGTCTCTTGTTGGAAAGGTACACAAATTGATAAATGAAGATAGAACGTTATTTCCAGCCAGTGAAATTGTGGAGATGGCAACAATAGGTGGAGCTAGAGCTTTGAATATGGATGATGAAATAGGTTCAATTGAAGTAGGAAAGAAAGCTGACCTTGTAATAATGGAGACAAAATCTATTAATATGCAGCCTATATATGATTATTATTCTGCTTTGGTATATTCAGCTAACCCATCCAATGTGGATACCGTAATGGTAAACGGAAAAATCCTTGTGGAAAATAAATGTTTAAAGTCATTGAATATAGGACAAATTATGTATCAGATTAAAAGTGTTAGAGAAAAAATACAAAAGTTTGGATTTTAATGCTAGGAACTATATTTAATAGATAGGCTGTGTTTACAAACATAGCCTATTTTTTATATAATTGCTACAGGGGGGATTAAAATGAAAAATAAATTTTTGCCAGCACTTTTAGTACTATTGGTTATTTTAAATCTAAAAATGTATTTTGATATGGATACATTAGGTAGGAGATTAGATAGAACAAATGATCGTATAGAAAATGTGAATAGCAACATTAATAATATAGAGTCTAATGTGTCAAATACTATGAGAAAAATATACGATGCAAATCAATGGTTATATAATGTAGATTATTCTATATTAAACATTACAAAGGATTTAGATAATGTAACTATTACATTGAAATGGAGTTTGCATGATTTAAATGCAGGTTCAAAGGTGTATCTTGTATATGGAGCAGAAGATGAAAAAACACATGAAGTAACTGCGTGGAAGGAAGTACTTGCAGGAGATATGGGAAATTTAAACTACAAATCACAATTAACTTTGCCATATAAAAAGGATTATCAGTTTAAGGTAGTTGCTAAGAATAATAAAAATATAAGAAGTGAAAAATTGAGAGGAATAGATTTTCTTTCTAGATTAAAAGGTAGAATTGAGATAAATGTTAATCCAAAATCAAAAAGCATTTCAAATAACCATGTGAATTTAGCATTTTCAGCATCTATAGAGAACAGATATGATTTGATGGATAAAGAATTGGATAAGCATATTGAGAATAATTTGTTAAAGTTAAAGAATATTAAAGTAAAGGTTTATAGTAATAGTGAAGTTAAAAAGGAATTTCAGATAATGAAAGATGGAAAAATAGTAGATGAAAATGCAAAGGTTGAGGAACCTTTTAAGGAGATTGAAGATGTAAAACTTGAAAAAATAGAAGTTTCTAAAAATGTTGAATATGATAGCAAAGAAGATAGTAATGAAAGAATAGAGGTAATAATTCAGGACTATCTTGGTAGAACATATAGTAGGATGAGTCATGGATTATAGAATAGTCACAATATAGATATTTAAAGAAAAACTTATAGTATATAGATGTATATATAAATAATTACAAAATTTCATATTGAATAGAAGTTGAAATAGTTGACATTATAGTGTAAAATTAGAAAGATTTGTTTCAAGATGTTGGTAAGACTTATAGAGAATAAGTATTTATTTTGCTAGAAGTATATCAATATAAAATCGTTCAATATGAAGTGTTAGTGTATAAAAAAGTAAATATTGTAATGGTATGATAGATAGAGAATAGGAGCCTATTCGGCTAGATATAAGCCAGCATAATTAGTTTTGATTGCTTTAAGTAATATATAAGCAGTTAAATTTATTGTGCTGGCTTTTATTTATCTATTGAAAGATACAATAAAACAAATTATATAAAAAATAGGAGGGAAAATATGAAGTTTAAAAGTTTAAAAAAACAAATGATAGTTTATTTTTTAGTTATGATAAGTGTTATTTGCATAGGGCTTGGGGGGAGTTCTTATAAGCTTGCAAAGAAAGCGCTTGAAAATAATACAAAAGATTTTATGATAGAAATGAGTAAACAGGCGGCTGTAACTGTAGAAGAAGCTATAAATGCAAAAATTGATATGGCGGAAATGATAGCTAATATACCTGATATGAGAGATGAAAAGACTCCATGGGAAATAAAGAAGAAAATTTTAGAAAGTGAAGTTAAAAAACATGGACATCTTAGAATTGGTATAGCAGATTTGAATGGTAAACTTACTTATCCAGATGGTACTGTAGCAGATATCCATGATAGAGAATATTATCATAAGGCAATAAAAGGAGAAAGCAATGCAACAGAACCATTTGTAAGTAAAAACAAAGTAAATGGGGTAGCGATAGTAATTACTTATTCAGCTCCTATTAGAGATTTTAATAATAAGATTATAGGAGCAGTAATAATAATAAGAGATGGTAATGATATAAGTGGTATTACGGATAATATAAAATTTGCAAAAACAGGGGAAGCCTATATTATAAATGATGAAGGAACAACTATTGCATGTAAAGACAAAGAGTTAGTTAAGAGAATGGAAAATACTCAAAAGATGGTTAAAGATAATCCTAAATTGAAAGCTCTTGCAGATATAGAGAAAAAAATGGCAGCAGGTGAGAGTGGAACAGGAGAATTTTATTATGGTGGAGCTGATAACTATATAGGATATTCACCTATAAAATCTACTGGTTGGGGAATGGCTGTAACAGCACAAAAAGATGATATTTTAGATGAACTGGGAACTTTAAATACAAGTATAATTATATTATCTCTAGGAGCTTTACTTGTAGCTGCTGTAATAATATGGCTTATTTCTAATAATATATCTAAAATTTTAGTTGGTATAAGAAATCACTTGCAAATTCTTTCAACAGGTGATTTTACTACAAAATTAGATGAAAAATATGAAAAAAGAGAAGATGAAATAGGAGATATGACAAAAGCGTTAAATACAATGCAAATATCAATAACAAAAATATTAGGAACTATACAATTAAATTCTCAAAATATTGATGGACAATCATCTAATTTATCAGCAATATCTGAAGAATTTATTGCATCTACTGAAAATATCTCAACAGCAATACAACAAGTAGCAGAAGGAACAGGACAGCAAACTGAAGAGCTAAGTAATATAGTTTTATTATTAAATGAATTTAGTAATAAATTAAATAGTATGGTAAATGATGTTTCGGAAGTAAATAACATGTCAACTAAAATAAGTGATATGGCAAATTCAAGTAATGATGATATGGAAAATGTAGTGAAGTCTGTTGAAAAAGTATCTGATGTGTATAATGAGTTTGTTACTAAAATTTCTGAGGTAGGAACAAATATAGAAAAAATAAATGAAATAACAGATTTAATTAACAGTATTTCAGAACAGACTAACCTATTGGCTTTAAATGCAGCTATAGAATCAGCTAGAGCTGGTGAAGCAGGAAAAGGTTTTGCAGTTGTAGCAGATGAAATACGAAAGCTTGCAGAAAAAAGTAGGGAGTCTTCACAAAATATATATACATTAATTAATAATATATTAGAAGATACAAAAAATATGGTTGCAACTTCAGATGTAATGAATGACGAATTGAAAAATCAAAAAGGAGATATAGATACAGCTATAAATTCATTTAAATCTATATCAATAGCTGTAGAAGAAATAAATCCTAAGATAAACAATATAACAGAGTCTACTAATGAGATTGAAACTAAAAAGAATGATATTTTGGATAAAACAGAGTTTATAGCATCTATATCAGAAGAAGTTTCAGCTTCATCAGAAGAAGTAGCAGCGTCTTCTGAGCAAATGAGTGCATCAAGTCTTGAAGTTGCCAATGCAGCTCAAAATCTGGCAAATATGTCACACGAAATGATAGATGATGTTGAAAAATTTAAATTAGAAAAATAATAAATATAAACTTTAAAATTAATAAAACTCAGAATAAAGTAAACTTTGTTCTGAGTTTTATTATATAATTTAGAACTATTTTTTATTAAGAATTATATTACAATATTTATATATATTTTATCTGTAATAGATTTTCCTAATATGAGCTTTGAGTCTTTTACTTTAATTATAATTATTGGATATTATAGTTAATTCAGTACCTGGCAATAGGCCCATATCTTCCGGTCTTTTTTTTACTTACGTTCTAAGACCAAAGATTTAATAACCACTTTTTCGCCGATGTTTACCATACTTAAAGGCATAGAATTTTTTTAGTTGTACTGTTATAAGTTTAAGTTATTTTTTTATAAAGAAATAAACCAAGCTTTGAAGAAAAAATTAAGTTAAATAGAGAGTGAATAAATATAAATAGAATGTAAATGAAAACTCATGGCTAAAAAATATTTAGCTAGGAGATTCAATCTATTACAATTTATTCAAATTATTTTAAAATATTCAATTATTTTGTGGAATAATGTATAAATTGTGATAAATTTGTATTATAATATATAAAGCATAACTATATAGGATAAAATTCACATTAAGAAATAATTAGGAGGAAAATATGAAATTTAAAAGTTTAAAAAAACAAATGATAGCTTATTTTTTAGCTATGATAAGTGTTATTTGCTTAGGGCTTGGATTTAGTTCTTATAATATTGCAAAGAAATCGCTTGAAAATAATGCAAAAGATTTTATGTTAGAAATGAGTAAACAAGCTACTGTAACTGTGGAAGAAGCCATACATGCAAAAATTGATATGGTAGAAATGATAGCTAATATACCTGATATAAGAGATGAAAACATTCCATGGGAAGTAAAGAAAAAGATTTTACAAAGTGAACAAAAAAAACATGGACATGTCACAGTAGCTATAACAGATTTAAATGGTAAATGTATGATGGCAAATGGTATTATAACAGATATAAGTAATAGAGAATATTATCAGAAGGCAATAAAAGGAGAAAGTAATGCAACAGAACCATTTGTAAGTCAGGATAAAGCAGATAATAGTGCTATAATAATTGCTTATTCAGCGCCTATTAGAAACTTTGAGGATAAAATTGTAGGAGTGTTAACAATAGTAAGAGATGGTAATGATATAAGTGGTATTACGGATAATATAAAAATTTCAGAAACAGGAGAAGCTTATATTATAAATAAAGAAGGAACAACTATTGCATCTAAAAACAAAGAATTAGTTAGGAAAATGGAAAATACTCAAAAGATGGTTAAGGATAATCCTAAATTGAAAGCACTTGCAGATATAGAGAAGAAAATGGCAGCAGGTGAAAGTGGAACAGGAGAATTTTATTATGGTGGAGCTGATAGCTACATTGGATATTCACCTGTAAAGTCTACTGGTTGGGGTCTTGGCGTTATAGTACAAAAAGATGATCTTTTAGATGAATTAGGAACTTTAAATAGAAGTATAATTATACTATCTCTAGGAGCTTTACTTATAGCTGCTGTAATAATATGGCTTGTTTCTAATAATATATCTAAAATTTTAGTAGTTATGAGAAATCACTTACAAGTTCTTTCAACAGGTGATTTTACTGTGAATATAGATGAAAAGTATGAAAAAAGAAAAGATGAAATAGGAGATATGACAAGAGCGTTAAATACAATGCAAATATCAATAACGAAAATATTAGGAACTATACAATTAAATTCTCAAAATATTGATGGACAATCATCTAATTTATCAGCAATATCTGAAGAATTTATTGCATCTACTGAAAATATTTCAACAGCAATACAGCAGGTAGCAGAAGGAACAGGACAGCAGACAGAAGAATTAACTAATATAGTTTCATTATTAAATGAATTTAGTAATAAATTAAATAGTATGGTAAATGATATTTCAGAAGTAAATAACATGTCAACTAAAATCAGTAATATGGCAAATTCAAGTAATGATGATATGGAAAATGTAGTTAAATCTGTTGAAAAAGTATCTGGTGTATATAATGAGTTTGTTACTAAAATTTCTGATGTAGGAACAAATATAGAAAAGATAAATGAAATAACAGATTTAATTAACAGTATTTCAGAACAAACTAACCTATTGGCGTTAAATGCAGCTATAGAATCAGCTAGAGCTGGTGAAGCAGGAAAAGGTTTTGCAGTTGTAGCAGATGAAATACGAAAGCTTGCAGAAAAAAGCAGGACGTCTTCACAAAATATATATACACTAATTAATAATATATTAGAAGATACAAAAAATATGGTTGCAACTTCTGATGTAATGAATGACGAATTGAAAAATCAAAAAGGGGATATAGATACAGCTATAAATTCATTTAAATCTATATCAATAGCTGTAGAAGAAATAAATCCTAAGATAAATAATATAACAGAATCTACTAATGAAATTGAAACTAAAAAGAATGATATTTTGCATAAAACAGAAATTATAGCTGCTATATCAGAAGAAGTTTCAGCTTCATCAGAAGAAGTTTCAGCGTCTTCTGAGCAAATGAATGCATCAAGTCTTGAAGTTGCCAATGCAGCTCAAAATCTGGCAAATATGTCACATGAAATGATAGATGATGTTGAAAAATTTAAATTAAAAGAATAGTAAACCAAAAACCGAGAATTATTTCTCGGTTTTATTTTTTTACTATATAGATAATTATGGTAAAGTTTAAAGGAGAGTTTTATTTTAAATAAATTTATGAGGTGAACTGATGAATAACAATTTAAAATTAGAAAAAATTACACAAAATATTTATTATATGCTGCCAGTAGAAGAAACTGATAGACCTATGTTAGCTATAATAATGGGTAAAGAAAGAGCTTTGATTGTAGATGCAGGAAATTCAGATGCGCATGCAAAAGAATTTTTAGAGGAGATAGAAAAACTAAATCCTCCTAAAGAAAAATATTTAGCAATAACACATTGGCATTGGGATCATGTTTTTGGAATTGCATATATGGGTATGCGAACTTTTGCTCATGAGTATACTAAAACTAAAGTGAAAGAACTAATTCCGCTAGATTGGTCAGATGAAGCTTTGGATAAGCGTGTAGAAGAAGGTACAGAAATTGAATTTTGTGCAGATAAAATAAAGGTGGAATTTAAAGAGCCAAGATGTCCTAATATAAAAGTACCAGACATCACCTTCAAAGAAGGAGTAGAAATGGATTTAGGAGATATTACATGTAGAATTGATCATGTAGGAGGAGAACATTCTAGAGATTCCAGTGTAATATATGTGCCTGAAGATAGGGTGTTATTTATAGGTGATTGTCTTTTTGTAGATATATATAATGGTAAGTGGAGCTGGACTACAAAAGAATTATTTCCTTTAATAGATAAGTTATTAGCTTATGATGTGGATTATTATATTGAATCTCATGCAGATGATCCAATACCAAGAGAAGAAATGATAATATATACTGAAAGGTTAAAGGAAATTGGAAAGGTAGTAGATGAAATAGGAGATAATAAAAATTTAATATTAGAAAGACTTTCACAGCAGTTTAATGAGGCTTTAAGTGAAGATGATATTTTAGCTGTGGAATGGTATATATGTGGAATTTTAAAGAAGTCATAGATGGCTTCTTTTTTTAGAAATTAAAAATTTTTTTTATTTAGTGTCATTTTTTTTTATACTGTGGTGTTTATATTAGTGAAAGATGAAAGGAGGGATTAATATTTTTGGGATCCCAAAGCGGAGAAAAGTGAAAGAAAATGAATTTCAGATAAATTATGGAAAATACTATCCAATAGTTTATAAGCAGCTGTATTACTTAGTTGGAAGTAATGAATTAGCAGAAGACTTAACTCAAGAAGTTTTTATAAAGTATTATAATTCAAAGGAAGAAATTGAGTTTTTAGGTTCATGGTTTTCAAAAGTGGCCGCAAATACAGCTTTTAATTATTTACGAGGAGAAAAAAGAAGAATAAAAAGAGAAGAAAATATTTTAGAAGAAGTAAATAATATTTTTTCAATAGAAGATGAAATATTTAGAAGTGAACAAATTAAAGAAGTGAGAAATATTTTGACAAATATACCAGAGAAGCAAAGGATATGTTTGATTTTAAAATTTTCGGGATATTCTTATGAAGAAATTCATAAGGCAACAAATATTCCTCAAAATAGCATAGGACAGCTTATTGCACGGGGAAAACAGAAGTTTTTACAATTATATAAAAGGGAAGGTGAAATAAATGTGCTATGAATTAGAGGAACTTCAGAAGATAATTGACAATACCTATGAAGGCGACGTAAATGAGGTATTATCACATATAAAAGATTGTCCTGACTGTAGAGAAAAATTTCAGAGATTGAAGCAGCAAGATAAGCTTATAGAGAGTGTTCTACAAAGTGATATGGTAATACCACCCCCTCGTCCTATTAATGTTTGTACAGTTGATTTTAAGGAGAAAAATAAAAGGAGGATTTTTAATATGAGTAAAAAAGCTAAGAAATGGTCTGCAGTAGCAGCGGGACTTGTTTTATGTGGAGGATTAGTATTTAGTGAACCTGTTCGTACGAAGGCAGATGAACTATTAAAAATATTTCGTATGCAGGAAATCACCAGTATCTCTATCAGTAAACAAGACATTAGTGAAATTAATAAAATATTTAATGATGGAAGTGGGTCTAAAGATATAGGAAACATTGTTAAAGTAGATGTTTCTTCAGGAGGTAAGAATTCTTCTATAAAAGCTCCAAAGGAAGAGGCTGATATTAAAGAAAAACTATCTATAGATAAAGTAATTAAAGAACCAAAAGGGTTTGTATATGAACGTGTTTCTAAAGCACCAAAAACAGATGTAACTATAAAATTAGATATAGATAAAACTAATGATCTTTTAAATTATCTAGGTGAAAAAACTAAACTTCCCGAATCTTTAGATAAAAAGCCTTTTACTATTTATTTTAATGAGTTGGTATCTTATAGCTTTACACAAAAGACTGAAAATAAAGATGAAGAAAGAAAATATATTGATGTAGTGAAAATGAATACACCTACAGTGGAAATTCCAAAAGATGTAGATGAAAAACAATTAATAAAATCTTTATTTTCTATAAACCTTTTACCACAAAATTTAAAAGAGCAGTTTATGAAAATTGACGATTTGACATCTACAATTCCAGTACCTTATGAAGCTGAATATCAAACTAAGGAAGATATAACTGTTAATGGACAAAAAGCTATATTAATTAAGGAGAAAAATTCAAATTACCTACATGTTTATTTTCAAGATAAAGAGAATTTATATGCTATAAATGGTAATTGCACAGTTGATGAAATATTGTCTTTTATTGAGGAGATGAATTAGTACATGGTTATTGAAACGTATAATTTAACAAAGCAATTTGATGGGAAAGGAGGTTTCCAGAATATTTCTCTCTCCGTTAAGGAGGGAGAAGTGTTCAGTTTTTTGGGAAAGAATGGAGCAGGGAAAAGTACTTTTATTAGAACTCTTGTTGGAATACTTTATCCTACCTCTGGTAATGGATTAATTCTTGGAAGGCCTATAGGTGATGTTGAAGCTAGAAAGAAAATAGGATATTTACCTGAATTATTTCAATATCACAATTGGCTTACAGGATACGAGCTTTTATTCAATCACGGGCTTCTATACAAAATGAAAAAAAATGATATCAAAAAAAGAATAGAAGAAGTGCTTGAAATAGTTGGACTTAAAGGACATGAACATAAGAAAATAAAGCAGTATAGTAAGGGGATGAAGCAGAGAATTGGTTTAGGTTGCGCCATATTATCAGATCCAGAGCTTCTTTTTTTGGATGAACCAACAAGTGCACTAGATCCTGTTGGTAGAAAGCATGTTCGTGATATTATTTTAAAATTAAAGAATCAGCAAAAGACTATTTTTCTAAATACCCATTTATTAAGTGAAGTAGAATTGATTTCAGACAGAGTTGCTATTTTAGATAAAGGTAAAATAAAAAAAGTAGGAACTATTAATGAGCTTATGAATTCACCAGTACTTCTTTCAATAGGAAATTGCAATGAAAAAATAATCAATGAATTAAAAAGTTTTGATCCATATTTAGCAAAATTGGAAAATGAAATTGAAATGCATGTAGGAAATAATGAACTTCTTCCTAAAATTGCAGAATGTATAATAAAAAATAAAGGACTTTTATATATGATGAAGAGAAAGGAAAATGTACTTGAGGAATTATTTATCAAAACTGTAGGTGAGGAGGATGAAAGATGAGTACTATAATAAGGCTTACATTTCTTGAAATGAGAAAAAAGAAAATTTTATACCTCACTCTAATATTTACTGTAATATTTCTTGCTCTTTATGGGACTGCAGCAAAGTATGCCTATCAATCTTTTGAAGCAAATACGAGTGATGCTGTTATAAGGCTTACTTTTATAAATCAGTTTATATCTATGGGAATGTATGTGGCAGGATTTATAATATCTTTTCTATCTATTTTTTCAAGTGTTGGTGCAATTTCATCAGAAATTGAAAGCGGTACATACGATGCTGTTTTATCAAAGCCAATAGCTAGATATGAGATAGTATTGGGACGTTTTATTGGTATTTTATTGATGCTTATTCCTTATGTAACGTTTCTATATTTGAGCATTATAGGAGTGAATGTTTTCTTTGGAAAGGGCGTAGTTGTTAATTTCACTTTTCAAGCAATAGTAAAATCTTTATTAACACTGTATCTTTTGCCATTAGTATTAACTTCAATAGGAATATTTTTAAGCTGTTCTATGTCAACTATGGCATCAGGAGTTATAGTGGTTATCTTATATTTTTGTGCTATGATAGGTGGAATTTTAGAAAAAATGAGTTTCTTTATAACAGTTGAAACTGCAAAATCAGTTATGAGTAATATAGGAATTGCAACAAGTCTTATAATGCCATCAGATGTAATATATAGAAAGGTATCTTCACTTTTATTTACAACTAAATCAGGACTAAATCTTAATATGGAGAATATGGTAGGGGGAAATACTCAGCCAAGTTCTTTTATGATGGGGTATGTCATTCTCTATATTGTAGTTATGATTATTTTAGCTCTTAGAAAATTTCAAAAAAGAGATTTATAATATATGTCTGGAATTTTAATAATTTTTAAAGTTCCAGACAATTTTTTTTGTAGTTTTTTATATTATAATTATATTATAATTATGTTAGAATCATTGGTAATGAATAATTAATATTTGGTAATAAAAGGATTGAGATTATACATTATAACGAAATGAAGGTGATAAAATGCAGGAGAAAGTTTTAGTAGTAGATGATGAAAAGAACATTGTTAGTGCAATTTCATATGCTCTTCGTAGAGAAGGATACACTGTTGAAACAGCATATGATGGTGAAGAAGCAGTAAAAAAATTTAAAATTTTTCATCCACAAGTTATTATTCTAGATATAATGATGCCTAAAATGAATGGGTTTGAGGTTTGCAGAAAATTAGAAGACAAAGAGGATTTAGGCATTATTTTGCTAACTGCAAAGGAAGATATTGTGGATAAAGTATTAGGGTTGGAATTAGGGGCAGACGATTATATTACAAAACCTTTTGATATACGAGAATTATTAGCAAGGTTAAAATCTTTAATAAGAAGGCTGCAAAAAAATTCTTTTGAAGAGGAAAACAAAGAGATAAAAATTAAAGACTTAAAAGTAATTCTATCTCAAAGAAAAGTATTGGTTAATGAGAATATCTTAGAATTAACTCCAAAGGAGTTTGAGTTGTTAGCTGAACTGCTTTCTAATTTTGAAAGGGTATATACAAGAGGTGAATTATTGGATATAGTTTGGGGAATGGATTATCTTGGAGGGACTCGTACTGTAGATATCCATATTCAAAGATTAAGAAAAAAATTAGGACAAAACTATCAAAGTATAATACAAACAGTACATGGAGTAGGATATAAAGCTGTAGGAGAAATATATGAAGAGCAGTATTAAGGTTAAATCAGGAGTGTTTTTAGGAACATTATTATTATTTACAATAAGCATTTTAAGTATATTGGTACTCGAAGGTATTAAAAGAAATCAACAAAAACAGTATGAAGACTTTTTATTTCATCAGAGTAAAATAGCTAATATATATGTAAGACAAAGTTATCTTACCGAATCTATAGAGGATAAAAAGGAATTTCTAAATAAAAAAGGACAAGTATTAGCTAGTCAATTAAGTACGATGAGTGAAATGAATGTTATTTTATATGATATGTCAGGAAAAGAAATAGGAAATTCAGCTTTATTTCCTGATGAGATTAATATAAGTGATACATTAAATTATGCTTTGGAAAATAAAATTGCTTATCAAGTTGTAGGAGAATCTCTTGATTATTTAGCACCACTCAATGATTTGGATAAACAAATAGGTGTGGTTCAATTTCAATATTCATTAAAGGAAAGTATAAAATTTTATGAAGATATTAAAAATCTTTTTATTGGTACAGGAATAATTACTTTAATTTTAAGTTTTATAATAGGATATTTTTATTACAATATATTAGCAGAAGGAATTTTGAAGTTAAAAAAAGCTGTAGAAAAAATAAGAGACGGAAAATACAATGAAGCAGAAATCTTAAAAAGAAATGATGAGTTAGGTGAATTATCTAAAGGTATTTATTTTATGAGCAGTAAAATAGATCAAAATATTAAAGATATGGAAGAGGAACAAGAAAAACTAAGATTAGCTGTGGAAAAATTAAGACTTTTAGGAGAGCAGCAAAAAAACTTTATTGGAAATATTACTCATGAATTTAAAACTCCACTTACTGTTATTAAGGCATATATAGATTTAATTGATATGTATAGTGATGATCCTAATTTAATTGAAGAAGCAAAAGTAAATATAGGTAAAGAAACACAACGATTATATGATATGGTAGAGAAAATTTTGAGATTGGCTTCTTTAGAAAAATACGATTTTGAATTTAAAGCAGAAAAAATAGAAGTGAATCAGGTATTAAATGAAATTTGTAACAGAATGAAAGGAAAGGCTCAAAAGTTTGGATTAAGTTTGTATACTGAATTGAAGCCTGCAGCAATTCTTGTGGATAAAGAAAGTTTTATGCAGATTTTTATTAATCTATTAGATAATGCAATAAAATATAATAAACCTGAAGGAGAAATATTTGTAAAAAATTATATTGAAAATGAAGTAGTATGTATTGAAGTGAAAGATACTGGTGTTGGAATTCCAAAGGAAGCTGGAGAAAAGGTATTTGAACCTTTTTATAGAGTAGATAGAGATAGATCGCGACAAACAGGAGGAAATGGATTAGGTTTGGCTATTGTTAAAGAACTGGTTGAAAAGCAGCAGGGAAATATAAAGTTATTACACAGTGGAAAAAGTGGAACTTCTTTTTTAATTTCCTTTCCCCTGCTTAATACACAAAATGTATAGAAAGTTTACAATTTCGAAACAAATAGATATATTTCAGAAATATAAGTTTTGTATAATAACCTCATAAAAAGTGGGAGGGAACTTATTATGATAAAAAGAAAAATGATTTTAGGAATTATAGCTGTTATGTGTATTAGCTCATTTACTGCTTGTGGTTCTCAAAATAAAGAAGGACGTCAAGTAATTGAAAAATCAGATAAGACTATTGTAGTAAAGGCCAATAATAATGAGGATATTAGTGGTGAGGTTACCGTGGACAAAATAGAGAGCTTGGAAGGAATACGAGGAGAAGAGTGGATTGATGATAATAAAATATTATTTACAAAAGAAAATAAAGAGTTAAAACCTATTGATACAGGTATAGGAGTGCATAATATCAGAAATTTATATTCTTTTAATCTTCAATCTAAAGAAGAAAAGTGCCTTGTTGATAAATCACAAGATGTAGATTTTATAGGTATTTCACCAGATAAGAAGCATATTATGTATGTAAATATTTTTGAAAACAAGAAATTAGGTAATGAAATGGGGTATATCATTGATGTGAAAGGTAATAAAAAATTGCAAATACAAGAACCCTATGGGTCAGATATGATATGCACTAAGTGGATAGGTAATGAACAAGTTATTATGCCTTATAAAGCAAGTGGAGTTTATTTAGGGAATATAAATGGTAAATCATCTATTATTCAAGAAATTGAGAAATATAATCCAAAAGTGGAGTTTTGGGAAAATATGATATATTATGTTGTAAAAGTAGGAGATAAATTATATTATGTGACTTATGATAAAAAAATAGTTTCTTATGATATAAAGACAAAGGAAAAGAAAGTCATTAAAGAGAATGCTTTAGATTTTGAATTATCACCAAATAAAAATCAATTTGCTATTGTTAGAGAAGTTGAAAAAGATAAACATTCTTTAATTTTAACAGATTTAGAAGGAAAAAATGAAGTTGTAATAGTTGATGAAGGTAGAATATCTGACACAAGTTGGTCACCAGATCAGAAGAAAATTGCGTATTCAGTAGTGAAAGATAATGCTGTACAAAAAGAACAAGGAGTGTTTGTTACAGATATTGATACACAAAAAAGTTATCAAATATCAGTAGATTATAGAGTAAATGGAGACGGTATTAAGTGGAGTCCATCTGGTAAAAAAATGATTGTTAACAGAAATGAATCTAAAGATGGTAGTGATGAATGGATTGAGTCAGCATATATAATAACTTTGAAATAATATTTATTCAATTTGATTAAAGTAAACAATTTTATCACATAATATTATGTATACAATGGAAATTGAGGTGATATGTTATGAGTAAATTTGAATTTTATGATCGTTTTGAAGAATTAGAAGGTGAAAAAGGAATAAAAGCAGGAGATAAGAGAATAGAAAAATTAGTTGACAGTTCAGAAACATGTTTGGGTCATAGAATTGTAGAGGATAGAAACTATCATATATTTTATCTGAATTCATCAAGATTTGCATTGTACTATCATGGTGGCGGAGTAGATGCTATGTATAGTACTCCAAGTTTGGATGAAATGTTAGATTATGTTAATAGTTTATAAGAATAGTTTTTAATCTTAAAATTCCAGGTTTATATTGTCGTATAAATTAAGACATTAAGTTAAAAATAACTATAGATTTGGAGGTGCTTAAGTTGAAAAAACTATTATATATCACAGTTAACTCAAAACCGGAAGAAATGTCTACCAGTAAGACCGTAGGAAGAAAATTTGTAAATCACTTCCTTGCTAAAAATACAGATTATGTTGTAGAAGAACTTGATCTTTATAATGAAGATATACCTGAGGTGAATCATAAATTATTCAAAAATAGAGCAGAGACTGTTTCAGGGGCTGAATATGATGCTTTATCAGAAGAGGATAAAAGAGCAGTAGATAGAATCAATGTACTATGTGATCAGTTTCTAAGTGCAGATACCTATGTGGTTGCTGCACCAATGTGGAGTGTAAGCTTTCCTGCAAGGCTTAAAAGATATGTAGATTGTATCGTACTTAATAATAAGGTAATTAAGATATCTCAAGAAGAGGTAACAGGACTTCTGAATGATAAAGAAAGAGATATGGTTTATGTTCAATCTTCAGGTGGGGTTTATCCAAAGCTTTTTAGTGGTAACTTTAATCATGGAGTTGATTATTTTCATGACATATTCAAGTTTTTGGGCATAAGTAAGTTTGAAAAAATACTTGTTCAGGGTGTAGACATGGAGGATGTTGGTAAAGATGAAGCTATCAGTAGAGCATATGATGATATTGATAAGGTAGTTGAAAAACTTTCTAGAGAACCGTTGTTACAAATATAAATTAATAGAGCCAAAGTATAAAATATAAAGAATAAAACTTCCTAAGAATTTTAGAATAAAAATTCTTAGGAAGTTTTTGCTATTTTTAATCAGTGGGAATTAACAATTCTACATTTTTTTCTTTAAAGGAAGTTTCAAAAGGTTTAGGTGGAAGTTTATCTGTAATCAAAGCATCTATTTCTTCTAATTGGCAGTATGTCATTAAGGAGGTAATGTCAAATTTTGAACTGTCAGCTAAAATGATTACTTCATCACTTTTTTCTACAACTGTCTTCTTTATTTGATATTCAATAGATGATGAATTAGTAACACCTTTTGAAATAGAAATCCCAGTAGTAGCCATGAAAGCTTTGCAAATATTATAATTTCTTAAAAAATTCACAGCTTCAATTCCTATGAGTGAATTAGTTTGTCTAAATAATGTTCCTCCTGGTGATAATACGTTAAGATTAGGATACATTAGAGAACTGATCAAAACGTTGAGATTATTAGTTATTATAGTTAAGTTTTTTTTATCTGCTAAAAAAGGTACCATATGCATAGTGGTTGTACCAGAATCAATAAAAATTATATCTCCATCATTTACTAAGTTACTAGCAATTTCAGCAATGATTTGTTTTTCAGACTTATTTTTAATTTCTCTTTCTGCAAATGGAACGGTGTCTTTTTTAGCTTTATTTTTTATGGTAACTCCTCCATATACTTTTTTTATGCTACCTTTTTTCTCAAGTTCTGAAATATCTCTTCTTATAGTATTTTTTGAAACATCAAAAACGGAACATAATGTATTTAGTGAAACATTTTCATGCTGTATTATATAATTTTCAATTTCTTGTATTCTATGAGATTTCAATTTTTATCCTCCCAAGTTTTTAATTTATGTTTTAAAATACATCAAAATATAAACGTCAAATTTTATATTATACTAAATATTATATAAGAGAGACTTGAAAATTACAAGTTAAATACAAAAATATAATCAAAAGATAACCAAAATGTAATCAATATATAAATAAAAACTAAACCAAATTTTAGAAAAAATAATAAAAGATATAAAAAATGATTGACAAAGGCAAAAAACGGAGGTAGAATTTAATCAAACAACGAAAACAAGTACACAAAACTTACTCAAAACATGATAAAGTTTTGGGAGATTATTAATATATGGGGGGATGCCTAGTGGCACACAAATTTTTAATTCCGAAAAATATAATCTCTGGTAAAGGAGCTATACAAGAAGCTGGAACTTATATAAAAGAATTGGGTACAAGAGCTTTGATTGTAACGGACAACATCATGGTCAACATTGGAAATGTATCTAAAGTAACAAATGTATTAGATAATGTTGGAGTAAAATATGAAATTTATAGTGATGTTAATTGCGAACCAACAGATACAATAGTTGAGAGAGGAATAGAATTATATAAAAATAATAAATGTGATTTTTTAATTGGAATAGGTGGAGGAAGCCCAATTGATGCAATGAAAGCAATTGGTGCAATGATTACAAATCCAGGACATATCACTGATTATATGGGCAAAGTTATCAAGAATCCTACACCACCACTTGTTGCAGTACCTACTACTGCGGGAACTGGTTCAGAAGCGACACAGTTTACAATAATATCAGACACAAAAAATAATGTGAAAATGTTATTAAAAGGACCTATCTTAATTCCTATATTAGCTGTAATTGATGCAGAATTAACAATGACAGCACCACCTAATGTAACTGCTGCAACAGGAATTGATGCATTAACTCATGCAGTTGAATCATACACGTCTAGAGTTGCACAACCATTATCAGATACATTTGCATTATCCGCTATAAAACGTATTTTTAACAATTTAAGAAAAGCATATAATGATGGAAAAGATTTTGAAGCTAGAAATGAATTAGCACTTGGAGCACTAGAAGCAGGAATAGCTTTTAATAATTCATCAGTTACACTTATTCACGGTATGAGCAGACCTATAGGGGCATTATTCCATGTTCCACATGGACTAGCAAATGCAATGCTTTTTGTTGAATGTTTGAATTTTGCAGTTGAAGGAGCACCAGAACGTTTTGCAAATATTGCAAAAACAATAGGGATTTATAAGAATAATATGTCTGATATAGAGGCGGCTAAAGAGCTAGTGTCAGAAATAAAAAAAATATGTTATGATATAAATATACCTAATCTGGAAGAATACGGCATAGAACGTGCAGAATTTTTCGAAAATATAGACAAAATGTCAGAAGATGCATTGGCTAGTGGCAGTCCTGCTAATACCATAAAACAACCTGAAAAACAAGATATTGCAAATATCTATAAAAAAATATGGGGTTAGAAGGTGAAATGTATGTCATTAGTAAGTATGAAAGAACTTTTGAAAAAAGCAGATAAATCAGATTATGGGATAGGTGCATTCAGTATTGCAAATATGGAAATGATTATGGGGACAGTTAAAGCTGCTGAACAATTAAATTTCCCAATAATATTACAAATTGCAGAAGTTCGTTTAAAGCATTCTCCACTTAATTTGATTGGTCCTGTAATGATTGAAGCAGCTAAAAATGCAAAAGTACCAGTAGCTGTTCACTTAGATCATGGGGTAAGTATTGAAACTATAAAACAAGCACTAGATTTAGGGTTTACTTCAGTAATGTTTGATGGTTCTCATTTACCACTAGATGAAAATATAGAAAAAACAAATAAAGTATTAGAATTAGCTAAAAAGTATGATGCTTGTGTAGAAGCTGAAATAGGCAGAGTTGGAGGAAGTGAAGATGGTTCTGAAGACATTAATATGTTAATTACAAGAGTGGAAGATGCAGAACGCTTTTATGAAGAAACTAAAGTTGATGCCTTAGCAGTAGCGATAGGAAATGCACATGGAGTTTATAAAGAAACGCCAAATTTACAGTTTGAAAGACTAAAAGAAATTAACAATGCAGTAGAGATTCCGTTAGTATTACATGGAGGATCTGGTATTAAACCAGAGGAATTTAAAAAATGTATAAAATACGGAATAAAAAAGATTAACATTGCTACATCTACACTTAACAATGTAGTTACAAGAGTGGATGAATTGTTAGAAAATTCTCATTCTGTAGATTATTTTACTTATCACAATAAGGTGATTGAAGCCGCTTATGAAAATGTAAAAAACCATATAAATATTTTTAAAAGCTATAAGTAATAGTAAATGGCGAAGGAGGCAATTAAGATGATTAATATGAATTTTGATAATACAAAAAAGATGGACATAATTTGTATTGGAAGAGTAGCTATAGATTTTAACCCAAATGATATTTACAAACCATTAGAAGAAAGTAGAACATTTACAAAATATGTAGGAGGATCTCCTGCTAATATAGCTACAGGAATGGCTAGATTAGGAAAAAAAGTAGGCTTTATTGGAATGGTTTCTGATGACCAATTTGGACGTTTTGTAACACAATATTTTGAAAAACATGGTATAGATACTTCTAATATTGTTACAGCTAAGAATGGTGAATCATTAGGCTTGACATTTACTGAAATTTTAAGCCCTACTGAAAGCACAATATTAATGTATAGAAATGGTATTGCAGATTTGAACTTATCACCTGAAGATATAAATGAAGAATATATAAAAAATGCAAAAGCAATCGTTGTATCAGGTACAGCATTATCTGCAAGTCCTTCAAGAGAAGCTTGTTTTATGGCAATAGAATATGCTAAAAAGCATGGTACAGTAGTAATTTTTGATGTGGATTATAGAGAGTATACATGGAAATCAAAAGAAGAGATTGCTATTTACTATTCAATGGCATGTAAAATGAGTGACATGGTAATGGGTTCAAGAGAAGAATTCGATTTAATGGAAAGATTAATAAAACCAGAAGGAAGCACTGACAGAGAAACAGCAGATAGATGGATAGGATATGGAAACAAGATAGTTGTTATTAAACATGGTAAAGAAGGATCAACAGCATATATAGAAGATGGTCAAGCATTTAAAATTAAACCATTCCCAGTAAAACTATTAAAATCTTTTGGAGGCGGAGATGCTTATGCTTCAGCATTTATTTATGGATTAATGGAAGGATGGGAAATAATTGATGCTCTAGAATTTGGTAGTGCATCAGCAGCAATGTTAGTTGCAAGCCATAACTGTTCAGATGCTATGCCGACTGTAAATGAGGTAAAAGAATTTATCTGTAAGAAAAAAGAAGAATATGGTGAAATGGTAGCTAGAGGCTAAACTATAGCTACTGGAATAAAGGGGGAACAACAGGTGATTGAAAGATTTGGTGAATTAAAAGAAGGATATAATACTTTAACACAAATAGATAGTAAACACAGCAATATGATGATGGATATTGGTATATATAAAATGAAATCAGCACAAGAAGAAGTATGTTTTGATTCTGAAAAGGAAAGTGCTTTTTTATTAGTAGATGGTGAAGTGACATTAGAATGGCAAGGAAATAAAAAGACAATGAAAAGAAATTCAGTCTTTGATGAAAACCCTTGGTGCTTACATATCCCTAAAAATGTAGAAGTAAAGATTACATCAATTTCGGAAGCAGAAGTCTTGATTCAAAAAACAGATAATGAAAAAGAATTTGAATGCAAGTTATATTCACCAGAAGACTGCAGAAGTGACATATTTGGAGAAGGAGTTTGGAATGATACTGCTAGAAGAGTAGTTCGTACAGTTTTTGATTACTCAAATGCACCTTATTCAAATTTAGTAATGGGAGAAGTCATCAACTTCCCTGGAAAGTGGTCAAGTTATATACCACATCACCACCCACAGCCAGAAGTATATTATTACAAATTTAATAAACCACAAGGATTCGGATGTTCAATAATAGGTGATAATGTATACAAGATTACGAATAACAGTATATCAGCAATTCCGGGAGGACTTGTTCATCCTCAAATAGCAGCTCCAGGTTATGCTATGTACTACTGCTGGATGATAAGACACTTAGACAACAATCCTTGGACGGATAGAATAAATTTAGATGAGCATAAATGGTTATTAGATCCTGATGCTAAAATATGGCCAGATAAATAGAAAAATGGAGGGGAGAAAGGTGAAAACAATAAGATTGACTACAGCACAAGCGTTGGTAAGATTTCTGAATCAACAATATGTTGAATTTGATAGGAAACAAGAAAAGTTTGTAAAGGGTATATTCACCATTTTTGGTCATGGTAACGTTGTAGGTTTAGGACAAGCTTTAGAAGAAAATCCCGGTGATTTAGAAGTATATAAAGGTTGTAATGAGCAGGGAATGACTCAAGCAGCGGTTGCTTTTGCAAAACAAAAACACAGAAAACAAATTTGTGCATGTACTTCATCGGTTGGCCCTGGAGCAGCAAACATGGTAACAGCAGCTGCAACAGCGTCTGCCAATAACATTCCAGTTCTATTGTTGCCAGGCGATACTTTTGCAACAAGACAACCAGATCCAGTTTTACAACAAATTGAGCAGTATCACGATTTATCAATAACTACTAATGATGCTTTGAGAGCAGTTAGTAAGTATTGGGATAGGATTAATAGACCTGAACAGCTTATGAGTGCAATGATAAATGCAATGAGAGTATTAACAGACCCAGCTAACACTGGAGCTGTAACCATTGCTCTTCCTCAGGATGTACAAGGAGAAGCGTATGATTTTCCAGAATATTTTTTCAGAAAACGTATTCATAAAATAGAAAGAAGACCAGCATCTCAAGAAGCTATTGATGATGCGGTTGAACTAATAAAAGGAAAGAAGAAACCAATAATTATCTGTGGTGGAGGAGTAAGATATTCAGAAGCAGCAGAAGCATTAAAGGATTTTGCAGAGAGATTCAATATACCATTTGGAGAAACTCAAGCAGGAAAAAGTGCAGTAGAATGGAATCATTCACTAAACTTAGGTGGTATAGGAGTTACTGGTAATTTAGCTGCAAATCTTATAGCAAAAGATGCAGATTTAGTTATAGGAGTAGGTACAAGATTTACTGACTTCACAACAGCATCAAAGGGATTATTTCAAAATCCAGATGTAGATTTCTTAACTATCAATGTATCAGAATTTCATGCTTATAAGCTTGATGCTGTAAAGGTGGTAGCAGATGCTAAGGTTGCATTAAATAATATAAAAGAAAGTTTGGAAAAAACAGGATACATATCGGCGTATACTAATGAGATAAAAGATGTTAAAGAAAAATGGGAAAAAGAATTAGAGAGATTAGTGAATATACAATATAAAGAAAAAGGATTTAAACCTGAAATAGCTGGTCATCTTGATGAAGTTTTAGATGAATTTTATAAGGATACAGGATCTTGCTTAACTCAAACAAGAGTATTAGGAGAATTAAATAAATTAATAGATGATAATTCAATAGTAGTTGGAGCAGCAGGAAGTTTGCCAGGAGACTTACAAAGAATATGGTGTCCTAAGAAACCAAACACATATCATATGGAATATGGTTATTCATGTATGGGATATGAAGTTGCAGGTGCTCTAGGTGTTAAATTAGCGCTTCCAGATAGAGAAGTTTATGCAATGGTTGGAGATGGAAGTTACCTAATGCTTCATTCTGAATTAGTGACAAGTGTACAAGAAGGAAAGAAGATAAATATAGTATTATTTGATAACTCTAGTTTTGGATGCATAAACAATTTACAGATGGGTAATGGAATGGGCAGTTTTGGAACAGAATTGAGATATAGAAATGAGAAAACTGGAAAGTTAGATGGAAAATTGATGCATATAGATTTTGCAAAGAGTGCAGAAGGATATGGTGTTAAAACGTATACAGTAAAAAATATAGAAGAATTAATACAAGCTGTAGAGGATTCTAAAAAACAAACTGTTTCAACATTAATTGATATAAAAATATTACCTAAGACAATGACAAATGGATATGAATCATGGTGGCATGTTGGAGTGGCAGAAGTATCACAAAATGAAAAAATACAAAATGCTTATGAAAACAAGGAAATTAATTTAGAAAAAGCTAGAAAATATTAATAATAAGTATTTAAAAATAAATTTTTATGAGGGGTGGCAATTTTATGATTAAATTAGGAATTATTGGAGCAGGAAGAATAGGAAAAGTTCATGCAGAAAGTATAAATAAATATGTTGTTGATGCTGAAGTTAAATCTATAGCAGACCCATTTATGAATGAAGAAATTTCAAAGTGGGCAGAAAATATGGGAATTAAAAATACCTATAAAGATTACAAAGAAATATTAAATGATACTGAAATTGATGCTGTACTTGTATGTTCTTCAACAGATACCCACTCACAAATTTCAATTGAAGCCGCAAGAGCAGGAAAACATATATTCTGTGAAAAACCAATTGACCATGATGTTGAAAAAATTAAAGAAGTTTTAAGAGAAGTTGAAAAAGCAGGAGTTAAATATCAAGTAGGATTTAATAGAAGATTTGACCATAATTTTAGAGCTATAAAAGAAACTGTTCAATCTGGAAAGATAGGAGCTCCACATATAATAAAAGTTACATCAAGAGATCCAGAAGCTCCTCCAATAGATTATGTAAGGGTTTCCGGTGGAATGTTCCTTGACATGACAATTCATGATTTTGATATGATAAGATTCTTATCTGGCAGCGAAGTAGAAGAAGTTTATGCAATGGGTAATGTACTAGTGGATCCTGCTATAGGAGAAGCTGGTGATATAGATACTGCAATAGTTACATTAAAATTAGCTAATGGTGCTTTAGGGGTTATAGATAATAGTAGACAAGCTGCTTATGGATATGACCAAAGAGCTGAGGTGTTTGGTTCAAAAGGTTCAGTTGCAGTAACAAATGATACAGGTTCAAGAGCTGTAATTAGTACTCAAGAAGGTGTGGCTGCAGAAAAACCATTACATTTCTTCTTAGAAAGATATATGCAGGCTTATGCTGAAGAAATTAAAGAATTTATTGCTGCAGTTGTAAACGATACAGAAGTCCCTGTAAATGCTTTAGATGGATTAAAACCAGTATTAATTGGATTGGCAGCTAAAAAGTCAATACAGGAAGGTAGACCAGTAAAAATTTCTGAAATTGAAATGTAAAATAAAATCTAAGAATATAAGGGGAGAGATATAAAATGTTTAAAAAAGATGCTGTTAAATTAGGAATAGCTCCAATTGCTTGGACTAACGATGATATGCCTGAATTAGGAAGCGAAAATACTTTTGAACAATGTGTAAGTGAGATGGCTCTTGCAGGGTTTACAGGCAGCGAAGTTGGTAATAAATATCCAAGAGATACTAAAGTTTTAAAGAAAGCTTTAGAACTTAGAGGAATGGAAATAGCAAGTGCATGGTTTAGTGCTTTCTTAACAACTAAGCCTTTACAAGAAACAGTAAATGCATTTATAGAACATAGAGATTTCTTAAATGAAATGGGAGCTAAAGTAATAGTAGTATCAGAACAAGGCCTTAGTATTCAAGGAATGATGGACACACCTATATTCAATGAAAAACCAATATTTACTGATGAACAATGGGAAAAATTAGCTAAAGGATTAAATAAATTAGGTGAATTAGCACAAGAAAAAGACATGAAGGTTGTGTATCACCACCATATGGGAACAGGAGTACAAACAACAGCAGAAATAGATAAACTTATGGAAATGACAGATTCTAACTTAGTATACTTGCTATATGATACTGGTCACTTAGTATTTTCAGGTGAAGATGCAATAGCAGTATTAAAGAAATATGTAAACAGAATCAAACATGTACACTTAAAAGATGTAAGAACAGATGTTATTGAAAAGGTAAAAGAAGAAAATATGAGTTTCTTACAAGCTGTAAAAGCTGGTGCATTTACAGTTCCAGGAGATGGAAATATAGATTTTGAACCTATATTCAATATATTAGCAGAAAACAATTATGAAGGATATCTTCTAGTTGAAGCAGAACAAGATCCTGCAAAAGCAAATCCACTTGAATATGCTATAAAAGCTAGAAATTATATCAAATCGAAAACACAATTATAATAAAAATTATATTGAAAAATATACAAAACAATTTGATATTACTTCTTGTAAACATGCAAATTGAATAGCTAAACAGAAAATAAAACTTCTTAAGAATTTTAGAATAAAAGTTCTTGAGAAGTTTTTTTGTTTTAGTAATAATTAACCTTCACTCTTGACTGTCTTCTTTCATTTTCAACTATAACATATATAATGTGTGAAATATTAGAGATATATGATAAAATGAAGGGAATATTTTGCTGATTATTTTACCTTTTTACCTTTATAGTTTATTCATGCAAATTAATAAGAGGATTAAATTGGCGATAAATATTAAACTAAATAAGAAAGGGTAAATTTAATGAATGAAACAATGATAATACTTATTTTTGGTATTGTAAGTTATATGTTTATGGGATATTTATTTACATATTTATATAAAGATAGTGGTTTAAAATATTTATTAGAATTAAGTTTTATATGGTATTGTTGCTCATGTATTTTTCTTATAGATGCTATAAATGAAGCAATATTAATACATACAAAAGAGTTATTAATAAATGATATATTAACTTATCTATGCTGTTTTTTATTATTAAAAGCAATGTATACTTTTATAAAAACTAAGCTACCCAATGTACATAAATATATACTAATTTTTTATATAATTAACATATTAATATTTTTTATAATGGGTATGATTTTATTTGAAAAGCAAATATACGGATCATGTATTTTTGCTAGTATCGTTAGCTCAGGTTTATTGATTATTTTTTGCAATTGGAAGCTAAAAGAATCGAGAAAATATACTATTGGAAATATATATATATTTGTGGGGAGTTTATCTCATGCAATTTCAATGGTAAAACAATCCGATACTATATGGGATATATGGACTTTTGTTTCTATAATTTCAATTTTGGTAATAGGGATAGGCGTGATTTTATGTCATTACGAGAAAGTGAAAAGTGAATTAAAATATTATGCTTATCATGATTCTTTAACAGGATTTTTTAATAAAAAAACATTTGTAAACAAACTGAATGAAGAATTGAAGAAAGCTAGAAAATACAATAGAAAATGTGCACTATTTTGTATTGATTTTGATAATTTCAAACTTGTTAATGATACATTAGGACATGCCTATGGAGATGAATTTTTGAAAAGTATTAGTAAAGAATTGAAGCGATGTGTTAACAAAGATGATATTATATCAAGATTTGGTGGAGATGAATTTAATATATTACAAAAGAATATTAAAGGTATTGATGAAGTAAGAGAACTTGTAAATAAAATATTAGAGAAATTCAAAAATCCAGTGGTTGTTGATGATTATGCGTTTGACGTTACTGCAAGTATAGGCATTATTATATATCCTGATGATGCTTGCAGCTCAGATGAACTTTTAAAAAAGGCAGATATAGCAATGTACAAAGCTAAAAGTAATGGAAAAAATCAATATAAATTTTTTAAGAGCTATATGAATGAAGAACTAAAGCGTAAGATGCATATACAAAAAAAATTAAAGGAAGCTGTTGAAAATAATTCCTTTAGCGTTTACTATCAACCACAAATAAATACGAGAACAGCCAATATTAGTGGGATAGAGGCCTTAGTAAGATGGATAAACCCAGAAGAAGGAATAATTTCACCTAATGAATTTATTCCATTAGCAGAAGAAAATGGTCTTATATTACCAATAAGTGAGTTTGTATTGAGGACTGCTTGTAATAAAAGTAAGCAATGGAATACTTCAAGAAGCTCCAAACTATCTATTTCAGTAAATGTATCTGTAATTCAATTAAATCAGAAAGATTTTGTTGATATTGTTAAAAAAATAATAGAGGAAACAGGGGTAGATCCCCAATATCTTATACTTGAAATTACGGAGAATATACTTATAAAATCTTTAGAATGTAACATAAGAAAATTAGAGAAATTACGAAAACTAGGAGTTAAAATTGCATTAGATGATTTTGGAAAAGGATATTCTTCCTTGAGTTATATTATGGATTTACCTATAGATATATTGAAAATTGATAAATGTTTTGTTGATGATATTGTAAAAAATTCAAAAAAACAATATATAATTCATACAATTATATCATTGGCTCAAAAAATAAACGTTAAAGTTGTAGCTGAAGGGGTTGAAATTAAAGAACAATATGATATTTTGATGAAACAAAATTGTGATAAAATCCAAGGATATTATTTTAGCAAACCTCTATCAGAGGAAGCTTTTGAGGAATTATATGTTTTGAGTGAAAATGAAAAAATAAGAACCGCTCCCTAATTTTTTATATTGACATTTAAAAATTAAAGGAATATAATATGTAGTATAAAATAACTCTTTAAACAATAGAAATTACAATGTTTAGAGTTGCGCTTAACATTATTGGGGGTATACAAATGAAAAAGAATAAGAAAGGAATAATAGTAGTATTAGTTTCAGCAGTATTATTAGTAGTTCTTAACTACTTTTTATTGTTACCTTTGAATTTTAAATTCTTAGGAACATCACTTACTGTAACATTATTTGTAGTAATTAATTGTGTAGTTTTAAATGTACTATCACTAATTTCACAAAGTAAAACGGAAGGTAAAAAATCAAAAACAGGTTTTATAATTGCAGGAGTATTAGTACTTGCTATTATTGCATATGGAGTAATAAATTCATCTATGTTTAGAGCTGATGAATATAGAAATTTAATAGGAAATGTTGAACAAAAAGAATTTACAAATGATATACACACAGTTGATTTAACACAGCTTCCTATAGTTGACAAAAAGCTTGCAGAAAATTTAGGAGATAAGAAGTTAGGAACGTACGTAGGGCTTGGAAGTCAGGTTACTTTGGGAGAGTTTACTAAGCAAAATGTAAATGGACAACTTTATTGGGTATCTCCTCTACTTCACAGTGGATTTTTTAAATGGATGAATAATAAAGAAGGAACAACAGGATATATTATGGTAAATGCTACTAATACTAAGGATGTAAAATTAGTAGATAAATTAAATGGTAAGCCACTCAAAATAAAGTATCAGCCAAATGCCTATTTTAGTACAGATTTAAAAAGACATGTATATATGAAGGCAGAAAGAACAGCAGGACTTACGGATTTTAGTTTTGAATTAGATGATACTGGTAAACCTTATTGGGTTATTACAAAGTATATAAATTCAATAGGTTTTTCAGGAGAAAAGATACTTGGAGTTATAGTTGTTGATGCTCAAAGTGGAGAAATTAAAGAATATGATACAAATAATATACCTTCTTGGGTAGATAGAGTAGCACCAGATTTTGTTATAAGAGATAGAATTGACTGGTGGGGAGAACTTGTTCATGGATTCTTCAATTTCAGTAAAAAGGACATGCTTACTTCAACAAAAGGAATGAACATGGTATACAATAACGGAGAATGTTATTACTATACAGGAATAACATCTGTTGGATCAGATGAAGCTATAGTAGGATTTATTCTTACAAATACAAAAACAATGAATTCAACTTTTTACAAAGTTTCAGGTTCTACAGAAATAGCAGGAATGCAGTCAGCAGAAGGTAAAGTACAGAATCTTCAATATAAGGCTACCTTCCCTATATTAATAAATGTTGAAAATATCCCTACTTATTTCATGAGTTTAAAGGACAAAAAGGGATTAATTAAGCAGTATGCAATGGTCAGCGTGGAAGATTACAGCATAGTTGGAGTTGGAGAAACAATAAAAGATGCAAAATCAAATTATGTTAAGACCTTGAAAAATAAAGGTAATATAACATTAAAGTTTACAGGAGAACAGAAAAAACTGCAGGGAACAATAATGAGAATAGGATCATTCAATATAGAAGGCACGACTTATTATAATTTTATAATAAAAGAAAAACCTGATACTATATTTACAGCATCTGCAGCTATTTCATCACAACTGCCTTTAACAAGAGAGGGAGATAATGTTTCATTCTCATATAACGAAACAGAAAGCAGCAGTATAGATGTACTTGAATTTAATAATATAAATATTAAGGGAAGTAAGTAATATATAAATTAATCAAAATAACCCATCTTAAGAATTTTGGAATGAAAATTCTTAAGATGGGTTTTGTTATTATTGAGCTAGTAGTATCACTTGTTTTTGAGTTTTTTCTTCTATTTCTTCATTTATAAATCCATTTTTAGCCATTCTAGAAAGAACTACTTTTTGTCTTTTCTTAGCTCTTTCAAAATGTTTCTTTGGATTATATGCACTAGGAGCTTGAGGTAATCCAGCTAACATTGCACATTCTTCTAGTGAAAGTTCCCAAACGTTTTTATCAAAATATTCTTGGCTTGCATTTTGAATTCCATAAGCACCTGAACCATAATAAATAACATTTAAATACATTTCTAAAATCTCTTCTTTTGAATATTTCTGCTCCAACTTAATTGCTAAAATTAATTCTTTTATTTTTCTATTAAGTTTCTTTTCATTTGATAAAAATAGATTTTTGGCTAATTGTTGAGTGATTGTACTTCCACCTGCTTTAAATTTACCTTCTTTTATGTCTATAATTATAGATCTACCGATGGCTATTATATCAAAGCCAGGATGATTGAAAAATCTTTTATCTTCAACAGCTACTACAGCATTTTTTAAGTCTCGAGGAATGTTATCTATTTTTGTGTAGTTAGGTATATTAGCTGAAATCTGTTTTAGTAAGTCTTTATCTATAAAATATTTATTATTACTATTAACTTGATAAGCAAAACAGTTTGTCACAATAAGAAGAGTTATTGATATTAATAAAAAAGTTATTGTTTTTTTCATCCTGTGTTCACCTCTTTTAAAATTTTATTTATCTTTAACTTTATTCTATATTTAAATCAAAACACAAGCCATTGAATTACATTACAATTAAGGGGTCTAAACTTACAATTTTGTAATGTTATAATTTAGCTTAAAACTTTTATTTCAATATAAACTTTTTTATAGATATAATATTCTTATATATAGAAAGTACAGGTGGAAAGTTTATTTAGATTTGAGAGGTGATATTTTGGAGGTAATATTAAGCGGAAAAGATGTAAGAAAAATTTATAAGATGGGGGAGGTAGAGGTAAGAGCATTAGATGGAGTGGATTTTGAAATCTACAAAGGCGAGTTTGTAGTAGTTCTAGGACCAAGTGGTTCTGGTAAAAGTACTTTGTTAAATATGATAGGTGGAATGGACAAAATATCCTCAGGAGAGCTTTATTATAAAGATAGACAGCTTCATAAAATAAATGAACGAGGATTAACTAAGTATAGAAGAGAAGCAGTAGGTTTTATATTTCAGTTTTATAATCTTATGCCTAACCTTAATGCTGAAGAAAATGTACGATTAGCTGCTGAAATATCAAAGGAGCCGCTGGACCCAAGACAGGTACTAAAAGATGTAGGACTTGATGATAGAGCAGACCACTTTCCAGCTCAGATGTCAGGAGGTCAGCAGCAGAGAGTAGCTATTGCAAGAGCTCTTGCTAAAAATCCCGATATACTTCTATGTGATGAGCCCACAGGAGCTTTAGATGGGAAAACTGGAATGTTAGTACTTAAACTTTTAAGAGACTTTAACCAAAAATACAATAAAACAGTAATAATAATAACTCATAATTCCGATATATCAAAAATTGCCGATAGGGTATTCTATATTAAAGATGGCAAATTAGTAGATGTTAAAGTAAATGAAAATCCTCTTTCTCCTGAGGAGGTAAATTGGTAATGCTGTTTTTAAAAATGTTAAGAGATATTAAAGAGAATAAGGCTTCTTATATAGCTTGCATAATAGTTGTTATGACAGGACTTTTGGTATTTACGTGTATGTCTATGGTAAGTAATAATCTTAATACTGCTAAAGAAAGATTTTATAAGAATGCTAATTTTGCACATGGATTTATATCTGTTAAGAACCTACCGTATTCTCAAGTAGACGACTTATCAAAAATAAATGGCATAAAACAAATAGAAGGAAGAGTTATAAAAGATGTAAGAGTTTATACGGAGGACAGTAATAAAAATATATATTTGAGATTGATATCAATAGATTTGAGTAAGGATTTTCATCTTAATTCTCCTATATTAATGGAGGGAAACAATTTAAAAAATAATTCAAATAATATTTTAGTAGACACTAATTTTTTAAAAGCAAATAATTTAAAAATTGGAGATAAAATAAACCTAATTATAGAAGGGAAGAAAATAGAATTTACCATAAGTGGAACGGAAATGAGTCCAGATTTTGTTTATGCCATGAAAAGTGGACA
Organism: Clostridium ganghwense; assembly: GCF_026735165.1. Classification (GTDB taxonomy): domain Bacteria; phylum Bacillota; class Clostridia; order Clostridiales; family Clostridiaceae; genus Clostridium_H; species Clostridium_H ganghwense. Next base: position 471,787 of record NZ_JAPQES010000001.1, on the reverse strand, counting down.
AGATTTATTTCCAAACCCAGAAGCTTTTGGTATAGCTTATATTCCTTATGATGTGATACAGTCTTATTTAAAAGAAAAAAATAGTGTAAATGATATATCTTTTACTTTAGAAGATGATGTTGAATATGAAAATGTAGAAGATGACATTAAGGCACAGCTTGAAAAGTATTCTCTTATGGCAATGTATCCAAGAAAAGACCAACCAAGTAATTTGATGCTTACACAAGAACTTTCCGGGCTTGAAGGTATGGCTAAATCTCTTCCAATTATGTTTCTTGGAATTGCTGGATTTATTTTATATATAATGCTTAAAAGAACTATAGAACAGCAAAGGGGACAAATAGGAATACTAAAATCTTTTGGTTACAGCAGTGGAGAAGTATTATATCATTATATGTCTTATGCTGTTTTTGTAGGAATAATAGGAGGAGCTTTAGGTGGAATTTCAGGAATAGTTTTAGCTCAGCCCATGACAGAAATGTATAAAGCTTATTTCAGTATACCCAACCTTACTAGTTCCTTTTCATTTTACTATATGCTTCTTGGAATAATAATAGCATTAGTAACAAGTCTTATAGCAGGTTTTCAAGGAAGTAAAAAAGTGTTAAAACTTCATCCAGCAGAAGCTATGAGAGCTGAGACACCTAAGGAAGCAAATAAAACTATTGCTGAAAGAATAAAACTCTTTTGGAACAGCTTAAATGGACAAGGTAAAATGGCAGTAAGAAATATATTTAGAAATAAAGGTAGAAGTCTATTTACACTAGTAGGAGTAATGTTTGCTTTTAGTCTTATGTGTACTTATTTTAATGCTTTTAGCTTATTTGATGTAATGTTTAATGACCAATACGAGAAAGTCCAAATTTATGATTGTAAATTGAGTTTTGAAACACCAATAAGTAGTGATAGTGCGCTAAGAGATATTCAACACAGAAAAGAAGTGAAATTGGTAGAACCTATGCTTAAGATACCATCAAAGCTTACAAATCAGTGGCATGAGAAAGATGTACCTATAATAGGACTTACAAAAGGAAGTCAGCTTTATAATATTTTAGATAAGAATAACAATAAAATAAAATTACCAGATTCAGGAGTAGTTTTATCGGAAAGAGCAGCAGAACTTTTAGATGCAAAAGTAGGGACAGTTCTTCAATTTGAAAGTCCTTTATTGGGAGATGAGAAGAAAAAAATTTATGTAGCTAAGATAGTTCCGCAGTATCTAGGAATGAGTGGTTATATGAATATAGATGCTCTTTCAGAACTCATAGGAAATGAAGAAATGGCAACATCTATGATGTTAAAGATAGAAGATGGAGATATTAAAAATTTTAAGGAACATTACAATAAATCTTCTGTGATAACAGGAATAGAAGTAAAAGCAGAGTTAGTAAAGAAAATAAATGAACTAATGCAGTCGTCAAAAGCTATGATATGGAGTTTTTTGATATTTTCTATAATAATAGGCTTTATAATAATATACACTTCAAGTGTCATATCCTTTTCAGAAAGAGAAAGAGAACTAGCATCTCTAAGAGTTCTTGGATTTACTGAAAAAGAAGTTTTAGAAGTATTGTCTGTAGAACAATTTTTTATAAGTATATTTTCAGTTCTATTAGGAATTCCCGTTACAAAAGGTATGATGAGTGCATTAGCAAAGTCCTTTAGTAATGATTTATACACAATGCCCTCTATAATAAAATTTGAGGCCATAGCTGCAGGGATTATAGGAACAGTAATATCATTATTTATAGCAAAAGCTGCTTTAAACAGAAAAATAAATAAACTAAATCTTGTTGATGTATTAAAGGAAAGAGAATAAAGGAGGGATAAGTGTTGAAAAAAGGAGTAAAGATAGCATTTTGGATTTTGGTTATTATGGGGCTTGCTGCAGGATTTATCTACAATTACTCTAAAGGAATAAAAGTAAATACCTATACAGTGAAGAAAAGAAATTATTCACAGTCTTTTAAAGAGAGCGGAGAAGTTACAGCAGATCAAACAAATACAGTATATGCTTTAACAAATGGTAAAATTATTTTAGTTAATGTTAAAGAAGGAGATAAAATAAAAAAAGGAAGCTTAATAGGTAAGATTGATACTAAGGGATTGGATTATCAAATAAGACAGCTTCAAGCTCAAATAAAAAGTTTAGATGCGCAAAAGCTTCAAACTGATATAAAGCCTTATGAGGCTCAGATAGAAGGATTTAATCTTCAAATAGAAAATCTTAAGAGACAACTTGAGGATGCAAATAAAGAATTAGAAAGAGTAAAGGAACTTTATGACCATGAAATTGTGAGTGAAATTGAGTATGAAAAGGCTCAGCAAAATATAGAAAATATAGAAAACATGATACTTCAGCAGCAGAATAATATTGAAGTTCTAAAAGAACAAAATCAGCCTACTAAAGGTACCGATGAATATTATGAAGCTATGAAGGAATCTGTAAGAGCACAAATTCAATCATTAAATTATGAAAAGAGTAGAGGTAATATATATGCATCTATGAGCGGAATAGTTAAAAGTGTAAATGTAAAGACGGGAACAGTTATAACAGCAGGAACACCAGTAGTTGAAATATTTAGTCCAGAAAAATATAAAGTAGAAACCTATGTATTAACAAAAGATATACACAATATAAATGTAGGTACAAATGTTGAATGTATATTGAAAACAAGAGAAAAAGACTTAGTTTTCAAGGGGAGTGTAGAAAAAATATCATCAACAGCTGTAGATAAAGTTTCATCTTTAGGTTTAGAGGAGCAAAGAATAAAACTCACTATAAACCCAGAATTTAAAGATGTCACAGTAAGATCAGGATATAATCTTGATATAAAATTTACTACTTATAAAAAGGATAATAGCATATTCATAACTAAATCTTCTATATTCCCTTATAAAGATGGAAAAGCAGTATGGGTAGTGAGAGAGTCAAAAGCATATATACAACCTGTAAAGATAGGAGTAGAAGATAATAAAGATGTAATTATAGAAAGTGGCTTAAAAGAAGGAGATACGGTTATTCTTGATTATAATATAAAAGGTCTTAAAGAAGGAAAGAAAGTTTATTAATATCAACATTTTATATAAAATGAAATGGTTACTTATTTTAATAGTAAATTCAAAAGAAGCCGGAAGGCTTCTTTTTTTAGTAAAAATTTATTTTTAATATGAACTTTTTTATAGATATAATACTCTTATATATGGAAAGAGGTGAGAGAGTGGATTCTAGAAAGTTAGTTGAAAAAGCAAAACAAGGGGATGGAGAGGCATTAATTCAACTTATTATGGATAAAAATCAGGAGTATTATAAACTTGCTTATGTATATATGAAAAATGAAGAAGATGCATTAGATGTAATGGAAGATATGATTGTAATTTTATATGAGAACATACACAAATTAAAGAAAGATGATGCTTTTTATAGTTGGAGCAAAACTATTTTGGTAAATTGCTGCAAAAAACTTTTGAGAAAAAGAAAAAAGGTAGTTTCATTAGAGTCTATTAAAGAAGAAGCTGATGAAGAAATAATTGAACAAAAAAATAAGAAGATTATGCTTGATGGGTATCTTTCTAAATTAAATGAAAAACACCAGGAAGTGATAAAGCTTCGGTATTTTTTAGATTTAGATTATCAAACTATCGCAAGTTTAATAAAAGTTCCTATTGGAACGGTAAAGTCTCGTATATCTATTGGCCTTAAGAAGTTAAAAGAAAGCTTTGGAGGTGAGGAACTTTGAAAGAAATTGAAAAAATGCTCAATAACAAGAAAATAGAAATAGATGAATTAAAAGTGCCAGAACAACTGGAGGACAGATTAAGAGGTGCGCTAAGAGAAAGAACTTCTAAAAAGAAGATAAAACATAAATGGAAAGTAAAGGCTGCGGCTGCATTTATTGCAGTTATATTAGTAGGATATAACATGAACTCATTGGCTTTTTACGGTAAAAAGCTTATAGGATATGATGGAGTTATGACTGGTACATTAAAAAAACTTAATGAACTTGGAAAAGGTCAGGGCATAGACAAAAGTTATACTTTTAAAAATGGAGTCATTGTGACATTGGATGGAGTTATGGTAGACGATAATCAGCTTTTAGCTTTTTATACTATAAAAGATTCAAGGGGAAATGTAGATAAACTTTATATAGAAAGTTCAACATTAATAGAAGGAAAAGAAGAATGGAACTACATGAGAAGTGGTATAGGAGAAATGAATGATACAAAAACTCAAATGAAATATAAGGAAGAATTTGCAAAGCCTTCTTTGGGTGAAAAAGAATTAAAATGGAGCTTTACTTTGAGAGATGGAGATAATACAGAAAAAGGGGAAATAGCTTTTACGTTAGATACAAGTAAAGCCATGAGCAATATTTTGAAGAAGAATATAAACCAAAGTATAAAAACAGATGAGACAAAAATACGTTTCGAATCTATAACAGCGTCTCCAACAAAAACTCGTATCAAAGGGACAATCCGAAACATATTTGAACTGGCTAAGGATGAAATTATAGGAGGAAGCTTCAGACCCACAGATTTAAATGTAAAGCTTATTGCCAATGGAAAAGAAGTAGAGTGGCAGGGGGGAGGAACGAGTACCAACATGGATGGAATAACTTTTAGGAGAGAATATGATGCTCTACCTTCAGACCTTAATAATCTTCAAATCAAACTTGTAAGCTTTGAAGCTGATCATAAAGTTAATAAACAAGTAGAAATTGAAAAGAATGTCAGCAGCAAAACCATTGAAATTTTACGACAGAAAATACAAATTGACAAAGTATATGAAGCAAAAGGAGAAACTTATGTAACAATTACAACTAAAGAAGGTGTAGTTCTTTCAAAGGTATATATGATGATGGACGGTAAAAAGGTAGAACTGCAAGAAACTATTTTAAGCAAGAAAAGTAAAAATAGTGATGGAACCATAAGTCATACTAGAACTCTTCGTTTTAAGGGTACAGGAAAGAAATTGCAGCTACAAATTAAAGGATTAAAGTATAACAAGATTTATAATCATGTTATAGATGTGGCTGTGGATTAATTTTGGAAAAAACCTTCTTAGGAATTTTGGAATAAAAATTCTTAAGAAGGTTTTTAATTATTCAAATTGTAAATCTTTATTTAGAATATCAATAAATTTGTCTACAAGCATTGGATCAAATTGTATACCAGCACATTTTTTTAGTTCTACAACAGCAGTTTCCTTTTTCAATGCTTTTCTGTAAGGTCGATCATTAGTCATTGCATCGTAAGCATCTACAATTGAAAGTATTCTACATTGAATAGGTATGTCCTTTCCTTTTAAGCCAAATGGGTATCCTTCACCATTCCACCATTCATGATGTTTGAAAATCCAATCAGAAATATGCATAAGGTCTGGTGAAGATTGAGCTATACGATAACCAATTTCTGTATGCTTTTTCATTTCAGCAGCTTCTTCTTCATTAAGCTTGCCAGGTTTAAAAAGTATAGCATCTGAAATCCCAACTTTTCCTATATCATGAAATTGCCCTAGTAAAGACATATCTTTAATTTCATTGTCAGACATACCAGCTGATTCTGCAAGTTTACTTGCTAGTTCTTGTAAACGATCGCCGTGTCCTTCAGTAATAAAATCACGTGCTTTCAGCATTTTCATTAATACCTGAACAATTTCACTTTTGGTACTTTGACGATGATGCAGCTTTTCACGATACATATAATTATCTGCTTCTTTAAACATTTCTTTTAAATCTTTATACTCTTCTTTATACACTTCATAACCAAAAGAAATGCTGAAAGGAACTAGTTTATTGTTCTGATTTACCTGTTCAATGTTTTTAATTATGTTTACTTTAATTTTTTCGATTTCTTCTGGTGAAGTATTATGCATTAGAATACCAAACTCGTCTCCACCTATTCTTGAAATTATATCTTGTTCTCTAAAGCAGGAGCGAAGTATATTTGCAACAGTACATAAATATTCATCTCCTACAGAATGACCAAGAGTATCATTTATCAACTTAAGACCGTCAAGATCACATATAACCATTGCAAAATGCGATAAGTTCTCTATGTTATTTTGACATTGTTCTAATTCATTTTCAAAGTAATTTCTATTATTAAGATCAGTTAAACCATCATATATACTCATTTCATATATACGAGTTTCAGTATTTTTACGTTCTGTTATGTCTCTAACTATTACCATTATGCTATCAATATCACATTGTATTAAACGAGCTTCAAAATGATGAATTTCATTATGGAAATCTAGTGAATATTCTTCAATCTGGGTTTCATTAGTTTTGAATAGATTAACTATGCTATTCATAAATCTATCAGCTAGTTTACCTGGAAATACATCACTAATAGACTTTCCAATAAACTCATCAGGATAAATATAAAGATCTTGAGTATTCTCAGAGTGATAATCAAGAAATATTCCATCAACACTAATTACAAAAACCATATCAGGAAGTGCTTTAAATAATGCCCTAATTCTATTTTCGCTGCTACTCAGTTCTTTAATAAGTTTTGTAAGCTCAGAAGTTTTTTGTTTAACATTTTTCTTAAGCATTCGATTCCAAAAGATAAGCAAGAGAATTACAGTGATAATAATTGATGATATAAATAGTATATGACGCATAAATTCAGGATTGGGAGAAGAAGTTCCAAACCATTTTCTATCAATTTGCTTATATTCTGTGCTTGAAATTAATGAAAACCCATCTTCAATAATATTTAATAGTTCAGTATTTCCTTTTTTTACTGCTCTATGAAACCCACCAGTATATAATGGATCAGAGTAGTTAAATTTATCTGTTATATTTGCTTTGTACATATAGTAAAAAGCAGGGGGCTTACCCATAATAAAAGTAACTATCTCATTATTTTTAGCAGCATTAATTATAGCCTCATAACTGTCATATTCTTTAAAGTCAGTAATACCTCTTTCATTAAGAATATTTATGATGCTATCACCTTTTTTCACACCTACAGAAAAACCTCGTAAGGTTTCAATTCCATTTATTCCTGAAATATTTTCATTAAAGAAAATAGGTACTTCTATTTTTGTATATGATTTTGAAAAATCATATATTTTTGATTTCTCTTCATTCAAAAATAGTGTATCTAGTACATCAATTTTATCTTTTTTCATAAGGCTTTGAGCTTCATACCAGTCCATTGCAACAATTTCAACTTTTATTCCTGTTTTCATTTCCCAAAGTTTCCATTGATCTATTAGAATACCTTGAAGGTTTCCACTGCTGTCTTTAAATACATAGGGAGGATAGTTATTATCCATAACAACCTTTATTTTATCAGTCTTTTTATAAGAATCTGATTTGTGATTGTAAGTAAATGAACAGCCAAAAAGTAATGAAATTATTAATACACATAAAAATAAAGACTTTTTGACAAAAGTATTCAATAATATCTCCTCATTTCATTATATATCATAAAAATCCATCTTTTTTAATTTTATACTAAATAATGATAAAATTCTACAAGAATTGTTATGATTTAGCATAAAATCTATTAGCACTAACATTAAATGATATAATAAATTTTAATGAGGAGAATTTTTTATCTCAAATCTTTATTTAGAATATTAATAAACTTGTCTACAAGCATTGGATCAAATTGTATACCAGCACATCGTTTAATTTCTGATATAGCAGTTTCTTTTTTCAATGCTTTTCTGTAAGGGCGATCATTAGTCATTGCATCGTAAGCATCTACAATTGAAAGTATTCTACATTGAATAGGTATTTCTTCTTCTTTTAAGCCAAATGGGTATCCTTGACCATTCCACCATTCATGATGTTTGAAGATCCAATCAGAAATGTGCATAAGATCTGGTGAAGACTGAGCAATACGATAACCAATCTCTGTATGCTTTTTCATTTCTGCTGCTTCTTCTTCATTAAGTTTGCCAGATTTGAAAAGTATAGCATCCGAAATTCCAACTTTTCCTATATCGTGAAATTGTCCTAGTAAAGACATATCTTTAATTTCATTGTCAGACATACCTACTGATTCGGCAAGTTTACTTGCTAGTTCTTGTAAACGGTCGCCGTGTCCTTCAGTAATAAAATCACGTGCTTCCAGCATTTTCATTAATACCTGCACAATTTCACTTTTTGTACTTTGACGATGATGCAGCTTTTCACGATACATATAATTATCTGCTTCTTTAAACATTTCTCTTAAATCTTTATACTCTTCTTTATACATTTCATAACCAAAAGAAATACTAAAAGGAACTAGCTTATTGTTACTATTTACATGTTCAATGTTTTGGTTTATATTTATTTTAATTTCTTCGATTTCTTCTTGTGAGGTATTATGCATAAGAATACCAAACTCATCTCCACCTATTCGTGCAATTACATCTTGTTCCCTAAAGCATGAGCGAAGAATATTTGCAACGGTACATAAATATTCATCTCCTACAGAATGACCAAGAGTATCATTTATTAACTTAAGACCGTCAAGATCACATATAACCATTGCAAAATGTGATAAGTTTTCTATGGCATTTTGACATTGTTTTAATTCATTTTCAAAGTAATTTCTATTATTAAGACCAGTTAAATTATCATGTATACTCATTTCATATATACGAGCTTCAGTATTTTTACGTTCTGTTATGTCTCTAACTATTCCCATTACGCTATGCGCATCACAGTGAACCAAACGAGCTTCAAAATGACGAATTTCATCATGTATATCTAGTGAGTATTCTGCAACTTGGGTTTCACCAGTTTCAAATAGAGCAGCTATACATTGCATAAATCTATCAGACAGTTCATCAGGAAATATATCACGAATAGATTTTCCCATAAACTCATTAGGAGGCATATAAAAATCTTCAGTATTCTCATATTGATAATGAAGAAATATTCCATCATAACTAATTACAAAAACCATATCAGGAAGTGCTTTAAATAATGCACTAATTCTATTTTCGCTGCTCTTCAGTTCTTTAATAAGTTTTGTAAGCTCAGAGGTTTTTTGTTTAACATTTTTATTAAGCATTCCATTCCAAAAAATAAGCAAAAGAATTACAATGATAATAATCGCTGATATAATCATTATATAACGTATAAATTCATGATTGATAGGTGAGATTCCCAACCATTTTCTATCAATTTGATTGTATTCTGTGCTTGAAATTAATGAAAAACCATCTTCAATAATAGTTAATAGTTCGGTATTTCCTTTTATAACTGCTCTATGAAACTCACCAGTATATAATGGATTAGAGTAGTTAAAGTTATGTTCAATTCCCATTTTATACATATAATAAAGAGCTGGTGGTTTGTCTACAACTAAAACAACCGCCTCTTTATTTTGAGCAGCTTTAATCATAGACTCATAGCTGTCATATTCCTTAAGATCAGTAATCCCTCTTTTATTAAGAATATTTATGACGTTATCACCTTTTATTACAGCTACAGAAAAACCTTTTAGAGTTTCAATACCATTTATTCCTGAAATATCTTTATTAAAGAAAATAGGTACTTCTATTTTGGTGTAAGGTTTTGAAAAATCATAAATTTTTGCTCTTTTTTCATTGAAGAAAATTGTGTCTATTACATCAAATTTTCCTCTTTTCATAAGCTTTTGAGCTTTATCCCAATTCAGTGTATGAATTTCAATTTTGATTCCTGTTTTATTTTCGAAAAGTTTCCATTGATCTATTAGAATACCTTGAAGATTTCCACTGCTGTCTTTAAAGACATACGGAGGATAGTTATCAACCATAACTACCCTTATTTTATCAAATTTTTTATAAGAATCTGATTTGGGATTGAAAGTAAATGAACAGCCAAAAAGTAATGAAATTATTAATATACATAGAAATAAAGACTTTTTGACAAAAGTATTCAATAATATCCCCTCATTTCATTGTGTATGATAAAAATCTGTTTTCCTTAATTTTATACTAAAAAACGATTGGTTTCTACAAAAATTACTATAAATTAATGAGGAAATTTTAATTTATTTAAAATGTTTTTAAAAATGAAAGTTTATATGTTAGAATATTAAGCATATATGGAAAAAGAAGCCTCAGAGGGCTTCTTATATGTTTTTACTAATCTTCAACTTTATATGATCTTACACTTTGGTCGCCTTTTAACAGATTTTCTATTTGACTGCCTAATTCATGACCTTGTCTATAAGAAACAATATGTTGAGGAGCTATTTGATTTTTGTGAGAATCCTCTCCAGATAAGCTATCTATAATTCCCAGTTTTGCAGCTGGTAAATTACCTACCTTTATTTCTTTCAAATCATTTAATTTAAAATTGGGCATAAAAAAACCTCCTTTATTTTGATAATCTTATATTTCCCAAAATAGAGAGGATATATTAAGAATATTATACATTATGATCAATACAATGGATTTTTTAGATATACTATTTATTTTTGACAAAAAATGTGATAGAATTTCAATGGTCAGTATTCATTATGAAACTGAACTTTCATCAAAAAAATTTAAATTAAAAGACTTACATCCAGTAATTGGAGTAAGAACGGAGGGATTATCATGTCAGAAAAAACGTTACCAAAATCAAAAATCAAAACCAAACAAATCACTGTAATAGGTATGCTTTTTGCAATAACTATTATACTTGGTGCTACAGGATTAGGGTTTATTCCTATTCCGCCGCTAAAATTGACTATAATGCATATACCTGTAATTATAGCCTCAATACTTGAAGGACCAATAGTTGGTGCTATAAATGGACTGTTATTTGGTATTTTCAGTATGATTCAAGCTATCAATACTCCAACACCAGTTTCATTTATATTTTTAAATCCTATAGTAGCAGTAATTCCAAGAATACTTATAGGAGTAACACCATATTACGCTTATAAACTAATAAAGACAAAATGGGAAAAAGTAAATTTGGGATCTTCTATTTTGATTGGTTCTTTTACAAACACTATTGGAGTAATGGGATTAATATATCTTTTATATATAGATCAATATGCTAATGCACTTCACATTTCACACAGCTTAGCAGTTAAAACTATATTATTTTATATTTTAAATGGCTATGTATCTGGTGGTGCAGCAGTTTTAATATCAATGCCAATAATCTTGGCAGTAAGAAAAATTAGAAAATAACCTTAAAGAGTATAGGGCTGTATCAAAATAGAAAGTAATTTCTAGAGTGAGACAGCCCTTTTATTATACATATTTCTTTTTACCAACCCTTTGATGATTCCAAAACTTCATCTGGAATATCACCGTTTAAATAATCTTTTATAGCTTCTTCAATAATATCTATTGCTTTATCAATTTGTTCTTTGGTTATTACAAGTGGTGGCTGTATTCTTAAAACATTACTTGAAACAAAAGTAACTAGTACACCATTTTCCCATGCACGATAACAAATTTTTGCAGCTGCATCATTATTTCTTTCCTTAGTAGTTCTATCCTTAACAAGATCAACCCCTACAGTCATTCCAACACCACGTACATCTCCAATTATTTCATATCTTTCTTGCATATCTTTAAAACGTGCTTTCATATACTCGCCTAAAACTTTTGAACGTTCTATAAGTTCTTCTTCTCTTATAACCTCAAGTGTTGCAAGGGCAGCCTTACAAGAAAGAGGATTTGCTGCTGCAGTAAATGTATGAGCAGGTGCGTCTAAAGATTCCATAATTTCTTTCCTTCCTACAATAGCACTCATAGGCATACCTGATGCAATTGACTTTCCAAGCACAACCATATCAGGTTCTATATCAAAATTATCTATTCCAAACCATTTTCCAGTTCTTCCAAAGCCCTGCTGTACTTCATCAACTACAAATAATATCCCATTTTCTTTGCACATATTATAAAGTTTCTCTATGTACTTTTTAGGTGGTACTATAAATCCTGCATCTCCAGCTATAGGTTCTATTAATACAGCTGCAACTTCTTCTGGTGGTAAATAAGAGTTAAATATATCTTCAAGTTCATTAATACATTCTAAATTACAGTTACATTCCTTCTTTCCAAATCTACAACGATAGCAGTCTGGATAGTGTATATGATGCATTCCAGGAACTAGAGGGCCTATCTTTCTGCGCATATTAAGATTCAATGCTGAAAGAGAAATAGCTCCGTATGTTGAACCATGATAAGAACCTATAAAAGATATTATTTTACTTCTTCCTGTATATCCTCTTGCAAATTTTATCATTCCATCATTAGCATCAGATCCTGTAAGTCCAAATATAATCCTTTTTTCAAAATTTCCAGGAGTAATATCTATAAGTTCTTTTGCAAGTTCCACAAGTGGTTCATGATACACATAAGGATAGATATAGTGAATAAAATCTTTTGCCTGATTTGTAATTGCCTCTACAATTTTTGGATGAGAGTTACCAGTGTTAAGCATAGCAGCACTGGCAAGCATATCAATATACTCGTTGCCATCAGCATCTTCAATTATTGCTCCGTGTCCTTTCTCTACGGCTAATGGGAAATATGGAAGTTTGCCACATTGTGCATACAGTTCTATATCTTTATTTACAATAGATTTACATTTATCAATATTTTTATTCAATTTGGATTCCTCCTTTAAGTTAATTCAGTTTGCATATTTGATCTTAAATATCCTATTTGCAAGAAACGTTCCAAAATATGAATATTGTACCCTTAAGCCTTGTAATATCAAGTCTATAGGGTATTTATATCAATAAAGAAAAAAGAATCCAAGTGTAAAGAAGTTTACACTTGGATTCTTTTCTTGTTTTAAAATACTGCTGTGCATAAGGGTTTTTACCTAAAAATCAAGTGTAAAGCATTTACATGTAAACACTTTACACTTAGTTATAAATCATACTTTTTCAAAAACTTATATAGTGTTGGTCTGGAAATACCTAAAATTTCAGCTGCTTTCTTCTTATTTCCTTCAGTTGAATTTAATGTATCTATTAAAATATCCTTATTTATTTTTATTGACTGCTTTTTTATTATCTCTTCATATCTTGGTTCTTTAAATCCAGTCATAAAAAGTGTCTTTTCTGTAATCCATTCTCCATCACATGCAAACATTGATCTAGATATTACATTTTCAAGCTCTCTAATATTTCCCTTCCAACTATGTTTCATAAGCATTTCTTTTGCTTTATTATCTATTCCTTTAACATACTTATTTCCCTTATCTACAAGCTTTTTTATAAAATACTCTGCAAGTAATAGTATGTCACGTTTCCGTTCTTTTAAAGGAGGAATTTCGAGACATAAAACTTTTAATCTATAATAGAGATCTCTTCTAAACTGCCCCTCTTCAACCATTTCTTCTAAGTTTCTATTTGTGGCAGCTATTATTCTTACATCTACATTTATAGGCTTGTTTCCACCAATCCTATTTATGCACATAGTTTCAAGTACACGCAATAATTTAGCCTGAATATCTATTTGCATTTCTCCTAGTTCGTCAAGAAACAAGGTTCCTCCATTAGCTAGTTCAAACTTTCCTGGCTTTCCACCTTTTCTAGCTCCGGTAAAAGCTCCTTCCTCATATCCAAAAAGTTCACTGTCTATAAGTTCATTTGGTAAGTTTGCACAATTTAATGCAACAAAAGGTTTACGTCTCCTGTTGCTATAATTGTGTATAGATTGGGCAAATAATTCTTTACCAGTACCAGTTTCACCGTATATTAAGATACTTTCATTACTTTTTGAAAATGTCTTAGCTAAATGTATAGTTTCTTTTAAAGTATTACTTTCTCCAACAATATCATTAAAGGTAAAAAAGGCTTGATGTCCTGCAATTGTATTTGCAAGTTTTCTAGAACGTTCAATACTCCTAAATATATCTATGGCACCAATAATATTTCCATTTTCATCAAATATAGGATAACCTGAATTTATAAGATGTGTCTTCTTACCTTTAAAATTCCAAAAATACTCTATATCTATAATACTTTTTTTCTTTTCAATAACCTCTATTAACATGGGCTTGTCTGGTGAGAGATTATCTACTTTTTTATTAAGCAGTTCTTCCTTGTCGGCTCCTACTATCTCACAACATGCATTATTTACATATAATAAATATCCATTTTTATCACAAATTGATATACCATCACTTACTGAATCTAATGCCTTTAAAAGAATCTCATTAATTACGTCTTTATTCATTGTATCTCCCTCGACTAATTTGGCTTATTTATATTATAGCAAATAAATATCTTCTTTTAAAAGAAACTCCTTGTAGGTTATAACGTAACAAGGAGTCAGTGAAAATATTTCATCCTTTCAATAACATTATATTCATGGTTGATTTTTGTATGATAAGCACGTGGGGGAGTGGGGGAAACATAGTATTGAATTAAAGAAACTGAAAGATTTGCTACCACAAAAAAAGAAGTAACAAATCATACTTCACTCAAATATGATGATAGTGTGAATCTTATGTACCTTTTGACACTGTAAGAGCTATAGAGATGAGTATAAAATTTATAAATATGAATAGGAGGGATGTTATGAGAAAAGTAATTAGTTTAATACTTGGTTTAATGATAGTTTTATCAGTAGTTGGTTGTTCTCAAAAGAACACTGCTAAAAAAACAAAAGAGACACAGGGACAAGGCGTTAAGAAAAATGTACAGGAAAAAGATGCACTACTACTTAAGGGCAAAATAGTTGGGTATGCTGGTGGCAATGATTGCGGGAATACAAATACCTTAGTGTTAGATAAAAAATTAAACATATATGGTAGAGAAATAGATAGAGTATGGTTGAAAAATGATATTATTACAGAACTTATTCCTAGAAAATATATGACATACTACCTTGAGGGTGGAGAAGCTTTAAAAGAAGAATTTATAGAAAAAATTCCTATAGAAGTTAAAGTTGACCCTAATAGTTTTGAGTTTGTAGATTTTTATACGTTTGCAAAAGGCATAAAAGTTGTTTCATTAGATGGTGAGACTGATCCTAGAGATAAATCAAAAGATGAGTATCCTATAGATTATTATAAAGATATGTTTTATGCTCTATGTAGTCCAGATAATGTAGATTCTGAGTATCCTTATACAGTTGATATAAAAGAGTACTATTTATATAAAAATGCTGATGCAGGGGATAATTTTAAAATCGCAGTGGATAAGATTTTAGAAAGTGGTCTTTATATTAATATGCTTGAAGGGGAATATGTAATAGAAACAGAAAAAAGATATTCAGAAGAGGGAGTGGGAAGATAAAAGATTAAATTCATTTTCCATATTTTTATTAAATAGTGTTTTAAAAAATGATAAACTTTCCCAAGAATTTTGGAATAAAAATTCTTAGGAAGGTTTTTATTGTTTATTATAAAAAGTCAAAGAAATTTATGAAATATATTAAAGGTATAAAAAATATTAGTCCTGTAATGTTATAAAAAGTAAACAGCTTAAGATATTTTCTATTTTGAGAAGGATACTCTTTTGAATAAAGTTTATAAGAAATTAAACTTGCCATAGATGCAATTAAAGTTCCCATTCCGCCTATGTTACAACCTAATAAAAGTTCCTTATAGTTATTAGTAAATGGAGATATTAATACAGCAGAAGGTACATTGCTTATAAATTGACTGGTTAATATTGAAAAAAAGTATGTGTTTTTGGAATTGTTTAGAAGATAAGATAAAAAATTCTTGACAATATCCATAGATGATATATTACCAACAAATATAAAGAATGCAATAAATGTGCATAGCAATGAATAATCTACTTGTAACAACAGTTTTCTATTTAATAATAAAACAACCAATAATGTCAGAATAAATGAAAATCTATAATCTATAATATGAAATACAGAAAGCAATATAATTACAAATAATAGAGAAAACCATAATACATGCATTTTGTTTTTAATAGAAACCTGTGACAGGTGAAGTAATACAGGGGTATTATCAGTTTTAATAATAATTACGCCTAGGAATATTATAGATAAGACAATAATAGGCAGCATAATTATAAAAAAATTAATTGGTTTTATATTATAAAAAGAGTAAATATAAAGGTTTTGAGGATTTCCCATAGGGGTCAATGAACTTCCCAAATTAGCAGCTAGAGTTTCACATATTACAAGATTCAAAGTATTAATTTTAGTTTTCTTTCCAATAATTAATGCAAGTGGTACAAAGGTTATCAATGCAACATCATTTGTAATAAACATAGATGAAATGAAAGTAATAGATATTAGTACAAAAAAAATAACCCGATTACTTTTGCATTTAATAAGCAAAAAAGTGGCTATGTAGTCTAATACATTAAGCTGTTTAAAAGCTGAAACAACTATCATTAAATTAAACAATAGTATTAGTACTGTAAAATTAATGTACTGGAGTTTAGGGATAGATATAGAGGATGAAACAATAGCAAGAAGTATAGTTATTGTTAACACCAATTCTTTTTTTAAAAATAATAATATATTATTGATATTTGATTTTTTTAATATAATTAAATTCTGCATACTAGAACTCCTAAAATTAGTTATTATAGATTTATCAGTAATATTATATTTACATTTGATAATAATTGCAAGAGTTTGCTATTCGTATACTTTTTCTAATACAATATTTTTATAGAAGCCGCCTCTGGCTTCTTTTTTCAATTCTTTTATATTAGAAGATATTTTTCGTTATTCGGATTTTAATATTAAAAGCAATTCATGTCAAAAATAATCATTATATAAAATTTTATGATAAAATATAAAAGTGTACAAAATAAGGTAATTATGTTAATGAATTATATTTTTGATTGCAGGGAAAGACGGTGATATAAATGGCGGTTATGATACCAGAGAGTATTAGTGCTTTAGAGAATGTTACAGTGGGAGAAAAAAAGGTTTTTAAGATTTTGAAAGAGTTATTACAAGATGATTATATTGTTTGGTTTGATTTGAGAGTAAATAATAGATATCCTGATTTTATAATACTTGCTCCAGACTTAGGGCTTATAGTTCTTGAAGTTAAGGATTGGCAGATAGGCTCAATAATTTCAGCAGATACAAATAAGTTTGAACTGAAAACTATGGGAAAATGTTCTAATCCATTGAAACAGGCAAGAGATTATATGTTTAATATAGTAAATGAATTAAAGAAGGATAAAAAGCTTGTTGATGGTACAGGAAAGTATAAGGGAAGATTAAAGTTTACTTATGGACATGGTGTCATTTTTACAAAAATCACAAAAAAATCTTTTGAAGCTTCTCCCTTCAAAGGAACTATAGAAGATAACTTTATAATATTTCAAGATGAATTAAAACAGATAGAAAATAGTTGTAGTAAGGATATTCTCAAGGAAAAGTTAGAAGCTATGTTTCCTATGAAGTTTGATTTTGAACGTTTAGATGATAAGTATATAAATAGAATAAGAGGAAATATATTTAAAGAAGTAAAATTGGCATCAGATAGTGAAGGTATTTTTAAAGTAATGAATCTTGAACAGGAGAACTATGCAAAAGGTTTAGGATATGGACATAGAGTTATAAGAGGAGTTGCAGGAAGTGGAAAAACTGTTATTTTAACATGTAGAGCTAAATATTTAATGGAAGTTCACAAGGATTGGAATATTATGGTTCTTTGTTACAATAAAACCTTGGCTGCATTTTTAAGAGAAGCTATAAATGGTAATAATAAAGATACTAATGTTGAGATTATTCATATGCATGGATGGATCAACAAAATATCCAAAGAATTAGGTTTTTCTACAGCTCTTTATGATAATCAAGTTACAGGAAATATTTCTAAAATTACAGATGAAATGTTAGAAAAATTGAATAAATATGATGCTATATTGATTGATGAAGGACAAGACTTAGAAGAAGAATGGCTAAAATTTATAGTTAAGAATCTTAGAGATCCAGAACATAGCCACCTACTTTTAGCTTCAGATGGAGCACAAAATTTATACAGCAGAAAATATACATTAAAATCTGTGGGTATAAAGGCAGTTGGTAGAACGATTATTATGAGAGAAAATTACAGAAATACAAAGGAAATTCTTGATTTTGCTAATGGAATTTTACTAGATGGTGATAATAAAAAAAGCAGTAATGCAGATGAAAATGATTTTATAATAGAGGCAAAATCAATTTTAAGAAGAGGAAGCATTTCAAAAGTTACAGAAACTAAAAGATTTGATGATGAAATAGAAAAAATAATAGACCAGATTATAGAACTAAATAAGGATGGTGTAAATTATAGAGAAATTGCTATATTGTATCCTTATGGCAAGTATCTAGGTACTGAATATGTAAAAACAGTTGAAGATGCTTTAAAGAAAAAATCCATACCTTATGTTTGTATTAATAAAGCTGTTAATAGAGCTAATTTTAAACTTAATAAAAATGAGGTAAAAATATCTACTATATATAGTGCAAAAGGATTAGATTTTAAAGCTGTATTTATATGTGGAATTAACCAAGGTTTAATGAAAAGCTATGATGAATCAAAAAAATTATTGTATGTTGGAATGACAAGAGCTAGAGATATTTTAAATGTTACATATAGTGTTAATAATGAACTTACAGAAGCGATGGTGAAAAGTCATAAACAGATGATTAGAAATAATGGGGGAGAACAGATAGCTAAGATTGGACCTAAAGAAATTCAGGTTAATAAGCCTAAAGAAAAGAAAAAAGGATTTATGGATAAGATTATGGCTTTGTTTAGATAAGTGAGTGAAGCATAATCATCAAGAAAAAGTATAGAGTTTACTCGTATGCTTTTCCAAAATAATATTTTTATAGAAGCCGCCTCTGGCTTCTTTTTAAAATTTTTTTAGAAAGTTAGCATATATAACTATAATTGACACATATTATAGAGCCAAGATATAATTAAAATATTATTAAAAAATGATTAGAGGATAATTATGAAAAATAAAAAATCTAAAATAATATTGGGGATTATTTTATTAATAGTAATAGTAATTGTGGCTGCAAAGATATTTTTGACAGAAGATAGGAATGTTTCTGTAGCCCAAAATGGATATATAGATTTAAGCAAATGGAATTTTGAAAAAGATGGTATTTTAGAATTAGATGGTGAATGGGAATTTTACTATAATAAATTGTATAAACCAGAAGATTTTAGTTCAAATACAATCAAAAACAAACAATATTTTAAAATTCCATCGAATTTAAATGGAACTGTAATAGATGGTAAAAAACTTAATCATTATGGATATATGACTTTGAGATTAATAATAAAATTGAATGAGAAAGATGCAGACAAATTTTTAGGGCTTAAAGTTCAAAACATGCTAACTGCTTCTAAAATATGGATAAATGGTGATTTGACAGATTATCATGGGGTAGTGGCTAAAAATGAAAAACAATACAAGCCTATATTTAAACCAACCTTATCTATATTCAAATCTAAAACTAATTATGTAGAAATAGTAATTCAGACTGCAAACTTTAGAGAACCATTTTCTTCAATTGAAAGCTTATATATTGGAACTAAAAATCAAATTTTAAAAAAGCAAAATATTCAATTAGCTATAGATTTATTTTTAATTGGAAGTATTTTTATTATTGCACTGTACCATTTAGGTCTTTTCAAAATAAGACCTCAAAACAAATCAACTCTTTATTTTGGGTTGTTTTGCCTAGATATAGGAATGCGAAGTTTATTTATGGGAGAAAGGATTTTGGTTCAAGTTTTTCCAAATATGCATTTTGAAGTTATAAGCAAATTTGCAGCTATTTCTTATTATGTTGCAGTACCTTTATTTTTAATGTTTTTGAAAGAATTATTTAGTGAAATATCAGACCAAATTGTTTCTACATCAAAATATGTTGGAATAGTTATGACTTTCATTTGTTTAGTTACAACTAATAAAATTTATGATGAATTTGCTATAGTTTCACAAATATATACTGTGGGAATCTGTTTGTATGTATTGTACAACCTCCTTAAACTTTCAATACGTAGAGAAGAAAATGCTTTTCAAGTAGTTTTAGGTTTTATAAGTATAATAATTGCATTACTATGCGATATATTAGGTTATGATGGATATATGCGAATTAGAGTTGCTATGCCAATAGGCGTATTTTTGTTTATATTTATTCAATCTTATATGTTAGCAAAGAAATTTTCAAATGCGTTCGTAGTGGTAGAAAGATTGGCTGAAGAAAATGATGCTATGTATAAAGAAATTAAAGAAATGAATATTCAATTAGAGGGGAAAGTTAGAGATAGAACAAAAAAATTATATAACAGTAGGAAAGAACTAAAAAATCTTTTAGATAATGCAGGACAAGGATTTTTAACGTTTGGAAGAGAACTTATTGTAGATGAAGAATATAGTATTCAGTGTAAAGATATATTTAATATGGAAATAAACAATAAAAAGATATCTGAGATACTTTTTATAAATAATTTAGAAGATAAAAAACTATTTATAAGAATAATAGATGAAATATTTAATACAAGTGATGAACATAAAATACAAATGTTAATAGAACTTATGCCAAAAGTAATAAATATATATAATAAAGACATAACTATTGAATATAAAGTACTTTATAATACTAGAAATGAAAACGATAAGAGGATAATGATAATTTTAACTGATATATCAGAAAAAAAAGAATTGGAAAATCGAATAGAACAAGAAAGAAATATTTTAAAGATGGTGGTTAATGCAGTAATATACTATGAAGATTCAAATGAGTTAATAAATAGTTATATTGAATTTTGCCAAGTATCTTTTGATAATTTATTAAAAAGCAATAAAAAATTTGAAGACGTATATTGTGAAATTCTTAGAAAAATCCACACATATAAAGGGAATTTTGCACAAATGAATATGCTAAATACGGCATATGAATTAGAAGAAATTGAAGAAAGTCTTGTGAAAATAAAAGATAAATTAACTATTGATAATTTTAAAATGGCTGTAGATATTTATATTTTAAATAATGCAATTAAAGAGGATTTAAATAAACTCACTACAATTTTAGGAAAAGACTATTTTGACAAAGAAAAAATTGTAATTGATCGAGAAAAACTTAGTGAAATAGAAAACATGATACAAGAGAATTTTAATGAAGAAGAAAGCAGAAAAATAATACATATGATTAGAAGATTATTATATGTACCTTTAAAAAAACTATTAGAGCCTTATTGTAAATATACAGTTGGAGCTGCAGAAAGTCTAGAAAAACAGATTTATACCATGGAAGTTGAAGGAGACGATATTAGCGTTGACCTAGATAAATACCAGGATCTAATAAAATCTATGATACATATTTTTAGGAATATGTTGGATCATGGAATTGAATCTGTTGAAGAGAGAGTAAGAAAAGGAAAAAATGAATACGGTAAAATAATATGTTTTCTAAAAAAACAAGGAAATGATATTATAATTAAAATACAAGATGATGGATGTGGAATAGACTTACACAATTTAAAGAAAAAAATAGTACAAAGAAATTTATTATCATATACAGAGGCAGAAGCATTGTCAGAAGAAGAAACTTTAGAATATATTTTTAAGGATGGATTTACAACTAAAGATTATTGTACACAATTGTCGGGTAGAGGAGTTGGGTTATCGGCAGTTAGGAAAGAAGTAGAAAAACTTAATGGAAATATTGAAGTGTATACAAAAGTTGATGAGGGAACTACATTTAAAATAATAATAAAGGAGTGACAGAATGGCTTCGATTTTAGTTGTTGATGATGCGATTTTTATGAGAAAAAAACTTAAAAGTATATTAGAAAGTGTAGGGCATGAGGTAGTAGCAGAAGCAAATAATGGTAGTAAAGCAGTATCAGCTTACAAAACATATAAACCTGATTTAATAACTATGGATATATCCATGCCTAATAATGATGGAATAGGTGCTTTAGAACAAATTATAAATTATGATAATAAGGCTAAAATAATAATGATTAGTTCAGTACAAGAAAAAAATATTATTGTAGATGCAGTAATAAAAGGGGCTAAAGGATATATTTTAAAACCTTTTTCAGAAGAAAAAATTGTAGAAACAATAAATGAGATACTTGAGCTTTAGAAATAGAAGAAATTAAACTTTCAATGTAAATGAGGTAACTTATTAATGAGTAATGAAAAAATTATTAGCGATGAACATTTTGAAAAAATTCTTAACATAAAAACATGTGGAGATCAAAAGGTATTTTATGACTCTCTTCATTATAATAGATATGAAGCAACTTCTTATGATGCTTTAGAAACTTTGTTTAAATATTATAAGTTAAATGAAAATGACAGTATAGTTGACTTTGGATGTGGAAAAGGAAGGCTTAATTTTTATTTAAATTATTCTTTTGACTGTTATGTTACAGGCATAGAAATGAATAATTATTTCTATGATAGGGCTCTTTGTAATAAGAAAGATTACTTGAAAAAACATAATAAAAAAGAAGATAAAATAAATTTTCTAAACTGTTTTGCAGAAAATTATGAAATAAAACCAACAGATAATAAATTTTATTTTTTTAATCCTTTTTCAGTACAGATATTTATGAAGGTTCTCTCAAATATTTTAATTTCTGTAGAAGAAGTTGAAAGAACGGTGGATATTATACTATATTATCCTTCTGAAGATTATATATACTATATAGAAAATTGCGCATCATTTACTCTTAAAAAAGAGGTTAAACTACCTGATTTATATGAGTTAGATGATCGTGAAAGATTTTTAGTTTATACATTGGGATATGTAAATAAGTTTGTGTAAATTCACAAACTTATTTACAGACCCTAGATAATAAAGGTATTATAACTGTATTCTTTCTTTAATTTCACTTATTGCCATCTGTTCTTCTTCACTTAAACTCAAAATATAATTATTAAATTGAAAATACAAATCTTTTTCAAGGCTTAACTCAGATATATATTTTGACAAAAGAATTATTTCCATTTTAGATAAGCTTTTGAAATACATAATATATTCATCTTCAAATAAACAATCAGCATTTAACATATCAACTAAATCTTTTAGACTCTTAATGTTATTTTTAATTAATGCTATTTTATCTTCCACTAAAGAGCACTCGCGAATTTCTTCACTTAACTTTTTAAATTCATAATTTGCCATTTTCTTACCATCAGTATATTGAATTATTTCATTGCCATCCTCCTCATTAAAGGATATGAATACTGTTTCTAATCTATTTAGTTTTAGATGTTCTTTTATGAATAAAGTTATTTTTAATGTAGACTTTTTAATATAAGTTACCAAAGCTGCATTTTTGATATCTAACCTTTTATAGCATATTTTTGCATATCTTAATAATTCTCCTTGTAGTTCTTCTAAAGATAATTTTCCTAACCGATTTTTTATATGTTTCCTATCCAAACTATTAATATTAAGGCTGTTTAAATCTTTGCCACAAATAATTCTTCCTAAGGAATTAATCAATACTAGTTCAAATATGTTTATAAGTAATAGTTCACACTTTTTATCATAGCCTTTTAATAACTTATTAATTTCACTAATTTCAAAGTTATGACAAAACTCATTTTCTAAACTTAAAGTATCTAAATAATTATAAATATACTCAATACCTGTATACTTAATATCATCAATGTAAAGATAAAGTTGATAATCTATTGATCCTGGAGTTTCATGAGCTGCAAAAAAATCATCATATTCTTTAAAAAATAATGGAATACCATAATCTATAGTGTCGTTATATGAATAATTATCAACTTTAAGCTTATTTTCATTAATTTTCTGAAGTAACTTCTTGCGCTCTAATGTTTTCTTCTTGATTAAATCATGTCCCATTTTTAACATATCAGATAAGCTGGTATGCTTTAATTCTTCTATTATAAATTCCATATTGTCAAAGGTCTTTAGATAAATTCCTATGGTATAATCAATACACTGTAAAATACTTTCAGCCACTTCTACCATAACTGAACTACTTTCATCTTTTGTGTAATATTTTAGTTTTACTTTTAAAAGTTCCATTCTTTCATAATATATTCTAGCTAAAATATTATCATCTAGCAGCTTTTTATCATAACAGCTTACTAAAACATCCTTAAAAAAATCTTTCTCACTGAAGTCCTCTATAGAATAGTTGTATTTTTGAATATTATTTCTCTTCTCCATAACTCATCAATCCTTTTCATTATCAAGATTTGTATAATCTTTGAAACCACTTCTTATATTATCAGCGATTTTATACAATACTTTTCCTTCTAAAAGCTCCAATGATCCTTGGCAATAGTTATCAAACATTTCCTTCATAATTTCTATTAATTCATCATCACTTATATAATCTAAAGTTTCATTCTTATAATTATAAAAAATTTCTACAAGTTCATTTATTGTATCACTGTAATTATATTGAGATATATATGGCGAATCACAAAATGCTGTAATAATTTTGTTTATAATTTGACCATTGAATTCTATTCTTCCGCTTTTTTGAAGTGCTATATTTCTTGTGTTAATAATCTCTTTAACATCTTCCTCACAAAGCTTTAATCCATATTTTCTTGTAAATTCATTACATTGAATTATGTCATTAAAAACTTGTTTTTCTAGTAAGTTACTTTCAAACAAATCAATAGAATTTTTCATTTTTAAAACTTCCCTTCAAAAAAGTATTGACTTTTACATTAAAATGTGTTATACTAAAATATTATACGATATAATTGAATATTATAACATTGACAATGATAGGTGTCAATGTGTTTTATAGCGTTAAAAGGGTATCTTCGTTTTTGAAGATACCCTTTTTGTTAATAGATGAAGTAGATAAGGTTAGTAATAATGAATTATTTAAAAATAACTTAAAAAGTTTAAGGTAGGAATAACTCTAAAATCTTTTATTTAGAAGATAAGAAGTTTTATGTGGAAATTCTTAAATTTCTAATTGAAATATCTAATATTTTGGAAATATTGTTTTTTATTGATTTAATAGGTGAAGTATGGTATTATTCTACAAGAAGAGAATTAGTGCCTTTAATATTAGTCCAGAGAGACTAATAAGG
The DNA here is from genome assembly GCF_026735165.1 of Clostridium ganghwense. Classification (GTDB taxonomy): domain Bacteria; phylum Bacillota; class Clostridia; order Clostridiales; family Clostridiaceae; genus Clostridium_H; species Clostridium_H ganghwense. The sequence goes on along the minus strand of NZ_JAPQES010000001.1, from coordinate 446,818 downwards.
TCGTAGAGATTTATAGACTTAAATTCTATTTATAAGTTTATGATTAATATAGTAAGTTTTCGCGACCTTTTATAGAAATATAAAGGGTCTTTTTTATTAGTCAAAATAAACTTATATTAAAAAATGTACTAGTTCTCCTTAAAAAAAAGGAGGAGAAAATATGAGTAAAAAACAATATGTAGACAAGGATTATTCACTTAAATCAGTACCACAAAAGGATAAAAAAGGATTTATTTCAATGTTTGTGGTTATGCTGGGTTTTACATTTTTCTCAGCTAGCATGCTTACAGGTGGAACCTTAGGGGCAGCGCTGTCATTGAAAGAGTTTGCTTTAGCTGTATTTTTAGGAAACTTAATTTTAGCAATTTATACAGGAGCACTAGCATATATAGGAGCAGATACAGGTCTTTCCATGCATTTATTAGCAAGATATTCTTTTGGAGAAAAGGGAGCGTACTTACCATCTTTCTTAACAAGCTTTACTCAAATAGGATGGTTTGGAGTTGGAGTTGCCATGTTTGCAATACCAGTAAGCAAAATAACAGGATTAAATATATACGTATTAGTAGCAGTATCAGGATTATTAATGACCTCAACAGCGTATTTTGGAATGAAGTCTCTAACTATATTAAGTGCAGTAGCAGTACCATCTATAACACTATTGGGGTGTACATCAGTATTTAAAGCAATAAATTCAATAGGAGGTATTTCTCAACTATTGAATATAACATCAAACGGAAAAATGGGTTTAGTAACAGCTTTGACTTTATGTGTGGGATCTTTCATAAGTGGAGGAAGTACAACACCGGACTTTGCAAGGTTTGCAGAGAATAAAAAGGTTGCTGTAATAACAACAGTAATAGCTTTCTTTATAGGTAATTCACTAATGTTCTTATTTGGAGCTGTAGGGGCTATGGCTACGGGTTATTCAGATATATCAGATGTTATGATATCACAAGGATTAATAATACCAGCAATAATAGTGTTAGGTTTAAACATATGGACGACTAATGACAATGCTATATATACATCAGGACTTGGAATATCAAATATAACAAAGATTCCTAAAAGTAAGGTAGTAATATTCAATGGAATTCTAGGTACTTTAGGAGCTTTATGGTTATATAATAATTTTGTAAGCTTCTTAAGTTTGTTAGGAGCAATGATTCCGGCTGTTGGAGGAGTAATAATAGCTGATTATTTCTTTGTAAGAAAAAGAAAATATGAAAACTTTGAAGAAGCTAATTTTAAATCTATGAATTATAAAGCTATAGTAGCTTGCATACTAGGAATATTAGCTGGAAAATATTTAACTATTGGAATCCCATCATTAAACTCATTAATTATAACGGGAGTAACACATATTATATTAGCAAAAGTTATTAAAGAAGAAATAAAAGAAGATACAGAAGATGAGGAGTTGAGGGCATGTTAATAAAAAATGTTAAGATTGCAGAAAAAAATGAATTAATTGATATAAGAATTGAAAATGGCATATTTAAAGAAATAAAAAAGAACTTAGAAGCATATGAGAATGAGGAGATTATAGAAGGAAAAGGAGCATTGGCTCTTCCTCCTTTTGTAGAACCCCATGTTCATTTGGATACAACTCTTACAGCAGGGGAACCAAACTGGAATGAAAGTGGAACTTTGTTTGAAGGAATTAAAAGATGGTCTGAAAGAAAAGCGTTTTTAACAAAAGAAGATGTAAAAGAAAGAGCCAAAAAGGCATTGAGTTGGCAAATAGCTAATGGAATACAATATATTAGAACGCATATTGATACTACGGATGAATCATTATTGGCACTAAAGGCTATGTTGGAAGTTAAAGAGGAAATGAAAGACTATGTAGATATACAAATAGTAGCTTTTCCTCAGGAGGGAATTTTATCTTATCCAAGAGGTTTAGAGCTTTTAGAAGAAGCTTTAAAATTAGGAGCTGATGTAGTTGGAGCTATACCACATTTTGAATTTACTAGAGAATATGGAGTAGAATCCATTAATAAAGTCTTTGAACTTGCCCAAAAGTATGATGCATTAATAGATGTCCATTGTGATGAAATAGATGATGAACAATCAAGGTTTTTAGAAACGGTGGCGGCTAGAGCATTAGAAACAGGAATGAAAAATAAGGTTACAGCCAGCCATACTACAGCAATGCATTCATATAACAATGCTTATACATATAAATTATTTAGACTCTTAAAAATGTCTGATATAAACTTTGTTGCTAATCCACTTGTAAATACACATTTACAAGGAAGATTTGATACATATCCAAAACGTAGAGGAGTTACTAGAGTAAAGGAATTAAAGGATGCTAATATTAATGTGTGTTTTGGACATGATGATATTTTTGATCCATGGTATCCACTTGGAACTGGTAATATGCTTCAAGTGCTGCATTTTGGATTACATGTATCTCAAGTAATGGGATATAACGAGATAAATGAATCTATTAAATTTATAACAACTAATTCAGCCAGAACTTTAAATATACAACATAAATATGGTATAGAAGTAGGTAAGCCAGGCCATCTTATACTTTTACCAGCTGAAAATGGATATGATGCTATAAGACGTCAAGTTCCTGTTTGCTACTCAATAAGAGGTGGAAGAGTAATAAGTAAGACAGAGCCATCTTCAACTAAGGTATATTTAGGGGAAGAAATTAATATAGATTTTAAAAAGTAAACTTAAATAAGGATAAAACTATATACCAAAAGTATATGGTTTTATTTTTTCAAAATAGTTTTCTGAAATGATATTTTTATCGAAGCTGCCTCTGGCTTCTTTTTTTATAATTCTATGCTAAAATATCTTTGTAAACAGTATGTGAAAATTAAGGGGAGGAATATTATATGCTTACAAAAGAAAAAGAAATAAAAGTACATGCCTTAATTTCTCAGGCTAGAACTTTAATAGATAAGCACAATGCAATTCAAAAAAGCACAGGGGGATTATTTAATATTTTTTCTATTTTAAATATGGAAAGATTTGAAGTTAAAACTCATTCAGCATTCATATATGAACTTTTGAATCCACAAGGAAGTCATAATCAAGAAAAAGTGTTTTTAAAGTTATTTGTTGAGAAAGTATTAAAAATTAAAGATTTAGATTATAAAAACATTATAGTTGAAAGAGAAAAAAGTATTGGAAAATATGGAAGATTAGATTTTAGTATTGAGAATGATGATATTTTAATAATTATTGAACTTAAAATTGATGCAGGAGATCAAGATGAACAGCTTAAAAGATATGATAATTATGCCAAAACAAAGGGCAAAAAATATAAGATCTTTTATCTTAACTTATATGGAGATGAAGCAAGTGAACAAAGTACAGGAAAAGGAGATTCAAAGGTAAATTATAAAATTATATCTTTTAAAAGGCATATTTTGAAATGGATTGAAGCTTGTATAGAAAAAGTAGCTCTAATTCCAAATATAAGAGAAAGTTTAAATCAGTATGCAATTTTAATCAGAAAAATAACAAATGGAATAAATGGAGGAATTGAAATGGAATTAAAAGATTTATTGCTACAGGGAGATAATTTAGAAATTGCTGATAAGTTAATACAAGCTGTATCACTAGCAAAAGCGGAAATTGAATTCAAATTTTGGAAAGAAGTACACAATACTATAACATCAAGAATGATAGAACTAAACTTTACTGATGATGAAGTTAGTAACGATTTTAATGAAGAATGGCTGGAAAATATTATTATTCGAAGAAAAAAGAAATCAGGAGAAGTAGAACTTTATTATACTTATGGAAAATATTTAGGAAAACAATTGAAGTTTGTAATAGGTAAAGATGGATATGATAATAACATATATTGTTCAATAGCTTTATATGATTTAAAAGAAGATGAATGGGTGAAATATAAAAAAGATTTTAAGGATTTAGCTGATACAGTAGAAAAATTGGGCTTTAACAAAAAAGGAATATTTAGATATAGACATCTAAATTATGATTTAAACTTTAATAATAAAATTTATAAGCTTTTGGACAAAGAAGAGTTTAGTAAGGCAGTAGAATCCATTTCAAAAGAAGTTTTAGAAATAGCTGAAAAAGTTTCAAAGTCAGATGAATTTAATAAATTGGTAAAGTGAAAATATTAATGGTTCAGAAAGCAGGAGAGTTTTAATATTGAATAATAAATTTAGAAATGAAACTTCTTAAGAATTTTAGATTTAAAGTTCTTAAGAAGTTTTTGCTATTCGTATACTTTTTCTAATACAATATTCTTATCGAAGCTGCCTCTGGCTTCTTTTTTTTCTATTCTTTTATTTAGAAGATCTTCTTCGCTGTAGCCTAGATTTTTGGCAAGGGCAAATATAACTTCCATAATATCAGCAAGCTCTTCTAGATTTTTATCTTGGTGAAATTCAGCAACTTCTTCATCAAGCTTCATATCAAGCAGCTTTAAAGCTTCAGCTGATTCAGCAATATGCATATCAAATTCCTTACCAGCATTTTTTATTATTTCAGGGATTCTGTCACGTACAAGTTTGTTGTAGATTTTCATGGGTAAACACTCCTTAGATTTTACTATATTAAAATTTTAGAATTTATGAAGAAAAATGTCAAAGAATTTAAGAAGTTTTATGGTGAAATTCTCAAATTCTTAGGTTCTTAAATTATGTAAAAAACAATCATTATTTGTAATTTTATCCGATGACTAACAATTCTAATACTCCCTCTTCTACAAGGGGGAGATAATAGAATTCTTTGACTTTAATCAGTTAGAGTTTTTATGATATGTATAAGAATTGTAAAGTCCCTGGATTGGTTAAACTAAAATTCAGATGGAGTAAAAATTCCATCTGAATTAAGTTTCACTTTATGCTAAAATATATTTGCATACAATATGTGAAAATTATGGATAAAACATATGAAAATAAAAAGTTTTAAGGGGAGTAAAAGATTGGGTACAATAGATGGCAAGACTATTATAACTTCAGAGTTAGTACATAAAGATATAGTTACAGGACTTCCAAGTAGTGAAAGGGTAGAAGTAAGAAGATTAGAACAGCTTCTTAGTTATGAAAATTTAGTAGCTAGTTATAAGCTATATTGGTTTCTTGGAATATATAAAGAAATATTAGAAGGAAATAAAGAAATAACTTTTAAAAGAATAGTATGTAGAATGATAGCAAATGCATGGTATCCACTTCTTCAATATCATTTAAGCTTTGGATTTTTTGATAACCTTAATGATGTTGTTTTATATGCTAGCTCAAAATATGGTTTTGACAGCACTGTAAAGGAAAAAGAAATAATAGAGAGATTAGAAAATGATGATGATAAGGAACTGAATAAAAAGATAAAAAAATTCTACAGTATGGTTCCTTATAGATTAATAGCTCCATTTTTTAAAAATGAATTACATGGCTTAAAAGATTCAACAAAGAATAGGCTTATAGAGATTTTGTCTAATGAGAGAGAAGATGTGTTGTATAAAATAGTAAATGATAATGGAGAACGTAAAGTAATAATAAATGATGAATGGTTTAACTACATAGTGAACAATCAAGCAATAATTAAAGGATGGATAAACTATAAGTTAATATATTTTCTTCAAAAGAAAAATCCTAATGTACCGGCAATACCATTAAAGATAGAACCTCCATATACAAGGAATTTAGGTAATGCAAAAAAACTTTGGGAATATATAATAAAAGAAAATATAGAAATGAAAGATATATATACAAAGCAAAAATTTAACACTGAAAACTTTGATAAGTACGGAGTAATGAGTATAGATCACTTTATTCCATGGAGCTTTGTGCTACATGATGAAATGTGGAATCTTGTACCTACATTCAAAAATATAAACAGTACGAAAAGTAACAACCTAGTTCCTATAGATAAATACTTTAATGATTTCTGTGATATGCAGTACATAGCTTTTAATGCATTAATATGTTTAAGGAAAGATAAGATATTACAAGAATACCTAAATACTTGTAAAACTTTAAATATATCTTCTTTAATAAATAAAAGTGAAAGTATAAATAGAGAAGTATTTTATAAATCATTAAGAAATTCCATATATCCTTTGTATCAGATTGCATATAACCAGGGGTATGAGGTGAGGGATATTTGGGGGTAGAGAGTATTATAGGAATAGGGGGGAGATTGACAAGTATTATTTAAGAAAAACAACGGATTTTAAATTAAAAAAGAAGTTAAGTAATATAAAATGGACAAGTACAATTATAGAAAATAAGAAAGGTTAGAAAATATGAATGAAAAGTTTGATAATATTAAAAATATAAGATTTATGAAAAGTGTTAATTTAAAAAAACATGTGTTTTCAGGAAAAGAAGATTTTCTTGATTTTATAAATAATTTAGTGCAATTAGTCGGAGATATAGAAAAGAGTGAAATGAAGATAATTTTAAAAAATGAATTTGGAACTATAAATTTATTTACTTTTGATTCTTTAAAAAAATACATAAAAAAATATAATAACATTTATTCTTTACATATTATAATAATTGATTATAAGAATGTAAAATGTAGAAAGGCAGTTGAATTTAAATTTGAGACATATGAAACTCTAAGAGAAAAATCATATTTGAAAATTTATTCTGATCAAGAATCGTGGATATTAAGTAAGGAACAATTAGTTTTTGATAAATACTTGCCTAAAACAAATAAACTAAGTATTTTTGTAAGTAATAAAATACAATATATTTTGTATTTGGTATTTAGTTTTATTTTAATTTATATTAATGGTAATAATAAACTCAAAATAAATGAAAGTAATAATATTATTCATAAAATATATTTGAGTATTGATTACTTTAGTAAGTGGCAAATATCAGATTACATGGCCTATTGTTTCTTTTTAATTATATTTAGTTTTTTAGGTGAGATTATAAAAACAGTATTTACACCAACATTTATGATAAAAAATAATAGTAAAGAAGGAATAAAATATAGATTTAAACAAAAAATAAAAGAGCAATATAATTTAATTATGTTTATTATTGGTATTATTTCTTTAGTTATAGCTATAGTAAGCTTTATTAAATAAAATTAATTTTTATTTGATTAATATAATAGATAAGATTTAATTAATACAAAAAATATTTAATATTAATAAGTAACCTTCCCAAGAATTTTAAAAGAAAAATTGTTAGGAAGGTTTTTTTATTCATAACATTTTTGATTAAAATTTTGTAATATAAGTGATTTATGTAAAAACAAATAATTTTATGTGAATTTATGCTAAAATATATGTGTGAAATGGTATATTTACATTTCCATATTCAAATTATTTAATAGGAACATTTAAAAGATACAATAAGCATCCTGCCATTAGTTTTTATAATATGGGATTAGTTTCAGAAGCAGAAAAAATTAATGAATGTCCTGAATTATTTGTTTCTATAAATACAGATGATCAAGGTGTATTTGATACATACCTTGAAAATGAGTATGTATTAATGGCAATAGCACTTGAAAGAGCTAAATCATTATATAATCAAGCCATGATATATGAGTGGCTTGATAGAATCAGACAAATGGGGTTGGAACAGAGTTTTTAAATAAGTCATAAAAGTAGTAATGAATACTAAATTATACAATACACAAAAGGGGGATGTATATGAGGTTACTAAAAAGAAGTTGTTATATTTTTTTTGTTTTTGCTTTAGTATTAGTCATGCTACCTTTAAATAAAGCATTAGCGCAAGGTAATACTTTTAAAGTATTACCAGAAAAATATAATATAGAAACAAATAAAGACTGGATTATTGACTTAAATAAAGAAATAAAAAATAGCAAATTAGATGGTATAGTAGTGCAAAAGGATAATGTTTATTTTCCTGTTAAAATTGAAATATTAAAAGGAGCTAATAATAAAGTTAAAATTATACCTGTAGTAAATTATGATAATAACTCAAAATATTGTATGAAGATATTTTTGAATAATGGTAATAAATATAAAATGAACTTCACCACTAAGGCTGATAAGGGATTGAAAATAGATGAAGTGGATTCTACATATAAAGATGAAAAAAATCATTATTGGTTGGTAGATGATAAAAAATTTTTAAGTGTATGTGGAAAAAACTATTTAGATAAATACACTAATAATATATTAGGTTCTATATTTTATAATAAGAATCTATATTCTCAGGATTTTTATAAGGATTTGTATAGCAATAAACATTATATAGATTTAGATAAAAAATATAAAAGATTAACTGGTATTTTTGGAATAGATGATTCAAGTTGTTCAAATAAATGTGAATTTAGATTAGAGCTCATAGCTGATGGATATTCCATTTTTGATAAAACAATGAAAAAAGGTGAAAAACTAATAAATGTTGACGTAAATTTAGAAGGATATGAAAAATTGTTAATTAAAGTGAGTAAATTAAACAGCAGTCAGCTTGTTAGTGATAGATACGATTTTATAAATATAAAATTTTATACTAATTAATATATTTAATAACAAAACTTCCTAAGAACTTAGAAATTTAAGTTCTTAGGAAGTTTTAGTTTTTTACATCAAAGTTTTATATATTAATTTAAACTAAATTATGGTAATGTGATATCAGAGACATGAAACATAAAGGAGAAAGTTTACCATGACTTTAAAAAACGGTATATATGAGCAAATCATAAATAAGTTAATAGATGATAAAATTACAGCTTCAAAAGATACAAAAATAATAAACAAAGAGAATATAGATCAAGCTGAGAGTAGTAAAATTCTTGCGGCATACTTAGAAGAAGTTACTAGAAAAGCTTTATCATATGTCAAAAAAAGCAGTGGTAATAAAGTTTTAAATCAGGTAGGGATTTGTAACAAGTTAATAGATTTACTTAGAGAAGAAACAGGCGAGGAGAGTCTAAGTGATTATACAATAAATGAAGAATCAGAGATTCTACTTGAAGTATTAGAAAGAATGAATTCAAATAGAAATGTTAAGAAGGATTTAATTATACGACCTACAACATCTCTTTCTAAGAGTTCCTTGTTTACAGGTTCTATGTTAGAGCCTAGCTTGATAAGTGAACTTAAAAAAGAGATTTTAACTGCAGATAGAATAGATATGCTTGTTTCCTTCATTAAATGGAGTGGACTTAGATTAATTATTGAAGAACTAAAACAATTTACAAGAGAAAATAAACTTAGGATTATAACTACATCTTATATGGGAGCTACAGATTATAAGGCTATTGAGGAGCTTTCAAAGCTTCCTAATACAGAAATTAAGGTTTCTTATGATACCAAAAGAACCAGACTTCATGCAAAGGCTTATCTATTTCATAGAGAAACAGGGTTTTCTACTGCTTATATTGGTTCTTCTAATCTTTCAAATGCGGCTCTATCTAGTGGTCTTGAGTGGAATGTTAAGGTAACAGAAAAGGATTCACTTGATATTATAAATAAATATGAAGGAACCTTTGATTCTTATTGGAATGATGGTGAATTTAAGACTTTTTACTTAGGAAATGCAGAGAGACTTAAAGAAGCATTACGTAGAGAGAAATATAGGGACAGCGAGGATAAAGTTACTTTTAATTTTGATATACAGCCTTATTCATATCAAAAGGAAATATTAGAAAAGTTAAAAGCTGAAAGAGAGATACATAATAAATATAAAAACTTGGTTGTAGCTGCTACTGGTACTGGTAAAACAGTAATATCAGCTTTTGATTATAAAAGATTTTGCAAAGAAAATCCAAAAGGAAAAAATAGACTTTTATTTGTTGCTCATAGGGAAGAAATTTTAAAACAAAGTCTTGATTGTTTTAGAAGTATTTTAAGGAATCAAAATTTTGGTGAGCTTTGGGTAGGAAAACATAAACCTAATAATATAGAGTATCTCTTTGTATCTATTCAAACCTTTAATTCTAAAAATTTGTATGAGTTCACTAGTGATGATTATTATGATTACATTATAATTGATGAATTTCACCATGCAGCAGCACCAACTTATCAAAAGCTTTTAGAGTATTATAAACCTAAAATATTGTTAGGACTTACAGCAACTCCAGAGAGAATGGATTGTAAAGATGTTTTAAAATATTTTGATGGAAGAACAGCTGCTGAAATAAGATTAAGTGAAGCTATAAATCGTAAATTACTGTCACCGTTTCAGTATTTCGGTGTTTCAGATAATGTTGATTTGTCACATTTAAAATGGAGCAGGGGAGGATATGAAGTATCTCAGCTTGAAAATGTATATACAAAAAATGATCAAAGAGCAGAACTGATTGCAGATGCTTTAAAGAGATATGTTAATAACATTGAGGAAGTTATTGGTGTAGGTTTTTGTGTTGGTGTAAAGCATGCAGAATATATGGCTAGCTTTTTTACTAAGATTGGTATACCTTCTATTTCATTAGATGGAAGTTCTAAAGATGAAGTTAGAAATAGTGCTAAACAAAGATTGATAAAGGGAGAAATTAAATTTATTTTTGTTGTTGATATATACAATGAAGGTGTGGATATTCCAGAAATAAATACTATTTTATTTTTAAGACCAACAGAGAGCGTAACAATTTTCCTTCAACAATTAGGTAGAGGATTAAGATTAAGTGAGGGAAAAGAGTGTTTGACAGTTTTAGATTTTATAGGTCAAGCACATAAAAAATATAATTATGAAAATAAGCTTCGAGCATTAATAGGCAAAACTCACAATGCAGTAGCAAAGGAAGTAGAAAATGGATTTCCCAATATGCCAAAAGGATGTTTCTTACAATTAGAAAAAGTTGCAAAGGAATATATATTAGATAATATAAAGAATGTAGTTAATAACAAAAGAAATATAATTGCAAGAATTAAAAGCTTTACACAAGATACAGGAAAAGAACTTAATCTTATTAACTTTATCAATTATTATAATATGAGCTTGAATGATATATACAAAACTAAATATAGCTTTGCAAGATTGTGTGTGGAAGCTCGAGTAAGAGAAGATTTTTATAATGAAAATGAAAAAGAAATTACTAAAGGTATGCAAAGATTGCAGAGTATAGATTCAAGAAGATTAATAGAATTTTATTTACATACTATGAATAATATAGATGAGTTTTATAATAAAGACTTAAGTGAAGAGGAAACAAAAATGCTATGTATGCTGCATTATATATTTTGGCAAAAGTCACCTAAAGATATGCAATTTGAAAGTGTTAGAGAGAGCTTACTAACTTTATATGAAAATAAAGAATTGTTTGAAGAAATAAAAGAAGTTATAGAGTATAACAAAGAAAAAATAAATTTTATAGATAAAAGTATAGATTTAGGATTTACATGTCCACTTCATTTGCATTGTAAATATTCTAGAGATCAGATATTAAGTGCTGTTGGATATTACTGTGAGGATAAAAAGCCATCTCAAAGGGAAGGGGTACTATATTTAAAAAGTGAAAAACTAGATATATTTTTTGTAACCTTAAAGAAATCAGAAAAGGATTATTCACCTTCTACTATGTATGAGGATTATGCTATAAATGAAGAGTTATTCCACTGGCAGAGTCAAAGTACAACTTCTGAAAATTCAGCAACAGGACAGAGATACATTAACCATAAAAAAACAGGTAACAAGGTTATAATATTTGTTAGAGAATATAAAAAGGAAGATGGACTTACTGCAAACTATTATTATTTAGGTACAGCAAGTTATGTAAGACATCAAGGGGATAGACCTATGAGTATGGTTTGGAAATTAGATCATCCTATGCCAGCCTTTTTATCAAGCAAGGCTAATAAGTTGGTTGTGGGATAATGGTTAATTAGCCACTACCCCTAGGATCATAGCCTTCGATCATTATTTGCCATGATTGCAAAGTTAAATAGCAGTCATGGCTATTTTATATTAATTGAACTCTTCATCAGGAATCAAATAAGAATATTTTGTGATTACAGATAATATGTATTAAATGATATATCTATAAAAATTGGAGGCAATTAATGAAAATAGTTTCTATTATAAATTATAAAGGTGGAGTTGGCAAAACCACTTTAACTGCAAATATTGGAGCAAAATTAGCTAGTGAAGGTAAGCGTGTATTATTAATTGATTTAGATCCACAAGCTAGTTTAACTTTTTCCTTTATATCAGTAGACAATTGGAAAGAAAAATATCAGGAGGAAAAAACAATAAAATCATGGTATGAGTCTTTTACTGATAGAAGAGAACTTAGAAATCTTTCGGACTTTATAATAACTCCTGAAAAAGTTAATAAAAAAGTAGATGGGAAATTAGATATTATATGTTCTCATTTAGGATTAATAAATATAGATTTAGAGTTAGCAGTAATGCTTGGAGGAGCATCACCTAGACAGCAGAGAAATAATTATTTAAAAGTATATTCTTTATTAGCACAGGGAATAGCTGGCATACATAAAGAATATGATTTTGTAATAATTGACTGTCCACCTAATTTTAATATTGTAACTAAAAGTGGATTGGTAGCTAGTGATTTTTATATTGTTCCTGCAAAACCTGACTATTTATCCACATTGGGAATTGACCAAATAGACAAACATGTTAAAGAACTGGTTAATGATTATAATAACTATAGTATTCAAGATGAAAATGTAGAATACTCTAAGATTAATCCTAAAATGCTTGGAGTAGTATCGACTATGGTGGGAATAAAAAATGATAAACCTATAATATCTCAACAGCAATATATTTCTAAAATGAAGCTATTGGATATACCTGTTTTTCAGGTTAAATTAAGAGACAATAAAAGTATTTATAGTGATGCAGGCGAATTTGGAATACCAGTTGTATTAAAGAAAGCAAATAATAAAACTGCTAATATGGTGAATTTAGAATTGAATAAAGTTACTTTGGAAATTTTAAATAAGATATCAGGAAGGGACAAAAAACATGAGTAATTTTAGAATGAATACAGCGGAGTGTTTAAAATTTATATCTAATATTATGGAACACTTAACTGATGATCAATATAGAAATATTTTAAAGGGAAAAGGTAAATTAGTATATAAAGAGATTAAAAATAAGAATAATAAAATATCAATAGAAGCTACTGAAAATAATGAAAAAATGAAAGAAGTTTCAAATAAGTTATTAGGGCTTAATTCTAGAGAAGAAGCAGATCAATTACTTAATAAATTGAAGTTGAAAAAGTGTGATTTAATTAAAATTGCAGAACAGCTGGGTATTCATCTATTAAAAAAAGATACCAAAAGTGAAATGATACAAAAGATAATTGAATTTGCTGTAGGCGTTAGACTACGAAAAAAAGCTATAGAAGAAACTGAATTAAAAATAAAGCATAAGTTATAGCAACACATATTCTTGATATCAGCTAAATACCTAGATTGTATTAGTATATTGTAAATATAAGCAAAGAGAGATTTAAAGAATTTATATATTTAGCAATAAAACTTCTTAAGAATTTAGGAATTTAAGTTCTTGGGAAGTTTTGTTGGTTTTTATTTAAAATTTTGAGCATATCATGTTTATTTGGATATATTTACTGGTTTTTAAAATAAATTAATTGTAAAATTATAATTGAATAATTGATTATTAATAGGGTAGTCAAAAATTGGGGGGAGAGTTTAAATGATTTACGAAATTCTAAATCAATATTATTCAGCTTTACATAAAGAAAAACATCATCGCTATAAATCATGGGAGCATTGCTATAAATTTTTTAGAACCCATAGAACTATTATTTCAGAAGAACAAAAAGATCATGCAATGTTGAATCTTGCTTTCTATTTAGCATCATGGGGGATGTATAGAGGCTCATCTTTTTTGCTTCAAAAAGACTATAAAGTACATAGATATGCATTAGATATTTTATTAAAAGAAAAATATAGCAAATTGTGGAACTGGAATATAGAAGATAAGTATAGTTTAAATGAGTATGTTGAATTACTATTTAGTTTAAAAAAAGAAATAGTTTCAGCATATGAAGATAATATAAATATAGTTAACGGAGTTTTGAAAAAAATAAATATAACAGATACTTTAGTTACAAAAATACTTCTTGGAACTTATGGATGTTCACCTGCATATGATCAGTATTTTGTAAAAGGATTAAAATTCCATGGGATTGAGCAATGTACATTTAATAAAAATTCTTTTTATAAGTTAGTTAAATTTTATAATGTGTTTAAAGAAGATTTTGATAGATTCCAAGAAAAAACTAGATGTGATGGATTAGAGTATCCAATTATGAAGTTACTAGATATGTATTTTTGGCAAGTAGGATATTGGCTAGATATAGTATTTGAGGATGGTAAAACAGTAAACTTTTTTAAAGATATTAGAGAGAAATATAATGAAGCGTTAGACATAGAAGAAAAATTTAAAATAAATAAAAATACAACTATTGATATAAAACCTAATGAATTAGAAAGATTTACATTGCCAGATAACTTAAAGGGTAAAAGTATTCATTCAAAAGTAATTCCTACTGTATGTAATTTGAAAAATTTACTTGAAAAATTAGTTGAAGTTCATGGAGATGAAGCAAAGTTTAAACAATGGGAACTAAGAAGTTATAAGGGATATAATATTAAAGAAATAAAGTTTAAAATATTAAATAGTGAAAGAGATAAATGGAAACAAATAATTAGAAATCATATTATTTCTAATCCTATCCATGTATTTGGAGCAAATATTACTGATATATATCTTGTTGCATATGTGAGTGAAAATTATGGTATAGGTAAAGAGAATTTCTTTAAATATATTAGAAATGCTGGTATAACTGAAAAGCATAATAGTATACAGGCTATTTGGCAAGTAGGAAAAGGGGATGGAACTTATTTAGGAATATTAAATGAAGATGGTTCTGTAAAAGATTGGAATTTTATAAATTGCTGGATTAATGGATAAAGTTTTTAGAATATTAGTAGAAAATAATAAAGGAGATGAACCTGTGAAAACAATAAATAATAGAATGTGTATTTTAATGTTTTGTTTGCTAATAAGTGTGTCATCTATTGGGTGCAGCAATTTAAAACAAAACACAGCAACTTCTAACAAACAAAAGAGTGAATTAAAGAATAATTCACAGAGTGAAGGTTTAAAGGATACAAATTCTAATAAGGAGAATGTAAAGGTAGAAAAGGAGAATAAAGAAAATAAACCTCAACAGGTATCTACCAATGAAAATAAAAAAGATAATAGTACCCCAAATAAAGAAAAAATTATTACTCTTACAGATGAAGAACATAAAAAAATTAATATATTTTTCAGTAATTTTTCTGAAGTATATTTAAAACCATTTCAAAAAGGAAAAATTTCAGATAGTGAATTAATGCAATTTGGATTTTATCATAATTATATTAATAATCCTAAAAGAGTTAAATATAAAGATAGTAATGCGATGATATCTAAGGAATATGTATTTGAGAGTATAGAAAAATATTTCAAATTGGATATAAGTAAACATAAAATACCAAGCAGAGTAGGAAAAGAGAATGTAGGAATAAAATATTCTAATGGATATTTTTATACGCCAGCTGCTGATGGAGAAACATATCCATTTTCACAAGTTATAAAGCTTGTTGATAATGGAGATAAAACCATGACAGCTTATGTAGATGTATATGTAGGTAATATATTTGATTTTTATAATTATAAGCCTTATAGTAAATGGAGCAAAAATGATAAAGGTTCAGCTGATAAAATTGGGAGTTATAAAGCTCTAATAGAAAAAGAAAATGGAAGATATATTCTTTTGGAATATAATAAACTATATTAAGTTGTCCCCCAATTATGGTAATGGGTTTTGCAAGCTTGTTAGAAAAGAATTTGATAACAGAAAAAGAACATAATGAATTGAGGGATAAAGCTAACCATTCTTCTGATATAAACGAACAAAAAAGTTCAAAAGGTTGTATAAGTACATATGATTTATCGGAAGAAGATTTTAAGAATTTAATTAAGTTGAATATAGAGTTGATAAAAAAAGAATTAGGGAGATAAAAACAATCAGTATTGATACTTCATTATATAATATGATAAAAAGAATAAATTTGATATTCAAAACATTGATGCTTATGAACAATTTAAGAAAATAAAAATTTAAAAATAAAGGGAAAATAAAGTTTTAAAAAGAAGCGTTATTAATTAAAAATACATGCTTCTTTTTTTGTTTGCAAAATTTAAGAATATAAATTTAAAAAGATTAATAATATTTTAATGTATTATCAATCTTTTTAGGAGAGTAAAATGGCAAAAGTAATAAGTTTTATAAATCTTAAAGGCGGTGTAGGAAAAACAACTTTATTGGTAACGACAGCAGAGGTATTAGCATGTGAACATAATAAAAAGGTCTTAGTTATAGATCTAGATCCACAAACAAATGCAACTGTATTACTTATTAGTCAAGAAAGATGGAAAAAGGCAAATGAAAATAACAGAACTATACATCAATTGTTCCTAGATAAGGTAGAGGGAACGACAGCTTTTGATATTAATAAGTCAATAATTAAAGGGGTAAGTAATATTGGAGATGGAATTAGTAATTTAGATTTACTTCCATCAAGTATTGATTTAATAGATATCTATGATAAAGTTTCAGGACTAAACTATAACAATAATTTAATTAAAATTTTAAAAGAACAATTAGAAATATTAGATAACCAATATGACTATATACTAGTTGATTGTCCACCAAATTTAGGAGCTATAACAATGTGTGGAATATATATGAGTCAGTATTATATTATTCCTGTAATTGCAGATACATTATCAACTTATGGTTTAAATCAAGTTATAAGAAAAATTAATGAAAAGGCAAGAGAGATAAAGAGAATTGAGGACACTTATTCAATTAAACCACTAGGTATTGTAATAAATAGGTATAGGGATAATAAACCGTACACAAGTATAAAAGCAGGATTAGAATTAAAAAGTAAGAATAGAGAGATTCCTAAGTTATTTGAAACTGTTATTTATAATAGATCAACAATTTCAAATATTTGTGACTATTCTGAAAGTGAAAATACTATAAGAGGGAAATATAAAAAAGAATTTTCCACAATAGACAACCTAGTGAAAGAAATAATTGAGAGGTGCTAAGGTTATGGGATCAAGTGGTGTTTTAAAAGAAATAGAAAAAGCATTAATAAATGGAGAAAGTAGAGAAAGTCTAAACAAGAAATACAATAAAGCTTCAGTAACAAGGGTTTATAATAGACTTAAGAAAGAAGGTAATATTAAGATTAATGAATCAAATGAAGATAATGAAAAAGAACTTGAAAAATTGTTAAAGGAAGCTTTGAATTTAATTAATAATGAACGAAAATATGAAATAACTATTTCAGTAAAGAAAAAAATAGACAATATAAATAATAGCAATGGGGAGATATTAAATCCATTCAAATTATATGATGAGCTAAACAGAGAGAGCATGGCAAATGAGCTCAAAGAAAAAGATCGGAATTATCTTATTAAAATAATAAAAAAGTATTTCAATTATAATAGCAAATTACTTAAGGGATATACAAATGAACAATTAGCAGTATATATACGTTCAGAAGTAGAAAAAGTTTTGAGTATAGGAAGCTGCTTTAAATAATTTTATAAATAAAATTTTAGAGACAGTTAATTTGTAAAGAAAAAAGACTAATTATTTCAGTTATACAACTAATAATCAAAAAGGAAGTAACAACAGAAGAATAATAAGAATTATTCTAACACTTATGATAATGAATTTTATGTTCCATATTATGACAATATGACTGATGAAGAATTTAAAGAATTTATATATTTACCAATAAAATTTCTTAAGAATTTAGGAACTTAAATTCTTAAGAAGTTTTAATTTTTGTAGAAATATAACGAACAAAAGTTCGTATAAAATACTTCTTTAGGTTAATAATACTAATGAAAGTAAATTTAACCTATGGAGGAATGAAATATGGAAGTGGCATATCATAATAATGACATAATATTAAAATATATGTCAGAAGCATTTAAAGATACCGCACTTACTTTTTATGGTGTAGATACCCCTAAAATTAAAGCAGTTATTCCAACTGAATTGCCAGTATTAGAGGTAAGTGAGGAAGCGATGGATTTTGTATTTTTACTTGAAGATGATACATATTTGCATCTAGAGTTTCAGACGACTAAGAGTTATGAAAATTTAAAGCGGTTTTTATTATATGATGCAAGGCTGTATAAGAAATCTAATAAAAAGATAAAGACAGCAGTAATTTATTCATCAGATATAAGTAATGCTGAAAATAAAATAGATATTGGTGCTATAAAATATTATGTAGAAAACATATTTATGAAGAAGTATAATGGTGATAAAATATATTTAAAGATAAAAGAAAAAATAGAGCAAAATTTTGAGTTAAGTGATTTAGATAAGCTAAATCTAATATTTTTACCACTTATGAATAATAGTACAGATAAAAATGAAAGTGCAGTTAAAGCAGTTGAGCTAGCAAAAGAAATAAAGGACGAAGAAAAAAGATTATTTTGTATTGGAGCATTGATAGGAATATCAGATAAATTTATAGATAAAGAATATGTAAAAAAGTTAAAGGAGGTTTTGAAGATGACAAGAGTTGGAGCAGAGTTACGTGAAGAAGGAAGAGAAGAAGGAATGAAAGAAGGTGAAATAAAAAAGGCAATAGAAGTTGCAAAAAAATTATTAGAAGCTGGTATGGAAGAAAAGTTTGTTATGGAAACTTCAGGACTTTCAGAAGATAAAGTTATAAAAATAAAGAGAGAATTGGAAAAAGGAAAACATTAAGAGAATTAAAAACTTCTTAAGAATTTTAGATTTAAAGTTCTTAAGAAGTTTTTTGATTTTTAAGAGGGGATTGTATATCCAGCACCTTCCAAGGGGCTTATAAACACCTAGGGGAATAATAAGAAGAGAAAAGAAGAATAAAAAGAAGAAGAAGAGAAAAAAATTTTTAAGAATAGGGGTAGTTTTTCTGCATAAGTGCATATTTACTCTTTAAGTAAGATTTTTAAGGAGGAGATTTGTGTGGCTTTATATAGACAATTACAGGTGAAATTTTGGCAGGATGGCTTTGTTCTAGATTTAACTCCAGAGGAAAAATTCTTTTACGCTTATCTTATGACCAATTCTAAAACAACACAGTGTGGCATTTTTGAACTTCCAAAAAGAATTATAGAGATGGAAACAGGTTATAACAGAGAAACTGTGGACAAGCTTATAAAAAGATTTGTAGACTATGGCAAAATATATTACAGTGAAGATACAAAAGAAATTATGGTAAAGAATTGGATTAAATACAACTTTATAAACAGTAAAAATACTATTTTGTGTATCAATAAAGAATTAAAAGAAATCAAGAATACTGAGTTCGTTTTCAAGTTTTATGATATATGCAGAGAGCTTAACTACCCACTTGAAATTATTTTTGAAGGTATTCAAGAGGTTGAAAATAACTTAAGTGAGGATACAAATTCAGAAATATTTAAGCAAAATACAAGCCTAATAGAGAAGGAAGAAGAGGTTGAAGAAACAGAAGAAACATTTGAAGAAAATGTTGATTTTAAAGAGGTTGTAAATACTTTTAATAACAATATTCATCCTATTACTCCCATTGAATATGAGAAGCTAAAGAACTGGGAAGATGATGTTAAGTGCGATGCTATAATTTTAGCAATTAAAGAAGCGGTAAATCATAATGCAAGAACCTTGAGCTATATAAATTCAATATTAAACAATTGGTATAATCTCGGTCTTTATTCTGCACAGGCTGTAAATGCGTATCAGCGTGACTGGAATAGTAAAAATAAAAAAGATAAAAATGAATCTATGGCTAATGCTGAAGCCTATATGTATGTTGAATAGGGGGATGGCATTATGAATATAAACAAAATATATAACAAAGAAGCAGAAACAAGTATAATGGGGGAAATTATTTTTGATAATAATGGATTGCTAGAGGTTATGGATATAATAAGCAGCAGTGATTTTTACCATGATGGGCATAAGCTTATTTTTCATGCAATGGTTAAACTTTATGAACAGGGTAAAAAGATTGATGTGGTAGCTTTAGCAGAAAAATTGGGTACTTCGCTAAAAGAAGTTGGAGGACTGACTTATCTAAGCCAACTTTTAGGTAGTGCTCTTCCATCAGGAAACATAAAGTATTACGCTGAGATTATAAAAGAAAAATCTACAAATCGAGAACTGCTAAAAGTTATAAACAAAGCACAGAATGATATTGAAAATGAGGATAAAAAAAGTGAGGAAATTGTGGATTATTTTGAAAATAAATTTCTGAATATGAAAAATGTATCCAGTTGTGATGATGGAGATATTACTGAAGCTATGATAGGGGTTATAGACAGGATGGAGGAAAGATACATAAAAGGTGGAGAAATAAGTGGTATTAAGACTGGATATAAGATTTTAGACAAAGCCCTTGGAGGGTTATGTTCAGAAGAGTTTATTATTTTAGCAGCAAGACCATCTATGGGAAAAACAACTATGGCTCTTAATTTAGCTCTTAATGCAGTCTTAAAAAGTGGTGCTAGTACTGCATTTTTCAATTTGGAAATGGGAAAGGACCAAATTCTAAAAAGAGCTCTTTCAAACTACTCAGAAATTCCATACAGTCTTGTAAAGGAATCAAAATTAAATGATGATCAGTGGGTAGAAATAATGAAAGCAGCAAGTGCAATTACTGATTCAAAGTTTAGTCTATACGATAAAGTCTTCACTATAAATGGCATTAAGAGAGAGTGTAAAAAGTTAAAAATACAGAAAGGTCTTGATGTGGTTATAATTGACTATCTGCAGCTTATTGATAGCGGGGAAAAAACACAAAACAGAACTATAGATATAGCTAAGATTTCAAGAACACTTAAGCTTATGGCAAAGGAGCTAAAGGTTACAGTAATTGCACTATCACAGCTTTCAAGAGCACCAGAGGCACGTTTAAATCACAGACCAATGCTTTCAGATTTAAGAGAATCAGGAAGTCTGGAGCAGGATGCTGATGTGGTTATGTTTTTGTATCGGGATGCCTATTATAATATTGAAAGTGAGGAAAAGGATACTATAGAAACCATAATAGCAAAAAATAGAAATGGTAAGGTGGGGACTGTAAAGTTGAAGTGGAAGGCAGAGCTGCAGAAGATTGTGTAAAATTGAAAATTTAGCAAGTAGGAAACTAGATTTCGAGAAATTCCCCAGGAGATGTAAACAATTATGCAAGCATTATTCATAAATAACATAACAAAAAAGCGAAAATTGTAAATTATTTAAAAAATGTATGTTTTATGGTAAAATAATGTTGAATTTAATAACTTAATTAATAAATTAAGAAGATAGATGATATTACGATAAATAAGAGAGATATGAAATTTAGTGAATTTATTCCACTGGGGGTTCCTAGTGAAGTCATACTGTTAATAAAGTACAACAATAGGAGGAAAAAAGATGCAGCCATTAATTAAAAAGAAATTTTTGAAAATAGGTAATTATAAAAGCATTAAAACAGTAATATTTTTCTCTATATTACCTATAGTTTTGCTTGCTTTAATATTCATGGGGATTTTTGCACAATTTACGGCAAGAAAGATTATTAATGTAGAAATAGAAAATAGAATGAAACATCAGTTAAAGGAAACTATAAATTTAATTGATAGAGATATGCAAAAACATTCTCAGACAGCCGTTACAGTAGGAAGAACTATAGGAGGATTTAAAGAAGTCCTTACTAAAGAAACTGTTGTAGATGCACAGAAAAGAATACTTCCTACTAATGAGGATACTTTGGGAGTGGGGGTTTGGTTTGAACCTAACAAATATAGATCTGACATAAAGTTCTTTGGTCCTTATGTATATAAAGATGGAGATAAGTTAGTTTTTACAGAAGAGTATGCTACAGAAGAATACAATTACCCTGTACAGGAGTGGTATACAATAGGTAAAAATACTGATAAAAATGTAGTTTGGCAGAATCCTTATTATGATGAAACTACAGGAATTACAATGCTTACAGCTACTACACCATTTTATGATAAAAATAAGAACTTTTTAGGTGTAGTTACTGCAGATATGAATTTAAAAACAATACAAAAAAATATTGCAGATATTAAAGTTGGTGAAACAGGCTCAGCAATATTGATAGGTAAAGATGGAACTTATTTAGCTGGGGTACCAGAAGAAGAAGTAATGAAAGTAAAAATAACAGAAGATAAAAATGAGAGTATGGCAAAATTAGGACAAGAAATCATGCAGAATGAAAGTGGAATATCATCTTTCGAAGAAGATGGCAAAAATTTTGTGTATTATAATAGAATACCAGAGTTAGGATGGACAATAGTATTATCTATACCTGAAAAAGAACTGTTTGCTCCTATAAATAAACTATTAATTACTATTGCTATTGTTATTGCAATTACATGTTTATTGGTAATAGCAGCTGTTAATTTCTTTGGAGTATATATTGCTAGAAATATTAGAAAAGTAAATGACCTTTCCTTTGCAATAGCAGAGGGAGATTTAACTCAAAAAATAAATATAGATAATAACAATGAGTTAGGTAAAATGTCTAATAATTTAAATAAAATGTCTAATAATTTAAGAAATTTAATTATTACTATAAGTGAAAGTTTAGAGCAAGTTGTAGCAACATCTGAAGAACTTACTGCAAACTCGGAACAAACACAGCAATCAGCATATCAAGTTGCAGAGTCTACTCAAGAAATAGCAGAAGGTAGTGAAAAGCAGGTTCTTATAGCAGTGGATACAACAAAAACTGCAGAAGAAATATTTACTGGTATGGAACAGATTTCTGAGAATGTACAGAACATTACTAATATATCCTTAAAAACCTTTGACAAAGCGGAAAAAGGAAATAAAGTTGTTAGTTCTGCAGTTGAGCAGATGAATAACATTAGCGAAAAGGTATCTGATTCATCAAAAGTGGTTTCATTACTTGGAGATAAGTCAAGTGAAATAGGTAATATAGTTTCTTTAATTACAACAATATCAGAGCAAACTAATTTATTAGCCCTTAATGCAGCTATTGAAGCAGCTAGAGCAGGAGAGCAGGGAAAAGGTTTTGCTGTGGTAGCCGATGAAGTTAGAAAACTTGCAGAACAATCAGCCGTAGCGGCAGGAAATATTACTGCATTGGTTAGTGAAATTCAAAATGAGATAGTTAACGCAGTAAAAGCTATGGATAATGGTACTGTGGCTGTAAGAAAAGGTATAAATATGGTTAATGAGACAGGGGAATCCTTTGGAGAAATTCTTCAGGATATAGATTATATGGCTTCAAGAATGCAAGATATATCAGCAGTTACGGAAGAAATAAGCGCTGGAACACATACAATGCTGGAAGCTGTACAGAATATATCAACAATTTCTACCCAAGCATCAAACAATACTCAAAGTGTAGCAGCAATTTCACAAGAACAAACTGCCTTAATGAAGGAAGTTGCTAATGCATCTGAAAATTTATCTCAAATGGCAGTAGAATTACAAAAACAAGTAGGGGTATTTAAAGTTTAAAATTAACAGCAAAATTTTGTATTGGAGCATTAATTAGAAAAAAGAAAACACTAAGAAAATTAATAAACCTTCTTAAGAATTTTAGATTTAAAGTTCTTAAGAAGGTTTTTAATTTCTAAGAGGGCATTGTACATCTTTAATTCAGCTGGAGTTTTTACTCCAGCTGAATTTGCATGTTGTAAGAGAGTCACACCAAATCTATGATTTTGATATGCTACTTACTCTATGAGTACTCAGCTGAAAGATGAAGCTGAGTTTCAGTTTAAAAAAATATTAGAATTGTTAGTCATGGGATAAACATATTAACAAGAAAGTTACATATAATGTAACGTTGAATATTATGTAAAATTAGTAAAAAAACACTTCGTTAAATTGTATTTTGGTATTCTTAATGAAAACAGAGGAGTTTCAAAGAAAAGGGATGACTAAGAAAAAAAGTGGATTGAACAACCTTTGTCTTATCAAAAGACTTTAAAAATATAAGGAGTGATAGTGTGAGTTATAAAAAAATTCTTTGTAGTTATAATGATGGTATTGCAAGGATTACACTTAATAGCCCGAAGAACTTAAATGCAATGGATTATTCTTTGTTATCAGAATTAAGCAAAGAATTAGATGAATGTAAAAAAAATGCAAATGTGAGGGTAGTAGTGTTAAATGGAGCAGGAAAAGGATTTAGCGGTGGTGGTGATATTGCAGCAATGTATAAAGCTATAGAGGAAGGACAAGGCTTTGGTGAATTGATTGAAAAGGCTGCAGAAGTAGCATTGAAGATTAAAAAACTCCCTAAGCCTGTTATTGCAGCTGTACATGGTCCAGTGGCAGGAGCTGGATTTAATGTTGCCATAGCATGTGACTTTTGTATTGCAGCAGAAAATGCTTTGTTTTTACAAGCATTTGTAAAGATTGGGCTTATCCCTGACTGTGGAGGTGTTTATCTATTAACAAGAGCTGTAGGAGCAGCAAAAGCTAGTGAATTGGCTTTAACAGGAAAAAAAATATCTGCAAAAAAAGCATTAGAGCTGGGGATAGTTTCAGAGATGTACAATAATGAAGAATTCGAGGAGAAAACAAATAAATTTGCATTAAAAATTGCAAAAGGTCCTGCTGTTTCTTATAAAAACATGAAACAATTAATTTATAAAAGTCAATTTTCAGATTTTGAAGATTATTTAAAAGAAGAAGTGAGAGCTCAGGTAGAGTGTAGTAAGACTGAGGATTTTAAAGAAGGGTTGAAAGCTTTCTTGGAAAAAAGACAACCTAATTATATTGGTAGATAACTAAATAAAATTTAATGAAAGTTAATTAAAAAGAGGAGTATGATGGGAATATGAATGAAAGATTTAAAGATGAATATAAAAGTAAACTTGTTACAGTGGAGGAAGCTGCTAAATTGGTTAAATCTGGTGATTGGGTAGAATATGCTGCTACAATAAATAGTTCTCATGATTTTGATGAAGCATTGTCTAAACGAAAAGACGAACTATGGGATGTTAAGATACGATGTGATATAGGTGCTTATTACCACTATACTGCTGAAGCTGACCCAAGCGGAGAACATTTTGCATGGAGTGCATGGCACACTGCTGGTTACGATAGAAAATATATTGGTAAAAATCTTTATCATTGTCCACAGAAGCTTCATGAAAATCCTATGATGACCCGTAAGGACTGTATTCCTACTAATATAGCTGTAATAATGGTTACCCCTATGGATAAATATGGTTATTTTAATTTTGGAGCTAGTGCTGTAAGCTGTTGTGCAATGATTGAAACAGCTCAGACTGTTATTTTAGAAGTTAATGAAAACTTGCCTCGTTGTCTAGGCGGATTTCAGGAAAATGTCCATATTTCACAGGTAGATTATATAATAGAAGGTAAAAATGTTCCATTGTGTACTTTACCTGCAGTTGAGCCTAGTGAAATTGATAAAAAGATTGCTTCGTATATTTTAGGTCGTATGTATGATGGAAACTGTATTCAACTAGGTATAGGAGGAGTTCCTAATGCTGTTGGTAAGATGGTGGCACAATCTGATTTGAAAGATTTAGGTGTTCATACCGAAATGTATGCTGATGCTTATGTAGACATGAGTAAAGCTGGTAAAATAAACGGATCACGTAAAACAATTGACAGATACAAACAAGTTTATTCTTTTGCTATGGGAACAGCAGAAATGTATGAATTTATAGATGATAATCCTGGACTTGCATCTTGTCCTATAGATTATACAAATGATCCAAAAGTAATAGCGCAGATAGATGATATGATATCTATAAATGCTGCTGTGGAAATGGATTTATTTGGGCAAGTTTGCGCTGAGAGCATTGGTACTAAACATTTAAGTGGTACCGGTGGACAGTTGGATTTTGTAGAAGGGGCATATAAATCAAAGGGTGGACAGAGCTTTATTTGCTTGCCTTCAACTATTAACATTAAAGGTAAGACATATTCAAGGATTAAGCCTATACTTACTCCAGGTGCAATAGTTACTGATCCAAGATCAGCTACTGATATGATAGTAACAGAATATGGTATAGCAAAGATGAAAGGTCAAAATACTTGGCAGCGTGCTGAAAACCTCATAAATATTGCCCATCCTGATTTCCGTGATGAATTAATTAAAGAGGCTGAGAATATGAAAATTTGGAGAAAAAGCAACAGAATATAAGAATAATTAAGTTGAAAAACTAAAGTCATTCATCCGAATGGCTTTAGTTTTATTTTGGGAATTACATTGGGATCAGGTTATAGATGTAAAAGAATTTAAAGCTAGATAAATTTATAGATAAAGAATACACTAAGAAAAGAGTAAGCTGCTTAATTAAAAACTTCTTAAGAACTTTGGAATTAAAAAATAAAGACAGAATTTAATTCTAAACATTTAAATATATTTTTATAGATATATATTATAAGGGGGAATAGTCATATGTATGATAATTTGAAATTATATGAAGCTATATTTAAGAGAAAATCAGTAAGAAAATATAAAGATGATAAAATTTCAAAAGATATAATAGAAAAAGTTCAATTTATATGTGATAACATTAAGGGTATTTATGATAACATAGAATTCAAAACTTATATTGTTGATGATACAGATATGGTTGAAAAGATGTATGGGGGGATAATAGGCAAATATGGTAAGATTAAAGCTCCTCAGTATATAGTTGTAACTTCTGAAGAAAAAGAAGGATATTTAGAAAATCTGGGATATATCTTTGAAAAAGTAATATTAAATCTTACAGAAATGGGTTTAGGAACTTGCTGGATAGGAACACCCTTTAAGAAAAAAGTTCTAAATGAAATTATTAAAATTCAAGAAAATCATAAACCAGTTTTTTTAATAGCATTCGGTTATTGTGAGGATTCTGATAAGTTGTATAGAAAAAACATAAGTGAGTTTAAAAGAAAAGATATGAATGAATTAGTAGAAGGAAAAATACAAAGAGGATGGAAAGCAATATTTGAAGCAGCTAGGATAGCACCATCAGCAACTAATAGTCAGCCATGGAGGTTTGTAGTTGACAATAATTATGTGCATATATACTGTATCAAAAGGACTAATATTATAAGTAAAAAAATATATGATAATTTAAATAGAATTGATATGGGAATAGTATTAAGTCATTTAGATATTGCTATGCAAAATTTTCAGTGTAAAAAAGAATTTAAGCAGCTGCAAGGTTATGATAAAAGAGGATGTAGGTATTTAGCTAGTATAGAGAAATAGATTGAAATACCCTCAAATGAATAATTAAAGAATTTATATATTGATGGCGGAAATATTAATTCATTACACAAAAATCTTTCGTGGCGGTTACCTGTAATTTTATATTTTTTTATATTAATATTCGTAAAAATATTGACTTAAAAGGTTAATTTTGATAATATCAGATTACAAATTCTTTTAAATAGTTTATTATTTTACTTAATTTGATTTTATTTAAAGAGTTTGAAGACTTGTTTATATATTCATAATTTAATAATTTGCTCATATAATTCCCTAATATGGAGGGAAGTTTCTACCAGACAACCTTAAATAGTCTGACTATGAGTGGAATCCTACTTAGGGTTATTTTAAATATTTATTTTTATTATCTAAAATAATGGACGATAAGGTTTTCATTTATAGTATGAATACCTTATCGTCTTTTTTTATATTATGAGCATGAAATTTACTAGGAGGATTTTTATAATGAAAAAAACTAAAGATACTAATTTAATTGTTGGAATTGATGAAAAAATCAGTGTAAGATATGCCTTTTTTCTAGGCTTACAACACGTTTTTGCTATGGATTTGTACATAGTCCCTATAATTTTGGCAGGTATTTTATCTCTCGATGCCCAAAATACAGCTTATTTTATCCAAATGAGTTTTATTGCCGCTGGAGTTGCAACACTAATACAAACAGGATTATGTATGCGCTTACCTATTATGCAGGGACCATCTTATATTCCTATAGGTGCCTTAGCTGCTATCGGAAGCAAGTTAGGGCTGCAAGCCATGATTGGTAGTTTAATCCCAGGTTCCCTATTTTTAATAATACTTGGTTATCCATTACGTTTTCTTTCAAAAATAATTTCTAAATTTATTCCACATATTGTTGGAGGCACTGTTATTGTCATAGTAGGTATATCTTTAATGCCAGTTGCTATGACTAACATTTTTACTGCACCTGGTAATTTTAAAATAAATTGCATACTTGCTCTTATTTCATCATCCTTATTAGTTATTTGTATGATGATTGGACGTAAAGCAAATAAGTTTGGTAAATTTGTTAAACTTACATCTGTAATGATTGCATTAATTGGTGGTACTATAGCAGCTTCATTATTAGGTGTAGTAGATTTCACACCTGTTGCAAAAGCAGATTGGTTTTCACTTCCTAAATTATTACCTTTTGGAAAACCAGTATTTGATTTAAAAGCAATTTTAACTATGTTATTTATTTATGCAGTTATTTTAGTTGAAACTTCAGGAACTTGGTTTGCAGTTTCTGCTGTTACTGGAAGTGAATTAACTGATAAAGGTTTAAATAGAGGTGCTGTCGGTGAGGGGATTGGTTGTTTTGTAGGTGCATTGTTTGGTGGTACTCCAATGACTGGTTACTCCACAAATGCAGGTATTATTGCAGTAACAGGTGTTGGTAGTAGAATGGCTATTATGGCTGGAGGAATTATATTAGTTGCACTTGGTATGGTACCTAAATTAATGAATGTAATTGCTTGTATACCTAGTGCAGTTGTTAGTGGAGTTTTTGCAGTAGTTTGTGTAATTATTGCTATGAATGGTTTTAAATCAATTCAGCATGAAACTTTTGATGAAAGAAATATGCTGTTAATCGGAATACCTATACTTTTAGCTCTTGGAACTACTGTTTTACCTAAAGATATCTTATATAGTTTGCCAAGCCTTGCAAATTACATTTTTTCTTCTGGAATTACAGTTGGGGCTCTAGCTGCAGTAATATTAAATATACTTTTACCTAAAACAGCTGCCAAAGTACCTAAACCACAAGAATACAAAGAGGCGGCGTAGGATTTACATATGGAAAAAAATAGATAGATATACAAAGGAGATCATATTATGAGCCAAATTTTAATAAGAAATGGTTATATTATTACAATGGATTGTTCAAAAAAAACATTTCAGCAGGGGGATATTTTAATTGAGAATTCTAAAATCATTGCTTTAGGTAATGTAAACTCTGAATTAATTAAACCTAATGCTGAAATTATAGATGCCAATGGAAAAATTATAATGCCTGGTTTGGTAAATACCCATGTGCATTTGTCTCAACAATTAGCTAGGGGACTAGCTGATGATGTGGATCTTTTAACTTGGCTTCGAAAACGTATATGGCCTTATGAAAGTAATATGGATTTAGAGGATTCTTATATTTCTTCACTAGCTTGTTGTGCGGAACTAATACGTTCAGGTGTTACTACCTTTTGTGAAGCTGGAGGACAAGAAGTAGATGGTATGGGAAAAGCAGTAACAGAAGCAGGACTTAGAGGTGTTCTTTGTCGTTCTACCATGGATTGCGGTGATGGTTTACCATTAAAATGGCAAGAAACTACAGAGGAAGCTTTAGAGAAACAAGTAGAGTTAGTTGAAAAATGGAATGGTAAAGCAGATGGACGTATTAAGTATTGGTTTGGCTTAAGAACTATCTTTAACACTACTGATAAGTTGATAACTAAAACTAAAGAGCTAGCTGATAAATATGAAGTAGGTATTCATATGCATGTTGCTGAAATAGAAGAGGAAGTTAGATATGCAGAAGCAACTCGTGGTTATACTACTGTTGAGCATTTAGCTAAATTAGGGGTATTAGATAAAAACTTTTTAGCTGTGCACACTGTGTGGCTTACAGAACAAGAAATTGATTTGTTTAAGCTTCATAATGTAAAAGTATCCCATAATCCTGGTGCTGCAATGAAAGTTGTTTTAGGCTTTGCACGTATTCCAGAAATGCTTGAAAAAGGAATCAATGTTTCAATTGGAACTGACGGTGCTCCTTCTAATAATAGAATGGATATGTTTGATGAAATGCATTTAACTTCATTAATACATAAAGGTAGAAGATTGAATCCAACGGTTGTTCCTGCTGATCAGGTGTTAGAAATGGCTACAATAAATGGTGCAGGTTGTGCCCTTTGGGAAGATGAAATAGGTTCTTTGGAGGTAGGAAAAAAAGCAGATTTAATAATTATTAATCCTAAATCTATTGGCAGCTTTCCTATGCATGACCCAATTGGAAATATAGTATATTCAATGCACTCTAGTGATGTAGAATCTTCTATGTGTAATGGTAAGTGGTTAATGAAGAATAAAGTATTATTAACCATAAATGAGGAAGATATTATTAGAGAAGCACAAGAAAAAGCAACAGCATTAGTTAAAAAAGCAGGTATTGTTTTACCTAAACGTTTTTAGCTTTTATTTACTGTGGATTTTATGAAGACCATTAGAATAAATTAGCAATTAATAAAATAAAAATAAATATAAAAATAAAAGGGGATAGAAATATGTTTAATAAATTTAATACAAAGCCTCTTTGGGCGGTAAGTAAAACTTTATCAAGTGTAGCACAGGGATTTGAACCAGCTGATATGGTAATTACAAATTCAAAGCTTATAAATGTTTGTACAAGAGAAGTTATTGAAAATATAGATGTAGCAATTAGTTGTGGGAGAATTGCATTAGTAGGTGATGCAAAACATTGTATAGGAGAAAATACAGAAGTAATTGATGCAAAAGGTCAATATATTGCACCAGGTTTTTTAGATGGTCATATTCATGTTGAATCATCAATGTTAAGTGTAAGTGAATATGCTCGTTCAGTAGTTCCGCATGGTACTGTTGGAATATATATGGATCCACATGAAATTTGTAATGTACTTGGATTGAATGGTGTACGCTATATGATTGAAGATGGCAAGGGTACTCCACTTAAAAATATGGTAACCACACCATCCTGTGTACCAGCAGTTCCAGGTTTTGAAGATACAGGAGCAGCTGTAGGACCAGAAGATGTTGCAGAAACAATGAAGTGGGATGAAGTAGTTGGTCTAGGAGAAATGATGAATTTTCCAGGTATACTTTATTCTACAGATCATGCTCATGGAGTGGTAGGAGAAACTTTAAAAGCTAATAAGACAGTAACGGGACATTATTCTTTACCTGAAACGGGAAAAGGGTTAAATGGATATATTGCATCAGGTGTAAGATGTTGTCACGAATCTACAAGAGCTGAAGACGCCCTTGCTAAAATGCGTCTTGGAATGTATGCAATGTTTAGAGAGGGTTCTGCATGGCATGATTTAAAGGAAGTAAGTAAGTCAATTACAGAAAATAAAGTAGATAGTAGATTTGCTGTTTTAATATCTGATGATACTCATCCACATACATTGCTTAAAGATGGACATTTAGATCATATTGTAAAACGTGCTATAGAAGAAGGGATAGAACCATTAACTGCAATCCAAATGGTAACAATAAACTGTGCACAATGTTTCCAAATGGATCATGAATTAGGTTCTATAACTCCAGGAAAATGTGCAGATATTGTATTTATAGAAGATTTAAAAAATATAAAAATAACAAAAGTTATTATAGATGGAAATTTAGTTGCAAAGGATGGAGTGTTAACTACAACAATAGCTAAATATGATTATCCTGAAGATGCTATGCATTCCATGCATATTAAAGATAAAATAACACCAGCTTCCTTTAATATTATGGCTGAGAATAAAGAAGAGGTAACTGCAAGGGTTATTGAAATCATACCTGAAAGAGTTGGTACATATGAGAGACATATTCAGCTTAAGGTTAAAGATGATAAAGTTCAATGTGATCCAAGTAAAGATGTTTTAAAAGCAGTTGTTTTTGAAAGACACCATGAAACGGGAACAGCAGGATATGGATTTGTTAAAGGATTTGGCATTAAAAGAGGGGCTATGGCCGCAACAGTTGCTCATGATGCTCACAACTTACTAGTTATAGGAACAAATGATGAGGATATGTCATTAGCTGCTAATACATTAATAGAATGTGGTGGAGGAATGGTAGCGGTACAAGATGGCAAAGTATTAGGTTTAGTTCCATTGCCAATAGCAGGTCTTATGAGTAATAAGCCTTTAGAAGAAATGGCTGAAATGGTAGAAAATTTAGATAGTGCATGGAAACAAATCGGATGTGATATAGTTTCACCATTTATGACAATGGCACTTATTCCACTTGCTTGCTTACCAGAGCTAAGATTAACCAATAGGGGATTAGTGGATTGTAATAAGTTTGAATTTGTATCATTGTTTGTGGAAGAATAATTATAGAAATTAATAAAGATTCTTATAATTTACAAAGCTAAGCTCTCACATTGTGAGGGCTTTAAGTCTTTTGGGTAAAATTCAGATGGAGTAAAAATTCCATCTGAATTAAGTTTCACTTTGCATTATTAAAAAATATTTATCCAATAAAGTTCATGAGCTCCTTATTAAACTTTTCTGGATCTTCAAGTTGAAGTCCATGTCCGCAACCGTCGAAAGTAACAAGTTTGCTGTTAGGGATATTTTTATTTAAATATTCACTGTTTTCTTTTAAGTAAAGAGCACTTTCCCCTCCATGTGTAATGAGTGTTGGAACTGTAATTGAGCTAAGCATATTCCTATGGTCTTGAGCAGACATATCTATCCACATACGAGACATAACATGAGGAGAATTTTTGAAGGCTTCATTGAATGCCCAGTCTTGCAACTCTTTGTCTTTGCAGCCTGTTTTAGCAAAGATAGCAGGGATGAATACTTTTGAAAATTCATTCCAATCAGCATTTATACCAACCATTGTGTCCAGATTGTCTTTGTGAGAGAATTTACCGTAAAGACCTAAGTTCCATTCACCATCAGTTATGATTTTAGGTGTCATATCAATAAGACATAGTTTATTAATATTATGGCATCCAAACTGTCTTACAAAATCAAAAATTATTGTAGTTCCCATAGACCAACCTACCAAACTAGGTTTATCTAATTTCAAATATTCAATAAATTCTTTTACATCTTTAGCAAAACGTGAAATAGTAAGTCCATAATTAGGTATTTCAGAAAGACCGTGTCCTCTTAAATCTATTGCTGCAACTTGGTATTTCTTTGAAAGTTCTTTAATTTGATCTCTAAAGTGTAGATGACTGCATGACCAACCGTGAATGAGTACTATAGGTTTTCCTTCACCACATGTTTCATAATAGAGCTTGACATTATCACTAGTTAAAAAATATGACATAAAAAATACCCCCTGTTAATTTTAATAAATATCATTAAACGCTATATATTTCTACTATTTCTACATTGAATTTTAAAATCCTTTTTATGTATATATTTACAAAATATTTAAGGGTTCAGGGGTAGTTCTATAGTTAAAGAATGTAGGAGAATATGAATTAAAGAAAGAGCCTTGGAAAGCTTTGAAAAAGATAACTTCATTAAATGAAATATTGATGTTATACTAGTTAGAGTATTTTGTACTGCTAGATTGATGGTATAGATATGAATTTTTTTATCTTTAAAAGGAATAGAGTTTAATCATTTGGAAAAAACTTAAGA
The DNA here is from genome assembly GCF_026735165.1 of Clostridium ganghwense. Lineage (GTDB taxonomy): Bacteria > Bacillota > Clostridia > Clostridiales > Clostridiaceae > Clostridium_H > Clostridium_H ganghwense. The sequence continues at coordinate 413,221 of NZ_JAPQES010000001.1, read as the reverse complement.
TAAAAATGGTTACTCCGATATAGCTTAAAGAAGTAAGTACAAGGAGAGGGATAAAATGCCAAAAATATTTATTATAGAAGATGATGTTACACTAAGAGGAGAAATATCAAAGCTTCTAAATAATTACGGCTATAAGTGCAGTTATAGCGATGATTTTGAAAATATTGTTGAGGAAACACTAAAAACAAATCCAAACTTAATTCTTTTGGATATAAATCTGCCATATTATGATGGTTACCATGTATGCAGAGAAATTAGAAAACGATCAGCTGTTCCTATTATTGTTGTAACAAGCAGAAATAGCGATATGGATGAGTTGATGAGTATGAATTTAGGGGCAGATGATTTTATCACAAAGCCTTACAATACACAGATATTACTTGCACATATTAGTGCTGTATTAAAGCGAGCAGAACCCAATATAGATAATCAAATAATTGAGTGTAATAATGTTGTGCTAAATATCTCAAAAAGCCTTGTCAGCTTTGAAGAAAAAGAAACGGAGCTTACAAAAAACGAACTGGGGATTTTAACTATTTTAATGAAAAATAAAGGCTGTATCGTGCATCGTAATGATATTATGAATGAGCTTTGGCAATCAGATGAGTTTATAGATGACAATACTTTAACAGTAAATGTAAACAGGCTTCGTAAAAAACTTGAAAATATTGGGGCTAAGGGGTTCATTGAAACCAAACGAGGACAAGGGTATATGATATGAAACTAAGCAGTTTTTTGAAGGGAAAAATACCATTTATATTTTCACAGGGAATTATTATTATATTTTTGACTAATTTGTTGTCTATAATGAAGATAGGGCGTTTTGCAGTATTACTTATGGCTATTTCGATAGTTTTAATAACTTTGTTTACATTAACAATAGAATTTTTGCAGAAGCGAAGTTTTTATAATAATCTGTATCTCACATTAAATGCAATGGAGCAAAAGCAGTTTATTAGCCAGATGATCCAATCACCAGATTTCATAGAGGGTAAAATTTTAACAGATATTTTGCAGCAAACAACAAAATCAATGAATGATGAAATTGCGGGTTATAAAATATTACAGGAAGAATATAGAGAATATATAGAAACTTGGATTCATGAGGTAAAAATACCTATTGCCTGCATAAACCTTATTTGTGAGAACAATAAAAGTGAAGTAACGAGGAGTATAATAGATGAAACACAAAGGATAGATTCTTTTGTGGAACAGGCACTTTATTATGCAAGAAGTACTAATGTTGAAAAGGATTATTCTATTAGAGAGATTAATCTTGAAAGCTTTGTGAAGTCCGTTATCAAAAAACATTCTAAACAGCTTATTGAAAATAAAATAGAGATAAAGCTTAACAATCTATGTTATACAGTGTTTTCAGACCCCAAATGGCTTGATTTTATTATCGGTCAGATAGTTTCAAATAGTATCAAATATAAAAAAGATCCTTTATGTCTTTCTTTTTCAGCACAAGAAAAGGAAAATAAAATTACTCTTGCTATTTCCGATAATGGAATTGGTATTTCTGAAAAGGATATATCAAAAATATTTGACAAAGGCTTTACAGGAGAAAATGGACGTAAATTTGCGAAATCAACAGGAATAGGTCTATATCTTTGCAAAAAGCTGTGCGAAAAAATGCACTTAGGCATTGAAATTCAGTCTGAAAAAGAAATAGGTACAACAGTGAATATTATTTTCCCAAAGGATAAAACTATATTTTTTGAGTCGTAGAAATACGGCTCATTTTGTTTTCTTACAAAGATGTAAGTTAAATGTAAGATAAAAGCTATGTTTATATAAGCTTTTGACTGATAGAATGTTTGTATAATAAAATTTTGAAGGATTTATAATGAAAAAAATTATGGATTTTAACACAAGATAATATAGAAAGGTGAGGACTAATAATGGAAACAATTTTAAGAGTACAAAACATTCAAAAATACTATGGTGGAAAAGGGAACCTTACAAAAGCTGTAGATAACATAAGCTTTGATGTAAGCAAAGGTGAATATATTGGAATAATGGGTGCATCAGGCAGCGGCAAAACAACATTACTTAACTGCATATCTACCATCGACACAGTAACATCAGGACATATTTATATTGATAATAAAGATATTACCGAAATTAAATCAAAAGCATTATCTAAATTTAGACGTAAAAAACTTGGATTTATCTTTCAGGATTTTAACTTGCTGGACACACTTACTGCCTATGAGAATATTGCACTTGCTCTTACAATATTGAAGGCTCCAGCAAATCAGATTAATAAGAGAGTACAGGCAGTTGCAGAGAAACTGAACATAAAAGATGTTTTAAATAAATATCCATATCAAATGTCAGGAGGACAAAAACAGCGTGTTGCCAGTGCAAGAGCAATTATTACTAATCCATCTCTTATTTTAGCAGATGAACCTACAGGTGCACTGGATTCAAAATCAGCAAGAATGCTGCTTGAAAGCTTTGAGAAACTAAATGATGAAATGAAAGCTACTATTTTAATGGTAACTCATGACGCCTTTACTGCAAGCTACTGTAGAAGAATTCTTTTTATTAAGGATGGAAAGATTTTTAACGAACTTATTAGGGGAAATGATACAAGAAAAGAATTTTTCGATAAAATTATGGAAGTGATTTCTCTGCTTGGGGGTGACCTAAACAATGTTAACTAAACTTGCCTTCAAAAATGTTGGAAAAAGCTTTAAAGAATATGCCATTTACTTTTTTACATTGGCCTTTGGAGTATGCGTTTTTTACATGTTTAACTCCATTGAAGCCCAACAGGGGATTATGGAAGTTACTAAAACACAACATGCTGCCATGAAGACTCTGACACAAGTACTGAAATATATTTCAATATTTGTTGCAGTTGTTTTGGGTTTTCTAATTGTATATGCCAATAACTTTTTTATTAAACGGCGAAAAAAAGAGCTAGGTGTTTATCTTGCACTTGGTATGGAAAAGAGTAAAATTTCAGCTATTCTTGTTTTGGAAACCTCATTGATTGCAATTTTCGCTTTGATAATAGGGATTATTTCAGGTGTGTTTTTATCACAGTTTATGTCAGTATTCACAGCAAAAATATTTGAGGCTGATTTAACTGCATACGAGTTTGTTTTTTCTATGGATGCAGTAGTAAAGAGCATTTTATATTTTGGGATTATATTCATAACAGTTATAGTATTTAATACTGCCGCTATTTCAAAATATAAACTTATTGATTTGATTTATGGTGATAGAAAAAACGAAACTTTAAAAATTAAAAATATAATGGTTTCATTTGTACTGTTTATTATTTCTGTTATGTGCTTAGGCTGTGCGTATTATCTTATTATAAAAAATGGAATGAAGGATTTAAACTGGATGTTTACAGGTTCAATCATATTTGGAACAATGGGAACGATTTTATTTTTCTTTTCTCTTACAGGATTTTCAATAAAGCTGATACAGAAAAATGAGAATCTTTATTTTAAGAATTTGAATATGTTTGTTTTAAGACAGCTTAACAGCAAAATTAACACAAACTTTGTATCTATGTCTGTGGTTTGTATTCTTCTGCTATTAACTATAGGAATTCTTTCTACTGGTATTAGTATGGAAAATGTGCTTTCTACGGATTTGAGAAAAACTGTTCCATTTGATTTCACATTTCATATAAAGTGTGACGAAACACCAAAATCCATTATTGATAATCTTCCCCAAAATATAAACGCAATGGATTACATTAAGAAATATGATGAATATACCGAATATAACGCAGTGGGTATAAATTACGATGATATCTTTAAACATACCCCAGACGGAGGGGAGAATAAGTTTAAATTTCCTCTAAGCTTTATTAGCTTAACAGACTATAATGAGATTTTAGCAATGATGGATAAGGAGCCTTTAACATTAAAGGATAACTCATATATTATTGTGTCAAAGAATGAAATGCTACTGCCGCATCTTGAAGAAGCAGTAGAAAATAATACTGCTATTGAGATTGATGGTAAAAAAGTATATCCACAAGGTGAAGTTCAAAAACTATCTACTAATAACTTTTCATCCACATATTTTGTTGTTAATGATGGTATGATTTCTAACATGAATCCGAGTATGGTATTAGCGAATATAGATTGTTTTACTTCAGAAGGTGCAGATGAGTTAGATGATAAACTTTCTCAATATGTTAAAGCTGAAGATCATAAAAAATGGAGTTTTAGCTACTATATTTCTAAAACACAAATATATCAGCAATCTATTTCAACAAAAGCTTTAGTTTCTTTTCTTGCAATTTATCTTGGATTTGTATTTTTAATTACAAGTACAGCAATATTGGCACTTCAACAGCTTTCAGAAGCTGCGGATAATAAGAAAAGATACGACCTGCTATTAAAGCTTGGAGTAGATAAAGGTATGATTAACAAGGCACTTTTCATGCAAATAGCTTGTTATTTTGTACTTCCACTGTGCTTAGCGGTTGTTCATTCAATTGTAGGACTTACAGTTGTTCATGATTTAATTGAATATTCTGCTAAAGTAAATATTTTGGGAAGTATATTCCTTACAGCAGGGTTTATCGTTTCAATTTATGGTGCATATTTTATTGCCACTTTCATGGGTAGTAAAAGTATTATTAATAAGTAATTGAGCAGTCTGATTAACATTGGTTTTGATGTTAGTCAGGCTGTTTTTTATGGTAATTTTAAGATATATTTAAGCGTTGTTTAAGTAGAAATTAATATTGACAAAATATAATATAATTATGAAAAATAATGTATAAATGAAGGAGGTATCATGGTGATAAATTGTAATAGGAGAGAGAAAAAATGAAAGCGTTATATAGAGAATACAAGGAAAATGTAAAAATCCTGATGATGAATATAAGGAGATTTGCTAAATATCAAATTGGTACAAAAATTATCTTATCCATTATACTACTGCCATTTTTTCACTTTATATCAGGGGTATTAATGAGAAGTAGAGGTTATGAATATTTAACCAATGGTCTTATTCAAAAATTTATACTTTCACCTCAAGGGATTATTTTAATTTTAGTAGGGCTTGTTTTAGGATTATTGGTGATACTGATTGAGCTTGGGGGGCTACTGGTTATTAGTTATCAGAGTATCCTAGGATATAAAGAAAGTAGTTTTCAAAGTATAGTTAAATATTGTGTTGGTAAAATTAAATATTTATTCGGAATTGACGGTATATTTATAGTGTTTTATCTGTTTTTAATTGCGCCTTTTATAAATAATGATTTAACAACGAGTGTCCTTCAAAATATAAAAATACCGGGATTTATTATGGATGTGATAAATTCAAAATTATCCTATCAGGTGTATTTAGCAATAATTTCTATTATATTTATTATTCTTTCTATTAGATGGATGTTTTCTTTAAATATATTGATACAAAACAATGAAAAAGTGAAATATCCATTAAAAGAAAGTTCAAAATTAGTAAAAAATAATTTTGGTTACATACTTAAATATATTTTTATAATGGGATTATTTAACGTGATAGTTTTTTTAGTAGGTGCAGTAATCTATTTATTAGCTTCAATTATTTTATTATTTGTTCTTCAAAGTATTTCTCAGGAGATATTATTTTTTATGCTAATAGGAATTGGAATTGTAATATTCGTTGCTATTCTTTTCCTTTTAACACCATTTCAAACAATAATATTGACAAAAATGTATCTTCATGTTTCTAAAGGAAAAGAAGAGGAACTTACATTATCTTATAAATTTAAAGATAATTTTGTTGATAAGCTAATAAAAAATAAATATATATTATCTTCAGTTCTTATTGGAAGCATTATTTTTTCAACACTATATATCTATGTAGTAATTGATGAAATGGAAAATACTAAATATGCAGTGAGTATAACTGCTCACAGAGGAAGTTCAACTGATGCTCCTGAAAATACATTGGCTGCAATCAATGCCGCTATTAAAAATGGAGCTAATTATGCTGAAATAGATGTACAGCAAACAAAAGATGGAAAGCTGGTATTGCTCCATGATAAAAGTTTTAAAAGAACAACAGGTGTAGATAAAACTGTAGGGGAATTAAAGCTTAGTGATATAAAAAAATTAGATGCTGGCTCTTGGTTTGATGAAAATTTTAAAGGTGAAAATGTGCCTACCTTAGAAGAAGTTATAGATTATTCTAAGGATAAAATTCGTTTAAATATTGAAATCAAAACAAATAATACGGATACAACTTTAGTTGAAGATGTGGTACGGCTGATTAAGGAAAAAGATTTTATATCCAGGTGTGTAGTAACCTCTTTAGATTATAAGGCTATTGAAGAAGTTGAGCGTCTTGAGCCAAGAATAAAAACTGGGTACATTATGTTTATCGCACTTGGTAATTTAGAAAAATTAAATGTAGATTTTTACAGTGTGGAAGAAACTAATGTTAATGAGAAGTTTGTCACTAATGCCCATACAATTGGTAGAGAAGTACATGTATGGACTATAAATACAACTGAAAGCATGGAAAATATTTTAGAGTATGGAGTTGATAATATTATAACTGATAATGTGAAATCTTTAAGAGAATTAATTAATGAGAAAAAGACGAGTGTAAAGGAAATATGGAATAAAAAGTGAAAAACACAAAAGGAGATCGATGTATGAAAAAGAAATTGTTAATAGGTATTTTGGGTGTTATTGGCGTTGTTGCATTAGTATGTGTATATTTTTTTGTTAATATTTTAAGAGGGCTTAATCAGGTGAAATTACAGTATAGTGAAGAAGTGGTATCTACACTAAAGAGACCACTGGATTTTAGTGCTTATGAGGAAGAGCTAAGTAATATAAGTGATTTAAGAATGAAGGAATTAAATAAACTTATTTTTGAAAAGAGTATAGATGAAATTCAAAATTCTATTAGAAAAGGTCAGATTTCTTGCAAGGAAGTGGTCCTATATTATGTAAGTAGAATAAAAGAATATGACAATAAATACAATACTGTGATACAAATTAATCCTAAAGCTTTAGAATATGCTAAGAAACTAGATGAAAAAATTAACAGTGGATTTGAAGTTGGTGAACTTTTTGGGGCAGTGGTACTTATAAAAGATAATATCTCAGATGCTGACATGAACACTTCAGCAGGAGCATATGCTCTTAAAGACCTCAAAACGAAAAGGGATTCTTTTGTTGTTAAAAAGATAAAAGACCAAGGTGGTATTATATTAGGTAAATGTAATTTAAGTGAGTGGGCAAACTTTATGTCAATGCCTTCAAGTAATGGATTTTCAGTATTAGGAGGACAAACCAAGAATGCGTACGGTAAATTTGACGTTGGAGGTTCTAGCTCAGGTTCAGCAGCTGCTGAGAGTTTAAACTTTGCTTCAGTAACACTTGGCTCTGAAACTGCTGGCTCCATGATTCATCCAGCCGGACAAAATTCGGTGGTTGGTCTAAAGCCAACTGTTGGATTTTTGAGTAGAGATTTGGTAATACCAATATCTGAGGCACAAGATACAGTAGGTATTATGGGGAAAAATGTATTGGATGTAAAGAAGGTTTTTGATCATGTTGTTGGAGTTGATTCAAATGATCTAATAACAAAAGACGCAGTTAAGTTTGTATCTAATAACATTAATTCAAATAATAATTATATAAAAGGAAAGAGACTTGGAATTATAGATGATGGAAGTGTTGAGAAAAAAGGTTTAGTTGAAGAACTTAAAAAACTAGGTGCAGAAGTAATTAACGTAGAACTTGTAGGAGATGAATCTAAAATTGATCAAATGCCTGTATTAAACTATGGTATAGTTCATGATGTTAAAGCTTATTTAGACAATGAAGATGTTATAACAAATGTACATTCATTGGGGGAAGTTTTAGAATTTAACAATGAAGATCCTAAAAAGAGGATGCCATATGGTGCACAATTACATGAAGATGCTTTAAAAGCCAATATATCAAAAGATGACTATGAAAAAATTGTACAAAATAACCGCAAAATAAGTTCGCAGATAATAGATAAAACCCTTGAAAAATATGACTTAGATGCATTGGTATCAATAAGTAATGAGCTTTCAGGAATTTATGCACCTGCATTATATCCAGCTATTACTGTTCCAAGCGGATACAGGTCAAATGGTGAACCATATGGAGTAACATTTGTAGGAACAAAATATGATGACATGAATTTATTAACAATTAGCTATTCTTATGAATTGGGTACAAAACATAGAATTCCACCAACAATTGATAAGTAGACTTCAAGAATAAAATGCTTTTTTATGCAAATCATATTTTAAAGAATAAAATATGATTTGCATGGAGTTGATTGAATGAAACTAAATAGATTTTATAAATATTCTATAGGCATAATATTAATTCTGATAATTATGCTTTTATTTTCTTATATGCCATTTTTAGTTGAAGCTTTAGAAATATTGATTAGATTGATATTTTATCCTTTTATTATTGGTGGTTTATTATATTATATGCTGCGCCCAATAATTAGATTTTTTGACAGCAAGAATGTAAATAGAAATATTTCTGTTTTAATTGTATTTTTACTGATAGTAAGTATTTTTGCTGTCATAGGAGTTTATGGTGGAGTATCTATAAGAGAACAATTTTTAGAGTTCTCAAAGGATATATTAGATAAATTTCAAGAAATAAGAAAAAATGCTGAGGGAATATTGAAGAATAGATTTGATTTATTTATAAATGTTGAAGATTTAAAAGAGAGGGCTTGGGGATTTCTAGAGAGCGGTCTTAGAGGGGCAAAGACAGGTACAGTAAAAATAATTAGTAGAATAACTAATTTTATTAGTATAATTTTATTAATTCCTATTGTTGTGTTTTTCCTTTTGAGAGATGATGAAAAGCTTTCAAAGAATTTTTTCAAAAACTTTTCTTTAAAGAATGAAAAGAAATTTAAAATAGTATTAAAGCATATAGATAAAACTTTAAGTACATATATATCTGGACGTCTTATTGTTTGCATAGTCATTGGAATTTTCACATTTATAGGTTATCTAATTATAAAATTGCCAAATTATTTTATACTGTCAATTATAACAATGATTTTTTCAATAATACCTGTGGTAGGACCTATAATAAGCATAATACCAGCTCTTATTATTGCAGCAGGTGGAGGACTGACTTTAATAGTTAAAGTACTTATTGTAACTTTTATAGTTCAGCAGATTGAAGGAAATCTTGTTACACCAAAGGTTATTGGTGAAAATTTACAAATTCATCCTCTTACAATAATTTTTTTAGTAGTTGTATCCGTTACACTGCTTGGGTTTATTGGAGGGCTTATTTCCATACCAGTGTATGCAGTTATTAAAGTTATTATTAGGGATGTAAATGAATTTTGGGTAAAATAAGAGTCATATTCATAATTCGATACATTTTACCAAAATTTATCACAAATGTCTAAAACATGCCAATTTAGATAATTATTTTACAATAAAGTTATTTTGAGGTAATATATAAATATAACGGTTAGAATGCTCTTGATAGAAATAAAAAGCTATTAGAGAAAACGTTTAATTTATAATAAAAATTAAATATAACGATCTGATAAGACTTTAGAGAAAATTTTTAAAATTAAGCTTTGAAGAAGTCAGTGTAAAAAAATTTAAAATTTTTTTGTGCTGACTTTTTTTATTTTAAAGGGGGAAGAGAGAATGACAATTAAGTTTAAAAGTTTTTCATTTAAAGTAATGATGGTAGTATCTATTGTAATACTCATATTTTCTATTAGTGTGAGTGCTTTTATAGGTAGAAAAATAAGCAAAATAACTGAAGAGAAGGCTTATGCAGAATCATCAAATTTAGCTTATAAATATGGGACGTTTATTAAACAAAGAATGGAAAATACATTACAAACTACAGCTACATTAGCATCAACTATAGATGGAATTATGGATTATGGTAATGTAAATAGAACTCAATTAGATTATATGCAGATAGCTGCTTTAAAAGGAAATAAAGATGTAAATAGTATATACGTAATTGCTGATAATAATGGTATTGATGGAAATGATGCTAATTTTGCTGGAAAAAAAGGTCAAATCAATAATGGAAGATATGTAACTTTTTTTGTAAGAAATGGAGGCGAAATTATTAATGAACCAATTGAATCAGATTTTACACCAGGTAAATATTTTCAAAACATGAAGAGTGACAAGCAACCAATAATGTTTGATCCTTATTTTGATACTGTAGCTGGAAAAAAGATTTTATTTACAAGTGTATTATCACCTATAGTGCATAAAGATAAATTTTGTGGATTAGTAGCAGCAGATATAACATTAGAATCATTTCAAAACTATATTATGGAGCTTACAAAAGATAATCCAGATATAAGTGTTAGGTTAGTTGCCTATAATGGAACTTATATTACAAATCCTAATAAAGAGTTGTTAGGAAAACCAGTATTTAAGGATGATAATAAAGAAAAAGAACACATTATGAGTATAATTCAACAAGGGAAAAATTCGGAAGAATTTGTATATTCTGAGTATTTAAATGAAGAGGCATATAGAATTTATGCACCTGTTTTTGTTGGAAATGTTAAAACACCATGGTCTCTTATTGTAGATACTCCAGTATCTAAAATTAAAAAAGAAGCAAACATGGTAAAAAAATATACTGTAATTATTACTATAATTTTATTGGTATTCCTTTTAATACTTATATATATTGTTTTAAAGAAAGTAACTAAGCCTTTAATAAAAGTTTCTGACCACTTAAAATGTTTATCAACAGGTAATTTTATGGAAGAAATACCTGAGGAAATTATAAAAAGAAATGATGAGTTTAAAGTTTTAGGAGACTCTATTAGCAAAATGCAGTGCAATATAAAAGATATTTTAATTAAGATAAATACATCCTTTAAGGAAGTAGATGAAGCTTTTGAAGGGGTAGCACATATGGCTGATCAATCAAATAAAACTGTGTGTGAAGTATCAAAAAGTATAGATGAAATTTCAAGTAGTATAGTGGGGGAATGTAATAGCATTGAAATATTATCAGAAAAAGCAAATAGTTTGGGCGATAAAATTAATGATTCTAATGAGTTAGTTTTTGATGTCTTTAATATTTCTTCTGACACAAGTAAATTAACTAACGATGGAATAGAAATTATGAAATTACTAGATGTTAGAACCAAAGAAAGTAATGAAAAAACTTTAGAAATAGCAAATGTGATACAAGATACTAATGAATATGCAAATAGTGCAGGAAAGATTATAGGATTAATTAATAGTATAGCTGCACAAACTAATTTATTAGCTTTAAATGCAAGTATTGAAGCAGCTAGAGCTGGAAGTTCAGGAAAAGGATTTGCTGTTGTTGCAGAGGAAATAAGAAAATTATCAGAAGAAACATCTAAAGCAACAAATGATATAAAAATTTTACTTGATAATATACAAGGGAAATCTAGTGAAGCAACATCTACAATGAATGAATTTAGTGAAATAATAGAAGAACAAAATAAAACAATTAGCAACACAAATGAAATATTTAACAATACTTCTCAATTGCTAGAAAGGTTTGTTGATAAAATTAATAAACTAAAGAAATACACAATGGAAGTACAAAATAATAAAGATGAAATAATAGATTCTCTTTGTAATATGTCAGTAACAACTCAAGAAGCAGTAGCAAATACAGAACAAATAGCAGCATCATCTGAAGAACAACTAGCAGGATTAGAAGGAATATCTACTTATACTGAAAACACAAAGAATTTAATTGAAAATCTTAAAAAAGAGATTGAAAAATTTAAAGTGAGTTAAAAAACTAAAGTCATTCATCCGAATGGCTTTAGTTTTTTATTTGTAGAAAAATAACAAGGCATCAAAGTTTTATAACTTCATTGATAGATAATGTAATATATAATACGAAGTATTAGGTGTAAGGGAAAATAATTCAAGTAATAAGCTTATTATTTAGAAGGAAGGGAAATGCATGAAAATTACAGAAGAGAATTTTGTTCCTCAGCTGAAAAAAAAGAATGAGAGGGCTTTGGAATATGTTATAGATAATTATGGATGGATTATTAAATCTATTGTAAAAAAACATTTATATAACCTTGAAAGTCATCAAGAAGAGTGTATAAATGATATACTTTTAGGAATTTGGAACAATATAGATAGTTTTAATGAAGATAAAAGTACTTTTAAAAATTGGGCAGCAGGAATAGCAAAGTACAAAACTATTGATTGCAGACGGAAGTATTTAAGAGATTTAAAAAATGAAGATATAGATCAGATAGAAATAGTAGTAGAAGATGATGTTTGTAAAGAAGTTATAAAAAACGATTTAGACAGGGACTTGGATGAACTCTTAAATTGCTTAAAAAAACAAGATAAAAAGTTATTTATTAAGTTGTATGTTAAGGAGCAGGAGATTGATTGTGTAAGCAAGGAGATAGGTTTAAAAAGAGAGATAATTTATAACAGAATATCTAGAGGGAAAAGAAAACTAAAAAAGATGTTTAATATTATGGAAAGTAGGGGATAAAATGAAAAAAAATATATATGATATGTTAAATGAAGTTGAAATAGACTTAAATGAATATGATATAGAAGATTTTAGTGATATTGAAAAAGCAAAGATTAAAAAGAACTTTAAAAAATCAATTAGAAATAAAAATACCCTATATAAAAAAGGTGCAATAATTGCTTCAATAGCTATATTAAGCATAGGATTAGTTGGAAGTAATTTAGGCAATCAAGTTTGGGCATGTGCAAATACAATTGTTTATGATATAGCAAGTCATTTGGGAATAGAAAAAAGCTTAGATGAATATAAGACTGTTATAGATAAATCAATAACTAACAATGGTATAACTATTAAATTAAATGAAGTTATTTTGGATAAAGACGAACTTATTATTTCATCTATTAGAAAATACAGTGAAAAAATAGGGGAGGATTCATTACCAATAACTGCTGATATTTATATAAATGGAAAAGAAGTAAGCGATGCATGCGGTGGAGGTTCAAGAAAAATAGATGAATACACAGTAGAGGATATAATGTCTTATGACTTAGAGGAAAATGATTTTAGTGGTGATTTAAACATTAAAGCTGTGTTTTCAAATGCAAGAATTAATGGAAAGACAAAAAAAGGACGTTGGGTGTTTGAATTTAAGACCAATGGAGATGAATTAAAATTAGACACTAAGGAAATTTCACTTAATAATACTTTTACACTTGAAAATGGTCAAAATATTATTTTAGAAAAATATACTAGTAATAATTTAGGACAAAAGATTTATTACTCTAAAACTCCTAAAGGTACTGATTATGATATGGTATTAAGAGGACATGATGATTTAGGAAATAAAATTGAGTTTTACGCATCTAGAGAAACTGCTAGTAATGGAATATTCAAGTTAACTACTATCCATGGAAACCTTAATGAAAATGCAAAAATATTAACACTTACTCCTTATGCTGTTAAGTTTCCTGAGAAAAGTGGCAGAATGAGTAATGATTTTAAAAAAGTTGGTAAGGAGTTTACAATAGATTTATCAAAATAGGTATTTCATTATTTGCCATGATTGCAAAGTTAAATTGCAGTCATGGCTATTTTATATTAATTAAATTTTTGTTTTTAAACGTTATTGTACGGATTTTTATTGAAAATATATATTAAAACATATCAAATTACATGTTGAAATGTGTAAAAGTCTAGTGTATAATATTGAATACAAACATTTTACAAAAAAACATAAATAATGTTCGCTTATATAAATTTAGCAATATGGGCTAAATGTTTCTACCAACTACCGTAAATAGTTTTGGCTATAAGTGTTTTATTGTCATGCATATATGACATATCTAACACCTTATACCAATAATGTAAATAAGGTGTTTTCTTTTTATATAAAATTAAAAGAACACTTATTCATAAATTTAATACATTATTTTACATAAGAAAAGGAGATATGGACATGAAAAAAAGTTTTTTAGCAGTAATTTTAGCAATTTTGATGACAGTGGTATTTATAGGATGTACTAAACCTAAAAATGAAGAAGGTTCTAGACCAATTGTAATTCAAGGTGCAATGGATGTAGAAACAGAAAATATGGTAAAACAACTGAAAAATGTTGAAGAAATAACATATGGAGGTTGGAAGTTTTGGAAGGGAACGATAGATGAGTTTCCTGTAGTTGTTGCTAAAACAGAAATAGGTATGACAAATGCAGCAGCATCAACACTATTAGCTATTGAAAAATTTAATCCTAGAGCAATAATCAATCAAGGAACTTCTGGAGGACATGATCCTGCTTTGCATCGTTGTGATATTGTTATAGGAAAAAAAGCTGTTAATTTTGGATCTTTTAGATCTGAGCATAGCGACTATGGTCAAGGAATTCACTCTGAAAATTGGATTCCAATGGATATCAATGTGAATGTAAATGGTGAAATGAAGGAAGTTAAAGAATTTGAAGGGGATGCTCAACTTATTAAAGCTGCTAAAAGTGTAGCAAATGTATATAACAAAGGTAAAGTAGTAGAGGGAGTTATTGGATCTGCTGATCAATGGAATCGTGAGCTAGATAGAATCAAATGGATTAATGAAAAGTATGGAACATCAGTAGAAGAGATGGAAACAGCTTCAGCGGCTCAGATTGCGAAAACATATAATGTTCCGTTCCTAGGAATTAGAATATTATCTAACAGTGAAGTACATAATGAGGACTATGATAGAAATTCAGGAGAATATTGTCAACAATTTGTTGTTGAAGTAACAAAAACATTAATTAAGGAATATTCAAAGTAAAATTCTTTCTAATATTTTATTACTAATAATATTGGCAAGAGACAAGAAAAGTTAATATTTTTATAGAAAGTCAGAAAAAGTATAGTTTTAATCTAAAACTATACTTTTTCATTTGCTAGCTGTTCTACTGCAGGAATATCCGCTGGCGCCCATCTTAAAGACTTCAGATTTTCTCTTTTAAGCCATATAAGCTTAGAGTGCTCATCAGCAATAGGCGTACCCTCTTTGATTTTACATTTGATTGTTATAAGGTTTACAATAAACTTTTCATAATCATGTGTATTATCATTAAATATTTCTTTATATTCAATGGAGCACGTTAGTTCCTCTTGAATTTCTCTTATTATAGCTTGGGCAAGATTTTCATTTTTTTCAACTTTTCCACCAGGAAACTCCCACATGTTTGGAAGACTCATTTTAGGGGAACGAAGAGCACACAATATCTCATTATTATCATTTTCAATTATTGCACCAACAACTTTTATTAATTTTTTCATCTTAAACACCTCCAGGTTAGATTAACATATGAGGAAAAAAATATCAATTATTAAGGTTTCATAAAGTCTTGGTAGTATGGGTAATAACATCATACATAAAAATAACTGTGTACTATTATGTTATTTTAAAATGTATTGAATATATATTTAACTTAAGTGATTATAGAAGAGTTGCATTTGCATTAGCCATATTTGTTGTACCTATTAGTTTAAATGTAATTTCAGGTATTGAAGATGTACTTAGTTATTTATATATTCCACCTATAAAAATTCCAGTATTATTAGTCACTATATTGGTATATATAAGAGCAAGAAGAATATGTGATGAAGATGAATTGAAATGAGAACATAGGTAGAGCATTTTAACACCAAAATCTTTTTTCAATTCATTTAAATTCACTATAATTTGACTATTTATAAGAACCATTGAAAATATTATTTTAAGTTTTAATAAAAAATCCTTGCAATATTATATTCTACATGTATAATATAATACATGTAGAATATAATATTGTGAATCTATTAAGATTTGAGGAGGTTAAAAATGTCATTAAAACATGGAATATTAGGATTATTGTCATATGGTTCAATGACAGGATATGATGTTATGAAGTTGTTTAATGAATCACTAAATTTTTTTTGGAACACACAAACCAGTCAAATATATCGAGAATTAGATACTCTTGAGAAAAAAGAGTGGGTAACTTCAGAATATGTAGTACAAAAAGATAAGCCGAATAAAAAAATATTTACACTATCTGATGATGGTAAAAGAGAGTTAATTAGTTGGCTAGATGAGCATTCGGTGAAGAATGCTATGAAAATACGTGATGAAATGACCATGAGAGTATTTTTTGGGTCAAATGGAGATAAAGATATTTTAAAAAAAGAACTCATTGAGTATAGAAAAATTAACGAAGAATTTTCTAGAAGATTAAAACAAGCAGAAGGAGAACTTGATTATAGAGAACAATTAACTGGTAAAAAAGGTGAGAAAATGTATTGGTTAATGGCAATAAAGAGAGGACATTTTACAGCTGAGTCCAATATTCAGTGGGTTGATGATTGCATGGAGTTACTTGAAGCAGAGGAGGGTTAATAGGGTGAAAAAAATAACAATCGTTAATGGAAGTCCTAGGGGTAAGAATGGAAATACAGCAAAAATAATTGATGGTTTTTTAAAGGGGTATCAATCTGTTGAATTAGAAAGTCAAATAGAGTATATAGAACTTCACAAAGAGAATATAAAAAATTGTATAGGATGCTTTACTTGTTGGACTAAAACTCCAGGAAAATGTATACATAAAGATGGTATGGAGAATTTATTACAAAAACTAATTGATTCTGATTTAGTAATATGGGCAACACCGGTATATCATTATGGTATGACATCAATTTTAAAAACATTTGTTGAAAGAACTTTACCTTTAGCGGAACCATTTATTGTTAAAGAAGATGGTGAATACGTTCATCCAATAAGATATAAAAGAATTAAAAGTAAAAATATAATTATTTCCAATTGTGGTTTCCCGGATTTTAGCAACTTCGACATATTAAAAGAGTCATTTGATAAAATTACGAAAAATAATATAGATGAAAGTATTTGTTGTGTGATGGGAGAATTATTATCCCAAAATGCTATGAAGGGAAGATTAAAGTGGTATTCAGATACTTTGGGACAAGCTGGGATTGAATATGCCAGAAATGGAAAGATTGAATCTAGTACAAAAGAAATGCTTAATCAACCTTTAGTTCCTGTTGATGATTTTATTGAAATGGCAAATTTAAGCTGGGATATTAATAATGATATAGATACTGAAAGTGTGACAAAGGGTGATGAAAGAACACAAAATAATAAGAAACAAAAGGGACTTTCATATTTAAAGCTTATGAGGCAAAGTTTTGTTAGTGAGAATGCTAAAGGAATAGATTCTATACTTGAATTTGAGTTTACAGATTTAAAAGAAACTCATCATTTTATAATCAAGGATCAAGTATGTGAGTTAGTTGAAGGTGCTAGTAATTCTTTTACAACAAAAATTATTACTACTTATGAGACATGGCTTAAAATTTCAAATGGAGAACTAGAAGGTGCAAAAGCTATGATGGATGGTCTTTATCGTATTGAGGGAGATCTGAATTTCATGATGGCTATGGGAAAAATTTTTGGATCAGATGATTCAAAAGAAGCTAATGATTCAAATGAAGAGCCTAAGAAGGATAAAATCCTGGGAATAAAAGGACAAAAATGGATGGGAATAACCTTTATACCTTGGATTATATCATGGTCAAGTATTACTTTTAGTACTTTCTTTGGGGTTTGGATTCCGCTGCTGCTTAGTTGTTTAATAGTAATGGCAAAGAAAAAGCATAAAGAAGTCACTTATTTTGAGCAAATGAGCTTTCAATATTTTGGTTTACTAGCAATAGTTCAAACTGTAGGAACTTCATTACTTAAGTCAGATGGTGCCCTTATAAATTACTTTGCCATAGCTTTAATATGGGGTGCTTCGCTGTTCAATGAAACACCACTGACATCTGACTATTCGAAGTTTGATTTTAATGGGAATATTAAAGGAAATATCTTATTTACTAAGACAAATGAAGTTTTAACATTATTCTGGAGTGTAATATTTATTATACAGGGAATCTTGTTTGCTATTTTGAAAGAATTTAGTTTATTAGAATTTACACCAGCTATATATATATTAACTTTTGGTGCATTGAAATTTACTAATTGGTTTTCAAATTGGTATCCTAAATATGTAGCAGGAGGAAGAAGAAGAAAGTAATTATCATAAAGAAAAATTTAATTAATATTGAAGATATAAAGTTGAAAATTTATGGAGGTATCATTATGAAATTAGAACGTAAACATGTATGGATTATAATATGGGCTATTACTTTACTAGCGATATTTAAAGATGGAGGCTCAGGAGCTAATATAGGTGGATTTTTTAGTGGTATATGGCATGGATGGATAGCACCAATAAAACTTATTATGGGAATATTTGATGAGAATGTTCGTATATATCAGGTCGCAAATAGTGGATGGTTGTATGATTTTGGATTTTATATGGCTGTTATAAGTGGATTTGGTGGGTTATCTTTAAGTCGTAGAAAAAGAAAAAAAGAAACTGCTTAATAATTTAATTATATATATTACATTGAGAATGTAATATATATAATTAAAAATAAGAAAGTTAAGGAAACTTCTTAAGAATTGTGCAATCTGAATTCTTAGGGAGTTTTTTTATTTTACAAAAATAGATAATCTAAGTAAAATATTAAATTTTCTATATTAGGAATATTATAGGATTTTAGAAAAGAAAAAAATAAAAGTAATAATAGCTAAAAATATATAGAAGAAATAATAAAAATATTTTGGAAACGACAAAATGTTACATTTGTGAAACATTTACGCAATATTTATGAAAAATTAAAAATTTATTATATAGGAGGATTAAGAAATGAAAAGGATTAACAACAAATTTAAATTGTAAATGGTTATGACAGGAGTGGTAAAAATGAGTAAAGTATCGGACTTTTTTAGTATTAAGAAAAAAGAACCATATGTGCCCCTTGAAGAACAAAGAAAGCAATGGGGTAAAGAGTTTTTTAAAGCATTCTTTGTTGTGTTTGTAGCGTATGCATGTATGTATCTAGTTAGAAACAATTTTAAAGCTGCTCAACCATTATTAAAAGATCAGCTAGGATTTACTACAACAGAACTTGGATATATAGGTTTTGGTTTTTCTATAACCTATGCTATTGGAAAAACTGTTTTAGGTTATATTATTGATGGTAGAAACGCAAAACGTGCAGTATCAGTACTGCTAATTATGTCAGCTACTATAGTTTTGGCAATTGGAGTTATTTTATTGACGGGTAACAAGCCTACAGGTGTAGTTTTAGTATTATGGGGATTAAGTGGATTCTTCCAAGCACCTGGTGGTCCAAGTGCCTATTCTACAATTACTAGATGGACTCCAACTGAAAAAAGAGGAAGATATTTAGGATTTTGGAACATGTCTCATAACATTGGTGGAGGAGTAGCAGGGATATTAGCGTTATTTGGAGCAAATGTATTTTTCCATGGAAAAGTAGCTGGAATGTTTATAGTACCAGCAGTAATAGCAATTATAGTAGGTTTTAGTATATTATTCATTGGAAAAGATGAACCTCAAGAATTAGGATGGA
Source organism: Clostridium ganghwense (assembly GCF_026735165.1). GTDB lineage: Bacteria > Bacillota > Clostridia > Clostridiales > Clostridiaceae > Clostridium_H > Clostridium_H ganghwense. The sequence continues at coordinate 393,752 of NZ_JAPQES010000001.1, read as the reverse complement.
ATTCATCAGAAGAAATATTTGGTGAAGCTAAGAATGAGAATGATGTAGAAGTAGAAGAAATGAGTAAGTTTGAAATATTTAAAACATATATTTTAAAGAATCCTTGGATTTGGATTTTATGTGTAGCTAATATATTTGTTTACATAGTACGTATCGGAATTGATAACTGGGCACCATTATATGTTACAGAACAACTACATTTTGGAATAAATGAAGCAGTAAATACAATATTCTATTTTGAAATGGGAGCACTTTTAGGTAGTCTTAGTTGGGGATTTATATCTGATTTATTAAAAGGAAGAAGAGCTCTTGTAGCTGTATTCTGTTTAGTGTTAACTGGTTTTGCAGTGCTAGGATATATGAAGGCTACAAGTATTACAATGGTAAATGTTTCATTATTCTGTCTTGGAACATTAATATTTGGACCTCAACTATTAATTGGAATATCACTTGTAGGATTTACTCCTAAAAAATCTATTGCAGTAGCAAACGGTTTAAGTGGTACCTTTGGATATTTATTTGGAGATTCTACAGCTAAAGTTTTATTGGCAAAAATAGCAGATCCAAAAGCAGGTGGTATAAATATTGGAAGCATAAATCTTCATGGATGGCATGATGTATTTACAGTATTTTATGGAGCGCTTATTTTAGGAATTATTCTTCTTTTACTTGTTGCTTATGAAGAAGAGAAGAGAATAAGAAGAGTGAAGAGGGAACCAATAGAAGAAAAGTTAGCTGCTTAGCAGTATAAAGGTTCACGATTTTTATGTAATATAATGCATAAAAATTGTGAACCTTTTTCTTGTAGCATTAATCATAATGAAGAACTTTTACTTAAGTTTTAGTGCAACCTATTTACATTTAATTAGACATATAATACAATTTATACAAAAGGATGGATATATTATATTTGTATCTTTTTATAATAAATTGTAACAGGAGTTGGTTTTATGAAAAGTTTTATAAATGGAAATAAGGTGGTTTATTACTTAAGTTAGATTTACAGGTATTAATCCACCTTTATTTCTATAAGTTATTTTTTATATTGAAAGGTGGAAAATAAGATGAATTTAAAAAATATATATACAAATAGGTTAATATTAATACCTATAACATTGAAAATAACTAAATCTTTAATAAGTAGAAGTAGTAAAGAAATTGAGAAACTTGGAATTAAATGTGATAAAAAGTGGCCTACAGAAGATACAATGGATATTTTACCAATTATAAACAATTCATTAGAAAAGAGTAAAATACCAACTGGATTTGAAACTTGGATGATAGTAGACAGAAATAATAAGAGAATAATTGGAGATATAGGTTTTCATGGAAAACCTAATGAAAAGGGCGAAGTTGAAGTTGGATTTGGATTAGTAGAGCATGAAAGAGGAAAAGGTTTCGGTTCTGAATCTTTAAATGCTATTATAGATTGGTTAAATTTTCAAGAAAGTGTTAAAGTTATTAAGGCTGAGTGTTTGATTAGCAACAAGTCGTCTGCTCGAATATTAGAAAAGGCTGGATTGAAAGAAGTTAATAGAGACAATGAATTAATTTACTGGGAATTTATTAAATCAGTATGCTAATAACCTGATATAATAAAGTTTTTCAGTATATGAATAAATAGGTAATCCGAAAACGGATTACCTATTTTTAAATACATAAATCAACAATTTATAAAAAAATACAATGGTGATAAAATATACTTATAAATAAAAACAATAACACTTAAAAGCTAGGGGGAATAGATGTGATTTTAATTAAAAATGCCAATATATATACTATGGCTGAGGAAAATTACGAAAATGGTATGATATTAATTGAAGATGGAAAAATAAAGGATATTGGAGTTAATATAGATATTCCTGAAAATGCTGAAGTTATTGATATAAAAGGTAAGTTCGTTATGCCAGGAATGATAGATGCACACTGTCATCTTGGTATGTGGGAAGATGGAATGGGCTTTGAAGGTGCTGATGGAAATGAGATTGTTGATCCAGTTACACCACATTTAAGAGCCATAGATGCTATAAATCCTATGGATGTATGTTTTAAAGATGCATTAGAAGGAGGAATAACAACTGTAGCAACAGGGCCAGGCAGTGCCAATGTTATAGGAGGACAATTTGCAGTTATTAAAACTCATGGGGACAGAATTGATGATATGATATTAGAGCAGTGTGTGGCTATGAAGTGTGCCTTTGGAGAGAATCCTAAGAGATGCTATAACAATTTGAAGAAAAGTCCAAGTACAAGAATGGCAACAGCAGCTATATTAAGGGAGAGTTTGATTAAAGCACAAAAATACGTTGAAAAGCAGGAAAAAGCAAATAATGAAGGAGAGAAGACTCCAGAATTTGATATAAAAATGGAGGCTCTTTCAAAGGTTATAAGAAAAGAAATACCTTTAAAAGCACATGCACACAGAGCTGATGATATTTTAACAGCCCTTAGAATTGCTAAAGAATTTGATGTTGATATTACTCTAGATCACTGCACAGAAGGACATCTTATAGGTGATTATCTAAAAGAAGGTTATCAAAAGGGAATCATCATAGGTCCAAACTTATCTAACAGATCAAAGATAGAACTTAGAAATCGCACTTCTGAAACATCAGGAATACTTAAAGAGAAAGGAATTAAAGTTGCCATAATGACAGACCATCCTGTAATTCCACTGCAATACCTACCAGTTTGTGCAGCTATTGCAGCAAGAGAAGGATTAGGGGAAGAAGAAGCTCTTAGAGCTATAACTATCAATCCAGCTGAAATTCTTGGGATAGATGATAAGGTAGGAAGTTTAGAAAAGGGTAAAGATGCAGATATAGTTGTTTTTACAGGACATCCTTTTGATTTAAGAAGCAAGGTTGAAATGGTAATGGTAAATGGGAAAATAATAAAGAAGTAAATAGTTCCATAAATTTTGTTGAAAGGAATATATAATATGCAGTTTAATATTTTCAAAATAGAAACCTTTATCCCAGAAGAATATGTGAAAGAATTAAGAAGAAGTCTTAATGATATAGGGGCACTTACCATAGGCGGAAATTATGATAATTGTATGTCAGTGTATAAGGTTATTGGTTCTTGGAGACCTTTAGATGGTGCTGATCCTTTTGAAGGCACAATTGGTGAAATATGTGAAGCAGAAGAGTGTAAAGTAGAATTTTGCTGCAAAAAAGAAATAGTAAAAAAAGCAGTTGATACAATTAAAAAAGTTCATCCGTATGAAGAATCTGTTATAAATATAATTCCTATATTAAATCCAAATGATATATAAAAACTCCATAATCTAATATATTATATCTCCCGTAGTAATGAAAAGTACTGCGGGAGTTTTTATATTCTTAAATTTACAATCAAGAACTTAACTATATATAAACTTATAGATCAAATAGGAAGTGATTGTGAAATAGCACTCGCAGTATATGACTGTTCTTATATTATGTTTTGGTGCAAAAATAATCAATTAGTATCGAGTATGTATAATTATGCTCTATCAGAGGAATATGAAGATATAAAGTATATTAGTGAAGAAGAGTTGCTTCAACGGAAATATTACATTGAATAGATAATATACTTTGTGATTTTCTAAAAATGCGAAGCAAATATGATACAATGAGTTATGATAAAATTGTAAGGAATGATGAAGATTATTTATATTAGACGAGGGAGAGATTTATTATGACAAAAGAAGACGAAGGACAAGGGAAAATATCACTTATGATATCAGCTCTGCTTTCACTCATAGTGGCAGTATTGAATATAAAATCCAAACACTATTTTTATGGGATTACAATGTTAATAGTGTTTGTTTTGGTCTCTATTGAAGTATTAAGAAAATTTAAAAATAGACATAGTACTTAAAATGTATTTTTCTTAAATTACGGAGTAAAAGGGTAATAATCAAGAAAACATATAAGTTATATTATAAAGAAATTATGTAATAATGAATATAAATTAATTAAATCATAATCGTAAAATATCACGTAACAAATATTAGAATAAATAAGGTCAGGTGATAAAAATTGAAATTTACATATGAATTATTAGGTGTGGGATGGGCAGAGGTAAATATTGAAATAAATGGTCAAAAGAGTTATTCTTCACCAAGTTACTTATCAGACGCATTAGGAGATTTGTTAAATGCTTTATTAAGAATTATTCCTGAATTAGATTATTATGAAGGAGCACCAGATAATAAAGAATTTGTTGTTTGGAGTGAAGAACCAGCAGAAACTCAATGGACTTTAGAATTAGTTGATTTAGATAAAATCAGAATTAAGATAGAATGTTTTGAAGATGAAGATAATGATAATGGAACTATTGATATAGACGAAATATGTAATTTAAATCAATTTTTAAGTGAAGTAGTGAAAGCACTAGACTTATTATTAGAAAAGCATGGATTCATAGGTTATAAAGAAATGTGGTATGAATATGAATTTCCTATAGGCGCTTATTTAAATTTGAAATATTATTTAGATAATAAATCTAGCTTTCCTATGCAAGAAAAAATTCAAGATGGTGAAAAATATAGAAAAAGTTTGATAAAAGAAGAATTAATGATTTTAAAAAAATTAAGTAGTAAGTTATAAGACACAATATTCTTAAATTACGATACAAAAGGTTAAAAATCAAAGAAGTAGTTAAGTCATAATAGCAAAATTTTATGTCTTAAAATAGGAGCACTAGCTCCTATTTTATTGGCTTGGAAAGAGTAGTGGAGGGTGTCAAGCTTCTTAAGAATTTAAGTTCTTAGGAAGTTTTGTTTATGTTTTGAGTAGTACCACTTAGACACAGATTACAGACAAGTTTAATGTGTGAAAAATTGTATTTATATGTTATAGTATGTATGAAAAAATAAAAAATTCTAAAAGGAAATACAAAATGAAAAGAATATTGATTTTAATGATAATAGTTTTAACAATAGTGGCGGGATATAAAATAGTACATATAAAAGATACTAATAACTTTCAGGAAGGTAAAACAAAAAAAATACTAGAAAAACAAGAAAAGAAGGAATTTGACAATCCTGAGTATTTGGAAGAAAAAAAATTAAATGATATGATAGATGATTTATTCTTAGAAGAAAAATTGGGGCAAATGATAATTGTAGGATTTAATGGATATGAAGTTAATCCTGATTTTCGTAAGTTAATAGAGGATTATAAAATAGGTGGGGTTATTTTATTTGAAAGAAATATACAAAATTCAAAACAACTTTTAAATTTAAATAATAGCATAAAAAGCATAAATTCAAAGAATAAGTTACCATTGTTTATAACTGTTGATGAAGAAGGCGGAAGGATTGAAAGATTACCTAAAGGTTCTACAAAATTTCCTTCAAATAAAGTTATAGGAAGGGTAAATGATGAAAAAATATCTTATGAAATAGGTAAAGTTATAGGAACAGAGTTAAAAGCTTTTGGTTTTAATATGAATCTTGCACCTATATTAGATATATACAGCAATCCTAAAAACAAGGTCATAGGGAATAGATCCTTTGGAACTGAGCCTAAAATAGTTAGCACCTTAGGAACTGCTACTATGAAGGGATTACAAGATGCAAATGTTATTTCAGTAGTAAAGCATTTCCCGGGTCATGGAGATACCAATGTAGATTCTCATATAGGATTACCGGTTGTAAATTATGATAAACAAAGGCTGGATAATTTTGAATTGATTCCTTTTAAAAATGCAGTTGATAAGGGAGCAGATGCAGTTATGACGGCACATATTGTTTTGCCCAAAATTGATATCAACAAAAAACCAGCTACCTTATCTAAAAAAGTATTAACAGATATTTTAAGAAATGAATGGAAATTTAATGGAGTTATAATTACAGATGATATGGAAATGGATGCTATTGCTAATAATTATAGTATTAAAAATGCAGCAGTAGAAGCTGTAAAAGCAGGAGCAGATGTTGTTTTAGTGTGTCATACTCTAGAAAAGCAAATTGAAGTATTACAAGAATTAAAGAAGGAAGTAAATTGTGGACAGCTTAGTATGAAAAGAATTGATGAAAGTGTAAAACGAATTATTAAATTAAAAGAAAAGTATGGTTTAAATAATGCTGTTAATAAAGAAGAAGAATTAAAAGTAGTAGGAAATCAAAAACATAAAGAAATTTTAAATAAATTATATAAATAGGAGGAATATTATGGCAACTATAATAAAATCCCCTGCAAAATACATACAGGGAAAAGGTGAACTAAAGAACATATTTAAACACATAAAAAAATTGGGAAGTAGAATATTTTTGTTAGCAAGCGAAAATAGCTATAAAAGAGTTGGTGAAATAATAGAAGAAAGCATGAAAGATATAGAGGGTGCAGCTGTAACATTTTCACCTTTTGGCGGAGAATGTTCAAAAGATGAGATAAATAAAGCTGTAGAGGCTTGCAGAAAATCAGAATGTGATATAGTAATAGGAGCAGGTGGTGGAAAAACAATAGATACAGCAAAAGCTGTTGCAGACAACCTTGATATACCTGTAGTAATAGTACCAACTATAGCATCAAATGATGCTCCATGCAGTGGAATTGCAGTTATATATAACGATGAGGGTGTTGTAATAAAAGCACTTTTCACCAAGAAAAATCCAGATTTAGTACTTGTTGATTCAGAAATATTAGCTAATGCTCCTATAAGAATGTTAGTAGCAGGAATGGGAGATGCCTTGGCAACATATTTTGAGGCTAGAGCCGTTAAAAACTCTGGTTCAAGAACAATGGCAAGAGGACAAAGCACAAATACAGCTTATGCAATGGCAGAGCTTTGCTATAAAACACTGATAAAAGATGGAGTACAAGCTAAGAAAGATAATGAACAAAGAATAGTATCAGAAGCATTGGAAAATGTGCTTGAAGCTAATATATATTTAAGTGGTGTGGGATTTGAAAGCGGTGGACTTGCCGCAGCGCATGCAATAAATGATGGATTTGGACATTTACCTGAAGCTCACGGAGCTTATCACGGTGAGAAGGTAGCCTTTGGAACAATAGTGCAGCTTGTACTGGAGGATGCAGCTGAATTAAATGAAGTAATAGATTTTTGCATATCAGTAGGGTTGCCTGTAACATTGGAGCAATTGGGTGTTACAGATATAAGTATGGAAAATATAAAAAAGGTTGCGGATGCTGCTTGTGTTAAAACTCAATCTACAAAGAATATGCCATTCCACGTTGATGCTGAAAAGGTGTGTGCAGCCATATTAAAGGCTGATGAATTAGGCAAAAGCAAACTTTAAGTTATAAAATTTATAAAACTTCTTAAGAATTTAGGAATTTAAGTTCTTAGGAGGTTTTATTTATATTTTAAGAAATACATTATATAGTAAACATGTTTTGTATAGTTATAAGAGCTTCTGCTGCTTCTCTATTATACTTTTCATCATTATCAAGTTTGTCTTTTATTTCTTCTAAATGACTTATTATTGATATTTCATTTTCTTCAACATTTTTAAATAATCTATCATAAAAATTTTTTAACATTTTCATTTAAATCACCTCTATAATTTATTTTGGATTTCTTAACTTCACTTTGTAATTTAATTATATATATTATGGAGCAGAGCATCCATTCATCTATATTACATTTAGCTATTTTAAACTTACACTTTTGTAATGTTGTTACTAATTTTCTGCTATAATATGTACTAAGTAATTAAGCAGTTTCAAATGTTTTATGTTGGAGGATGAATATGAAAAAAATTATTATAATCGAGGATACAGAAATTATAAGAGAAGAACTTAAAATATTTTTATCTAAATATGGTTACGAGATTGATGCTCCAGATGATTTTGAAAATATAGTTGAATATATAGATAGAGCAAATGCTGATTTAATATTATTGGATATAAATTTACCCGTTTTTGATGGGTATTATATATGTAGAGAAGTTAGAAAAAATTCAGATATACCAATAATAATAGTTACAAGTAGAGACAGCGAAGTAGATGAGCTTATGAGTATGAACTTGGGGGCAGATGATTTTATAACTAAACCTTATAACACACAAATACTTTTAGCACGTATTTCAGCAGTCTTAAAAAGAGCTTGTAAAAATAATTATAAAGATGTATTGATGTATAATGATGTTGAATTAAATTTATCAAATGGTTGTGTTACTCATAAAGGAAATACGGAACAACTAACTAAAAATGAACTAAAGATACTTTCTTATTTGATGAAAAATAAGGGAACTATAGTATCAAGAGATATATTGATGGAATACTTATGGAGTTCAGATGTTTTTATTGATGACAATACATTATCTGTTAATGTCACAAGACTAAGAAAAAGACTTGAGGAAATAGGGGTAAAAGGTGTAATAGAAACTAGAAGAGGACTAGGGTATATAATGCCATGAGTATGAAAGAGTATTTAAAAGAAAGGATTTTATTCCTATTTATAAATTTCATAGCATTTTTTATTTTAGCTTGTATACTTGCAATAGTAGATATAGAAAGTATTGTGATATTTTCAATTTTTATTGTATGGTTTTTGCCACTAATAAGTTATATTATTATAGAGTTTATTAAGCATAAAAAATATTATCATAATACAGAAGTTGTATTACAAAGCCTTGATAAAAAGTATTTACTCCCAGAAATTATGGAAAAACCAGAGTTTTTAGAAGGAAAACTTTTTTATGAAATATTAAGAGAATGTAATAAAGAAATGCATGAACATGTAAATGAGTATAAAAATCTTCAGTTAGAGTATAGAGAATATATAGAGACTTGGGTTCATGAAATAAAAACACCTATTGCATCAAGTATGCTAATTATAGAGAACAATAAAAATTCTATCATGAATAATATAGGGCAAGAAATAAAGAAAATAGATGAATTTGTAGAACAGGCGTTATACTATTCAAGAAGCAGTGATGTTAGTAAAGATTATCTAATAAAAAAATTTGAGCTGAAAACTGCTGTCAATAATGTTATTAGAAGAAATTCTAAGGATTTTATAAGTAAAAAGATAAGCTTACAATTAGATGAAATAGAGAATGTTGTATATAGTGATATAAAGTGGGTACAATTTATACTTAATCAAATTATAAGTAATTCCATTAAGTATATTAAAGATAAAGAAGGTAAGATAAGAATATATTCTACTAGCAATAAGAATAATGTAATACTTACAATTGAAGATAATGGAATAGGAATTCCAGAGAAGGATATAAATAGAGTTTTTGAAAAGGGCTTTACGGGAGAGCATGGAAGAAAGTACAGCAAATCTACAGGTATAGGACTTTATCTTTGTAAAAAGCTTTGTAGTAAGCTAGGTTTAGGAATAAATATTACATCTGAATTGGGTGTAGGAACAAAAGTTAATATTATATTTCCTTTAAGTAAATTTAATTTGGGTATTTAAAGAGTGTGAATTTTAATATTTACACTTTTTTTGTTTTATTATATATTCTAATCAATTTGTAATACATTTTATATCAATAATCTTAATGAAAAGTTATCTTACAAAAATGTAACTTTAATGAAAGCTAATGCAATATGTAATTTTTACATAGGATAATATAATAATCTTGTAAGGCAATTTGAAAATCAATTAGTAAATGAAGGAGATACATATGAAAAATATACTAAGTGTAGAAAAAATAGAAAAATATTATGGGAAAAAAGGAAATGTAACTAAGGCATTAGATAATATAAGCTTTAAGGTAGATAAAGGTGAATTTGTTGGAATAATGGGGCCATCAGGAAGTGGTAAAACTACATTGCTTAACTGTATTTCAACAATTGACAACGTAACAACAGGTCAGATTATCATAAATGATCAAAATATTACAAAGCTGAAATCCAAGAAATTAGATAAATTTAGAAGAGATGAGTTAGGGTTTATATTTCAAGATTTCAATTTGCTTGATACATTAACTGGTTATGAAAATATAGCTTTAGCGTTAACAATACAAGAAAGGAACCCAAAGGAAATAGATGGTTTAATAAAGATGGTTGCAGAAACACTTGGAATCTCACCAGTTTTAAATAAATATCCTTATCAAATGTCAGGTGGGCAGCAACAAAGAGTAGCATGTGCTAGAGCAATAGTTACCGATCCATCATTAATATTAGCAGATGAACCTACAGGAGCGTTAGATTCTAAATCGGCAAGACTACTATTAGAGTCTTTTGAAAGATTAAACAAAGAGTTAGAGGCTACTATATTACTTGTAACTCATGATGCTTTCACTGCAAGCTATGCTCATAGGATATTATTTATAAAAGACGGTAAGATATTTAATGAATTAGTTAGGGGAAATGATTCTAGAAAAGAATTTTTTAATAAAATTATTGAAGTTGTCACACTTTTAGGAGGTGACGTTAACGATGTATTTTAAAATGGCTGTTAACAATATAAAAAAGAGTTTTAAGGATTATGCTATATATTTCATAACACTTACATTAGCAGTATGTATATTTTATAATTTTAACTCAATTGATTCTCAAACAGTAATGTATGAGATGAATAACTATCAATTACAGAGTATAAGTGTGTTATCTAAGGGAATATCATATATATCTATATTTATATCGATTGTTTTTGGTGGATTAATTATATATGCTAATAACTCCTTAGTAAAAAAACGTAAAAAAGAGTTTGGAATATATGCTACATTAGGTATGGCTAAAAGGAAAATCTCTCTAATATTAATTTGTGAAACCCTTATAGTTGGGATTATATCATTAATTGTAGGGTTATTGTTAGGAATAGTATTATCACAAGGAATTTCAGTGCTTACAGGAAAATTGTTTGAATTTACTATGACTGAATATAAATTTATCGTATCTATGAGTACAATTAATAAAACCATTATGTATTTTGGAATAATGTTTATGCTAGTTATGATATTTAATACAATAGTTGTGTCAAAACATAAGTTAATTGATATGATAAATGCTTCAAAGAAAAATGAAGATTTAAAGCTTAGAAAGCCTATAATTTCAGTTATAATATTTATTTTAGCATTAATTGTTTTGGGTAGAGCTTATTATTTAGGATGGAAGTTTGCACTTACTCCTAAAAATACGAACTTTCCTTTATCTATAATATTAGGAAGCTTGGGTACTTTACTATTTTTCTTTGGATTAGCTGGGGTTATATTAGTTATACTTAGAAAAAGTAAAAAAATATATTTGAAAAAGTTAAATATATTTGTTATAAAACAGTTTAATAATAAGATAAATACAAATTTTATATCCATGGCAATAATATGTCTTATGTTGTTTTTAACTATTGTAATGTTATCATCTAGTTTAAGTTTTAAACATGAAGTAGAAAAAAGATTAAAAAATGTAATGCCTTTTGATGCAGAAATTGAATTAAGAATTCCTTCTGATAATAAACAAGAAGTGAAGGATATAAGAGAAGCTTTGAAAAAAGTAGGGTTTGAATTAAAAGACTATTATAAGTATAATATTATAGATTTTTATGGGACAAAGGTTAAAACTTCTAGTTTACTAAATGAATATGCAAATGAAAATTTAAAGAAAAGATTAAGAAATTATGCTTGGGAGTTAGGTGCTGTAAAAATATCGCAATACAATGAAATGAGAAAATTAAGAGGAGAATCCACCATAGATTTAAAAGAAAATGAAGTTTTATTAATAACAGATGATGTCGATGAAAATGAAACATTACAGAATTTAATAAAAAATAAAAAGGAAATAAAGATTGACAATAAGAACTATATTATAAAAAATAACATAGGTATAAAAGAAGATTATTATGGTTTAACTGCAGTAGTACCAGATTCTTTAGTGAAAAATATGACTAAATACTCCTCGAAAATGCATATAAATGTAAGTGAAAAGAATAAAGAAGAACTTGATGATGCAGTTAGAGAAATAGAGGTAAAGTTTAAGAATGTAGACTATGAGCGTGACAAGCTTTTAAAGAAATATGGATTTATTATATCTGCTTATACTAAAACTGGAATGGATAATAAAGTTAAAAGTGCTGTAGGTACATATTTATATATAGGAATATACTTGGGATTTGTGTTTTTGATATCAAGCGCAGCAATATTAGCAATTCAACAATTAACGGAAGCTAGTGATAGCTTAAATAGATATAAGGCGCTAAAAAATTTTGGAGCATCTGATGATATGATAAATAAAAGTATATTTGCTCAAATTTTCATACATTTTATGCTGCCTCTTGGTTTAGCTTTAATACATTTTGCAGTGGCACTACAGATTATAAAAAGAATGTCTGAGTATGCAGGGGTATTAACGATTTTAGATATTGGACCAACTATGATGGTAACTGCAGGTGTTATTATTATAATATATGGGGGATATTTTTACGCTACTTATTTAGGATATAAGAATATAGTTAAAAATAATTAATAACAATTAATAACAAGACATAAACCCATCACGATGTATCAACACACTTTGATGGGTTTTTATGTTTATAAATAAACTATATTTTTTCATTTTCTTCAACTTTTCCATTAGGGAATTTCCACATGTTAGGAAGAGACATTCTAGGAGAATGAAGATCACACAACATCTCATTATTATCATTTTTTTTCTTTTCATTTTGTTGCATTTCAACAATCATAATCATATCTGCTGGGCTCAAATTTTCTACTTGGGCTAAGATTGATGGATCTGCATCTTTTAAAGGAATTGTTTTAATACATTCCTTCTTAATTCCGCCTTCTACAAGATATAACTTTATTACCCCACCTTCTAAAAAGTATTTATAAGCTCTATCTTTAGGTTTATTTGCCCTGAATTTTTGAATATCAAAAACTTTCTTTTCTTCATTACATTCTTCGATATTTTTTTTGTGTGTATTTTTTTGATAAGAAATGTTATTGAGTTGTATTTTTTCCATTAAGTAAATCTCCTTTCTAAAATAATATATATTAAATATTAGCATTTAAAGAAAATTATTTCAAATGAAAATATTGCTAAAACTATAGTAAAGATGATAATATTTTTAATGACTTTAAATAAGAAATTCACCTTTCATAAAATAGGGAAAGGGGGAATAAGGGGGAGACTATGTATTGTCCAAAATGCAAAAGAAAATATACTGATGGAAGTTTAAGATGCAGAGAATGCAATGAAAAACTAGTAGTAAGATTGCCAATGGAAAAAGTTAAAAAGAAAAAGGAAATTCAGCATCATAATTCAAGATTAAAAAACAACAAAAGAGATATCATAGGAGAATTGTTCCTTAAAATGATATTTTCTAATAAACCTTTGCATATTTATATTTTGGGATTTTTAATAGGTGGATTAGTAATATATTTTGGTGCAATGGAATTAGCTTTTGAGAAGATGGATTTAAAAGATGCATTGCTAGTAGTGAAGATTCTTGAAAAATTTAAATTTATACTGCTAACAATAGTGCCTTTAATACTTTTTGTATATGGAATAGAGGAGTGGAGATGCTACGAAAAACTAAAAATGAAAAATAAGACTGCTGCAGTTATAATGAAAGGTATGTTAATACTGTTTATAGTTACTGCTGAAATTAATATGTTAAGTAAACCAGTCCTTGATTTTATTTACAAAGACCATTACATATCCAAAGGTACAGTAACTAGTATTTATAAAGAAAGACGATATGGAAGAATTACTATATACGTTGACCACAAAGGTTACTCATATACAAAAAGATTAAGACGTGTGACAATTGGAAAAACATATACTTTTACTTATTCTAGAAGAAGTCATCTAATACTTGATATTAAATAATATAGGTCCACTATAAAATTGGTAGTATCAGGTGATTTTGTGAGTGGTATTTAAAGAGAAAAAAAGCTCTGCAGTTATAAAATACTGCAGAGCTTTACTTAGGACAATAGAAACTTTGCTTTCTTGGATCTGTGATAAATCACAAGAAGGTTTATCTAAATAAGAAATTTTTTCAAGTAATTAGTTATTTACTCTATTACGACCACCAGTTTTCGCTTCGTATAGAGCTTTATCAGCTTTGTCAATTACCTGTTCTATAGTAATTCCATCACAAAATTCGCTTACACCGAAACTGGCTGTTAAATTACCAACTCCAGTGAAGGAATAACCTTCTATTTTTTTACGTAGATATTGAGCTAAGAGTATTGCTTTACACAAATCAGTATGTTTACAGATAATTAAGAACTCTTCCCCACCCCATCTACCAACAACATCAGTTTTACCAATATTACTTTTTAATAGGTTTGCTATTTCGTAAAGTACTTTGTCGCCAACATTATGTCCATAAGTATCATTCATTCTTTTAAAATGATCAATATCTAATATTATTATAGAACATTTTTCTTTATATAGATCATAAGATTTTTTTTGATTTAATAGTATTTTGTCAAGCATCATTCTATTGTAAATAGTAGTAAGATTATCTGTTTCAGATAATTTTTTTAATTCTATCATAAGATTTTTATTTTCTAAATTGATTTTCAGCCATTGAATTACAGATTCAATAAGTTTAGATATGTTGATAAATGATTCTCTCCATTCTTTCAATAAGTGTTTTGAACTGTTGAAATCAATTATCAAAAGTCTTTCTTTATTAGGCATTGTGTCATCATTAATTTTAATGATCATTGTGTAATCTTCATTTCCAGTTGAAATAGGCAAATTAAGATAACCGCTTTTTTCAATTATAAGTATTTTGTTTTCTTCTGTAAGAGTATTTTTTGTGATATATTCTTTAGCATATTCGATAATAGATTTTTTATTTTCATCAAGGGTTTCGGATTTGTCAGAATTAGGTTCAAGGACAGCTTGTAGTATTTCAGGAGGTTCATTTAATATTGCACTTAAATTATTATAATAATCATAATCTTCGTTCTCAAGAAGAAGGGCGGAGATATTTGCTTCAATATACATAATCATTTTCAAAAATTTTTCATAAATTAGAAGTTGAGTTACTGCATTAACTGAGTGCATATAATAATCTAAAGTCCTCAATTCACAAAATGTTCGTTGAAATTCACCATCATCACTGTATTTTGATGTACCATTTAAAGCAACTTCTATAACTACTCCATCTTTACGTTTTAGCTTTAAGCATACATTATTTACAAAACCATAGTCTTTAAGATGAGGAAATTCTGTTTTGGTTTTTGAAAGACTTTCATCTACAAGAAATTCTCCAAAAAAATGACCTATAACTTCTTCTCTTGCATAACCAGTCATAAAAAGCCACCCTGGACTGACATCTATTATAATACCTTCCTTGTTCAAAGACTGCACCATTTTCTTTGTACTTTGCAAATCCATTGAATGTTCTCGTGTATTAATCATATTAATAGCATTTTCCATTAATAATTTTCTTTTTTTAATCATTAAAACACCTCAAAAATTCATTTTAATTAAAAATACATTACGCAATTAAAATATCAATAATTATAACTATTATACTATAATATACTTATTTAAAATATCAATAATCATTATATGGAAATAATAATATATTATAAAAAATTTTTTTATATAGTGAAAGGAAAGTGTAATTTAAGATATAATATTTTTATAATTCAAGTAGATATAAGTGAAAGGATAAAGATTTTAAAATGAGAATAAATAAACTTCTTAGCAATTTGGGCTTGTGTTCAAGAAAAGAAACCAATAGACTTATTGAGGCAAATAGAATAACAGTAAATGGACGGCTTTGTGAGCCTGGGCAGTGGGTAGAAGAGGATGACATTATTCTTATCGATAATGAGCCTATTCCAGTGAAAGAGAAAATTTATATTGCATTAAATAAACCAGTAGGGATTACCTGTACTGCAGCCAAGGAAGTTAAAAGCAATATAATTAATTTTATGAATTATCCAGAATATATTTTCCCGGTTGGCAGATTAGATAAAGCGTCTCAAGGGTTAATACTAATGACAAATGATGGAGAGTTAGCAAATAAAATTTTAAAATCAGAAAATGAACATGAGAAAGAATATATAGTAACTGTTAATAAACCTTTTGATGATTTGTTTATGAAAGGAATGTCTGAAGGGGTGGAAATTTGCGGAGTTAAGACAAGGCATTGTAAAGTGAGCAGAGTTAGTGAAGATACTTTTCGTATTATTCTTACGCAGGGACTTAATAGACAAATTCGTAGAATGAGTAAAGCTTTTGGATATACAGTTGTGCGACTAGAACGCATTCGAATTCTTAATATAAAAATTGATGGGATAGATATTGGCAAGTGGCGTAATCTTACAGAGAAAGAAGTAATAGAATTAAGGAATTTATGTATTTAACAATAAAACTTCTTAAGAATTTAGAGATTTAAGTTCTTAAGAAGTTTTTTGTTTAATAAGAAAATACTGAAAATTCAGAAAAAACCTTTTCATTTTTATTAAGACATGCTATAATATACACAAGAAGAAGAAAAAAACTTCTTGCAAACCCTAATATTAAAGGAAAATTAGTTTTAAAGTAAAGAAGTATGTAGGTTAAGAATTAAGAATCAAAGAATTAAAGAATTAAGAATCAAAGAATTAAGAATCAAAGAATTAAGAATTAAAGAATCAAAGAATCAAAGAATCAAAGAATTAAAGAATTAAAGAATTAAAGAATCAAAGAATCAAAGAATCAAAGAATTAAAGCAAGAAAAAGTGTAAAGTGTTTTAGAAAGTAAAATTTTAGATTTACCGAAATATCAATTAAAGAGTATGCAAGTGCAATTGGAACCGAGGTAATTAGGAAGGAAAGTTTTGTGATTAAGGAAACAAAGAATCAGTTTAAAAATGAATTAGGGTTTGCTTAATAGCCAGTTTATAGATTTTATATAAACTGGCTATTATCATAGAGGAGATTTAATTATGAAAATAATAACTTATTCCTTAAGAAATCATAAGGAAAAGTCGGAACAATATTATAAAGATGTTTCTGTTTTTACTGATAATGTTTTAGAGAAAGCTTATACAGAATTAATAACTTTTCTTCAGGATATTTGTGATTTTATATCATCTAGTAAGGTTGAAAAGATAAGGAGTAAAGATGAGTATATTATAGATTTTTTAGCTCTAAGTGTATTTTATAAATTATATATAGGTAAAGCAAAAGGATTGCATACAATTCCACAGAGAATATTAAAGAATATATCATATAAGCGTGATAATAAATATTTAAAAACAAGTATTGATCATATTAGAGGTATACTAATTACTTTGTTTGCTGTACATGATAAAAGAGATTCATTATATGATTTAAATAGTATAGAAGTTCTTATTAAGTGGATGATGGCAGTAGGTGATTTTAAACAGGAAGTTACAAGATTTAATATTATAACAAGTTTTCTCACTGAAAAAGATGAAGCATATGTTAAAAATTTTTTAGATACAATTTTAGACTTTGGAGAATGGTTTCAGCATGAAAGCAAACAAGCTTTAGGAATTTACACATGTAATGTAGAAAAGTTTTTAGAAGAAAATCATAAATCTTATAGATATAAGGAAGATTTTGTTTTCTGCGGTAGAAAGGAAGTTGAATACCATCTTAATATGGTTGGTGCAGAAATAATGAATAGAGCCTTTAAAGAAGATTTTCTTAACACAAGAAGAAAACTTCTTTTGCTGCCAGCATGTATGAGAAAAGCTGGGAGCAGTTGTAAAGCTGTTAAGACAGAGCAAGGATATTCTTGTATTGGATGTAGGCAAGACTGCCGAATAAATGAATTAACTAATTGGGGTAAAAATAATAATTTACAAGTTTTTATAATACCACATCAATCAGATGCCTTTTCAAACAGAAAAATAAAGCTAGGAGAAATTGGAATCATTGGAGTGGCATGTGTTTTGAACTTGTTAGATGGGGGCTGGAAGGCTAAGGAGTTAAATTTTGTTCCACAATGTGTATTATTAGATTATTGTGGATGTAAAAATCATTGGGATAAAAATGGAGTACTTACAGATATTAATGTGAAACAAATTGAAAGAAAACTATCAAGATGTATAAATACATTTTGATAGTTTTTTTATTTTACTTAAAATAATAGCTTATTTAATATATTATCAAATATGGAATAAAGTGAAACTTATGGTAAAATGAATAAGCAAGAAAAGATTGAAAATAAATAGAAATTATAGAATAGTCTGACAAGTTCCTTTGACAAGGGAACTTATTAGACTATTCTTTGATATAGGGTGTTTGCTAAAATAAAACTAAGATGAGGTGAGGAAATGATTAATGAAAGAGAACTAAAAATAATAAATTTTCTGATAGATAAAGATCATTACATTACTGGAGAGGAAATTTCATCTTTTATAGGGATCTCATCTAAAACCTTAAGAGTAGATGTAAAAAATATAAACCAAAAGCTAAAAGCAATAAATACAGAAATAGCTTGTGTAAAAGGAAGAGGATATATATTAGATACTTTAGATAAAAATGCATTTAATAGAGAACTAGTTAAATTATATGAAGAAAAGGTTAACAATAAAAACTTTATTCCAACTACAGCTAATGGTAGAACAGCCTACATTATAAAAAGACTATTAATATTAGAACTTAAAGAAAACAAAGGTATAACTCATAGTGAATTATGTGATGAATTATATATAAGCTTAACTACACTAAAAAGTGACTTGATAACTGTAAAGAAAAAGCTGCATAAATTTAATATACAAATACTAAAAGACGGTTTGAGGGGAATTGCTTTAAAAGGCAGTGAAGATGACCTTAGAAGCTGCATAAGCTATTTTATTTTTCGTTGGGATGAAAACGATATTGTAGATTTGGAAAATGTGCAGGCTATATTTAATAAAGATAAGGCTAAACAAATAGAAGAAATATTAATAAAATCTATAAATAAAAACGGTATAACAATTACAGATATGAGTTTTTATAACCTGTTAATTCATATTCTTATAGCAATTAAAAGAATCGAAAATGAAAATACTGTACAAGTAGTTGAGTTTATAGATGAACTAAAAAATACCTTTGAATTTCAGGTAGCTAAGAATATTGCAAATAGCATATTTGAAGTTACCCAAACAGAGTTACCAAAGGAAGAAATATATTATATAACTCAACATCTATACACTAGAAAAATAATTGATAATGCTAGGGAACAACAAGAAATAGATGTGCAAGATGAATACAACGTATTAGTAAAAGAAATTTTAGAAGAAATAGAAGAAGCTATAGGCATTGATTTTAAAAATGATAAGGTATTAATTTGGAGTTTAGCAACACATTTAAAGTCATCTATCAACAGAATAAAGTTTGATATGCATATAACAAATGATATGCTTCAAGAAATAAAGAAAACCTATTCCTTTGCTTATAAAATTGCATCTATTTCAGGTAATTATCTAGAGAAAAAAATAGGTAAAGAAATTAATGAAGATGAAATAGGATTTATATGTTTACACTTTGCAGCAAGTCTACAAAGATTAAAGGGAGAAAAGGGTAAAAACAAATTAAGAACCCTTATAATATGTGCTTCAGGACTTGGAACATCAATGATACTTTCAGCAAAGATAAAAAGTGATGTCAATAATAAAATTGAAATAGTAAAAGTACTTCCTTTAAACGAATTAACTTCTGTTAATAAGGAATCCTATGACTTAATAATTTCAACTATTAAAATTGATGCTAATGCTTATGGAGTACAAGATAAAAAGGTTATATATGTATCTCCTATCTTAAAGCCAAAGGATATGTGCTATATAAAGGATTTTGTTGAAGAAAGCAGTGATGAGTTTCTTTTAAGATTTTTAGAATTTACAGAGGAGGAGCTATTCTTTGTAGATAAGGATTTTAAAACCAAAGAAGAAATATTAAATTTCATGCTGGAGGAAATGGTTTCAAAGGAGTATTTAAATGAAGAAGATAAAGCGTATTTCTTTAAAAGAGAAAATATATCTTCAACAGAAATAGGAAATTTAATAGCTATTCCTCATGCAATAGATATTAATCCTGAAATAAGCAAGGTATGTATTTTAGTAAATAAGAAGCCTATACAGTGGGAAGAAGAGAATGTAAGACTAGTAATTCTTATGAGTATTGAAAAGGAATTGTATTTGGAATTTGGTGAAATACTTGAGAATTTGTATACACAGTTTAGTGATGAAGAAAAAGTTATAAAGTTGGTAAATTCAAGGAACTATAAAGAGTTTATAAAATTATTGAGATAAGGAGAAGAAAAATGGATATAACAACTATGATAACGACAAATACAGTGGAATTAGATGTAGACTTAAAGTCAAAAGAAGAAGCATTAAGTTACATTACAGAAATTTTAGAAAGAGAAAAAAGAATAACTAGTAAAGAAGAAACATTTAAGGGTTATGTAGATAGAGAAGAACAATGTACTACAGGTATTGGATTTGGATTAGCTATACCTCACTGTAAGGTTGAAAGTGTAGTAGAACCAACTATAGTTTATTTAACCTTAAAAAATCCTGTAGATTGGCAGGCATTAGATGATAAACCAGTAAAGATAGTTATAGGATTAGCTGTACCAAAGAAGGATGAAGGTACACTTCACTTAGAAATATTATCAAGTCTAGCCTCGAACTTAATGGAAGATGAGTTTAAAGATAGCTTGTTTTCAATGAATAGTAAAAATGATTTAATAAAATTTTTATATAACAATCTTTAAATATTATAAGGGGGAATTAATTATGAAAATTGTAGGAGTAACAGCTTGTCCAACAGGAGTTGCACACACAAATATGGCAGCAAAGGCATTAGTAAAAACAGCAGAAAAACTAGGACATATTATCAAAGTAGAAAAGCAAGGAGCATTAGGAATTCAAAATAGGTTAACTAAACAAGAGATAGAAGACGCAGATGTTGTAATATTTGCAGTTGAGCAAAAGGTAAGAGAAAAAGAAAGATTTACAGGGAAAATAATACATCAGGTTCCAGTAGCAGCGCCAATTAAGAATGGTGTAAAAGTAATAGAGGATGCATTGAATTTACTTAAATAAAATTTTTAATATTAATATGAGGGGGAAATATTAATGAAAGAATTTTTTCAAAGTCTTAAAAGACACGTTTTAACAGGAGTATCCTACATGATTCCATTTACTATTGCAGGAGCGGTAATAATGGGAATTGCAAGAGTTGGTGCAATGATTTATGGTGTCACAGATATATGGGATGCAGCTCATGAAACAGCAGGAGGTTTGGTTCCGTTCTTCCACACTTTAGACGGTTTAGGTGGATTAGCTTTGGGATTAATGTTACCAGTATTTGCAGGGTTTATTGCATATTCAATAGCTGATAGACCAGCTTTAGTTTCAGGTTTTGTTGGTGGTATGCTTGCTAACAAGCTTGGAACAGGATTTTTAGGTGCATTAGCAGCAGGGCTTATAGCAGGTTATTTAGTGAAGATAATGGCTGAAAAAATTCAGCTGCCTGAAAGTGCAAGCAGCATAGTACCAGTGTTTATATTACCAGTGTTTGGAACTTTATTTACAGTTTTAATAATGCAATATATCATTGGTGGTCCATTTGCAGCATTAAATAGTGGTTTAGTAAATTGGATGAGTACAATGAGTAAAGGAAGTGGATCATTAGTAATAGCATTAGTTGTTGGTGGTATGGTTGGTTTTGACCTTGGTGGTCCTATAAACAAAGCAGCAGTAGTTACTGCAATGGCTTTAATTACAGAAGGTTTATTTGTTGCAAACACAGCAGCTCAAGTTGCTATAATTATACCAACTTTAGGTTATGGTATGGCTACATTAATTAAAAAAGCTAAATTCTCAAATGAATTAAGAGAAGCAGGAAAAGCTTCATTTATAATGGGATTAGTAGGAATATCAGAGGGTGCTATTCCATTTACACTAATCAATCCAATTAAAATGATTCCAGTAAACGTAGTAGGATGTGCTGTTGGATCAGCAGTTGCAGTTTCATTAGGTGCTGTAAATACAATTCCAATCTCAGGCATTTATGGATGGTTATTAGTTAAAAATTGGCCAGTATATGTTTTAGGAATATTAGTTGGAGCTTCAATAATTGCAGCAGGAGCTATTTTCTTAGGAACAGGCTTTGATGCAACAGATGAAATTGATGCAGTAATGTAATAATCAGTTATGGAGGAGATGAATATAAAAATTTATTATTTAGTTAATCATACTCATTGGGATAGGGAATGGTACTTTACAACTATGGATGCATTGGTTCTTAGCGATCAAGTATTTACAGATGCATTAGAGGAACTTAAAAATAATAAAGATGCTAAGTTTTGTTTGGATGGACAATCATCTATTATAGAAGAATATCTTTCAATTAGACCAGAAAAATTAGTTCAAATAAAGAAGCTTGTAAGTGAAGGTAGATTATTTATTGGACCATGGTACACTCAAACAGATGCTCAACTAGTTTCAGGAGAATCTATCATTAGAAACCTAAGTATAGGAATTAATGAAACAAATAAAATAGGTAAGCATATGAATGTTGGGTATTTACCAGATACCTTTGGATTTAATGCTCAAATACCAACTATACTAAAAAGCTGTGATATAGATAATGTGATTTTCTGGAGAGGAATAAATTATGATAAGCACGTAAAATCACCTTATTTTCTTTGGCAAGGTATTAGTGGTGATAAAGTATATGCAGCAAACTTCATAGATGGATATGGGAGTGTTCCAAGACTGTATACAACAGAAGAATTTAGAGAAAAGAAACTATTTCCTTTAGCTAATAAAATTAAGAAACTATCAAACTTAGATGAAATAATTATACCTATTGGAAATGACCAAGTTGAAATGACTCATGATTTAAATAAGAAAATAGAAGAAATAAACAAGCATACTGAGGATGTATACAAGCAAAGCACTTATGAAGAATTTATTGATATCCTTAGAAAAAATAAAGAAAAACTAGAAACATATGAAGGTGAATTTAGAGAACCAAGAACAGGAAGAGTACACAAAACTATCGGGTCTGTAAGATATGATATAAAGAAAACCAATTTTGATGTGGAGCAATTATTGATAAATAGAGTAGAGCCATTATATGCAATGGCAAAAAGCTTAGGAATTGATATAAGCAGAAATTTAATAATTAAAGCTTGGAAGAAAATTATGGAAGGTCAAGCTCATGATAGTATAGGGGGATGTATTACAGATAATGTGGCTAAGGATGTTTTATATCGTATGAAGCAAGCTAGAGAAATCTGTGATGGATTAGAAAATCTTATTAAAAAAAGAATAGCTGAAGGTATAGAAATTAAGGAAGATCAGGTTATTGTGTTTAATACTCTGCCATATAAGTATTCAGGTTATAAAATTGTAGAATTTATGAGTAAGAATAAAGACGTTTCAATGGAAGGCGTAGAAGAGTTTACTATACTTTCAGTGGAGGATTTTGAAGGAAAGAAAAATATTCTAATAGAAGCTCCAGAAGGAAACTACTATATAAATGAAGAGCCTTATTGCAAGATTACTGCAATGGTTAAGCTAGAACTACCATCTATGGGATACAAAGTATTTAACATAGTGAAAGATAGTGCAAAAGAAGTAGAAGCTAGCAGGGAATTACAAATAAGTAATGGGGAATACAAAATTTTTGTAGAAGAAAATGTACTCTGTATAGAGTTAAAGAATGGAACAATAATTAAGGATTTTATAAAATTTGAAGACTGCGGTAATGATGGTGATACCTACGATTTCTCGCCATTGAGAGAAGATAAACAAATTTGTTTTACAATTACTGAAGGAATCAAAGTTTATGGAGATAATATTGAAAAGTTAATATTATGTGGTAAAAAATTATTACCTAAAACTCTTGAAGATAGACTTACAAAGAAAGAATTAGGGGAGTTAGATATTAAGTTAGAAATAAGCTTAATAAAAGATTCTTCATTAATTAAGTGTAAAATAATGGTGGATAATAAAATAGAAAGCCATAGATTAAGAATAGGAATAAAATCAGATATATTGGCAAAGGAATCAATAGCTTCAATTCCATTTGGATATATCAATAGACCTATACTTAATGGAAAAATTAGAGAATGGAATAAAAGCTATCTAGAAATACCAATTGATATAGAAGTATTTGATAGCACAGTATCTATTACAAATGATAAAACCACATTATCAATTTATTCAAAGGGAATTAAAGAATATCAAGTAATAGAAGATACAATGTACTTAACTTTACTTTCAACAACAGGACAGTTAGGTAAACCTAACTTACTATACCGTCCAGGTCGTGCATCAGGGGATACGACAAAGCAAGGTCATGTAATGATACCAACACCTCTAGCCCAAATTCAGGGAGTAAGCCAATTTGAATTTGCAATATCATTGATAGAAGAGAAATTTAATGAGCATGTGGTAGAAAAAAGATATGAAGCATATACCTCACAAGATATTTCATACCAAATGCAAACATTAAACAAATTTATACACAGAATAGATAATAAAATTCAACCAACTCCAAAAGCAAGGGTTAAATACCAAAAAGAATATAGCTTGCTATCTATAGGAGAAGAAGTTGCATTTAGTAGTATTTCACCATCACTTAAAGATGAGGCTCTGCTGCTAAGATTAAAAAATTCTTCAAAAGAGAAAATTACATTAAATGAGTATAACTTTGAAAACTTCACAAAATGGGAATTGGTAAACAATATTGAAGTAGCTAAAGAAAGTAATAATCTAGCAATAGAACCATATAACATGATTACTATTAAGTTATATAAGTAAGTGGGGAATTGAGGTTAGTTCAAGTAATACTATGCTAGTCTAAAAGAGGGGGATTTTATGTTAGGAAAATTTATAAAAAAAGTTTTAATTACTACCATGGTCATATGCTTTAGTAGTATTAGTTTTTCTACTTATGCGTATGCTAGCCCTAAAGTTGTTACTTCATCAATTAATAATGAGCAAGGAGGGAAAAATTTTACCTTCGCACATATTACCGACATTCATATGGGAAGAGATATTGATGACTATGGTACTGAGGGATATGATGATGAAGCGCCAGAAGGAGATGTAGGAGTTGCAGCACAGAATTTAAGAGACACTGTTAACTGGATTAATGAAAATTACGAGAGCAAAGGGATAGAATTTGTTATTATAACTGGAGATATAAGTGACAGTGCTGAAAAATCAGAATTTGTGAAGGCAAAAGAAATTCTTGATACACTTGAAATTCCATATGTTCCGCTTACAGGAAATCATGATATATGGCCTTATACTTCTAATGATGAAGCTCCAGAAGCTGTTGGTGAGCAATATTTCATGGAGGTTTTCGAAGATACTTTTGATTCTTTGAGTACTCATTTTGAGGAATGGGATGATGGTACAAGATTAACAAAGACTTGGAATCCTGAACAGAACTGTTATAATTACTTTCAAAATTTTGCATTTAACTATAAAGGATATCATTTTATGTGTGCAGACTTTAATGCTAGATTTCATTCTAAGACGGTAGGAGTACCTTCTGAGGCTAGTTTATATGATTTTTCAGGAGGAACGTGGTCTTGGTTTAAAGATCACTATAACGAATATAAGTCAGATGAGGAAGATAAAATGCTAATATTTGCACACCATGGTCTTACAAATGATTTTAAAAGTACTTTTTCACCAAACGAGTATAAGAAGGTTAGCAGTTTTTTATATGATAATGGGAATATCAATCGTACAGGACTTTGGTGCTATGGACATATGCATATGAACATAGAGGCTAATGCTTATAAGCTAGGATCACTAGGAGCAATATGTCCTAGAATACAAACTGCTGCTTGTAAAGATGGGGACGGTAAGTTGAGAGTTATTACAGTATGGGGTGCTGAATAATTTATAAAATATAGAAGTTATGTGCTATCACATAACTTCTATATTTTATATTTGTTATTTATTTAATATCAAATGCTTTTTTTAATCCTTCTTTTATTTTATTATCAATTGCATCGCTATGACCGCTTTCGTCAGATATAACAGTAGCATTTTTTGATTTTAAAAACTCTATTTCTTTATCATTCAATTTACCAACTTGTTCATCTGTTTTACCGTACACATAAGTTACCTTTGATAAATCATATTTATCTAGTTTATTTGTATACCTATTTCTACCCAAACCAGCAGCTAGTTTATACATATTTTTTTCTGTAATATCAGTTACATCTTCAAGAACTGGTTTTACTCCATTTACATAGTGTCCATTTTTGCCTTGGCTAAATCCTTTCCAAAACATTTCATTAATATTTAATCTTCCAACCATTATTAAGTATTTGTCTGCTGCATCAACGCCTTTTTCAGCTATTAATTCTTGAGTCATAAATGCTCCAAAAGATATACCTAAAACATATACTTTTTTATTTTGATCCTTATAATATTTCACAATTTTATACAAGTCTTCTACACTTTGTTTATCGTATTTTATTGCTTCATCAAAAGATATTTCTTTTTTAATAAATAATTCAGGTTTTTTTGTTTGTGATTGATGTACATTTACTATCAAATAATCTTTTGTATTTACTGAAGATAAAATTTCCTTTAATTCATCATTCATAAGTTCAGGAACAGGTCCACCTTGAGTATTAATTATTACAGTATCACTTTTTTTATTACCATAAATATAAGTAAGTGAATTAATTTCTTCATTATCTGTAACTATAGATGATTTGTTTGTCTTATTTGTTCCACATCCAGTAAATAAAATACCAATCATTAAAGTGATAATAATTGATTTGAAAAATGTTCTCCCTTTTGACATAATTATCAGCTCCTCTTTTGTTCACTGCTATTTTAGCAAGGTTAAGTTTTTTACTTTATATTTATAATAACTAATTATTCTTAAATCACCCTTAAAGTGACCTTAAATTATTATGAAGATATACTTAAATTTACTCAGTAATTTCAACCCTATTTCTTCCATTTTCTTTGGCTTTATACAATCCTTTATCTGCTCTATTTATTAAACTCTCAATTGTATCTCTATTTTTATAAGTTGCTACACCAAAACTACCAGTTCTTTTATTTACAACTGAAAATTTATAAGTTTCAATTGCTTTTCTTAATCTTTCAGCCATATGTAATGCTTGTTGCATAGTGGTGTCAGGACAAATAATCAAAAACTCTTCTCCACCCCATCTACCAACCATATCACTGTTTCTAATGTTATTCTTTAATATTTTACATGTTTCAATTAATACTTTGTCTCCTACATTATGTCCATATGTGTCATTAACAGATTTAAACCAATCTAGATCCAAGAGGATAATTGAAAACTCTCTACAATACCTTTTGGCTCTATTATATTCACATTCTAAAATTTCATCTAATTTTCTGCGATTGTAAATATTCGTTAATCCATCTTTTATTGAGATAGCTTTTAATTTTTCATTCATCTTCTCAATTTGCAGGGTCTTTTCTTTAAGCTCTTCATTGTTTTGGTTAATAATTTTCTGATTTATAAATTCTTTCACATACTTTTCATAATTAATTATTGAAGCAATCCAAGAAATAATATTATTAGATAAAATATCTTGTATGTAGCTATTTTGTATAATAGTTGGTTGAAATATTGGAAATGCTACAATTAAAATCGCACTAGTTAGCCCATACACAAAAAAGCTTTTAACAGGATGAAAGCAAAAAATTACAGCAAATCCATAAAGCACTGCAATGTATATAGTTGGTAGTGGAAAAACATTATTTGGTATTAGAAGCCCTCTTATTATTGCAATTAAAAAGCCATAAAAACCAAAACTAATTTCATAAATTTTATGAAGCCAAGAGGTGCAAAGAGGTCTTTTCATTTGAATATATATACTTACAATAGCATAAAACAACATAATAATAGCAGTGAAAAAGTGAACCTTTTGAATAAAACTTCCAGGTTCTCGTACATATAAACAATAATACATCTGTTCTATTGTTAAATAAACAGATAAAAACAATATGCTTAAATTATTATGCATAAATCTTTTTTCAAAAAAATCCTGTTTATGCTGTAGTAAAACAGGATGAAAAAGGTTTTTATGAAACGAAAACATGGTAACCCTCCAAGTAATTAATACTTTTTTACATGCTTTTGCATATTTACTGTAAATATTGAAGAGAATTTTGGCTTAGGGTATAGTGTTGAAAATTTATTAAGGAATAATAAAGTTTATAACATGTGAGTGCTGAAGAAGTCTATCAAGAATAGAGTTAGTTATCATAGAGCAACTAAAGATTTTTAGTCACTTCTGAAAGGGGTGATTAGTAATTAAAATTGTATTTTTACCTATATATGGATAACTTTATTTTACCACTAACATACCATATTTGTCCAATAGTAAAATAGCCAGTTTATAGATTTTATATATAAACTGGCTATTATTATGAATTTTTAATGTATCTATTAAAGTTTATTACCTTCTACATATCGTGCACAAATATTTCTATCATCACCAATATACAAGAATCTTTCTAATCTATCTTTTAAAGTATATCTATCGGATATCAACCTATCATCTTCGATAACTAATGCATCAAAACAATATCCTTCTTCAAAGCTTCCAATTTTTCCAAAAAATTGTCCGCCTCCTTTAGTTCCTAAATAAAATGCTTCTGACACACTAAGTGGTTCATATTCTGGTTGATTCATACTTAATAATTTAGATAATTGGATAGCCCTAACTATTGCTTCATTTAGAGCAATTTTATGTCCGCCTGCTATATCACTACCTAATCCAACTTGAATACCCATGTTTAAATATTTTCTCAAAGGCATTATCCCACTTCGCACATTAATATTTGAATCGGGACAATGTACTAATGTTACTTTATTTCTTTTTACCTTATCGATTTCAGAATTATCTAAATAAATACCATGTGCCATGACTGTAGGAGTTTGTCCAAATAAAGAGTGCTTATCATAAACATCTAAATATTTTCTTGAATCAGGGAAAAGCTGCTGTACCCAATTTATTTCATCAGTATTTTCACTTAAATGAGATTGTACAGGTACATTGTATACTTTAGCCAATTTACCTAGTTCCTCTAATAATTCATCTGTACTTGTAGGTGCAAATCTTGGTGTTATAATGGGTTTAACTAATTTTTCATTATTATATTTTTCTATAAGATATTTTGTACCTTTTATTGATTCTTCTGTAGTTTCAATAATAAAATCAGGAGCATTTCTATCCATATTCACTTTACCTACATAAGCACCAATTCCTTTTTGTTTCAATATATCAAATAATACTTCTGTACCTTTAGTGGATGAAGAAGCAAAAATACATGCTCTAGTGGTACCATTAGCTATTAGTTTATCTGCAAATTGTGTATAAACTTCTTTTGCAAATTCCACATCTTGAAATTGTCTTTCCAAATCAAATGTATAATCATTTAACCAATCAAGTAATTGGTTGGTCATACCCATTCCACATTGAAGAAATTGAGCGGCATGTAAATGTAAATCAACAAACCCTGGAATGATTAATCTATCTCCATAATCTTCAACAGTACAATCCATATATTTTTCAGGTAATACTTTATATATGCCTTCTACCTTTCCATTAACCGATACTATATAACTATTCTTACAAATTTCAAATCTATCAGATGTTTTTGTAAATATAATATTTCCTTTTAGTATTAAAATATTTTTCATTTCTATTTCTATACCTCCTAATTTTTAGGCTGAAAACACAATTATATTTTTGTAGTTTATATATTTAAGTAATTATTATACCATAAATTACATTATTAGATAAAAATTTCAGTTGAAGAATATTAGAAGAACAATGGTTTTGCCAAATAAAATATTTGCTGCCAATATATTGACAGAATAAAATCAACTATGATATGCTAATAAAAAACATAGGTTAAACGTTTAAAAAACTTTTCATTTAAAACATTGTCATGCAATTATATAAAACATTTTATATTTTTTTACCCAATCGGTTAAACGTTTAACAAGATTATTATAATTAATAGAAGAGGTGGTAAAATGTTTGGTAAAATAAAACGTTTTCAACAGGAAGATAATAAGATTTTCATTGAATTTGAAGAAAAAAAAGTAACAGTAGAAGTTATTACTCCTTTTATTATAAACTTTTTTGCGCCTATTAAAAGAGAACAGCGTTTATCTAAAGCAGTAGAAAACTTAAAAATACAAGAATGCAGCTTTAATGTGGAAATGAAGAAAGAAAGTATTGAGATAACTACGGACGAGCTACAAATTTATATTTTTGATAACTTTAAAGTGGATATTTACGATAATGAGGGAAATGTATTGTGTCAAGATTATCGTTATGATAGAGAGCCTTTTGTACGAAGAGGTAATGGTGCAGATTTGGCAGCAGCGGAAGGACATAAAGTAGGAGAGGAATCCGGAAAATATACCGTAGAAGTAGTAAAGAAAATGGAAGATGATATGTTCTTTTATGGGCTTGGAGAAAAAACAGGTCATCTAAATAAAAAAGGATATCATTATAAAATGTGGAACACTGATGATCCTAGACCGCATGTAGAAAGTCATGAAGCTTTATATAAATCCATTCCTTTCTTTATTGCACTAAAACAAAAGAAAGCTTTTGGAATTTTCTTTGACAATACTTTTGAATCTCATTTTGATATGGGAAAGGAAAATAGTGATTATTACTATTTTGGAGCAGTAGATGGAAATTTAGATTATTATTTTATATATGGACCATCAATCAAAGAAGTTTTAGGAGGATATACTCATTTAACAGGAAAAACTCCTATGCCACAACTTTGGACTCTTGGATATCAGCAGAGTCGTTGGTCTTATGCTCCAGATAGCAGAGTGTGGGAACTTGCAGATAATTTCAGAAAGAGAGACATTCCTTGCGATGTATTACATTTAGATATAGATTACATGGATGGATATAGGGTTTTTACATGGGATAATGAAAAATTCCCTAATCACGAAGCAACAGTTGGTAAACTAAAGGAAAAGGGATTTAAGGTAGTAACTATCATTGACCCAGGAGTAAAGAAAGATAAAGGTTATAATATTTATGATGAAGGTATTAAGAATAATTACTTTGCTACAGATAAGGATGGAGTACCTTATGTAAATAAAGTTTGGCCTGGAGATTCTCTATATCCTGACTTTGCAAATGAGAGAGTTAGAAAATGGTGGTCAGAAAATCAGAAAATCATGATGGATTCTGGAGTTTCAGGTATTTGGAACGATATGAATGAACCTGCAAGCTTCAATGGTCCGTTGCCAGATGATGTAATGTTCAATAATGATGGCGTTGTGGCAGACCATAGAGAAATTCACAATGTGTATGGACATTATATGTCTAAAGCTACTTATGAAGGAATTAAGAAATGTACTGGGAAAAGACCATTTGTTATTACTAGAGCTTGCTATGCAGGAACACAAAAATATTCTACTGTTTGGACAGGTGATAATCAAAGCTTCTGGGAACACTTAAGAATGTCTGTTCCTATGTTAATGAATTTAGGATTAAGTGGAATGAGTTTTTGTGGTACTGATGTAGGAGGATTCAGCTTTGATTGTACTGCAGAGCTTTTATCAAGATGGGTACAAATGGGATGCTTTACTCCATTATTTAGAAATCATGCATGCAGTAATACAAGAGATCATGAACCTTGGGCATTTGATTCTGCAACAGAAGAAATTAACCGTAAATATATTAAACTTCGTTATAAACTTATTCCTTATATTTATGATCTTATGTGGGAAGGTGAAAATACTGGACTTCCAATAATTAGACCTCTTATGCTTCACTATCAAGAAGATGCAAAAACTTATGAGATTAATGATGAATTTTTATTCGGTAAAAACATTCTGGTAGCCCCAATATTAGAGCAGGGTAAAACTGCAAGAATGGTATATCTTCCAGAAGGAGATTGTTGGATAGATTATTGGACAAAAGAAGTCTTTGAAGGTGGACAGTATATTATAAAAGAAGCACCTTTGGATGTATGTCCAATCTATATTAAAGAAGGCAGTATCCTTCCAAACTATCCTGTACAAAATTATATTGGGGAAAAAGAAATTGAAGCATTAACTTTAGATATTTATCCTCCTAAGGAAGGAACAGAAGTGAAGTACGTGCATTATCAGGATGATGGAGAAAGCTTTGAATATCAAAATGGAGAGTTTAATTTATATGAGTTTACAGTAAGAAGAGAAGCAAAAGGTATTGTTATTGATATACACAATACTCATAAAAAATATAGAAATGCTTACAAAGGATTTAAATTTAAGGTGAATGGTATACAGATTTCAGAAATTTTAGTAGAGGGAAAATCAGTTAACTTTAGTATAAAAGATGGAGTTGCTGAATTATGAAGTCTAAAGTTACAATAAAAGATGTAGCAAAGGAGGCTGGAGTTTCTACAGCCACAGTGTCTTATGTAATAAATGGAGTAGACAAGGTTACAGAAGAAACAAGAGCTAAAATTTTAAAAATAATAGATGAACTTGGTTATAAACCAAATTTAGCTGCTCGAAGCTTGGTAAAAAAAGAAAATAGAGTTGTTGGTATCTTTGTTCCTTGGTCGGAAAGTTATCAAAAAACTATATTCACAGAAAATCCATTCTTCCAAGAATTTTTAAGTGGAGTAGAATACAAATGCAGAGAATATAGATACAATACTTTGATAATATGTGTTAAGGATGAAGATGAATGCATAAAAACTTTAAGAAGTGGTTCTCTGTCAGGTTTAATAGTATTAGGAGAATACAATAAGAATATTTATAAAAGATTAGAAGAAGTAGATATTCCTGTAATTATGATTGATCATCAGAAAATCAGTGATAAATTTACTTATATATCTTCAGAAAATGAAAAAGGAGCTTACTTAGCAACGGAATATTTGATTAAGAAAGGTCATAAGAATATTGGATTTTTAGGTCATCCAGCACATAAGGATAGATACGAAGGATATTTAGAGGCTTTAAAAAAGTATAATATTGATCCTAAGAGTGATTTTGTGTTCGAATCAGAAGTTAGTTATGAAGGTGGAAAAAAAGTAGCTCTTTTAGTAAAAGAAAAAGTAGAGGAAATCACAGCTATATGTTGTGTTTCGGATATAATGGCAATAGGTTTAATTAAAGGACTTTATAAAGAAAAAATATATGTACCACAGCATATTTCAGTAGTAGGATTTGATGATATTAAAAATAGTGAGTATTTTATTCCTGAACTAACTACTATAAGGCAAGATATATTCAGAAAGGGTGAAAAGGCTGCAGAGGTAGTAATAGATAGTGTAAATACTAAAAACTATGCTGCTAGAGAATATGTAATGCCCGTAGAGTTAATTGAAAGAGAATCAGTAGTTGATAGTAAGGGGTTAGCCAAGGGGTGTTAACAAATTATAAATAGCATCAAATTCAAAATGCAGAGACTTAAATAGATTTGTGTAAGTACAAATTTATTTAAGTCTCAACTTTTTTACTTACTAGGAAATTATAAAATTTTATAATTTCCAACCTTTGTTCTTGCAGTACATCATATAGTATTTGCTAGTACTGCATTGCTAATCATATAACATTTTGTAAAGTGGAGTATCTTCCTGAATAATATCCTGTATTTCGTATACTGAGATTGGAAAATAAGGAAAGCCATATGCATATGCGGTTAATTCATATAATTGAAAATATATTACTAAAGCTTTGTCAGCTATATAATAGTCTTGATCACTAGTTTTAATACCTTTAAATTCATTAATTAGATGAATATCGCGTTCCTTTATTTGTTTAGAAATAATGTCGGATAGTATTTCCATATAGTCGCTTTCGGGTTTAAACAAATTATATAATTGATATATTCTCCCTGTTTGTATATCAAATGTTAATGACTTAATAATGGTAAAACCATGAGCAGCAGGATACGCCATAGTGTAATTGCCTATGGATAAACTTAAAACACCTCTTTCGTTTGTTTTAATTTCATACCAACCATTAACTTCCATTTTAGGTATCTGCGGGTATCCTTGAAGAAAAACTAGTTGATTGATCTGATCAACATATAGCTTGTTAACAAGAAATAGTATTGCATCATTTATTTTCTTTTGAACAGCCTTATTTGTCATACAAATAACCTTCGGATATTCTATAACTATCTTGTGGCCTGGTTTAATCAATCCTTTTGTTATAATCTGAACAGAATTCTGTATGTAGTTCATATACTATACACCTACCTACCCACATAATAATGTTACAAAATATAATATTCAAAGGTGCATAAGGTTGTTAACATTTTAGAGATAAGAGAATTAAGAAATTTATATACTTAACAATAAAACTTCTTAAGAATTTAGGAATTTAAGTTCTTAAGAAGTTTTTGAAATAAGAAGAAGTAGAGTGTTTTTTAGTAAAACAAGAAAATACTGAAAATTCAGAAAAAACCTTTTCGTTTATATTAAGACATGCTATAATATAAACAAGAAGAATAAAAAAACTTCTTGCAAACCCTAATGTATTAAGGGAAAGTTAGTTTTAAAGTAAAGAAGTATGTAGGTTAAGAATCAAGAATTAAGAATCAAGAATTAAGAATTAAGAATTAAGAATTAAGAATTAAGAATTAAGAATTAAAGAATTAAAGAATTAAAGAGTTAAGAATTAAAGAGTTAAAGAATTAAAGAGTTAAAGAGTTAAAGAGTTAAGAATTAAAGTAACAAGAAAAAGTGTAAAGTTTTTAGAAAGTAAAATTTTAGATTTACCCAAAGATCAATTAAAGTGTATGTAAGTGCAATTGGAACCGAGGTAATTAGGAAGGAAAGTTTTGTGTTTAAGGAAACAGAGAATCAGTTTAAAAATGAATTAGGGTTTGCTTAGTAGCCAGTTTATAGATTTTATATATAAACTGGCTACTATTTACTTTATTATAAATCTGTCATATTCATTTCTTTACGCATTCTCCATTGACGTATAAACTCATTAGGATTTTTCTTCAATAAATCTTTAAGTTCTTGAGAAAATCCCACAATAGATGTATTACAATGTTTTGAAATATATTGTATAGTCTCATCAATACGTTGACCTTTTCTATACAAATCAATCTTATAAGTTCTTTTATCTGAAAATACAAATACTATACTATCTATTTTCATACCTAATGGAATAAAGCGGCATAATTTACTTTGTACAGTGCTTTTGTAGACCCACATTAGCTCGTTTAATGGCATAGCAAATACAATTGCCTGACTTTCAACTATTATATAGTTTGGTGTTACTGTAAAGGGAGCCTTTTTATATACATCCCATAATTTAATTTCATTATCAATTTCTTCATAGGCTTTTTCAAGGTTGCCGTTTGAATAGTTTTTAAGGCTTTTTAAAGCTTTAGTATTTCTATACATACAAGGTATAAATAACGCTATAAGTGCTATGGCAATGCAAACTGCTAAAATAAAATATGGTGCGGCTAAGTGAGATGGAGTTATATAGTGTAGATAGTTTCTATGTAATAATGAATTTACCTCTTTAGCTGAAAATCCATCTGTTATAAGGATGTTTTTAAAAAATCTTAAGTCATCATTTTTGAATTCTTTTATGTTGCCCACCAATAAGTAAGATACTTTTTTTTGTTCCATCATTTCTTTATATACCTCAGGAGGAAGAGATACTGCAAGTATTTTTCCATCAAGGTTTATAGCTGTAAACATTGCTTTTGTATGTTCTGATAATTTTTTACCATGTTTACTTTTGGTTTCTACCAGTTCAATACCTAAATCATATAGTTCTTTCGAGTCAATTTTGATATAACTATTGTTCTGTACAGCTTTCATATAATCTGATTCGGTTTTAACAATAGTTGGATTATTTGTGCTGTTATAGTATGTAACTGCTCCTTGGTATATTAAACCAATAATACCAATACCCCAAAGGAATAGTACTATAAACCTATAACGCCATCTTTTTTTATAGATTTTCATAAAGTAAGATTGTTCCATTTATATTTCTCCTTCGTTGTTGTGTTAAATTTTACATTATGTACAAAAAAGAACAAAAAGATTGAAACTACCATAGTATACAAAATATACTGTGGTAGTTCTTTTAAAATCTATTTTTGTGATGCAGCATTAGGTTTTGAGATTAATACTATTCTCTTAACTTTTTTATCACTTAGTTTTGTACTTGTTTTACCATCATTGTTCATGTGATATAATCTACCATTGTCGCCAGCATTAACATAGAAAAATCCAGGTACATTATCTTTATACATACATAAATCCCATTCAATTCCAACCATTTTTTTAAGAGATAAATCAGGTTGTAACATATATGCTCCGCTTTGTGCGAATAGCATAGTTGCTCCTACTTTACCATCAGTCATAAGATTACGTACATAGCCTGCATAATTTATGGAAAGTTGCTTTTTATTTACAATCTTGTTGTTGTTTAGTGTACTAACAAAAGCATTACCATATGCATCTACAAATACAAGTTTGTTAGGAGCAATGTTAGCAATTTCATATATACCTGTATCATGTATTTGAATCATATTACCTTTCATATCCATGATACAACCTTTACTAGTTGTATAGTCATATTCTCCATTTAAATCAAGTGATATACCATTATTAAATAGAAAATATCCGTTAGTCCACCAGCCAGAATATACAGAGTTTGCGTTAAGTGGAGTTTTTAGATTAAGTGCTTTTGCAGCTCCACCTTTTTTAGGTATTGAATAGAGTACCATGCAGTTTAATGAATATCTAGTTTCCTCAGGTTTAGTGTTTATCATCATATAAATAGATGTCTTATCGGTACGTGTAAACCATGGATTAGGAATAGCACCTGATGCAATCCATTGTACTTGTCCACTTCCGTTAGCAGCCTTTGAAGCTACCCAAGTTGTACGTCCACTTTTAAGTGCATTATAATATACTCGTCCTTCAATAACAACAAATCCAGGATGTTTTGTATCTGCCATATCTGTTATTAGTTTGGCTTCAGAAGCTTTTTTAGCATTTACAGAAGCACGGTATATAGCACCTTTATCGTTCATGTAGTATATAAAATCACCATCTACTACAAAGTGTACTACATCAGATTGAAAACGTGATGGGAGAACTGCTGAACCATCCATAGGAATACGTAATAGTGTGGTAGATCTTTCGTCATACATGTAGTATAGATAATTCCCAGCTGGTGTAAGTTGAACACCTTGAAAAGAGTTAACTAACCTTTGTTCTTTGGTACCGTCGCTCATTACACGGTATAAAGATCCATTTGATACATAGTAAACATATGCATTGTCAGATGCTGTTGCTGCTTTTGCAACAACTGCTGGAGATAAAGCAGCTTGTGCTACCATGACTCCAGTAAAGACAAACAAACATGATAGTAATGTGCAAAATGTTTGTCTTAACATAGAAGTAATTTTTTTCATAATATCATCCTTTCAAATTTTCTCATTACTGATTATCGGAAAATGTATCCATAACTTTAACATAAATTCAAAATTAGGAATAAATTATAAAATTAATCAACAATAGGATCTAAAATTCGTCAATGTGTTATAATTATATAAAAATAGTCATTTGAAAGGACGTGTTTAATATGATGTTAGTAAATAAGATGGGTGAGAGAATATAGAAAGAACTTAATAAAATTTCTATTGGTTAATCTTTGTTCTCTCAAAGAATATAAAAACAAATAATGAATTTAAGGAGAGAATATAGAGAATATGATAAAGATAGTTAAAAGTGAAAAGTCATGGATAGAAAGTAATGCTGTTGAACAGCTTAAAAAAGTTGCACAGTTAAAAGGAATAGTTAAGGCAGTAGGACTTCCTGATTTACATGTTGGAAAGACACCAGTTGGAGCTAGTTTTATAACTAAAGATATTATATATCCTCATATTATAGGAAATGATATAGGCTGCGGTATGACACTTTTTAGTACAGGATTAAAGAAGGATAAGCTTAAAGTAGATAAAATTATGAAAAAACTGCAAAAAATAAATGGTATAGAAAACATAAATATAGATGAATTAACTAAAGAAGTGGAGTTGCCATTTAAGGGGAAATTGGGAACTATAGGTGGCGGTAATCATTTTGCTGAGTTTCAACAAATAGATGGTATATATAATAAAGAGGCCTTAGATAAAATAGGAATAGATAAAAATAATATATATTTATTAGTTCACAGCGGTTCTAGAAGTTATGGAGAGTATATATTGAATAAATATATAAAAGAGTATTGCTGTCAAAACGGACTAGATGCTAATAGTAAGGGGTTTCATGATTATTTTTGTGAGCATACTAGAGCTGTTGAGTTTGCAAAGTTAAATAGGGAGTTAATTGCATACAGGATATTAACAGCGGTAAATGGTAAGGATGACAAAAAGCTGTTAGAAAGTGTTCATAATAGCATAGATAAGTATGAAATTGATAATGAAATATTCTATATTCATAGAAAGGGAGCAGCGCCTTCTGATAAAGGATATATTGTTATAGCAGGTTCTAGGGGAACTAATTCATATATAGTAGAACCAGAAGATAATCTTATTGATTATGCTTTTTCAATTTCTCATGGATCTGGAAGAAAGTGGGCCAGATTTGGATGCAGAGAAAAACTTGAAAATGTTTATTCTAAAAAATCTATTAGAAATAATTCTTTTGGTTGTAATTTAATATGTAAGGACAAAACCTTAATATATGAAGAAGCACCAGAAGCTTATAAAAATATAGAAAGAGTAATAGAGGATATGTTAGAAGAAAAAATGATTAGGCTTGTAGCTAGTTTGAAGCCTGTAGTTACTTATAAATATTAGGACTATATATAAACTTTTACTTTTATCATACGATAACAATAACATTGAAAAATTTTTATATAAAGTGGTGAGAGAGTAATGGCGATATCTGCAAATGATGTTAACAATATATTTTTGAAAAACTACATGTCACAAATGAAAAATAATGTTGATAATAATGGAAAAATAGAAAATAACGAGAAAAACTTAAATAAAGCAGTTGAGAAATTTGCTTTTGAAGTAATGCTAAATCAAATGTCAGAAAATACAGGCAACCCAATGATGCAAGAGTTTGTATCAGCTGCTTTGGATCAGGGAAATTCTGGAAATTCAGTAGATTCTCTAGG
The DNA here is from genome assembly GCF_026735165.1 of Clostridium ganghwense. GTDB lineage: Bacteria > Bacillota > Clostridia > Clostridiales > Clostridiaceae > Clostridium_H > Clostridium_H ganghwense. The sequence goes on along the minus strand of NZ_JAPQES010000001.1, from coordinate 354,744 downwards.
AACTTTAAGTAATTTTAATTCAATTATGAGAAGTACTAGCTATCCACAGTCATATTCAAAAGGAATATACAATAAATTTAGTGGATTAGGTTTAAAAGCTTCTAAGTATGAATCAAACTTAAATCCTGGAGCAATAAGTAATACCCCAGGAGATTATGGTGGAAAGTCTTATGGAGCATGGCAATTTTCCTCAAAAACAGGTTCGCTAAATTCTTTTGTAAATTCCCTTAAAGGAAATTATGGAGAGTTTTATTCTAAACTTTCAGAAGCGAAGAGGAAAGATGGTAATAAATTTGGTAAAAATTTTGATGCTGCATGGCTCAATATAGCTTTGACTAATAAGGAGAAATTCATGAAAGTTCAGCAAGATTATGTAAAACAATCTTATTATGATAAAGCTGCACAAAATTTAAAATCCAAATTTGGTTTTAATATAGATAAAAGAAGTGATGCTTTAAAGGAAAGTTTATGGTCTACGGTAGTTCAACACGGTGTGGGGGGAACTTCAGCTATATTTTCAAAGTTAAATTTAAATAAGGATGATCGCAGTATTATAAATGATTTATATAATGAACGTCAGAAGGTTAATATTTACTTTAGAAGTAGTTCGGAACAAGTAAAACGAAGTGTATACAATAGATTTACGAGAGAAAAGCAAGATATGCTTAATATGCTATAGGAAAAACCCCCCATGGATTAGAAAACCATGGGGGGTTTTTGGAATAGGAATTATAGGTTAACTAAACTTTAAACTCATTAACCATGCCGTTTAAAGCTTGAGCAAGGTTAGCTTGTTCTTCTGCAACTTGTGATAGATTTTCAGATGCAGCTTTTGTATCATCTACATTGTTTGCTATTTCAGAAGAGCTAGCAGCAACTTCTTCTACAACTGCAGATACTGATTCAATAGACTTTACTAACAACTCAACTGATTCAGAAACTTCGCTTATATTTTGTGAAAAACCTTTTACTAACTTAAAAACATTATCTGAATCTTCTAAAGATAATTCTGCTCTATTTATCATTTCATCATAATCCTGAGTAACATTTTTGTCTATAAAATCTAATAATCCATTGGCATTATTGGATAAATTATAAAATGAATTTTTAACTTGAGTAACAATATTTTGGATATTATTTACAGTTTCGGCAGATTCAGCAGCGAGTTTTCCTACTTCTCCGGCAACTACTGCAAATCCTTTTCCTTGTTCTCCAGCTCTAGCGGCTTCAATAGCTGCATTTAGTGCTAAAAGATTAGTTTGTTCTGCTATACCTCTAATTATATTTGCCATATTAATTATTTCATCTACTATTTTACCTTCTTCTATGGCTTTTAGTATAGTTTCTTGTTTTTCCTTATAGATATCTAATGCTTTTTTCTTAGATTCTTCTGATTCAGCCTTCATTTTTAAAGCTCTTTCCTTAATTTCTAATGCAGAAGAGTTACCATTATAAGCTTTTTCATTTAAAGTAGTGACACTGTTTTTGATTAATAATCCTGATGAAGTCATCTCTTCAGAAGCTGCATTTGTTTCCTCCATAGCAGTAGCAATTTCTTGAGTACTTGATGTAACAGTTTCTATTTGTTTATTTATTTCTGATATAGTAGCAAAAAGTTCTTCACCACTAGCACTTACATTTTGACTGTTTACAGAAATCTTCTCTACAATACTTCTTAAATGAACAGACATTTTATTAATTTCTTCAGCTATTTGACCAATCTCATCTGTAGATTTAACTTCGATTTCTGATGTTAAATCTCCAGAGGCAATTGTTCTTATTCCATCTAATAATTTAGGAACATCTTTCAATATTTTCTTAATAACAAAGAATATAACAATAATCATTAATACTAAGCCTATAGAGTAAATTAATATTAAGATTGTATTGAATTTAACAATATCTTCTTCCACTTCATTCGTTGTTATTACAGAAGCAACGGACCACCCATTTGACTTAATTGGTGAATATGAAATATATCTTTCTACATTTTCATATTTATAAATATCAATATTACTTTCACCTTTAGCCATCTTTTCACCTATATCTTTTAATTTATCATCACGTTGTGTTAAATTATCTTTTAATATTTTAGAAGTGTCGGGATGATATATAACTAAACCATTTTTGTCAACAAGAAAAGGATAACCTGTATTTCCTATTTTATATTTCTCCATAATGCTACCTATTTGATCAATGGAAAAATCTATTCCTACAGCTCCTACAGCTTTGCTGTTATTGTCATAAAGAGGATATGCTATAGTAATAACCATTTTACCTGTTATTTTATCTACATAAGGTGCAGAATAAGTCAATTTACCATTTTGCATTGTTTCTATATACCAAGGTCTTTTATTTATATCCCAATCAACAGGACAATTCCATTCAGATTCAGTAACTAAATAACTTGCTTTTTTAATAGCGATATAGGCTGAAGCAACATTTTCATTTGAAGCTTTAATCTTTTTAAGACTAGCAATTACATCTGAATAATTGGCATTACCCTTAAGATCAGTTCTTGCGTTAACCTCACTTGCAAGCTTTAGCATTTGAGTATTTGTTGCCATCTGGGTAACTAATATACCTCCAGAATTAAAAAAAGAATCTATATCCTGGGATAGAATAGTACTATTAGCTTTAAGTGCTTCATTAATATTTTCAAATGTTATGTCTTTATTAAATTTATTAACTACAAGCCCTGTAACTAAAAAAACAATAATTGTTATACTGACAAATCCAGCCAATACCTTAGTTAAAATACTTTTTGATAATTTGTTTTTTATAAACATCTTATTCATCTCCTTATTAAGTTTTAATAAATTGAAATATTTAGAAAATTCTGTATATTTCAATTGCTTTAGTTTGAAACTACCTAATTAATTATTATATAGTAAATATCGAATATAATAATATTTAATTGAGTGTTTCATATTAACAAAAAAAAGAAAATGTTATTTTTAAGATTATAAAGAGTCTTGCAAAATTTACAAGACTCTTTATAATCTACTTAATGCTTATTAAGCTAGATTAGATATTATGAAATCTTTAACTTTATTATAGGCATATTCTATTGCTGAATCTACATTGTTATTATTTTTTCCACCGCCTTGTGCAGAAAAATCACTTCCGCCACCTTTTCCATCAATCAAGGTTATAGCATCTTTTAGAAGGTTATTCATGCTGAGAATATTTAAGTCTTTTGAACGCATGAACAAAAGTTGCGCTTTATCTTCAGATTTTACTCCAAATAAAACTATAACGTTTGGAAAAGATATTAATTTTGATGCCAAATTATTAATATCCTTTAAATCTACATTTTCATATATAGACTTAAGTATCTTGATATTTTTTATGCTTTCACAGGAATTTAGCATATTTTGTACTTCATATCTAGAAACTTCTTCTTTTAATTCCCTTTTCTCAGCAACAGTTTTATTAAGTTCTTTTTTTAGTCTTTCTACTTCACATAACACATTACTATCACTGCAGGATAAAAGATTTGACATTCTTTCTATTGAATCATGTTTATAAAAGTAATCGGAAACTGCTCTTGAGCCGCAAAGAAAATGAATTCTTGTACCGTTTTTGTATTTCTCCCACTTACTAACTTTAATTAATTGAACTTCAATTGTTGAATTTGGGTGTATGCCGCAACATGCGTTTATATCAATGTCTCCAATTTTAACTATTCTAATTTTTTTAGCAGTTTTTGGTGGAGTTTTTCTAAGACGCAATTTTTTTAGCTCAGTTTTGGTTGGATATAATATTTCTACATTAATATTATCAAAGATTATTTTATTAGCCTCTTCTTCAGCTTTTCTAATTTCATCTTTTGAAAGAAGTTTATCAATATCAATAGTTGAAGAATCTTTTCCAAGATGAAAACCAATAGTATTTGCATTAAATAATTCAACAAAGCAAGCAGAAATTATATGCTGGCCAAGGTGATGCTGCATATGGTCATATCTTTTCTTACAATCTATGCTGCATTTAACTCTATGAATTTTCATAGGATTTCTTTCAGTTACATGATATATTTTTTCATTTTCTTCATATACGTGGGTTACTGGAATAGAATTTATGTAACCTGTATCACTTGGTTGACCTCCACCTTCTGGATAAAAATAGGTTTGAGCAAGTTCAATATGATATTTATTATCTTTCTCAAGTATATTTATGATCTCAGCAGTAAATTCTTTTTTATATGGATTTTCGTAATAAAGTTTTTGCAAAATTAAACAACTCCTTTTAGTGATTATGCTGTATATAACTATATTTTAACATGAAAATTTTAAAAGTCATTGATTTTACTATTATGTATAACTTTATCAAAGAAAAAGAATTAATTTTAACACTATAAGGCAAAATAAAATAAGTGAAATTAATAATATAATTTATAAGAATAAAGGAGAGGATTTAGTGAAAAACGAGGATAGTGTAAGGGTTATTCCCTTAGGAGGTCTTGGAGAAATTGGTAAGAATATAACTGCTATTGAGTATAAAGATGAAATTATTGTTATAGACTGTGGAATATCCTTTCCGGAGGAAGAGATGTATGGTGTAGATTTGGTAATTCCTGATATAACTTACTTACTAAATAATGCGGATAAGGTAAAAGGCATTTTTCTAACTCACGGACATGAAGATCATATAGGCTCATTACCTTATATTTTAAAGCAATTGAATGTACCTATTTATGGTACAAAGTTAACATTAGGGATAGTTGAAAATAAATTAAAGGAGGATAATATACTTTCAGATTGTGAACTGCATGTAGTAAAAGCTGGAGATATAATAGAAATACAAAATTTGAAGATTGAATTTATAAGAGTTACTCACAGTATAGCAGATTCTTGTGCCATTGCTATCCATACACCGGTTGGTACAATATTACATACTGGTGATTTTAAAATAGACTATACACCTATTGATGGGTTAGTCATGGATTTAGAGCGTATCTCAAATCTAGGAAAAGAGGGAGTAATGCTGCTTATGGCTGATAGTACCAATGTGGAACGTCAAGGGCATACGATTTCAGAAAAAGCTATAGGAGAAACTTTCACTAGAACTTTTTCTAATGCTGAAGGTAGAGTTATTGTGGCAACTTTTGCTTCAAACATTCATAGAATGCAGCAAATAGTAAATGCTTCTATAGAGTATGGAAGGAAGATAGCTTTCAGTGGAAGAAGCATGGAGAATATATCACAGGTAGCTATGGAATTAGGATATCTTCATATACCAGAAGGTTACATTATAGATGTAGATGAAGTACGAAAATACCCTAATGAACAGGTAACTATAATAACTACTGGAAGTCAGGGAGAACCTATGGCAGCTCTTGCAAGAATAGCTTTTTCTAACCATAGAAAAATTAGTATTGAACCAAAGGATTTATTTATTATTTCTGCATCTCCAATCCCAGGAAATGAGAAACTTATATCTAGGGTAATTAATCAATTATTTAAAAAAGGTGCAGAGGTAATTTATGATGATTTAGAAGAAGTACATGTATCAGGTCATGCCTACCAAGAAGAATTAAAGTTAATTCATACATTGGTTCATCCTAAGTATTTTATGCCAGTTCATGGAGAACATAGGCATTTGAAACACCATGCTGACTTAGCTAAGAAGTTAGGTATGAAAGGTGAAAATATATTTACTTTGGATATGGGAGAGGTTTTAGAGTTATCAGATAAAGAGGCTAAGATATCTGGAAAAGTTCGTACTGGCTCTGTATTTGTAGATGGACTTGGAGTAGGAGATGTGGGAAATATAGTACTTAGAGATAGAAGACACTTAGCCGAAGATGGTATGCTCACTGTAGTTGTTACTTTAGAGAGAGAGTCTTATAGTATTATAGCAGGCCCAGATATAATCACTAGAGGATTTATATATGCAAAAGAATCAGAAGAGTTGATTCATGGAGTAAAAGAAATTGTTAAAAAAGAGCTTAATAGCTGCCTAGAAAATAAAATTATTGAGTGGTATGTATTGAAAGCTAATATGAAAAAAGCCATAGAAAGATTTTTATATGAAAAAACAAAACGAAGACCCATTGTTCTTCCTATTATTATGGAAATTTAATTGGTTAACAGGGCTAAGAGAATTAAGGAATTAGTATATTTAACAATAAAACTTCTTAAGAATTTTGGAATTAAAGTTCTTAAGAAGTTTTTGTATTTTTGATATATAGGCTGATAAAATTACTAATCAATATTTAATTAATGTTATGAATTATTTTGAATACCTATTTGCAATTGATGAAGCTGCATATGAATTAGGTTTAGTATTGCAGTTAAATCCACAACCTTTAACCCAACCTGTTATTTCAGGTATTACAGATGATGAAGGTCCATTGTCACCAGCATCAACATGAATACTGATATCATATTTTTTATCATGCTCATTAAAATACGAAGAGAGTTTTGTAGCCATTTCTATACTTAAACTGGTTTCATAAAATAGTTTTTGCCGTATGTTTGTAATCTTATTTACTTTTTTTACATCGTAAAAAAATATTCCACCTTTTCCTATTCTACAAATTGCTACTACAATTACAACCTTAGTTATGTCATAATTTTGAGAATCTGTACCTACAGTTATTTTATATTCTTCCTTATTCTCTTTTGAAATATAGTTTTTAATTAATTTACACATTGCTCCAAAGGATACTTCGCCATATGTGATACTTTTCATAACATTTTACCTCCCATTTTAATTTTGTGAGATGGTTAAATAAAGTATGCATTTTAATTAATTCATTATACTTATATTATATCCTATTATTGTTATGAAAATTTTAAGAAAAGTGATATTTTTTTCGATGCTTGCATAATTTGATTATCTTATTTGTTAAGTTTTTTCGAATGGTATTGGGAAATTTATTCTGATAGGAAACATTACTCCTCAACAATGTGAAAACAGGGCCCAAAAATCTATATAAAAAATTCGATTTTTGTGTCTGTTATATTCACATAAGTTCAGGATTTATTATAAAAAATACTAAAGTTTTTTTCTTTCGGCACGTGAAATCATACCTTGAGTAATATCTAAATATTTTTGAGATACTTCAGGACATACTGTCAATATATTATCTATCACATAGTCAATATTATCATCGTCTATTTTTTTTGAGTTAATATCTGAATCACAAACCATATCTTCACTATTTAAAGAATTATATATGGTACTCACAATTGGTGATTGCATAACTTCAGTACTTTCTGTACATACTTCTGAAAAATATAATGTTCCATCGATTACTACAAGTTGACCATAGGCATATTCCTTTTGACATGTGCTTGAATTACAATCGTAATGTGTGTGTTCAACATGTTTTAAATCAAGTCTATAATTATCTTCTTTTCTTGTTAAAACACATCTTACTTCTAAGTCTAATAATTTTTTCTTTGTATGCTCAGAAAAATTTTCTCCAAATTCCGAAATAAATCGTTTTATGGATATTGTTTTTTTGATTTTATAATTTCTTTTCATTATAAGTATTCTCCTTTTTCTGAGTTAAAACATTTTACTGTTTTAAGCTTCATTAATTATCCGCGTAAGGCAAAAATGCTTAGCTTATATACTTTGATTTTACATCAATAGTATTTTCTATCAATTATATTAGTATATCATAACAATTAAAAAATAGCAAAAATTGTGCCAATTTCAGTGAATTAATTATAGATAAAAATTTAAGTCTTATAGTTTTTATTTTTAGAAATAAAATATACTTAATAAGTATTTAGGAACGTTCAAAAAATTGTATGAAATTTAATAATGTGCTAATATATAGTAAATTATCAATAAATATAAAAAGAGGGGAGTTACCATGAATAAAAAATTAAAAGCTACATTAATTTTAACTCTAGCTGCAGTAATGACTTCTCAAACTTTAGTGTTTGGAAGTTTTAATAAAGTTAAAGCTTTGGATTTAAGTTCACAAGTTATCTATGCAGCGACAGAAAAAAATGCTTTAGGAGGATTTGAACTAGTATCAAAAAAATGGATTAAGGATTTAAAATGTAATGCTTATATATATAAGCATACTAAAAGTGGAGCACGTCTTATATTTTTAGATAATAATAATGAAGATAAGATGTTCTCTGTAACTTTCCGTACTCCAACCAAGGATAATACAGGCGTAAATCATATTATAGAACATTCAGTACTGCAAGGCTCTAAAAATTATCCTGTTAAAGACCCATTTATAGAAATGAGTAAACAGTCCTTAAATACTTTCTTAAATGCCATGACAGCAAGCGATAGTACTATGTACCCAGTATCAAGTAAGAATAATAAAGATTTTGAGAATCTAATGAGTATATATTTAGATGCTGTTTTTTATCCTAATATGGTTAAGGATAAAAGAATCTTTCAAGAAGAAGGATGGAGATATGAACTAAATTCTCAAGATGGAGAGTTAAAGTATAATGGTATAGTTTACAATGAAATGAAGGGAAACTATTCATCACCTGAAAGAATACTAAATAAAGCTATTGCGCAGTCTCTTTTCCCGGATACTTCATATAAATATGAATCTGGTGGATATCCTGATGATATTCCAAATTTAACTTATGAAGATTTTGTTAAAACGTATAAGAAACACTATACTCCTTCAAACAGTTATTTTTATCTATCAGGTAATCTAGATATTAATAAAACACTAAAATTTATAGGAGAAAAATATTTAAATAACTTTGATAAAAAAGAAGTTAATACTAAAATACAGCTCCAAAAGCCATTTAATGAAAGAAAAACAAAAGTTGTTGAATATTCAGTACCTAAGGGAACACCAATTGAAAACAAAACTTATTTAAGTTCAAACTATGTAATTGATACAGTTACAAATAAAGATACAGTACTGGGATTTTTAGTACTTCAAACCTTACTTACAGGAATGCCATCTTCACCTATTTCTAAAGCATTGAAGGAAAATGGATTTGGTGAAAATGTAAGAGCCCAATTTGACATACAGTATTTGCAGCCAACCTTTAATATAACTGCAGAAAATGTAAATGAAAATCAAAAAGAGAAGTTTCAAAAGGTAATTGATGAAACTCTTCAGAACATAGTTAAAAATGGCTTTGATAAAGATTTACTAAATTCTGTACTTAATATCTATGAGCTTTCTAATCGTACTGTAAAAGGCAATTTTGCGCTTATGTACAATAATCTAATAATGAGAAGCTGGTTATACGATGGAAATCCAACTTTATATTTAAATATCAATTCAGATGTAGCAAATATTAAAGATAAGATACAAAAAGGATATTTAAAAACATTAATACAGAAGTATTTAATAGATAATAAACACTCTTCACTGGTAGTTTTAAAACCTGTACCTGGACTTGAAAAAAAGAAAGAAGCAGAGTTAAAAGCAAAATTAGCAAAGATTAAAGCTTCTCTTTCAAAGGAAGATATAAATAAACTTGTGAAGGAAACTAAAGAGCTTAAAGCTTGGCAAGAAACTCCAAATTCAAAGGAAGCTCTAAATACATTACCAAGTCTTACTCGTGAAGATATAAATATTAAGGCTAAAGAATATAAGACAATAGAAAAAAATGAAAATGGAGTTAAGGTGCTTTATCACCCTATTTTTACTAATGGAGTAGATTCTATAAGACTATATTTTGATACAACTAAAGTACCTCAAGAAAAGTTAGGTTATATGTATTTACTAGAAGAAATTTTAGAAAATATAGATACAAAAAATTATACTAAAGAAGATTTGACAGAAGAAATATTAACTAATTCAGGTGGAATTTCTTTTAGTAATACTTCTTTCACAAAGCATGGCGATAATAATACATATTATCCTAAAATGACAGTGAGTATAGTATCATTAAGTGAAAAATTACCTAAGAATTTTCAGCTTTTACAGGAAATTATGTACAACAGTAAATTAAATGATAAGACAAGATTGAAAGAAATAATAAATAATATGAAAATGGGAAAAGAAATGCAGTTAATGTCAAGCGGTAATGCTATGGCAATACAAAAAGTATTATCTTATATGTCTGAATCTGGTAAATATAATGATTATAAAAACGAAGATTTTTATAAATTCTTATGTGATTTAGATAAAAACTTTGACAATAAAAGTGATGAAATAGTAAAAAAATTACAAGAAGTTAGAAACCTTATATTTAATAAACAGGATATGATAGCAAGTTATACTGGAGAAGATGAAAATTACAAAAAATTTGGTGATAGCTTTAAGGATTTCACAAATAATTTAAGAAATGAAAAGCTTACAAGTTGTAAATATACTTTTGATAGTTCCGAAATAAACGAAGGAATAATGACACCTTCAAAGGTTCAATATGTAGTTAAAGGTGGAGACTTGAAAAAAGCAGGATATGAATCAAATGGAAAGCTTGCAGTACTCTCTAATATATTACAAAGCGGTTATTTATGGAATAATATAAGGATAAAAGGTGGAGCTTATGGTGCTAATATGACAATAGATAACTCTGTTGTATTGTTTTCATCTTATAGAGATCCAAATTTAAAAGAAACTATAGATACTATTGATGGAATTCCAGAATATCTTAAAAACTTTGATGCAGATGAAAAAGAGATGACTAACTATGTAATAGGAACTATTGGAAAATTGGATAGTGCTACCAATATGTTGAGCAGTATTATGGGTCCTGCTGCAGATGGTATTATAGCAGATAGTTTGTATATAAGTCATACTAAACAATCAGATATACAAAAACAAAGAGAAGAGATTATATCAACTAAGGCAGAAGACATAAGAAATTTTGCACCTGTTATAGATGCTTTATTAAAGCAAGATTACTTATGTGTTGTAGGTGGAGAAACAAAAATAAAAGAAAACAAGAAAAACTTTGTTGCTATAAAGAATCTTTTAAATTCTAAAGAAGAAAAAACATTTTTTACAGATTTGGAGAAAAAGGAAAATGTGCCTGTAGATAAAAAATGGGATGTTAAATTTTCTCAAGAACTTGATGAGTTAACAGTAAATACATCGAATGTTTATGTTCTAGATGAACAAAATCATCAAGTGAAAGTAAAGGTAAGCTATGATAAAAAGGATAAAGCTATTAAAATAGAATCAGAGAAGTTATATGAAAAAGGTAAAAAATATACTTTATTCATTAAAGGTATTCAATCAGTAGATAAGAGTAAAAAAGTAGATAAGTTACTATCTCCTATTGAGATGGAGTTTGTAATACAGAAATAAAATATATATTGCACAATAAGGAAACTATCAGGATGTATTAATACATTTTGATAGTTTTTTATTTTAGTAAAAAATAATAGAACTAAGATATTTAATTAAATTTTTAATAACAATTATACATTTAATGAATATGATAATATTGTAAGTTAAATCAAGGAGATGACAATAATGGCTTACAGTCCCAGAGAGTTATTAGCTAGGATTATAAAATGTGAGGCTGGTGGTGAAGGGGAAAATGGTATGAAAGCTGTTGCCTCAGTAGTTATGAACAGAGTTAATGTACCATATGGTGAATATCAAAGACTGGGTCAGGGAGATTTGAGAAAAGTTATATTTCAGAAAGGACAATTTGACTGTGCAACTTCTGTATTAAAAGGTATAGCTAATCCGCAAACTATATGGGCTAGTCCACCTGAACAAATACATTATGATATTGCAGACTGGGCCTTAGCTGGTAATAGACTTTATACAACTGGTGATTCTTTATGGTATTTTAATCCTTTCATAGCAACTTGTCCATATACTTTCCCATATAATGGTACAGGAAGGTATCAAATTAGAGTCGGTGAGCATTGTTTCTATAATCCTACAGCGCTTTATGCTAAAACATAATTCATATAAATCTATATATTAAGCTAATTTTAAAGGAGGTTAATTTTTTGTTTATGAGAACTCCAGAAATGTATAATCAAATTCCAATGTGCTCTAGATTTCCTATGTTTCATCAAATACCAATGATGCCTATGATAGATTCTGAAATACCAGTTGATGAACCACGACAGGTACCCCCTAAAACCCAACCAACTCCACCAGGCACTACAGGTGGTCCAGATTTTCAAATTCAACCAGGTCCACCAGTGCAAGAAATACAATATACTCAAGGTTGGTTAAGAACACAAATAGGAAAATATATGAAATTTGAATTTTTGATTGGAACTAACTTCTTAATCGACCGTGAAGGAATTTTGGTAGAAGTTGGAGTTAGTTATATTGTTATTAAAGAGGCTGGAACAAATGATACATTAATGTGTGATCTATATTCAATTAAGTTTGCAAGAGTTTATGATAACCAACAGAAGGGTCATTGTGTAAAATAAAATACTTAAATAAAGTTCAACTATCAGAATGTATAATTACATTCTGATAGTTTTATTTTTGTAAAATCATAAATTTATATCATATACAAAAACAAAGTTGACTTACTATTAAATTTGTTTTAATATGATTACTGTATAAGTGTCCTTTGTTTAGAAATAGTAATTTTTTTTTATATATTTAATGCAAACGTTTCACTAAGTTTAAGAAAGGAAAGATCTTAATATGAAAAAAATATGGTGGAAAGAAGCTGTTGCCTATCAAATATATCCCAAAAGTTTTATGGATTCAAATGGTGACGGAATAGGTGATATTCAAGGTATAATTTCTAAATTAGATTATTTAAAAGAATTAGGAATTGATGTAATTTGGATTTGTCCAGTTTATAAATCACCAAATGATGATAACGGTTATGATATTAGTGATTATCAAGATATTATGGATGAGTTTGGTACAATGCATGACTTTGATCAGTTGCTGCAAGAAGTTCATAAGCGTGATATGAAGCTTATTATTGATTTAGTTATTAATCATACAAGTGACGAACATCCATGGTTCCTTGAATCTCGTTCTTCAAAAGATAATTCAAAACGTGATTGGTATATATGGCGTGATGGAAAAAATGGAGAAGAACCAAACAACTGGGAAAGTATCTTTGGAGATTCTGCTTGGGAGTATGATGGAAATACTAATCAATATTTCTTGCATTTGTTTTCACGAAAACAACCAGATTTAAACTGGGAGAATGGTGAGATGCGTGAAGCAGTTTATGGTATGATTAATTGGTGGTTAGATAAGGGTATTGACGGTTTCCGTGTTGATGCCATAAGTCATATTAAAAAAGAAGAAGGATTAAAAGATATGCCTAACCCAGAAGGGTTAAAGCATGTTCCTTCCTTTGATAAACATATGAATGTAAAAGGAATTCATAAGTATCTTGAAGAACTAAAGGAGAATACTTTTGCTAAGTATGATATCATGACAGTTGGTGAGGCAAATGGTGTTACGGTGGAAGATGCACACCTTTGGGTTGGTGAAGAAAAAGGGAAATTTAATATGGTATTTCAATTTGACCATTTAGACTTATGGAAAGATGAAATGAATATTAAATTAGATGTTATAGATTTAAAAAAGACATTATCAAAATGGCAAAAAGGATTGGAAAATAGAGGATGGAATGCGTTGTTTATTGAAAATCATGATATACCTCGTATAGTTTCTATTTGGGGAAATGATAAAGAATACTGGCGTGAGAGTGCAACAGCATTAGCGGTTATGTATTTTATGCTGCAAGGAACACCATTTATATATCAAGGGCAAGAGATAGGTATGACTAATGTTAAGTTTAAAACAATTGAGGAATACGATGATGTAAGAACTAAAAACATGTATGCAATCAAAAGGGAACAAGGTGTATCACATGAAGATATAATGAAGATTATATGGAAGTTATCAAGAGATAATTCTCGTACTCCTATGCAGTGGGATGAATCACCAAAGGCAGGGTTTACAACTGGAATACCATGGCTTGGAGTTAATCCAAACTACAAAGAAGTTAATGTAGTAAAACAAGAAAAAGATCCAAATTCTGTGCTTAACTTCTATAAGAAAATGATTTCTATTAAGAAAGATAACCATGTGTTTACATATGGTAAATATGATTTGATTTTAGAAGACAATAAACAAATTTATGCATATACACGTACATTAGATAATGAAAAAGTTGTTGTGATTTGCAATTTATCGGATTCAGAGGCTGTATATAATTATACACCTATAAATTTAAATTATGATGGATTGCTGTTATGTAATTATGATGTTAAAACACATGTCGACAGTACAAAGCTTGTGTTAAAACCATATGAAGCAAGAGTTTATCGAGTTATATAATTAAGAACTATCAGGATGTATTAACACATTTTGATAGTTTTTATTTTCAAAAATTATAATTAAAAATATAATTCCACCCCATGAAATTTAAGATTATGTACGTACATTACATCGGTATATAATTACAAAAGAAAAGTTTTATTCAAGAGGTGGATTATGCTTAATAAAGGACATATTTTAGATGAAAAATACGAAGTAATTAAAGTTTTAGGAAAGAGTGACATGGGAGCGGTTTATTTATGTAAAAATATAAGACTTGAAAGCCTTTGGACTATAAAAGAAGTAAAAGAAGAATTTAAAAAAAATATAGGATTTCTATTGGAAAGTAATATATTAAAAAAATTAAGACATCGTGGTATTTCAAAAACAGTTGATATATTTTTTGACAATGACAATCTTTATATGGTTAGGGAGTATATAGATGGACAAACATTGAATGAGTATTTGAAAAAAAATAAGTTTATAGAAACAAAAGATATATATCATATTGCATCAAGTATATGTGACATTATAGCCTATTTGCACAGCGCAAATCCTCCTATCGTATACAGGAATTTAAAGCCATCTAATATATTGATAACTCCAAATGGAAAAGTTAGTTTAATTGATTTTGGTATTTCAAAAATAGATAAGATCGATGAGAATCAGCAGTATGATACAGGACAATCTAATAGACAAACGGATATATACAATATTGGAGAACTTATGTATTTTATGGCTACAGGAAAGGTTCCATCAATATCGTTAGAACCTCTTATAGATGATAATTATGATAATGATGTAGACAGTAATTTTAAAAAAATAATACAGAAATGTTTTCAAATTGATATTAAAGAGAGATATGCTTCAGTTGAAGAGCTAAATAATGAAATTATAGTAGAAATGTTAAAAAAGAATAAGGATGAAAATACATCAATTTCAATAAGTTCAAATATTAATCAAGAGGTATCTAAAGAAAATACAGTACTACAAGATGTGAAAAAATTACAAAGAAGTTTAATAGGTGTATTAGCACTTATAGTTATAATTTTTATCATTACTTGATTTTTAGCAAATTAATTAATAGCTTTTATCCAGTTTTCTTCTATTGTTTTATTATCACATGAAATTTATAAAATTATTACATAGTATGAATATATATATATTATACAATAAAAAACTATGAAAATGTATTAATACATTTTCATAGTTTTTTATTATCTAGAATTTATAAATTCTATACTTTATATAATTTTCACAGATGTACCTATTGGAACCAGATTGTAGAGTTCAATAATATTAGAATTGTTCAAGCGAATACATCCATTTGATATAGCCTTACCTATCGAAGAGGGATTACTGGTTCCGTGAATACCATAGCCTGATATGGATAGTCCCAACCATCTTGCTCCAAAAGGTCCACCAGGCTTGAATGCTTTATTAATAATTCTGAAGTTACCCTTTGGTGTAGGTGTAGATGGTTTACCAACTGCCGCTAGATAGGTTTTATATACTTTCCCATTTTTATACAAAGCAAGTGTGCGAGCAGCAGTATTGATTAAAATACTATATTTAGTTGTAGAAGAGCGAAAAAAATATGGATTAATATAGGTATAGAAACACATAGTAACCTCCTATATGGTTTACAGTTAAAAGGTACTAGGAAGGAAAGGATGATTTACTACTGTAAATCTAAATAAGTTAATTTTTATTCTTCTAGAGTGAAGCAGTGTTTATTAATTTATATAAATCGTTGTACCTTTTGGAATATTGGAATATATATATTTAGCATTGGGAATAGAAAGTCTTATGCAGCCGTGAGATAGTTTAGCTCCTAAAGTTCCATTAGCAATTGAGCCATTTCTATATAACAAAACTGTGTGAAACAGATAGTTTCCACTTATTTGAGTATAATATTTACACATAAGTTTAGGATTATCTCTAACTATAAAGCTTCCTCCTTTACTTCCTACATGAAAAGTTCCTTTTATTGTTGGAGTAGAAGGTTTGCCTACAGTACATAGCATATTTTTTATAAGTTTCCAATTACCATTAAAACCTTCAAATATATAAACTCTAGGACTTTTAGTATTTACCCATATATAGTATTGAGTTGGGCTATTTGCTTTTCGGCTGTTTATAAACTTTTCAGCATAATTTGATGAATTTATAGTAGGTTTATGAATGTTCTCTTTAGGGTTATACATAGTTTCCTTTGTAGGAGTTAAATTAAGTTTTGTAAGAGTTTTTTTACCTACAATACCGTCACTTGATATTTTATTTCTATTTTGAAAATCATAGACAGCATTTTGAGTTCTCTCACCGAATATGCCATCTATAGAGAGGTTATATCCAAATTTATTTAGATTTTTTTGAAGAGTTTTTACGGATTCCTCTTTGGTTCCTATTTTTAAAATATTAGATTCTTTATTTTTAACTTTAGCGTGTTGTTTTTCTAATGTTTTTGTCTTCAAGTTCTCAGTGGTCTTTTCTTTTATATTTAAATCATTTTTGTTAATTGTTTTTTTGTCATTATCTTTTTTTATTATGTTTTCATGATTTGTATCCTTAATTATCTTCTCTTGTGGAGTTGAAGTGGTTGTACATGCTGTAAAGGAAAATACTATTATCAAACATAAGGTCACAGCTAATTTTTTAATTTTCATAATACCCCCCTAATCCATCCACAAGGCAATATGCAAAATAGTTCAATGGAGTTTTAATTTAATAATTTATTATCAATATATGAAAGGGGATAAAATGTGTGATTTTTTAAATAGTAAGTTTAGGATTATGTTCTTTACTGTTGTTAGGAGGAATAAAATATGAAATTATACTTAAAGCTGTTGAATTAATAGAAGAGATAAAGAATGAAGAACAGAGATTATTAAATATGATTTAGTTTAAGAATTAAAGATAAGAAAGGTTATAATTGATATGGAGGTGAATGAGAATCCTAAGGATCTCATAGAACCTCTATTGGATATATTTTACTATTTAATAAAAATTATTTAGTACATTTTTAAGTTCTGCTGAAAATAAAGGGTCTTTTGAACCAGCTGTTATTTCGTTGTATAACTTTTGTTTTTCTATTGATTTAACATAAGATTTAATAGCTTCCTCTACAGCAGTATTAATTGAAGATGCATAACCATCATTAGAATATTTGTTTAGTTTATTAAGTAAATTTACAGGTAATGAAAAAGTATAATTTTCAACTACTTTTGACATACATGTATCAGCTCCTTTATAAAAGATATATTTACATTTTATGCAATTAAATGTAAAATAGCAATAGGGTAATTTGATGAAATCGATATCTAATTTATAAATAAAAAATTTTTTTAAAAAAAGGGACAATTCTCAAATCTAGCTATTTCAAAATAACTAAATTTGAGAATTGTCCCTAAAATATTATTTATGTTGGTTGTATTTTATTTTAAGCCTAATGTAACAAGGGTCTTTAAATCATAAACATGATATTCTATAGGTAAAGAATCAGTGACGATTTTGCCTAGAATTGTTTTGTTTTTTTTCATTTTTAGTTTTAAACTTTCAAAATCTACATCAGAGAGTGCTACATGACCTTTCATGTGCTTAGAACTATTAACAATTAACTCTTGTTTACCAGTTGTTTCACATTGAAGTGTAATGCTACCTTCATCATTTAATAAGATTTCACCAAGTATATTTTTTTCTTCTCCTATAACTTTACCGTTGAATAGACTTCCATCTTGTAATAATAAATAACCCTTCATTTTATTACCTCCTGTTATTTTTGTCTCACTGGACAAATTTAATAATTGATAGTAAATAATTGTACAAGAATATTAATATTTACTTTCTAAAAAAATTATAACATATTTTACTCTGTTTTCAATAAAAAAATACAAAAAGAAAAAAATACCTATAAGCTTCTTTAGGGGAATAAAGTAAAGAAATGGGTGGGAAATAACATTTTTATAAAGAATGATTAGGGTCAAATTTAAATGTTTTAGAATACAATAATTAGTGAAAGCAATTAATTTTTAGGGAGAGATATGGTTTACGGTTATCCGGATTATCAATTTTTTAGAGAAGTAAATAATTATACTTATTATATTCTCGATCATAAAAGAGCAGATGTAAATGGTGATAATTTAGTAGAAGATGTTTATTTGGTTGGAAATAAGCCAGACGGTCCAGGGGGAATTTTTGCAGAGAGTATAACTCTTGTAATATGCAATCCTTTCACTAATTATTGCAAATCTTTTCCGTTAAAATTTGATGCTGGATATAATCCTTCATTGTTTTTAGGAGATTTTAACGGAGATAAGATAGAAGATATATTCATTTCCATTGATTCTGGAGGTAGTGGTGGATATGTTTTTTATTACATTTATTCTTTTAAGGATAATATTTTAAGTGAATTATTTGATTTTGAAAAATATAATTCAGCTTATGTATACGAAGTGGCGTATCTAGATGATTATAAGGTAAAAATAACAAATTTAACTATAAATAAGTATGCTATTATTGATATAGGCTATAAGGACGAGGAGTATTTATCTTTTATGTATGATGAGAATGGAAATCTTATAAAAGATGTTAAAGGGCAAGTTCTCGCACTTGGAGGTTTATATCCAATAGATATTCAAAAAGATGGAGTTTATGATCTGCAAGCTGTTCAAAGAATAATAGGACGTGCTAATGCTGATACTTTGGGATATGTACAGAATACATTAAAATGGAATGATGATGACTTCTACCTTTTAATGAGCAAAGTATCTGTTCTTATGAGAAAGGAAAATTCATAAGTTATATAGTTAAGAAAACTATCAGAATGTACCAATACATTTTGGTAGTTTTTTATTTTATAAAAATATAGATTAGCTAAATGACAGTGGCTTATTTAAAATATGGATTTAATATTAAATTATGGTAAAATGAGAATGGTTAAATGGAAGAGAAATATATGACAGGGGGAATTCCGTGAATAAAAAAGTTATATCTATATGTTGTGCTGTATGCATTGGAAGTATTTTATTTAGTGGATGTTGTAATTCGCTTCAGGATGAAAAAAATAAATTGACTAAAGAAATTACTTTACTAAAAGAGAAAAATTCTGAGTTAAATAATAAATTTAATAAACTAGAAGCAGAATCTAAAATTCTAAATGCTAGATTAAAAGAACAAGTATCTATAATTTCCGCAATGAATAATAAAAACTCTAAAAATAAATTTACTGTATTTACGGTTTATACTGCTAATGTAGATACGTGTGCTAAAGAAATTGGATTTTATATTAATATTTCTGAGGATGTACCGCTAATTGATAAATTAAATATCATTGCTGATAAATTATCAAAATCATATTTTGGTGGTCTTCCAATTGAAGCTTTAAAAATTGAAGAAAAACAAGGAAAAAAGATAGCAATAATAAATTTAAAGGAATTTGCAGAAAATCAAGGAATAACTGATTCTTCAAAGTTAAAAGGAAAGACTTGGAGAACACAAAGTTTTCAAGGTTCTACAGGAGGTAGCATTACTTCAACTACTTTAATTGAAACATTTTTGCAAAGGGAATATGAAGGTGAATGGATTGATGGTGTGAAGTTTTTATATAACCATGAAGATGTAGACTTTATGCATGTACCAAAATTGTATGAAGTTAATTTTAGAAAATAAATCAGAGAATTATATATAATATTGTTTAATTTTAAGTGAATAATTTAGGGGGGATTTTATGCAATTAACATCAGAACCTGTAATAACTATAAGAGATTTAAAAATAAATTTTGGAACAAAAGAAGTGTTAAAAGGCATAAATTTAGATGTATATAAAGGTCAAATAATAGGATATATAGGTCCTAATGGAGCAGGAAAAAGTACAACAGTTAAGATAATGTTAGGACTTATTGAGGGCTATACTGGAGAAATTAAAATTTCAGGACAGAATATGTCAACAGGAGATGTGGAGTATAAAAGGAAAATAGGATATGTTCCTGAAGTAGCAGAAATATATGACAATCTAACAGCTAAGGAATATTTAACTTTTATTGGAGAATTATATGGAATTCAGTATGCCAAAGTTGATAGAAAAGCCAAAAAGCTTATGAAGCTGTTTGCTATAGAAGAGGCTTATGAATCAAGAATTTCATCTTATTCTAAAGGAATGAAGCAAAAAATTTTAATAATATCAAGCTTGCTGCACAATCCTGATATATTATTTTTAGATGAACCTTTGAGTGGATTAGATGCTAATAGTGTAATGGTATTTAAGGAAATATTATCAGAATTGGCATCTCAGGGGAAAACTATATTTTATTCTTCTCACATTATGGACGTAGTAGAGAAAATTAGTAATAGAATTATTTTATTAAATGATGGACAAATAGCAGCTGATGGGAGTTTTCAAGAACTTAAAAATAAATGTAGTGAAGGATCTTTGGAAGATATTTTTAACCAACTTACAGGATTCAATGAATATAAAAGTATAGCAGAAGAGTTTGTATCCGCAGTTAAAGAGGTGTAGTAATATGAAGGAATTTAAAGTTTTAAAATTTCTAGATAAATTTAAAGTTTTATTTGAAAAGTTTGGTGTAGATTATGAAATAATGAGAAAGATTCTTCAAATGAAGTTAGTTATGGATGGAAGAAGAATTCCTACAATTATGAATAAGTCAAATAAAAATAAAGAAAAAGAAGAGGAGAATAGTTTCTTTAAGTCATTAGGTTTATACGCTTTTTTTGGATTAATTATAGTGGTTTTGATAATACCAAAAACCAATTTGATTTTTCAAATGAGCTGTGTTTTTGGTATATTGATGTTTATGATTATGACAACATTAATTTCGGATTTTTCATCTGTGCTTTTAGATATCAGAGATAAGAATATAATATTTTCAAAGCCTGTTAATAATAAGACTATAAATGCAGCAAAGTTTATTCATGTGTTTATTTATATGTTTTCTTTAACTATAGCTTTTAGTGGATTAGCTCTTGTAGTCTCACTTATAAGGCATGGTTTTATTTTCTTTATTCTGTTTTTATTTGAGCTGATACTTATGGATCTATTTATAATAGTATTAACTGCTTTTTTATATTTGGGTATATTGAAGTTTTTCGATGGGGAAAAATTAAAGGATGTAATAAACTATATTCAAATAGCGTTATCTATAGTGGTGAGCATAGGGTATCAGTTAATTGGTAGATTGTTTAATATTATAGATATTAATATAGTATTTACTCCAAAGTGGTGGCAGTATTTTATTATTCCAATGTGGTTTGCAGCTCCTTTTAGTTGTATATTGGAGAATTCACGCAATACCTACTATATAATCTTTTCAATACTAGCAATAGCTGTACCTGTAATAGCAATACTAATCTACATTAAGCTTGTTTCTTCCTTTGAGAGAAATTTACAAAAATTAAATGTTAATAGTGGTAAAACAGATAAGAGAAAAAAGAAGCTATTTTACAAATTATCTAATGTATTTTGCTCAAACAAACAAGAACAAATATTTTTCAGGTTTACTTATTATATGATTAAGAATGAGAGAGAATTTAAGCTTAAAGTATATCCATCTTTAGGATTAGCTTTTATATTTCCATTTTTGTTTATATTCATGGAGCGTGGAGAAGGCAAAGGATTTAGTGAATGGCTGAGTTATATGGCTTCTACTAAATATTATTTAAATATATATTTTTGTGCTTTGCTGCTTCCAACAGTAGTTATGATGATGAAATACTCCGGAAAATATAAAGGAGCTTGGATTTATAAAGTTATGCCAATTAAAGAGGCAGCATCAATATTTAAAGGAACTTTAAAAGCAGCTATAATAAAGCTGATAGTTCCAATATATCTTTTTCAATCATTGATATTTATTATTATATTTGGAATTAAGATTGTACCAGATTTAGTACTAGTTTTTATCAACATGATGTTTTTCACAATAATATGCTTTAAATCAATGCGAAAATCACTACCTTTTTCAGCAAGCTTTCAAAGCACTCAACAAAGTGAGGGGTTTATAATTATACCTTTGATGATTTTATTAGCTGCTCTAGCAGGAATACATTATAAATGTACTTTTACTAATTTAGGTGTATATATATATATGGCTGTTATGTTTATAGTTGATATTTTCTTATGGAAAAAGTCATTTAATATATCATGGAAGAAGGTTGAGAAAAGTTACACAGTGTGATAGTGTAAAAGGAAAAAGAACAAAGGGGTGGAAATTATAAAATTTTATAATTTCCTAGTAAATAAAAAAGGGGCGATTTTATGTTTTCTGAAAAAGTAGTAAACAATTTGAGTAGGTCTTCGTGGATAAGGGCAATGTTTGAGGAAGGTGCAAGACTTGTTGAAAAATATGGGGCAGATAAAGTTTATGATTATAGTCTTGGAAATCCGTATGCAGAACCTCCAACAGAAGTTGTTGAGTCACTTAAGAATCATATTCTAAGTAATGAAAAAGGATTACACAGATATATGAACAATTCTGGTTTCACAGATGCTCGTGAAAAAATTGCAAAATCTTTAGAAAGAGAAAGTGGAGTTGAACTTTCTAGTGAAAATATAGTAATGACAGTTGGTGCTGCAGGAGGATTGAATGTTGTTTTAAAAGCACTACTTAATCATGGAGAAGAAGTTATTGTATTTGCACCTTATTTTGTGGAATATAATTTTTATACAGACAACCATGGTGGAAAAATAGTAGTAGTTCCTTCGGATACTTCAACTTTTGAACCTGATTTGAATGCACTGGAAGAAAGTATTACACCAAACACAAAAGCAATGATTATTAATACTCCTAATAATCCAACAGGAGTTGTGTATAGTGAAGAAAAGTTAAAAGATATTGCAGAAATTATTTCAAGAAAGGAAAAGGAATATGGTACAACAATATTTGTAATTTCAGATCAGCCTTATAGTGAAATAATTTATGATGGCATTAAGCTTCCAAGTATACTTTCTATTTTTAATAACTCTATTGTTGTAAATTCATTTAGTAAGTCACTAGGGCTTGCAGGAGAAAGAATAGGGTATATTGCAGCAAGCAGTAGAATTAATGATATAAATGTATTTATGAATGCTTTAAGTTTTTGCAATCGTACTTTAGGATTTGTAAATGCTCCTGCATTATTTCAGAAAGTTGTTGGAGATGCAATTGATGCTAAAGTAGATATTGAAGAATATAAGATTAGAAGGGATTTTTTATATGAAAACCTTACAAGACTTGGATTTGAATGTGTAAAGCCTCAAGGAGCCTTTTATCTTTTCCCTAAAGCACTTATTGATGATGATGTAGAATTTGCAAAGAGAGCAATAAAATACAATTTACTTTTGGTACCTGGAAGTGGTTTTGGATGTCCTGGATATTTTAGAATGTCCTACTGTGTAGATTTTGAGATGATCAAAAATTCTATTTCTGCTTTTGAAAGATTGGTTGAAGAATTTAAATAAGAATATTAATGCCTCATACATTTTATATGTGTGAGGCATTTTGAATAATGTATCGGTACATTTGACTAAAAATCATTATATGTTTAAAATACCAAAATAAGAGAATGAATATAAAAATAGGCTATAAAAAATTAAGGAGGACTATTTATGAAAACAAAAAGAGTTATATTAATTGGGCTTTTTGCTGCAATATGTTTTATAGGAACATACATACATATTCCTATAAATTTAGGTGGAAGTAATTCTATGATACATTTAGGAACTACAGCTATATTTATTTGTGCTATTTTGATTGGTAAAGATGCAGGATTAGCAGGTGCAATAGGTTGTGCATTATTTGATGCCACTAATCCAATGTTTGCTGCATGGATTATACCTACTTTTATAGTTAAAGGATTAACTGGTTATGTAGCAGGTTCAATAGCATTTGCAGGTAATAAAGATGGAAATAGTATTAAGCAAAATATTCTAGCATTTGTAGTGGGCGGATTGGTATCACTAGTTGGATATTTTATATTTAACTGGTTAGTATTTGTTGGGTATGAAACAGCTGTATTAAAAATGATAACATCATTCACAACAACATCAATAGGTGTAGTAATATCAATACCTATAGCAGCAGCGGTAAAACCAATAATTAATAAAAGTGGAATTAAGTTAGAGGCTTAAAGTTGAATTAGATACTATAAAATAATCTAAAGACTTCTTGAGAATTTTTTAATTTAAGCATTAAAACTCTTAAGAAGTTTTTTGTTGTAATTATATAAAATATATTACTATTTTTCAAAAAAATGTTTATAAAATTTTATAATAGATTTATAATATTGTTTGAAGCTTAAAGTTAAGGGGGAGATAAGATGATAAAGAATAAAATTTCAAAGTATTTTTTTATTACAGTATTATCAGTTAGTTTAGGTACATCAACAATTATTCCGGCATATGCCACTAGTATAAATAGTAAGGAAATAGTACAGCAAAACAAATCAATGACTAGTGATCAAATGTCTGTAAAAGATGCAAAAGAGTATCTTGTAAAAAATGATTACAAAAAAGTCATAGAAATCTGTACAAAAGTAATTAAAACTAATCCTAAAGAAACTGCTGCTTATGATTATAGAGCATATTCATATTTAAAATTAAATGAAAATATAAGAGCACTTCTTGATTGTAATAAATCAATACAAATTAATCCTAGTAATATTATTGCATATTCTATAAGAGGTTCTGTACATATGTCCAGTAAAAAGCCAAAAGAAGCTTTAGATGATTTTAATAAGTCTATTTCATTAACTCCTAAAACATCAATTGAATACTTTTTTAGAGGAATATCCTATAGTAATTTAAATAAAGATAAGGAAGCTATAGCAGATTATTCTAAAGCACTAGAAATAGATTCTACAGAAATATTGGCATTAATAAATAGAGGAAATATGTATTCTAAACAAGGCCAATATGATAAAGCAATGCAAGATTATACACAAATTATAAAATTAGATAATAAAAACTTCTATGTTTATGCAAATAGAGGAGTTGTTTATTTTGAAAAAGGAGAATATAACAAAGCATTAGAGGATTTCAATGAAGTTATAAAACAGAATAATAAATATAGTTATGGTTACGTTTGTAGAGGGGCAGTGTATGTTAAATTAGGAAATTATACTAAAGCTGTACAAGATTATAAAAAAGCAGCTGAATTAGATCCTAATAATCAAGAAGCAAATACATTATATAAAAATTTAAAAGCTTTATTAGATAAAAATAAAAAGAAACTAGATAAAGCAAATAAAATATATAAACAAATCCAAGAGGTTTATAAGAAAACACAGACTGGAAAAAATACTTATGAAGAAATAAATGTATTGAAAAATGAGTATGAACATTTTACATCTTTAACTTCTACAGCTCCTATGGATAAATTTTATAAGGGATGTGGAAAAATAGCAAAGGAAATAGATATTTATTCTATGTATAAATTGACTGATGATGATTTAACAAGAGCAAAAGCTTCAGAAACTATTATAGAATCTGAGATCGCATCATTGAAAAAGGATATAGAAGATATAAAAGTTGAAATGAATCAGGGTGTAGCTAATGATTTAAAAAGGATAGAAAAAGATTTAAAAGAAGCTAAAAAATATGGGTATAAGACTGTTGAGGAATACAAAAAAGCTTTAGAAGAATCAAAAAGACAAGGATACAATAATATTGAAGAATATCAGAAAGCTTTAGAAGAAGAAAAGAGAATATCTACACCAGGCAAGCTTGAAAAGCATTTAAGGAAAAACTTTAGTGAACTGGATACTCCCCTTGGAAAATGCAAATTTACCTATAATGTATCTACTATAACATTTTATGATGGGAATGGAACAAACCTTACGCCATATGACTTTAGAATTGAAATTAACTGGTTTAATTTTTCACCAAGTGATATAGATAGTTCAAAAAATTTAAGTGCTGAACAAAAACAGCAGACTAAAGATATGTTAAGAGATTTTCAAAAGAAAGTAGCAGATGAAGCTTTAAAAGCATTTCCTAATAAAAAGATAAGAGGAGGATTTTTTAGAGATATAATTGATAAGAGAGATATTGAAATAGCATTAGATAATGCTGAGGACCTTGATGAAGTGTTATCTATAATTGATAACGTTGATTCAGAGAACCCTATGACAGTAACCGAGTATAGTAATATTCAATTCTTAACATGGCAAAATTTTGAGAGTACTACTGGTTCATCTAAATATGATGATAATAAAATTACTAAATTTCACTGGTATCCTAAAGATGATGATTATAAATTTTAAAATTAATATTACTAAAGTATTAGGTTTCAACTAAAAGAGATAGAAGTCTTGGAAATTATACAATTAAGAGAACTATCAGGATGTATGAATACATTCTGGTAGTTTTTTATTTTGAGGAATAAAAGATATTTAGAAGAAAGATAAATTAATTTTAATATATAGTAAAAAATGTATTTATAAAAAAATACAATAGTGATAAAATATGTTTAGGCAAAAAACAAAAATAAAATAATATAAAAAATAAAAAAATAAAAAAGTAAAAAATAAAAAAAGCAAAAAAAACACAAAGTATAATTTTACATATTATTTTTAGAAGAAAATTATAAGGAGGAAATATATATGAAAATTACAAGGAATAAGTTAATGTATTTATGTTTTATTTCTTTTGCTATGATAGGCTTTGTTTTTAGTATGCGAACAAATATCTTTTCTTCCATTCAGCATGATTATTTAGGAGGCTATGGGCATATTGCAACTCTTATCTTAATTTCAGGAATTATTATGCAGATTTCTACTTTAGGGACAGGATATGTAGTAAAAAAATGGAGCCACAAATTTATACTGAGTATAGGACTTGCACTTTATAGTATTAGTGCATTAGCAATGATTTTTGTACACTCTATATTAGGATTTGATATTTTATTTTGTTTTTATATGTTTGCGTATGGAAGTTGTACTTTAGCAGGAAATTTGTATATTGGAGTACTGAAGCCAGAGGAAAGAGGAAAAACTTTAATGAAATTACATTTAGGGTTTTCTTTAGGAGCATTAGCTGGACCTAAGATAATCAGTGGATTATTGGATAAGGGAATCAATTGGCAATTGATTTTTGGATTGAGCTCAATACCAACTTTAATTATATCTTTTATTCTTATATTTGTAAAAGAAGCAGAAGTGAAGAAAAATTCTCAAGTAGAAGAAAAAGTTGATATTGTTCAGGAAACTACTTATTCATGGAGAAACTTAATTGTTTGGCTGTTTGTGTTATTATTTGTTGGTGGTCAAGTTTGGGAATATGGTTTAGGCACATGGTTTATTATATTTGCAAGACAAACTCAACAAATCAGTGAAGGACAAGCTGCAAGTTATTTAACGGTATTTTTAATTAGTTATCCTATTGTTAGGAGTATATTTAGTCAAATTCTTGATAAAGTTGGGTATGAAAGATGTTTATTATTTTCTTTTATAGGCAATGTAATATTTATTGGATTGGGATTATACACATCTCAACTTATATTTTTTGGCCTTACAGGAATTTTTACAGCTACTATGTACCCAACAATTATGGCAATGATGCAGCAGCGTTTTACAGGAGTAAATGTTGGGCTAATTGGATGGATTTCTATGATGGGTGGAATGATAGAATATGTTTTAATTTGGGCTATAGGAAAATTAGGAGATATTTTTGGAATAACTGTTGGATTTGGAAGTTTAATTATATATATGGTTATGGGAGCAGTTATTGTATTAATTATTCAGTGTATTTATGAAAAAGAAAAAATTTGTTATTCGCAGATAGAAATGAAAAATTAGCTGAAGAATTTAAATAAGACTATTCATTAAAACCAATAATTAATAAAAGTTAGGTACATATGTCAATTTTAAAAAACTTCCTAAGAACTTAAATTCTTAAATTTAAAAATTCTTAGGAAGTTTTTTATATTATGCTTACAAATTTACTCTAGATTCTTCTTAAAATTAAGTATTGAAAAAGAAAGTATAAGTATTCCCAGTATGCCTAGAATTAAAGTATCTTTCCATAGATATTCCATGCCAACACCTTTTAGTATTATGCCTCTTGCAATCTTTAAAAAGAATGTTAGAGGTATCAAATTACCCATGATTTGAATTATTTTAGGCATACTTTCTCTAGGAAATACAAACCCAGAGAGAAGAAAGCTGGGAAGAATAAACAGCATAGTTGCCTGCATTGCCTGAAGTTGATTTATTGTTATAGTAGAAATCCACATTCCAATTGCAAGAGCAACTATTACAAATTCAAATCCAAGCAGTAAAAGCAGAGGAAGGCTTCCATTAATAGGGAGTCCAAACCACATGGTTCCAATACCGAGTACAAATAAGAAATCTACATATCCTATTAAAATGTAAGGTATCATTTTTCCTAAAATAAGTTCACGAGTTTTAATAGGGGTTACTATTAACTGTTCAATTGTACTTCTTTCCCTTTCACGAACAAGGGCAAAAGCAGTGAGCATTACAGTTATATTTTGAAGAATAAGCCCTATTACACCTGGAATTGTAAACAGTGTACTCTTAAGGTTTGGATTGTACCAAACATTTGTCCTTAAGTCTATAGAAAGTAGTGAAGTTTTATTTAAGGCAATTCCTTTTTTAGAAAGATTCTTTTGAGTATTCTGCATGGAATAATTTTGGGAAATTAGTTGGCCACTGCTTAAAGCAGTTCTTGCAATTGTTGGGTCCGTACCATCTATAATAAGCTGTCCCTGTGCTTGTTTACCTTTTTTTAGTTTTTCAGTAAAATTAGGTGGAATTATAAGCCCAGCTTTTGCATCTCCATTATCAATTAGATAATTTAGTTCATTTGTACTGTTTACATAATATTTGGGAATAAAGTAGTTTGAATTTGTAAACTTATTTATATATGTACGGCTTTCTTGAGTTCTAGATTGATCAAAAACTGCAATGTTTATATCCTCCAAATCAGTATTTACAGCATAGCCAAATAAAAATATCATCATAATAGGCATTAGAATTATTATTTTGGCACTAAATTTATCTCTTTTAATTTGAATGAATTCTTTTTTTATTATTGATATAAACCTCTGCCAGTTCATTAATCTTCCACCTGCCCATCTAGTAGAAATTTTAGTTCCTTAAAAGTAGAAGTGATTTTTTGGTTTGTAGCTCTTTCAACATAGGTTATGAATACATCTTCTAAGTTTTTGGCATTTTCTCTTTTTAATATTTCTTCAGTGTTACCTATTGTTAGTAATTTACTATTGAATATAAATGCTGTAATATCACAACTTTCAGCTTCATCCATGTAGTGAGTGGTAACAAGTATTGTAATACCTTGATTTTTCAATTCATGAATTATCTTCCAGAATATTCTTCTTGAAACTGGATCTACCCCAGCTGTAGGTTCATCTAGAAAAAGAAGTTTTGGTTTATGAATAAGTGCACATCCAAGAGCAAGTCTTTGCTTCCAACCTCCAGAAAGTTTACCTGCAAGCCGCTTTTCTTTTCCCTCAAGATTTGCCATTTTAATAAGCTCTTTTTTTCTTTCTTCTCTAACCTTTTTTGGCAGGGAATAAACTCCAGCATAAAAATCAAGATTTTCTTCAACAGTTAAATCCTCATAAAGGCTGAACTTTTGAGACATATAGCCTATATTTGCACGAATTTTTTCTGTATCCTTTGTTATATCATATCCTAGAACTTTACCTTCTCCAGAGGTTGGAATTAATACACCGCAAAGCATTCTTATAGTAGTTGATTTACCAGAACCGTTGGGTCCAAGGAATCCAAATATTTTTCCCTTCGGTATTTTAAAATTTATATGATCCACTGCAGTGAAATCACCAAATTTTTTTGTGAGTTCTTTTACTTCTATTGCACATTCCATAAAATCACCTCTAAATCCATGCCAGGTTTTATAATATCTAGATGGTCTAAAATTTTAACTTTTACTTCAAAAACTCTTTTTTGTTTGTCTTCCTTTGTTTGTGTATTTTTAGGGGTAAATTCTGCATTAGAAGATATATAAGTAATTTTTCCGTTTACAGGTTCATTTAAAGCGTCACAAATAATTTTTACTTCCTGATTTAATGAAAGTTTTGAGTAATATTTTTCTTGGACATATACTTTAACCCATAAATCATTTAAATCAGAAACAGTTGCTATAATTGAACCAGGAGCAGCTGTTTCACCTTTTTTCACCCATGTTTTTAAAACTGTACCTGTAATTGGAGACTTAATAGTGGTTTGTGATAAATTATATTTAGCTATTTTCTTAGAAGCTTCTGCTTGTCCTAATGCTGATTTTAAGGAGTTTAATACATAAGAGGAGCTGCCGTTTATAAGTAAGTCATATTGAGCCTTAGCATTTTCAACAGAGGCTTTGGCAGCTTCAATTGTTTGGGTTGTTGCACCATTTTTTATAAGAGTAAGCTTTTCCTGGGATGTTTTCACTGAATTTTGTGAAGAAATTAGTTGGCCTTCTGCAACATCAAATACATTTTGAGCTTGATCTAATTGCTCATGGGAGATTATGCCTTCATTTTGTAAAGTTTTATATTTTTCTAGATTATTTTTTCTGTAATTATAATTTTTTTGTGCCTGTTCTAGTAAACTTTGTGATTGTTTTAACGCAATTTCTGCTTGCTTTATTTCTTCAGGTCTGCTTCCAGATAATAGTTCATCAAGTTTTGCTTTTGAAGCACTTAAATTGGATTTAGCTTGACGGATTTGTTCTTCTCTTGTTCCACTTTTAGTTTCGTTATATTTTTGTTTGCTTATTTCGTAAGCTGCTTGAGCTTGTTTCAAATTAAGCTTAAGCACTTCATCATCTAATTTTGCAATAACATCTCCTTTATTAATTTTTCCACCTTCAGAAGCAAAAATTTCACTTATAGATCCACCTAATTCTGTTTGTACATCATATTCTGTGCATTCGGCTGTACCGCTGTATACATTAGGTTTTTGCTTTGTATTAGAGCAGCCTAATAAAAAGAAAGCACTGAAAAAAGATATACATACTGAAGCAGTTAGGTATTTGAAAGTTGATTTGTTTTGTTTCATAGTCTCCACCTCCAATTAATATAGATTTTTTATTTAATTAACTGCAGGCTTGTTTAAAAGTCCATTTAAAAACAAATCCAGCATCATGTCTATTTGTTCATCTTGAGTATAGTCTTGTAAAATCTGCGGTACAAACTTGTTTTGTATAATATGAGTTATTATCATACCTACAAGGCAGCGAGTTACAATAAGTGAATTAATATTTCTAAATCTATCTTCTGTTATTCCTTTGTCAATATAATTTGTTATAACTTTTATGCCTGTAGTTGTCATTAACTCAATAAATTTTGATCTAAAATCTTCTTTATAAATCAGTTCTGAAAAGAAGATCTTAACTAGAGGAAAATTGTTCTGTATTAAATCTAAACGGTTTTTAATTAAAGCTTTTAAAATTTCTTTATCATCTTTAGAATCTTCTTTTTTTAATACATCATCTAGGGAGTTTATTATTAATTCTTGAACTATGATTTCTACAGAATGTTTTAATAGAGCTTCTAGCAAGCCTTTTTTGGATTTAAAATAAAAAAATATAGTACCTTCTGCAACTTCAGCATTTTGAGCTATTTCTTTGGTAGAGGTTTTATCAAAGCCTTTTTGAGAAAAAAGTTTTACAGCTGTTTCTAAAATTCGTTGTTTTTTATCAGTGGAATTTTTATTGTTCATGAGATTCTTTCCTTTCTATTTTTTATATAAGTTCTTAGAGTGTGTTAGTGAACTTTATTTTAATAACAAGATTGATTGAGTACTCACTCAGTAATATTGTAGTACTTTTACATGTAAATGTAAAGAGGACATTAGAGCAAGTATACTTTGGAATTGGTTAAAATTTTAGAATGTCCTACTGTATAAATTGACTGATGATGATTTAACAAGAACAAAAGCTTTAGAAGAAGAAAAGAGAATATCTACACCAGGCAAGCTTGAAATAGCATTAGATAATGCTGAGGACCTTGATGAAGTGTTATCTATAATTGATAATGTTGATTCAGAGAACCCTATGACAGTAACAGAGTATAGTAATATTCAATTCTTAACATGGCAAAATTTTGAGAGTACTACTGGTTCATCTAAATATGATGATAATAAAATTACTAAATTTCACTGGTATCCTAAAGATGATGATTATAAATTTTAAATTTAATATTACTAAAGTATTAGGTTTCAACTAAAAGAGATAGAAGTCTTGGAAATTATACAATTAAGAGAACTATCAGGATGTATGAATACATTCTGGTAGTTTTTTTATTATTTCAGGAATATAGTCTGTGAATTTAGACAAAAAAAGACTTTATATGATATTTTTTAGCGAATTATATTATAATTTACTGAAAAATATCATATAATTATTTGTATAATAAGAAATTTTAAGAAAATTAAGAAAGGAAGTGGATTTATGATCAAACTGAAAATAAAAGGTAAAATATTTTCAATGACAGCTTTTATCATTACATTTTTACTTATAAGTGTATTTGCAAGTATGTTTTATTATATAAATAAACTAGTAAATGATAATAATAATAAACTGTTAGATTCTAATGGAAAACTAATGATAAGTTTATTAGATGAAAAGTATAGTGGTGAGTGGAGAGTAGAAGGCGACAAATTATATAAAGGTAAAAAATTGTTAAATGAAGATACTGAATTTGTAGATTTGATAAAAGAAAAGACAAGTGATGAAGTAACTATATTTTTAAATGATACCAGAATATCTACAACTGTAGAAGAACAGGGTAAAAGAGCAGTAGGAACGAAAGCGTCTAGTGAAGTTGTACAAAAAGTATTAAAAGAAGGAAATATATATAAAGGACAAGCGAATGTTTTAAATACACTATATGAAGTTAAATATGCTCCAATAAAAGATAAAAATGGACAAAATATAGGGATGTTTTTTATTGGAGTTGATCAAAATACAATAAAAAAACAAGTTAATTCATTAATGTTTACAATAGCAGGAATTACTTTAATAGTGGGGGTTTTATCGTTTATAATTGTAGTATTAATTACAAAAAGTATAACAAATCCTCTTAATAAATCTGTAGAACATTTGGGAGTTATATCAAAAGGTGATTTAACTGTTGAAGTTTCAGATGAAGTTTTAAAAAGGCATGATGAGATTGGTGATTTAACTCGTTCAGTAAAAGTAATGCAGGATTCGGTTAGGCAAATGATATTAAATATTAAAGAAGTGTCTGAAAATATTGAGGATTCATCAGAAGATTTAGAATGTTCGGCAGAGGCAACTGCATCTTCTTCACAAAATGTTTCTATAGCTATTCAGGATGTAGCCAAGGGTGCAGGTAATCAATCAGATAACTTGCTTGATATCACACATATATTGAATCAATTCGGTGATAAATTAGAAGAAATGGTACAAGCCATAACTCACACTGGTTCTACTTTTAATGAAATTGATTTTATGACAAGTGAAGGTAATAATAAAATGCAGAAATTGATTCAATCAATAACACAAGTAGGGGATTCTTTTAAAAATTTCTCAGATACAATAACAGGATTTGGCGAAAATATAAATCAAATTAATGAGATAACTGCTGTTATAAATAATATTGCAGATCAAACAAATTTGCTTGCATTAAATGCAGCTATTGAAGCAGCAAGTGCAGGTGAATCAGGAAAAGGTTTTGCTGTAGTTGCTGACGAGATTAGAAAGCTTGCAGAACAAAGTAAAATATCTGCTGGAAATATAAATAAACTAATAGATGATATATCAAGCAATACTGGTACTATCATAAGTAATTCAGATACCATGAATACAGAATTAAATGATCAGGTTGAAGTTATTAATACTACTATAAATTTCTTTAAGAAAATAACCAAAGCAATTGAGAAAATTGTACCTGAAATTCAATCAGTAAATAATCTAGCAGTGAACATAAATAAAGAAAAAGATACTATTTTACAAAAAGTAGAAGAAATATCTTCTGTATCTGAAGAAGTAGCAGCGTCTTCAGAAGAAATAGCCGCATCTTCAGAAGAA
Organism: Clostridium ganghwense; assembly: GCF_026735165.1. Lineage (GTDB taxonomy): Bacteria > Bacillota > Clostridia > Clostridiales > Clostridiaceae > Clostridium_H > Clostridium_H ganghwense. Next base: position 320,539 of record NZ_JAPQES010000001.1, on the reverse strand, counting down.
ATGAATGCATCTTCTGAGGAATTAACGGCAACAGTACATTCATTGAATGATATGTCTAAAGAAATGATGAATGAAGTTAATAAGTTTAAGTTATAGACAAAACAACTATTTTTACACAAAAGCAGCTATAATGCATAAAGCGTAGCTGCTTATTTTTTTTGTTATAGTATTACAAAATTTACCTAGTATAAAAATTAAATTATTATATTGACAAAGTAGCAAGAGTATAATATCATACTAAATGTAAATGATAATTAATTTCAATTAAAACGAATTAGCAATTGTTAATAATTATCAAAATACACATGTATTTTATACATCATAGTTTTTTAGGTATTATACTAATTTAACAAAAGAAAAATTTCTAGAGGAGGAAAACAAATGATAAAGAAAAAAATAATTTCAGCAGTATTGGTTGGAGTAATGTCAATGGGGATATTAGCTGGTTGTTCAGCAAGCAGTGATTCAGCTAAAAAAGAAGTTGTAAAAAGTGAAGAAAAGGTAGTAAATATCTATACGGATAGACATTATGATTCAGATGAAGAACTTTATAAAATGTTTACAGGAAAAACAGGCATTAAAGTAAATGTTGTAAAAGGTAAATCAGATGAGTTAATTGAGAGATTAAAAAGAGAAGGAAAAGATACACAGGCAGATATTTTAATAACAGCAGACGTTGGAAGATTATACAGAGCTAAAAATAGTGAAGTATTACAACCAGTTAAAAGTGATAAGCTTACAAAAAACATTCCAGAAAAGTATAGAGATGAAGACAATCAATGGTTTGGTTTAACTAAGAGAGCTAGAGTTATAGTTTACTCAAAAGATAAAGTAGATCCAAAAGAGTTATCTACATATGAAGAGTTAACAAATTCAAAATGGAAAGAAAAAGTTTTAGTTAGATCATCAACAAATATCTATAACCAATCATTATTAGCATCATTTATTGAAATAAATGGTGAAGAAAAAGCTAAGGAATGGGCAAAAGGTCTTGTAGAAAATATGGCTAGAGAGCCACAAGGAAATGATAGAGACCAAGCAAAAGCAGTAGTTGCTGGTATTGGTGATGTGGCTATAATGAATACTTATTATGTAGGAAAACTTTTAAATTCAGCAGATAAAGAAGAAGTAAAAGTAGGAAATAGCGTAAAGGTATTTTTCCCAAATCAAGATACAACAGGAACACACGTAAATATCAGTGGTGCTGGATTAACTAAGCATGCTAAGAATAAAGAAAATGCAGTTAAATTCATAGAATTTTTATCAGGTACAGAAGCTCAAAAGCAATATGCAGAGGCTAATTATGAATATCCAGTAAATCCAGAGGTTGAACCATCAGAACTTCTAAAATCTTGGGGAACATTCAAAGAGCAGGATATAAGATTATCTAAACTTGGTGAAAACAATAAGAAAGCAGTTGAAATTTTGAATGAAGTAAATTGGAAATAAAATAATTAAAAAGCAGCTTGTATAGCTGCTTTTTTCTAAATTTATTTTAGGAGGATGTGTAGGTATTGATGAAACTAAAGAAAGATAAACTAAACATTTGGAATGTTTTAAGTTTTATTATAGTGATGCTAATTATTTTACCTAATATAGAAATGTTTGTTAATGTTTTTAAAGAGCCTAATGAAAACTGGTATCACATTAAGCAATACCTTTTAAAAGGGTATGTAATAAACTCATTAAAATTAGTTTTTGTTACAGGATTTTTAACAGTATTAATAGGTACGACTTTGTCATGGATAATATCGGTTTATGATTTCCCATTAAGGAAGTTTTTTAAATGGGCATTGATTTTACCATTAGCTATTCCGCCTTACATTGCTGCCTATACATACAATGGAATGTTAAGCTACACTGGAGTAATACAGATTACTCTTAGAAAATTTAACGTAGAGGTAAATCCTAAGTATTTTGATATTATGTCTATAGAAGGTGCTATTTTTATATTTACTATATTTTTATTTCCATATGTTTATATGATAACTAAGTCTTTTCTAGAAAAGCAGTCTGCAGCATTAATAGAGAATGCTAGAGTACTTGGAAGAAATTCTTTAGAAATATTTTGGTATGTAGTTCTTCCTATATCAAGAGGAGCAATTATCGGTGGAGTCAGCATAGTTATTTTAGAGATATTAAATGATTATGGAGTAGTAAACTATTTTGGGGTTCAAACCTTTAGTACAGCTATTTTTAAAACTTGGTTTGGTATGGGAGATCTAGATTCTGCATCTAGATTAGCTTCTATATTGATAGTAATAGTCTTAACATTATTAATTTTAGAGAAGTTTTTAAGAGGAAGGAAAAAATATAGTTTTACAACTACTAAAATCAAACCTATATCTAGAATAAAACTAAAGGGGATTAAAGCTTTTGCAGCTTTTTTATTCTGCTTTATTATTTTTGCATTAGGATTTATAATTCCAACTGCTCAGTTATTTAGCTGGAGTTTATTGACTTACAAAAAAATATTAAACATTAAATTTGTTCAATTTATGTTTAGTTCAGTATCAATTGCATTAATTACAGCAGCTTTAATAATTGTTTTTGCTTTAATTGTAGCAAATTATTGTAGACTTAATGACAGTTATATATCAAAGCTTTATTCAAGGATAACGGTTCTAGGATATTCAATTCCTGCTGCGGTTATAGCTATTGGAGTTATTGTTGTTTTTGTTTCATTAGATAGAAAATTGTACTGGTTCTATGAGATGATTGGAGTTAATTCTTCTAGTTTAGTACTTAGTACAAGCATAGGTATGTTGATTTTTGCTTATATAATTAGATTTTTAGCAGTGGGATATAATTCAATAGAAGCATCATTTGAAAAGGTAGGAAATAAGTTTTCAGAGGCTTCAAGAACCTTAGGTTTTGGAATAACAAAAACTTTCTTCAAGGTTGATTTGCCAATGATAAAGGACGCAGTTTTAGGTGGATTTTTCTTGGTATTTATAGAAGTTTTAAAGGAACTTCCGTTAACCTTGATTTTAAGACCGTTTAACTTTAATACATTGGCTACTAAGGCTTATGAGTATGCTAATGATGAAATGATTCATGAGGCAGCTGTTTCATCTATATTAATTATTGCTGTAAGTTTTATAGCTATATATTTCTTCTATAAAATAGGGGATAAGGAGGAAAAGTAATGTATATTCAGATTAAAGATTTAAATTTTAAATATAAAAATAGTAAACAAAATGTAATTAAGGATTTTAATTTAAATATAAAAAGAGGAAATATTGTTTGTATATTAGGAGAAAGTGGATGTGGTAAAAGTACTATATTAAGATTAATTTCAGGATTAGAAGAGCCTTTAAGCGGTAGTATTAAGATCGATGGAAAAATTGTAGTAGATGATAAAAATTTTGTGTATCCTGAAAAACGAGGAATCGGAATGGTATTTCAAGATTATGCTTTATTTCCACACATGACTATAGAAGAGAATATTAAGTTCGGAATTAAGAAAATATCTCATGATGAAAAGAAAAAAAGAGTTGAAGAGGTATTAAAGCTTGTAAATTTACAAGGATACGAAAAAAGATATCCTCATGAATTAAGTGGAGGACAGCAGCAGAGAGTAGCTTTGGCTAGAGCTATTGCTCCAAAGCCAGCTTTGATTCTTTTGGATGAACCTTTTAGTAATCTTGATGCTCATCTTCAGAATAAAATAAGACAAGAACTTAAGGAGATAATTAAACAAACAGGTATAACTTCAATTTTTGTTACTCATGATGCTGAAGATGCAAAAGCTATTGCAGATCAAATTGTAAATTTGGAAATTCACTAAGAGGTTAGGGCAAACGCATCTTTATATTGAAAAATACAATATAAAGATGCTTTTGTTTTGTGTCATAATATAGGTAACATTGACTAAAAATGTAATATATGGTATTATAAAGTTAAGTCAAAGCTTGGATAGCTTTAAATAACTATTATAACTTTATCGTTGTGTATTTATATTTAAGAAATACAATGCAATTAGTTTTAATAGACCAGTATAAAAACATGTGTTTTTATGTTGGTCTTTTATGTTTTCATATAACAGGGGGGATAAATGTGAAAAAAATAAGTTATAGTATAGTACTTGCTATTTCGTTATGTTGTGTTATTTTATCTTTAACAATAGGAGGTATATGTTTATTTAATAGTAAAAAAATAATAAAATATGAATCAGAACAAAAGCTTTTAAAAATGGCGGAGCAAATAACAGGAGAATTTAATAAAAGCATATTAAAAGCACAAGCTTCGGGAGAAAATGTTTTATCTTTAATAGATGCTTCTTTTGATTTGAATAAAGCTTTAAAAGATAAGAGTTATATGAACCAATATGAAGCTACAATATCACCTATGATTAAAAAAATTACAGAAGATACAGAAGGAGTAATGAGTATATATGTAGGATTTAATCCAAAGTTTTCTGGAACTTACCATCAAATATGGTATGCAGATACGAAAGCGAATGGAGTTTATACTCTTCAACCTAAGATAAATGTAGATGATTATTGGGAAACTGATAAAGTGTTTTGGAGTGAACCGTATATTGATGATACTACTCATATTTGCATGATTTCATATACAGCTCCTATAAAATCAGGAAAAAATACTATAGGAATACTTAGTGTTGATTTGAAATACGATGATATAAAAAAATATATAAATGATGTAAAGGTATATAATGAAGGATATGCTTTCTTATGTGATTCTAAGTTTAAGTTTTATGTTCACAAAAACTTATCTAATAAAGAATATATGAATAAGTATATAAATAATGAAGGTTTCAAAAAAGCAATGGAACAAATTAAGAAAAATAAATCTGGTATAATATACTATAATATAGATGGTGTTAATAAAATATTGAGTTATGCTAAAAGTGCAGATAATAATATATTAGGAATTGAAATTCCAGAAAATGATATATTTAAAGATTTAAATTCTCTAATATTTTTAATTAGTACAGTAATAATAATAGGAATTATAATTTCTATATTAGTAGCCTTTTATATTGGAAATAAGATAACCAAGCCTATAAATGAAGTAACAAATATTATTAATAGAATTTCTGAACTTGATTTAACTTTTAATGAGGATATTCAAAAAATATTGCAAAATAAGGATGAAACAGGTGTTATTACTAGATCAGTTGAGAATTTAAAGGGAAAATTAAGAGTGGTAATTGGAAATCTTCAAAAAGAAGCAGATGAAACTTTTGAATATTCTAAAATAGTTTCAAAATCTACAGAAGGTATACTTGGTACTATGGAAAATATATCTTGCTTGATAGAAAGTTTGGCTCAAGGTGCTGAAAAACAAGCGCAAAAGTCACAAAGTGGATCTGAAAAGCTTACATATTTTGCTGATGATATAAATGAAGCTTCAACTATTGCTAACAAAGTTAAGGAATACTCTAGTAATACTAATATTGTTAGTAGGCAAGGAATAGAAGCTATAGATAATCTTCAGGATAAATTTGAAGCTAATAATAAATCAATAAATAGAGCTTTTGAAAGCGTTGGTGCTTTAGCTAATAGTTCAGAACATATAGGACAAATAATAAATTCTATAGAGTCCATTGCATCAGAAACTAATCTTTTAGCTTTAAATGCTGCTATTGAGGCGGCAAGAGCTGGAGAGGCAGGCAAAGGGTTTGCGGTTGTAGCAGATCAAATAAGAAAGTTGTCAGAACAAACAACTTTATCTGCTAAGGAAATAGAAACTATCATAAATGAAATAAAAACAGAAGCATCTAATACTAAAAATGATATGGGGGATGTGAATAAGGCTTTAAGTGAAGTTAATAAATCAGTAGAAGAGTCTAAACAAGCCTTTAAGGTAATTGGTGAAACCATAGAAAATACTATAAGTCATATTAATATTTTAGTGAAAAAAATAAATACTGTAAATGAAAATAAAGATGATGTTTTGAAGTCTACCAAGGAGATTTCTGCAATATCTCAAGAATCAGCTGCTAGTACAGAAGAAATTGCGGCAGCTATACAAGAGCAGGTAATTTCCATACAAAATATATCTAAAGCATCAGAAAAACTTGGAAGTGTTGTAGATAGTTTAGAGCAGATTTCTAAACAGTTCATTATATAAATTTAATGAGTCAATGGAGAGTAATAAATAGAACGATTCCAGTGGCTCATTTTAATATGTCACTTAAAATTATAAAGGTATTATTTTACATGACTAAATACACTTATATATGTTATAATTTTATAGTTTTGTGGAAATTGTAAGTAGAACAAATTATGTAAAATAAAAGGGAGTTATAGAAACATGAGTAAACTAAATAAACAAGAGATGAAAATGGTCTTTGATGGCTTGATGAGATTTGAAGAAATGGTAGATAAAAATATGCAAAAACAAGAAGAAAAATTATTTAAGCCTGTTAAGATTGATTATAAAGTTAAAGATTTTTTAAATGGATTAACTAAAGATGAATTAGATGAAATAAGAAGAAAATTAGATATTAAAGGTGTAAGTAAATTAAAAAAAGCTGATTTAATAGATGTACTTGATATTGAAATACATAAAAATTTAGAGTTAATATTTGAAAGAGACTTACAGAATGAGGAGTATAAACTTATTAAAAAGCTTATAAACAATAAAGGCTTTATTCAATTCGATAGAAAGTACATAGATGTTGTAAAGTATTTGAGAAGAATAGGGATTGTGTTTTCGGGAATATTGGAAAATGGGGAAGAAATCATAATTATTCCAGTAGATTTTAGAGGCTTAATAGAAGAACTTACTGACAGCAGTAAAAATACTAGAAACATAAAGTTGAGAGAAAAGTGGACAAACATAGTTCATGGGCTGTTATGCTATTACGGTGTACTAAAGTTTGAGGATTTATCAAATTTAGTTGAGAAATATTCAGAAGGTAATTTTGATTCTACATCGTTTAATGATATACTTAATAATGAAGTACAAAAAGGCAGCAAAATAAAATATTCAAATAATCTTTATTATCATTCAGAAGTTAAAGATCCTGTTGCTATATATAACAAGCAAGAAAAGTGTAAAGACATAGAGTATTACCATGTTACAAAAGATATGATAGAAATGGCAAATAAGGGTAGCTTATCTAAAGAAGAAATAGAAGTTTATAACTATTTAATAAAAAAATTCGGTATGAGCAAAGAATATGCTGAGTATTTACTTAAATCTTGTATAACTTCTATTAAAAATGATAACGAGTTTAAGGATATAGTTGATAATATTTTTCAATATTTAGTTTTTACCGATGTTAATGAAGCTAACTATTTTGTAGGAAAGATTAATGAGCTATATAGTAGTACTCGCTTGTGGAGTTTGAAAGGATATACAGCTGTTCAAATGTCAAAGTATGAGCAAAAAATTATAAATATACAAAAAGAAACAAATAAAACTGTTAATAATAAAATAGGAAGAAATGAACCTTGTCCCTGCGGAAGCGGAAAGAAATATAAAAAATGTTGTGGAAAATAAAGTCATTCATCTGAATGACTTTATTTTTTCTGATTATTAGTAGGATTTTTTGATATAATATAAAAATGTAGTAACTAAGGAAGTTATTATATATTTTTAAACGAAAGAGGTAAAGTTATGAAACACCTATTTATTATCAATCCTAAAGCTGGTAAAGGAAAAGCAATGGAGATTATACCAGAAATCGAAAAAATATTTAAAGAAATAGATGAAGAGTATATTATTGAAATAACGAAAAGACCTGGACACGCTACTGAATTAGTTAGAAATTATGTTAATAATGAAAATTACCGAGTTTATTCTGTTGGAGGTGATGGAACTTTAAATGAAGTTTTAAACGGTATGGCTAATAGTGATAGCTGCCTAGGAGTTATACCTAGCGGTAGTGGAAATGATTTTGTTAAAAGTATTTGCAAAAAAACAATGTCTCAAAATATACTGAAAAATACCATAATAGGAATACCTAAGAAGGTAGACTTAGCAAAAATTAATGATAGATATTTTATAAATATATCTTCTGTAGGTATTGATGCAGAAGTAACAGATAATGCTAAAAAATTAAAAAAATTTCCGTTTGTTTCAGGTGGAGTGGCTTATATGTTAAGTTTTTTTAGTACAATATTTAGCTATAAATGTAGAGATATTCAATTAAAAATTGATGATATAGAAATAACTTCACAAATTACATTACTAGCATTGGCAAATGGAAAGTACTATGGTGGAGGCATGAAAGTAGCTCCACATGCAGATTTACAGGATGGTATTCTTGATGTTTGTGTTGTTGACAAACTAAGCAGAACAAGAATGTTAGCTTTATTTCCAAAACTTATTAAAGGAGAACACGCAGGTGAGGAAGAGGTTTCTTTTTATAAAGGTAGAAAAGTAACATTAACAGCAGAAGAAGAAATTGCTGTTAATATTGATGGAGAAATAATAAAATCGGAAAAAATCGATTTTATTATAATTCCTCAAAGTATAAAAATTATCATTCCACAAGCAGAATATTTACAATAGACTAAAGACAAAAGGAGAATGAGTATATGATTAAATTATTTTGGTATACGTATTTTGCAATTTATCTTCTGATAAATAGTATAACAGGTGGGATTAAATTATTTTTCTTGAGAAAAAAATCAACAGAACTGGCTGATAAATATGCTTATAAGAAGGTTAAAGGTATATCAGATCATGTTTTAAAAGTATCTAAAACTAAAACTGAGGTAATGGGAGTGGAAAATCTTCCAGATGGGCCTTGTGTTTTTGTATCTAATCATCAAGCAATTTTTGATGGATTTCTTTTAACTTCAAATTTAAACAGACTTACAGGATACATTGCAAAAAAGGAGATAAAAAAAATTCCATTGGTTCGAAGTTGGTTAAGTGCAATCCATACTGTATACATTGATAGAAAAAATATTAGAGAAGGTATAAAAGCTATTAATGAAGGTGTAGAAAATTTAAAAAAAGGTTATTCCATGATTATTTTTCCAGAGGGAACGAGAAGCTTGAAATCAGAGATGGTAGAATTTAAAAGAGGAAGCATGAAATTAGCCCTTAAGGCAAAGGTTCCTATTGTACCTATTACAATTGATGGTACTTACAAAGTTTTAGAAGTTGGTAATAAGGTAACAGGACATACTGTTAAGATGGTAATTCATAAACCTATATATTTAGAAACACTATCTGAATCAGAGAGAAAGAATTTAGCTCAAATTACTCATGATATAATTGAAAATTCATTAAAAAAATTATAAGTCAACTTGCTTGACATTTATAATAAAGTTAACTATAATAATGTAAAAATGATTATATATTAACTTCGTATAACCCCAATAATATGGTTTGGGGGTGTCTACCAGGGACCTATAATTCCTGATTACGAAGAAAATACACTTATGTGTATTTTCTTTGTAATCAGGGTTTTTTGCATTTCTAGAATTAAATTTTTCATAATATAAATTTATAATATAAAATAAATAGGAGGGTAATATGGATTTATTAACTTTACCAAAAATTGAATTACATTGCCATTTAGACGGCAGCGTTAGACCTGAAACAATTATTGACATAGCGATACAAGAAGGAATCAGTATTCCAACTAATGATATTGAATTAATAAAAGATATGTTAATTGCACCTTTAGAATGCAAATGTCTTGATGAATATTTAGAAAGATTTGTAATTCCAATATCAGTAATGCAGTCAAAGGAGAGTCTTAGAAGAATAGCTTATGAACTTCTTGAGGATGCGGCAAAGGAAAATGTAAAATATATAGAAGTAAGATTTGCGCCACTACTTCATATTGAAAAGGAATTAAGTGTTGAGGAAGTAATTGAAAGTGTATTAAATGGAATTAAAGAAGCAGAAGAGAAATTTGATATCAAAGGAAATTTGATACTATCATGCATGAGAAATATGCCTGTGAATACGGCTTTTGATATAGTTGAAAAAGGTAAAAAATTCCTTGGGAAAGGAGTTGTAGCGATAGATTTAGCTTCAAGTGAAAATGAAGGATTTTGTGAAAGATTCATTGAACCGATAAAATTAGCGAGAAAATATGGATACAGAGTAACTATTCATGCTGGTGAAACTGGAATAGGTAAAAATGTACTTGAGGCAGTTGAGCTTTTAGGTGCTGAAAGAATTGGCCATGGAATATATATCAAGGATTGCGCTGAAGCATATAAAATTGTAAAGGATAAAGGAATTGCTCTGGAGATGTGTCCAAAAAGCAATGTTCAAACTAAAGCAGTAGATATTTTTAGCAATCATCCAATTTATGACTATCATAGAGATGGAATCAAAGTAACTATTAATACTGACAATAGAACTGTATCTGATACAACCTTGAGTAATGAATGTGATATAGTGTCGAAGGAATTCAGTATCACATATGAAGATTATAAACAAATTTACTATAACAGTGTTGAGGCATCTTTTACTGATGAGGAAACAAAGAAAAAATTGAGAAATTACATTGAATAAGATTATTATTTCCTAAAAAATTAACCTAGAAAATCTAAAATATAGATTTTCTAGGTTTTATACTTTATATATAATTAGTTTAAGCTGGTGTTTCAGTTCTTTCGGAAGCATATTCTACAACTTTGTTATAGCGTTTTATATCTTTGATTTTTTTCTGCTTTTTATAAGCCTGTCTTACGCTGCCTACAAGTAATAGAGACATAATAATTAGTATAATTGCAAATGGAAGTCCTGCACTAATTACAGCTGTTTGTAATGCTGAAAGTGCTTTTTCACCACCAATTAACAATAATACTGCAGCTATAAATCCTTCCATAAAAGCCCAAAATATTCTTTGAGGTATTGGTGAATCCAATTTTCCTCCAGATGTAATATTGTCTACAACCAATGAACCAGAGTCACTTGATGTAACAAAGAATGAAATAACTAATAATGTACCTAGTATTGATAAGATAACTTTTATAGTTCCCGCTAAAATTGGTATATTTAAATGGTTTATCATCTCAAATAAAGCTATTGGAAGATTATTTTGAACTACTTCAAATAATTTTCCACCAAGTGCATTGTTTATATGTATAGCAGTACCACCAAAGACTGATAACCATATAAATGATAAAAGAGAAGGTACGATTAATACCGCTAAAACAAATTCTCTAATTGTTCTTCCTCTAGATACTCTTGCAATGAACATTCCAACAAATGGAGACCATGATATCCACCATGCAAGATAGAATACAGACCAACTACCTTGCCACGTTGAGTCACCTGTTGATATGAAAAAGGAAGATTTAACAAAATTATTTAAATAAAGACCTAAAGAATTAGAAAATGTTTTTAATATATATGATGTTGGCCCAAGAATGAAAACAGCAATCATAAATACAAGAGCCATTTTTATATTTAATTCAGACAAGAATTTAACACCTTTGTCTATTCCTGAAACAACAGATAAAGTTGCTATTAAAGTAATAACAGCAATTAATATAACCTGTATTTTAACATTAAAATCTATACCTAATAAATGGCTTAAACCACTATTGATTTGCTGTACTCCAAGACCTAGTGAAGTAGCCAATCCAAATAAACATGCTACAACAGCAAGCACGTCTATAAGATCTCCGATAATTCCAAAAGTTTTTTCTTTTAATATTGGGTAAAATACTGATCTTAAAGAAAGTGGCAAATTTTTATTGTAAGCGAAAAATGCTAGAGCTAAAGATATTAATGCATATATTCCCCAAGGATGTAATCCCCAATGGAAAAAAACAGTTGCCATAGCTGAATTAACGGCATTTCCACTCTGGAAAATTGGTGGTTTACTTACAGAATGATATAAAGGTTCTCCTACTGACCAGAACATTAATCCAATTCCCATACCAGCAGATATCAACATTGAATACCATGCAAAGTTTGAAAAATGAGGTTTGGCATTAACGCCTCCTATTCTTACATCACCTAGTTTTGAAAAAGCAAAAAACAAACAAACTACAATAAAAAAGTTACTGGATAGTATAAAGAGCCAATCCCCTTTAGCAATAATTGCGTTTTTAACGCTTTCGAAAACTTGATTTGCATGTTCTAAATTTAAAAGTGCATATCCTGCAAAAACCAATATAACTAATCCGGCAACAATAGATACAACTGGATTCATATCTAAACCAAATTTAGTAAAATTCCTACTATATAATTTTTCTTCGAGTTGGTTACTAATATCATTTTTCATTAAAAAACCTCTCTTTGTATATATTTTTGAATAATAAAAAGCACTCTAATTCTATGTAAAAACATAGAATTAGAGTGCCTAAATTTCGCCAAAATCTTGACTCATTTTATACCACAAAATTGTAGTGTAGTTTAGACCCGTTTGGACCTAAACAGACCCCAGTTCTATAAATAAATATTTTTCAACAATAGTCTCACGGTATGATGGTTAGTTTACTTAAATCTGTAAGGAATACATATTTAAGCTCACAAGCCTAGTTACTACTAAAGTCTACTTCACAAATATAAAACAATCTATATAATTTCTTTTGAAAAATAAAGATAATTAGAAAATACTAAAACTAAATAGAAAATAAGAGTGGATATAAGAAAAAAGAAAAATACCACAACTTTCCATTGACTAATACTTACCTTATGATTGTAACATGTACAAGCATAAAAGTCAATTTATGAGCGTAAGCATAACAGTTTCTACTGTGGTATCGTCTAATTTTTATTTAGTCTTGAATTTGAAAATTGATTATAAAATTTTACATTTAAGAAGGAAAATAGAAATTTATGTCGAAATCTTATTCAACATAATGTAATTTAATACAAAATATTTTTGAGGAACATAATTATGAGAAATTTGTAAAAGAATGTATATTGCATTATGTATATAAAATTTCCAATTAATTAACAGAGAGGAGAAAAATTATGATAGGAAAAGGACTTAAGAAAAAATTAGTAGTATTAACTGTAATAGGAGCTATGTTGATTCCAGGAACTGGAGCATATGCTCAAGAGGCAAAAAATAATTATAATCTAAAATTACAAAATAGCAGAAGTACTTATGATAGTAAAATATCAACTTCTTATATTAAATCATTAGTAAATTCAGTTCCAGAATTAGAGGCTGGAAGATGGTCACCTAATACATATAATGCTTTGAAAAATTTAATTCTTAGAAATGGAATAAGAAGCACTAAATATAATTATAACAGTAAGCCTTATGCTGTATTTGATTGGGATCAAACTTCTATATATATGGATACAGAAGAAGCGCTTTTTAGATATCAAATAGAAAATCTTGTTTTTAAAATGACTCCAGAGGAATTTTCAAAAGTAATAAGGAAAGATATACCAGACAAAAATTTTAATGAAGAATTTAATAATAAAAGTGGAAAATCTGTTAATATATCAAAAATAGGTGAAGATTTAGATAATGACTATAAATATTTATATAATAATTACGTAGGTCTTAAAGGGAAAAAATCTTTAGAAGAAATTAAAAAATGTGAGCAGTTTAAAGATTTTAGAGCAAAACTATATTATTTATATGAATCTATTAATGGTAGTTTTGATGCAAGTGTAGGATATCCGTGGGTTTTATATATGTTTAAAAATATGAATTCACAAGAAGTTAGAGCTTTAGCACAAAAATCTGATGATTTTAATTTAGCAGATGCAATAGAAAAACGTACATGGACAAGTAGTGAAAAGTTATCAGGTAAAGCAGGTGTAGTTTCAGTAACTTTTACTAGTGGACTTCGTACTAACCCTGAAGTTATTAATTTAATGCATGCTTTAGCTAAGAATGGTATTGATGTATACATTTGTTCTGCATCTTTTGAAGATGTTATTAAGGAATTTGCATGTAGTCCTAAATATGGATATAATCTTCCAGAAGATCATGTAATCGCTATGAAATTAGAAAGAGATAAAAAGGGAATAATTCAGGCTGAGTATAAAAAAGGTTATCCTCAAACACAAGGGGAAGGTAAAACAAAAGCTATCAAAGATATTCTTGTTAAAAAATACGGTCATGGACCTGTACTTGTATGTGGTGACAGTAATGGAGATGTTAGAATGATGAGTGATTTTAAGGATACTCAATTAGTTCTAATTAACAATAGATTAAAGAGTAAAACAAGTCCTATAGGTAAGCTTTCACAAAAAGCAGCAGAAAATATAGGAGATGCTAATGCAAAATATATTTTGCAAGGTAGAGATGAAAATATTGGTTTATATAGACCTTCAGAGAAAACAATTAAATTAGGGTCTGATGAAGAAAGATTATTGCATAAATAATAAATAGAAGAGAGGCTGTTGTTATTTACATACAGCCTCTCGTTTATTATATTTTAAATTTATTTAATTCATTATTTAATACATTACATAGTTCTTTTAATTTGTGTGTGTGTTCAGATATTTGTTCCATACTTGCTAACTGTTCTTCAGAAGATGCAGATACCTCTTCAGTTGCTGCAGATGCTTCTTGAGAAGATGCAGAAATATTAGTAATAGATTTAATTATTTCACCTTTTCTATTATTCATTTCAAAGGTATAATTTATAATTCCATCTAAATGTTTTGTTAACTCATTTAACGAACTTAATATTTCATTAAATATATCTTTAGTCTGTATTACTGCAAGATCATTTTGTTTTACAATATCATTTGTATCTTTCATTTTTTCAACTGACAGTTTTGATTTGTCCTGAATGTCTGTAATATGATTTTTGATTTCATATGTAGATTCAGAAGTTAATTCTGCTAATTTTCTTATTTCATCTGCTACTACTGCAAAGCCTTTTCCAGATTCACCTGCTCTAGCTGCTTCAATAGATGCATTTAATGCTAATAAGTTAGTTTGTTCTGCTATTTCAGTTATAGTTTTTACTATTCCACCTATATTATCGGAACTTTCATTTACATTAGATATAATTTTACTTATTTCATTAGAGGATTTATTAGTTTCAGAAGAACATTTAGTTAATTCTTTTAGTACTTTAAGACCTTCACTACCTAATTCATTAGTCTTATTTGCCAAACTACTTATTGATTTAGAGGCTGAAGTTACTTTTTCTATATTTTGAGATAATTTATTCATTTCGTTTGAACTTATCTCTGTATCTAACGCTTGTTGTAGCGAAGATTTTGCAATTGATTGCATAGAAGAAGCTACCTCATTAGTTGATAAAACTGTTTGTTCAGTTATTTTAGCAAGATAATCACATGAGTTTTTCACTGTGTTTGATGAAGAATTTGCAGTTCTTATTAAGGAATTTATATTATCCACCATATTGGTAAGCTCTATAGATATCTGACCAATTTCATCGGTTGATGTAACATTTACTTTTACTGTTAAATCTCCATTTGATATTGTTTTTATACTATTGAGCAGATTAGGAATTTCTTTTAATATTTTTTTTGTTAATACTAATAGTACAATAAATAATATTATAAAGGCAATAACATATAACAATATAAGAGTTTTATTAAATGATACAAGTTGTTTTTCAATTTCTTGTTTTTCCATGCAAACACCAACAGACCAACCATTAGAGTTTATAGGATTATAAGATATATATTTCTCTTTATTTTTGTATGTGTATGTAGATATATCTGATTTGCCATTTACCATTTTATTTCCTATAACTTTTAAATCATCACTTAAATCAAATATTTTTTGTTTTAAAATCTTTTCAGTTTCAGGATGATATATTATAGTTCCATCTGTATTTAATAAAATAGAATAACCAGTAGTACCTATTTTTTGTTTTTTCATAATTTCAGGTATATCATCAATAGTTAAATCAATAGCTATAGCTCCTAAAACTTTATTGTTATCAAAAATTGGTTTTACAATACTAATAACCATTTTTTGACTGCTAGTATCAAGATAGGGTTTTGTAAAAGTAGTTTTACCTGCTTTTATTGGCTCAATATACCAAGGCCTTTTTTTTACATCATAATCAGGTTTCTGTTTTTTTTCATCACTTCTTATGTAAATACCAGCATCATTTAAAGCTACGTATACTAAAGAAATATTAGAATCTGATGCTTTAATGTTTTTTAATGTTCTTATTATATTTTCATATTCAGGTTGAGTTGTAGTTTGATCTCGTGTCTCTACTTTTTTCAAGTAATCTAATATAAATTGATTGTTAGCTAAATTATTTACTATTTCTTCTTTTTTGGAGAAATAAGAATTTAATCTTTCTGAAATAGTATCAGTGTTAGACTTTAGATTATTTTTTAAATCTTTTAAAAGTAAATTTCTAACGTAATTATTAATGTAAAGGCCTACCATTAAAAATACTATTAGCATTACAGAAAGAGAACAAAATAAGATTTTTTTTGAAATACTATTATTTTTTAACTTTACCATGAGTACTATCCCCTTTTTTACATGAACATATTTAAATATTATTTATTGCTATCAATTAGTATTATAAAAAAAATATAGAAAAATATCAATTTTTTTATAAAATAAGCCAAAAAATGTAATGAAAAGGAGAAGAAAGACGAATAAAAGCAATACAAAATAATATTTGTATTTTTAAGACGTGAAAAAGACAACTGGGGTAATTAAATTACTCTAGATGTCTTTAAAATTTAAAATATTACTTTTTTAATATTTTACCTTAAATGCATAGGTAGTTTTAGTATTATATTTTTCACCAGGATTTAAAATGTAAGCTGGAAAATTTGGATTGTTAATAGCATCAGGATACCATTGAGTTTCAAGACAAACTCCTAGATGATTATCAGAAGATACTCCACCTCTTAGAGTCATGTCTTTTCTAATAGAATTAGCTGTAAATAAAACTACTATTGGCTGATCTGTTGAGATTTCTAGTATTCTACCGCTTTTTTCTTCTTCTAGTATAACTTGAGGATTAGTAGTTTGATTTAATATAAATGGGTGGTCGTAACCATTACCGTATTTTATTTGTTCATTATCAGCAAAGATATCTTTATTAATATTTTTGCATTGTCTAAAATCAAAAGGAGTATTTTTTACATCTGAAGAAGATTCAGGAACACCTTCTGAATTAATAAGTATATATTCATCAGAATTAATAGTTAAAGAGTGATTAAGAATCTTTTCTTTGCAATTACCTGATAGATTAAAATAACTATGGTTAGTTAAAGTAATAATAGTTTTTTTATCGGTTTCAGCTTCATATGAAATTTCTAGTATATTGTCATTAGTAAATTTGTATACAGCTTTTACATTTAAGTTTCCAGGAAAACCTTGATCACCATCAGAACTTAAATAACTAAGCTCTAAAGCAACATAATCTTTATCAATAACTTCTTTTATATTCCAAATTTGATTGTTAAATCCAAAAGGACCTCCGTGAAGATTAGAATTGAAATTGTTTGCTTTTAGCTTATATTCCACATCATCAATAGTAAATGAGGCATTAGAAACTCTTCCTGCTATTCGTCCTATTAATGCACCAAAGCAAGGGGACTTTTCTTCATAATTCTCTATATTATCTAAACTTAATACAACATTTTCAAAATTATCATATTTATCTGGTACACAAATTTCTGATATAATTCCTCCGTAGTTTAATACTTTGATAAATGCTGAATTATCATTTGTCAGAGTATATTCGAGAACATCTTTATTATTTGCTGTTTTACCAAAATAGTTCTTTAATATTTTCATACAAAACCACTCCTTTTCTAATAAATGGTATTTAAGGGATAAGCAAGTGGGAGAACTACTTTAAGTCGTTCTCCCAATGAAATCTTTAAATTTCAATTTCTACACCATAGTGATCAGAAACTACTTCCTTGTTTTTACCATTGAAAATAACTTGAGATGATTTAACATCAATTTCTTCATTTACTAAAATCAAATCAAGTCGCATGTTATTTTTATTTTCATCCCAACCATCGATTTTACCTTTTACAGTAATACCTTTATCTTTTTGTTTGGCAAGAGAGAAGGTATCATACATTCCTTTTTCAATTAAGTAGTCATATCCTTCATCTCGAATGAAAGCATTATTGTTAAAATCTCCCATTAAGAAAGTTGGTTTATCAAATGCAATGTTTTTAAAAAGACAGTCTACTTGATTTTTAAAAGGTTCTTCCTCATCAATCCACCATCCAAGATGGCATGAGTAGAAGTCCATTAACTGACCATCTATATTTATAGAAGCACCAACAATTTTACGTGTCTTCCAATAGTTTATATCATGATTTCTGGATATGAAGAATGAATATTCTTTTACTATATCATGCTTGGTTAAAAGAGCAAGTCCTTCTTCATATACATCATAGCCAATATGTGAAAAATCCCAAACCATTTTATAATCACTGACATCCAATTTATTTAGTTCGTTTAACAAAACTAAGGCAAAGTTATTTGCCTTAATCTTGTTATCTATTGATTTTTCATTTATTAATTGACTTACTTCTTGAATTGCAATAACATCATATGATTTTTCTTTGATGTCATTTACAATGGTTTGAATCTTTTCAAGTTGATTATCTTCCTGCCAAGAGTGACAGTTTAATGTTAAAAGCTTCATAATATTATATTCCTAAAATATCTTGGATGTCAGATTTTAATACGTCTGCTTTTGGACCATAAATTGCTTGAACCCCTTTACCTTTAACAATAAGTCCTAGAGCACCATTTGCTTTCCATTCTGCTTGAGAGCCTACATTATTTATATCTTTAACTGTTACACGAAGACGTGTCATACAAGCATCTACGTCTACAATATTATTTCTTCCACCAAGTAAATCAATTATCTTTTCAGCTTGGCTAGATTCAGTTTTACCAGCAGCAGCTTCTTTCATTCCAACAGTAGAAGTTGTATCATTTGAATCATCTTCATCTTCAGAATCAATTTCATTTCCATTACGTCCTGGAGTTGATAGATTAAATTTGTTAATCATAAATTTAAATACAACGAAATTTACGAAGAAGAATAATACAGTTACCAATATAAATCTTATTAAATCACCTGTAATTCCTGCGTTTGCAATCATTGGGACACGTGCTATAAGTTCTAGTATACCAAAAGAGTGAACACGTAGGTTAATTATATCTGCAAATGCAAATGCACATCCTTGTAGAACTGCATAAGTTACATATAATATTGGTGAAACAAACATAAACATAAATTCAAGTGGTTCAGTAACACCTGTTAAGAAAACTGCAAGTGCTGCTGAAAAAAACATTGATTTGTATTTTTCACGTTTTTCTTTAGCTACGCTTGTATACATGGCAAATGCAGCACCCATTAATGAACCAGCGCCTCCAATCATTTGTCCAACCTTAAAACGCGCTGGATGAACTGTTGCAAGTAAGTTATTGTATTGAACCATATCTCCAGCTGATTTTAAGTTACCTAAGTCAGTAGCCCATGCAAGCCAAAGAGGATCTTGTCCAGCTATTATCTGACCTATTTTATCACCAGTTAAGATTGTGTATGTTCCACCAAGATCTGTGTAGTTTATTGGTACTGTAACCATATGGTGCAGACCAAAAGGTAATAATAAACGTTCAAGTGTACCATATATAAATGGTGAAAGGAATGGTGCAGAATTTTGTGATGTTGCAATCCATTTACCAAATCCATGTATGCCTGTTTGAGCAAATGGCCAAACTAGTGAAAAGATTAATGCAGTAACTGCTGAACCTAATATAACAACAAATGGTACAAATCTTTTACCATTAAAGAATGCAAGTGCGTTTGGTAATTTATTGTAGTTATAATATTTGTTGTATAAAATTGCTCCAAGGAAACCAGAGATAATACCAACAAATACTCCCATATCTAATGCTGGAGATCCAAGAATAGAAGTAAAGTAGTCTTTAACTAAAAGATGTTGACCTGTTAATGAAGTTACTGTTGCAGTTGCATCAGTAAGCATATCACTAGTAACACCGAATATAGTACCAGTAATTTTATTTATTAAAATAAATGAGATAAGTGCTGCAAATGCACCGCCAGCACGTTCTTTAGCCCAAGAACCACCAATAGCTACAGCAAAAAGTATGTGGAGATTACAAATGATTGCCCAACCTATGCCTCCTACAACTTGTGCTAGGGTTTGAACAAACGAAACATTAGGTGCTAACATTCCGATAACTGAACCTAATGAAATCATTAATCCGCCAGCTGGCATAACTGCTACAACAACTAGTAAAGCTTTACTGAATTTTTGCCAAAATTCAAATGAACCTTGTCCTGATTTTTTCATAATAGTTCCTCCCTCACCGTAATAAATACAACATTAGTATAAATTATTTAGGTTAATGATAATTGCTCATCCGATATCCTATGTGGTATACGCAAACGTTTGCACATGTTATAATATTTTACCTAAAATCTAATGAACTAGGGTTGCACAATATTAAATAAAAAATTAAAAGTATATTGAGATTAACAATAATTATACAATTAATATTTTTACAACTCGTGCAAACGTTTGCGTGCACTGCAATATTTTACGCTGATATTTCTATCAGCTAATCAAGTAAAATTATTATTAGAAATCAGATGATTTATTGTATTTAGTATAAAATATTAAATGAGTTGTGTCAATAAAATTTATATTTTTATAATTTTTTTATATTTTTAGGAAATTTTGAATGAAAAACAAATTATAGCCAGCAAAACAATGAATTAAATTGATCTACTGGCTAGTTTTAGTATTATTAGTTCTAATAGTTTTTAAAGGTAATAAATAGATTTACAGCTTGACAGCATTTTTTTTTATTACAGCGGTGATTATTCCTTTTTCTTTATTCAAAATTACTAATTCGTTATTGGTTCTTTTACACCAAGATTTAATATCTTCATAAAATTCAGGATCAGAAGCTGTTACTTTAAGAGTATCTCCTTCACGTAATTCAGCAACTGCTGATTTAACTTTCATTAATGGGCCTGGGCAGCTAAGACCACAAGCATCTAGATTTTTAACAAAATCAGTTTTGCTTTCAGTTTTTTCTTCGGTTGTAGTTATTCCAATTGGTTTTAGTCTTTTAGGTTTTAGTCTTTTAGGTTTAAATTTTGCAGACATATAAGATTTATAGCCACCTGTAATATTTTTAACGTTAAATCCATGCTGTTTTAGTATTCGTTCTGCAACATATCCTCTAAGACCTATTTGGCAGTATACCCAGTATTCTTTAGATTTATCTAATTCATTTACATGTTTCCTTAATTTATCTAAAGTTATAAACATAGAATCTTCTATATATCCGTTATCTCTTTCTAATTGAGTTCTTACATCTAAAAGAACTACATAGTTTTTATCTCTAGAATCAATATCTCTAGGAAGAACTATTTCAGAAAAACCACTTAGAATATTTTCAGCATAGTATCCAGCAATATTTACAGGGTCTTTAGCTGAAGAGTAAGGTGGTGCATAGCATAGTTCAAGTTCTGTTAAATCATGCACTTTTCCACCAAGTCTTACAACTGTAGCTATATCATCAATTCTTTTATCAACACCTTCATATCCTATGGCTTGAGCACCTAATATTATACCTTCACTATTAAATATCAATTTAAGAGCTATTGGTGTAGCACCAGGGTAATATGAAGCGTGAGATTGAGGATGTACGTATATCACTTTATAGTCTATCTTATTCTTTTGAAGAGTTCTTTCGTTATTTCCCGTACATGCACAGATCAAATCAAATACTTTGATTACCGATGTGCCTTGAGTTCCTTTATAAGTTGAATTTAAACCACAAATATTATCAGCGGTTATTCTTCCTTGTTTGTTTGCAGGACCAGCAAGAGGAATAGCTGTTTTTTTACCATTTATAAAGTCTACTACTTCAACTGCATCTCCAACAGCATAAATATCTTTGATATTAGTTTCTAACTTATTGTTTACTATGATATGACCTCTAGGACCAAATTCTAAATTTGTATCTCTTAAAAATCCTGTATCTGGAGTTACTCCAATTGCCAGAATAACAATATCAGCTATAAGATTTGTATTACTGTTTAAAGTTACTTGAATTTGCTCCCCTTTATCTTCAAAAGATTTAACACCATCATTTAATAATAAATTAACTCCGTTATCCTGCATTTCTTTTTCAGCTATTGTTACCATATCAGAATCAAAAGGTGCAAGTATATGAGGTGCCGCTTCTGCTAAGGCTACATCTATACCTCTTTCTTTTAGAGTTTCAGCCATTTCAACACCTATATAACCACCGCCAACCACAACCGCAGTCTTAATGCTTTTTTTATCAAGAGAGCTTTTTATTTTATCAGTATCTGTAACATTTCTTAAAGTAAATATTTTATCACTATTTATTCCTTCTATAGGAGGAGTAAGTGGTTTTGCACCTGGAGCTAAAATCAAAGCATAATAGGTTTCTTCGTAGTTTTCTTTATTTTTACTTTTAACCACCACTTTTTTATTATCTGTATCCAATCCTATAACTTCACTATTAATTCTAATGTCTATGTTAAATCTTTTATTCATAGCTTCAGGCGTTTGTAATAAAAGATTTTCTCTTTCTTTTATAGTTTCACCAATATAATATGGGAGACCACAGTTAGCAAAAGATATATGTTCACCTTTTTCAAACATTATGATTTCAACATTTTCATCTAACCTTCTAAGTCGTGCAGCAGAAGATGCACCACCTGCAACACCTCCAACGATTATAATTTTTTTACCCATGACAATACCTCCCTATTTTTATAGGGTTATTTTTTGCACTATTATTCAAATAATACGTTGATTACAGGTTCATTGATAAAAAAGTTCCTAAATAAATTGTCAAGTCATATATTGTAATGAAATCACTATATTTAGATGAGGGAAAGATATGTCTACTTTTAAGTGTTTAACTAAAGTGTTTAAGTCATCAAAAGAAATATTTATTGATGATTTATCTAAATTTATATTAATTAGTGATTGTCATCGAGGAGATAATAGTTGGACAGATGATTTTGCTAATAATGAAAATATTCTTTTTACGGCATTAAATTATTATTATGAACATGATTTTACCTATATTGAAATAGGAGATGGAGATGAGCTTTGGGAAAATAGGAAATTTTCAGAAATAAGGCAAACACATAGTCCTATTTTTTGGTTAATGAGTAAATTTTATAATGATAAACGACTATATATGATTTGGGGTAATCACGATATTGTAAAAAAGAACAAAAAATATGTTCAAAAAAACTTATATTATTATTACGATGAGCGAAAGGAAAAGTATAAACCTTTATTCGATAAAATTGAAGTGTATGAAGGACTAATTTTAAAGTACTTATCTACAAAAAACAAAATTTTTATTGTACATGGACATCAAGGTGACTTAATTAATGATCAGCTTTGGCGTTTGAGTAGATTTTTAATTAGGTATATATGGAGACCATTGACATTACATTTGGGGGTTAAAGATCCAACAAGTCCTGCAAAGAATTATAAAAAGAAAAAAATCACTGAAAAAAATATTATAAAATGGGTAAAAGCTAATAATCAAATGGTTATTGCAGGTCATACACATCGTCCTATGTTTCCTGATGTTGGAGAACCACCATATTTTAATGATGGAAGCTGCGTTCATCCTCGATGTATAACAGGAATTGAAATTCAAAATGGTAAAATAATGTTAGTAAAATGGAGTGTAAAAACAAAAAATGACGGAACATTGTATGTAGAAAGAGAAATAATATCAGGTCCTAAAAAACTACAGTCTTTTTTTATTTACTCATAGTTTGTTATTTTAAATGAAAGCCTTTAAAAATTCGCCATGATTGCAATTTAGTTTTGCGGTTATGGCGAAGAGTTAAAAAGTATTAAATATTAAATTTTTGTACTACTGAATCTAATTGTTTAACGATATTTTCAAGTTCTTCTGTAGTTTGAGCTACATTTTCCATTGCACTTGACTGTTCTTCCATAGATGCAGATACTTCTTCAGTAGAAGCTGCTGATTCTTCAGAAATAGCAGATATTCCATGGATAGAGCTTAATACTGAATCTTTATCTTCATTTACTTTATCAATATTAAGAACAAGATGATTTGTTTGTTCTATCATATCTACAATAGCTTTTTCTATTGTATTAAAAGCTTTTTCAGCTTCATTCATAGAAGAGTTGGCTTCACTAATTGTAGACTGTCCTTTATCCATATTAAGCTTAGCAACGTTTATTTCATTCTGTATTTGCTCAATCATATTGTTAATTTCATCAGTAGAGTTAGCAGTTTGTTCAGAAAGCTTTCTTATTTCATCAGCAACAACTGCAAAGCCTTTGCCAGATTCACCAGCTCTAGCAGCTTCTATAGCAGCATTTAATGCTAATAGATTTGTTTGTTCTGCTATTGACTGTATAGTGTTTACAATTTCATTAATGGAACTAGATTTATCAGAAAGAATATTTATATTTTGTGCAATTTGTGAAACAGCTTGGTTGTTTTCTTTTACTTTATCAGCTAGTATTTCCATAGCTTGCATTCC
Source organism: Clostridium ganghwense (assembly GCF_026735165.1). Classification (GTDB taxonomy): domain Bacteria; phylum Bacillota; class Clostridia; order Clostridiales; family Clostridiaceae; genus Clostridium_H; species Clostridium_H ganghwense. Next base: position 296,114 of record NZ_JAPQES010000001.1, on the reverse strand, counting down.
TTGAGTATTAACTATTTTAGTATTATTTGAATATTCTTTAAGTAAGTCAGCGTTATTACTAGCAGTATTAATTTCATCTGCAAGATTTGTAAGCTTTTCTGTTCCTTCTTGGGAATCTCTAGCTTGTTCTGTGGCACCTTTTGCTAGTTCTTCTATAGTTTTTGTTACAGCATCAATAGATTGTACGGTTTCATTAATAGATGTTGAGAGGGTTTGAGAATGATTGTTTACATTAGTTGAGTTTTCTTTTATATTTCCTACTATAGTTCTTAATTCTTCTCTTAAATTCACAACTGCCTTTCCCATAATTCCTGTTTCATCTTTATACCATGAAATTACCTCAAAGCTTTTATCATATTTTAAATCGAGTTGGGATGTTTTATCTATAAGTTTAGTTATTAATAAAATAGGATTGCTTATTTTTTTACTGAAATATACTGCTGAAATAACAGAAAGTATAATAGCTGCAATTATGAAAGCACTTATAGTAAGTATGTTTTTGTGCATATGTTCTTCTAAAACAGTTTTCTTTTGCATAATTAGGTTGTCTATATCATCAATATAGTTTCCAGTTCCAATTACCCAATCAAAAGGTTCGAAGTAAAGCGAATATGCTCTTTTGGGAAGAGGTTCAGTCCCACCATTTTTAGGAAACCAATAGTCTGTATATCCTCCATCTTCTTTCATACCGTTTTGGATTATGTCTTGAATTATATAGTTACCTTTTTTATCTTGAAGATTATATCTGTTTTTACCTTCCGAATCTTTTCCAAGTAAAACTACATTTACACCTGTACTAGTATCTGCCCAAAAGTAACCTTCTTTTCCATATCTAGCTTTTCTTAGTGTATCAGCACCTAGATTTTTTACTTCTTCAAGTGTCATTTTACCATTTTGATACTTGTCATAATAAGATTGAAGTATACTAACCATGGTTTCTACTTCGGTCTTTATGTTTTCGTCATAATCACGTTTTAAAGTACTTTCAAGTTCTTGAATATTTTTAATATTGTCTTGTCTCATTTTAACAATACTAAAAATTCCGATACCAGAACCAGCAATAAGACAGGTAATAATAACTAAAAGCATTATTTTTGTACTAATTTTTTTCATTCTTTTCACCTCATTTAGAGTATTTATTACATATATCGGTAAAAAATAATAAAAATTTAGAAGAGTTTATTGGGATATAGTAAAAAATTTACATCTGATACACATTGTTAAAGTCATTCATACAGAATGGCTTTTTATTTAGTAAAAATAATCATTTGATTTAATGTATATGCACATGGTAATATAATGTTATTAATTAGTAAATTGGTTAAGTTTAACAAATTAAGTGAAATAATATAAATTTATAGATTATAAATAACAAGTGTTATAAACTAAGGATTAAACTTGGGGATTATGAGGGGGAAATAGTCTGTGAAGTATAAAGTTACAGATATTATAGACATTGAACAACTTGAAAATCTTATGTGTGATTTTTATGAAATAACTAAAATTCCATATGGACTTTTAAATCTTGAAGGTAATATATTAAGTGGTATAGGATGGCAGGATATATGCACAAAATTTCATAGAATGAATCCCGTAAGTGAAGCTAAATGTATACATAGTGACAGGTTTGTAGCAAATAGGTTACAAGAAAACAAACAATATTATATGTATAAATGCCCTAATGGCATTATGGAAGCTGTTGCCCCTATTATAGTTGAAGGAGAACATATTGCTAATTTGTTTTGTGGTCATTTTTTTTTAGAGAAACCTGATAAGGAGTATTTTAGAAAACAAGTAATTGTGTTAGGGTATGATATAGATACATATTTAGAGGCATTAGAACGTGTTCCAATTATTTCTGAAAAAAAACTTGAAACTTGTATAAAATATTGTTCCAAATTGGCAAAGATATTTTCTGCTATGGGACTAAATCAATTAAAGCAGAAAGAAGCTGAAAAGCTGCTTCAAAAAAGTAATGAGAATTTGGAAAAAAGGGTAATTGAACGTACTTGTGAATTAGTTGAAGCAAATAAGAAACTTACAGTAAGTGAAGAGCAATATAAAAAACTTTTTGAAATGTTGCCTCATGGAGTATTTGTACGTAATAAAGATACTGTTTTGTTTGCTAATATGGAGGCAGCAAGATATCTTGGGGTAAAAAGTCCTGAAGATATAATTGGAAAGAAATTAGAAGATTTGTTTTATGCACATTCTGATTATGAAGTAGACTATCAAAAATATCTAAAGTTAATTGAAAAAGAAGGTAATATGCCTTTAACGGAAGAAAAATTTATTCGCAAAAGTGATGGAAACGTTTTAGAGTCAGAGACGGTGGCAACTCTTATTACCTATAATGGAGAAAAATCAATTTTAATAGTTTTTAGAGATATATCTGAAAGAAAAGACTTAGAGAAATTAAATAAAAAGGTTAAAGAAAAGACTATTTTATTAGAAGAAACACTTGAGTATGATAAATTAAAAACAGAATTTTTTGCAAATATTTCTCATGAATTAAGAACGCCTATAAATGTAATATTTAGTGCACTGCAGATGACCAATTCTATGTTGTGTGATATTGAAATATTTGATAATGAGAATAAAAATAAGACAAAAAAATATTTGAATATAATGAAGCAAAATTGTTTTAGATTAATAAGATTAGTTAATAATTTATTAGACATTACAAAAATTGATGCAGGTTATTTAAATATAGAATTAGTAAATTGCAATATTATAAATATTGTTGAAAATATAACATTATCAGTTGTGGATTATGTAGGGAGTACAGGTATAGAGCTTATATTTGATACAGATGTTGAAGAAAAAATATTAGCTTGTGATCCAGAAAAAATTGAAAGAATTATATTAAATCTTCTATCTAATGCTGTGAAATTTACAATGGCTGGAGGGAAAGTTTTTGTAAATATTATGGACAAGTGTGATAAGATAATTATTTCAGTTAAAGATACAGGAATTGGTATACCTGAACAAAAGCAGAAACAGATTTTTGAAAGGTTTATACAAGTAGATAAATCATTATCAAGAGCAAAAGAGGGAAGTGGTATAGGATTATCATTGGTTAAAGCACTTGTTGAAATGCATGAAGGTAAAATTTCTGTCAATAGCAGAGTTAAACGAGGTGCTGAGTTTGTTATAGAGCTTCCAATTAAGGTATTATCAGAAGATAGAGTAATAAAAAATAATAATTATAATGAACAAACTAATATAGAAAAAGTAAATATTGAGTTTTCGGATATATATTTATAGTACTAAAGAAGTTTATAAGGAAAGAATAATAAAAAATAAAAATTCTTAATGAGTAAATTGTATTGATGTCTTATTTAGATCTAATTAAAAAATACACTGGGAACTAATACTCAGTGTATTTTTGGGTGGAATAATTATCTTATTTAAAATATCTCTCTAAGATACCATTTAATATTTTTGCATGTCTTGCTTCATCTCTTGAAGATTCATCTACAAAATCATGAACTTCATCTAGACCTAGTTCTTTAGCTTTTGTGGCTATATTCTTTTTGGATTTATTAGCTCCAATTTCTCCTCTTAGCATATTTTCAACATTTTCTTTTGTTGAACCAGAGATTTTACCTGTTAACTCAGCGAATCTTGCTGCATGCTCTGCTTCTTCATGAGCTATTCTTTTAAGAACTTCTCCAATTTCTCCATAACCCTCATTTTGAGCTGCTCTTGCCATAGCAAGGTATAGACCAACCTCTCCAGTTTCACCTCTAAATTGACCCTCTAGCATACTTTTTATTTCTTCATTAGCTTTAGCTACTCCTAATTGAGTTTCATTTATTAAATCTAATTTTTGCATATATAAATCCTCCTAATTTATATGTTTTGTAAGTTTATTTTTCATATTTAATTATTAACTATTATTGATTATTTATACAAAAACAACCTGTATTTTATTCTGTAGAACAATATTGCAATATATAATTTTTAAGGGTAAAATTACTACTGATAGTATGTTATCGTAACGATTTCATTTAGAAAACTAAAGAGGTGATAATATGAAGGTTTTGCTGATAGATGATGAGGAAAGTATATTAGAGTTAATTACTATGCATTTAACTTTAGAAGGATTTGAAGTAGAGAAAGGTTCTTCAGGATATGAAGGAGTTGAGAAGTTCAAAAATTTTAATCCAGATATAGTAATTTTAGATGTCATGCTTCCTGATATTGATGGATTTCAAGTCATAAATGAGCTTCAAAAGATTGATAATCAAACTCCAATTATATTGCTTACTGCTAAAGAACAGATAAATGACAAGCTTTTAGGACTTCAATTAGGAGCAGATGATTATATAACAAAGCCTTTTGATAGTAGGGAATTAATTTTACGAATTAGGACAATTTTTAGAAGAATTAACAAAGTTAAAATCAGTAGTGAAGTAAAAGAAAATAATGAAGTGAAAGAAAATAATATAGTTAAAAAAGGATTTATAAAGATTTTAAAAGATGAGAGAAAAGTATTTATTGATTCAAATGAAATAGGATTTACTTATAGAGAATTTGAAACTTTATTACTTATGGTTACTAATGAAGGCAAAGTATTTTCAAGGGAGGAGCTTTTAAAAGAAATTTGGGGATATGAGTTTCAAGGAAACAGCAGAGCTGTAGATATACATATTGAGAGAATTCGCAAGAAATTAAAAACTTATAGAAAGATTATAAAAACTGTTTATGGAGTAGGTTATAAGCTAGAGGTGTAGTTATGCAGATAGGTATAAAAAAGAAAATAATGATTATGAATATTGTAGTTTTAATTCCAGCTATTTTGTTAATTGGTTTGGTAACTATGAATAGTTTGTACGATAAGGTAATTCATAGTTCAATTAATATGCTCAAACAGGAAAGTTACAATGGACAAGCATATGTCATGAATTATTTAAAAAGGGGAGAAAATTCCAATGAAGAAATGGTTTTAGAAAACATGAGTCAGTTTATAGCTACATACTTATCCAACTATTCCAAACTTAGAGTACAGATTTATAATAATGATGGTCTTATTGGAGATTCTAAGGAGTATCCATATTTTAATAAAGATAAAGATGTAGAAAGTGCTGTTTCAGGTACAAAGGGTTATATTATTAAAAAGGTTCAAGGAAAGAGATATGTGTTTTTTTCTAGTCCGATATATTTTAACAATAAAACATTAGGTTGTATAAGATATATTTATTCTATAGATAATGAACTTAAAATTGTTTGGAATACTGTGGGTATAATGGGGTTAGTTTCAACACTGGCTATAATTATATCTATTTTTTTGAGTAATATATTTGCTAATAAGATTGTTAGTCCTGTACTAAAGCTTAAAAATGCTTCTGAACAGGTTGCCAATGGAGAATTTTCAAAAGTTATTGAGGTTGATAGTGAGGATGAGATAAGTCAACTAGCTTCTTCTTTTAATACTATGTCGCAAAATGTTAGTAAATATATATTTAAATTAAAAGATGAAAAACAAAAGCAGAAGATATTTTTAGATAATATAACTCATGAATTTAAAACGCCACTTACTTCAATTATGGGTTATTCAGATTTAATTACAAAAGTAAGAAAAACAGAGGATTTAGATAAGTGTAGTTATTACATTAAAAAAGAAGGAAAGAGATTACTTTTACTTGTAGAAGAGCTTTTGGAGGTATCTAGATTAAGCAGAAATGAATTCAAGATAAATAAACAAAAAACAAATATAAAAAAGATTATTGAAGAAAGTTTATCTACTTTACAGCTTAGATTAGATAAATATAATATTAAAGTTCACAAGAAGATTTATGATAATGAATTATTTATAGATGGTAATAAAACAGAACAGGTTATGTTAAATATTATAGATAATGCTATAAAATATGCAGAGTGTAACAATATTTTTATAAATATGAACAGTGAAAAAGATAAATTATTGATAAGTATTAAAGATGATGGAAAGGGAATTCCACTTAAAGATTTAGAAAAAGTTTTTCAACCCTTTTTTACAGTGAACAGAAAATTACAAAAGCAGTTAGGGGGAGTTGGGTTAGGATTACATATATGTAAAGAAATAATGAGAAAACAGGATGGAGATATACTAATAAAGGTAAAAGATGGAACTGAAATTGTATTGGTTTTCAAAATGTTACAATTGTGATACAATGTGATACATTATTGAGAAGATTGTGGTATACTTTTTTGATATTATAAGGGTGGGTAAGATATGATTAAAAAAAGAGAGTATTATAGTATAGCTCTTATATGCATAGGTATTATATTGGTTATTGTATTTTTAGTATTGGAAAATCATGAAAAGAGCTATAATCATTTATTTGTAATTGATGATAGGGAAGAAGTTATTGAAAGAAATGAAAATCTAGTACCCATAAAGTTGGAATTTTATAGTGAAATATGGGGAAAAGGTACTGTAAGTGATAGTAAGATTATACAAAACATATGGTATATTATAAAAATAATTCAAGAAAATCAAAAGGTAGATATTTATAGTGAAAGTGTTTACGAGAATAAATCAAATGAAATAGAGGGAAATATATCATATTTAAATGGCAAAAAAGATAGCTTTTTTTTAGGAAATGAACTAAGAATTAATAATTTCAGTTATGGTGATTATTATTCTAAACCGTACATTGATAAACTAAGAAGTTATTTAGAAGAAATTTTATTTTCACCACAAAATCTATCAGAATTAATCAATGGAAGAAATAAGGTTGTTGTAGTTAATAATAATGAAGTTATTAAAAAATGTGGTGATAAGGATAAAAATAAGTTAAAAAATAAGATTGCTAAATTCACACCAATTCATAGTACAAAGGAATTGCAAGAAGCAATTAAAAATAAGGGTAAGTTACAGTATCATATAAAAATTTATGTAGATATAGGCAAAGGATACAATATCATTAATATAGATGTATATGAAAATGAATATATAGTTGTACAAGATTTTGGAAGAGATGTAATAAAAGCTATATACATGAAAGGGCATATTTTAGATGTTTGCAGAGCAATAAGCAGTAATTAGGTTACTTTGTATTTGTTGATAACGTTATCATGAGTAATAAATTTTTTTAGGGAGGAATTCAAATGAATTTTAAAAAGATAGGTTCTTTGGTTTTATCAGGACTTATGACAATGACACTTTTAGCGGGATGTGGAAGTAAACAAGCAGCGCCAACTTCTGCTGGTAAAGGTGATGCACAAAATTTAAAAGGAAAGAATTTAGTAGTTTATGTATCTTTTCATGAAGATGAAGCTAAGGCACTACTTGATGATTTTAAAGAAAAGACAGGATGTAATTATTCTTTTATAAGAATGCCTACAGGAGAAGCAATAACAAGAATTGTAGCAGAAAAAGATGCGCCTAAAGCTGATATATTAATTGGAGGAACTGCTGACGCTCATGAATTAATGAAACAAAAAGATCTAAACGATAAATATGTTTCTGAAAATGCAAAAGATATTCCAGTAGAATATAGAGATAAAGATGGTCATTGGACAGGCTTATATGTTGAGCCATTATCAATTGGTATAAATGAAGACAGATGGGAAAAAGAATTTGCGCCAAAAGGTTTAAAAAGACCAGAAACTTTTGAGGACTTATTAAAGCCTGAGTTTAAAGGTGAAATTATTATGCCAGATCCAAAAACTTCAGGAACAGGTTATACAATAGTTTCTTCACTTGTTCAAGCAAGAGGAGAAGAAAAGGCAATGGAATACTTAGGAAAATTAAAAAATAATGTAGCTCAATTTACAGGTAGTGGATTTACACCAGCACAAAAGGTTGGAACAGGTGAATATCTTATTTGTTTAAACTTTATGGATGATCAGTTAATAGTAAAAAAATCAGGATTTAATATATCATCAAGAATTCCTAATGAGGCAGGTTGGACAATCTGTTCACTTTCAAAGCTTAAAAATGGACCAAATGATGAAGCGGGAAAAGCTTTTGTTGACTATTGCTTAACTAAAGAAGCAGGAGACATACTTGGTGATTTCTCAATGGCTATTTCAACTAGAGCAGATGTAAAGATACCAGAAGGTGGACAAAAATTATCTGAATTACCAATTTTCAAAGCATTTGATTTTAATAAATCAGGAAAAGATAAAAAAGATTTACAGGGAAAATGGAGTAAGTTGAAATAATATTTTAATGCTATCAGGTTTTTCCTGATAGCATTAATTAGTTAGGAGATGAGAAGATGTCTGAAATATCATTAAAAGAAAAAAAAGGGTTAAAATTTGATTTGAAAAATGTAATTAAAGAGCCTGCTTTGCTTATCGTTTTATTAATTTTAGCATTGACGTTTATTATATTTATTCTATATCCTTTTTTAAAAGTATTATCAATACCTAATAAAGCTGAGTGGGTAAGAGTATTTACAGAGAAAGAATTTTTGGTTGATTTTGCTCATACAATGTTTTCTTCATTATTAGCTACTACATCAGCTATTGTTATAGGGTTTATATATGCATATGCAATGAATTATACTGATATACCAGGTAAGAAGTTTTTTAGAATTATAGCGTTAATTCCTATAATGGCACCATCTGTAATTACAGGACTTGCTTTTATTATGTTATTTGGAAGAAGAGGATTTATTACGTATCATTTATTAAATTTAAAGGTGGATTTATATGGATGGGTTGGACTTTGGATAGTTCAAACTATAGCGTTTTTCCCTTTAGCATATATGACTATTTCTGGAGTTTTGAAATCTATAAGTCCAAATTTGGAACTTGCTGCTCAAAACTTGGGAGCTAGAGGTTTTACTTTATTTAGAACAGTAACTTTAAAACTTGCAACACCAGGAATATTAAGCGCTTTTTTACTTGTAGCAATAAATGCTTTTGCGGATTTTGGAAATCCAATGCTTGTAGGTGGTAATTATAGAGTTTTAGCAACAGAAGCATATATGCAGGTTACAGGAAATTGGGATATGGGGGTAGCTGCAATTTTAAGTGTAATGCTTGTTATTCCTACATTAATAGTTTTTTTAATTCAAAAGTATTATTTAGATAGAAAATCTTATGTTACTGTTACAGGAAAACCAGTAGCAGGACTAAAAAGAGATGCTGTATCACCTTTGGTTAAGTGGATTTTGTTTATTATATGTTCTATTGTGGCTTTAATAATAATTTTAATATTTGCTGTAATTATCGGATATGCAGTAACAAAAAACTTTGGTGTAAATAACACGTTTACTTTATACAACATAAAAGAAGGAATTTTAAATTCAAGTGCTATTAAAAATAGTTGGATTTTAGCATTGGCTACAGCAATAATTACAACTATTTTAGGTCTTGTTATAGCATTTGTTGTATCTAGAAAGAGATTTCCAGGTAAAGGAGCTATGGATTTTCTAGCTATGCTTCCAGTATCTTTACCAGGAACATTCATAGGATTAGCTTTAATTTTAGCTTTCAATGATGGACCGTTACCTCTTACAGGTACAGCAGCAATTGTAGTTTTAGGTATGAGTTTAAGACAATTACCAGTAGGATATAGAAATGCAATTTCAGCGTTTAAACAAATTGATAAATCTATAGAAGAGGCTTCTACAAATTTAGGAGCAAACAGTGTAGTTACTTTTAGAAAAGTAGTTATGCCTATGTTAAAAAATGCATTTTCAACTAGTTTTGTTTATAGTTTTATGAAATCTATGAATACATTAAGTACTGTTATTTTCCTTGTAGTTCCTCAGTGGATGTTGGCTTCTGTAAAGATATTAAGTCTTTCAGATCACGGATTTTATGGAGTGGCTAGTGCAACAGCATTAGGAATGGTTTTAACTATTTTAATTACTTTTGGTATTGTAAAACTAATTTTTAGAAACAAAATTAATATATTTGAATTATAACAGGAGGACTATTAATGGATAATATTTTAGTTGAATTGAAAAATATAAATAAAGTATTTGCTGGTAATAAAGTAATAGACGATGTAAATCTTAAAATGAAAAAAGGGGATTTTGTAACATTTTTAGGGCCTAGTGGATGTGGTAAAACAACGCTTTTAAGAACAGTAGCGGGATTTTATGAGCCAGATTTTGGTGAAGTAATTATAAATGGTAAAAATGTTGAAAATCTTCCTCCATACAAGAGAAATACTCCTATGGTTTTTCAAGAGTATGCCTTATTTCCTTATATGACTGTTTTTGATAATGTAGCCTATGGACTCAATATACAAAAAGAAAATAAAGCGGTTATTAAGGAAAGAGTAGAAAAAGTACTAGAGCTTATGCAATTATCTAATTTAAAAGATAGATATCCAAACCAAATGTCTGGTGGTCAGCAGCAAAGGGTGGCAATAGCAAGAGCATTAGTTATGAATCCAGATGTACTCCTTTTAGATGAACCTTTAAGTAACTTAGATGCTAAGCTTAGAGAACAGGTAAGAGTTGAACTTAGATTAATACAGAAAAAATTAGGACTTACAATGATATATGTTACACATGATCAGCAGGAAGCACTTGCGATGTCAGATATGATTGTAGTTATAAATAAAGGACTAATCCATCAATGTGGCAGCCCAACAGATATATATTTTAGACCAAAGACAAAATTTGTAGCTGATTTTATTGGAACTACTAATTTTGTAGAAGGATCTGTGAAGGATAGAACGGGTTCAGAAGTACAGGTAGATTATGAAGGAAGCATATTGAATGTAATTAGTGATGAACCAATTAAAATTAATGAAAAATCAGTAATAAGTATAAGACCTGAATCTATAAAATTAAGTAAGAAAAATAAATCAGGAACAGCTATAAGTTTAAAAGGCATAATTAAGCATTCTATGTTCCTTGGTGAAAAAGTTAGATATTTAGTAGTAGATGAATACAAGAAAGAATGGATTGTAGATAGCTTTGATTCTGGTAAGGAAATATTATCAGGAGAAGTAATAGTTAATATAGATAAGGATAAACCACATTTAATTTATGAAAGATAAATTTATTTTATAAAATAGCAAAGAGAAAATAGTTAAGATGAGTTAATAGTATACAATAACTCATCTTAACTATTTTTTATTTTATAAAGTAATATGGTGACAGTTTTTGACTGAATTATAGTTTAAATTTTAGGAATTTTTGTTGAGAAAATCAATATAAATATATTACTGAAAGAATTATACAGAAAACATTATAAAGGAATGAAAGTACATTTTAGAAAGAAGGTAGGGATACATGCTGAATCAGTTAATAACTAGAGATGTAATTAAACTTAATGTACACTGTGAAAATTGGAAGCAAGCCATAGAAACAGGCGTATATTTATTAATTGATAAAGGATTTGTAGAAAAAAGATATTATGAATCAATAATAGAAAACTTTAAAAAAATGGGAACATACATGGTTATTGCGCCAGGAATAGTTCTTTCACATGCACGACCTGAAAATGGTGTCAATGAAATGTCTATGAGTCTAATAACTTTAAAGAATCCTGTAGAGTTTGGAAGTGAGTTAAATGATCCTGTAAAGCTTGTAATTACTCTTGCAGCTAAAGATAGTGAAACTCATCTCAAAGCATTGTCACAATTGATGGAACTATTTATGAACAGTAAAGATTTAAGAGAGATAATACAAGCTTCAAATAAAAATGAAGTTATAGATATTATTAATAAGTATTCTTACTAAGTTTATAATTAAATAATTTATAATAAAGAAATTATATGAGGGGGAATAAAAAATGAAAATTTTAGTATGTTGTGGAAGTGGATTAGGGAGCAGCTTTATGATTGAAATGAATATTAAAAAAATTTTAAAGGAATTAAATGTAACAGGTATTGAAGTAGAGCATACTGATTTATCTTCAGCAGCAGGAATTAAAGCGGATATTTATTTGGCAACTAGAGATATTGCAGGACAGCTGACTTCTTTAGGAGAAGTAATATCTCTTAATAGTATGATAGATAAAAAAGAACTGAAAGACAAATTGGTTCAAAAGCTAACTGAAAAAGGGATAATAAAATAGGCGATTAAAAAAGTAGCTAAGGCTACAAAAGGGGGAAGAGTATGTTAAAACTAATTCTTGACATTTTAAGTGTTCCCGCAATTTTGGTTGGTTTAATCGCAATGATAGGACTTATAGCACAGAAGAAATCTACTTCTGATATTTTTAAAGGCACAATCAAGACTATTTTAGGGTTTATAGTTCTTGGTGGTGGAGCTGGTATAATTGTAGGAACATTAAATCATTTTGGAGCAATGTTCCAAGCTGGATTTAAGGTACAAGGGGTTGTACCTAACAATGAAGCAATAGTGGCTATGGCGTTGAAAACATATGGTACTCAAACAGCACTTATTATGGCTTTTGGGATGGTAGTCAATATATTAATTGCTAGATTTACGAAATTAAAATATATTTTCTTAACTGGACATCATACATTGTATATGGCTTGTATGATAGGAGCAATATTAGTTTCAGGAGGACTTAAAGGAACAGCACTTGTAATAACTGGCTCAATACTTTTAGGATTTGTAATGGCTATTTTCCCAGCTATAGCACAACCTACAATGAGAAGAATTACAGGTACAGATGAGGTGGCGTTTGGTCATTTTGGGACAGTAGGATATGTACTTTCTGCATGGGTTGGTAAATTAGTAGGGAAGAATTCTAAATCTACAGAAGAAATAGATTTTCCTCAAGGATTAGGCTTTTTAAGAGATAGTTCAGTATCAATCAGTTTAACTATGGGTGTACTTTATATTATAGTAGCAATAGCAAGTGGTGAAAATTTTGTTGAAGCTAATTTAAGTGGAGGACAAAACTTTATTATATTTTCAATACTTCAGGCAATAACTTTTGCTGGTGGTGTATATATAATACTTGCTGGTGTTAGACTAATACTTGCTGAAATAATTCCTGCATTTACAGGAATAGCAATGAAAATAGTTCCTAATGCAAAACCTGCACTTGATTGTCCGGTTGTTTATCCATATGCTCCAAATGCAGTACTTATAGGATTTTTATCAAGCTTCTTAGGTGGAATAGTTGGTATGTTTATACTAATAGCTATGAATAGTACAATTATATTACCAGGAGTTGTTCCACATTTCTTCTGTGGTGCAACAGCTGGTGTATTTGGTAATGCTACTGGAGGTAAAAAAGGTGCTTTCTTAGGAGCATTTGTACATGGATTATTAATAACATTTTTACCAGTATTGTTAATGCCTACGTTGGGGAACTTAGGATTTGCAAATACAACCTTTAGTGACGCTGACTTTGGTGTTGTTGGTATATTATTAGGAAATGTATTAAGACTATTTATACATTAATAGAAAGCTAACTAAGTAAATATTAGTACTTAGTTAGCTTTTACTATATATAATTTATTTGTTAATTTTCGTTATGTTCTAAATTTTTAATAGACGATTCATTTGATATAATTTGTGTAGAAGAGTCAAGTTTTGTTTTACATTCTGAAATTTCTTTTTCAAGTTGAGATATTATTTTAGTCTGCTGTCTAATTTTTAGTTTCATGCGAAATTCTCTATAAAGTCCTAATAAGGTTATAATTAATGCTCCAGAAATTGCTGATATAAAAATTACAAGTGCTTGTGATATTTTAATACTATTAGAGAAAAAGTTGATTGAAACAGTTTCTGCATTTTGTACGGCAAAAATTGTTACTATAACTCCAAAAAGTAATGATAAAATAAATCCAATTCTCATAAAACCCCTCCTATAAATTATGAATTATCGACAAATTACTCAATCTTATTATATAATATTATTGAGTAATATATAAATAAATTTAAAAATGTTGAAAATTATTAATGTGTAGATAATAGCAAATGTAATTTATCAACAAAATATCATGATGGAGGGAATTAGTGTGATTAATACAATTAATAAGGAGTATTTATTAGAGTTAGTAATGACTTATGGAATGAAATTAATTCTTGCAATAATCGTATTTTTAATTGGAATGAAAATAATTAAGTATTTGGCAAAGGGAGTTGAAAAAGTACTTAGAAAATCAAAAATAGAGAGTTCGCTAGAATCTTTCATTTTATCTTTAACAAAAATGGCATTAAAAGTGTTGCTTATTATTACTGTAATAGACATGGTAGGAGTTAAAACCACATCTATTGTTGCTATAATAGGATCAGCAGGTTTGGCAGTAGGATTAGCATTGCAAGGTAGTTTGTCTAACTTTGCAGGTGGAGTTTTGATTTTATTCTTAAAACCTTTTAAAGTAGGAGATTATATTGAAGCTGCTGGACATGCAGGAACAGTACAAGAAATACAAGTTTTCTATACCGTTTTAAGAACACCTGATAATCGCGTGATTGTAATTCCAAATGGTAATTTATCTAATTCTAGTGCTGTTAATTATTCTGCTATGGATACAAGAAGAGTAGATTTAACTTTTGGAGTTGGATATGAGGATGATATTAATAAAGTTAAAGATGTATTACAAGGAATTGTACAACAACATAAGTTAGTATTAAAAGATCCTGAACCTTTTATTAGAGTAGGAGAACATGGAGAAAGTTCAGTTAATTTTGTTGTGAGAGTATGGTGTAAATCAGAAGATTATTGGACTGTACATTTTGATTTAATGGAAATAGTGAAAATTAAATTTGATGAAGAAGGTATCAATATTCCATATCCTCATATGGATGTAATGCTAAGAAAATAAAGTCATTCAATTGAATGGCTTTTATTTATGATATAATTAGTGATAACAAAACAAATTAAAAACTTCTATAAATTCTGTATGTAATGTAAATTGATTTCGGTGGTGGGGATAAAGTATGCAAGCAAACAAAGAACAGTTAAAGTTAATTCATAGTAAGCCAAATGGATATAGCATAATAAAAGGACTTGAAGGATGCGGAAAAACTACCGCAGCAGTATATAAAGCTTTATATCTAAAAAATAATTATTCCTTTTGTCAAGATGATAAAATTTTGATGATAGCTTATAGTGAAAATCATTTTAAATATATAAATGATATCTATCATAAGCTTGAAAAGGATACAAAATATGAATATTATACTTTGTTTTCTAATCTAGAAAATAAACCACACATAACTAAACTAGACGACATTATAAAGAAATACTTTAAGGAATATAGCAAAAATAATAAATTAAGTTATAAGCTTATTTCAAGTGATGTTATAAAAATAGAAACTATAAAACAATGTCTTTTTGAAATTAAGAAGCTTTATCCGAGAGTAAAAATATTAAAAGAGGATTATGCTAGATTTTTTATTGATGAAATAAAGTGGATTAAAAGTTTTAACTATGAGAAGCTTGAAGATTATCAGACTGCTAAAAGAAATGGTAGAAAGTGCAAAAAAGGAGAAGGCCCATCTACACTTAAGAAAAATAGTATAGCTAGAGAAGTAGTATTTAATTTAATGCAAAGTTATAATAAAGAGCTTAAAGAACAAGGCTGTATAGATTATGAGGACATGGTATTATTTGCATTAAAGGAAGCTAAAAGAAAAAGGAAATCAAAATATGCACATATATTTATAGATGAAGGTGAAAATTATACAAAATCACAAATAGATTTTATCAAGAGTTTGTATAATGAAAAACCTTATTCAAGTATTACATTTATAGTTGACATAGATAAAAAGGAAAGTCCTTATTCTGCATTTGTAAGAAAAGGAAGAGTATATGCCAAGGAATTAGGTATAAAAATAAGAAAGTATAATTTAAAACATAATTATAAATCATTTAAAGAAAATGCTAATAAAGAAATTGAAAAAGACGGTAACATAGCAGCGGTTTCTTCTATGGAAAAATTTCAGTATTTTGATTTAAGACATAATAAAAAGTTTGATATGATGAGAGATTATAGTAATCTTAATGAGATAATTGTAAATAACAAAGACGGAGATGTAGAATATAAAAATGATGAATTAAGACAACTACAGGTATTTAGTAATATTGCAGCAGGGGAGCCTATATTAATAAATCCAGAGCAGCAGGATAATTTCTATATTCCGCAATACTGGTTAAAGGGGTTAAATGACTGCTTTATTCTTAAAGTAAAAGGGGATAGTATGAAAAATGCTAATATTGATGATGGTGACCATGTAGTTATTCAAAAACAATATAATGCTAATCATAATGATATAGTAGCTGTTAACCTACAGGGAAGTGCAACATTAAAAAGGCTTCATATAGGAAAAAAGGAAATATTACTTATGCCAGAGAATGAAAATTACGAACCTATTCCTGTTAACGAAGAGGGAATATATTTAATAGGAAAAGCTGTGGGAATAATAAAATGTAACTAGAAAAAGTCAAGTTTGTTAAAGTTATATATTTAAAGGTAACTGCGACGATTAAGTACAGTTACCTTATTTTTAATACTATTTATTCTATAACCGTTGTAACTTCTTCTACAGGTTTTCTACCAGGACTTTTAATTGGACCATCTGGAACACCAATTGGAACTATAGCAGCTAATGCAAAATTTTCTTTTTCAAATCCTATTACATCAGATACTTCTTTTGCTGCATAGTTACCGCTTGTCATCCAGCAAGTTCCGTAACCCATTTCAGCAGCAGCAAGAGATAGATTTTCTATAGCTGCACCTACACTCTGCATTTTTGGTGACATTTCTAGTAAATGATTTATTTCTGCCTCATACCCACCTATTTCTGTTAATTCGTCAAGGCCAGTAGGAGTATAAGGTCCTGCATATATTGCTATTGCTACTGGAGCATTTCTAAAAACAGTTGCGAATCTCACAAATTTAGTAAAAGAAGCTTTTTTTTCTTCATTTTTTATATCCTCAGCAATACAAGCGTTTTTTTCTTCAATAGCCTTAGCCATTTCTTCAATTTTTTCTTTGTTTTTTACAACAACAAAATGCCAGTTTTGAACATTTTTAGCTGAAGCACAATAAGTTGCAGCTTCTAATATTTTTTTCAAATCTTCAATTGGCACCTCTTGGTCTGTAAACTTTCTTACACTGTGTCTTTTGTAAATAAATTCTAAATTACTCAACGTGTATATTCCTCCTTAGTTTTGGGTTAGCTTTGTGTCTAATTATAGTTTGTTTTTATAGTATATACAAATTATCATGGAATTATATAGATAATCAAAAGTGTTATTTTGAAATAAAAATAGGAGATAGGTTTGTAAGCAGGTATTTTACTTTAATACAATGATATTGTATAATTTTACTGAATTACTACAAATAAGGAGAGGTATGATGATGAATAATAAAATAAAAAAAATAGTTATTATATCTATGGTAATATTTATTGCTATAGCTGGAGCAGTATTTGGTACATACAAATATAATATGGTACAGTCATATAATAATCTAATCAATGAGGCTAATCAATATATGGATGGTGGAGAGTATGATAAGGCTATAGCTGTGTTTAATCAATCTTTATCTTATAAAAAAGATACTAATGTAGAAAGAAGTATTACTTTGGCTAAAAGATTGAAAGAAGTTAAAGTTATATATGATAATGGAATAAAACAAATGAGTGATAAAAATTACTCAGAGGCTATAGAGACATTTAAAAAGGTTACTAAAGAAGATAGTAAAATATATGATAATGCAAAGAAGAAAATTGAGGAGTGTAAAAAGCAGTTCACCGCTTTAAATATTCAAAAGGCTAGTAATTCTGCTAAAAATAATAAATATGAAGAGGCTAATAAATATTTAGATGAGGTATTAAAATTAGATAGTAATAATGCAGAAGTTAAAAAATTAAAAGATGCTTATGACAAGAAAGACAAAGAAGAGCAAGATAAAATTAAAGCAGAGCAGCAAGAAAAACAGAAAGAGGAAGCAAAAAAAAGTAGTTCAGGAGTAACACAGCAGCAGGCTTGCAAAATTGTAGAAAGATATGTTAAACATAAGGGTGTAAAAACAATTTTTGAATATGATCATGATGAAAACAGAAATGGTGTAAATTATTATGTAATACATGCATTCGATGATATGGGAGATCATATAGCTACAAGTGGTTGGTACTATGTAGATAAAAAAACAGGTAAAGCATATGAATGGGATTTGGTATCAGATAATTTTATTCTCTTAAATTAAGAAATATATTAGGTAATTTATAAATAATCATTTTTCTATGTGCTCATAATACTAGTATAACAAAATAGTAATTAAGGAGGGCACAAAAATGTCAGAAAAAAGCCATATAGATATAAATAAGTTAAATAAAGTTCCAAAAGGTCATCCATTTGAATATAGAGATGTTGTTGAAGAGAATTTCCCAATGAGTGAACGTGTTCAAGATGGGAAACGTTTTAAAGGAGAAGTTGAAAAGGGAGAATATGATTCAGTAGTGATTACTGAAGATGATGGTGATTGTGTACAGTATAAAAAAATATAATTTAGGAATAGGCTGTTACGACTTTGTAAACAGCCTATTATTTCATTATTAGTCTAAGTCCACAAATTAAAAGAATTATTCCAGATATTTTTGTAATAGTTATTGGCATAGGGGCTATTCCGAACCATCCAAAATGATTTATAAGTGCGCCTATTACAAGTTGCACAGTTACAATGATGGAGAAGGTTGTGAGAGTCCCTAAAGCTGGGATTATCAAAATAGTTCCAAACACTACAATAATTCCAAGTAATCCACCTATCCAGTAGTAAGGGGGAACTTTTGTAATATTTGAGTATTCTTTAATATTACCTGTCAGTAATATTATGATAAATATAGTTATAGAACTTACCAATACACTATTTAAAGCAGCATTTTTAGCATTGATTACTTTGCCTAGATTAGCATTTATAGGCGCCTGTACGGCTAAACATATTCCTATACATAGTGCCAAAATTATACTGTAAAACTTATTCATACTAAGTCCTCCAATTTATTCCTTATGACTTAGTATAACATATAATAGAAAATTTGGGGTGTTATTTTAATGATTTTAGATATTCATTTGGTCCAATTTTATATAAATTATTTCCTTGGCAATCTATTACGACTACTGCAGGAAAATCAACTACTTCAAGTTTTCTTATAGCTTCTGCTCCTAAATCCTCATAAGCTATAATTTCTGAATTAACCACTGATTTTGATATACTAGCACCTGCACCACCGATAGCAGCAAAATAAACACAATTATTTTGCTTTATTGAGTTTACAACATCTTCATTGCGTGAACCTTTTCCTATCATTCCTTTAAGACCTATATCCATTAATTTAGGTGCATAAGGGTCCATTCTATAGCTGGTAGTAGGTCCAGCAGATCCTAAAGCTTTTCCAGGTTTAGCTGGAGTTGGCCCAACATAAAATATTATTTGATCCTTAACATCAATAGGTAATTTCTCACCTTTATCTAAAAGATCTACTAATCTTTTATGAGCTGCATCCCTAGCAGTATATATTACTCCGGAAATTAGTACGGAATCGCCTGCTTTTAAATCTTTTACTTTTTCCTCTGTAAGTGGAGTAACTATTTTCTTTATCATAAAATTGCCTCCTTTTTATTAAAGTTCTTTTGATGCATGTCTTGTAGCATGACAATTTATATTTACAGCTACTGGTAAACAAGCTATATGAGTTGGATAAGTTTCAATATTAACTCCTAAAGCTGTTATTTTTCCACCAAAGCCTTGTGGACCAATTCCAAGCTCATTTATAGTATCAAGAAGTTCTTTTTCTAAATTTTCATAGTAAGGGTTTGAATTTTTTAAATTTATAGATCTTGTTAAAGCTTTTTTTGCTAAATATGCTGCTTTATCAAAGCTTCCTCCTATACCAACTCCAATAACTATTGGAGGACAAGGATTAGGACCAGCTTCTTTTACAGTATTTATAATAAATTCTTTAATACCTTCTACTCCATCTGCTGGTTTTAACATGGCTATTTTACTCATATTTTCTGAGCCAGCACCTTTTGGGGCAACTGTAATTTTTATTTTATCTCCTGGAACTATATCGTAGTATATAAAAGCTGGAGTATTATCTTTGGTATTTACTCTATCTAATGGGTCTTTTACAATTGATTTTCTTAAATAACCTTCTTCATAACCCTGTCTAACACCTTCATTTATAGCTTCTCTTAAATCTCCACCTACAACGTGAACATCCTGACCTATTTCTACAAAGACACATGCCATGCCAGTATCTTGGCAAATAGGTATTTCATCATTTTCAGCTATATTTATATTGTCTAAAATATTATTTAAAATATTTTTAGCTATAGGCCAGCTTTCTTCTTCATAAGATTGGTTTAATTTTTCTTTTACGTCACTGCAAAGATAATAATTAGCGTTAATACAAAGTTCTTTAACTGTTTTTATAATTTCTGAAGTGTTTATTTCTCTCATATTAATTGCTCCCTTCTTATTTTAAATTCTAGTAACTCCTGTTTCTTTAGCTGCTTTTCCTATTTCTTTAGCTACTACCTCTACTACTTTTTTGTTAAAAGCATTTGGAATTATATAATCTTCACTTAGTTCCTCATCTGAAACTATGCTAGCGATAGCTTTTGCAGTAGCTAGTTTCATTTCTTCATTAATATCTGTTGCTCTAACATCTAAAGCACCTCTGAAAATTCCTGGGAAGGCTAAAACGTTGTTAATTTGATTTGGATAATCAGATCTACCAGTAGCAATTACTTTTGCACCGCCTTTTTTAGCTTCTTCGGGCATGATTTCTGGAGTTGGATTTGCCATAGCAAAGATAATAGCATCTTCATTCATAGTTTTAACCATATTTGAAGTTACTATATTTGGAGCAGAAACACCTATAAATACATCTTTCCTTTTTATTATTTCATTTAAGTTTCCTTTTTCAAAATTTCTATTAGTTTTTTCTGCAATAGTTTTCTGTGCATCATTCATCCAATTAGCACCTTCTACTAAAGCACCTTTAATATCACATAGAACTATATTTTTAGCACCACTTAAAAGTAATAGTTTGCAAATAGAAATCCCAGCAGAACCAGCACCATTAATAACTATGTTAGCAGTTTCTATATTTTTTCCTACTAATTTAAGTGCATTTATAAGACCAGCTAAAACTACTATAGCAGTACCATGTTGATCATCATGAAATACTGGAATATCTAGTTCTTCTTTTAATCTTTTTTCAATTTCAAAGCATCTAGGTGCAGAAATATCTTCTAAATTTATGCCACCAAAGGTTGGAGCTAAATATTTAACCGTTTTTACAATCTCATCTACATCTTTTGTATCAAGACATATTGGAAAAGCATCTACATTTGCAAATTGTTTAAATAATATAGCTTTACCTTCCATTACAGGTATGGCAGCTTTGGGACCTATATCCCCAAGGCCTAATACTGCAGTTCCATCTGAAACAACGGCTACAAGATTTCCTTTAGCTGTATATTTATATACATTTTCAGGATTTTCATTAATTTTTCTACAAGGTTCTGCAACTCCAGGAGTATAAGCTGTACTTAAATCCTCTTTACTTTCAACTTTTACTTTGGAATTTACTTCAAGCTTACCTTTGTTTTCTTCATGCATTTTTAAACTTAATTCACTGTAATTCATTAAAGAGCCTCCTCGTTTGTATTAAAATTTCTGAATTATAAAACAATTTTACACTAAGCAATAAGTGGAAGGCAATAGCAATAGGGTAAAATAAAGTTATTTGTGATAAAGATTATATTTTAAAATTGATTTCTTATTGATTAAAATTCTAATCTAATTTTAATCTTTCACTAAGTAAACTCTAATTTTTATTGAATACAATATAAACATAAACAAAATAAAATTTATTTGGAGGTATTCATATGGCAGTATCATTAGAACAAATCGATTTATTAAGAAAGAGAGCACATGTAAATTATGAAGAGGCAAAAGAAGCTTTAGAAAAGTGTAATGGAGAAATTGTAGACGCATTAGTGTATCTTGAAAAAGCTAAAAAGATTAAAGAAAACAAAATATCCGAATGTCAAAATAAATTTTTTAGCAAAATAAAAAATATTATAAGAAAAGGAAATAAAACAAGAGTTGTGATAAAAAAAGAAGAAAGTAATATTTTAAATATATCAGTTAATGTAGCTGCCTTATTTACTATTTTTGCTACACCTGTTGCTTTGGTTGCTTTTATACTTGCATTAGGTACAAAGCACAAAATAAGACTTGAAAAAAATAGTGGTGAAGATTCGTCGATAAATAAGGTATTAGATAAAATGTCAACAACAGTAACTACTATAGTGGATGATGTAACTTCAGAAGAGAATTATGCTAAATAAAAATATTTATAAATTAATACATGAATGACATATATCTTACCTTATTATAGGTAAGATATATGTCATTTTTCCTTTTTACTTGTTTACTAATATTTGAATGGGATATAATTTAAAACGAGAAGATTGTTTTAGGGGGAATTAAATTGAAAGGGCAAAGAATTCTTGTAGTGGAAGATGAAGTGAAAATTGCTCGCTTTATTGAATTAGAATTAAAATATGAAGGGTATATTGTTGAACAAGCTCATGATGGGAGAACTGGGCTTGAAAAAGCTCTAGATGGAAATTATGATTTGATTTTATTAGATGTAATGTTACCAGGACTAAATGGTATGGAGGTATGTCGTAGAATACGACAAGTTTCAGAAATACCAATTATAATGTTAACTGCAAAAGACGAAACTATGGACATTGTAATGGGACTTGACACTGGTGCAGATGATTATATTACAAAGCCTTTTGCTATAGAAGAATTGTTGGCTAGAATTAGAGTAACTTTAAAAAGAAAAAATTCAATAGTTAAACCATCCAAGTTTTTTTCTGTAAGAGGTTTAGAGTTAGACTTAAACAAGCATGTTGTAAACTATAATGGAGAAGAGATTGATTTAACGAAAACAGAATTTGATTTATTAAAATATCTTATGGAGAATCAAAACATAGCTTTAACAAGGGAGCAGATATTGGATAAAGTTTGGGGTTTTGATTACATGGGTGATACCAATATTGTTGACGTATATATACGATATTTAAGAACTAAAATTGATAATAAATATAATGAAAAGTTCATTTATACAATTCGAGGGGTGGGATACCTTTTAAAAAATGAATAAAAAAACAACTATAAGAAAAATACTAAAAGCAGTTTTTCACTATACTTTTCTTGTAACAAAGAAAATTTTATTAATTATACCAGATGCTTTTAAAGCTTTAAAATTAATATTTAAAGGTATATATGAGCGATTCAAGAGACTTTTACGCTTTTCTATTACCTTTAAAATAACATTCGTATACACATTTATATTTTCACTTTTCCTTTTTTTATTAAGTACAGCGATTTTATTTGGATTTAAATTTTTTTTAATAGAACAAGCACGTGAAAGTATTGAGAAGAATAACCAAATTATAATGAGTAATATAAATGATATTTCAATAGTTCCAAAGCAGTTGATAAATACTACTGCCGAAAAAGAAGATATAATAATAAGTATTTTAGACATTAATAAAAATATAATATACACAACTACAGATAATAAAGAGAACATTCATGATATTTATACCTTATATGGTTCAAATATTATTAAAGGCATAAATAATAATGAAAAGTTGATTTTAAATAGAAGTATTGATATTGATAATGAAACATATTATCTTCAGATTTTAAAGGATTTAAAAAAAGAAAATGATTATTTTCATATACTTCTTAGTATTTTAGCAGTTTTAAATATTATTATAATAATCGTAACAAAGGTAATAGGGTCTAGTGTAAGTAAAAAATTGCTTAGTCCTGTAGATGACATGACAGAAACAGTAAAAGCTATTAATATTCAAAATTTAGATACTCGTCTAAATGTTAAAGGTTCTCATGATGAACTTAGAGATTTGGCACAAACCTTTAATGATATGTTTGATAGACTTCAGGATTCCTATGAAAGGCAAAATCAATTTGTATCAGATGCATCACATGAGTTGAGAACTCCTATTGCAGTAATTCAGGGATATGCTAATTTGCTTGATAGATGGGGAAAAAATGATAGAGAAGTTTTAGAAGAATCCATAGAAGCAATTAAAGGTGAATCACAGAATATGAAGGATTTAGTTGAAAAATTATTATTTCTTGCAAGAGCAGATAAGAAAACTCAGAAAGTGGAAATGACGGAATTCTACTTAGATGAGTTAGTGGATGAAGTTGTTAAAGAAACTAAGTTAATTGATATAAATCATGAAATTATTAATAAAACAAATGAGAAAATATTAATATTTGCAGACCGTAAATTATTAAAGCAAACATTAAGAATATTTATAGATAACAGCATAAAATTCACTCCGGAAAATGGAAGGATAACAGTAAGTTCCTATTGTAAAAAAAATAAGGCGGTACTTATGATTGAAGATACAGGTGTAGGAATTCCTAAAGAAGATATTCCTTATGTTTTCAATAGATTTTATTGTTCAGATAAATCTAGATCTAAAGATAAAGGAGGAACTGGGCTTGGTTTATCAATTGCAAAATGGATTATAGCACAGCATAAAGGTTCAATTGAGGTAAAAAGTGCTGTTGATATTGGTACAAAAATTAGTATTATACTTCCAAAGTCATTCAAGTGAATGGCTTTTTTTAGTAGTTGAAAGCAATAATATGATATGCTATAATTCAATTACAGGTGGTATAGTCCACTGGTCAACTAGAATGAATAAATCGATATTATGGTGTATAGAATTTAGTTTGGATACAAAACTATCATTGATATAGTAAAAATTTTGAAAAAAGTAAAACATTAGAAAAGAGGGATAAGATGAAATTAGACGAAAATAGTCCAATTCCATTGTATTATCAATTGGAAAATATAATTAGAAAGAAAATAGAAGATGCTGAATATAGAGTAGGAGAAAAAATCCCTTCAGAGAGAAAGTTAAGTGAAGAATTGAATTTAAGCAGAATGACTGTAAGTAAAGCAATTAGTAATTTAGTAGAAGAAGGAGTTTTATATAGAAAAAGAGGGCAAGGTACTTTTGTTTGTAAAAAGAAGATAGATTTTTTTCCAGGATTATTAGGATTCATAGAGATTATGGAGAGAAAAGGTATGAAGCCTTCAAGTAAAGTGATATCCCAAGAGATAATTACTCCTAATAAAACAATTTGTGAAAAATTACAAATTTCGGAGAATGAAAAAGTTATCTTAACTTCTAGACTACGTTTAGCTGATAATGAGATTATTGCGTTTGAAAAATCTTTTGTTCCGTATTCTATGTGTTCTAAGTTGTTAGAAGTAGATTTGTCAAAAGAATCTATTTATAAATGTTTAACAGAAGAAGGACATAAGCCAACAAAAGCAACTCAAGAAGTAGGAGCGGTATTGTCTGATGAGAGATTAGGAGAACTTTTGAAAATAGGCACTGGTGAACCAATTCTAAAACGAGAAAGAATAACTTATTCAGATTCTAAAGTTATAGAATTCAGTTTTAACTTTTATCGTGGTGATATGTACAGCATGATTATTACAGCATCAAACTAAAGTTACTAAATATTTTTATTATATAAATCAAAAAAAATAAAAGGGATGGTGGTATTAATGGCAGCTAAAAAAGGATTGAAAATAGCAGTTATTGGAGGTGGGAGTAGTTATACTCCAGAAATAGTTGAAGGCTTTATTAAGAGATATGATGAATTGCCAGTTAAGGATTTATATTTAGTAGATATTGAAGAAGGAAAAGAAAAGCTAGAAATTGTGGGCAATTTAGCTAAAAGAATGGTTGAAAAAGCTGGATTAGATATAAACATATATCTTACATTAGATAGAAGAGAAGCTATTAAAGATGCTGATTTTGTAACAACTCAATTTAGAGTTGGATTACTTGATGCAAGAATTAGAGATGAAAAAATTCCTTTAAGGTATAACTGTATAGGACAAGAAACTACAGGGGCTGGTGGTTTAGCTAAAGCATTAAGAACAATTCCAGTTATATTGGATATTTGTAGAGATATTGAAGAACTATCACCTAATGCTTGGTTAATAAATTTTACAAATCCAAGTGGAGTTATTACTGAAACTGTTAATAAATATACAAATGTAAAATGTATTGGATTATGTAATGTTCCTATTTTAATGCATATGCTGTGTGCTGATGTATTAAATGTTGATAAAGATAAAATAAGAATGGATTTAATAGGATTAAATCATTTAGTTTGGGGAAGAGATGTAATATATGAAGGTGAAAGTAAAATAGATGAAGTTATAAAACATTTAATTGCTGGAAAAGGATATACTGCTAAAAACATTCCTGATATTAATTGGGGAAAATACTTACTAGAGTCTTTAGGAATGTTACCATGTCCATATCACAGATATTATTATTTAACAGATGTTATGCTAAAGGAAGAGATGGAGAGTGCTAAAAAAGAAGGAACTCGTGGGGAACTTGTTAAAAAAGTAGAAGAAGAATTGTTTGAATTATATAAAAATCCTGATTTAAAAGAAAAACCAAAGCAATTAGAAAATCGTGGAGGACAGTATTATTCTGATGCTGCATGTGAATTAATCAGTGCAATATACAATGATAAAGGAACTATTCATTATGTTAATGTTGCAAACAATGGAACAGTAGAGTGTATTGCACATGATTCGGCTATTGAGAGAACTTGTTATGTGGATAAAGAAGGGGCACATCCTTTCAATGTTAAGCCTTTACCATCTAAAATAAAGGGATTATTACAAGTAATTAATGAATATGAATCATTAGCCGTAGAAGCTGGAGTGCATGGAGATTACGGTGCAGCTTTACAAGCTTTAATACTACATCCACTAGTAGAAAGCAGTATTGTTAAACCGTTACTAGACGATATAATCAAAGAGAATATTGAATATTTACCTCAATTTAAACATTTAATACCAATGGATTGAAGAGTTATATAACTGTGAAAATAATCCAAGCGGTATATCATTGATTTGTAATATGGTATGGTATATAATTATGAAAGTGAAATTACTGATACAAAATCAATATGTTAATAAAGATATTGGTTTTGTCTAAAAGGATGATATTATGTTGTCAAATGAAATGACTACGGTAATAAAGCAGCGTCAGAGACAAGCAAAAAAGAAAAAGAATCAGATTCCTTATGGAATCATATTGTTTTTAATTGCACTAATTCTGTGTATCGTACTTTGGCAAAATCATCACAAGTACGCTGTATGCTGGATTTTAGGAATTGGGATTGGAATTGTTCTAAGGTATTCCAGATTTTGTTTTGCAGCAGCATTTCGTGATCCTTTTCTTGTTGGTAATACAAAATTGTTAAGAGCGATGTTGTTGGCAATGATGGTGAGCACTATTGGGTTTGCTGTGATTCAAGCTAAGTATATTAGTACGAACCCCATTGATTATGATTTTATTCCTGGAGCTGTAAGTTCCGTGGGAATTCATGTTATGATAGGTGCATTTTTATTTGGTATGGGAATGATTATTGCAGGAGGATGTGGTTCTGGTGTATTAATGAGAATTGGTGAAGGACATGCTTTGCAGTGGGTTGTTCTTCTGGGTTTTTTGATTGGGACTGTGCTAGGAGCGAAGGATTATTCATTTTGGTATGACCATATCATTCACAATGCAAAGACGATTTACTTTTCTGAATATTTTGATTTTAAAATTGTTGTATTAGGGCAGTTAACCGTATTAATGAGTTTGTACGGATTAGCAATATGGTATGAAAATAGACGTTCAAAAGATATATAAAAGATATATAATGGAGGAAATTGTATGGCAGTAAGAGAGATGGATTGTTTGAGTGAAGCATGTCCTGTTCCCCTGCTTCGAGCAATGAAAGAGTTAAAAACAATGAAGCCTGGAGATATTCTGATTTTGCATTCAGATCATAGCTGTGTGGGGATTAGTGTGCAGGAATGGGCATCAAAAAATCAATATCAGGTAGAAGTGATTGAAGTAGAGGACGGAGAGTGGGAAATTTATATTGAAAAGCCAAAACAAGAATAGTGGAGGGATATCATGAAACCCATTGTAACATGGCTAAAAAAGCCCTGGCCTTATTGGCTAGGAGGAATTTTACTAGGGTTGATGAATGTAATTTTACTAGCCACAAGCGGAATTAGCTGGCAGATAACCAGTGGATTTTTAATGTGGGGCGTTGGTATTTTAGAATGGTTTGGATTACAACCTCTCAGTTGGGAGTATTTTAAACATTTTCAATTCTATTATGGGCCTGTGATTACAAATGATAATGTGTTTATTAATCAATACACAATTTTGAATATGGGTGTAATTGTAGGTTCTTTAGTTGCAACTTTGTTAGCATCTCAATTTAAATGGAAAAAAATAAAAAGTAAAAAACAATTTGCCTTTGCTCTTTTAGGAGGTATCATGATGGGATACGGCACAAGACTTGCAGTAGGATGTAATATTGGTGCTTTTTTTAGTGGAATTCCATCATTTTCTTTACATGCTTGGGTTTTTGGAATTTTTGCTATTTTAGGAGCATGGGTAGGCATTAAGATTTTGATTCGATTTTTAGTATAAAAAAGGAGGACAGCTGTCCTCCTTTATTTTTTAGCAAAAGCCTCTTTTACTGGAAATAATAAAATCTACAAACATTTGCTCGTAGTCTGTAAATTTATATTTTTTTCTGGAAGCTACATAGTATTCAAAAGGAATTGTCAAATCATCTATAGTAACCGGTTCAATTGAGTGTTTTTTTAGTTCTTGCTGAATGATTAATTTTGGTAAAAAAGAAAAACCTTTTCCTGCAACAATAGAAGATTTAATGGCTTCCGGCGAATTCAAATCATAAATTACATTTAAATCTTCTAACTCAATCCCTTTTTCTTGGAATGCTTTTTCAACTAAGTATCGTGTTCCTGAATTTCTTTCACGTAAAATCAAAGGAATTTCTTTTAGTTCTTCCATAGAAATTTGTTTTGGAGCATCAAAACAATTTCCTACCAAAAGCAATTCGTCCGAAACAATGGTCTGAGTAACAATATCATCCACTTTTGGATCATGCTGAATGATTCCTATATTAATGGTATGGTTAAGTAGATTTTCAATGACTTCAGCAGAGCTGTTTACCTTCATATGTATATCTACTTCTTCGTGAAGTTGTTTAAAAGTATAAATACTACAAGGAAGTGCATACTCTCCTACACTTTTACAAGAACCAATCATTAGCTGAGGACGTTCTTGCTGCAAATTTTTCAAATCCCTTTGGATATTTCCTTGAATGGATAATAAAGTATCTGCATAATCGAATACTACTTTCCCTTCTTCTGTTAATTCAACTCCTTTATTGCTTCGTTTCAGAAGACTTGCTCCTAATTCCTTTTCTAGGTTTCGAAGCTGCATACTCAATCCAGGTTGGGTAAGGTGAAGACTTTTTGCTGCTTTTGATATGCTGTTACATTTTACCGTTATATAAAATGATTCGAGATATTCAAGATTCATATCATCACATCCTCAAAATTATAAAAAATAATCAAATATCTATTTATTTTACCACTACATTGCACAAAAATAAATATATTTTATACAAAATGGGAAGAAAGCACTATATATGGAATGAATCTAAAAGTGCAAATGTATCAATCATAAGAAAGTGTTATAGTGTATAACATTTGCTTATTATGAATAGGGCTCACCGTATATTATAATTAGATTGAGAGAAAATTAACAAACAAAATTGCATAATTTCATTTGGAATAGAAAGTGATTTTGGAACATGTAATTTTCTTTAAAAATAACAAAGGATAAATTTAAAAATATCTATGGGAGTTGATTTTATCGTTGAAGTATTAGGTCAAGTAATTAACTTGATTAATGGTCATTTATGGAACTTATTTTTGCCACTTCTTATAATATCAGGAACCTTTGTAACTTATAGAACAATAAAACTTTTTAATATTGTAAGTGAAAAGGACAAAACTAAAGGGAATTTTTCAAAGATGAAAAGCTCCCTGTCTATATCATTATCATCTAAAGTGGGAACAGGTGCTATTATTGGAGTTTTAACAGCTATGTGGAAAACATCAAGTAATGGTATCGGAGGAGAAAGTATAGTTTTATGGGTTATTATTGGAATGTTTTTATTAGTTCCCCTAACGTATTCAGAGGTATTATTTTCTCAAATAACCATGAAAACTCCTAGAGATTTTATAGATTATAACATAAACAAAAAAGCAGGAGCTATATATACTGTATGCTTAGTTATATTATATTCATTTGGTTTTGTAGGATTTCAATTAACAGGAATACAGAGTGTTGTAAAGATATTTTCTAGACAAAATTTTAACTATCAATTTACGCAGAGTGGATTACTGTTTTATATAATATTACCACTTATCTTAGCAGTGTCGATTATAGTTATAACAAAAAATCACAAACTTTTTATAAATACTTTAGGGTCTATGATATCTTTAGTAATTTTGATTTACGCTATATTCTTTATGATATTTTTATTTTTAACAATAGAATTTGTTCCTGAGTATATATCTTTTATTTGGAAGGATTTTATAAAGTTTAAATCAGCTTCTATTGGAATACCAATAGGTTTTATAATTGGATTTCAAAGAATTATTCAAATAAGTGAAACAGGTTTAGGAACTAGTGCATTGGCAAGTTCAGATGCAGAAAATTCTCCAAGACGAGAAGCTTTAATTCAAACAATATCAACTGTTATCACAACATTTATAGCTGTTGTAATAACATCATATGTGTTTACATATGGACGATATAACCTGGCTAATGTAAAGTTAAGCGGAAATGGATTTGAAAGAATTTCAGGCTATTTAACAAGTGTAGTTTCTGTAACAGGAGATTTAGGAGCAGGAATTATAATTATTTTCTTTATCTTATCTGGATTAACAACAGTATTAGGAGCATTTCACTTTTTAAATAGGACTATGCATATAAGTCAAAATAAAAGAATTATATTTTATATAAGTTTAATAACATTATCTGGAATACTTAGTGTTTCGAATTTTGATGTGATTTTTGATGCAGCAGATTTACTTATGTTTATAGTAGCTTCTATAAATATTTTAGCAATGTTTATTTTTGTAATTAAATATATAAAAAACTTTAAGATAAAGTAATGGAGGGATACAGATGAGTAGAAAATTTTTAATAGTTGGTGGAGTTGCTGGTGGTGCATCTGCAGCTGCGAGACTAAGAAGACTGAATGAAGATGACCAAATAATAATGTTTGAAAGAGGACCTCATGTATCATTTTCAAATTGTTGTTTACCATATCATTTAAGTGGTACAGTAGCAGAGAGTGATGATTTAGTTCTTATGTGCCCAGACAAGTTTTTAAAACAATACAGAATAGAGGCTAGAGTAAATAACGAAGTACTATCTATTAATAAAGAAAAGAAAGAAGTAACAGTTAAAAATTTATTAACTGGAGAAGAGTATACTGAATCATATGATAAATTAATATTATCTCCAGGAGCAAAAGCAATAGTTCCTAACATTCCAGGAATTGAAAATGTAAATATATTCACAGTAAGAAATGTTGTGGATATTGCTAAATTAAATAAGTTTGTAAACACTATGGAAACTAAAAATGTATCAGTAATTGGTGGTGGATTTATTGGAGTTGAGGTTGCTGAAAATTTAAAGGAAGCAGGATATAATGTAACTT
Organism: Clostridium ganghwense; assembly: GCF_026735165.1. GTDB lineage: Bacteria > Bacillota > Clostridia > Clostridiales > Clostridiaceae > Clostridium_H > Clostridium_H ganghwense. The sequence goes on along the minus strand of NZ_JAPQES010000001.1, from coordinate 264,547 downwards.
TAATTGAAGCTATGCCTCAAATCATGAAACCATTTGATTATGATATGGTACAAGTTCTGCATAAAGAGTTACATGATCATGATGTAAATCTAATTGTAGGAGATAAAGTAAGCTCTTTTGAGAAAAACACAGTTGTTTTAGAATCAGGAAAGAAAATAGAAGCTGAAACAGTAGTTATGGCAATTGGTGTAACTCCAGAAACTGAATTAGCTGTAAATGCTGGATTAGAATTAGGTGAAACAGGAGCAATAAAAGTAGACCAAAACTTTAGAACTAATGATAAAGATATCTATGCAGTAGGAGATGCCATTGAAGTATATAATGCATTAACTAACTCTATGACTAAATTACCTTTAGCTGGACCAGCTCAAAAGCAAGCTAGAGGAGTAGCAGACCATATTCATGGAAAGCCAGTATTAAATAGAGGATTTATTGGATCATCTGTAATTAAGGTATTTAACTACAATGGGGCTTCTACAGGTTTAAATGAAGGACTAATTAAGGCTCTTAACCTAAATATTAACTACGATATAGTTAAAGCAATTCCAGGAGATAAAGTAGGGCTAATGCCAGGATGTGAAGAAGTCCACTTTAAATTAATTTACGAAGTACCAACAGGAAGAATATTAGGTGCTCAAGCAATTGGTAAAGGAAATGTTGATAAAAGAGTAGATATAATTGCTACAGCTATTAAATTTGGTGCAACAGTAGAAGATTTAAGAGATTTAGAATTATGCTATGCTCCACCATTTGGAACAGCCAAAGATGTAGTTAACCACGCAGGATATGTAGCTTCTAACTTATTAAATGATACATTTAAGCAAGTACGTGAAACTGATGTAAGAGAATTAATTGAAAATGGTGCTTGCATAATAGATGTAAGAGAAAGACATGAATATGAGCAAAGTCATATCATAGGAGTTATGAATTTACCACTTAGTGAAATTAGAGATAGATTAGACGAAGTTCCAAAAGATAAGCCAATTTACTTACATTGTAGAAGTGGACAAAGAAGCTACAATGCAGTATTAGCATTACAACATCTAGGATTTGAAAATGTTTATAATGTATCAGGTGGATTTATGGGATTATGTTTCTATGAATACTTTAATGATCAAACAACTGGAAGAGAAAAGGTTGTTACAGATTATAATTTTGAATAAAAACTTAGGGGCGTTATGCCCCTTCATATTGAATAATGTTTTACTGTGGAATTATAAGAATATTTATATTAGAAAACTTTATAGATGAAATTAAAAAAATAAAAATACACATAGAAGGGAAGTAAACAAATGAAGAAAAAGCAAGTATTTATTGGATTTGCACTTTTAATAGCATTGTTTATATTTGGTGGAATACAATATGCAAAAGATTATAGATTAGCGTTACACTTATTTATTGGATTAACAATTGGATATGTTATGCAAAGATCAAGATTTGGGTTTGCAGGAGCAATTAGAAAGCCATATTTAACTGGAGATAGTAGTTTAACAAAAGCATTAATGTTCTTATTTTCAATTACATTATTAGCAACAGCAGCTATACATTATGGTGCTTATGTTAATGGAGCAGATGTATTTTATAGAGCAGTTGAATCAGGCGCTGCTGTAATTCCAGGTTCTGATTATGTTGAACCAGCTAATATAGCTACTATAATAGGTGGTATATTATTTGGTATTGGTATGATGTTAGGTGGAGGATGTGCTTCAGGTACACTTACAGATGCAGGAGAAGGAGAAGGAAGAGGATTAATTGTACTATTCTTCTTTTCAACAGGAGCATTATGGGGAGCACATGATATGCCTTGGTGGACACAAAGTATATTCTTTAAAATAAAGAAACAACTTTATTTACCAGATGTTTTTGGATTTATGGGAACTATAATTCTTTCATTATTAGGATACCTAGCGATTTATATTATAGCTAAAAAATATGAAGATAAGAGAAGAAAAGAAAACACACTACAATTAGAAGAATATGCTGATTGGGAAAAAGAATTATCTGAACCAACAGAGTATAAATTCTTTAGTAAAGAAACTTATCATAAGTTCTTTGTTAAAAGATGGTCTTATTATACTGGTGCAGTATTAATAATGATTATGTTTGTGGCAATATTGGTTACAACAGGTACAAGCTGGGGTGTAACAGCTGTATTTGCACACTGGGCAGCTTGGTTCTATCAAGCATTAGGACTAATAGATGTTTCTAGCTGGGGATGGTTCTCTGGAAGAATGGATGCTATAAATGGTGGATTCTTTAATCACCCAGGTTCAATGAGAAATATGGGAATATTACTAGGAGCATTAATAGCACCACTATTAGCAGGACATTTCTCATTCAAGAAGAATTTTAGATTAAAGGACATTTTATTCTATGCAATTGGTGGTTTATTAATGGGATACGGAGCTAGAATAGCTTTAGGATGTAATGTAGGAGCATTATATTCAGGATTATCTAACATGTCATTATCAGGTTGGGTGTTCATGCCATCATTAACAATTGGTGGAATATTAGGTGTAAAATTAGCTAAAAAACTTAAAGTTAAAATCTAATTGAATAGAAAATAGGCTTCAGTAAACAATAGGTTTATAAGCTTTGGAAATAAATAAAAATACTACTCCTTTCTTATCTTTTAGGAGTAGTATTTTTATGCTTAGAATTGCAAAAATAAAAAACTTTATTGACGATAGTTCAAAATTGAAATAAAATGAAGTTGGTGATAATAATGAAAATAAAAGTAAGTGCTATTGCAACCTACAATTCTTTGCTAAGAGATAGGATAAATGATTTTTTAAAGATGAAACTTAAGGAAGTTGGAGCAGATGATTTAGTTCCAAGCTATGGTTCGCTTTTATATGTGGTTTATACGCATGGAGGTAGAGTTCAAATTAGTGTTCTTTATAATACTCTGTTAAAGCAAAAAACAACTATTACAGAAATGATTAATAGGCTTGTAAAGTTGGGGTATCTTAAAAAAGAAAAGTGTGCAGAGGATAGACGGGTTACTTATGTAATAGCAACAGAAAAAGCTATGGATATTAAAAAGAAATTCGATAATATTTCGGAAGATCTGCTAAACAAACTATATGATGGATTTACTGAAGGAGAAAAATCAGAGTTTGTTAGATTAATGCAGAAAGCAATAAAAAATTTTTCTTAAGATAAAAATCTCTTAAGAAAAATTTTAAATAAAAAGTTCAATTTTGGACTAAAATCTAATTAATTTTATATTTTATTGAGGTGAACTATGAAAAATAATAACAAGAAATTTATTTCACGTTTAAAATTAAGTGAATATTGTCACCAAATTCAATTGAATAAAAAATATCAATATGAAAATTCAGGACTTATATTAGAAGAACGAAAGGAAATAGTTAATTATTTATTAAATGTACTAATAACAGAAGATAAGAGTTTATTTAGTAAAAGAATTCCAAATGATTATGAAATCAAAAGGAAGCTGTTACGTGCTTTGTTAAATATTAGAGAACCGAAACCATTAGAGTCTACTTTCTTACAGCCGTTAAATTGTTTATTGCAAAGTGAAGTTTATGAGAAAGGAATTGTAGAAGTGGATAAACTTAACTCTGTTTCAGAGTTTATGTCTAGTAGTTCTTTTAAAAATTGTCATAAATTTATATTATGGCAAGGAGATATTACCAGACTTAAAGTTGATGCTATAGTTAATGCAGCAAATAGACAAATGCTAGGTTGTTTTCAGCCGTTACATAATTGTATTGATAATGTTATACATTCAGCGGCAGGTCCTCAGCTTAGAGAAGATTGCCAAACAATTATGAATATACAAGGGGAATTTGAAAAAACAGGTGATGCTAAAATTACAAGAGCATACAACTTACCATCTAATTATGTTTTACACACAGTAGGTCCTATTGTGCCCAAAGGAACATCTGTAAGTGATAAACAAAAAACAGAATTAGCATATTGTTATAATTCATGCTTAGATTTAGCTAATGAGATAGAAAATATAAAATCTGTAGCTTTTTGTTGTATTTCAACAGGTGTATTTGGTTTTCCAAAGGGAAAAGCAGCTGAGATTGCTGTAAGAACAGTAAATTCATGGTTAAATGAAAAAAATAATAGGTTTGACAAAATTATTTTTAATGTTTTTAGTGAGGATGATTATAATGAATATATTAGAATATTTCAAAACCAATAATATAAAAAAGGTTTTTAAGAATTTAGAAAAAGCTGATTGTGTACTTATTGGAGCAGGTTCTGGACTATCAGCAGCGGCTGGAATTGATTATACTGATACTAAAAGTTTTGCTAAAGACTTCCCTCAACTTACAAAAAAAGGATTTAGTTGTCATTATGAGTTGATGGGTTATACAAACTGGAGTAAAGAAGAACAGTGGGCATATTTGGCCACTAATGTAAATCATGTAAGATTTCAATTACCACCAAGTCCTATATATAAAAAATTATTTGATTTAGTAAAAAATAAAGATTATTTTGTAATTACTTCAAATGTAGATGGAATGTTTTATAAAAGTGGATTTGACGAAAATCGGATTTTTACTCCACAAGGTGATTATGCTCGTTATCAATGTTGCACACCTTGCACAAATGAAACATGGCCTATAAAGCCTGTTATAGATAAAATAGTACAAAATATTGACTACAACACGTTAAAAGTAACAAATCCAGAGCTCATTCCGCGTTGTCCAAATTGTGGAGGACATGTATATTTAAACGTAAGGGGAGGCTCTTGGTTTGTTGAAGAGCGATATATGAAAAAAGGCGAAGAATACTTAAGATGGATACAAGAATCATTTAATAAAAAACTTTTTGTAATGGAATTTGGTGTTGGTTTTAATACACCGAGTGTAATTCGTTGGCCATTTGAAACGATTGTAAAAAAGCATCCCAATGTGAAATTTTTAAGGGTAAATAAAGACTATCCTCAAGTTCCTCCAGAGATTAAGTACGAATCTATAAGTATTAAAGATAATGCGAAAAATGTAATAGTAAATATGGAAGAATATTTGTAAGAGGATGTCTTGGCACTCCAATTATGTTTAGAGGTAAGGTTACAAACTTATTTTGTTTAAATATGCTAAAATAATTATAAATAGGCTATATATTGGGGAGGTATGTTAATTGATGAGTAAAATTATTTATAGTATATTTGGAATTTTCACTATAGATAAGAAAGAGTACACATGAAATTCATAGGTTATAGAACGTTAAAAACAGGAATTGGTACTTCAATTGCAATAATTATTGCAAAACAGTTAGGTGTGCAATATGCTATATCTGCTGGTATCATTACTATTTTAAGCATTCAAAATACAAAAAAACAATCTGTTAAAATAGCTTTTCAACGAATAGGTGCTTGTATTTTAGCTTTATTTATTTCGTCTATTCTTTTTAAAATCTTTGGTTACAATGAGATAATCTTTGGTGTTTTCTTATTGATTTTTATTCCTGTAGCAGTAAAAGTCAATGTAGGAGAAGGTATAGTTGTAAGTTCCGTACTTGTAACACATTTATTAATTGAAAAATCAGTTGATATATTCTGGCTTAGAAATGAGTTAGAACTTATGACAATTGGGATTGGTGTAGCATTATTGTTAAATCTTTATATGCCAAGTATAGAAGGTCAGATTAAACAAGATCAAATTTATATTGAAGAAAAGATGAAAGAAATTTTATTTCGTATGGCAAAGGCATTGAAGGCGCATCAAGTTTCATTAAAAGAAGATGATTTGTTTAATAGTCTTGAAACTAGATTGTATAAGGCACGAAGGCGTGCATATATTAATTTAAATAATTATTTTCTTTTAGATGCCAGTTATTATGTACAGTATATGGAGATGAGGATGCAGCAGTATGAAACTATAAAACGAATGAAAGAACATTTTCAACGTTTTTTTATGACTTATAGTCAGACGATTATGATAGCTAAGTTTACAGAAAAGGTTGCTCATTCATTATATGAAGAAAATACAGCTGAGCAGTTGGTTCATGATTTATATATCTTAAGAGAAGAGTTTAAAAAAATGCCTCTTCCTTCAACACGAGAAGAATTTGAAAATCGAGCAATGCTTTTTCAATTTTTAAATGATATGGAACAATTTTTAGAAGTGAAGCATGAATTTAAGCAAAACTTAATAACCAAAGAAAGCTAATAGGTTTATGGAGTAAAGAATTAGGGGGAGAGTATATATGCAAAATTTTGATGCCATTTGGAAAATTTATTCCGATTCTTTTCCAAAGGAGGAGCGTAGAACTTTAGAGCAGCAAATCAATATTTTGAATAAGAATAGATATAATCTAAATCCTATATATCATGAGGATATGTTAGTTGGATTTTATGCTGTTTGGGATTTGGATACTTTTCTATTTATTGAACACATAGCTATTGATAGGAAATTTAGAGCAAAAGGCTGTGGGAGTAAAGCTATAAAAAATATTATTCACAAATTTGATAAAATAATATTAGAGGTTGAAAAGCCTGAAACATATGAAGCAAAACGTAGAATAGAATTTTACAAAAGATTAGGATTTCATCTTAATAACTATGATTATGAACAGCCTGCATATGATGATAATAAAGAAAGTGTGCCTTTACTTATAATGTCTTATCCAAATAAAATTAATGAGAATGAATTTGAAAATGTTAAGAACAAACTTTATAAAATGGTATATAAAGTATAAAAAAAGGAGTGTTTATATATCATTTTGTATTACGTAAAAGAGTTAAGTAAAATAGAGCGAAAGAGTAAAGAAAATATATATTTTTTTCAAGAAGAATTCTATTTAAAAATAGGATTCTTTTTTATTGTGAGCAAATAGAAAAATGTTGAAACATAGGAAAAAATGTTGAAATATACAGAAATAGTATGTATTATATGAAATGGTGCGTTATATCTAATAGACAATAGTAAATAAGCATTGTATTTCATAGAAAGCTATTTCAAAAGGAGAGAAGAAACTCATGTTAAAAGAATCAAAAAGCAAAAAGGAATCTAGAAAAAAGCTTACAGAAATCTTAAAGTTTAGAAAAATAAGTACAAAAATTACTTTAGCTATTACTGTTTTAGTATTTATGCTTTCTTTTATTTTAACAACCATAAATATAAGTAGAAGTTCAAAAATAATAGAAAAAGAAGCTAAAAAAAATCTCGAATTGTTATGTGAAAGTAAAGCAAATAAATTTAATTTAATACTTCAAAAGTCAGAAAGCTCTATTCAATCATTGAGTGATAATATATTTGGTTATTTTGATCCTATAAGTTTAAAAAACGATGAAGAGTATGCTAAAGAATTTGATAAGGTAATTTCACAAATAGTTAAGGAAGTTATGAAAGAAAGTAAGGCATTAAGTATATATGCAGTTTTTAATCCAGATTTAATAGGAAAAGCTTATGATATAAATTTTTCAATGAAAAATGGACAATTAAAAAGAGAAGATATGTTTAGTATAGAGGAATTTAAGGAAAACTCAGAAAAAATGAGCTGGTATTATACTGCAGCAAAAGAGAAAAAACCAATTTGGTTAAAGCCTTACTTTTGGAAAGCATATAATACTGAAATTATCTCATACGTAGTTCCTTTATATGTTGATGATAAATTAATAGGGGTAATTGGTGCTGATCTTGATTTTAAAATTTTTAAAGATGATATAAATAATATTAAAGTATATGATAATGGATATGCTTTCTTATTAGATGACAAATATAACTATTTAGTACATCCAACTTTAACAATGGAAGACAATATGGCAAAAATAGGAGATGGAGCTTTTACTTTTATAACTGAAATAATGAATAAACAAAAATCGGCATTAGTTGAGTGCAAATATAATGGTGAAGATAAAATAATGAGCTTTGCAAAGGTATCTAATGGAGATGTTATAGTTCTTACAGCATCAAAATCAGAAATATTTACTCAAATGGAGTCTTTAAGGTGGTTTATGATTTTATTAGCGATTGTTGGTGTATTCATTGTAAGCATTATTGGGTTATTTTTAGGTAAAAATATTTCTAAACCAATTTTAAAAGTAACAGAGTTACTTAATAAAACTGAACAATTAGATTTAGAATATGATTCAAGTTGTGAATTTATGTTAGATTATAAAGATGAAACAGGAGTTATGGCAAGGGCGTTATTAAATACAAGAAGAACTTTAAGGCAGTTTATAGGGAATATAAAACAAAATTTTGATAATATTAATGATGAAGCTAATAATTTAGCTAGTGTATCACAGGAAATGTCATCTTCATCTGAAAATGTATCAAATGCAATACAAGAGGTAGCAAGAGGCTCAGGAGAACAAGCAGAAGGTTTAATAGATACTAGCAAAATATTGAATGAGTTTAGTGAAGAATTAGAAAGTATTGTACAAGCAATAAAAGAAATTGATATAAACGCTAAAGGGGTTCAAACTGTAGCTGATAAAAGTAACAATAATATGCAGGTAGTAGTAGAAACAGTTGTAAATGTAAGAGATTCTTTCCAAGAATTGATTTTAAAGATTACATCATTGAATACAAATATAAGCAAAATAAATGAAATATCAAACTTAATAAATAATATTGCAGATCAGACTAATTTACTTGCTTTAAATGCAGCTATTGAAGCGGCAAGGGCAGGAGAAGCGGGAAAAGGATTTGCAGTAGTTGCAGATGAAATAAGAAAGCTTGCTGAACAGTCAAAATCTTCTGCAGAAGATATAAATGGCTTGGTAAATAAAATATTAGAAGATACAGATAATATGGTACAAACTACTGATGTAGTAAATGGGGAATTACATAATCAAAATAAAGACATAAATATTGCAATAAATTCATTTAAGGAAATAATAAGTGCTATAGATGAAATAATTCCACAAATAGAAGTTGTAGATAATTCAGCTTTAAATATAAATAGTAAAAAAGATAATATCGTAGAAAAAGTGGAAGAAGCCTCAGCTGTTTCAGAGGAGGTTTCAGCATCAAGCGAAGAAATAGCTGCATCATCAGAAGAAATGAGTGCTTCTACAGAAGAAGTAACTTCAGCTGCACAAACATTAAATAATATGACAGAAAAAATGACAGGAGAAATCAATAAATTTAAATTATAATAGTTAATCAGTAATTTAATAAATAGGCGTAAAATCTAAGATTTTACGCCTATTTATTATTTATTTTAGTTTAGGGAAATAACATTTATTTGCTTCAATAAGAGCATCTAAAATTTCTTTTGCTTTAGGAACAGAAGGTACAGTTGCATTTAGAGCTAAAGCTTTTAGTGCTTTTTGATATGAACCTTCAAGTGCAGCATCTACAGTTAATTTTTCATAAGTGTTTTGAGTAACCATTAAAGATTTATAAAATTCAGGAATTTCAATTGATTTATTAACTTCGGCACCATTTTCGCCTATGGTACCAAACGTTTCTATAACAATGTCATTATCCATGTTAGAGAAAGAACCGTTATTTACTATGTTAACCATAAATCTTTCATTTGTATCGTGAGCTATTGCAACAGCTTGGTCAACAATGAAGTCACCATGAGCATCTAAATTGTGAGTAAATCCTTTTGTAGAATCAGCTTCAATAACAGCTTTACATTCTTCAAAAGTTCTCTTTCTTCTTCCATCCATTACTTCATTTGCACGAGTATAGTTTGGATTTGATTTTTTAACCATTGCTTCAGGGAAATAGTAATACTGCATGTAAGTAAGAGGTATATATTCAGGAAAAGCTTTAACTCCTTTTGATATATTATTAAATGTTTTTACCCAGCTGTCGTCTAGGTGTCCAAAGTCTACAAGAGTTATTCCTTTGTCGCTTAAAAGAATTTCTTTTAATTTAGGAAGTAATTCTTCTCCTTCTTTATTTTTAATTGAAGTAAACCAACCAAAATGATTTAATCCAAAGTATCCAAAAGTTAAATCTTTTTCTTCGTATCCAAGAGTAGCAGCCATTGCCATTTGCTGAACTATAGGCATATCACAAATAAATAATGATTTAGATTGTGGAACTTCTCTTCTAATTGCTTCAGCTAAAATAGGTAGAGGATTTGAGTAATTTATAATCCATGCATCTGGTGCATATTTTACTACATCTTTAGTTATTTTAACCATAGGATGTATACTTCTCATTGCAAAAGCAAAGCCACCAGGTCCACATGTTTCTTGTCCTACTAATCCATGGGCCAAAGATACTTTTTCATCTTTTTCACGCATTTCAAGTCCACCAGTTCTAATTTGAGTAAAAATAAAGTCTGCTCCTTCAAAGGCTTCTTTACGATTAGTAGTCCATGTTACTTCAGCAGGAAAGTTCTCATCTCTAAACATAATTTTTAGATATTTACCCATGATTTCTAAATTCTCTTCATCAATATCCTGTAAAATTAATTTTTTTAGTGGCATTTTAGTATAAGCATTCATTATACTTCTTACTATTCCAGGAGTATAGCTGCTTGCTCCACCAACAATAACAATAGTATATTTTTTCATTTTTATTCCTCCTCAAAGAATAAAATAATTTCAAAATTAGTTGTCTAGACGTCTATACATGTATTGTATTTTATTTTGTTCTTTTTGTCAATGTTTTAGAAGTAAAGTGCTGCTAGTTTTTATTTAACATTACTTGATTTATCTGTTATAATTAAGGGCGATAATGAATAAGGAGTGAGTTTTGTGCTAGATAAAAATTCAACAAAACCGATATATAGTCAAATTTCAGATAGCCTTAAACGCAAAATAGAAAAAGGAGAGTTTGAAATAGGTAAGACAATACCTTCAGAAGGTTCACTAGCTGAAAAATATAAAGTAAGTAGAATGACAATTAGACAGGCAATAAATACTCTTGTAGAGGAAGGGTATTTATATAAAAAACGTGGTATAGGAACTTTTGTAGCAGATTTTAAACTTAGACATGATGCATATAAATTAAAAGGATTTACGGAAGAAATACTTGAATTAAATAAGAAACCTAATAATAAAGTTATAAAGTTTGAAGTTATAGATGCTCAAGATGTAATAATAGAGAAATTAGAAAGTAATCCAGGAGAATCAGTATATTTAGTTGAAAGATTAAGATGTGTAGATGATGAGTGTGTGATTTTTGAAAGATCATATCTGCCTGTTAAACTATTCCCCAATTTAACTGGAGATGATTTAAAAGGGTCTAAGTATACATATGTAGAAGAAGTTAGAAAAGAGAGAATAAAGGAAAGTATACAGGAAATAGTTCCAGAGATTATAGAAGAACCCATTAAAACTCTATTAGATATGAAAGAAAACACACCAATTCTAAAGGTAAAATCTCAGACTATACTTGAAAGTGGAATTATATTTGAATATACAGAAACATATTTTAAATCCAATCGTTATAAATTTATACAAAAAGCTTCAAGATTTTAGTAATAATAATTTTTTATAGACTATATTATATATTTTTATATAAGGATATATGAAATCATTACCACATTGAGTCAATACTTAATGTGGTTTTAATTGTTTTAATAGATATATAATTCGTTTATGTGTTATACTAAATTTTGCATAGTAATAATAGGAAAGGAAGTAATTGTGTGGGAAATGTAGTTGTAGTAGAAAATAAATCTTATGTAAGACAGAACATTATTACGGTTTTAAATTCACTAGATATAAATTTAATTGAAGCATCAAATTCAGTAGAGTTGTTTAATGAATTATATAAATTAAAAAATAATGTTGATTTAATATTAATGGAAACTAATTTAGGAACGGAAAATGCATTTGAAATAATGGATAAACTAAGAAAAAAAGATATTAATATTCCTATTATTTTCTTATCTGCAGATAAAAAAAGAAGTACTATAATAAGAGGAATTATGGCTGGAGCTGTAGATTATATAATAATTCCTTGTTCTGATGATATATTGACAAATAAGATTAAAAAACATTTAAATTTACATAAAGAAGAAAATATTGAAGAAAAAAGTTTAAATATTAATTTTAAAGATTATTTAACAGGGGAATTAAGAAAGGCAGCAAAGGGTAAATATTCAGTTTCAATATTAATGCTTTTATTAGATTCAGATAATAAAGATATAGTGTTTGATAATTCAAACATAATATATAAAGAATTAAAAAAATTATTCTGGGAAACGGATTTATTTGTAAAGTTTGGCTCAAAAAGTTTTATTGGTGTTTTTCCTTTTGCCAGTAAAAAAAATGTATCAGTTATAAAAGATAAAATAGATAACTTATTTATTGAATCAAAGATAGTCAAAGAAAATTCTTTTAAAATAGAGAATATTTCAGTGACGTATCCAGTAGATGGTAGTGATATGGATACGTTGCTTGAGAAATTATTAAATAATAGATAATAAATTTGATTAAGGTATCAATATAAAAATTTATTTATAACTATATTGAAAAGTAAATATACATATAATTACGTTGAAGTTATTTTCAACGTAATTTTTGATTTTTCTAAAATAATTAAGTTTAGAAATTAATTTAAAGTCAGTTATATTTAATGGCTTTATTTTTTTTATTGTCTTTAATATTTTTTGATGAATGATATTTAAAAAAGATGAATTTATTTACCAAATATGGTATTATACTATACAGATAGTTAACAAAATACAATAAAAGACAATAAAATACAATAAAAGACAAAATTTATAATAAGATAACAACCATGAATAAGAAAAAGGTAATTTCTAGAGAAAAGTATTAAAAGTATAAATTATTAAAAGATAAGGATGAGTAATTTATGTTTAGAAGAAATAAAGTTAAAAATGAAATTAGAGAAGAAAGTGAAAAAATAATTAAATTAGAGGGGAAAATGGCTACTTTAGAAGGGATTGTAAATGCAATACCTGATCCATATTATGTAAGGGATATGAATTATAAGATAATAATGTGGCCTAAAATTATGCAGGAGCTTACAGGTTATAGTGAATCAGAAGCATTAGGACTTAAATGCAAAGATGTATTTGAAACTCCTTATTGTTCAGATTGTCCAGTGCAAAAATGTGCTGAAAAACATGAATGTTTAAGAGATGTAGCTACTTATATAATTACAAAAAACGGTGAAAAAAATCCTTCACTTATATCTAGTTCTGGAATTTTCAATAAAGATGGTGAACTTATAGGTATAGTAGAAATTGTAAGAGATAACCAACTACGTACTAGAACTATAGAGACGATAAATTCACAATCGGAGCAGTTAAGTGCTGTGTCTCAAGAATTAGCAGCATCATCTGAGGAGGCAGCTGATTTATCCAAGAACATAAATAGAAAATCGGCAGAAGTGCTGGAAAGAGTAAATGAAGGTCTAGACTTATCTATAAATGTTCATAAAAAGGCAAATGATTGTGATACATTTGCAATTGAAGTTAAAGATAAAGTGAGAGAAGTGACTAAGTCAATGCAAGTATCAGTAGGGTTAACTGATGAATTAAAACAGAAATCTGAGATGATTACAAATATAATATCAGCAATACAACAAATTGCTTCACAGACTAATTTACTATCTTTAAATGCTTCTATAGAAGCTGCAAGAGCGGGAGAAGCAGGCAAAGGATTTTCAGTTGTTGCTGGTGAAATTCGAAAGCTTGCGGAAAATACTAATACATTTGCTAAAGAAATAAAGGATAATATAGATGAAATTAATAATTTAGTACAAGGTGTAGTGAAACATCTTAGTTTAACTGAGAATGATTTATCACTTGGAGATAAAGGAATTACAGAGTTATTAGCTTATATAAAAGAAATGGATGATATAACTAAATCTCTTGCTGATGGTATGAAGAAAAATGAAAACTTATTGAGACAGAGTGTTGAAGACAATGATAGTTTAAGTCGATCAGTGGGAGGGGCATCTGAAGTAAGTCAAGAATTAGCAACTATAGCACAAGAACTACAAAATGGAATGGATTTATTGAATCAATAACTAATTACTAAATCTAATTAATAAAATAGCGAGTAAAATTACTATAAAGTAAGTATAATTTTACTCGCCTTTAATATCATTTAAACCGATAATTTTAATTCATTTGTTTTACAATTAATACACATTCCGTCTTTAATGCTTACTATTCTATCTGCAAGCAATTCCGATTCATATGGATCATGAGTAACAAGAAGAATACTTATTTTAAAATTTTTCTTATATTCTAGGAATTCTTTATAAACTATTTCCTTTGTTGTTTTATCTAATGCTGAAAAGGGTTCATCAAGCATTAATACATTTGGCTTTACAGCTAGTGATCTTGCCAATGCTACTCGTTGTTTTTCTCCTCCTGATATCTGGTTAGGCTTTCTATCTTTAAGATGTTCAATTTTAAAGATTTCAGTAATATACTTTATATAATCCATATTATAATCCTTTTGATTTTTTACTCCAAACAATATGTTTTCTTCTACTGTCATATGAGGAAATAAAGCATAGTTTTGAAATAAATAGCCTATATGTCTATCTCTTATTGGTAAATTTATATTACTAAAAGATGAAAATATTGTTTTATCATCTATTTTAATAATTCCTTTATCAGGAGTTTTAATACCCGAAATACAATCTAAAATTGTTGTTTTCCCTGAACCAGAAGATCCTTGTAATGCAACTACTTCATTATCTAAGGTTAAATTGCATTTTAAATCAAAATAGTGTAATTTTTTTATTATATCTAACTGTATCATTTAATCCTCCTGATATCAATTAATATATGTATCATTAATTCTCAAATACTAGGGCTTTGTTTCAGTGTAGTCTTTCTTTTTTAACCATCCGTTTAGACCAAATATTAAAACAAAGCTAAAGACTACAACTACTCCTAAAAGAGTATTTGCTACTTCTGTATATCCATTATCTACAGCGAAATATATTGCAGTAGGAATAGTTTGAGTTTTACCAGGAATATTTCCTGCAACCATAAGAGTTGCACCAAATTCTCCTAGTGCTCTTGCAAAAGATAATACTATTCCACTTACTATACCTGGCCATGCGAGAGGAAAGCTTATTTTCCAGAAAATACGCCATTCACTTGCACCAAGAGTTCGTGCAGCATTTTCGTATATATGGTCAATATTTAAAAATGCAGCCTTACAGCTTTGATACATTAAAGGTATTGAAACCACTGACGCAGCAATACAAGCAGCAGCTGGAGTAAATATAAGGGTTATATCAAATGTGTTGTATAAAAAGTTTCCTAAAAAAGACCTTTTGCTCATCAAAATAAGTAATCCATACCCTGTAATTGTTGGTGGAAGAACCATCGGTAAAATAATCAAGGATTCAAGTATGTCTTTTGCCTTAAAATTGTATTTAGTGAATACTCTAGCAAGTAACATTCCAATTATAAATGTAAAAATTGTAGATACAAAAGCTACTTTTAATGATAGAATAATTGGCTCTAATATCATAATAATTACCTATTTTTTAATAGGATCAAATCCGAATTTTACAAACATATCATGGGCTTCACTGCTAGAAAGATATTTCATGAATTTCTTTACACCTTGTTTGTTTTTACTATTTTTTACTATTGCCATTGGATATACAATAGGCTTATGAGATTTTTCATCAAAGGTTTGGATTTTGTAACTTTTATCCAATAAAGCAACATCTGTATTATAAACAATACCAGCAACTGCCTCGCCACTTTCTACATATTGAGCAACTTGTTTCACAGTTTTTCCATATACAATTTTATCCTTTAGAGGTTCCCATAATTTATAATGTTCCATAGTTTCTTTTGCATATTTTCCTGCTGGAACAGATTCAGGTTCTCCAATACTTATTTTAACATCCATATTTTTTATATCAGAAAGCTGCTTGATTTTATCTTTATATTCTTTAGATGCAATTAAAACAAGTGAGTTTTTTAATAAATCAACTCTAGTATCTACATCAATTAGATCTTTTTCTTGTAACTTGTCCATTTTACTTTTTGAAGCTGATAAAAATAAGTCTACTGGGGCACCTTGTTCTATTTGTTTTTGTAAAGAACCAGAAGATGCAAAGTTAATTGAAAGCTTAGCCTCTGTTTTTCCTTCATATTTTTTTTGTATTTCAGTTAATACTTCATGTAAACTTGCGGCAGCTGATACTGTTATATCTAAATTCTCTTTATCATTACTTGCTGCAGCGGTACTCTCTTTTACCTTAGAATTACCACATCCAAATAATCCTAAAACTAAAGTACACATAATTAAAATACTAAAAAGTTTTTTCATATTTAATCCCCCCAATTTTTTACTGTATATTATTAATATAGGAGTAATGATTATTTAGTGCAAGTATAATATATAAGCTTTTGGTCAATAAATGTATAATATTTAACTATATTGTAAGTTTTTCTAAAAATTTCTTGAAATTATGATTTTATCTAGAAAAATTGTATAATTTTTCAGTAATAGAGCCCTAAGTCTTTTAAGATTTAGGGCTTCACATTTAGGTTATTTACATTTGTTGGTGATTTATCAAGAGCTTTGGTACAGTGATGGTGTAATATTTTAAAACCAGTTTTGTTGAAGCCATTCTATAGTGGATTCAAGACTATAATTTTCTGCTAGGCATCTTAAGTAAGGAACTTCTTTATAATCATCCAGTATAATTGGATAAGGTAATTTAGGATTTATACGGAAATATTGATTACCAAGAAGGTTAGAACTATAGTATATATTGGCTTGAGTTTGACAATCAAATAGTAGACCTATTAGATGAGGGCAATTTATCCACTGAAGAGTACCCCAGTTTGATGTATCTACATTAATTTTCAAAGGATAAAATCCTGTACCAATAGATAATAAATAAATTTCATCTAAATTTTTATTGCCAAAATCTTGATTTTTAGCAATAGAAATTGCTGCTATACTAGGATTATTAGCTATGACACCCCCATCAATATGGTTTTTATATGAAGGAAAATAAATAGGGGCTGAGCTGCTATAAAGTGCTACATCAATAACTTTTTCGTACTTGGTATTAGAGTTAGGAAAATTGTTGTAGAAGACTGGTTCATAATTACCAGAGTTAGAGGCAATTATTTTAAATGATGGTATTAGTACATGATGTTCTAAGTCTTTTAGACGTAAAGATTTAGGAAAAATATAATTTAATAGTTGTATTAGATGTTTGTTATCATGCTTGGGTCTACACAAATAAGGGTATTTTGGAGTGAAGATAAATTTAGCAGCTTTTTTAGTATACAGATTTACTATTTTTTCTGGGGTTAAACCATAAGATAGCCCTAGAGTCATTAAAGCTCCTGAAGAAGTACCAGAGAAAAGATCAGTTATGTTAATTAAGTTTGGAAAATGCTCATATAATCTTTTAAAAAGTATAGAACATATAATTCCACGTACTCCACCACCATCAAATGTTATGATTCTATATTTAGACATAAAGTAGCAACCCCTTTTATAATAAAAACAATAATATATTTTAGTTTAGAGTTAAACAATATGCATATATATATATATGATTTAAATAAGCGTATGGTGATGAAAAAAAGAAAGAAGAGAGACTCTTAGTTAATAGAGAGTCCTCTTCTTTTGCAATCTTATAATTTATTTTTGAGGAACGGGTTTTATCACTTCTTTTATAAAGAGATTTATAAATTTTTCCCAGTCTAGGTCATATTGAACTAGCACTTTCTGTGCACCTTCAGCTCCAGGCCATATACGATTCCAACCTACAGATGTACCGTAATTCATTCCATGATTAATATCTACATCAACATAAAGATCTTTTGTTTTAACAATGGTTGGATTTATTAAACTGGCAACTGCAACCTGATCATACATTAAATATACGTGATCAGGATTTTTCGCATATTGAGGCCCCATAGTTTCTTTAATTAGGCGTGTGATTGGAGTATCAACTGTAACCAGCTTTTCATACCAGTTTTTAGTCAAATGAGTCTTTCTGGATACATTTAAAGGAGACAACGTAATTGGAATACCTGAACGAAGCACTACTTTAGCAGCTTCAGGATCAACCCAAAAATTAAATTCTGCATTTGGAGTTACATTCCCAGCACCGTCTGGTAGTCGTGCTATAGCACCTCCCATGATAACTAATTGTTTAACATTTTGAGCAAATCCAGGTTCTTGGCGAATAGCTTTTGCAATATTTGTGAGTGGGCCAATGGCAATTATAGTTATTTCTCCTGGATTTTCTCTTACTGATTTAACAATAAAATCAACAGCACTTTCCTTTTCAGCTTTCTTTTTAGCAAAGCCTCCTGGAGGTTTTGAAGGTGCTTCATCAGACCACCATTTACCCCAAACACTCTGTGCATATTCTGTTTTTTCGTGAACTAAAGGCATGTTAGCTCCAACAAAAACAGGAATATCTTCACGATTAGCAATTTCTAACATGCGAAGTAAGTCGGCGGTAGCTTGTTCTACACTATTATTTCCTGCTACTGTTGTAATTCCTATAAGATTAATTTGGGGAGAATTTAAAGCCAATATTGTAGCTAATGCATCATCTTGTGGAGGCATTGCGAAGTCAGTATCCAATATAACTTTATGAGACGTTGAACTTAATACTACTTTATTAGTTTGTAAATCTAATATTGGCTTATGAGTTTCTAGAGAAGTTATTATACATAAACTAAACATTACAATTATGAATAATGACAACTTTTTTTTCATGATTTATCCTCCTGAACAGTTTTTATATATTTTTATTGTTTCTAATAAAAAAGATTAAATGTACACATATTAAATTAAGAATATATAATTTTTTAATAAGGGAGTGATATAAATGAAAATTGCTGCACCTAAAAATGGAGATGATATAAATCAACATTTCGGAAAAAGTAAGAGTTTTGCTGTTTTATCTGTTGAAGGTAATGAGATTACAAGACAAGAAGAAATTGCAATTGGAAATGTACATGAACATAATCATGAAGGACTTGCAAAATTTTTGGCAAGTGAAAATATATCTGTAATTCTTGCTGGAGGAATGGGAGAGGGCATGTATGATGCTTTAGAATCAGAAGGGTTTACAGTTATAAGAGGAGCTTGTGGCAGTTATAAAGATGCAGCTAACCAGTACTTAAATGGGGAGTTAAAGGATAAAGAAGCTATGTGTAGTCATCATGGAGAGCATCATCACTAATAAAAGAATATAAACTGTAATTGTTTTAAAAATAAATAAGCCAACACAACTAGGAATTATAAGTTGTGTTGGCTTAAATTATAAGCTAAGTTAAAAATATTTAGTTGTTTTTTAAAAATGATAGTATTTTTTTTTCATATTCATTTTTATTAGTGAGATAAGACCTTATATGACCTGCCTTTTTAGTAATCCAAATATCAACAAGTTTTTTATTTGGAACAGCTTTATAAATAAGTTCACTGTTATGATAAGGAATTGCTTTATCATTTTTACTATGAATCAATAACAGACGTTTATTTTTCAAATTAGCTACAGCATCAATAGGACGTACACTATCTACATCTACTCCTTCCATAATTGGAATTGTAGATAAAATTATATTTGTAAACGGAAAAGAGGGAAGATGAGACCAATGTGGTAAATTGTCTTTAAGATAATTTCTTAAATTAGCAAATGGGCTATCAGCAATTATTGTTTTTACATCTTCTGACTCTGTACCAGCTAATATGGATGAAACAGCTCCCATAGACCATCCAATTAAATGTATATTGTTAGAATGTTTTTGGCTTTTTGCAAACTTAATAGCACTTAAAACATCATATTTTTCAAATTGACCTATAGAAGAAATTGAACCCTCTGATTTTCCAGAAGCTCTAAAATCAAAAACAAGAACATTATAACCAGCTTGTACTAATTTTTGGGCAAGATTTAATACGGAAATATCACGTAAACTTCTGTTATCACCATATCCATGTGAAAAAATAACAGTTTCATTAGTTTGGTTTATGTTTTTAGACTTTTGAGAAGGAATCCACCAACCTTTTAATGAAATATTATCATAAAGACTGTGAAATGAAATATCTTCATAAATTAGCCCGTAGTTACTAGGGGAGTCATTAATAGCATCTCTTTTGGGTCTTGTTAAATTCCAACCGACGTAAATAGAAATAGATACTATAATCAAAGATATGATAAGAAAAAATGAAACAAATAAAATTACTGTTTTCTTAGGAAATGCTTTTGGCTTGTTTATATTTTTAGCAGTATTCATTTTATTACTCGCTCCTTTTAATATCTAGTGCAGTCTACGCTACACCGACTTATTTTATTATAATAAAAATAGATAAAATAAGCCAACATTTGACAAGGCATATAATAACATAATCAAATATTTTTTTAAACAAAAAGATAATGTTTGATTAAATATAAAGTCAGATATTTGTAAAAAATAAGTCCTCATGCGTTTATTATAAAAGCATGAGGACTGCTGAAAAAAGTTTTATTAACCTAAATGAATTTCACCATGTTTTTCATAGTTTGTTATTTTATCTATTGAATTATCTTCATTTATAAAAACTACTTTAGGTTTGTGCTCTCTATATTCTTCTTCATCAATTTCGCAGTAGCACATAATTATAATCTTATCTTGAGGTTGAACACATCTTGCTGCCGCTCCATTTAAACAGATAACTTTACTTCCACGTTCTCCAGCTATTACATAGGTGTGAAATCTGTTACCATTGTCTATATCTACTATATCAACCTTTTCATATTCTAATATATTTGCAGCATCCATTAAATCTTTATCTATTGTTATACTTCCTACATAATTCAAGTCAGCTTGTGTTACTACGGCTCTATGTATTTTTGATTTTAATATATTTAATTTCATTATTATTTCTCCTTTTCAAATGTAAAATTATCTATAAGACGAGTTTTGCCTATATAAACTGCAATTGCTATAAGTACTGATTTTTCAATTTTTTCTACTGGACTTAGTGATAAACTATCCACAATTTCAATGTAATCTATTTTTGCAGATGGTACTTTAGTTATTTCTTCTTCAATAGTTTTTCTTATTTTATCAGAATATGTTTCACCTTTTGTTAGTATTTCTTTTGCTTTTTTTAGACTCTTGTTTAAACACAAAGCTTCTTCTCTTTCTCTTACTGAAAGATAAGTATTTCTTGAGCTTTTGGCAAGTCCATCTTTTTCTCGTACAATAGGGCATCCTACAATTTCTATATTAAAATTTAAGTCTTTAACCATTCTTTTGATAACAGCTAACTGTTGAGCATCTTTTTCACCAAAATAAGCTTTATCAGGAGTTACAATATTAAATAGTTTTGAAACTACAGTACATACTCCTCTAAAATGACCTGGTCTTTTAGCGCCGCATAATCCAGTTGTAAGACCTTCTACATTTACATAAGTTGCTGCATCCTCAAAATACATTTCCTTTGACTCAGGGTTAAATACTAAATTAGCTCTGGCTTCTTCACAAATTTTTGCATCTCTCTCTATATATCTTGGGTAGGTATTTAAATCCTCATTTGCTCCAAATTGAATAGGATTTACAAAAACACTTACTACTACTTTATCATTTTCTTCTGAGGCTCTATCAATGAGACTTTTATGTCCTTCATGAAGATATCCCATAGTAGTAACAAGTCCTATTGATAAGCCTTCCTTTCTCCATTCTTTTATACATTGCCTAACTTCTTTTATTGTATGAATTACTTTAAATTTATGCATTTTAATACATTCTCCTCTTTAACCTAATATTTTTATGATACATTTTTAAATTTTTTATCATGTGTGTTATTTGCTGTCTTTTTTGCCCAATAACTTGCAATTATTGGACCAGTGATGATTTGCCATATACTAGTTATAGCAGCTGGTAGCGCAGCAGTAGGATTAAAATGAGCAGCTGCTAATGAAACGCCAAGACCTGAATTTTGAATACCTATTTCAAAAGAAAGAGTTCTTCTCTTTTCCTCAGAAAAACCAAAGAGTTTTCCAGCAAAATAGCCTACTACTAATCCTAATGCGTTATGGATTGCAATTACTAAAAACGTTAATAGAGCACAAGTTGTTATTTTTGAAGCATTAGCTCCAGCTATACATCCTGATATCAAGACAATACAAACAATTGATACTAACGGAAAGATTTCACAAAAATTATCAACCTTATGTCCCAAAAGTTTCTTTACTATAATACTTAAAAAGATTGGTAAAAGAATAATTTTTACTATAGATAAAAACATTGCAAAGGCTGAAACAGGTACAAATTTGCCAGCCAATAAAAGTGTTAAAAAAGGTGTTACAATAGGAGCTAATAATGTAGTAACTGTAGTCATAGAAACTGATAGCGCTATATCACCTTTACCAAGGTAAGTCATTACATTGGAAGATGTTCCACCAGGGCATGTTCCTACAAGTATAACGCCTACTGCAAGGTCTGATGGTAGCTTAAACAAATAGCACAATACAAATGCAATTAATGGCATAACAGTAAATTGTACAGTTGCTCCTATTAAAATCTCTTTAGGTCTTTTAAAAATAAGTTGCAAGTCTTCTGATTTTAAGGACATTCCCATTCCAAACATGATAAAACCAAGCATTAATGAAATATGAGGAACTAATGCTTTAAGGGTTAAAGGTTTATATACACACCATGCTGAAACTGCTATAACTAAAATAGCAAAATACTTACCTGCAAATTTGTTAATTTTTTTTAATATGCCTAATAAACTCATTGTGAAGCCCTCCATTTTATGACTACCATATATAAGCGTTTATTAAATTTTTATACATGTTAGCCTTATTTGAAAATGAAAATATAAAATGGATAGGATATTGAGAGGAACATGAATTGTCTATATTGGAAAATGAATTAGAAAATAATCTATCATTATTGTGACAAATTATTTTGCATTTTATATTATACTTAGTTATACTCTGCCAGATATCATATATGCTATTACAGGGAGTTGTAATAAATAGTGTATTGCTATCCTGAATGATTTGTATTAAATTTTGATATGATTTTAAATATATAAATTTAGAAAGTTTTAATGCAGACTGGTAGGTTCTGCTATAATCTCCTGTAATTCTTATATTTTTTGTGGAAAAATATTTTTCTATTTTCAGTATTATCACCTCCATTTTTTAAAAATAAATGGATGCAATACAAAAAAACCTCAAGCTATGAGGTAGGTATACTTGTCCCACTATAGCTGTCTCATTCTAACGATATGAGCAGAATAAATATTTAATTTGAATATGACAAATTGGTGCAGTTCCATAGGATACTACCCATTTTGAAGTATTTTAACATATGAATAATAATATGTCAAAAAAATATCTGTTTCTAATATTGTAATTAAAAGTAAACTACATAAATAAGTTTTGAATTTTAAGTTATTCACATTGAATAGCTTTATTTTTTTTGTAAATACACATAATACTACTGAAATTTTAAATCAATTTATTATTGATTTTTTAGCAAATACAATGGACATGGAGGAACAAAATGGATAAAGTTAAAAGTGAAATTAATTTATTAGTTAAAAACGCTAGAAAAGCTCATGAAGAATTTCTTGATTTTGATCAAGAAAAAGTAGATAACATTATTAAGGAAATGGCTATGGCAGCACTTGAAAAACATAGGGAATTGGCAAAAATGGCTGTTGAAGAAACAAACATGGGAGTATATGAAGATAAGATTACTAAGAATATTTTTGCTTCAGAATATGTATATCACAGTATAAAAAAGCTTAAAACTGTTGGTGTTATAATGGATAATCCAGAAGAGGATTATATGGAGGTAGCTGAACCTGTAGGTGTTATAGCAGGAGTTACACCTACTACAAATCCTACATCAACTACTATTTTTAAAGCATTAATTTCAATGAAAACTAGAAATCCTATCATATTTAGTTTCCACCCAAGATCACAAAAGTGTAGTGTTGAAGCTGCAAGAATAGTTAGAGATGCTGCTATAAAAGCAGGTGCACCGGACACTTGTATTCAATGGATTGAAGAACCTTCTATAGAAGCATCAAAAGAATTGATGTATCATCCAGGAGTGGATATGATTCTTGCAACTGGTGGGCCAGGAATGGTTAAGACAGCGTATTCTACAGGTAAACCAGCACTAGGAGTTGGAGCTGGTAACGTACCATGTTATATTGAAAAAACAGCTAAACTTAAAAGGGCTGTTAATGATCTTATAATGAGTAAAACCTTTGATAATGGAACAATATGTGCTTCTGAACAAGGGGTTATTATAGATAGAGAAATTTCTGAGGAAGTTATAAATTTATTAAAGGAAAATGGATGCTACTTTTTAAGTGAAGAAGAAATGAAAAAATTAGAAAAATTGGCAATTGATGAAGAGAGATGTGCTATGAGTCCTGAAATAGTAGGTCAAAGTGCAGTTAAAATTGCTGAAATGGTAGAATTAGACGTACCAAAGGATACTAAAATTTTAATTGCAGACCTTAAGGGAGTAGGCGTACAATATCCGCTATCAAGAGAAAAATTAAGTCCTATATTATCAATGTATATTGTGGATGGTTATCAAGAAGGAATAAAACGTTGCGAAGAAATGATAGAATTTGGGGGATTAGGTCATTCAGCTGTAATACATTCTACAGATGAGCATGTAATTGAATTATTTTCAAGAAGAGTTAGAGTGGGAAGAATAATAACTAACTCTCCATCTTCTCAAGGAGCAATTGGAGACATATATAATACCAATATGCCTTCCTTAACATTGGGATGTGGAACAATGGGGAAAAATTCAACAACGCAAAATGTTAGTGCATTAAATTTGATTAATGTTAAAAAGGTAGTCAAGAGAAGAGTTAATATGCAGTGGTTTAGAATTCCAGAGAGAGTTTATTTTGAAGCAGATTCAATACAATATTTATCAAAATTGCAGGCAAAAAGAGTTTTTATAGTTACTGATAAAGCTATGGATAGACTTGGATATGTATCTAAGATTATGTATCATTTAAAAAAGACTAATGCTGATATTAATGTTTTTACACAAGTAGAACCAGATCCATCTTTGGAAACTGTTATGCGTGGAACAGAATTAATGAGAGGATATGAACCAGATGTAATAATTGCACTTGGAGGTGGTTCTCCAATGGATGCTGCAAAAGCAATGTGGTTGTTTTATGAAAATCCAAATTTAGATTTTAATGCACTTAAGCTTAGATTTATGGATATTAGAAAGCGAACATTTAAATTTCCTAAAATGGGTAGAAGAGCTAGATTTGTAGCAATACCAACTACTTCAGGTACAGGTTCAGAGGTAACAGCTTTCGCAGTAATAACTGATAAAATAAATAATATGAAATATCCTTTGGCTGATTATGAATTGACCCCAGATATTGCAATTATAGATCCAGAGTTAGTTATGACAGTACCACCATCAGTTACAGCTGATACAGGAATTGATGTATTAACACATGCTATAGAAGCTTATGTTTCCGTTATGGCTTCTGATTATACCGATGCACTTGCTATGAAAGCTATCGAACTGGTATTTAAGTATTTGCCTGTTGCATATAGAGCAGGACATGATAAAGAAGCAAGAGAAAAAATGCATAATGCATCATGTATGGCAGGTATGGCATTTACTAATGCTTTTTTAGGGGTTAATCATAGTATTGCGCATAAACTGGGTTCTGAATTTCATATATCCCATGGAAGAGCTAATGCTGTTATGCTTCCACATGTTATTGAATATAATGGAGGAAAACCAACAAAATTTACTATTTTCCCTAAATACGAATATTATATAGCACCTACGAAATATCAACAAATTGCAAAACAACTTAATTTACCATGTTCAACACCAGAAGAAGGAGTTAAAAGTTTAGCAAATGCAGTTAGAGATTTAATGAAAAAAGTCAATATGCCGTTAACTTTAGCTGAATGTGGAATAGAAGAAGAACACTTTAATAGCATAACTGAACGATTAGCAGATGAAGCTTTTGAAGATCAATGTACAACTTCTAATCCAAGACTTCCACTTGTAAAGGAAATAAAAGAACTTATGATAAAAGCATATAAATAATTAAAAGAGTTTAAAATGAGCCAGAAGAACAGTAAATTAAAAAAAGTTTTTCAGGCTCGTTTTTTTATTGTAAGAAAACATAGACAAATAACCAAATGCATGATATATTGTAATTGAGTAAACGGTTACGTAAAGGGAGAGAAATATGAAACCAACAATTAGAGATGTCGCAAAAAAAGCTAATGTATCAGTAGCTACAGTATCTAGAGTTTTGAATAATCAAGACGGTTATTCAGAAAAAACTAAAGAAAAGGTACTAGAAGCAATAAAAGAACTAGGCTATAAGCCAAATGCAATAGCTAGAGGACTAGCAAACAAGAGTACACAAACAATAGGAGTTTTAGTTCCTGATGTATCAACTATGTTTCTTTCAAAAATTTTAAATGGAATAGAGATTACTGCTCATAAGAAGGATTATAGCGTAATTATATGTAACACAGGAATTTTAGGAGAAAGAATAATAGACTATTTAAACATCTTATCTGAAAAGCGAGTAGATGGCCTTATTATAGTTAGTTTGCCTATGAAAAATGAGTATCATGAAGCAATTTCAAGTATGAATGTTCCATGTATCCTAGTGTCCACAATGTCTTATAGATATCAGCTTCCTTATGTTAAAGTGGATGATAGACAAGCAGCATATAATGCAACTCAATTTCTCATAGAAAGAGGCCATAAAAAAATAGCTATGATTAGTGGAACAAAAGATGAGTTTATAGCTGGAAAATCAAGGGTTGACGGATACATAGATGCATTAAGAGATTATGGTTTATCTATAGATGAAAGCCTTATAAAATATGGAGATTTTAGCTATAGAAGTGGCATTAAGTGTATGGAGGAACTACTAGAAGAAGGCATTGAAAAATTTACTGCAATATTTGCAGCAAGTGATGATATGGCGGTAGGGGCACTATCTATGGCCTATCAAAGAGGAATTAAAATACCAGATGAGTTATCTATCATAGGTTATGATAATACACAGATAGCAGAGATGAGTATTCCGCCACTGACAACTGTTGCACAACCTTTCTACGAAATGGGAGAAAAGGCAGCAGAGAAGCTAGTGCATATGATAGAAAGTAAAGGAAAAGCTGAAAATATTATAATGCCTCATTATATTCAAGAAAGAAGTACTGTTAAAGAAGTTAAATAAGATAAATTATAAGATTTAATGTAAACGGTTACGTTAAGAAGGAGTGGTAAAAATGAATAAAAAGTGGTGGAAAGAAAGTGTTGTTTATCAAATATATCCAAGGAGTTTTAATGATAGTAACGGTGATGGAATAGGAGATTTAAGAGGAATTATAGAAAAGCTAGATTATTTAAAAGAGCTTGGTATTGATGTTATTTGGTTATCACCTGTTTACAAATCTCCAAATGATGATAATGGGTATGATATAAGTGATTATCAAAATATTATGGATGAATTTGGAAGCATGGAAGACTTTGATGAAATGCTAAGTGAAGCTCATAAAAGAGGAATGAAAATTATGATGGACTTAGTTGTTAATCATTCATCAGATGAACATAAATGGTTTGTTGAATCTAAGAAATCTAGAGATAATAAGTATAGGGATTATTATATATGGAAACCTGGTAAAGATGGAAAAGAGCCAACTAACTGGGAGTCTTTCTTCAGTGGTTCTACTTGGAAATATGATAAAAACACAGATGAATATTATCTACATCTATTTAGTAAAAAGCAGCCTGATTTAAATTGGGAAAATCCTAAATTACGTAGAGCAGTTTATGATATGATGGATTGGTGGTTAAGTAAGGGTGTAGATGGATTTAGAATGGATGTTATTAATTTCATCTCTAAAGATCAAGCATATTTAGATGGAGAAGTTCATAAAGGAAAGAAGTATGGAGATGGCGCAAAATATTGTATGAATGGACCAAGAGTACATGAATTTCTGCAAGAAATGAATAGAGAAGTGTTAAGTAAATATGACATTATGACAGTAGGTGAAACTCCAGGTGTAAATCCTGAAATTGCTAAAAAATACGTAGGTGAAAATAGAAATGAGCTTAATATGGTATTCCAATTTGAGCATATGGATTTGGGAAGTGGTCCAAATGGTAAATGGAGTGATTTGCCGTGGAAATTAACAGAACTAAAAGCAATAATGAGTAAATGGCAAAAGGGTTTAGAAGGAGATGGATGGAACAGTTTATACTGGAATAACCATGATCAACCACGTGTGGTTTCTCGTTTTGGTAATGATAAAGAATACAGAGTGAAAAGTGCAAAAATGCTTGCAACATGTCTTCATATGATGCAGGGTACTCCTTATATATATCAAGGAGAAGAAATAGGAATGACAAATGTAGCATTTGATTCTATAGAAGAATATAAAGATATAGAAACATTAAATATGTATAATGAAGCAGTAAATGAACAGGGAAAAGACCATGAAGAAGTAATGAAGGGGATTTATGGTAGAGGAAGAGACAATGCTCGTACTCCTGTTCAGTGGGATGATAGTGAGAATGCTGGTTTCACTACAGGCAAACCTTGGATAAATGTTAATTCAAACTATAAAGAAATAAACTGTAAAAAGGCTTTGGAAGATAAGAACTCTATTTTTCATTATTACAAAAAATTAATTGATATACGTAAAAACAATGATATTGTTGTATATGGAAGATATGATTTGATTTTAGATGATCATGAAAAAATTTATGCTTATACTAGAACATTAGAAGATGAAAAGTTATTAGTAATTTGCAACTTTAGTGAACAAACATCAGAATTTAAATTGCCAGAGGATATAACATATAATTCAAAAAAATTAGTTATTTCAAATTATGAAGTTGATGATTGCAATATAGAAGAATTTACATTAAAACCTTATGAAGCAAGGGTTTATAATTTTAAAAAATAAAGTTTGAATTTAATTTTCAATAAATGGATCCTCATATTTTTTATATATTTTTAGAAGCTACCTTTCAATAGTTTGGAAGGTGGCTTTTTTAGAAAGATAATAAAAAGTTAATTTCTATTAAACATAAGATTTAACACAAATTTAACTTAAGAAAATGTAAATTTTTGACGAAAACTAATATATACATAAAAAATCATAGCAATATGTATATATTTAACATTACAAAAGAACTAATAGTTCTGGAAGGGGGAAGGCAAGAATAATGAAACGGAAATTCAATGATTTAAAAATCAGAACAAAAATACGTTCTGGATTCTTAGGTATAATAATTTTTATGTTGGTTTTAGGGGGAATTTCCTATTCAGTTACAACAAATCTTATAAATAAAAAGATTCCATTACTTTTAGATAATAATAGTGTTTATCAACTTGTATTGGAAATGAGAAAGAACGAAAAAGACTTTCTGCTAAGGGAGCAAGCTAACTTAGACTTTTTTAAAACAGGAAAAAGCAGTTATATTGATGAATTTGAATCAAGTTTTAAAGATTTAGCTGAAAAAATTCAATTAGTAAAAAAGTATGAAGAAATACAGAACAATCCAGAAGAGTTAAAAAAATTAGAACAGTTAACAGGTTTAACACAACAATACCACAATGATTTTTTACAAGTTGTTGAAAAATTAAGAATTAGAGGGTTTAAAGATTATGGAATAGTTGGAGAGCTAAGAGATGCTGTTCATAAAGTTGAAGGTAATATAGAAAAATTACCACAGAATCAGGAGTTAGAAATTTTAATGCTACAAGCTAGAAGATCAGAAAAAGACTATCTTCTAAGAAAAGATATAAAGTATGTTGAAAAGTTAGAAGGAACAGTTTCAAATTTTAAAGCTGTAGTAAATAATTCTAATTATAATGTAGAAACTAAATCAAACTTAAATTCCTTAATAGATACATATAAAAATAAGTTTGAACAAGTAGTTACCATAGATAAAGAAATTGGTTTAAAAGCCACAGCTGGTTTAATAGGCCAATATAGAAATGCAGTGCATAATATTCAGCCTTTAATTGAAGAAATGCATAAAGATAATATAAAATTAGTGAAAAATACAGTTACTAAGTCATTGATACAAATGGGGATAGTTGTAATTGTTGTTATTATAGCATCGTTATTATTTGGAATGTATATTTCAATTTTGATAACAAAGCCATTAAATAAAACTAATGATATGTTAAAGGATATTTCTGAAGGAGAAGGAGATTTAACGCAAAGGTTACAAGTTAATTCTAAAGATGAAACGGGAACGCTTTCTAAGTGGTTTAATATTTTTATTGAAAAAATATATCAGTTGATAGTTCAAGTAAAAGATGATGCATATACTTTAGCGCAGTCATCACAAGAATTATCATCAGTAATGCAACAAGCTAATGAGGGTATAGAAAGTATTGCTAAAGAAATAAACACAGTATCTGGTGGATTACAAAATAATTCTAGTATGGTTGAAGAAACAACTGCTGGTATTGAAGAGGTAACCAATAATTCAGAAGTTATTTCTAAAGAAGCAGAGCATACGGTTCAAACAAGTAAAAATATTCTAGAATCAGCTACTTTAGGAGCAAAAAATATAAAAGAAGTTGTGGAATCTAATATTAGAGTAGAAAAATCTTCACAAAATGTATATGATTCTATAAAAGAACTTAAATATTCATCAGAACGCATAGGTGAAATAGTTTCAATGATAACAGGGATTGCAGAACAAACTAATCTTTTAGCATTAAATGCAGCAATTGAAGCTGCTAGGGCTGGGGAACAGGGAAAAGGCTTTGCTGTTGTTGCAGATGAAGTAAGAAAACTAGCAGAAGAAAGTAAAGAAGCTACGTCTAAGATTAGTTTATTAATAACTGAAATTCAGGAAAAAGCTGATAAAGCTGATTTATCAATTGTGGAAAGTAAAGAACTTGTAAAAATAAGTGTAGAAAAATCTAATGATACAAATATTCAATTTGATAATATATTAAAAGCTATAGAGCAAACAACTGAAAAAATTGAGAATATATATGATTCATCCAAAAGACAATTTGAAATTTCAGAAGAAATGACAAAAGCAATGAATGAAATATCTAAAACTACTCAGGAAAATGCGTTATCAGTGGAACAAATAAATGCAGCTATAGAAGAGCAAGTTGCTTCTTTTGAAGAAATAGGTGCAGGGGTAAGTGAACTGGATAATTTAGCTTCAAAATTAAAAGAACAAACGGATAGATTTAAAACCGAATAATTAGAAATTAGAAAAATAAAAGTAACAGTAAAATATAAAGCTAATGGATAAGAGGAATTAATCTTCTCCATTAGCTTTATGTTATTATTATACTACTTTTTTAAAAAAGAATTTTCGAAGTCTTCAGTATCAACAGGCTTTCCAATTAGATAGCCTTGCATAGCGTTACATTTTAATTCTTTTAAAATATCAAGTTGGTCTTCAGTTTCTATACCTTCAGCAACTACTTTTACATTTAAACTATGAGCCATTACTATTATTGTTTTAATTATCTCATGATTTTTAGAATCTTTATCTAAAAATCTAATAAGCGATTTATCTATTTTCAAAGTGTTAATAGGTAAAGTATTTACATAGCTTAGCGAAGAATAACCTTTACCAAAATCATCTAAAGAAATAGTTATTCCTAAATCCTTTAATTGATTTAAGGTAGTGATAGTTAATTCCACATCTTCCATAGATTCATCTTCAGTGATTTCTAAATTTAAATAAGTAGGAGCTAGTTTTGATTGATTTAAGGCATCCTTAACTATATCTAAAAAGTTTTGCTGTTTTAGCTGATTAAAAGAAATATTTACAGAGATATAGATATCTTTAAATCCTTTCTCGTGCCATTTTTTACACGCCAGACAGGCATTACGTAAAACCCAGTTATCTATATAAACTATCTGTCCTATGTCTTTGGCTTTTTGGATAAAATCATTAGGATAAATAAGCTTATCTTTGAATTTCCATCTAATCAGTGCTTCAGCACCTATTATATCCATTTTAGCTATGTTATATATTGGTTGAAAGTGAAGAATAAATTCATTATTTTCTAAAGCTTTTTGTAGGTTGTTTTTTATTATTAGTTCATCTAATGCTTGAGAATTCATGTTTTTAGAGTAAGTTTTATAACTATATCCTTTATTTTTCTTAGCAGCATACATTGCAGTATCTGAATTTTTCATTAATGTAGGTAAATCTTCACCATCATCAGGATAAATACTAATTCCAATACTAGCACTAACATAAATTTCATGTTCACCATATTTAATAGGATGTCTTAAAATATTACAGATTTCCTCAGCTAGTTTTTCTGTTTCTTCTACTGAAGATATATAATTTTGAACTATTATAAATTCATCTCCACCTAATCGTCCTAGCAAACAGTTTTTATCCATTATGGTACTGAGGTTCTCGGCTGATTTTTGAAGTATAAAATCTCCTGCATTATGACCTAAACTGTCATTAATATTTTTAAAATTATTTAAATCAATAAAAAACAAAGCAAATTTAGAGAGATTATTTTGTATTAGTTGTTCTATACTTTCTAATATATTCTTACGGTTTGGCAGTGTTGTTAATGTATCAAAATATGCAAGTTGTGTTAATTCCTTCTCAGATTTTTGTAATGTGTTAAACATTTTATTTAATTTTTTACTTAATTCTGTTATTTCATCATCGCCTTTTTCATCTATTCTCAAAGATAAGTTTCCTGTATTTGTAATTGAGTCTACTGCAGTTTTAATAGCGAATATTTTTCTAATTATTATTTTGTTTAGAGAAATTACCACAAGAGCAGTACACAAAAAGCATATCAAAGATAGAATAAAGAGAAAAAACATAAGGCTATCTTGCACATTTTTATAAATATCTCTAGGCATATCTACAGCTGTAATTAAAGAAGGTGTAGCAAATATATCATTCATTAAAAAATATCCTGAGATAGTATTATTGTTTTGTATTTTCACATGTATATTATTATAAATAATAGAGTTTTTCAAAAGTGTTGGATTATATTTTTTTACCTTTATGTTAAGTTTCAAGTCACCAGATAGAGTTTTAAGGGCAGAATCATCAAAGTATTTTGCTAAAATAAAAGTACCTCTTGGTAGTCCACTACCATCATTTTTTATTATGGGTTGTGCGCTAATAAAAACAGGTATATTATTACTTATCAAGATGCCGGAAAGTCTTTTGGAATTATCAAAAGAATTTATTTTAGAAATAATATCTTTTTGTATATTTTGTTTTAAATCTGGTGATAGTGGTAAAGAACTAGTTACATCTTTAGTAAATAAAGTTTTACCAGAATAATCCACAAATGCTAAAAATGCTATATTCAAGTTTTTAAAACTGATTAAATCACTAAAATTGGAATTTAAATACTGTTCATTATGATTTTCCATAAATGCATAAGTTTCATCCCATTGAGAATATTCTAAATTAAGAGTATCCATAGTTTGTAAATCTTTTTTTATAAAGCGTGAAACTCTTATAGTATCTGATACAACTTTTTCTGTTTCTAAATTATTAGCGTTTTTCATCATTAAATTTCTGGAAAAAGCATATAGTAGGCAAATTCCAAGTAATATAGATAATATTGTTATTTTAAGAACTTTTATATATAATTTCATCTTATGTATTTCACTCCTCTATGAGTTAAGGTTATAATTATATTTTCGTATAAAAGCAGTAAAAGTTGAAATAAAAAATTAGAAAGCCAATGAAGTTTTCTTCATCGGCTTTCTACATGTATAAAATTAAAGTTTATAGTAATTTTGTAATATTGTAAACTAAGTAAATTAATTAGTATTCTTAAGCACCTAAAAGATCTTCTTCAGACTCGTCCCAACATTCAACATTTTCTAAACCTTCAATGCTATTTACAGTGAATACAGGGTCTTTTCCTTCTTTCTTTTGTTTAGCATAATCTTTTAGAGCTGCAAAAGCAATTTTTGATAGCATTGCAATGGCAATTAAATTGATAACAGCCATTAATCCCATGAATAAATCAGCCATATCCCAAACAATTTGAACTTTAGCAACTGCGCCAAACATAACCATTCCTAGTACTAATATTCTATAAATTATTAACCAAGTTTTATTTGCATTAAGAAATCCTATATTTGATTCTCCATAATAATAATTTCCGATTATAGAACTAAAAGCAAAAAGTAAAATACATAAAGCTATAAAGGTATTTCCCCAAGAACCGACTTGAGAACTTAGTGCCGATTGAGTAAGTTGTATTCCTGTTAGCCCTTTACTAATATGTGCTCCAGAAAGTAAAATGATGAATGCAGTAGCACTACAGATTAAAATAGTATCAGTAAATACACCTAGAGTTTGAATGAAACCTTGTTTTACAGGATGGCTTACTTCAGCTGTTGCAGCAGCATTAGGCGCACTTCCCATTCCTGCTTCGTTTGAGAAAAGACCTCTTTTAATTCCATTCATAATAGTTGTTTTTAGAGCTATTCCCACTCCACCTCCAACAACTTGTTCTAATCCAAATGCATTCTTAATGATAAGAGAAAATAGTGATGGAATAGCAGAAATATTCTTAACTATAACAAATAAAGCAACTAGGACATAAGCTACAGCCATAATAGGTACAATTAATTCAACAACTTTTGCTATTCTTTTTACTCCTCCAAAAATAACCACTACTGTAAATGCTGTTATACATAATCCCATTACAACTCTATTGATACCGAAAGCTTGTTCAAATGCAAATGTGATTGTATTTGTTTGTACAGCATTAAATACAAACCCATAAGATAAAGTTATTAAAATAGAGAAAACAATCCCCATCCATTTTTTATTTAGACCCTTTTCCATATAGTATGCAGGGCCACCTCTATAACCATGTTTATCTTTAATCTTATAAATTTGAGCTAAAGTACTTTCAACAAAGCTTGATGCAGCACCAATTAAAGCAATTAACCACATCCAAAATACTGCGCCAGGTCCTCCAAGAGAGATAGCTATTGCCACACCTGCTAGGTTACCAGTTCCAACTCTTGAAGCAGTACTGATACAGAAAGCTTGAAAAGAAGAAACCCCATGTTTCTTTTCTTTTTTGGAAGAAACAGAATTGCTTGCCCCATCTCCCAATAATCTGAACATTTCTCCAAAAAATCTAAATTGAACAAATTTAGATTTAAAAGTAAAATAAAGTCCAAGTAAAATAAGTAATGCAATGAGTACATAGGACCAAAGTAAGGTATTACCCTTAGAAACTATGTTTTGTAAAAAACTTAGCATTAAAATAGCACTCCTTTTTAATAATTATTTATATTCGTTTTTAAACTCAATTGATACAATTGTAACAAAAATTAGTATATATATCAAATTTTTATATATTTCGACTTTTCTGAAAATTAGTCGTGGCTTTCGTTTTGATTATATATAGCTTTTTTTTACGCTATTTCTATGTATTTTAAATTTCCATTGATGGGATTTTTTGAAATTATACAAAAGAGAGTATTCATGTGGGAAAATAAGAAGTGAATTTTAAAAAAATATATACCAAAATGATAAAGAGTAATTTTAAGCAAAATTTTTTCTTTGTGAACTAAACAATAAGAAGGTTATGAAACTGAAAAGGTTGAGAAGTTTAGCATTAAACTGAAAAATTCCTATGTATGGTATGAGACCCAAGGTAAGATAGATAGAACCGTTATTGTTAATAATGTTGATAAATTTGATAAGATAAAAGCTTTAGATACAGAAAAAGGAAACAAAATAAAATCTACTATTAGTGCACCAATTTTTATAGAGAGACAATTATATGGTTTTGTAAACGTTGATAGTATATACAATTATGCTTTTGATCAAACTGATTTAGAAGTAATGGAATATATGAGAAATCAAATTGAAATTGCTATTAGCAAACATAAGCTTTATGAAGAAATTGTTTACTTATCTCGATTTGATAAATTGACTAATGTATATAATAGAAGGTATTTCGAAGAACTATTTGATACATGTGTAAATAAAACTAATGAATTAGAGAAAAAAATTTTATTGGTAGTATTTGATTTAAATGAATTGAAGGTTATCAATGATACTTATGGACATTTAGCAGGAGACGAGTTGATTAAAACGTTTGCTAGTGCTTTAGGTAAATGTGTTCGTTCTTCAGATATTTTAGCAAGAATTGGTGGGGATGAATTTGTAGGAATTTTTTTTGATGTAGATTCACAAACATTGGTTAAAAGATTTGATAAGCTAATTAAGAAATTTGAAAATAATCCAATAACTTTTGAAGAAAACAATATTATTTGTAGCTTTAGCTATGATATTGCTAATTTTCCTCAAGATGGTAATGATGTTAATAAACTAATAAAAATTGCTGATAAATGCATGTATGAATATAAATATATGATAAAAAA
Organism: Clostridium ganghwense; assembly: GCF_026735165.1. GTDB lineage: Bacteria > Bacillota > Clostridia > Clostridiales > Clostridiaceae > Clostridium_H > Clostridium_H ganghwense. The sequence continues at coordinate 228,266 of NZ_JAPQES010000001.1, read as the reverse complement.
TATGCATAAGTTATCATAAATTTTACAACAATTGATACTGATTCTATTATGAATAGAAAGCCAATGGATAGTGCAATTGCAATATTCAATTGGCTTTTTTTATATATTAAATATATTTCAAAAAGAAGGGAAATGACTTAAAATGTGGAATACATATAAGTTGGTATAAATAACATTAACAGTTAAAAAGAGGGGGAGAATTATGAGTTTACCTTTAGAAGGAATTAAGATATTAGATCTATCTAGATATCTTCCAGGGCCACTGTGTACACAAATATTAGCTGATTTTGGAGCTGAAGTTATTAAAATAGAGCAGCCCAAAAGTGGAGAACTTGGAAGAAATTTAGCTCCACTAATTAATGGTGAAAGTGCTCGTTTTTATACTGTGAACCGAAATAAAAAGAGTGTAACATTAGATTTAAAAAAAAAGGAAGGTAAAGATATATTTAAAAGATTAGCAGCTAATTGTGATGTGGTATTAGATCAGTTTAGACCAGGTGTTATGGATAAAATGGGAGTAGGTTATGAGGTGTTGAAAGAGATAAATGAGAGGTTGATTTACTGCTGTCTAACTGGTTATGGACTTAATGGTCCTTTGAGGGATACTGCTGGTCACGATCTTAACTATTTAAGTTTAGCTGGAGTTACAGAACAAACAGGAAATAATCAAGGTAAACCATCGATGAGTGGAGTACAGATTGCTGATACTGCTGCAGGATCTTTATATTCTGTTATTGCTATTCTTTTGGCACTAGCTAGTAGAGAAAAAACTGGTAAAGGGCAACTATGTGATGTAGCCATGTTGGATGGATCTATTACTCTTTTAGCTTATACAATAGGAGAATGGTTTGGTTCAGGAAAACTCCCACAGAGAGGTGATGAGGGGTTAACTGGCGGATATGCTTGCTATCATATTTATGAAACTAAAGATAATAAATATGTGAGTCTAGGAGCTGTAGAAGGAAAATTTTGGGTTGAATTTTGTGAGAAAATAGATAGGAAAGAGTATACTACAGTTCAATGGGATAAGGAAAAGCAGGAGGATATTATTAAAGATATTAGTAATATAATACTGCAAAAAACTAGAGATGAATGGGTAACGTTTTTCTCAACCAGTAATATCTGTTTTACACCAGTTTTAAATATGGGAGAGATGTGTCAGCATCCTCAAATTATAGCTAGAAACATGATTACAAAGCTTACTAATTTTAAAGAATCTGGTAAGGACGTTGTTTTAACGGGAGTACCCATAAAATTATCTCAAACTCCAGGAGAAGCAAAATATATTTTTCCAGAGTTAGGTGAGCATACTGATGATATACTTATGAATATTGGATATTCAAAGGAAGAAATAGATACATTACGTAAAAATTCAGTTATATAAATAAAGAACCAATGGATAAATTCATCAAAATCCTATCCATTGGTTCTTTATTTGAAATTACTTGACTATATGATATTTACTAGTTACAATAAGTGCAAATATATTCAATGTGATGAAACAGGAGTGAGAATATGCCTAAAATTATAAAAAATATAGAACAAAACATTTTTAATGCAGCCTTTGATCTTTTTGGAGAGCATGGCTATAGAGAAGTTGATATGAAGATGATTGCTAAAAAAGTAGGGATTGCTGTTGGAACATTATATAATTATTATCCTAATAAAAAACAGCTTTTCATAGATGTTTTTAAAAAGAGTTGGGAAAGCACTTTTTATAGGATTAATAATATTATGGAAGAAGAAGTCAATGCTAAGGAAAAAATAAGAAATTTTATATATGTATTATATGAAGAGATATCAGGAAGAAAAGGTTTGGGCAAAGAATTAATAAAAGATAATGTATTTGGAGAAAATGCTATAGAAATGTTCTCAAATGTTAAAAAGAATTTATTAATAGAAATAGAGCAGTTATTAAAAAAAATAAGAGAAGAAGAGGGACTTAGGATAGAAAATGAAATGGAAAATAGGTTGGGTGAGACAATCTTTATTCTTATAATTGAAATGATAACAGAACATCCTAAGGAAAAAGAAAAGAATATTAAATTTATTACTCAGGTTATAGAGTGTACTTATGGAAACAACAAATAAAGAGAACTAACTCTTAAAGGATGACTTTAGAGTTAGTTCTTTCTTTATTTAGTATATTCTGACTATTCCATAACCAGCTTCATTTAAGCCTACCATTATTTGATTGATATGTTCGTGTCCATTAGTTTCAACTGTTACTTCTAATTGCACTTGCATAAATCTGTCAAAGGTTTTGAATTGATTATGATCAAGTTTTATTACGTTAGCATTTAATTTAGCAAGGATTTTTGAAATTTTTAAAAGTTCTCCTGGTTTATCAGGAAGGTCTACTGTAAAGCAGAATAATCTTCCTTTTGAAACAAGACCTCTATTTATCATAGAAGAAACTGTTACTACATCGATATTTCCACCACTTACAACACAAACTATTTTCTTATTCTTATCATTTAATTTTTTTAATGCAGCTAAAGACAATGCACCAGAAGTTTCGGCAATTAATTTTTGCTTTTCAAGTACAACTAAAAAAGCTTCCATTATATCAAAATCTGATACAGTTATAATTTCATCTACATAATTTTTGATGATTTGAAAGGTAATATCTCCAGGCTTTTTTACAGCTACACCTTCAGCAATTGTTTTTACTGTATCCAAGTTAACAACTGAATTTTTCTCCAAAGATTTTTTCATAGCTTTGGCCCCTTCAGGTTCTACGCCTATAATTTTCACCTTTGGATTTATGGATTTAGCAGCAATAGCAATACCGCTTATAAGTCCACCACCACCTATAGGAACAATGATACAATCAGTATCTTTTAAGTCTTTTAATATTTCTATCGCTATTGTTCCTTGTCCAGCAATAACATCTAAATCATCAAAAGGATGTACAAAAACATAATTATTTTCTTCTTGAAGCTCTTTAGCTTTAGTATATGCCTCATCGTAGCAATCGCCATGTAAAACTACATTTGCCCTATAATTTTTAGTAGCGGCTACTTTAATAAGTGGAGTTGTTCGTGGCATTACTATTGTAGCTTTAATACCAAGCTTTTGAGCGGCATAGGCAACCCCTTGAGCGTGGTTTCCGGCAGAAGAAGCTATAACCCCTCTTTTCATTTCTTCCTCTGATAATTTGCTGATTTTGTTGTAAGCGCCGCGTATTTTAAATGCCCCGGTAACCTGTAAATTTTCAGGTTTTAAATAAATTTCATTTCCTGATTCAATACTAAAAACAGGACTGTACATAAGTTCTGTTTTGGTGGATATTCCTTTAAGATTTTCTGCGGCTCTTTCAACATCTGTAAGGTTTAATAAAGAATTTAAATTTTGCATTAATGTTGCCCCCTTTTAAATTTAAGTAATAAAAAAAAGTCCTTGAAAAAATTTTTCCAAGGGCGAATTAATATCCGCGGTACCACCTTAATTGCATATTAATAATATAAAAAATATGCCGCTATTTTCAGTTCAATAAAACCTAAGCCTTTTATCGGGGCTAGACGGTGTACCTTACTATTGTTCAGATACACAGCTTAGGAGTGATACCTATTTTACCACCCAATATCGATTCTCAGCAAATATCGATTCTCTGTAACTGAGTTTGATAAAATAGCTGTCTCCGTCAAAGCTATTTAAACTATGTAATTTTATTTAATTGATTATATATTCTATAGGGTTTTCTTATAGTTGTCAATATTTTATGAAAATTATCTATTGGTATTTTGTAATAAGCTATGAATTAATTTGGAATACTAGTGATATGTAATAGGAGGTATATGTATATGAATGAATCGCTTACAAATAAGCAGATTGCTTTTATGCTTTTCGGATTAATTGTAGGATATGGTGTAATAGGACTTCCTAAAGGTATTGTTGAAAAGGTAGGTACTGAAGCATGGTTTGCTATATTAATTGGTACTGTTATATCTGTTTTTGGTGTATACATAATTGCATATCTAGGGTATGTTCATAAAAATAAAACACTATATGAATATAGTCAAGACCTAGTAGGAAAAACTATGACAACTATGTTTATCATACCATATTTAATCTTATTCTTTGTACATCTTACATATGTTGTGAGAATGGCTAGTGAATTAATTAAGCTTACTATACTTATAAAAACACCTACATGGATAATAAGTTTACTTTTCTTTTTGATTGTATATTATGCTGTAGTAAAAGGGCTGAGAGTTGTTGCAAGACTTTGCGAATTCTATGGAATTATAGTTATTGTATCTTATTTATTTATACATATGCTTATGTTTACACAAGGAAAATTAGTCAATATAAGACCGTTTTGGGGAACAGCAGATATAAAATCACTTTTACAAACATTACCAACTATGGCTACTCCATTTATAGGAATAGAGATAATATCTTTTATTCCTATAAGTGAAAAAAATGGTAAAAGAGTAATTAGAGATTCAGCTTTAGCTGTAGGTTTAATAGGGCTTTTATATGTTTTGGTAGTAGAAAGTTGTATGTTTGTTATAGGACCAGATGATATTGTTCATTATAAGGATGCAGTAATAGCTACAATAAGAAGAATAGAAATACCTTATCTTGAGTTTTTTAGAAGACTTGATGGTATATTTATAAACACATGGGTTATGAGTGTATTTTGCACAGTCGTTATATATGCTTATGGAACTATTTTTTTTATAAGTAAGTATTTAAAAAAAACTAGCTTTAATACTCTTTCTATTATTGTAATGGTGATTGCTTTTATTGCTTCTCAAATTCCTAAAACTGTTTTTGAAGTGGAACGAATACTTAAATATAATGGTTATTTTTCTATTATTCCCATAATAGTAATACCCCTTATATTATTTGTTATAACGAAGGTGAAAAAATATGATAAAAAAGCGTAATAAATTATGTATAATATGGACAATAATATTACCTATATTATTAACCGGATGTTGGGATTACGCAGATATTGATAAAAGAAGTATAGTGATTACACTTGGAGTAGATCGTATTAATGATAAGATCGAATTTTCAGGAGAAGTGGCTAAACTTGCACCTGAATTCGGAGGTGCCAAAGAAAAAACTACAATAACACATGTATACAAAGATTTATCCTATGGTGCAACTTTTGAAGAGGCTAGGGTAGATTTTAATGTTAGGCGTCCACATCCAACATTTTTAGGGGCAACAAGGGTAGTTGTGCTTGGGGCAAATTATGCCAAAGAAGGTATAGAACCATATCTTAATAGAATTAATCAAATGTATGATTACAGAAAAACACTTCTTGCTGTAGTAAGTCGTGAACCTGCTGCTGAATTGTTTAAGGTAAAAATAGAAAATGATATATCTGTGGGTTTTTTGATAGAACATAGTTTAAATTACTTATCCCAAAAAGGAAGTGCTCTATATACAGATATAGGAGAGATGCTTTCTGATATTGCTTTGGGAGAGGTAGGATATCTTCTGCCTTATGTAGGAATAGAACAGGGGCAAATAAAATATTTAGGTCTTGCTGTTATGAAAGATTCAAAACTAATAGGCGTTATTGATACAATGGATACAGATGGACTATTGTATGTGATGGGGAAAAATCCTAGATTAGTAGAGGTTATGCCTAGTCCTAGAAAAGGTGAAAAAAATTTAGTTTCTTTCAGAACTATTATTAATAAAAGAAAGATTAAGACAGATTATATAGATAATAAGGTTATTATTAATATAGATTTAGAGTTAGATGCAGCAATGCAGTATCAGTATCATATAGAACCGATAACCGATGTGAACAGAAATCAGCTGCAATCTATGATAGAGCAAAAGGTGAAAAATGATATTAAAAACATTATAAAGAGAACACAAGAAGATTATAAATGTGATGTTTTGGAATTTGGAAAATATTTCAGAGCTGATAATTATAAGGTTTACCAAGAAATAAAATGGTCAGAAGAGTATCCTAAAGCAGAGATTAATGTTGATGTTAAAGTAAAAATTATAAATGAAAATATGGCTGAATACAAACCTAAAACAGAAAAAACTAATGGAATAAAAATAATGGAAGAATGATGTGGTGTAAGTGATGGAAGAAAATAAATTTATAGATAAAATAAAAGAAATGAGTAATCAGAATTCAGGAATATCAATAAGAAAAATATATAATATGGATACGGAGATATTTATACTATATATATTGCAACTTACAGACAGAGAATGTATTTCTAATAGTATCATAAAGCCTATATTGGAGTATGATAAAGAAAGAATTAGCATAGATATTATTGCTAGATCAATTATTTATATGGATGATATTTCTATGAATGATGATGAAGAAAAAATATTAGATTACATTCTAAAAGGAAAATCTATTATTCTTATACCCAATGAAGAAAAATATATTGTAGCAAATACTTATGAAGTTGAAAAGAGAAATGTTGAATCACCACGTATACAAAGTGCACTAAAGGGACCTAGAGATTCATTTACAGAAAATTTTGAGACAAATTTATCCTTAATACGTTATAGAATAAAAGATGCTGCTCTTAGAATTGATAATTTTACTATTGGGGAAAGAACAAAGACTAATGTTGCTGTAGTATATATTGAAGATGTTGCAAATCCTGAGTATGTGGATGATGTTAAGAAAAGATTAAAAGATATAAAGGTAGATGGTGTTGTTGAATCAGGATATGTTCAAAAATTTATTAGAAATAATACATTTGATTTATTTCCCCAAATTGGTATTGCTGAGAGGTCAGATACAACTTGTTCAGAGTTGCTGAATGGAAAAATTGCTATTATTGTTGAAGGTAGCAACTTAGCATTATTATTACCCAAAACCTTTATTGAATTTTTAGATGCTGGTGAAGATCATTATGAAAATATATATTTAGGAGTATTTACAAAATTTTTGAGAATACTAGCTTTTCTCATAACGTTAACACTATCTTCCTTATATATTGCAGTGGTGAGTTTTCATCCTGATATTCTTCCACCACAGTACATTTTGGTTTTAGCAACCGCAAGAATAACTGTTCCAGTTAATTCGTTAATAGAAGTTACACTTATGGAATTGGTAGGAGAAATACTTAAAGAAGCCAGCGTAAGACTTCCTCAGGAGATTGGAACTGCTATTGGTATTGTAGGTACAATTGTCATTGGTCAGGCAGCAGTTGTTGCTGGGCTTGTTAGTCCTCTTACGGTAATTATAATATCTTTAGCTACAATGACTTCATTTGCGTTTCGCGATCATACCATTATGGCACCTATTCGTATTTTAAAATTTATGCTGATTTTTATAACAGGTATTTTAGGGATGTTTGGATTTACTATGGGAATTACTTTTATAGTTATCAATTTAATTTCACATTCAAGTTTTGGTGTTCCGTATACTGCGCCTGTGGCTCCTTTAAATGTTAAGGAGTTAAAAAAGTTTATTTTTAGTGATATTACACTAAATAAAAAAAGACCTAGATTTTTAAAACCTAGAGATAAAAAAAGACAATAAGGTTATTGAGGATTAATTTTAATAATTATCATATTTAAAGAATAAATAACAATAAAAGTAATTAGAAAATTATTAAAATGATAATTCAATTATAATTAAAATGCTGTTAAACTAAGTCAATGCAAGGCATAAAGAAGTATTATCAAAATGATAAGCTTTTATCGTTTTGATAATACTTCTTTATGATTATAAATGTTAAAAATTGTATAAAACCAAGGAGAAAGCGGTTTGGCACAAATTATGCTTAATAAATATTCTCAATATAATAAATATTCTTACAAAACAAACTGATATTATATTTTACATTAAATAGTTGATTTAAAACAAGCAAAATTCGATTTGATTTTCATCTTAATTGTTAGCTTAATTGTCATAAATTTTTTGCAAACATATTACAAACTATCCAGTTAAATAAGTTAGCACTGTTTTTTTCAAATTCATCCTAAAACTAAGTAAGATATAGATTGTAAATCATACAATCTATTATATAAATTATATAAAAGGGGTGATTTTAGTGAATAAAAACACTGAAACTATCAAGGTTAATGACAGTTGGCTAGAAAGGACATTCAAACTGAAACAGAGCAATACTACAGTTAAAACTGAAATTATCGCAGGTATTACCACGTTTTTAACAATGGCATATATCATTGCGGTAAATCCAGACTTCTTATCAACTACAGGTATGGATAAAGGAGCACTTTTAACATCAACATGTATAGCAGCAGGTATTACTACAATTTTAATGGGATTTTATGCAAATTTACCATTTGTTTTAGCATCAGGCATGGGACTTAATGCGTTTTTTGCTTTTTCAGTATGTGGTGGAATGAACGTTCCATGGCAGGTTGCATTAGTAGCTGTATTCTGTGAAGGTATTATATTTATTATTCTTTCATTAACAAACGTAAGAGAAATAGTTGTAAATTCAATACCAGTGTGTTTAAAGATAGCTGTAAGTGCAGGGATTGGATTGTTTATAGCTTTTATAGGATTCCAAAATGCTAAAATTGTTGTAAATGATGATGCAACACTAGTTGTTTTAGGAAAATTTAGTGACCCTAGAGCGGTTATTGCTGTTATAGGAATTGCAATTATTGGTATATTAGTGCACAAAAAAGTAAAAGGTGCAATGCTTTGGGGAATTTTAGCTTGTACAGTTATAGCTTGGGGTTATGCTCTTGCAATTGGACCTGAACAAGCTGCAAAATTATATCAAATTTATTTACCAACAGGACTTTTTGGAATACATAGTATGGCACCTATAGCTGGGAAATTAGATTTTTCTATATTTGGAAGTAAAGAAGGTATTATTACACTTGCATCAGTATTACTAACATTTTTATTTGTTGATTTCTTTGATACTGTAGGAACTTTAGTTGGAGTTGCATCAAAAGCTAACATGGTAGATGAGAAGGGAAATGTGTTAAGAGCAAAACAAGCATTATTAGTTGATGCTATTGGAACTACTATGGGATCTTTTATGGGTGTGTCAACTGTTACAACTTATGTTGAAAGTTCAGCAGGTGTTGCAGAAGGAGGAAGAACAGGACTTACAGCTGTAGCGGCAGGTGTTTTATTTTTAATATCAGCATTTTTCGCACCTGTATTTATGGCGATTCCTAGCTGTGCAACTGCACCAGCACTTATCATAGTTGGATTATTTATGATGCAAAATATAACTCAAATTGACTTTTATGATTATACTGAGGCTATACCAGCTTTCTTAACAATAATATTGATGCCTCTAACTTATAGCATAGCTACTGGATTAATGTTTGGTGTTATTGCTTACACATTATTTAATTTCCTTGGAGGAAAGAAAGAGAAAGTTTCTATAACCATATTGATATTAGCAGTAATTTTTGTAATAAGACTTGCTACTCTATAAGAATAAAAAAAGTTTGTATAATATTAATAAAAGTAAAAGAGAGGATATAGGAAATATGATGGAGAAATTAAAAAATAATATTGATACTGCACTAGGTAATAAAAAAGCAGATGTTGTATTGAAGAATGCTTTTATTGTAAACGTATTTAGTCAAAGTATAGAAAAAGATGATATAGCTATTAACGGAGATACAATTGTTGGGATAGGCCAATATAGCGGTAAAAAAGAAATAGATTGTACAGGACATTTTGTATCACCTGGTTTTATAGACTCTCATGTTCATATAGAATCTTCAAAAGTCACTCCAGAAATATTTTCTCATATTTTGATAAAAAAAGGAGTAACTACTTGTGTAGCTGATCCTCATGAAATAGCTAATGTTATGGGCGAAGCTGGTATAAAATTTATGACTGACAATGGTAAGAAAAGTGTAATTGATATATTTTATATGCTTCCATCTTGTGTACCAGCAGTAGAATTTGAAGATAATGGAGCAATATTAAATTCAGAAGAATTAGCTCACTTTATCAATAATGATAGAGTTTTAGGTCTTGGAGAAGTAATGGACGTGCAAGCCGTTGTACGTAGAGATAAGGATATGTTAAGTAAAATATGTTTATTTAAAGACAAGATTATAGATGGACATTGTCCTCAAATCAGCAATTCATGGTTAAATGCATATATGAATTGCGGTATAAGTACAGATCATGAATGTACAACTCCTGATCAAGCACTTGAAAAGATTAAAAAAGGTATGTATGTAATGCTAAGACAAGGATCAGCAGCTAGAAATCTAAAAGATTTGCTTCCAGCGGTAAACAATGATAACTTCCATAGATTTTTATTCTGTACTGATGATAAAGATATAGTTGAGTTAGAAGAGAAAGGTTCTATAGATGATTGTATACGAATTGCAGTTGAACAAGGGCTAGATCCGATAAAAGCAATTACTATAGCAACCTTAAATGCAGCTCAATGTTATGGACTAAAAAGAAAAGGTGCAATTGCTCCGGGATATAAAGCAGATTTAGTTATTTTAGAAAATTTAAAAAATATTAAATCAAAACATGTAATAAAGAGTGGAAAATTATATATAAAAGAAGTTAATAATTATTGTAATGTAACTATTACACCATCAATGAATATAGAATGCATTAAAGAAGATGTTTTTAAAATAAAAGCTAAGTTTAATAAAGTAAATGTAATAAAAGTTATTCCAGATTCTATTGAAACAAAAAAAGAAATAAGGAAAGCATCTATAAAAAATGATTATGTAGAAAAAGTAGCTTCATCAGATGTACTTAAGATCGCTGTTTTTGAAAGACATAAAAGAACGGGAAAATACTCTGTTGGTTTTATTGAGGGCTTAGGAATAAAGGATTGTGCCATAGCTCAAACTATAGCTCATGATTCTCACAATATTATAGTAGTAGGTAGTAATGATAAGGATATGGAGGTAGCAGTTAATAGTATAATAACTATGGGTGGTGGAGTAGCTATAGTTTCAGGTGGTAAACTCATAGAACAATTGAGCTTACCAATAGGAGGTCTTATGACTTTCAAAGAAACGCAGTATGTAATAGATAAAATGAAGAGATTAAATGTCATATGTAAACAGTATGGTATGGAAAAAGATAAGGATATATTTTTAACTTTAGGTTTTATGGCTCTTCCTGTTATACCAGAAATAAGAATTACAGCTAGAGGATTATTTGATTTTAATGAAAATAAAGTTATAGAGTTATTTTGTTAATAAAATCGTTTGATAAAACTCAAAATGTGGTTAAAACTACATTTTGAGTTTTATTTTTACTGCATAACAAGTTTAGTGTATAATATACACATAGTATTAATTATGTAAGAATTTTACTGATATTTTCCGTGTGATTTTTTCAATATTCGCTATTAATATTAATTTCTATTAAGGCTTTGCAGAAGTAAAAAGTAAAAATAAACGTAAGGAGATGAAAAAATGAAGTCAATTTTAGGGGATATTCAACAGGTGGTAATGAAATATGCAAACATAATATCTAAGGTTTTAAAAGTTGAGGTGGAAATAGCAGATGTAAATTTAGTAAGAGTTGCAGGAACTGGAATATATAAAAATGGAATTAATAGGAATATGTCGGGAGAAGGATATGTCTATAAGACTGTATTAAAAATAGGAACTCCTCAAATTATACATAATCCTGGTGAAAATAAGCTATGTAAGCCTTGTCCAAAACTTCATAAATGTAAAGAAAAATTTGAAATGTGTACACCTATAAAACTTGGTAATGAAATTATAGGTGTTATAGGACTGGTTTGTTTTAGTGATGAGCAAAAAGAACATCTTATGAAAGATTTTGATACATACATGGAATTTTTGCAGCAGATATCAGAATTTATAAGCGTAACAGCATATGAAAAGAAAGAAAAATCCCGAAAAAAAACTTTATTAGAATCTCTTAACTTAGTAATAGATAAAATGGATAGAGGAGTTATTATTTTAAATAAATCCAATAGAATTACACACATAAACAAAAGAGCTATAGAGATATTAAATTTTGTAGATAATCATTTTATATATGAAATAGATGTTGAAGAGATTGCAGAAAGTGTTGTAGGAATGCATGAATACAAATTAACAATAGATAATCAGAATTTCCATATAGTTGGGAATCTTTATCCTATGAGCTTAAATGAGAATCAATTTGATAGAATGATTATTTTTCAAGATGATAAAAGGTTAAAGGATATAGTTACTGGGGTTAGTAATACAAGTAAAAATATATGTTGTGATGATATATTAGGTGAATGTGATAGAATGCTTATGCTAAAAAAGAATTTGAAAAAAATAGCATTATCAAGTTCTACTGTATTAATAACGGGAGAAAGTGGTACTGGTAAAGAAATGTTTGCAAGAGCAATACATAATGAAGGAAATAGAAAAAAAGAGCCTTTTATAGCAATTAACTGTGCTGCTATACCAGATGCATTACTAGAAAGTGAATTATTTGGATATGTAAAAGGAGCTTTTACAGGGGCCTCATCTTCAGGTAAAATGGGTAAATTTGAACTAGCAAACAAGGGTACGATTTTTTTAGATGAAATAGGGGACATGCCATTATATTTGCAAACTAAGATTTTAAGAGTTCTTCAAGATAGAAGAATAATAAAAATCGGTTCTAATAAGCTTATTGACATAGATGTTAGAGTAATTGCAGCTACAAATAAAAATCTAATAAAACTTATAGAAGAAAATAAATTTAGGGAAGATTTATATTATAGACTTAATGTTATTCCTTTTACTATTCCTCCTTTGAGAGAAAGAATACTGGATACAAAAGTTTTAGTTGGAAATTTCGTAGATAAATATACTAAATTATTGGATAAACAGTTCTCATCTATACTCATAGATAATGAGGTTTGGGATATTTTTTATAATTACTCTTGGCCAGGGAATATACGTGAGTTAGAGAATACAATAGAATTTATGATAAACATGTTAGGGACAGATGGAAGATTAACATTGGATACTGTACCTAATAGCATTATACATAATGAAAGAAAAATTAGAGAAAGAGATAAAGAAATATGTACATTGAAGGAAATGGAGAAAAATGCAATTGGTAAAGCTTTAGAAATTTATGGAGCTTCCACTCAAGGAAAAAAAGCTGCAGCAAAAAAACTAGGAATTGGAATAGCAACACTTTATAGGAAAATAGAGGAATATAATTTATCAAAATGATAAAAAATAGTATGGACAATCTTATAAAAACTGTTTATAAAAGGAAATAAAAACATAGTTATCAATCTGATAATTTTTATCAGATTGATAAGAGGAATTAAACCTAGCATGTTAAAAAATGTCTAAAATAAAGGAATGAAGAAATTGGCATAAATAATGCTAAATAAATTTATACAGTGGAAAGAAGGAGAGGTGAAAAAATGAAAGCATTGACTAATGCATGTATATTTGATTTTCAGAGTTTTAAGGAAAATTGTTATGTATTATTTGATTCTGAAATCAAAGAAGTTGGAAATATGAGTGAATTTCCAGGAGCTGATGAAATATATGACTGTAGTGAAACAATTGTAATGCCTGGACTAATAAATTGTCATACACATATTTATTCTACTTTTTCAAGAGGAATGAATGTGTCTTTTGATCCTAAAGATTTTCAAGATATATTAGATCAACTTTGGTGGAAATTAGATGGACAACTTGATAAAAAATCAGTTTATTATAGTGGATTAGTATATGGGTGTGAATGTATAAAGACTGGAGTTACGTCTATAATAGATCATCATGCAAGCGGAATAGATATTAAGGGGTCTTTAGAGGAACTAAAAAAGAGTATTTGTGATGATTTAGGAATGAGAGGAATATTCTGTTTCGAAACTAGTGATAGATTTAATATAGAAGAATGCATAGATGAAAATCTTGAGTTTGCTAAAAATAAAAGCGAAAAATATGCAGGGTTATTCGGAATGCATGCATCAATGAGTTTAAGTGATGCTACTTTAAAAAATATATCTTCAGTTATAGGAGATACTCCTATTCATATTCATGTAGCAGAAAGCAAAGATGACGTAAAAGATTGTCATGAAAAATATGATAAGAGTATTGTAAGAAGATTAAATGATTTTGGATTATTAAATAACAACTCAATTATAGCTCATTGTGTCCACATAAATGAAGAAGAAGCAGAGCTTATTGCACAAAATGGATGTAGAATTGCTATGAATCCAACTTCTAATATGAATAATGCAGTTGGACTAGCTGACTACGAAATGTTCAGAAAATTCAAGATTCCTTGTATGGTAGGAAATGATGGACTTGGAGTTAATATAACTAGAGATTTCTTAAATATAGTTTTTGCAATGAAAAATAGATTAAATGGTCCAACAAAATTTAATTTGGATGATTTAATTCATATGATAAATAATGGATATGAATATATTAGCAATATTTTAGGTGTTAATATAGGCAGAATAGAAAAAGGTTATAAAGCAGATATGATAACGATTCCATATAATCCACCAACACCGATGAATAGTGACAATGCATTTGGACATGTATTTTTCGGAGTCTTTGATAACTTTAAGCCAAGAGATACTTGGTGTTCAGGAAAATGCATGATGAAGGATTATAAATTGACTGTAGATGTAGACTCAATGTATTCACAGGCAAGCAAGGAAGCAGAAAAAGTTTGGAAAAGGATTAATGAGGATTAAATAAAATTATGTTAGGGGTGTAGAGAATGAATTTAAGTACTAAAATTGCAGGGATTGAATTAAAAAATCCACTACTACCTGCGTCAGGTCCTTTAGTAGGAGATTATGAAAAAATGATGACACTTGCTGGTTTTGGATTAGGAGGTATGGTTACTAAAACTATTTCGATTGCAGGAGCAGAAGTACCAAGACCTTGTATTATAGCTAATAAGGATAGCATTATGAATGCGGAACTTTGGTCAGAATATCCTTTAGAACAATGGCTAGAAGAAATTTTACCTAGTTTAAAGAAAGACTTAGACATTCCTCTTATAATCAGTGTTGGTTACACAAAAGAGGATATGGAAAAATTAATTCCAGTATTAGATCCATATGCAGATGCTTTTGAAGTATCTACTCACTATGTTGGAAAAGATTTAAGCTTAATAGGTGAAACAGTTAAAACTATAAGAAAGAATACTGAAAAACCTGTATTTATGAAAGTAAGTCCACATATGCCTGATCATGTTGCTTTTGCAAAAGTAGTAAGAGAAAATGGTGCAAGTGGTGTAGCTGCAGTTAACTCTCTTGGACCTAGTATGAAAATTGATATTGCTAACCGTAAAGTATTAGTTGGAAATGATAAAGGTGAAGTTTGGACATCAGGTCCTGCTATTAAGCCAGTTGCATTAGCAATAGTAAATAAAATAAAAAGTGCAATGCCTGATTTTACAGTGATAGGTGTTGGTGGTGTAGCTTCTGCAGATGATGTAGTTGAATTTTTATTAGCGGGTGCAGATGCTGTACAAATGCTTTCAGCAGCAATGCTTCAAGGAAAAGATTTATATGAAAAAATAGTAAATGATCTACCTAAAGCACTTGAAAAATATAATTTCTCAAGTGTAGAAGAAGTTAGAAATACTAAGCTTGAAAAAGGAAATGTTAAATTTGAGCCAGATCATCCTGTAGTAAATGAAGACAAATGTGTAAAATGTGGTCTTTGTGCAAAAGTTTGTCCATACTTTGCTATAAAAATGGAAGAAAAAATCAATGTAAATACTGAAAAATGCTTTGGTTGTGGATTATGCGAATCAAAATGTCCTACAAAAGCTATAAGTGGTGTTTTATAAACAATATTAGAGGGGAGTGATTTGTGTGAAAATAAGAGAATATTTAAAACCTACGACTCTAGAAGAGGCATACAATGCATTGAAAGATAAAAATGCTACTGTAATAGGTGGGGGAGCATATCTTAGATTGGGTGCTAAAGAAGTAGATACAATGTTAGATTTAAGTAATTTAGGATTAGATTTAATAGAAGATAAAGAAGATAGAATAGAAATAGGAGCAATGGTTACTTTAAGACAAATAGAGCAAAGTGAAGTTTTGCAGAAAAATTTTAGTGGTGCAGTTTCAAAAGCTATAGGAGCTATTATGGGAGTGCAAATTAGGAATATAGCTACAGTAGGTGGAAGTGTTGCTGGAAGATATGCTTTTTCAGATGTTATAACTCCCTTGTTAGCACTTGATACATATGTAGAATTACATAATGGTGGAAAGACTTCTTTAAAAGATTTCTTAGGAATTAAAGGAAAAATAAATGATGTAGTAGTTAAAATTGTAATAATGAAGGATAATAGAAAAGCTTCTTTCCAAAGTGTAAGAAATACAAGTACAGATTTTGCTATCTTAAATGCTGCAGTATCTAATGTAGGTGGAGATTTAAAAATATCTGTAGGAGCAAGACCAGGGGTTGCTCAATTAGCAGAAAAAGCTATGGAATTTTTGAAATCTTCAGAGTTAAATGAAGAGACAGCTGTAAAGGCAGGAAAGATTGCTGCTGAAGAATTGAAATTTGGAAATGATATTAGAGGATCATTAGAATATAGAACTGAGTTATGTAAAGCCTTAGTAAAAAGAGCTATTATGGAGGTGATATAAGATGAAAATCGATTTAAAGATTAATGGACTAGATAGAAAAATTGAAATTGAACCAGGTGAAATGTTAGCAGATGTTTTAAATAGAAATGGATATACAGTAAGAAAAGGCTGTGATACAGGTTCTTGTGGACTTTGCACAATATTATTAGATGAAAAACCAATATCATCTTGTTCTTATCTTGCAATTAAAGCAGATGGACATGTTATAACTACTATAGATGGAGTACAACATGAAGCTGAAGAAATAGCAAAATTTTTAGTAGCTGAAGGTGTAGAACAATGTGGATATTGTAGTCCTGGTTTTGTACTAACAGTATTAGGAATGAAAAAAGAACTTAAAAATCCTTCAGAAGAAGAAATTAAACATTATTTAGTAGGAAATTTATGCAGATGTTCAGGATATGTAGGACATTTACGTGCTTTAAAAAAATATTTGGGGGTGTCTGAATGAAGCAGATTATAAAATCTATCCCAAAGGTAGATGGTATAGGATTAATTAAAGGAAAACCAGCATATACAAGAGATTTAATTCCTCAAAATGCTCTTGTAGTTAAAGTATTAAGAAGTCCACATCCTTTTGCAAAGATAAAAAATATAAACACAGAAAAAGCTGAAAGTTTACCAGGTGTTGAATGTGTTTTGACATATAAAAATGTTCCAAGAAATATAGTTACTAGAGCTGGACAAGGTTATCCAGAACCATCTCCACATGATAAGTTTATATTAGACGAGTATGTTAGATATGTTGGAGATGAAGTAGCAGCTGTAGCAGCTGTAACAGAAGATCTTGCAGAGCAAGCTTTAAAATTAATAGAAGTGGAATATGAATTATTAGAACCAGTTTTAGATTTTGAAAAAGCTGTAGATAATCCTTCTGTAATACATCCAGAACCAGAAGCTCATGAGATGTTCCCAATTGGTTTTGATCCAAAACGTAATATTGCAGCAGAATATCATATGGGATTCGGTGAGCTTGAAGAAACATTAAGCAAGTGTGATGTTGTTCTTAAGGATACTTTCTATACACAAGCACAGGCTCATATGGCAACAGAAACTCATTCATCTTTTGCATATGTTGATTTTTATGGAAGACTTACAATTGTAAGTTCTACTCAAGTACCATACCATATTAGACGTATAGTAGCACAGGCATTAGATCTTAAAATTGAAGATGTTCGTGTAATTAAACCAAGAGTTGGCGGCGGATATGGTGGAAAACAACAAATACATGGGGAATTTTTGGTATCTTTAGTTGCTCTTAGAACTGGAAAACCAGCAAGACTTATTTTTACAAGAAAAGAAGTATTTGAATCAAGTTTCTGTAGACATGCTATGAAATTCAATATGACTGTTGGTGCTGATAAAGAAGGAAATCTTAAAGCTGTAAATATGGAATTGTTATCTGATACAGGTGCTTTTGGTGAACATGCATTAACTGTATTTATGCTTGCAGCTGCAAAGACACTTCCTTTATATAATAAAATAGAAGCAGTAAAATTTGGTGGGAAAGTTGTTTATACAAATCACACTCCAGCAGGTGCATACAGAGGGTATGGAGCACTTCAAGGAAACTTTGCTGTTGAATCAATGCTCGATCAAATAGCTCATAAAATTAATATGGATCCTATGGAACTTAGAAAGAAAAATATGATTAAAGAAGGAGAATCATCTCCAATATTTAAGATTATGGGTGAAGGTACTGAAGGAGTTGACATGACAATCGAAAGCTGTAAGCTTGATTATTGTGTTAAGAGAGGGTCAGAGTTGTCTAAATGGAAGGAAAAATTCCCAAGACAACAAGTTAGTAAGAATAAAGTAAGAGGTATAGGTTGTGCTCTAGCAATGCAAGGTTCTGGTATAGCTTATATTGATATGGCATCAGCAGTGTTGAAGTTAAATGATGGTGGTTTCTTTAACTTAACTATAGGTGCAACTGATCTTGGTACTGGTAGTGATACTATACTTGCTCAAATTGCAGCTGAAGCTTTAGGAATATCAAGTGATAAAATTAAAGTTTTCTCTTCAGATACTGACTTAACTCCGTTTGATTGTGGAGCTTATGCATCAAAAACAACTTATGTTTCAGGTAATGCAGTTTTAAGAACTGCTAAAAAAATGAAAGAACGTATAAGAGAAGAAGGAGCAAGAAAATTCAATGTTCCAATAGAACAAGTTGAATTTGATGGAGAATATGTTAAAACAGTTGATGGAAAAGAAAGTATTTCATTAGTAGATTTTTCAACAGAACTTTATTACAATTCAGAACAAAAACAATTATTAGTAAGCGATTCTTTCGTTCCAAAGGTTGCACCACCTCCATATATGGTAGGAATTGCGGAGGTTGAGGTTGATCTTGAAACAGGTAAGTATGAATTGCTTGATTATACAGGGGTAGTAGATTGTGGAACAACTATAAACCCTAACTTGTGCCGTATCCAAGTTGAAGGTGGATTAGTACAAGGTATTGGAATGGCTATGTGTGAAGATGTTAGATATTCACAATCAGGTAAGATGCTTACAAATAATCTTATGCACTATAAAGTGCCAACAAGAAAAGATATCAATAAATTGACAGTTGAATTTGCAGATAGTTATGAACCAACAGGTCCATATGGTGCTAAATCAGTTGGAGAAATGGGAATAGATACCCCACTTGCAGCTATAGCTAATGCTGTTTACAATGCTACCGGTGTAAGAATTACTACATTACCAATAACACCTGAAAAGGTTTTGATGGGATTAAAAAAATTAAATAAATAAGTATAAAATTGATAGGAGGGTATTACATGGCAGTAGAAGGAATAATTTTAGCAGCAGGATTATCCTCAAGAGCTAAAACATATAAAATGACTTTAAAGGTTGGAAACAAAACTGTTATCGAAAGAGTAATAGATAATATGTTGAGTGTATGTTCAAAGATTACAGTTGTGGGAGGCTATAAAATAGAAAAATTAGAGCCTATCATACAGAAGTATGAAAATGTTGAACTAGTTTTCAATGAAAATTTCATGGAAGGTATGTTCAGTTCTGTGAAAAAAGGATTTTCTTGCATTAAAGAAGAAAGATTCTTTTTTACGCCAGGTGATTATCCTCTTATTGATAAAAATGTATATAAACAGTTACTTGATGCTAGAGGGGAAATTGTTATTCCTACTTATAATAAGCGAAGAGGGCATCCAATATTAATAAAAAGCTGTTTAATTAAGGATGTATTAGAAGGAAACAAGTACTCAAATTTAAGAGAATTTGTAACAAGTAAAAGTCCTGTTTTAGTTCCAGTACATAATGAGGGGATATTGTTAGATATAGATACCATAAATGATTATAATAGGATATTAGAAATTAATTCCCAAAAAATTAGGGAGGTGTAAATTAGATTTATGAATAATAATATAAGTAAATCAATTAAAAGATTTGATACAGCAGATAAAATAGCAGGAACTGCTAAATATGTGGCAGATTTTAAATTTGATGACATGCTTTACGCTATGACATTAAGATCTACTGAAGCTAGAGCTAAAATTATATCAAGAGAGTATCCAGAATTACCAGAAGGGTATTTTATAGTTGATAAAGACGATGTTCCAAGAGAAAATATAGTACACGTAGTAATTGATGATCAGCCATGTTTTGCTGATGAGGTAGTAAATTATATAGGAGAACCTATACTTTTAGTAGTAGGTCCAGATAAGGGTAAAATATTAGAGATAATGTCTCAAATAAAAATTGAATATGAAAAAATGGATGCAATCCTTAATATAGAAGATGGTATAAATCCTAAAGAACCAATATTTGAAGAAAAAAATTGTTTTGCAGATTATAAATATTCAAAAGGAAGTCTTGAAGAAATAAAGGACAAAAGTGAATATGTTGTTGAAGGAGAATACGAGACAGGATATCAAGAACATATCTATTTAGAACCTCAAGGAGCAATAGGATTATATAAAAATGGGAAAATGACAGTATACTCTACAATGCAATGTCCTTATTTTGTAAAAGGTGCTGTTCAAAAATGTCTTGGTTTTGAAGAAGACAAAGTACAAATTATTCAGACTGTTACAGGTGGTGGATTTGGAGGAAAAGAAGATTTTCCATCATTACTTGGATGTCATGTAGCATGTGCAGCTTTGAAGGCTAAAAAACCTGTACAACTTGTATTAGATAGAAATGAAGATGTTGCTGTTACACCTAAGAGACACCCTTCTAAAATAAAAATTAAGAGTTATATAGATAAAAATCATAAAATATTAGGTATGGATGTAGATATAAAAGTAGATTGCGGACCATATGCTGGTTTATCTAACATAGTGTTACAAAGAACTATGTTTGCTGCAATAGGTGTATATAATGTTGAAAATGTATTTGTAAAGGGTAAATCAATAGCTACTAATAATGTTATGTGCGGTGGATTTAGAGGTTTTGGTGCACCACAAGCATTTGTAGGATTAGAGCTTCATATGGAACATATAGCTAAAAAATTAGGTATAGATTCTTTAGAATTAAAGATAAAAAATATGGTTAAAAAAGGAGACAAATCTTCAACAGGTGGTATTTTTAGAGAAAATATTTTGTTGCCACAAATAATAGATAGAATTAAAAAAATGTCCTCTTATGATGAAAAACAAAAACAATTTGAACAAGAAAGAAAAGAAGGTAAATTAAAAGGAATTGGAATGTCAATATTCTTCCACGGTGGTGGATTTACTGGAAGTGGTGAAAGAGACCACATAAAAGCTAAAGTAAAATTAGTTAAAAATCTAGATGCAACAGTAGAAATATTAATTGCTAATGTTGAAATGGGTCAAGGTGTTCTAACTTCTATGAGAAAGATAGTTGCTCATGCGCTTGAAATACCAGTAGAAAGAATTATTCATGAAAATCCTGATACAGATAGAGTTCCAGATTCAGGCCCTACTGTTGCATCAAGAACAACTATGGTTATTGGAAAGCTATTATATGATGCAGCTCTTCAATTGAAAGAAAGATGGAATGAAAATGATAGAGTTGAGGTTATGACTCAATATAAGCATCCAGAAGGATTTGAATGGGATGATGATAACTTTGTAGGAGATGCTTACAATTCATATTCTTGGGGGGCTAACGTTGTTGAAATAGAAATTGATCCTATAACTTATGAAGCAACTATGGGTAATGTATATGCTGTATTTGATATAGGAAACCCAATTGATGAGAGAATTGTTAAAGGTCAAATAGATGGAGGAGTACTTCAAGGACTAGGATATGCAGGGTTAGAAGTAATGACTACTAAAAATGGTTGTCTAGAACAAAAAAGTATAACCGATTATATAATACCAACATCTAAAGATACTCCAAAAATAGAAAGTGACTTAGTTAATGAGCCTTACTATAATGGACCTTTTGGAGCTAAGGCACTAGGAGAACTTACTTTTATCGGAGCAGCACCAGCATATGCTGTAGCTGTTGAAAATGCCATAGGTAAGGAAATTAACAGAATACCAATTACACCAGAATACTTAATGGAGGTCATGCAAGATGGAAAATAAAATAAAATTTATACTAAATTTTGAAAATGTGGAAATTGAAGTGAGTCCTGTAAAAAGATTACTTGATGTTTTAAGAGAAGATTTCAACTTGCAAGGGGTAAAAGAAGGTTGTGGAGAAGGTGAATGTGGAGCATGTGCAGTATTAATGGAGGGAGATATTGTACATTCTTGCATGGTAGCTGTAGGACAAGTAGAAGGAAAAGAAATTATTACTATAGAAGGTTTGCAAAAAACTCCAAGATATAAAGTATTAAAAGAAAGTTTTGAAGATGCTGGAGCAGTTCAATGTGGATTCTGTACTCCGGGAATGATAATTGCATCGGATGCATTACTTAGAAAACATCCAGATCCAACTGAAGAGCAAATTAAAGAAGGTATTTCAGGAAATTTATGTAGATGTACAGGCTACAATATGATTATAGAGGCGGTTAAGATCGCAGCTAAAAGAGGTGATGGATTATGGTAGCGGGATACAGACCCAATAATCTAAAGGAAGCTTTAGAGATAATGAATAAAGAAGAGTGTATAGTATTATGTGGTGGAACTGATTTAATGGTAAAAAGAAAAAAAAGTGCTGGTGTGGAACCAGGTTTTGATAAACCAGTAATATTTATTAGAGATTTAGAAGAGCTTAAACAAATTACTTTAGAAAACAATATTTTAACTGTTGGTGCTGCATGTACTTGTAGTAAAATTGCACAAAGTGATTTAGTTCCTGAATATATGAAGAAATCAGTATTATGCATGGCTTCTCCAGGTATAAGAAATATGGCAACTATTGGAGGGAATATCTGCAATTCATCTCCAGTAGGAGATACTTTACCACTATTATATGCTTTAGAAGCAGTTGTTGTATTAGAAGGTATTAATGGTAAAAGAGAGCTTCCAATAAATGAATTTATTACTGGACCTGGACAAAATGTAATCAGAAAAGACGAAATATTAAAAGAAATTAAAATAACAATGAAGGATTTTAATAAAGTGCTTCACAGAAAAGTAGGTACTAGAAAAGCTATAGCATTAGCTAAGTTATCATTTATGGGTCTTACTAAAGTAGAAAATGGCAAAATAAAAGATATAAGACTTGCTTTTGGAGCAGTAGCACCAACAATAGTAAAGAGCAAAGATATAGAAAATGAAATAATTAAAATGGGTACTATTGGAAAAGATAATATAAAAGAAATAAAAGATAAATATGCAGAGATAATAAAACCTATAGATGACCAAAGATCAAAGGCTAACTATAGAAAGGGAACATGCTTGAACCTATTAGGGTATTATCTAGAAGATTTAATGTAAATATTGTAAAAATAGACATAAATTGATATAATTGATTAAATCACAAAAAGCAAAAAAATGTTGCGCTCTGGAATAAAGCTTTTGTGGTTTAATCATTATTTAATTTTTGAGGTATTACAAATATCACAAAAATTAACATAGAAAGGATGAGGGGTATGATAGACATATATGAAGAAATTTATAAAATGAAACAAAATGGACAAGAAGGAGTGAGTGTAACAGTAGTACAGCGAAAAGGACATGGACCAGCAAATGTAGGTAAAAAGCTTTTAGTATATGCTAATGGAGAAAAAAAAGGAACTGTTGGCGGCGGCGAGTTGGAATACTTAGCTATTGAAAAGGCAAAAGAACTTATGAATACAAAAAAACACTATATGCAAAGCTATGATTTTTCAGGAAAAACTCCAACTAAAGATACTGTAAGTATTGATATGATTTGTGGTGGACTTGTTACTTTATATTTTGAATATATACCTGTTAATCCTAGAATATATATATTAGGTGCTGGTCATGTAGGAAAATGTTTAGCAGATGTTTTGATTAATTCAGATTATAAAACTACAGTAATAGATGATAGAGAAGAGATAGCAGAAGCTATTAATAAAAACCATGAAATAGTAGTTGGAGATTATGCAGAAAAAATCGGTAAATTAGATATTCCAGAAGGAAGCTATATCGTTATTACAGGTTACACTCATGAAATAGATTATAAAATTTTAAAGGCAGTATATGAAAAAGACTGTAAACCTAAATATATTGGCATGTTAGCTTCAAAAAATAAGGCGGGTATTATGGTCAATAAATTGAAAGAAGAAGTAGATAAAGAAATAGATTTAAGTATGCTGCATGCGCCTATTGGATTAAATATTGGGGGAGATACTCCAGAGGAAATAGCAATATCTATACTTTCAGAAATACAAGCAGTAAGATACAACAAAGACGGCAATAAGCATATGACAGAAAAATGGTCTATATAATTACAATAAATACTGTAAATGTCTCTAAACTAAAGTTTGGAGACATTTATTTTATCATGAATATACCATCGTTAGTTAATAATATTGTAATATTGTTTATCAAAATGATAATAAAAAGAACAATTAAGTATATAAAGTCTGTTATAAAAAGGATTTGGAAAAACAGTTATCAGTGTGAGAATTTTTATCAAATTGATAACTGTTTTTTCTATATAAAAGGATAAGATATGCATTTTACCCCTATTTTACAAGGATTACAAAGTTGGCATAAATAATGCTAAATATATATGCATAAAGGAAGGGAGGATTTAATATGAAACAAAGTATTAAATGGGTAAAAAATGAAAGAGCTAGGCAAGAAGGTGAAAAAGCTTCAGTAGATTGTCTACATGTTGAAGAACTTCAAAAAGTAAAAAAATTTCATGAGAGTTTTGATGTTTATTCAAAAACACCTCTTGCAAAGTTAGATAACTTAGCAAAACAATTAGGAGTTTCTCAAATTTTTGTAAAGGATGAATCCTATAGATTCGGATTAAATGCATTCAAAGTTTTAGGAGGATCTTATGCTATAGGTAAATTTATAGCAAAAGAACTAGGAGTAGATATAGCCGAAATGAACTTTGAAACACTAAAAAGTGAAGAAACAAGAGAAAAAATTGGTCAAATAACTTTTACTACTGCTACTGATGGAAATCACGGTAGAGGAGTTGCGTGGGCAGCACAACAATTAGGTCAAAAAGCTGTAGTATATATGCCTAAGGGATCATCAGAAATAAGACTTAATAATATTAAAGCAACAGGAGCAGAAGCTTACATAACTGATATGAATTATGATGATGCCGTTAGATTATCTTTGGAAAATGCAAATAAATATGGATGGAAGATAATCCAAGATACTGCATGGGAAGGATATCAAGATGTACCTTTATGGATTATGCAGGGATATGCAACAATGATGCTTGAAGCCGCAGAACAAATGAAAGAAATGGGTGTTGAAAGACCAACTCATGTATTTGTTCAAGCTGGTGTAGGTTCTCTTGCTGGAGCAGTACAAGGATTTGTAGCTTCTTATTATAAAGAAGATAGACCTATTACAACAATTGTTGAACCAAATGAAGCAGATTGTATGTATAGATCAGCATTAAATGGTGAAATCACAAACGTTACAGGTGATATGCCAACGATAATGGCAGGACTTGCTTGTGGAGAACCAAATCCTATTGGATGGGAAATTTTAAAAAGTTATAGTGATATGTTTGTATCATGTCCAGATAATATTGCAGCACAAGGTATGAGAATATTAGGTAATCCACTTACAGGAGACGATAAAGTAATATCTGGAGAATCAGGAGCTGTACCAGCAGGATTCTTACACACTGTGTTAACAGAAGAACGATATAAAGACATAAAAGAAGCATTAAAACTTGATGAAAATTCTAAAATACTTCTAATAAGTACAGAAGGAGATACTGATCCAGAAAACTACAGAAAAGTAGTATGGTATGGAGATCATCCTTATAAATAAAAGTATATTCTGACAAAAAATATAAACATTAAGATTCCTATGGCATCTTTGTGTTACTGTCAAGGGAGAAAGGGGAATTAGATGAGTAACTTTCAGACATTAAATGACGAATTAATAGAAATTACTCACCAGGGGATAGACAGAATAAAACAATATGATAATGTTTACACAGAGGAAACAAAGCCTATAGATTCAAACAAAAGAGATTGGTCAGGATGGAATTTAGGTTCTATATGGATATCCATATTATTTTCAATACCAGGATATATGTTGGTTAGTGGGTTTATAGCTTCTGGTATGAGCTGGAAGCAGGCTCTACTTGTAGTTTTACTAGGACATGGATTGGTAGTTGGTATAACAGTTGTATTAGGACATTTTGGAACTAAATATGGTTTAAGCTATACTTTAGTTTCTAAGATGACCTTTGGACCTAAAGGTAATGTACTTCCAACAATGATAAGAGCACTACTAGGAAGTTTATGGTTTGCACTTCAATGCTGGATTGGTGGTACAGCTTTAAGTTCACTTATAGGAGGAATAATACCTGCTTGGAATAGTGTAGGTCCAAGATATATTATATGTTTCTTCACATTCTTAGGTATGAATATTCTTATAGCAAAAAAAGGATTAAAAGCTATAAAAGTTTTATCAAGCTATGCAATGCCTTTATTGGTTTGTATAGGAGTTGCAACAGTTGTTTGGGCATATAAAATAGCCGGTGGCTTTGGAGCAATCTTTACTCACCAAGCGGCTATGGGAAGCAATATTAATTTTGCAAAATTGTTTATACCAGCTCTAACAGCAGCTATGGCAATTGATGGAACTGTATCGCTTAATATGTGTGATTTTACAAGTCATACAAAATCACAAAAGGAACAAGCACTTGGACAACTTTTACAAATACCTTTTGCAGCATTGAGTGTAGTTTTAATCAGTGTTTGTGGAACAGTTGCTTCTACAATTGCCTTTGGACAGCCAATATGGAGCCCGGCAGATATAGTTGCAAGATTTGATAATCCTATAGTTGTTATTCTTTGTTCACTAGTTATATTGTTCGCTACTACTACAATAAATGTAACAGCTAATTTAGCACCTTCAGGTATAATCGTATCTAACTTATGGCCTAAAAAAGTTAGTTATACAAAAGCTTTAATAGGTATTGCAGCTTTTGCAGTTATACTTCAACCTTGGAAAATGCTTGCTGATCCTAATAGTTATATATTTGAAGTAAATGGAACTCTTGCTACTTTCTTTGGACCTATGCAGGGAATATATTTTGCTTCATACTGGATTGAGCATAAAACAAATATAAATTTAGTTGATGTATATAGAAATGATGGAGGAAGATATTATTACTCCGATGGATGGAATAAGTCAGCTGTAGCTATTTTACTTATAACTACTATGGTAATTATAGCAGGGAAGTTTGTACCAACTTTAAGAATAGTATTCGATAGCTCATACTTATTTGGATTCATAGTAGGTATGGTAGGTTATAGCATATTTAAAAAGTCAACAAATGAAGAGGTTTACAATGAAAGAAAAGCAAGTTAGGGTGATGATATATGACTACAATTATAAAAAATGGAACTATAGTAACTGCTAGTGATACCTATCTTGGAGATATATATATCGAAGATGGGATCATTAAAGAAATTGGTGTTCAATTAAAAAAAGATTGTGAAATTGTAATTGATGCAAAAGGTAAATATGTAATTCCAGGTGGAGTAGATGTACATACTCATCTCAATTTGGATGTAGGAATTGCAGTAGCAAATGATGATTTCTATACAGGAACAGTAGCAGCAGCTTGTGGAGGTACAACATGTGTAGTTGATCATATGGGATTTGGACCTAAAGGCTGTAATTTGCATCATCAAGTTGGTGTATATCATGGATATGCAGAAGGTAAGGCAGTAATAGATTATAGCTTTCATGGAGTTATTCAGCATGTAAATGATAACGTTTTGGATGAGATGAATGAAATTGTAAATGAGGAAGGAATTCCAAGTTTTAAAATTTATTTAACTTATGATTATAAAGTAAGTGATGAAGGAGCTTTAAAAGTTCTTTTACAATTGAAAAAACTTGGAGGAATGACAACAGTTCATCCAGAAAATCATGATGCGGTAAATTATTTTAGAAATTTATTTGTAAAGCAGGGGAAAACATCTCCTATATATCATGCTTTAAGCAGACCTGCTGAATGTGAAGTAGAAGCTATAAGTAGAATGATAAATTTAGCTGCATTAGCGGATAATGCTCCATTATACATTGTTCATTTATCAAATGAGCTTGGACTTAAGTATATAAAAATAGCACAAGATAGAGGACAGGAAGTATATGCAGAAACTTGTCCACAATATTTGCTATTAGATGAAGAAAAGTATAATGAACCAAATAACCAAGGACTGAAATATATAATGAGCCCGCCACTTAGAAAAAAATATAATCAAGATTTTTTATGGAAAGGCATTAAAGATGGAAATATTCAAGTTATAGCAACAGATCATTGTCCATTTGCTTTTAATAAAGATAAGCAAATGGGAAAAGATGATTTTACAAAGTGTC
Organism: Clostridium ganghwense; assembly: GCF_026735165.1. Taxonomy (GTDB): domain Bacteria; phylum Bacillota; class Clostridia; order Clostridiales; family Clostridiaceae; genus Clostridium_H; species Clostridium_H ganghwense. The sequence goes on along the minus strand of NZ_JAPQES010000001.1, from coordinate 199,846 downwards.
CAAATGGAGTTCCAGGTATTGAAGAAAGAATACCTCTTATGTTCTCCGAGGGAGTAATGAAAGGCAGAATAAGTATCAATCGCTTTGTAGATGTGTGCTGTACAACTCCTGCAAAAATCTTTGGGGTATATCCAAAAAAAGGAGCTATACAAGTAGGTGCAGATGCTGACATAGTCTTGATAGATCCAAATAAAGAAGTAACTTTAACTAAAGATATACTTCATGCAAATGTAGATTATACAGCTTATGAAGGAATTAAGTTAAAAGGATATCCTGTACTTACTATGAGCAGAGGAAAGGTAATAGTTAAAGATAATGTGTTCATAGGAGAAAAAGGATATGGAAAATTTATAAAACGACAAAAAAATATGTATAAAAATAATTTTATATAAAAACAAATTAAAAAATATTAATAATATTAGGGGGAGTTATAAATGTCAAAAGATTATAAAGTACAAGAAATATTAAAATTAGCAGAACAATATAAACCAGAAATGAGCAAATTCTTAAGAGATATGATAGCTATTCCAAGTGAAAGTTGTGATGAAGAAAAGGTAGTATTAAGAATAAAACAAGAAATGGAAAAAGTAGGATTTGATAAAGTAGAAATAGACCCTATGGGAAATATTTTAGGATACATTGGACATGGAAAACACATTATTGCTATGGATGCACACATAGATACAGTTGGTATTGGTGATGCAAACCTATGGAACTACAATCCATATGAAGGTTATGAAGACGAAGAAATCATATTAGGAAGAGGAGCTAGTGACCAAGAAGGCGGAATGGCTTCAATGGTTTATGCTGGAAAAATAATCAAAGACCTTGGAATTGAAGATGATTATACATTAGTAGTAGTAGGATCAGTTCAAGAAGAAGATTGTGATGGATTATGCTGGCAATACATTATTAATGAAGATAAATTAAAACCAGAATTTGTTGTTTCAACTGAACCAACTTCTTGCAATATCTATAGAGGACAAAGAGGAAGAATGGAGATCAAAGTAACAACTCATGGTGTAAGCTGCCACGGTTCTGCTCCAGAAAGAGGAGATAATGCAATATTCAAAATGGCTCCAATTTTAAATGAATTAAAAGCTTTAAATGAAAACTTAATGGATAATGATTTCTTAGGAAAAGGTACTTTAACAGTATCAGAAATATTCTTCTCATCTCCATCAAGATGTGCTGTTGCTGATGGATGTACAATTTCTATAGACAGAAGATTAACAGATGGAGAAACTTGGGAATATGCTCTTCAACAAATAAGAAATCTTCCATCTGTAAAAGCAGCTGAAGCCGATGTTGAAATGTACACTTATGAAAGACCAGCTTATACAGGATTAGTATATCCTACAGAATGCTATTTCCCAACATGGGTTTTACCAGAAGAACATAAAGTATGTGATACATTAGTAGATGGTTATAAACAATTATTTGATCATGAACCACTAGTTGATAAATGGACATTCTCAACTAATGGAGTTTCAATAATGGGTAGATATGGAATTCCAGTTATAGGTTTTGGACCAGGACATGAAGACCAAGCACATGCTCCAAATGAAAAAACATGGAAGAGTGAACTTGTAAAATGTGCAGCAATGTATGCTATTATTCCAAGCTTATATGTAAATGAACATGCAAATAAAGAAGAAAAATAATAAAATTATTAAATAAACTTGAGGGGGAAAAATAATGCAAACAGTATTTAGAGGAAGACACTTTATAACTTTAGAGGATTTTAGTAAAGAAGAAGTAGAAACAATGTTAGAGGTTTCTTCAGACCTTAAAAAGAAAATGGCTATGGGAATTGAAACTCCATATTTACCATATAAAACAATGTTTTTAATGTTCTTTGAACAATCAACAAGAACAAGAAATTCAATGGAAGCAGGTATAGCACAATTAGGAGGACACGGAAACTATCTAGATACAAGTACAATGCAAGTATCACACGGAGAAGTAGCTAAAGATACAGCAGTAATTCTTTCAAGATTTGGTCATGGTATAGCATGCAGAAACTGTTTCTGGGAAGTAGGAAATAAATATTTAAGAGAAATGGCAGAACATTCTTCAGTACCAGTAATGAACCTACAATGTGATTTATATCATCCAATGCAAGGTTTAGCTGACTTAATGACAATAAAAGAAAAATTTGGAGATACAAGACGTAAGAAAGTATCAATAATCTGGGCATATGCAACAACTCATAAAAAACCAATATCAGTGCCATTAACACAAGCATTATTATTCCCAAGATTCGGAATGGATGTAACATTAGCATATCCAGAAGGATATGATCTACCAGATTGGGTAATCGAAAAAGCTAAGAAGAATGCAGAAGAAAATGGTGGAACATTTACAATAACTCACAACATGGAAGAAGCATACAAAAATGCAGATGTAGTTATTCCTAAGAACTGGGGAAGTTGGGTTAACAACCAAAGCGATGATGTTGTAGATGATTTATTAGAATCATATAAAGGATGGAAATGTACAGAAGAAATGATGGCACTTACAAATCCAGGATCAATTTACATGCACGCATTACCAGCAGACAGAAACAACGAAGTTGAGGATTCAGTAATAGATGGACCTCACTCAGTAGTTTATGATGAAGCAGAAAATAGAATTCACACAGCAAAAGCTGTTATGGCTCTTACTATGGGTGGAAAATAAGAATATTTTAAAAATAAAAAACAGATTATGGCATTAGGCTGTAATCTGTTTTTATTTTTTATTATAAATTATTTTGTATAAGTTCAAATTTAGAAAGTAATTAAAATAAGATTTTACATGTATTAAAGCTTAAAATGAATTATCTATAGGTATTTATGCTTTAACTTGTGAATATTAATAGATACGTGTGATTTCTTAGTAAAAGAAAATTACTTTGAAAATATATGTGGTTAAGGGGGAAGGGATAGTGATAGGAAATTATATAGTTATGGGCATAGTTATTATTTATCTTGGAATTATGCTATTTATTGGATGGTATTCTTCTAAAAAAATAGACAATAATGAAGACTTTATGGTAGCTGGTCGTCGTTTAGGACCTATAATGATGGCTGGAACATTGGCTGCCACAGAAATAGGAGGAGGAAGTTCGCTGGGAGTTGTTGAAAAAGCATATGGAGATTGGGGTATGAGTGCTGCATGGTATGTACTAACAATGGTTGTTACATTTATTATTTTAGCATTTCTTGCACCTAAATTACGTAATGCTATGGTGAAGACAGTTCCAGAATTTTTTAGAAGAAGATATGGAAAAGCACCAGGAGTAGTAACAGCAATAATAATGATATTACCACTTATAGGATTAACAGCAATACAATTTACAGCTTCAGCTGTTGTGTTATCTGTTATGACAGGATTATCATACAAAATTTCTGTAATAATTGTATCAACTATAGTAACTATATATTCAGTTTTAGGTGGATTATGGAGTGTTACTTTAACTGATTTTATTCAGATGTTTTTAATAGTAGTAGGAATGTTATTAGCAGTTCCTTTTGCACTTAAAACTGCTGGTGGTTGGTCTAGTGTTACAAGTGTAATACCTCCTGAAAAACTTACACTAACAGGTGGAATAGGGATAAAGACTATAATTTCTTTGATTGTTATGTACACAACATCATTTGCAGTAGGGCAGGAAGCTGTACAGAGATATTATGCAGCAAGAGATGGAAAAGCTGCAGTTCAAGGTTCTCTTATAGCAGGTGGAGTTTATATTATATTTGCATTTATTCCAGCTATATTAGGGTTAGCAGCATTTTCTATGGTTAAGAATGGAACTATTGATGGAGCTGCAATAATGGCTAATGGAGCAAGATATGCACTTCCAACTTTAGCTATTCAAACCATGCCACCTGTATTGGTAGGCTTATTATTTGCAGGGTTAATTTCAGCAACTATGTCAAGTGCAGATTCTGATTTACTTGGAGCTGGTTCAATATTTGCCAATGATATATACAAGGTTTATATTAATAAAAATGCTAAAGATAAACAAACTCTTAAAGTTACACAAATTACTATGATAATTGTAGGTATATTTGGAATGATAGTTGCACTAACAAATACAAAGAGTATTATTACTGTATTAATGTTTTCTTTTGCACTAAGAGCTGGTGGGGGATTTATTCCATATATAGTAGGTCATTATTGGAAAAAAGCAAGTTGTGCTGGAGCTATGGCGTCTGTTATTGTAGGAAGTATAGTAGTACTTTTAGTTCAATATAATGTTGTATCCTTCTTTGGATTAGATCCTATTTTTCCAGCATTAGTATTTAGTTTTTTAGTATTTATGGTATTTAGCAATATGTTTCCAAATAAGAGAAATACTACTCAATTAGTAGCAGAAGGACAAGTACACGAGAATAATGAAATAATGAAGTAATAATATTAAGACTAGGCATATGGTTGTTCAAATATACCTAGTCTTTCATACATAATTATTTACATACTGTATAAATTAACGGTGTTCTCTTTCATATTTAACAATATCACTAGCGATTTTATGAGCTTCTGTTCTAATTTTTTCAGTATTCATTGTAAGTAATATACCATCTTTAACCACAACTTTTCCGTTTACTATGGTCATTTTTACTAAACTAGTGTTTCCACAAGTAACTAATCCTACTAGTGGATCATGGCATCCAGCATAAGCTACATCAGTAAGGTCAAATAGAACAATATCAGCTGCTTTGCCCCTTTCTAATATTCCTATGTCATCTCTGCCAAGAACTTCTGCTCCACCCCTTGTAGCTACTTTTAGCATTTCATAAGCATTTAAACCATCAGTACCATATTTTAAATGATTTAATAAATATGCTCTACGAACTTCTTCCCACATATTAGAACCGTCATTGGAAGCGCTTCCATCTACTGCAATACTAACTTTCACTCCAGCTTTAAGAAGTTCTGTAGTAGGACATATACCACTATTTAATTTCATATTAGAAGACGGACAATGAGCTACTCCAGAACCTTTTAGTGTTTCCATTTCTTTTTCATTTAAGTGGATTACATGAGCAAACCATACATCAGGTCCAATCCATCCTAATTCTTCCATTAATTCTACTGGTCTTCTCCCATATCTTTCAATACAGAAATTTTCTTCATCCTTAGTTTCAGCTAAGTGAGTATGTAACATAACTCCTTTTTTTCTAGCTAAATCTCTTGCTTGTATCATAAGTTCCTTACTTACTGAAAATGGAGAGCAAGGTGCTAAAGCTATTCTTTGCATAGCAAATTTACTATTATCATGATACTTATTTATTAGTCTCTCCGAATCTTCTAATATTGCTTCTTTTTTTTGGACTACACAGTCAGGTGGTAGTCCACCATCGCTTCTACCAAGAGACATTGAACCACGAGTGGCATGAAAACGTATTCCTATTTGAGATGCTGCTCTTAATTGGTCATCTATAAGAGTACCAGGTTTATTTTCTGGAAATACATAATGATGATCCATAGTAGTTGTACATCCAGTTCTTAGCAATTCACTAAATCCTACTAAAGCTCCATAATGTACTGCTTCAGGAGTTAGGTGTTTCCAAAATTCATATAATCCTACTAACCAAGGGAATAGAGGCTTTTCTTGAACTTCTTGAATTCCTCTAAAAAGAGTTTGATAAAGATGATGGTGGGTATTAACAAAGCCAGGTAATGCCATAAGATTTGAACAATCAATGATTTCAACATTTTCATCTACGGAAATATTTTTTCCTATAGATACAATTTCATTATTGTTTACAAGGATGTCTACTCCGTTAAGGATTTCATCTTTGTCGTTAAAGGTAACTACTTGAGAAATGTTTTTTAATAACATAGACATTTTATGTCTCCCCCTTATTTTAAAACTTATTTTGAATAAAATTAATTTCTATTATATGTTAAAAATATGAAAAATTCAATTAATTTAGAAAGGTTTACCAAAATGATAAAAATTATTATTTTGATAAACTTACTTTCAGCATATATATGTGTAGCAATAAAAAATGTATAGGAAAAAAATAATTATCATTTTGATAAAAAAATTTATTTAAGCTGGAAGAAATAAAATGCCTTATGTATTGAAAAATCAGGGATTTATCTTGAATTTAAAATTGGCATGAATAGTGCTTAATTATCAATGAGTAGTAAATACATATAAAAGCTATATGTTATAGGGTTATATTTACTAGGAATTAAAATTTAGAAACTTAATTTTTTACAATAATAACAAAAATCAAAAACAAACTTAAAGGAGGAAAAATAATGCAAACAGTATTTAGAGGAAGACATTTTATAACTTTAGAGGATTTTAGTAAAGAAGAAGTAGAAACAATGTTAGAGGTTTCTTCAGATCTTAAAAAGAAAATGGCTATGGGAATTGAAACTCCATATTTACCATATAAAACAATGTTCTTAATGTTCTTTGAACAATCAACAAGAACAAGAAATTCAATGGAAGCAGGTATAGCACAATTAGGAGGACACGGAAATTATCTAGATACAAGTACAATGCAAGTATCACATGGAGAAGTAGCTAAAGATACAGCAGTAATTCTTTCAAGATTTGGTCATGGCATAGCATGCAGAAATTGTTTCTGGGAAGTAGGAAATAAATATTTAAGAGAAATGGCAGAACATTCATCAGTACCAGTAATGAACCTACAATGTGATTTATATCATCCAATGCAAGGTTTAGCTGACTTAATGACAATAAAAGAAAAATTCGGAGATACAAAACGCAAGAAAGTATCAATAATCTGGGCATATGCAACAACTCATAAAAAACCAATATCAGTACCATTAACACAAGCATTATTATTCCCAAGATTCGGAATGGATGTAACATTAGCATATCCAGAAGGATATGATTTACCAGATTGGGTAATCGAAAAAGCTAAGAAGAATGCAGAAGAAAATGGTGGAACATTCACAATAACTCACAACATGGAAGAAGCATACAAAAATGCAGATGTAGTTATTCCTAAGAACTGGGGAAGCTGGGTTAACAATCAAAGCGATGCAGTTGTAGATGATTTATTAGAATCATATAAAGGATGGAAATGTACAGAAGAAATGATGGCACTTACAAATCCAGGATCAATATACATGCACGCATTACCAGCAGACAGAAACAATGAAGTTGAGGATTCAGTAATAGATGGACCTCACTCAGTAGTTTATGATGAAGCAGAAAATAGAATTCACACAGCAAAAGCTGTTATGGTTCTTACTATGGGTGGAAAATAATATCTAAAATTAAGGGGAGAAATAACTCCTCTTTTTAGATAACAAATAAAAATAGTTAAATATAAAATCTCTTAAAATGTGGAGGAAAAGTTATGGCAAAGGTTGTGGCAGTTAACATAAGTGAAACAAAAGGTGTAGTAAAACGCCCTATTGAAAAAGGTTTTTTTAAGAAAAAGCACGGACTTGAAGGAGATGCCCATGCAGGAGATTGGCATAGACAAGTAAGTCTTCTTGCACAAGAAAGTATAGATAAAATGAAAAAAATGGGAGTAGAGTTATCTGTAGGAGATTTTGCTGAGAATATAACTACAGAAGGTATAGTACTTTACAAACTTCCAGTGGGAACAAAATTAAAAATTGGAGAAACTGAAATGGAGGTAAGTCAAATAGGGAAAAAATGCCATGAAGGTTGTGAAATTAAAAAAAAGGTTGGATATTGTATAATGCCAAAAGAAGGTATATTTACAATAGTACTTAAAGAAGGATATATTAAACCAGGTGATGAAATAGAAATTATTGAATAATAAAATATTTATGAAGTAAATAATTCATTCTATAAGAGTGAATTATTTTTTATAAGAAAAATGGAAACGTTTTCTAAAAGTGAAATTAAAATAGAAAGCCATATAGTAAAAAACAGTATTATTTACCCAATATTGTTTGTAATAAAATTAAATCAATACACAAATTTTTCGAAAATTTTTAATCTTTAAATTATTGGGAGGAAGGACGGGAAAGGTGGAGGGTTAATTAACATTTTGGTATTTAGCATATTTTTTACTATTCAATCTATATTTGTGAGATGTTTTTTTGTTTAGGGTAAAAAGGGGGAGTTAAATGTGTCAATAGAAAACGAAAAAAGCGATTTAATATATCAGCTTGACGAGAAACCACCTTTAAAAATTTCAATATTATTAGCATTTCAAACTATTTTAACAGGATTTGGTGGAATTGTGGCTGTTCCTTTGGTTATTGCAGGAGCTTTGGGACTTCCATTTCAAGAAGTTACTTTTTGGGTGAGTTGTGCTTTATTTGTTGCAGGTATAGTAACTATTGTTCAATCCCGAGGTGTAGGAAAAATTGGTTCGAGGTTGCCTGTTATAATGGGAACATCTTTTGCCTTTGTTGGGGTTTCTATAACAGTTGGAAAAAATTACGGCATAGGTGCAATATTTTGTGCAACTATAGTAGGTGCTTTAGTTGAAGTTATTTTAAGTCAATTCATTAAACCATTAAAAAGATTTTTACCCCCTGTAGTAACTGGTACAGTAGTTACTTTAATAGGATTGACAATTATACCTGTAGCAATAGATTGGTTGGCAGGAGGCTTTGGAACACCTAATTATGGTTCAATAAAGAATATAGTGGTTGGACTTATTGTAATGATAATCATCATTGCATTAAATCAATTTGGAAATGAATTTGTAAGTTCAGCTTCTATAGTTATAGGAATTGTTTGTGGATATATTTTAGCAGCTTTTACTGGAATGTTGGATTTAAGTTCTGTAGGTTCAGCTTCAATATTTTCATTTCCACGTCCATTTAAATATGGAATTAATTTTAGTGTACCTGCAATTCTAGCTTTTATCCCTGTTTATTTAGCTACTACAGTTGAAACTGTAGGAGATACTTTAGCAATTGGTGCAGCCTGTGAACACGAAGTTTCTGGAGAGGAACTGGGAAGAGGAGTTCTTTGTGATGGTGTTGGGAGTATGTTAGCAGGTATATTTAATGCAGGTGCTAATACAACTTTTAGCCAATGTACAGGACTTATAACTGTTACTGGAGTAGCTAGCAGATTTGTAGCAATATTAGCAGGTGCTTTACTAATAGTAGCTGGATTAATACCTAAATTTGGAGCAGTTGTAGCAGCAATGCCTAATCCAGTTTTAGGTGGCGCAGGAATAATAATGTTTGGAATGATAGCTGGTGCTGGAATTAAAATGTTAGGAGAAATTGATTTTAATAAAAGAAATATGTTGGTTGTATCTGTTTCATTGACATTAGGTTTAGGTGTAATATTTAGACCAGATATATTAACTAATTTTCCGACTGCAATTCAAACAATATTTGGTTCGGGTGTAACTACTGGAACTATTTCTGCAATATTATTAAATATAATTTTACCTAAAAATCTTGCAAGAAATAAAAATATAGATGAAAAGCAAAATATTGATGCTTAATTTTAGTTATGCGCAAATAAAATTATAATTTGAATTATTTATAACAATAAAAGTTATCTCACAAATATATGTTTGAATAGTTAGAATATGATAAATTACATATTACTATTTAAAAATATAGTAAATAACTTAATATGGTTTAAAAGATGTAAATTAAGTTTTTCACACACTTTAATTTACATCTTTTTCCATATTAAAGTATGTAAAAAGTATACAAAATGAAATTTACCAAAATGATAAAATTTATTATTTTGATAAATTTATATTTAGCATATATATGTGTAGCAGTAAAAAATATATATGTATGAAAAAATTATCGTTTTGATAATTTTTTTTTTATTTCATAAGAAAAATAAAACGCCTTAATTACTAAAGATTAGAAGAATTTACAGTATTAATAAAGTTGGCATGAATAGTGCTAATGTTATAAGAAGAGTTATAAATAAAAAATTATTGGTTTAAAATGGGTAAGAAAACTATTGGCGAAAATTACAAAACAAATTTAAGGGGGAAAAATAATGCAAACAGTATTTAGAGGAAGACACTTTATAACTTTAGAGGATTTTAGTAAAGAAGAAGTAGAAACAATGTTAGAGGTTTCTTCAGATCTTAAAAAGAAAATGGCTATGGGAATTGAAACTCCATATTTACCATATAAAACAATGTTCTTAATGTTCTTTGAACAATCAACAAGGACAAGAAATTCAATGGAAGCAGGTATAGCACAATTAGGAGGACACGGAAATTATCTAGATACAAGTACAATGCAAGTATCACATGGAGAAGTAGCTAAAGATACAGCAGTAATTCTTTCAAGATTTGGTCATGGCATAGCATGCAGAAATTGTTTCTGGGAAGTAGGAAATAAATATTTAAGAGAAATGGCAGAACATTCATCAGTACCAGTAATGAACCTACAATGTGATTTATATCATCCAATGCAAGGTTTAGCTGACTTAATGACAATAAAAGAAAAATTCGGAGATACAAAACGCAAGAAAGTATCAATAATCTGGGCATATGCAACAACTCATAAAAAACCAATATCAGTACCATTAACACAAGCATTATTATTCCCAAGATTCGGAATGGATGTAACATTAGCATATCCAGAAGGATATGATTTACCAGATTGGGTAATCGAAAAAGCTAAGAAGAATGCAGAAGAAAATGGTGGAACATTCACAATAACTCACAACATGGAAGAAGCATACAAAAATGCAGATGTAGTTATTCCTAAGAACTGGGGAAGCTGGGTTAACAACCAAAGCGATGCAGTTGTAGATGATTTATTAGAATCATACAAAGGATGGAAGTGTACAGAAGAAATGATGGCACTTACAAATCCAGAATCAATATACATGCACGCATTACCAGCAGACAGAAACAACGAAGTTGAGGATTCAGTAATAGACGGACCTCACTCAGTAGTTTATGATGAAGCAGAAAACAGAATTCACACAGCAAAAGCTGTTATGGTTCTTACTATGGGGGGGAAATAGAATGAAAATAGTTTTAGCACTAGGAGGAAATGCACTTCAAGCAAATCCTAAAGATGCGTCTGCAAATAGCCAATTAATTACATGTAAGGAAACAGCTAAATCTATAGTTGATTTAATACAAGAAGGACATACGGTTTCAATTGTACATGGCAATGGACCACAAGTTGGACAAATATTAAGCTCTATAGAAGGCGGACATAAATTTAATCCTAAAGTAAATCAGCTTATGCCTTTTGATGTTTGTGGAGCTTATTCACAAGGATATATAGGATATCATTTGCAAAATTCTATAGAAACAGAATTAAGAAAAAGAAATATTAAAAAATCTGTGGGTACAGTTATAACTCAAGTATTAGTTAATAAAAATGATAATGGTTTCCAAAACCCAACTAAGCCAATAGGATCATTCTATTCAAAAGAAGAATCAGAAAAGCTTGCAGAAGAAAATGGATATGTTATGAAAGAAGATGCAGGACGTGGATATAGAAGAGTTGTAGCATCTCCAAAACCATTAGATATAGTTGAAAAAGATACAATTAAGTCAATGTTAAATGCAGGAATAGTAACAATATCTTGTGGAGGCGGCGGTGTGCCAGTAATAGATCAAGAGGGAGAAATAAAAGGTGTACCAGCAGTTATAGATAAAGATTTTGCAGCAGAAAAATTAGCAGAAATAATTGATGCAGATATGCTTTTAATATTAACTGCTGTAGATAGAGTATGTGTAAACTTCAATAAACCTAATCAAAAAGAATTAGCAGAAATCAATTTAGAAGAAGTAGATAAATATATAGAAGAAGGACAATTTGCACCAGGAAGTATGCTTCCTAAAGTAGAAGCAGCTAAAAAGTTTGTTCAATTTGGTGAAGATAAAATTTCTTTAATAGCTTCACTTGAAAACGCTAAGGATGCTATAAAGGGTTCAACAGGTACAAGAATAGTAAATAGTAAAGCAGCTTCAAAAGAAATAGCAGCATCAGAAGAATAATAAATATAAGAATACTAAAAAATAAAATAATAGGTAGTAACAAAAATTACAATTTGGAAAATTCGATAAATTGGTATTTGATATAAAAATAACTGTTGAATTTCAGCAGTTGTTTTTATATAATTCTTAAAATATTTAATGATAGTAAAAATCATACTGAATAGATGAAGGACAGTAGAGGTGAGTTTATGAAAAAAATAAAGATTACATATGTTGATTTCGTGTTATTATTTGTTGCTCTGTTATGGGGAGTGAATCCTGTTATAGTTAAAGTAGGAATGAAATACATACCACCTCTGTCGTTTAATACTATGAGAATGTTAATTGCAAGCATATTTTGTTGGGTTATTCTATATTTATCTAAAACGTATAAAAAAATGGACAAAAGCGATTTAAAGAAAATGTTTTGCTTGGGTTTCTTTGGATATTTTATATATCAAGTGGGTTTTATTATAGGAATTGATAATACTACAGCAGGTAATACGTCACTAATAGTTGGAATGCTACCTATAAGTATAGCTTTGATAAATAAGATTTTTAAGATTGAAGAGATTACACCTAAAATGGTTTTGGGAATTGTTTTGTCTTTTGTAGGTGTTTTATTAATTATTTTAGGTTCAGGACATCAATTAAGAATTTCGCATGCAGATATAAAAGGAGGAATGTTTCTTTTACTAGGACAGTTTGCACTTGGATATTATACAGTATTTTCAAAACCATTACTAAAAAAATATTCAAATATTCAAATAACAGCTTGTTTTCTATCAATAGCTACTTTTTTCTTTCTTATTGCAAATTTTAAAAATATAACAGGAGTTAATTGGAAAGCAGTACCTGTATCAGGATGGATGAGTAATATTTTTTCAGGAGCAGTTTCTATGTGTATAGGGAATGTATTATGGATTTGGGGTGTTAAACAAGTAGGAAGTATTAGAACTTCTTTATATAACAACATGGCACCTGTATTTACAATAATTGTAGGATACATATTTATTGGAGAATCTTTTGGAATAGTAAAGGGTATAGGGGCGATAATAATATTTATTGGTATGTATTTTACAAAATTTTACATATAACCCATATAATTTTATGAAAAATATTGATGATTTATCAAAAATAGGTTATAATACTATTAAATTGTAATATAGTACAAGCTTGAATGTATCACTAATCGACATATATATGCACCAAATATTTAGAATTGTCTAAAAATATAAAATATTTATAAATTTAAATAAATTATTGTATTAAATGAGGTGATGTTAAAATGAAAAAAATTAGAGTAGAAGATGCAGTAGGAACAGTATTAGTACATGATTTAACTAGAATTGTCCCAGGAGAATTTAAAGGACCTGTTTTTAGAAAGGGACATATTATTAAAGAAGAGGATGTAGAGTTATTAAAAAGCAGTGGAAAAAATCATATCAATGTTATAGAGTTATCAGAAAATCAAGTTCATGAAAATGAAGCTGCTGAGAGAATTGCTAAGTCAGCAGTGGGGGATAGCATTTATCTTAAAGGACCAGCAGAGGGAAAAATACAATTTAAAGCTAAAAGAAGAGGTGTACTGAAAATAAACTTAGAGGCTTTAACTGCTATTAATGATATTGGTTCTCTAACTTTAGCAACACTTCATAATAACACATTAGTTGAAGAAAATCAGGCTGTTGCGGCAACAAGAGCAATACCTTTAGTTATAGAAAATGAAAAAATAAAAAAAGTAGAAAATATATGTAAAACAATGGGACAAGTTGTTAGCATAAAAGAAATCAAGAATTTAAAGGTTGGAGTTATTATAACAGGTACAGAAGTGTATGAAGGCAGAATAGAAGATAAATTTGCTCCTGTTTTAAAAGAAAAGATTAAGTACTATGGATGTACGCTTGTAAAGATAGTTTATGCTCCAGATAATAGAGAAAAGATAGAAGAAGGAATAAAAGAGCTTATAGAAGATGGAGCGGAAGTAGTTTTAGCAACTGGAGGTATGTCAGTAGATGCAGATGATGTAACACCAATTGCTATAGAAAATGTTGCCGATGAAGTAGTATCATATGGAGCACCTGCATTACCAGGAAATATGCTAATGCTTGCGTATCGTGGAAATACTGCTATATTTGGAATACCAGGAGCAGGAATGTATTTTAAAACAACATCTTTTGATTTAGTATTCCCAAGAGTATTAGCACGTGAGAGATTAACAAAGAAAGATATAACCTCTCTAGCTCATGGAGGATTATGTTTAATGTGTAAAAAATGTATATATCCAGCCTGTCCGTTTGGTAAGTAAACGATTTAGAAACGTATAAAAGTAACATATTAATAATTAGAAGGAAGGCGCATTTGGGTGTTTAGATTAAAAAAATATTTAGTTGTTTTATTAGCTGTTATGTTTGGAGCTATTTCTTTAGCAGGATGTAGTAATGAAAAGCAAACTAGTAAACAGGCTCAAAAACAATCGTTACTTATTTATTGTGGTGCTGCCCTAAGAAAACCTATGGATGAAGTAGGGAAGCTATTTGAGAAAAAATATGGAGTAGAAATAAAATATACGTATGGTGCCTGTGCACAAAATTTAAATCAGATTCAAGTTAGTAAAGAAGGGGATGTCTACATTCCAGGATCACTTTACTATTATAAAGTTACAAAGGAGAAAAAATTATCTGATTATAAAAAAGATGTAGCATATCATAGACCAGTTATAGCTGTTCCTAAAGAAAATCCTAAAGGAATAAAGAATTTAGAAGATTTATCAAAAGCAGAAGTGAAGATAATATTAGGAGATAAATCAACAGCTGTAGGAAAAGTTTCAAAGAAAATATTAGATAAGAATAAATTATACGATAAAGTTATGAAAAATGTAACTGCTACAACAGCAACAGCAAATGAAATAGTAGTGGATTTAAAAATGAAACAGGGAGATGCCGCTATTTTATGGGAAGAGAATGCAATTGATACAGAAGATATAAAAGCTATTCAAATTCCAGAAGATAAAAATATGATAAATACCATACCAGTATGTGTTCTTAATAGTTCAAAGGATAAAGAGTTATCCAAGAAATTTGTTGATTTTGTTGTATCTAGTGAAGGAAAGGATATTTTTAAGAAGTACGGATTTAAAACTATAGAATAAAAAACGAGAGGATTGTTAAACATGAGAGGAAAACTGAATAATTCTCGTAATATTATATTTGTGGGAATTATTTCTGTATTTACAGCTTTTTTATTAGGATTAATAATTTTAGCTATCTCTATGGTTTTAATAAAAGGTTTACCAAATTTAAAGACAAGCTTTCAAACGCCGGAAATAAAATTTGCATTAAAATTAAGTCTTTATACTTCTATAATTTCAACCTTGTTGTGTATAGTATTTGCAGTTCCAATAGCTTATGGTTTAGTTCGGTTTAACTTTTGGGGAAAGAGAATAGTAAATACTATAATAGATATACCTATAGCACTTCCTCAAAATGTTGCTGGTATTGCTTTACTTATTCTTTTTGGCAATACTGGATTTGGGCAATATCTTGAAGCGTTAGGTTTGAAATTTGTATTTACATCAAAAGGAATAATAATTGCTCAGTTTTTTGTAAATGTTCCTTATATGATAAGAATTTTAAAGTCTACAATAGCGGATATTGATCCTAGAATGGAGTTTATATCTAGAACACTAGGATGTTCTAGAGCACAATCTTTTTTAAAAGTAACTCTTCCATTAGCACAAAACGGATTTGTAGCAAGTATAGTTATAACATGGGCAAGGGCTTTAGGAGCATTTGGTGCCGTTTTGATGATTGCAGGTGCTACTAGAATGAAAACAGAAACTCTTCCAGTATCCTTATATTTAAATTTATCTTGTGGAGACCTAGAAGCAGCATTAGCTGTTGCAACTATACTTATAATAATTTCTATATTGTCATTAGTTATTTTTGAATTCTTGGGGAATGAAAAAGTATGCTGAATTCTTTCTAAAGTGGTATAAGGAGGAATAAGATGTTAAGGATTGAGAATCTATATAAAAGATTAGGAAATTTTCAACTTAAAGATATAAACCTTAATATAAATGAAGGAGAATACTTTGTAATATTAGGACCAACTGGAACTGGTAAAAGTGTTGTTTTAGAAGTTATAGCAGGATTGTATAAACCTGATGAAGGACATTTCTATTTCCAGGGAAAAGATTTGAGTAGGGAGTATCCTGAAAATAGAGAACTAGGTTTTGTATATCAAGACTATCTATTATTTCCACACTTATCTGTTAAAGAAAATATAATTTTTGGGTTAAAGCAAAAGAAAATTCCTAAAAATCAAATTGAATATAAATTAGATGAGATAGTTTCAATGTTTAAAATAGAGCATTTACTGAATAGGCGTCCAACCACTCTTAGTGGAGGAGAACAACAAAGAGTTGCTATAGCAAGGGCTCTCATTACATCACCTAAAATACTTTTAATGGATGAACCATTAAGTTCATTAGATCCTTCAACAAAGGGTGAATTTCTTAATATGTTAAGAGGAATACATGAAAAGAGACAGAATACAGTGATACATGTTACTCATGATTTTAATGTAGCCTTATATCTAGCAGATAGAATAGCTATAATGAAGGACGGAGAAATAGTACAGGTGGGAACACCTAAAGAGATATTTAAAAAGCCTAACTCTACTTTTGTTGCTAAATTTATAGGTATAGAAAATACTTTTAATTCAGCAAAGTACGCACTTTAAAGGAGGGATAATATGCATAAATGTATTTTTTATGAAAATCTATTAGAAAAATTTAAAAAGATTGTAGAAGAGAACGAACTTCTAAATGAACAAATAAGTGTTAAAGGAAGAACTCTTAATACTCAAGAGGCTATAGGAAATCCTGTAAGAAAAGATTATCCTATTATAAAAGGAAAAGAAAAGCTTATGCAAGCTGAATTTAGAGGAGAAAGAGGACAAGCGTTTACAGATATGCCTGGAGAATTCACAGGTACAATTGAAGAGATAATAAACAGACCTATACAAACAAATTTTGATAGAGCGGTTTTTATATCAACATTAAATGCGGTTTGTAAATATTTAAATATAGCAGATAGAAGCATTCACTGCAAAGATGAAGAACCAGAAGAGTGTGCTAAAAAGCTTGTAGAGCATATAGAAGAAAAGTATGGCTTACCTAAAATAGCTCTTATAGGTCTTCAACCAGCGATGCTTCAAAGACTTTCAGAAAACTTTCATGTTAGAGTTGTTGATCTTGACAAGGAAAAAATAGGTGAGGAGAAATTTGGAGTTAAAATTGAAAATGCTGAAGAGAAAACAGAGGATGTATTAAATTGGTGTGAACTTATTGTGGCTACAGGAAGTACTTGTGCAAATGATACTATTACAAAGTTTTTAACTGAAAAGCCAGTTATATTCTTTGGAACAACTATATCAGGATCAGCTGCATTGATGAACTTAAATAGATTTTGTCCATGCAGCAAGTAAATTCCTATAATCAAACTATAAAAGTTAGCAGGTGAAATAAATGATAAAAACAGCAATTTTAACAATTAGTGATAAAGGATCGAGAGGGGAAAGAGTAGATGGTACAGGTGCAGCTTTAAGAAACTTGCTAGAAGAAGAAGGATATAAAATAGAATATTATAATATGATTCCTGATGAAATAAATGAAATTGTAGAAGAACTTATGAAAGCAAGTGATAAGTTAAAAGTAGACTTAATTCTGACAAACGGAGGAACGGGTTTTTCAAAAAGAGATATTACACCAGAGGCAACTCTTAAGGTAATTCAAAAACAAGTACCGGGAATACCAGAGGCTATGAGGACGAAATCTTTACAAATTACTTCTAAAGCTATGTTATCAAGGGCTATAGCTGGAATAAGAAATGAAACTCTCATTATAAATTTACCAGGAAGTCCTAAAGGAGCAGTAGAAAATCTTCAAGTGGTTATGCCTGCTCTTAAGCATGGTATTGATATATTAAAGAATAAAGCTTCTGAATGTGCGAGATAGTATTTAAAGTTAAAAAAGTGGTATGACTATTTTAAAGGAAGGAGCTTAAGTATGTTAGATAACTATGGAAGAAAAATAGAGTACTTGAGAATTTCATTGACTGATAAATGTAATTTAAGATGTATATATTGTATGCCTGAAAAGGGTGTGGAGAAAAAATGTCACAATGAAGTAATGAAATGTGAAGAAATAACTAAAATTGTAAAGGCAGCAGCAAATTTAGGAATTAAGAAAATAAGGTATACTGGAGGAGAACCTCTCATATTTAAAGGAATAGAAGAACTTGTATATAATACAGCACAAACACCAGGCATTAGAGATATAGGGATAACTACAAATGGAATACTTCTTAACGATTTAATCCACGATCTTAAACAGGCAGGACTTAAAAGATTGAATATCAGTCTTGATACCTTGAAAGAGGATAAATTTAAGAAAATAACAAGATATGGAGACCTTAATAAAGTATTACGTGGTATTGAAAAATGTTTAAGCCTTGGATTAACTCCTTTGAAAATAAATACAGTACTTTTAAAAGGAATAAATGATGATGAGATAGGGGATTTTATAAATCTTACAAAGGAACTTCCTATTCATGTAAGATTCATTGAACTTATGCCTATTGGAGAAGGAGTTAAGTTCTATAAAAAGTCAGCAATGACTTCTGATGAAGTGTTAGAGAGATTTCCGAATCTTATTCCAATTAAAAGTTTAGAGACTAGCACAGCAGAATTATATAGATTAAAAGATGCAAAAGGAAAAGTTGGTTTTATAAGTCCTTTAAGCTGTAAATTCTGTCGTGATTGTAATAAAATAAGGATTACTTCAGAAGGAATGATAAAACCTTGTCTACATTCACAAGAAGAAGTAGATATTAAAGAATATATAGATAATGAAGTTCTGCTTATTTCAAAGCTAAAGAAAGCTATATTGAGTAAACCACAAGAACATAAAATTGAAGTTAACAAAAGAAGTGAAACTAAAAGAATGATGTTTCAAATAGGAGGTTAGTACGCATATGGAGACAAAAGAACTTACTCATATAAATGAACAGGGAAGAGCAAAAATGGTTGATGTAAGTGAAAAGGATGAAACTAAAAGAATAGCAGTAGCTTATGGAAGTATATACATGAAGAAAGAAACTTTAGAAAGAGTTAAAGAAGGAACTATAAAAAAAGGAGATGTTCTTTCTGTGGCTCAAGTAGGAGGAATAATGGGAGCTAAAAGTACTCCTAGTATAATTCCAATGTGTCACCCTATAATGCTTTCAGGGTGTGATATTAGTTTTAATTTCGACGAAGAAAATTGTAAGATAGATATTACTGGAGAATCAAGAACTACTGGACAAACTGGAGTTGAAATGGAAGCGCTCACTGCTGTTTCAGTAGCTGCATTGACTATATATGATATGTGTAAAGCTATAGATAGGGAAATGATAATTTCAGATATAAAACTTTTGAAAAAAACTGGTGGAAAATCAGGAGAATTTATAAGAAAATAAGTTGAAAATTATTTATTGGTTACCTTCCGAATAAATATAAAAAGGCAAGTAGTTATTTGTAACTACTGCCTTTTATTCTTTTATATGTTTCATTTTTCATTTAAGTACAGACCTATACAGATTCCACGCATAAAACTGCATCCAATTATAGTTGCAAGGCACATCTTTTCGTATCTATTCAAACAGTTTATGTGATGATGTTTCATCATTTTATATTTTCTCATTAAGAACACCTCCTATATTAGTATTAAATTTTTTAAGCTTTTTTATTTAAAATATTTAAGAAAATTTGTGAAAACAAAATACATAGTATATTTTCTATTTAAAGTTGATTATTTGAAAGATTCTGTTGATTTTATTATTTATTTGATAGAATATATATACAATTGGAAAAATAATAAAAAGTAAATTTAAGAAAGGAATTTGAAAGTATGTTTGATATGAATATGATGGCAAAAATTAAAGAAAGAGTAGTGTATAAAAATATAGACAGTCCAGTAGGTACTATAACATTGATTGCATCAGATAAAGCATTAAAGGCACTTTTATGGAAAACTCAAAGGAAACTTTGTGAAAAGGCTTTTGAAAGTTTAGAATTGGTCTCAGAACATCCTATTATTAATAAAACAGAAAGACAATTAGAGGAATATTTTTGTGGTAAGAGAATAAAATTTGATATTCCATTATCTGCGGATGGAACTGAATTCCAAAAGCAAGCATGGGAAATTCTAAAAAATATACCTTATGGAGAAGTCATTACTTATGGAGAACAAGCAAAAAAAATGGGAGATATAAAAAAAGCACGAGCAGTGGGTTTAGCAAATTCAATGAATCCTATTTCAATTATTGTACCTTGCCATCGTGTAATAGGTAAAAATGGTAAATTAACAGGTTTTGCTGGAGGCTTAGACATAAAATCTTTTCTTTTAGATTTAGAGAAAAATATAGGATAAATATCAAAAATGACAGGTAGAGGCTATCTGTCATTTTTAACTTAAAAATTCTATTATTGCTATTTATATTATAGTAAGCTAATATTATATTTATTCAAAAATATTTATATTATTTTACAAAATGTAGAAGAAATGCATATAATACTTAAGAAAGTTATAAATTTATGGATACGTAAATATTTGTGATATATGAAAGGTAAAAAGTAAGTTTGCTACAGCAGTATAAGGGGAGAAAGAAATGTTTATATTTAGTGCAATTATTACACTTCTCCTAACAGGAGTGGTAGGGTATTTAGGAAATTCAAGAGTTAAAACATCTAAAGACTTTATTGTGGGAGGAAATAAATTAGGAGCAGTAGGAGTTACAAGTATGCTTATGGGCTCAATAATAGGAGGGGCATCTACAGTGGGTACAACTCAAATGGCATATAACCACGGAGTTGTTGCTATTTGGTTTATTACTGGATTATGTATAGCTAGTATAATATTGGGAATATTTTATTCTAAGCAAGTAGATAAAAAAGATTGGGAAACTATACCTCAAATTATAGGAGATACTTATGGAAAAAATGCTAGAACTAGTTCAAGTATATTATTGTCTATAGGTATGTTTATACATGTAAATGGACAAATTATTGCTTGTATTGCACTATTTACAGCAATCTTTGGAATGAGTGTTATAAAAGCAGCTTTTATTGTAGTAATGTTACTCGTTATTTATGTTGTTTTTGGAGGCTTTTGGGGAAGCACTCTGGTAGGAGGACTTAAGACCATACTTTTATATAGTACAACACTAATATGTGGTGGAATATTACTAGTTAAATTGAATGGCTTTAAAGAAATAATGACTATACTGCCAAAAGAACCTTGGTTTAATTTATTCAGTGGAAGTGTATCAGAAGATTTAGCTTCTGTTTTATCAACTGTTGTAGGTGTATTATCTACTCAGACTTATTTTCAAGCTATAATGTCAGGAAGAGATAGCGGAACATCTAAGAAGAGTGCTTTTCTAGTAGCTTTTTTAGTATTCCCTATAGGAATAGTATGTACTGCTATAGGAATGTATATGAGAATACATTATCCAAGTATTTCTGCAAGAGAAGCATTTCCTTTATTTTTAATAAATTATCTAAACCCCGGTATAGCTGGTATAGCTATAGCTACAGTTTTGATTTCATCTACAGCTACTGGAGCAGGATTGACTCTCGGAATATCAACTATGCTTACTCGTGATGTGTATAAACAAATTTTGAATCCGAAATGTGATGATAGAAAAGAATTATTGGTATTAAGAATTATTATAGTGATAATTGGCATTATGACTTTCTTTGTTGTAATTAATAATAAAGAAACTATGATTTTAAATTGGGGATTTCTTTCAATGGTATTTAGGGCTACACCTATATTTATTCCAACGGTTATGGCTATAGTATTTAAAGATAAGATTCATCCAAAGGCTGGATTGTATGCTATTGTTTCGGCACCTGCTGTAAGCACTATGTGGATTTTTTCAGGATTACCTCAAATAAGTTCCATATATATAGGTTTAATAACAAGCATAATTGCAATTTTATTTATGAGTAAATATTTAAAGTATAAAGGTATAGAGAACTATACAAAGATGTAAAGTGAAAACAGGTATGTGGATACCTGTTTTTTGTATTTATTTTATAAATTTCAATATTTAATAAAAATAAGTGGACAATATCTGTCTATGTAGCTTGCTATAATTAATCTATATATACATTATTTGGAGGTAGGGATGTAGGATGCAGTACGAAAAATTTGATAAAGAACAGCTTATAAAGATTTTATATGAAAAAGATAAATACATTAATCATTTAAAAAAGAAAAATAAACAACTTAAATATTATGCAACAATGGATTCCATGACTTCAGTAGCGAATAGAGCAAGAGGTATAAAATTACTAAATAAAAAGATGGTTTCTAAGTCAAGGAGAGTCGGTAGAGGTTTTAGAACCAAAAGAATTTAGAGAAGACATAAAAAAGACTGTTGAAAAAATGAAACAATTATATGAAAAACCAGTTACATGATAAGATGCAACTGGTTTTTACTTTTATAAATCTAATTTCATATCTCCAAATTTAATCCAACCTTTTTTTCTCATAAATTCAGAAATAGATATGGAAATAAGTGCAGGAACAATGAACTGTAGTACTATAATTTGTAAAATTAATATGCTGTTTGGTTTTATACCCTGCATTGCAGTGAAAGTTCCTATTGGTCCAACTAATCCACTTGTTCCCATTCCAGCACCGATAGATATATTTTCTATTTTAAATACAGTAGTAGCTATTGGACCAAGAATTGCTCCAGTAATAGTTGGAGGAAACAATATTAATGGATTTTTTAATATATTTGAAACTTGAAGCATTGAAGTTCCTATTCCTTGAGAAATTAATCCAGATATTTTATTTTCCCTATAGCTTGATACAGCAAATCCTACCATTTGAGCGCAGCAGCCCATTGTTGCGGCTCCAGCTGCAAGTCCGGTCATATTTAGTGATATTGCAATAGCAGCACTGCTTATGGGAGTTGTAAGAGCAATTCCCATAAGAGTTGAAACAGCGATACCCATAGGAATAGGATGAAGAGTTGTGGCTATATTTATAACACTGCCTATATCTGTCATAAAAGTAGAAATATATGGTCCTACAAACTTACCAGCTAAACCACCTGTAATTATTGTTATAGAAGGAACTAAAATAATATCTATTTTAGTTTTTCCAGCCACTAATTCACCTACTTCAACACCTAATACTGATGCTATATATGCCCCAACTGGTCCGCCAAGAGTATAACCAAAAGCACCAGTTGCAACAGAAGAAAAGATAGTAAGTTGGGAACTTTTTAGCCCATAAGCTATAGCAGCACCTATTGCAGAACCTACCACAGGTGATTTGGCAGAAACAATATTTGCAAATTCTTTTATAAAAGTAAGATCAGGGATTTAGATAGTTGAGATAGAATAAGACCTATTATTAAAGAAGAAAATAGTCCAAGAGCCATTGCACTAAGTGCATCTAGCGCATAACGTTTAAATCCTCTTTTTAGAGCAAGTTTAAATTTTTCCATTTTTAATTCCTCTTTCGTTTAAAAATTTGTTGTACATTTAGAATATGTAAAATAAGTTTTTTTATTGGCTGAGTTTAAGGGTGAAGCTAATTTCTATAGTAAATACTATTTTAACTTTTGACAGTAAGTTAGTAAATAGTTGTTTTTAGTTAAATGAATTAAATATAAAAACTGCAAAATCATTTTGATAAGAGTTAAAATATATTTATATGGTGTTAATGGGGATGTATGAGTTATAATACCAAAGGATACTGTACCAATTACTATGGAGGGAGAACAATGCTAGATAATAAATTAGTTCAAATTAATCCTATGGGAGATTCAGCAATTATTATAAAATTCAACAAAGAAATAAATATAAATACTCATTTAAAGATAAA
Source organism: Clostridium ganghwense (assembly GCF_026735165.1). Taxonomy (GTDB): domain Bacteria; phylum Bacillota; class Clostridia; order Clostridiales; family Clostridiaceae; genus Clostridium_H; species Clostridium_H ganghwense. Next base: position 175,999 of record NZ_JAPQES010000001.1, on the reverse strand, counting down.
GAGTTTATCAAAATATCTTGATAGAAATCCTTTTAAAGGTATGATTGAATATGTGCCTTCCTTTGTTACAATGACTATATTTTATAATCCATTAGAAGTAATTAAGGAAGCAAAAAATAAACAACCTTTACAGAATAAAACTCCTTATGAAATAGTGTTTTTAATTGTAGAAGATATTTTATCTAAAGTTAAAGATAATATTAAAGACAATCCTAGAATAGTTGAGATACCAGTATGCTATGGAGAAGAATTTGGACCAGATTTGAAATTTGTAGCAGAACATAATAAACTTTCGATAGAAGAAGTCATAGAAATTCATTCAAGTTGTGAAAATAGAGTTTATATGATAGGATTTGCTCCAGGTTTTCCTTATCTTGCAGGGATGGCAGAAAAAATTTCAGCACCTAGAAGAAAAACACCAAGATTATCTATACCAGCAGGCTCAGTAGGAATTGCAGGAAAGCAAACAGGAGTATATCCTATTTCTACCCCAGGAGGATGGCAGCTTATTGGAAAAACTCCACTGAAACTTTTCAGACCCGAAAGGGAAATTCCAAGTCTCCTGCAAGCAGGAGATTTAATTAAATTTAAACCTATTTCAAAAGAAGAATATCATAAACTTAAATATGAAGATGAAGGAGAACTAAAGTGGACATAGAAATAAAGAATCCAGGACTTTTAACAACTATTCAGGACCTTGGAAGATATGGATTCAGAAAATATGGAGTAATCGTAAGTGGAGCTATGGATTCATTTGCTCACCGTATGGCAAATATAATGGTGGGAAATGAAGAGGGAGAAGGAACCTTAGAAATAACGCTGATGGGACCGGAGATTTTAATCAATAAAGATACTTTAATTTCTATCTGTGGAGCTGATTTGTCGCCTAAAATAAATGATATTTCAATATCTATGTGGAGACCTATTTATGTAAAAAAAGGAAGCATATTGAGTTTTGGTAAAAGTAATCATGGGACAAGAACCTATGTAGCTTTTGCAGGTTTTTTTAATATAGAAAAAATAATGGGGAGTAAAAGTACCTATCTTCGTGCAGAAATAGGTGGATATGAAGGAAGACAGCTTAAAAGAGGGGATATTTTAGAGTTAAAAGAGCTTTCTAATAGAGCTCTAGAGATTATAAATAATATTGCAGGCAATATAAATGAATATGGTTTTGCGTATCCTAATTGGTTTATATCACCAAAAATTCTTCCGTCTTACAGCAATAGTCCTACTGTAAGGATAATAAGAGGAGGAGAATTTAATTATTTTAATGAGCAAAGTAAAGAAAGTTTATTCCAAAATAAATTTTTAATTACTCCTCAATCAGATAGAATGGGATATAGAATTAAAGGTGAAAGTATAGAGCTAAAAGAATCTTTAGAAATGATATCAGAAGCTGTTGCACTTGGAACGATACAAGTACCTGCAGATGGAAACCCAATAATTCTTCTAGCAGATAGACAAACTACTGGTGGATATCCTAAAATTGGTCAGGTAATTTCCGTAGATATTCCAGTTGTGGCTCAATTAAAGCCAGGAGACAGTATTTCATTTTGTGAAGTTTCTTTAGAGGAAGCGCAAAAACTATACATAGAAAGAGAAAAAGATATAGATGATATTAAAAAGGCATTAAAAATTAAAACTATATAGGGGGATTATATGTATAAGGTAGATTTAAATTGTGACATGGGAGAGAGCTTTGGAGCTTATAAAATAGGCAATGATGAAGAAATATTACAATTTATAACTTCAGCCAATATTGCTTGTGGATTTCATGGGGGAGATCCTTCAGTTATGAATAAAACAGTAAAACTTGCCTTAGAGAAAAATGTTGCAGTAGGAGCACATGTTGGATTTCAAGATTTAGTTGGATTTGGAAGAAGAAATATGCACATTTCACCTAGAGAGGTTTATGATATAACTGTTTATCAAATTGGAGCACTATATGGCTTTGTAAAAGCTTATGGTGGAAGGATGAACCATGTAAAACCTCATGGATCCCTTTATAATATGGCTGCTAGAAGTGAAGAACTATCACGGGCTATTGTAGAGGCTGTTTATAAAGTTAATCCAGAACTTATTTTGTTTGGACTTTCAGGAAGCAAGCTAGTAAAAGAAGGACAGAAAGTAGGGATTAAAGTTGCAAATGAAGTTTTTGCAGATAGAACTTATACTGATAAAGGAACGCTTACTCCTAGAAAAGAGGAGAATGCTTTGATAGATGACAGAAATGAAGCTAGTAAGCAGGTAATTAGAATGATTAAAGATAGAAAAGTCATTTCTGCTAGTGGAAATGAAATAGATATAAAAGCTGATACTATATGTATTCATGGAGATGGCGAACATGCTTTGGCATTTGCAAGAAGGATAAGAGATGAACTCAAAAATAATGACATTATAATTAAGAGTATATAAAAATAACAAAAATCCAATGGAGATTTTCAATCAAAATCTTCATTGGACTTTTATGATGAAAAATTTATTTTTTCAAATTTAAAGCATTATAATCTTTAAGTGCATGAGTTAGCACAATCATAGAATTTTCAATATCTTCGATACTCGTACAAAATGATAATCGTACTTCTTTCTTTCCAAGTCCATCTGTTCCATAAAACCCTGAACCAGGAGCAATCATCACTGTTTTATTTTCATAGTTATAATCAGTTAAAAGCCACTCAGCAAATTTTTCAGTATCATCTACTGGAAGTTCAGCTAATATATAAAATGCTCCAGAAGGCTTATTGAAAACAACACCAGGAATTTTACTTAAATATTCACACATTAAATTTCTTCTTGCTTTATACTTTGTTTTTACATCTTCTAGATAGCTACCTAATGTATTTATTAGATTTGAAGCAGCACATTGCTCAATTGTTGATACACAAAGTCTAGATTGACATAATTTTAGCATTTGATTTATCAAGGTTTTGTTTTTTGAAGCAACTAAACCAATTCTTGCCCCACAAGCACTATAATGCTTAGATATACTATCTACTAAGATTACTCTATCAAGTACATCTTCTATATACATACATGATGTATATTCTATATCATCATATACAAACTGTCTATATACTTCATCTGAAATAAGATATAAATCATGTTCTTTTGCAATATCAGCTAACATTTTTAATTCATCATGAGTATATATAGTGCCAGTTGGATTTGCAGGATTTGAAAATAAGATACATCTTGTTTTATCAGTTATTTTCTTAACTATTTCTTCTTTAGGTGGAAGGTGAAATCCATGTTCTATTTTAGTTGAAAATGGAACAATTTTAGCACCAGCAACTTTTGTAAAACTATTGTAGTTTGAATAAAAAGGTTCTGGAACAAGTACTTCATCACCAGGATCACATATAGCCATTAAAGAAAATAAAATAGCTTCGCTGCCACCTTGAGTTATTAATATTTCGTCTTCTGATAAGTCTATATTCCAATTTTTATATGATTCTATAAAGCTATTTATCAAAATGGAAATACCTTGAGAATCAGAATATTTTACAATCTTTTCGTTATAATTAGTTAATCCTTGGAAAAATGAATCTGGTGTAACCACATTTGGTTGACCAATATTCATACTATATACCTTTATACCTCTTTTTTTAGCATCATTAGCAAAAGGAACAAGTTTTCTTATAGGTGAAAAATTCATATTTAATACTCTATTTGATATCTTCATGTATATGCCCCCAAAATTAAATTATATGTTAACAAGTATACTTCAAAATTTATAATTATTCAACTAAGATAATAGATAAAAGGTTATCAAACTATGGTAAATTAATTAAATTTTAGCACAAGCAGGATTTACTAGATATGAAATAGATATTTTAAAATAAAAGGTCATAGTTTATAATTAAATGATATAATAATAAAGGAAAATTCTTATAATAATTAGGAGATAGATGTTAAATGAAAAATAAAACTTTCAATATAATAATAATTGTATTATCAGCTGTTATATTTATGTCCTTTGCTATATCTACAAAAGGACTTGGTCATTTGATTGGTCAATTAAAAAATTTAAACTATTTTTGGATTTTACTTTCTTCATTATTAATGGTTACATACTGGATTGCAGATAGTATTATTTTAAATATATTTGCAAAATCTTTATCTGTAAAACAAACCTTGTGGGAATCTTTTAAAATGACAATGATTGGTCAATTTTTTAATTCCATTACTCCTTTCTATTCAGGAGGACAGCCAGCACAGGTATATTTTATGATGAAAAGAGACATTAATTGTGGAGTTGCCAGTTCAATTTTAGCTATGAAATTAGTAGTATATCAAGGAGTTTTAGCTATATATTCTATAATTATAGTTATTTTAAAATTTACTTTTTTCAAGAATAATATGTCTAATTTTTTCTGTTTAGCTGTTTTAGGACTTATTATAAATGCGGGGGTTATTTTGTTTTTAGTATTAGCATCTATTAATAAAAGAGTTACTAAAGGAATACTTACATTTATACTTACTATTTTAAGTAAAATACGTATAGTAAAGAATGTAAACAAGGTATTGCTAAGGGTAGAAGAAGAATTAGATAATTTTCATAAAAATTCAGTATTAATAATTAGAAATTTCGGGACGCTTATTTGGGTTAGTTTATTTACTGCCATTCAATTAACTGCATATTTTGTTATACCATATTTTATTTATAGAAGTTTTAATATGAATTCAGCAGATTTTTTCAATATGGTAGCTGTGGGTACTTTTCTAAATATGATTGTAACAATTATTCCTCTTCCAGGAGCATCAGGAGGATCAGAAGGGGGCTTTTATATGCTCTTTGGCATGTTTTTTAGAAGATATTATATAGTTTCTGCAATAATAATTTGGAGAATTATTACTTATTATTTCTGTATAGCATTTGGGAGCATATTTACAATAGTTGAAAAGAATTCAGGTACAATAAGCGAGGTTGCTTAAATTATAAAATCATAAATAAGCCATTTAAAAATGGTTTATTTATGATTTATTTTAATTATGGGCCATTTAACGTTTCTAAACACAATCAACTGCCTGTCTAATTTGTTCTAAAGCATTTTTATCTACCGCACCTATTAGTTCAAGCCTTTCTGCTAATTCTTTTACTTCCTTTTTATTAACTTCGTTTATGTTTAGTGTTGTAGTTATGTGTATAATATTACTCATTCTTAAACCTCCTTTATTTGATACTTTACAATTATTTACCAATACAAGTTATTTTATACAAAGAAATATAATTAAATATCTTAGATATAGGTACTAGTATTTGGTTTATAATAGTAGTATAAGTAAAAATTAGGGTTATTTCAAATTAGGAAGAGAAGGTGATATAAATGGATTTACAGAATATAAAAGAATATTGTTTAAGTAAAAAAGGAGTTACGGAATGTTTCCCATTCGATGATGAGACTTTAGTGTTTAAAGTAGGAACAAAGATGTTTGCTTTAACAAATATAAATAAGGAACCGCTTTATATTAATCTAAAGTGTGATCCTATTATGGCGGAAGATTTGAGACGAGATTATGAAGCAATAAAGCCTGGATACCATATGAATAAACGCCATTGGAATAGTGTATATTTAGATGAAACAATTCCAGATGAAAATATATATTTATTAATTGATATATCTTATGATCTTGTATATAAGGGGCTAAAAAAGTGTGAGAAAGAAGAAATAAGTAAAGAGTAATAAGTGGGGATGGATAATAATATAGTTTGATTTGTAACAATTTTAGGAAGCATGTAAAGAAGTATAATGTAGTAGATAAAAATACAAAAGTCAATTATGTTACAATAACTAAGTAAGAAGATTTTTTATTTTAAGGAGAGAACGTTATGAAAAAACATGATGAAAGAGATGTTATGTTTTCTAGGATGAATTATAAAAAAGGAACTGAACAATATGAAGACTATTATAGAAGAAATCCCAATAAGAAAGAAATAGACGATACTTTACGAAGTTTACCTAATATCTGCGGAGAAGGTACTATGTCATATAATGAGCTTAATTCTCCTATAGCAGAGGCAGTTTTCAGATTTTTAGGAGATATTAAAAAATTTTCTGAGGGAAAGCCTAATGAAAAGTTTGTTGAAGTTAATCCAGAGGCAATGTCAGCAAAAATAAAAAAATTAGCAAAATATTATGGAGCTAACTTAGTAGGTGTTACTGAAATGAAAGATTATCACTACTATTCACATAGAGGAAGGGATGCTGAAACTTATGGTGATGAAATTACTAAACACCATAAATATGGCATAGTATTTGCCGTTGAAATGGATAAGAATATGATTAATAGATCACCTCAAGTTGAAGAAATTATTGAAACAAGTCATGGATATTTAAAGGCTGGAATAATTGGGATGATTATAAGCTATTATATTAGAGAACTTGGATATGAAGCTAGAAACAATATGGATGGAAATTATCTTGTAGTTGCTCCTTTAGTAGCAGAAGATGGAGGATTAGGAGAAATAGGTAGAATGGGATTGCTATGTACAAAAAAATATGGTCCAAGAGTTAGATTAGGAGTTGTTACAACTGATATTCCTCTTATACCTGATAAAAAAGAAGAATTTGGATTAAAAGAATTCTGTAGACTTTGTTCTAGATGTGTTAGAACTTGTCCTGCAAAGGCAATACCTACAGGGGATAGAGAAGAATGCTATGGTGATTTACAATGGAAAATTGATGATGAAAAATGTTATTCAAGGTGGAGGAGTCTTGGAACTGACTGTGGAATATGTTTATCATCTTGTCCATTTAGTCAAGAAATTTCTCAGGAATTAGTGGAAAGTATGAAAGAATCTAAAGATACAATGATAAGAATATTAAAAGAATATGATGAAAAATTTAAAATAAGACCGTATATAAGAGAACCTTTGGACATAATAAAATAAAGGACAGGAAAAAATCCCGTCCTTTATCTATTGTCTAAAATATAAGCTATTAAGTTCATTATAAATTGAGGTATTTTTCTTGGTATAAAAATAAAATGGTAAATACAACAAGAAAAATAATACAAACATAAATCCAACCAAAATAAGAACATAATAAGGATAAGGTGGTAAATAATCTAGGGGAGAAGCAGTTAATGGTTTTTGCCTTAAATAAGAATAGTTACCATTAACTAAATAGTTAAACCCTCCAACCGCAAATAAGTACACAAAAGTCCATTTGAAAGTTCTTTTCAAAGAATTTAAATTTGGAGTATATTTATATACAAAAATCATAAAAACTAAAGAAATTAGAATACCACCATGACCAACAAAAAATTGAACAAACATTATGTGAGGAAATACAAAACCAGACGTATCAGGATTTAATAAGGCTATACTAGCACCACCAAGTCCCCAAAAATAAACCACTTCAAAAATTTTGTAACTTCCATTTAGCAACATAAAAATACATAGTATTATACAAAGTCTACAAGTATACAAAGGTAAAGATTCTTTTAGTGTAAAATTTCCACTATCCACATACCAAAAGTATAGTAAAAATTGCTGAAAGAATAAAATTGTTCCTAAAGTATACCCAAAATTTTTCTTTGATCTTTCATTTTGAAGCTTTTCTCTATTAAAATATATAAACAAAATTATTAATGCAATAATTGTTAAGGATAATAGATGGCTAAAACAAAAAAGGTGAAATTGAGTAGTATTAGTAGATGATTTCCAAAAAATATCAATATTTAATTTCATAATATACAAGCCTCCTAATATGTATACTGAAATTATATTAAATTTTGTAAAAAAAATCAAAAAAAGATTTATGAGAAGAAGTTTTGTATTTTTATACACTTGTTTGTTAGAATAGTATAAAGTATAAACGAATTTTCAGAATTTTTTAGGGAAAGGTAAAGATATATACAAGAAGCCCTAAAAAATTAGTAAAGTAATACGAAATAACAATATATAGGGGAGTTTTTTATGGACGTAATATTAATGAATGGTAAAATTATAACAATGGATGTAACCACACCTGAATGTGAAGCTGTAGCATTTAAAGGTGGAAGAATAGTTAAAGTAGGAAATAATGAAGAAATATTATCATTAAAAAGTGATAATACAGAGATTATTGACTTGGAAAGGAATATGGTTGTTCCTGGATTTAATGATAGTCATATGCATTTATTAAATTATGGATATGCTTTGCAGAAAATTGATTTAACTTATTCAAATTCTATTGAGGACCTAATTGAGAAGGGAAAAGCATTTTTAGATAATAAAAAAATACAAAAGGGCAAATGGATTTTAGGAAGAGGTTGGAATCAGGATGATTTTAATGAAAAGAGATTTCCAACAAAATATGATTTAGACAAAATATCTACACAATATCCTATTTGCTATACTAGAACTTGTGGACATGCAGCTATTGTGAACAGTAAAGCTCTAGAAATTGCAGGAATTACTAAAGAAACAGCGCAGGTTGAAGGTGGAAAATTTGATTTAGATATTAATGGAGAACCCCTAGGCATATTTAGAGAAAATGCTTTAGAACTTATATATAGTAAAATTCCAACTCCTACTATTGAAGAAATTAAGGACATGATATTAACTGCAGCAAAGGAGGCTGTAAAAGACGGAATTACTTCTATTCAAACAGATGATTTTGAGGCTATGCCAGATAAAAATTTTCAAAAGGTGATAAGGGCTTATAAAGAGTTAAAAGAATCAGGTGAGCTTCCTATTAGAATTTATCAGCAATGTTTACTGCCAGAAATAGATAAGTTAAAAGAATTTCTTAAACTTGGCTATAAAACAGGAGAAGGTGATGAATATTTCAAATTTGGACCTATTAAATTATTGTGTGATGGGTCATTGGGGGCTAGAACTGCTTATATGACACAGCCTTATGCTGATGATGAGACTACTTGTGGTATTTACTATTATAGTCAAGAGGACTTAGAAGAAATGGTTGTAACTGCACATGATAGAGGTATGCAGATTGCCGTGCATTGTATAGGAGATAAAGCTATGTATATGGCTATTGATAGTTTTGAAAAAGCACTACAAAAAAGTTATGTGAAAGATCATAGGCATGGAATTATTCATTGTCAGATTACTGATGAAATTTTATTAGATAAATTTAAAAAGCTAAATTTAATAGCTTATATTCAACCAATTTTTTTAGATTATGATTTGCATATAGTAGAAGAGAGAGTTGGGAAAAATAGGGCAAAGACTACTTATAATTGGAAAGGTATGGTGGATAGGGGAATACATATAGCATGTGGTTCTGATTGTCCAGTAGAATCTTTTAATATTATGAAAAATATTTATTCTGCAGTTACCAGGAAGGATTTAAATGGATATCCTAAAGAAGGATGGTTACCAGAACAGAGATTAACAGTTTATGAGGCTTTATATGGATTTACGTTAGGCGCTGCTTTTGCTTCATTTGAAGAAAATATTAAAGGAACCATAACTCCTAGGAAGCTTGCAGATATGGTTGTGTTATCAAAAAATATATTTGAAATAAATTTTAATGAAATAAAAGATGTTGAAGTTTTAATGACTTTTATAGGTGGTAAACTTGTTTATAAAAAATCCTAGAATTTATGCAGGATTATAGTTGAAAAATGTACTTTTTAGTGGCATAATTTTAATTAAATTAATATAAATTTTCAAAATGTTAATATTTTTAAGAAATAAATAATATAGGAATAGACAAAAATGGTTCTCGATAAAAGGAGGGCAGAAATGAAATATAAATTTTCAGAACTTGTGGATATAAAAAAGCTCCAGCTGCTGTTGGACAATTTATGTAAGGCGACGGGTATTAGATCGGCGATAATAGAACCAGACGGAACTATTTTAACTGCTTCAGGCTGGAAAAGAGTATGTACTGAATTTCACAGAGTAAATCCTCTTACAAGAGTAAATTGTATTGAAAGTGATAAATCAATTTTAAATGGTAGAAATAAAGAAAAAAAATATATAATTTCAAAATGTAGAAATGGTATGTGTGATATAGGAGCCCCCATAATTATTAATGATTGTCATTTAGCTACAGTTTTTACAGGACAGTTTTTTTTAGAGGAACAGCCAGATATTGAATATTTTATGAGAGTAGCAAGAAAAGTAGGATTTGATGAAGAGGAATATATAAATGCTATTAAAGAAGTTGAAGTTTTTGGTAAAGAAGAAATTAAACCAATAGTAGAGTATTTAGCTGAGTTTGCAAATTGGATTACTGAAATAGGATATAATAGATTAAAACAATTAGAAGCTAATGAAAAATTAAATGAAAACTATTTAGAGCTTTCTGCTGTATATGAAGAGTTAGCGGCCATAGAAGAAGAACTTAGAATTCAATATAATGACCTTTGTGAAAAAGAAGAACTTTTAAGAGTAAACGAAAGAAGATATAAGCTTGCTGTAGATGGTGCTAATGATGGTATATTTGATGTAAATATTGAATCAGGAAAAATATTTATATCAAATAGGGGTAAAGATATATTTGATATTGAAGAAAAAGGCAATGTATTTTATATTGATGATATAGAAGAATATAAATGTAATGGGAATAATAATTTTTTTATAAAGAAGATACAAGAAATTATCAATAGAGATATAGATGCTTATAATCATGAAATGAAATTTAGAGACAAATATGGAAAAGAAAAATATATACTCTGCAGAGGAAAAGCTTTAAGAAAAGATGGTAAAATTATTTATGTTGCAGGTTCTTTTACAGATATATCAAATAGAAAGAAAACAGAGAGAATAACTAACAGACTAGCTTATCATAATCCAGTAACAGGATTAAAAAATAGAACTTATATTATGGAGGAATATCCTAAATTAATTGAAAAAATAAAAAAGGAAAATGGTAAAGCAGCTTTAATTTTTCTTGATATAGATAATTTTAAGGCTATTAATGACACCTTTGGACATTCAGCTGGCGATGAATTCTTAAGAAAAATATCAAAAAAATTAAGAAAAATTTTAAGAGATAAGGATTATATATGCCATTTAGGTGGAGATGAGTTTTTATTTTTAATAAGATCCTTAAAAGAAGAAAAGGAATTGAAATATATTGCAGAAAATTTATTAAATATATTTAAGAATACTTTTAGAATAAAAAATGAAGAAATTAATTATATAACAGCTAGTATAGGAATTGCTGTATTAAAATCTAAAGGAGATAATTTTCAAACCCTTTTTAATCATGCGGATGATGCTATGCATTGTGCAAAAAGAGAAGGGAAAAATAGATATAAAATTTATACAGCAGGTATGAATTCCATAATTTATTATGAAACAAAACTTCATAAAGATTTAAAATATGCCCTAAAAAATGATGAGTTTAAAGTATATTATCAACCTAAAATAGATATAAGCACTGGTAATATTTCTGGGGTGGAAGCTTTAGTAAGATGGATAAAACGAGATGGCAAGATTATTCCCCCTAATAAATTTATTAATTTTGCAGAAGAAAGAGGACTAATTGGAGATATAAGTGAAAAAGTTATTAGAACCGCGTGTATTCAAAATAAGAAATGGTATAGTAGTAAAAAAAATAATTTTAGAGTAGCTGTGAATCTTTCTGCTTTTGAATTACAAGATGAAAAATTGTTTGTAAAAATTAAAAACCTACTAGATGCTACAGGATTATTACCAGAGCTATTTGAGGTGGAAATAACCGAAAGTGTGGTAATGAAAAATTTTAATACCTCAATTAAGACATTAAATAAACTCAGAGAAATTGGTATAAAGGTTTCACTAGATGATTTTGGGACAGGTTATTCATCACTGAATTATCTTAAAAATTTACCTATAGATACAATAAAATTAGATAAAACTTTTATAGATAATCTAACTACAGATTCTAAGGAAAAGTTTATTGTATCAGCTTTGATTGATTTATCTCATGGTATAAATTTGAAGGTAGTAGCAGAAGGAGTTGAAAGCAAAGAACAATTCAATATTCTTAAAGAATATGGGTGTGATGAAATTCAAGGTTACTATTTTAGCAAACCAGTATCAGATAAAGAATTTGAAACATCATTTTTAAATGATCATGCATTATAAAAATATAAAGCTGAGAGTTGTAAATGTAATACAACCTCAGCTTATTTTTGTTAATTTGATGGTATAACTAATTTTTGTCCTACATAAATTAAGTTAACATTTTTAATTTTATTTTTTTTAGCAATGTCTATATATTTTAGACCAAATTTATCTGAAATTTTTCTTAATGTGTCACCTTTTATTACTGTATATACCTGCTCTTTTGATTGAACAGTTTTTCCAGGTATAATAAATTTTTGTCCTGGATAGATTAAATTAGAATTTTTAATGTTGTTTGCTTTTACAATTGCTTTATAGTCAATATTGAATTTGTGACCAATTTTTGCTAAAGTATCTCCTGATTTTACAACATATATATTATTAGGAGTTTTAACTAGTGTTTTGCTAGGTTTTTTACTTGGTGTTTTTGATGGAGCAGAAGTAACAATATTGTTTTCTGCAACTTGTATTCTTTGTTCAACCTTAAGTGTTTTTACTCCATATTTTTTAATGTAATTCATAACAATTTCGTCTAAACCAGGCATTTCAACAAGGACTTTACCATCTTTAAGCATAGTATAGCCATCTCCACCAACTGCCAAGAAGTCATTTGTAGCTAATTTGTAAGTTTTATTTAAGTCTAAAGCTTTTCCGTTGATTTTAACATCAAATACTTTCTTTCCAATTTCATTTTTAGGATTAAATTTAAATGTTATTCCAGCTACTTGAGGGAAGGCTCCTTTTGTTTTAGGATAGTCAGAAACACCATGTTCTAATGCTGCAAGAATATCTGAACCTTTAACTTCCTTAACAACAAGATAGTTTCCAAATGGTAATACTGTAATTACATCTCCTTTTGTGATTTCACCTTTATCTATTGAAGCTCTGATTCCGCCTCCGTTTGTTATTACAAGATCAGCACCAGTTGCATCTAGCATAGCGTTTGTTATAAGGTCAGAAAGATTAGTTTCTTTTGTTCTTACATTTTCTCTTTCTCCATCTAATTTAACATCAGTTTGACCTATAACTACAGATGTTATCTTTGCATTTTCTTTTTCAATTTCAGCTATAACATCAAGTACTGCTTTATCTTCTGTAAGATTAGCTGCTTCTTGTTTAGTAAGTAAAGATGCACTCATGGAGTCTATTTTACCATTTTTAAATAAAATGTTTACTTCTCCAAGATTTTTGTCATATTCTCCTGTTTGAACTATTAAAGTTCCATTAATAAGTTTTCCAGTAGGTAATGTTGTATGGCTATGTCCATCTACTATTAAATCAATTCCTTTAACTTTTTCGGCAAGTTTGTAGCTTGAATTGTCACCTTGAACGCCAAGATGTGTTAAAGCTACTATAACGTCACATTTATTGTTTAATTCTGCAACCATTTTTTCAGCAGTTTTTATAGGATCTTCAAAAGTTAATCCTTCAACATTTTTAGGATGAGTCATAGTTGCTGTATCTGGAGTTGCAAGTCCAAATATACCGAATTTAACTCCATTTATTTCTTTTATAGTGTAAGGTTTAAGTAATGTTTCTCCATTCTTTTTAACTACGTTTGCAGATACTACTGGGAATTTAGTCATTTTAGAAAGTTCTACAAGTCTATCTTGTCCATAGTTAAAATCATGATTACCAGAAGTCATAGCATCATAACCTATAGTATTTAGTACTTTTACTATGCTTTCTCCTTTATTAAGTGTTGCTATAGTTTGTCCGTGGAAGGTATCTCCAGCATCTAATACTAATACATTTTTATTATTTTCTCTTAATTTTTTTATTTCTGTTGATACTTTTGCAAGACCCATACCGTCATACTTTCCTTCTTTAACTCTTGAGTGAGTATCATTTGTATGAGCTATAGTTATTAAGTCATAACCAGTTATATCTTTATCTGTTATTGCTTTGACATTTGAAGTTCTTCCGTCAACAGATTTTGGAAGAGTTAGTTTACCTTGATTTATTAATTCTATAGCAATAGTTCTCTTATATGAATCCCATGGAGTACCTGTTATTTCCCAGTTGTTATCAACTTCAGCAGTTATAACCCCTTTTTGAACATTTGCTATATAGTCTTTTATTAATTCTCTTATTGGAGTACCATTATGAACATCTTTTTCTAAAAGTTTTGGTAAATTTCCATCTGTGAATATTCCACCTTCAACTTTTGAAAGTTGAGAATCGTATCTATAATTGTTTATAGCTAATTTTAGAATATCTGTATCTTTTATTAGAGTGTCATCCATTTTTCTTAAATTTACTATTCTATTTCCAGGTTCCTTACTAATATTAATTTCATATTTAACACCTGAGAACATATCATAATTATATCCTCTTATTTCAGGATTAAATGATACAGTTAAATCTCCAGATTTGTAAGTGTTGTAGAAGCGAGCTGACCACTCCATGTACTGTTTTAATTGTTTTCCTGTAACTTCTACTAAGTCTAGAGTATTAGAATATTTATAAATTAAAGCTGCATCACATTTTTTTATTGTGCCTTCTTTCATGTTAGCATCATTTCTGAAGCAAGCGGCTGCAGCAACATCTGCACCTGTATAGTGCATTTGTACTTTATTGATTAAATCAATCATTGCAGTATCTTCAACTTGAGCTGTAGGGATTCCTTTTATCTTTTCAGGGCCTACTAAATCTCCACCTTTAAGTTCACCAATTACAGTTTGTGCATCTTTTATAGCTGTTTCATGGTATGGTTTTAATTTGGCTGCAAGTGTGCTATCTGCTTGATAATTAACTTTTTTTGTTTTTGAATCTCTCATGTATAAAACTTTTGAAGTTACATCTTTTCCTTTATTTTCTACTACATATTTACCATCTTTTTTAGTTAATTTTATATCTATTTTAGCTAGGGTATTTGCATTATTTTTATTTTCTAAAAATAGAACATCATTATATAATTTTCCACCAACTGCTTTATGTTCATGAGCACCTATAATAGCTGTAAGTTCTGGACAGGCTTTTGCTAAATTAGCAGCTGAGTCAGAATCTATATATTCTTTACCATCGCTAGTATGGTTAACCGCTATCATAATGTCTACTCTATCTTTTATTTGGTCTATTATTTTTTTAGTTTCATCTATTGGACTAGTTATTTTGTATTCAGTTAATCTAGGACCATCCCACTTAGTAATATTAGGATTAGTCATTCCTATAATTGCAATTTTAACTCCATTTTTTTCTATTATCTTATAAGGTTGTCCAAGTGTTGAATCATCTTTTCTGTGAACGTTTCCACATAAAACAG
This sequence comes from Clostridium ganghwense, assembly GCF_026735165.1. Taxonomy (GTDB): domain Bacteria; phylum Bacillota; class Clostridia; order Clostridiales; family Clostridiaceae; genus Clostridium_H; species Clostridium_H ganghwense. The sequence goes on along the minus strand of NZ_JAPQES010000001.1, from coordinate 160,724 downwards.
TTCCTTTAAATTGACTCATAATTTTTTCAAGAGTAGGAACTCCTTTGTTAAATTCATGATTACCTAGAGTTAATGTGTCATAATCCATTTCATTCATAGCAACTATCATTGGATTTATGCCCTTTAGGAATAAATCTTGAGAATTACTTTCGATAATATCTCCAGCATCAACTAATATTGTATTTGGATTAGCTTTTCTCAGCTGTTTAACAGCAGTTGCTATTTGAGCTAAGCTTCCTGAGTTATCTTCAGCATTAGTTGCATAATCGTAGGGCATAAATCTTCCATGAGTATCGCTTGTTGCTAGTACTTGTAGCTCCATTGTATCACTAAGTTTTTCGTTAGCGAATACGTTTACAGGAGTTATCAATGCAAAAATCATTAATAGAGTTAAAACAAAGGATGTCCATTTTTTTTGCTTGAAATTTTTAAACATCATATTACCTCCTTAATTTTTTAATAAAATGTTAATTTTAGGTTATCATAGTGAAATGTTCTTGTAAATAGAAAAATACTAAATTTTGGATTTTATGTGTAAAGGGATGAGTAAAAGTGAATTATAGTTATTATTTGAAAGGGGTATGATATAATATAAAAATAATAACGCAAGGAGGTAAAACAATGAATATAGATTTAAATTCAGAAGATATACAGCCTATTTTAGTAGTTGGAGTAGATAGTGAAAAATCTACTTTTGATAATATAACTTTTAAAGTAGAAGAGTTTGAAGAGGGAATAATATCATATTTAACTATTAAGGAAATAGAGGAATTACTTGAAGAGGTTATACCTTATATAAGTGAAGAAGAATATAATTCTTTTGTAAAGAATAATACGTCTTTATTGTATCTAATATATGATATAGAAGAAATTTCAGTATTTTTAGCAGCTTCAGAGGTAATAGAAAGGGCAGATAACTACAAAAAAAGAGAGAAAAAAATACTACAGCGAGCAGGTGTAGATTTTTCAATAGTTGGTTGAATTTTTTAAAATTCATAAACGCATCCACGCGTATCTTTATATGAATTTTGAAGAAAAAATGAGAAAAATTTAAAAAAATACATATAATTTATGGTAAAGAAGAATATATAAGGTCCCTTTATTAATATTTGTGATAAAATAATTTTCGTGGTCGAGAGAAAAGGTCGCAAGAAAATAAAACTTAAAGTTGCGAATGTGATACGGGGGTATAGCTCAGCTGGGAGAGCACCTGCCTTGCACGCAGGGGGTCAGGAGTTCGAATCTCCTTATCTCCACCATAAATATGTATTTAACCATTTGCAATAAGTAAATATGGGTCTATAGCTCAGCTGGTTAGAGCGCACGCCTGATAAGCGTGAGGTCGATGGTTCGAGTCCATTTAGACCCACCACTTACAAAAAAATATGCGGGTATGGTTCAATGGTAGAACGTCAGCCTTCCAAGCTGAACACAGGGGTTCGATTCCCCTTACCCGCTCCAAAACAACATCTCAAAATGAGATGTTGTTTATTTTTGCATATAAATTTACAAATGCTATATTTTAGTACGTAGAAAAAGCATATATTGCGTAAAAGTCTTTTTAGCAATATATGCTTTTGTTTTATATTTTATTTATTTTTTTACTTAACAATACTATTGAAATTAAAGCACCTATAATTGAAGGTACAATCCAAGCAAAACCATGACTAGCTAAAGGTAATTTACTTATTATACCTCCAAGTGCTGCAGTATTAACACCAGCGGCTGAAGCACCGTCATATAAGCTTATAATTAATGTTCCAAAAACAGCTCCAACATAAGCAGTTTTTGGTATATAGTCATTAAATATATTCATTAAAATTAGTACAATTGCTATAGGATATACTGCAACAAGTAAAGGTACAGCTAGTGCAACTATCTTCTCAACGCCTACACTTGCGAAAACACCACTAAATATAACAGTTATAATAACAACAGCTTTATAACTTATCTTATTATTACTTAAATCACTAAAATAATTTCCAACTGTTGCTGTAAGTCCTATTGAAGTAGTAAGACATGCAAGGGAAACAACTATTCCAAGTGCTATTTTACCGAAGTTACCGAATAAAGTATTTGTTATTGCTATTAATAAATCTGATTTAGGTTTATCAATAGGAAAAATAGAATTAGTTGAAGCACCAAGATATATAAGACCACCATATACAAGTGCAAGACCTATAGAAGCAATTATACCAGCTTTTATTGTCATACTAATATGGTCTTTTTCGGAAGTATAGCCTTTGCTTATAATTGAATTTAATACTACTCCACCGAAAAGCAATGAGGCCAATGCATCCATGGTTTGATATCCTTCAGTAAATCCTTTGGAAATTGGATTTATAGTCATTTCAGTAGTTGGTGTTCCAAGTGGAGATATAATTCCTTTAATTATTATAGCAAATACCATAATTAGAAGAAGTGGAGTAAGTATTTTAGCTACTTTATCCATCATTTCAGTTGGTTTAATAACAAAATAAAGTGTAAGTCCAAAAAATATTATGGATCCAATTGCAGGACTAACACCAGGAAAGATAGGTTTTATACCCATTTCAAAGGTTGTAGCTCCAGTTCTAGGTATCGCAAGTAAAGGTCCTATAGCTAATATAATTACAATTGCAAAAATTTTACTGAAAATAGGATGCACTTTATTACCTACATCAGCTATTGTTCCACCTGCCTTAGAAGCAGCAACTATACCTAAAAGCGGCATTCCTATAGCAGTCAAGAAAAATCCTATACCGCATATAACCCAATTCTTACCTGCAAAAAGTCCTAAAGATGGTGGGAAAATTAAATTACCAGCCCCAAAAAACATAGCAAATAATGCTACTCCCAATACTAAAATATCTTTACTTTTTTTGTTCATTTTTTAGCCTCCTTTTTATAATAAAAAAAATCTTTCGTTCCTAAGAATATAGTCTATATTCTTAGGGACGAAAGATTAACTTTCGTGGTACCACCCTAATTTACAATCGTAATAACTGTCTCTATTCAGGTCGGATATAAAACTTAAAAATTAAATTAAGAATTACTATCGAACCATAGCCATATATCGGTGGCAGCCGTCCGCATCTACTTGAAAAATCTTTCAAATTGGCAGCTCGGGAGCTACTAGTATATATTCTATTAACGCTAATTCACACCAAACATTAGCTCTCTGTGGTTAATATTGAATATTTTTCTCTCCGTCATTGCTTTGAGTTTTTATAGTTTAATTTATGAATTACTGATGATTATAATGGTATTTTAATATATTGTCAATATAATTTTTAAAATTTTGTGTATATTGTGCAAATTTATTTATAGCATAAAAAATATATTAATTTTTATTTTTTAATATAGGAAAAGTATTTGCAGCATAGGGCATGGCATAGGTTGTAAGATTTTCTCCTTTTTCTTTATACACAATATCAAGAGCTTCTTCAATTGTTTTTACTACTTTTATATTTGTATTTTTAAGCAATTCTTTATCTAAATTTGAAACTAAAATAAAATTATATTTATCTGCAATATTACATGTATAATAGCCCACAAATTTTGCTATAGTATATTTTTCTCTTAAAGCTTTTTCTCTATCTAAAGTATTAGTATAATTTAAAAGCATATCTTTGACATCTTGGTCTCCGCCAAGACCTTCGCTACACTCACTCATAAGTATCATAGTACCACCTGGTTTTAAGGCTTCTACAGCATTCATTACAGTTTTTATAGACTGATAAAAATTTATATCTTTAGGATAGCCTGCTGCTGAAGCAATAACCATATCAGCAAGTTCATTTATATAAACACCATCTTTTTTATCTACAATTCTGCAGCCCTCTTCATGAGCTTTTATATAGTTACCTGCAACAGCAGCGCATATTTTCCCGTTACTACCTATTATAGAATTGAACATAAAAGTAGGTTTAAGAAAATTTACCGCCTGAAGCATATCATTATGCACAGGATTATCTTTTATATTGCCTGATTTAATTGAAGGTAATGTTCCTTTTCCTAAATCTTTGCTTAAAGAAAGCTCATGATTATTCATTATAGTTTCATATGCTGATATTCCAGGAAGAACAGATTTTCTACCGCCGCCCCAGCCTACTAGGAAGTGATAAACTATGCCTCCTGTTAAAATAACATGATCGATTTCAACTGCTGTTTTGTTTAGATAAATTGGATTATTATATGTAGTTGTTCCCATATAAGTCAAAGAATTTTTATCTAAACAATCATGATTTACAAACTTATATTTACCTGCAAGCTCATCTCCAAGAAGTTTTTTTATCTCTTCTTCTGTTTGTGCTCTATGTGACCCCGCAGCACATAAAAATGTTATATCTTCATCTTTTATTTCTGCTTTTTTTAACTCTTCTACAATGTATTTAATGTATACATTCATTCGCTGCCAAAGTCTTGTGACATCAGAAATTACAATGCATATAGTTTCACCGGAATGTACTAATTTACAAAGTTTAGCTGATGCTATTGGGTTATTTAACGCATCCAAAATTATTTCTTCTTCTGATTTCCCCAAATCAAAAGGATTGGCGTTAATAACCCCAAGTAAGTTTTTTTCAGGTATAGGAACACTTATAACCTCTCTTCCATATTTCATATTGAGTTTTTCCATTATTAGAATAGCCCCTTTCTATAATATAAATATTTACATTATATTATTTTAATTTATAAAAGTCTATATGTTATTCGACTATTTGTAGATATTAGATAAGTAGTTAAAAATCAGTATAAATAATTTTCATATGATAGAATATAAAGATAGAGAAGCTATAGAATTTAGGGAGATAAAGATATATGTTAAAAAAATATATAAACTTTAAAAATACAATTATATTAGTAATAATTTTTATTTATATAAATTTCCTTATAATAGATTTACAGGGAGGAGATCCTAGATTATTAAAATATGTAAGCATACTTTTATGTTTTGTTTTAGTGCTTCTTATAGGAGATAGAGGCATTGATAAGAAAGATACTATATTACTTCAAGTGGCATTATTTTTTACTACTATGGCAGATCTTAATTTAGTTATTTTGAAGAACTTTATTTTAGGAATTACTGCTTTTTGTATTGTTCAAATAATTTATATAATAAGACATAGTCGTAAAATTATTTTAAATAAAAGTAATTTTATAGTATTTTTACTAGAAAGTATAGTTATATTAGGGTTAGTAATAATGTTAAATATACCTTTTTATGAAGATAAGGCATTATATATTGTTGCAAGTATATATTCTATTTTACTGATTACCAGTGTTTATATGGCTTTTGGAACTATAAAAAGAGGAGTTTACAGTAAAAGAAATAGCTATTTTATCATGAACGGAATGGTTTTATTTTTATTATGTGATATAAATGTAGGGCTTTATCATATAGGAAAAATACAATATATATCTGGACTTTTGGTATGGTTTTTTTATTTACCATCCCAATTATTGCTTTCATTAAGTGGATATAAAATGAAATAATAGGTTATTTAGCAGAAGAACTTTATTTTTTATTTTTATATGTGTTATTATTTATACAGAAAATAGTTGATAAAGGAGTTTATTATGAGAAGCATTTTTTTAGATACAGAAACAACAGGACTTGCTCCAGGGCAAATAGCTCAGCTCACATATATAATTGAAGAAAATAAAAAATTAGTTGCAGTTAAAAATTATTTTTTTACAGTAGAAACTATGGGTATACAGGCACAGCAGGTTCATGGTTTTAGTATGGAAAGGTTAAGAGAATTGTCTAATGGTATGAAATTTCAAGATGTGTATTATGACATACATAAAGATTTTAAAGGAGCTAACTTTATTGCTCATAATGTTAAATTTGACAGAAAATTTGTTGAAGCTGAATTCAATAGATTAAATGAAGAAGTAGGTGTGAAAAATTATTTTTGTACAATGGAATATTTTAAGGATATATTAAAGCTTCCGGCTAAACGAGGAAAAAGCTACAAAAATCCTAGAGTAGAAGAGGTAATGAACTTTTACAATATAAGTCCTAATGAGGTTTTAGAAAAAACAAAGAAATTGTTTAAATGTGATGATGTATCTTTTCATGATGCTAGGTATGATACTGTAGCAGTATATATGTGCTGCTTAAAATCAAGAAATAGAGAAGTAGGCATATAAGAAAGCACTCTTATGAGCGCTTTCTTATATTAACTATATCGGATTCTTTTATATAAGTACTTTTACTAACTAACTTTCTAAAATATCTTATTTGCTTATATTTAACTCCGTCCATTTCAAAGTCTTTAATGTCTATTCTGTCACCTTTGAATATGATAGGATCTTTAGATTTTTTTACATATATATCTACTTGCATTTTTTCACCTCCTATAATAAGTTTTCAAAATATATTATAACATTATAATGAAATATAATATGGTAAAATAGAAATAGAAAGGCTAAAAATCTTATGTATTTTAAGATTTTTAGCCTTTCTATATATTAAGCAGCAAAACAATAATTATACGTTGGATTGTTAGATGTTTAAAACGAATACTATTTAGCCATATTTTCGCATTCCACAGCACAGCGGTTACAAATGTCTGCGCAGTTTTTACAGTGTTCTGGGGGGAATTTAGCACATTCGTCACCGCAAGCTTTACAAACTTGAGCACATAATGAGCAAATTTCCATTGAAAATTCACTATCTCTGGCCATAAATTGAGCGGCAAGAACACAAATATCGGCACAATCTCTATCTAATTTTATACAGCCAGCCATCATTTTAGGGTCAGGTTCATTTAAACAGGAGGTTGCACAAAATTCGCATACTTGAGCACATTCTAAACAAATATCAATACACTTTTGGTATTTTTCGTTGGAGGTTACAGTCATCATCATAATAATACATCTCCTTTTAGGGTTTAAGTATAATTTACATTAACAATAATAGTATGGTTAAAACCTGTAATTCTATTCTTTTAATAAAATAAAGGATATATACTAATAACTAAAAAATATTCTAAAATATAGTAAATACAAATTAACTTTAAAAATAAGAAGTGATATAATAATTCTATTATAACTTTAAAAGATGAAAATAAAGAAAGTTAGGGTGAATACTATGGAACATAAGAATAATTGTTTGATTTGTGGAAAAGAACTTATTTATACGGACACAGCAGAGGAAATGAGATGTGTTTATTGTAAGGAAACTTTCGAATCAAATGTGAAATGTGAAGAGGGACATTATGTATGTGATAAATGTCATTCTATGTCAGCATCGGAAATAATAAAAAGATATTGCTTAGATACTGAATCTGAAAATCCTATTGAAATTATGATGAAGCTTTTAAAGCATCCTAGCATTAAAATGCATGGTCCAGAGCATCATTTTTTAGTGCCAGCAGTTCTTTTAGCGGCTTATTATAATAAAAAAGGTGATAGGGTTAATAAAGAAGCGAAAATAATTGAAGCACAAAAAAGAAGCTCAAATGTACCAGGAGGTTCTTGTGGATTCTGTGGCACTTGTGGTGCTGGAGTTGGAACTGGTATTTTTATGAGTTTAATTACAGGTGCAACTCCATTATCTGGTGAGCAATGGAGCTTTAGCAACATGATGACTTCAAATTCTTTAAAGATTATTGCAGAAAATGGTGGCCCAAGATGTTGTAAAAGAAATTCTTATCTTGCAGTTCTTAAGGCAGTAGAGTTTTTAGATGAAAATATAGGAGTAAAATTAAAGGTAGATAGAAATATCAAGTGTGAATACAGTGATTTGAATAAGGAATGCAGAAGAGAGAATTGTTTGTTTTACCATGAATAGTAGCAAACTTTAAATAGGAAATTTTAAAAGAAAAAAATTAAAAGCTCCTTAGTATTATTTTACTAAAGAGCTTTTAATTTTTTATGCGGTTTTCGTATATATTAGGTCTAACTAAAATCTAGGCTACAATATATGAACATACATTCGAAATGGAGGTTCCTATGAGCAAAACGACAATATTTAGTGACTTTTTAAAACTTCATCCTATTGAGCAACAAGAGTTGTATGAGGAATTATATACAGTGGTAAACCGTTCAGTCAGTTCATTTCGTTATTGATAAGGTCTACCACATTCAACACGTTAATTCATATTACAGTAGGCTTGAAGACTGGATTAACCGTAAATTTAAGGGTGTTGCAACTAAGTATATGGACAATTACCTAAGTTGGATTAGATTCCTTGAAATTAGCCGAGATATGGATAAGAACACCCGTAAGAAAACATTACTGACAACCATGTTCAAGTCTGATAATGCAACTAAAGTGGAATAACTTAGACCTGTATAGTAATGGAACCATATTAGTATTAGGGTCGTCAAAATAAAGGCAGGTGTATTATATGAAAAAAAAGAATCGCAATAATCAAATTGGAGCAATAGTAATAATAGTTATTTGTTCAGTAGCAATGCTACTTCAATATTTTGTTATATATAATATTAGTGAACACAATATTGAAAAGTATATCACTAAAAAAATAAAAAGTGATGTTGGTATTTCAGAGTTTGAAGTAATGCTTATAGATGATATTAAAACAAAATATGGATTAGTTGTTTTGTTTGAAACTGATATACAAGAAAAACCTATTGGGTATGCAGTATTTGAAAAAGATGGATTTTTAGATAGGTATTTTAACGAAGATTTTGTTCTATATGATGATAGAGATTCTTATATTAAGGATAGTGATGCTTTAATTGATTTGAAGAATAAGACGGTATTTCAATTTGCTAATAATGAAATTAAGATATTAAACTCAAAATCAAGTAATAAGGAATTAATAAAATATTATTCTTATATAGTTTTGGTTATAGTCGGGGTTATTTATGGGATATTTAAGTTGTTTATTTCATCAAAGAAAAAATAGCGGGATTGTATAGTGCATCCTGTATATTCAGTTGATGAGATGTTTTCGAACAAGTAACTGGAGTAGAATTCTAAATATTTTCCAAAAACTGGATGAAGAATTACAAATAAAACAGTCTTTAAATTCAATTTTTAAGGCTGTTTTATATAACCACAATATTTACGAAAATCGCCTTTTTTATCTGAAATTATGGTTAGAATACCTCCCCTCTTCTTTACATGGGAGAGAGTTCACGGTATTATTTTATATAGTACATAATATTGTCGAAATATGAAAGTATGATATAAAAAAGTTTAAGGGGGATATATTTTGGAACATACCAATGATAAGTGTTTATATAGTTCTAATCTATTCTTAAAAAAGCTTGTATATTTGTTATATTCACTTATTTTTATAAGCTTTATTTTTGTAGCAGTTTATTTGTTTTCAGGAACTTTATTTGATAAAACAAAAGACGTATTTACTAATTTAACCTATATAATATTATTTTTCGTTAGTTTATTTAGTGTTATAGTCATTGAGAATATAAAAAAAATAGTTATTAAAAAAGAAAATGAGACGGATAACCTAGCTGAATTTTATTTAAGAATTATAGAGTCATTACCTATTTCTGTTTTGGTTCATCATAAGCTTAAATTTGTTTTTGCCAATAAGCTTGGGGCTGAGCTTATTGGAGTGAAAAATTCAAAGGAGCTTTTAGGAAAAGATATAACTGAGTTTGTAATACTTAATATGGAAAAGGTTGGAGATCAAAGAGTAGAAGGTGCTAGAGAAGGAAAAAAAGTTAAGCCTTTAGTAGAGGATACTCTAACTAGAAAGGATGGAACAAAAGTAGAAATAGAGATTGTGACAAACCCTATTTCTTATGAAAATAGTATAGCTGTATTAGCACTATGTAAAGATATTACGGAACGTAAACAAGCAGAAGAATTAAAGAAAAAAATAGAAGAAGAGAGAAAGTTGCTAGAGGAAGCTAAAGAATATGATAAATTGAGAACAGAGTTTTTTGCTAATCTATCCCATGAATTTAAAACTCCATTGAACTTAATTTTTAGTGTAATACAATTATTGGAAATGAAGTTAGAAAAGGGAGCTATTACAGAACAGAAGGATACTATAGATAAATATTTAAAGATATTAAAACAAAATGGATATAGATTGTTGAGATTAGTTAACAATTTAATTGATCTTACAAAGATTCATTCAGGTTATTTTGATTTAGAGTTGACAAATTGTAATATAGTAAGCTTAATTGAGGATGTAACCTTATCTACTGTAGAATATGCTAAAAATAAAAATATACATGTAAAGTTTGATACAAATATTGAAGAGAAGGTAATTGCTTGTGACATTGATAAAATAGAAAGAATTATGTTAAATCTTTTATCTAATGCAATTAAGTTTACAAAGCCTAAGGGAAACATATTTGTAGTTATAAGAGATAAAGAAGATAAAGTTGTTATTTCGGTGAAAGATGATGGAGTTGGTATAGAAAAACAAAAACTTAAAATTATATTTGAAAGATTTAGGCAAGTAGATAAATCTTTAAACAGAAATAACGAAGGTAGTGGAATAGGATTATCTCTTGTAAAGAGTTTAGCAGAAATGCATGATGGTAAGATTTATGTAGAAAGTGAATATGGTAAAGGAACAGAATTTATTGTTGAATTACCAATTAAATTGGTTGAAGAAAAAGAAAACATTAGTGATTATATGATAGGCAATGAAGCAGAAAAAATGAAAATAGAGTTTTCTGATATATACCATTAGTTACAGCAATTGAGGAGGAAAAAATGAATAGTTTTATTGACGCACATGGAAATATAGCTTTTATAGTGATTTTAACTGCATTGTTAATTTTCTTTATAATCTTTAGTGTAGTAAAGTTATTTAAAAATAGAAAAAATAAGAATGGTAATAAAATAATAGTACAAAAGGACAGTAAGATAGAAAACAAGAATAATTTAGTAAATCAGAAAAAGAATCATAAAGTTTTGAAAGGTAAAAGTAATAAATCAAGAAAATTTACAAATAAGAGTACAACTTTAGAAAATAAAATAGTAAGGGAATTAAAAAAGATTGAAAAACCTAAATTATATGATGTAATTATAAGCTATGTGGAGAGAAAAAAGTACGAAGCTTGTGACAGACTTACTACAAGTGATAAGATGAAAATATTAGAAATATCAAGAAAGCTTTCCATTCAAACAAGTACCAATGAAATAGGGTATATATTTAATAGAATGGATAGATGTGATTTGTTAAGGCAAAATGAGGATGCAAAAAAAGCTTATGAAAGGTTAAATGACTTAGGAATAACTGATGAATTAGAAAAGTTTGTGATTAAGTATAGAATGAAATATGATAAAAAGAAAATGAGTTATTTGAAGTATTCAGAAGGTTTAAATGAACTTGTAGAAAAGATAAAAGAAGATAAAAAGATAGATATAAATATTGATGAGCTAAATAGTCTAATTTATAGAATAAGACATGAAGTTTATATAAAAAATTTAAAGGTAAAAATAAATATTCAAAGGGGTTATGACGAAGAAAAAATTTTAAAAAATTATATAAATGCTTTAGGAAAGAGTATTTTTGTAGAGTTTAACCTAAGATATATGGCGAAAATTTTAAAGAAAAATAAAAGTGAAGTTGAGAAGTCTATAAAAAGGATTCAAGAAAAAGAAAAGGCTCTTAAGCTTTTAGAAAAGTATAAAAAAGTAGGTATAGATAGTTTAATAGAAAAATTTATTTTGTCTATAGGTCTTAAGTATGAGAATGAAGAAATTTCTCAAGAAGAATATGATAATAGATTAAAAGAACTTCAGGAGTTCATTATGTACAAAACGGACAAACAAATTAAGAGGGAAGACCTTAAAAAGATAATCAGTGGTATTAAAGATGATATTTATTTAAAGGACATTAAGTCAAAAATAAAATTTGTCAGCAGTGATACCAAAGGTAATATAATAAGAAAATACATATTGTATTTTGGAAATAAAGTTTATGCAAAACACAATTTGAAATATATGTGTATTATTTTAAATAAAGATAAGAATTATGTAACAAAACTAATTGGTAGCACAAAGAAAAAAATTAAATTCCAGCAGAAAATGGAAAAGTTTGAAAAACAATTAAATGAATCAGAAGTTAGTGATAATAAAACTTTAGAATATGTTGATTCTTTAGACGGATACAAGTTTGAAGATTATTTAACTGAATTATTTAAGGAATTTGGTTATGAGGTAGAACCTACTTCTTATTCAGGAGATTATGGAGCTGATTTAATAATTAAAGATATAAAAGGAAAGACAGTAATTCAAGCTAAAAACTATTCAGGAAATGTAGGGAATAAGGCCATTCAGGAAGTGGTAGGTGCAAAACTTCACTATAATTGTGATAAGGCAATGGTGATTACAAATTCACATTTTACAAAACAAGCTAAAGAATTAGCTAAAACAACAGATACTACTTTAATTAATAGAGAAAAGTTAGAGCAAATATTAAAGGAAGGAAAAATGTATTTTTTAGAGAATTTTTATTAGGTAAAGTATTATTTTATAATATATAATAAAATATATTAATTTTGGAGTTGTTATGAATGAAAGAAGAAATAATTTTTAAAGAGGATTCAAAGATAAAAGTAAAAAAACCAAAAATGTATAAGGTCATTTTGCACAATGATGATTATACAACTATGGAATTTGTAATTGAGGTTTTAGTTATGGTTTTTAACAAAAAGCCTGCGGAGGCATCTAAGATTATGTATGATGTACATAAGAGGGGAATAGGAATTGCAGGAGTATATTCATATGATATAGCTACAACTAAGATAGCTCAGGTTATGGATATGGCTGAAAAAAGTGGTTTCCCATTAAAATTAAGTATGGAAGAGGAATAAATATGAAGTTAGATAGTTTTTTAGAGGAAATATTTACTGCGGCATACAGTGAAGCTAAGATGGCTGAACATGAATACTTTACTCCAGAGCATATTTTATATGCTGGGCTATTTTTTGATGAAGGGAAAGAGTTTATAAAAAGCTGTGGGGGAAATGTTGAAGAACTTAAAATGGATTTATGTAATTATTTAAATGAAAATATTCCTAAAGTGGATAATAGAGAACCTGTTCAGACAGCAGGATTTCAAACCATTATATCTTCTGCTGCAGAACATGTTATAGCAGCTGGAAAAGAAAATATAAGATTTGGAGATATTGTAGTTGTTATATATGATGAAGAAGAATATTTTGGTAGTTATTTCTTGAAAAAGCAGGGAATATCACGTTTAGATATACTTAATTACATAACACATGGTATATCAGTAGAGGAAGATTTGGATTCGGAAATTTCTATGGATTTTGAAGAAGAAAGAGAAGAAGATATATATGAATTTGAAGAATTCTTAGATGAAGGAAACAAAAATAAAAAGGGACTATTAAATAATTACACTATTGAATTGACAGAAAAGGCAGTAAGAGGAGAACTTGATCCGCTTATTGGAAGGGAAGAAATATTAGATAGAACTATTCAAGTTTTATCTAGAAGATTAAAGAATAATCCTATTCATGTTGGAGATCCAGGAGTAGGTAAGACCGCAATTACAGAAGGTTTAGCACAATTAATTGTTGCAAATAAAATTCCAAATTCACTAAAAGGTACTAAAATATATTATCTAGATATGGGAGCACTTTTAGCAGGAACTAAGTATAGAGGAGATTTTGAGGAGAGAATTAAAAAAGTACTAAATAAAATTAGAAAAGAAGGAAAAGCCATTGTATATATTGATGAGATACATACTATAGTAGGAGCAGGTGCTATTTCAGGAGGAGCAATGGATGCATCTAACATATTAAAGCCTCTTTTAACAGATGGTAAATTAAAGTTTATTGGGTCTACTACCTATGAAGAATATAAAAAGTTTTTTGAAAAGGATAGAGCTTTATCACGAAGATTTCAAAAAATAGAAGTGTCAGAGCCATCGAAAGAGGATGCCTATAAAATTTTATTTGGATTAAAGAATACTTATGAGGAATTTCATAATGTAGTATATACAGAAGAGGCATTAGATGCTGCAGTAGAATTATCGAGTAAATACATAAATGATAGATATTTACCAGACAAAGCTATTGATGTAATAGATGAAGTAGGAGCTTATCTTAGACTTGAAAAAGAAGATAGTGATGAAAAAATCATAATCAGAGAAAGTGATATTGAGAGAATTGTTTCTTCAATGGCGAAAATTCCACAACAAAGTGTTTCATCAGATGATATAGAAAAGTTAAAAAATCTTGATAAGGCTTTAAAGAGCAAAATATTTGGTCAAAATGAGGCGATAGATTCTGTAGTTAAAGCTATAAAAAGATCTAGAGCTGGATTTAATGATGAAGAAAAGCCTGTAGCAAGTTTGTTATTTGTTGGTCCTACTGGAGTTGGAAAGACAGAACTTTCAAAGCAATTGGCAGAGTACTTAGGTATTCCTTTAATTAGATTCGATATGAGTGAATATCAAGAGAAACATAGTGTGGCAAGACTTATAGGAGCACCTCCAGGATATGTAGGATATGAAGAGGGAGGACTTTTAACAGATACAATAAGAAAAAGTCCTTATTGTGTACTTCTTCTTGATGAAATTGAAAAGGTACATTCAGATGTTTTAAATGTATTATTGCAATTAATGGATTATGCAACCTTAACTGATAATAATGGAAAAAAAGCTGATTTTAGAAATGTTATTTTAATTATGACTTCTAATGCAGGAGCTAAAGATGTAGGAAAGACTATGCTTGGTTTTGGTTCAAGATTTGTAGAGGAAGAAGCTATAACAAAAGAAGTTGAAAAGGTATTTTCACCTGAGTTTAGAAATAGACTTGATGATATTGTTGTTTTTGATGGAATAAATGAAGAAATGGCTTTTAACATAGCTAAGAAGGCCATAAATCAATTTGAAGATAAACTGTCATCAAAGAATATTAGTCTTAATGTTACAGAGAAATGTTATAAATGGCTTGCACAAAAAGGTTTTTCAAAAGCTTATGGAGCAAGAGAAATACTTCGTGTAGTCCAGCAGGAAATTAAGCCTTACTTTGTTGATGAGGTATTATTTGGTAAACTATCAAATGGAGGTGCAGCAATTATTGATATTGCTGACGATAAAATTGTGATTAAGGTGGAGTAATATTTTACTCCACCTTGATTTATATAGCTGAGATTATAAGAAATTTTGTATAATTATTTTGCATGCAACAGCAAGGGACATCGTAACAAATATAGGCTTAATTAGTTTAGAACCTTTATTTATGGCAAGAGATGTACCTAGTTTTGCTCCTAAAATCATAAATAAGGCCATTGGAATAGCTACAGTATAGTATATTTCTCCATGCAGTGCAAAAATGATGAGAGCAGTAATATTACTAGTGAAATTTAAAAGTTTTCCATTACCAGCGGCTTGTACAAAATCAAAACCGAATATTTTTATAAGACCAAATATTAGAAAAGAACCAGTTCCAGGTCCAAAAAAACCATCATAAAAGCCAAGAGAAAAAGCTAAGATAATCCCCAAGAATATATTTAATTTAGTTGTACCTTTAAATTTGTTTTCAACTCCAATAGATTTTGAGAATATGCTGTATATGCCTACAAATAAAATTAAAATTAATACTAAACTTTGTAATATTTTTTCATCAATTTTTAGTACTGTATTTACGCCTATAACTGCACCTAATAGGGTAAAAGGAAGTAAATATTTAAGGAATTGCCAGTTGACTTTTTTAGATTTTGCAAATTTAAGGGAACTTGTAAAAGAAGCACAGGAAGCAGAAAATTTATTTGTTCCCAAAGCTAAGTGGGGTGATATTCCCGCAGCTAGAAAAGCAGGTAAGCTAATAAGTCCTCCACCACCTGCTATAGAATCTACAAAAGCAGCCAAAAATCCTGCTCCACATAAAAATATTATTTTTGTAATAATTGAAGTAGTTAACACACAAAACACCACCTAAATATAGAAATAAGTTGATACATAGTAAACATTGTACAACATTACTTAATATTTTAATAGAGCGTTTTTTAAATTTGTATTAACATATATTGAACAAAGCATTAAATATTCACTTATGCCTTTGACTAGTATTAAACTGAGATTTATAATTATAATATAAAGATAAAATTAAATGTTTAAGTAAATAAAAGAGTTAACGATGCTGTATTATTTGAATTTTCTGGAGGGTAAACAGATGAATAAAAATTCAGTAAAAAAAATTGTTTTTAAATTAAGTCATATTTTTGAAATAGGTTTAGCTATAATAATATTATTGAAGGTTTTATTGGGGACTTTTGACTTATCCAGGGCTATATGGGTTTCTTACATAAGCGATATAGCAAATCCTGTTGCTTATTATGAAGTTGAAGCATTACTTGGACATGCTCTTTTATTAGTTATAGGAGTAGAACTTGTTATAATGCTTACCATACATACACCAGAAAGTGTAATAGATGTTCTTTTATATGCTATAGCTAGAAAGATATTATTAATACCTAAAAGCAAAGGGATGATAGAAGTTTTAATAGGAATAATTGCTATGGCTGCATTATTTGCTATTAAAAAATACTTATTTACTAAAAAAGAATTTTCAAAAGAAAATAATAGTTCAGATTAGAAAATTGTAAAATATGAAAAAGTAAAATTAAATGTTTAAGTAAATAAAATTTTATTAAGAGAGGTAATATATGAATATAGCATTTTTTCTTACACCGAAAAAAGAGGTTATATGTGAAACACCAAAATCTACTATGAGACAAGCATTAGAGAGAATGGAACATCATAGATATACAGCTATTCCACTTATAGATGAAAAGGGAAGATATGTGGGTACAGTAACAGAGGGAGATTTGCTTTGGAAGTTAAAAAATACTCCTGACTTGAATTTCAAAAATACAGAAAAAATTCTGCTGGAAGATATACCTAGACACATGCAGAATAAGCCAGTTCATATTAATGCTCATATAGAAGATTTAATATCACTTTCCATAAATCAAAATTTTATACCAGTTATAGATGATAATGAGGTATTTATAGGAATAATTAAGAGAAGTGATATAATAAACTATTGTTATAACTTGATATATCATGAAATATAATCAAAGTCATTCATTAAGAATGGCTTTTTTTTAGTATTTTATTATTAAATATAGAAACAATAATTAATAGGAAAATAATTATTGTAAGGAGTGGGTATAATGATAAAATTATTTAATAAATATAACGGAGAATTTGGTTCGCTTGAGGTAGATTTTGAAGAAAAAAGAGTTAATGATGCTATACAATGGAATATGATTGCAGATAAAGCCAAAAATAATACATCAGAATTCATACATATTACAAGAAAAATGTTAAATGAACTATTTGATAGTGAAAGAATAGAATTTGCTTTGACGAATGAAAAAGCCTTAAAAAGTAAAGTAGAAAGCTATTTAAATTCTGGAGAAGACGAAGGTGGAATGGAGGTATCAGTAACCTATGATAATAGGGAGTACTTTAACTTACATTTAAATTTTAATAATGAGTCCTCAGTAGATTAGAGGTATATATAATATTTTAAAAGAAGGAGCTTTAGCAGATTGCTAGAGCTCTTTTATGTGTTTTATATACTAAAGGAAGGTTGATTTAAGGAAGGTAAAAGGTTATTCTATAATAGATAATAGAGAAAATTAATATTTGGAGGATATTTAATGAAGATTTTTATAATTTATCTTATAATAATTAATTTATATGGATTATGTATTATGTATAGTGATAAGAGAAAGGCGAAGAAAGGTAAGTGGAGAGTTCCAGAAGCTAAATTATTTACAATAGCGTATCTTTTCGGAAGCCTTGGAATTATGGTAGGAATGAAATTTTTTAGACATAAGACAAAGCATTTTAAGTTTGTGTATGGAATACCTATAATATTTTTTATACAACTCTATTTAATTTATAAGTTTATTTATAAGTTTATTTATAATTTTAAATTAATAAATTATTAGAATTATTGCAGAAGGAGATGAGAATATGGAGGGAATAAACTCAACATTTTTGCTTTATGCAGTTTTAGCAATTTTAGCTGTTATGATAGTTGTTTCTATTATAAAAAAGGCTTTTAAATTAGTAGCTTTTCTAGTTGCAATACTTGTGGCAGTATCTGCTTATAATATTTTTGTAAAAGGAGTTTCACCACAGGAAGAATTAACTAGTTATAGTATAGATGTGAAATATGGAGAGAATATTAAGGATTATTCTATAAAGATAAAAGCTTCTGTAGATAATTTAACGCAAGCTATTAAGGAGATAAATACAGATACTTTAAATACAATAAAGAGAGAAAATAAACTTCTTCATAAATACGAAAAAGAAGTACAAGCGTTAAAGCATTCTGAAAAGCTAAATTTATTTCATGATAAATACTGTGATTATTTAAAAGGGGTAGTAAGCAGTTCTGATACTGCTATAGAAGTTGCAAATATTTCAGAAAATAAGAATGTAAAAGTGTTGGCTGATACTGTTAAAAAAATAAATTCTACCTTTAGTGAATTGACTAAAATAAGTTTAGAAGAAATAAAAAAGTAAATGGAAAGATACAGCCTATATCATTTAATATATGATGTAGGCTTTGGTTATAAATTATATATACTGTCAACTATTCATTGTCAATTCTCAACTAACATATAAGGGGGAGTACTTATGAAAAAAAAAGTTGCAGTTGTGACTTTGTCTTCTGCTGTTGCCACTTTTTACTGTAAACAATTACAAGAATTATTTGGAGAACACATAATTGTTCAAAAATATTCTTTAGATAATAACAGTATTAAAGGAACAATTGATACAGATATAGTAGTGATATCAACAGATGCTATTTATGGAACTGTGAAGAAATATATAAAAGATGATTGTGAAATAATCATAACAAGCATAACTTTATCTAAAAAGGGATTTAAAAAAATAACGGAGATACCTAAAGGGAAAAAAGTTATGATTGTAAATTTAAGTTTAGAGATGGCTGTTGAAACAATATCTTTAATCTATCAGTTGGGAATAAATGATATAGAATTTATTCCTGTTTATCCTAGAATAGATGAAATACCAGATTTGGATATTGCAATAACACCAGGTGAATCTAGATATGTACCTAAAAATGTAAAACAAGTCATAGATATAGGACATAGAGTATTAGATATAAATACTATCATAGATATTGCTGCAAAGCTTGATTTAGACGACTTACTAAAAAAACATAAAATCCAAAGATATTTTAAAAGTATTGTAACAAATAGATATGGTGTAGAAAAATTAATGGGGTTAACTAACAGACTTGAAAGTCAATTTAGTATTTTACTTCAAGGTTTGGAAGAGGGAATAATAGGTGTAGATTTAGAAGGAATAGTATATTTTTACAATGAAAGTGCTGAAAGTATAATAGGATTAAAAAAGGAAGAGGTACTAGGAAAGCATGTTAAAGAATTAATTCCACAGTTACCTTTTGAACAGGTTTTATATAAATCAAAATCTATTAAACAGAAGTTGATAAAAATTAATGGTTGTGCAATATCTGTCAATGTTGATCCTATAACCACTGATAAAAATCTTTATGGTGCAGCTGCAATAATTAAAAGATTTAGTGATGCGGAAAAAGAACAGCATAAACTTAGATCACAGCTTTTAGGAAAAGGACATATAGCAAAATATTCCTTTGAAGATATAATAGGAGAAAGTGAAGCAATCAATAAAGTAAAAGATATTGCAAAAAGAATGGCTAAATCAGATTCTTCTATATTGATTAGAGGAGAAACAGGAACAGGAAAAGAATTATTTGCCCAAGCAATTCATAATAGTTCAAATAGAAAAGATTATCAATTTGTAGCGGTAAATTGTGCGGCACTGCCTGAAAGTTTGCTTGAAAGTGAGCTTTTTGGATATGAAGAAGGGGCATTTACTGGAGCGAGAAAGGGAGGCAAATTAGGTCTTTTTGAATTAGCGCATATGGGAACTTTATTTCTTGACGAGATAGGAGAAATGGATTTAGGTCTGCAAGCAAGATTATTAAGAGTTATTCAAGAAAGAGAAGTAATGAGGATTGGTGGAGATAGAGTAATAAATGTAGATGTTAGAATAATTGCTGCAACCAATAGAAATTTAAAAGAATTAGCTAAAGAAGGTAAGTTCAGACAAGATTTATATTTTAGGTTAAATGTTTTACCTTTAAATCTTACTCCATTAAGAGAAAGAAAAGAAGATATTCTATTATTAATAGAGAAAATAAAAGAAGACCTTAATAAAGAGTTTATACTATCGCAAAGTGCACAAGAAGCTTTTTTTAATCATACTTGGGAAGGAAATGTAAGAGAACTTAGAAATTATGTTGAATATCTTGCACATCTTGAAAAGAAATATATAGATTTAGGGGATATTCCTTTTGAACCTTCAAAAGCTATTGATTCTAATAATTTAAATGACATGGAAAGAAATACAGTAAAAATTTTTAAACAACATATTCAAAATAAGGTTGATAAATATATATTTGTTCTAATGGAGTTAGAAAAAAGTTATGTAAATAGAGAACCAGTAGGAAGAAGAAGTATTGCCAAAATTGCGCAATTACAAGGGGTATTTTTGTCAGAGCAGGAGATTAGGCGGATTTTAATTGATTTAGAGAATTATGGGATGGTTGAAATATCAAAGGGAAGAGGAGGAACAAAGATAACTCAATTTGGGCTTAAAGCATTAAAAGAGATCAATTAATATCATTGGCATAGCATTTGCTATTTTACTCTATGATAAGTAAATTTATTATAAATAGGAGGGGATAATGGTGGAATATCCAAGAAGAGAGAAATTAGCTTTTTTACCAACGCCAATACACAAATTAGAAAAACTAAGCAAGTTACTTGATGGTCCAGAAATTTATTTAAAAAGAGATGATATTACAGGAAGTGCAGTAGGCGGTAATAAAATAAGAAAGTTGGAATATACAGTTGCAGACGCTATAGATAAAGGATGTGATACACTTATTACGTGTGGAGGACTTCAATCTAATCACTGTAGAGCTACTGCATTTGTAGCAACTAAGTTGGGCCTTGAGTGTCATCTCGTTTTAAATAAAACAGAAGAACCAAAAGTAGAAGCTAATTTGTTTTTAGATAAATTAGCAGGAGCACATATACATTATATACCTAGTGAAGAATATAAGAAGAATCTTGAAAACTTATTAAAAGAGTTACAAGAAAAGCTAAATAAACAAGGTAAAAAAGCTTATGTTATTCCTACAGGAGCATCTTTTGGAATAGGTAACTTTGGATATATAAAAGCTGCTGAGGAAGTAAGCAAACAGTGTGTAGAAGAAAATGTTACTTTTGATTATATTGTAACTGCTGTAGGCTCAGGAGGAACATATACAGGCTTATCTATGGGACAAAAATTATTTTTACCTAAGACAAAAATTGTAGGGATAAATGTTTCAGATGATAGAGAATACTTTGTAGAAAAAGTAAAGAAAATTTCAAAAGAAAGTTCAGCTTATATGGATAAAGAAATACCAATAGAGGAAGAAGTGATTCATATTATAGATGGATATGTGGGACTTGGATATGCTAAAAGTAGGCCAGAAGAGTTGAAGTTTATTGAGGATATTGCTAGATTAGAAGGAGTAGTATTTGATCCTGTTTATACTGGAAAAGCTATGTTTGGTCTAGCGGATCAAATTAAGAAAGGAACTTTTAAAAAGGGAGAAAAGATTTTATTTATTCATACAGGAGGTATTTTTGGAATATTTCCTAAGGCAGAAATGTTTGAGTTAAATCAGTAAAATTTAATATTATAGTTAAGTAAATATCTCTATGCGGTCTAAAGCATAGAGATATTTTTGTTATATAAATAAATTGGGCGAAAAGGGTTAAAAGGGTTAAAATATATCCCTTTTAACCCTTTGCTTTTTAAAAAATATAAAAAAACTTGTCTAAAAAGCTAGTTTTATGGTAAAAAAATGTTGGCACAGTATTTGCTTATATATAATTACGTGAAATTAAACGTTTTCAAAAATATTAATGACGGAGGGATAAAATGAAGTACGATTTTGATAAAGTAATCAATAGAATTGGAAGTAACACAGCTAAATGGGATGAAGTTGAAGCTAAATTTGGAACAAAAGATGTACTACCTATGTGGGTAGCAGATATGGATTTAAGAGTAGCTCAGCCTATTATAGATGCATTAAAAGAAAGAGCTGAACATGGAATATTTGGATACACAAAAATGTCGGATAGCTATAAAGAAGCAGTATGCAATTGGATGGAAAAACGACATGATTGGAAAATAAAAAAGGATTGGTTAATTCATAGTCCAGGTGTTGTTCCAGCTCTTAGCATTATCATAAGAGAATTTACTCAGCCTGGAGACAAAATAATTATACAATCACCTGTATATTATCCTTTCTTTGATGTAGTAAAGGAAAATGGACGTGAGTTAATATGTAATTCTCTTAAACAGGTAGATGGAAAATATGTTATGGATTATGAAGAGTTAGAAAGTCAGATCGATGAAAAAGTAAAACTTATGATACTTTGCAGTCCACATAATCCAGTAGGAAGAGTATGGAAAAGAGAAGAATTGGTTAAGCTTGGAGAAATTTGTCTTAAACATAATATAAAAGTAATAAGTGATGAAATACATGCAGACCTTGTATATAGAGGACATAAACATATACCATTTGCATCAATATCAGAAGAATTTGCTCAAAATACAATTACTTGTTTTGCACCAAGTAAAACCTTCAATATAGCGGGATTACAATCTGCTTTATTATCAATACCTAATAAGGATGACCATAAAAAATTCAGTGCTGCTTTAGGCACATTAGATATTCGTAGAGATAACTGTTTTGGAGCAGTAGCTACTGAAACAGCTTATACTCATGGAGAAGAGTGGCTTGAACAGGTATTAGAATATTTAGAAGCTAACTTAGACTTTTTAATAGAGTATGTTGAAGAAAAAATTCCTAAGATTAAAGTTAATAAAATAGAAGGAACTTATTTAGTTTGGTTAGACTGCCGTAAATTGGGTATGAGTAAAGAGGAATTATTTCAATTTATGATTAAAAAAGCTAAAGTTGCTTTAGATGATGGATCTTGGTTTGGACCAGAAGGAGAAGGATTTACAAGAATCAATATTGCTTGTCCAAGAGTTACTTTAGAAGAAGGATTAAAGAGAATAGAAAATGCCGTTAATAGTCTATAAATAGCATTATTTAAAAGAAATATAGTTTTTATATTAAATTTAATGAATCACATATTGTGATTATTACACTATGGATATTTATTTTAGAAGCAATTGTATAATAAGTTAAAATGGATTAATAATACTAACGATATATAATTATATAGCTTGCTTCTAAATTAATATCAGCTATAGTGTTGTAATAATATAAATCATATAAAAATAGGAGGTATTAATTATGGAATATGGACTAATGAGTTTGCTTCCACCGATTTTAGCAATTATTTTAGCAGTTGTTACAAGACAAGTATTTTTATCTTTATTTGTAGGAATATTCGTTGGGGAACTAACTATGAAGGGATGGGCATTCTTTCCTTCATTAAACTCTTCACTTGAGAGAATTATTGCAGTATTTGCAGAAGGCTGGGTTACAAAAACCGTAATTTTCTCATTACTTGTAGGTTCTATAATAACTTTGGTTCAAGTATCAGGTGGTGTTGAAGGGTTTGTAGACTACCTAACAGAAAAAAATAAAATAATTAAGAATAAGAAAGCAGCACAGCTTTTAGCATTTTTTATAGGGGTTGTTGTTTTCATAGAATCATCAATAACTATTCTTACTTCAGGAACAGTAGCAAGACCACTAACAGATAAATTCAAAGTATCTAGAGAAAAACTTGCGTATATATGTGACTCCACATCAGCTCCAATTTGTTCATTAATACCACTTAATGCTTGGGGCGCTACATTAATGGGATTAATAGCAGTTCAAGTATCTAATGGTGTAATTACAGGAAATCCTACTTCTATACTTTTAAAAAGTATTCCTTTCAATTTTTATTCAATCATAGCAGTTTTGGCCGTACCTGCATATATACTTACAGGTAAAGATTGGGGCCCAATGAAAAAAGCAGAAGAAAGAGTTAGAACAACAGGAAAGTTAATGAGAGATGGAGCAATGCCTGTTGTAGATATAGAAGCTACAGAAATTTCAACTAAAGAAGGCGTTAAAGCTAGTGCAAAAAATATGCTTTTACCTTTAGCTGTTCTTATAGGTATGATGCCTATAGGACTATATATTACTGGGGAGGGTAGTATATTTAATGGTTCAGGGTCAACTTCAGTATTTTGGGCTGTAACAGCATCTCTAGTTTTTGCAGCAATATATTATAGAGCACAAAACATAATGAAATTAGATGAATTCATGGAACATGTTTACAAAGGTATAGGTTCAATGATTCCAGTTGTTATAATCTTAATATGTTCTATTGCAATAGGAAATGTTATAGGAGATTTAGGAACTGGTGCATATATGGCTAGTTTAGTAGAAGGAAATATACATGGAGCGTATGGACCAGCACTTATCTTCTTAATGGGAAGTGTTATTGCATTCTCTACTGGTACAAGCTGGGGAACTTTTGCTCTTATGATGCCTATAGGTATTCAAATGGCAGTTGCAATGGATGCCAATGTATATATGGCTGTAGGTGCTGTAATTTCAGGAGCTATAATGGGAGACCATTGTTCACCAATATCTGATACAACAATTCTTTCTTCAATGGCAGCTGCAACAGACCACATTGATCACGTAAAAACACAGGTTCCGTATGCTTTAGCAAATGCAGCAGTTGCTTTTGTTCTATATCTTGTTGTAGGGTTTATGCTTTAATAAAAAATTAGTGTAAAGTTTGTGGACAGTTATACCTAGTGTAAAGGATTAACTGTCCACTTAATTTAAAATGGTTTATAACTGATTTGACTCTATACAATATTAAGGGGGCAGTATTATGAAAAAACATAATAACTTGGGGTATAATACTAAATTAATTCATGCAGGAAATTATCCTGATCCATTAACAGGAGCTTTATCAACTCCTATTTATCAAACTTCTACTTTCGTATTTGAAAATGCAGAACAAGGAGCAGCAAGATTTGCAGGAAAAGAGTCTGGATATATTTATTCAAGACTTGGAAATCCTACAGCAGCGCAGCTAGAGGAAAAATTAGCAGTACTTGATGGTGGAGAAGCAGCAGTTTTTACATCTTCAGGCATGGGGGCAATTTCATCTGCCATATGGACATTATGTGAAGCAGGAGATCATATAGTGGCATCTGATACTTTATATGGATGTACTTTTGCTATGTTAGATCATCAAGCTAGAAGATTTGGTATAGATGTAACTTTTGTAAAGGCAAAAGATATTGAAAATGTAAAGCAAGCCATGAAAGATAATACTAAATTAATATATATAGAAACACCTGCAAATCCCACGCTAGACATTATTAACATAGAAGAATGTGCAAAAATTGCTCATGAAAATGGTGCTAAGCTTATGGTGGATAACACTTTTATGTCTCCATATGGACAAAGACCTTTAGAATTTGGGGCAGATATTGTAGTATATAGTGCTACAAAATATATAAATGGTCATGGAGATGTTGTGGCAGGTGTAGTGATTGGAGCAAAAGAATATATAAATGAAGTAAGAATGGTAGGAATAAAAGATGTTACAGGAGCGTGTCCAAGTCCTTTTGATTCATGGTTAACATTAAGAGGATTAAAAACCCTTGGCGTTAGATATGACAGACATTGTGACAATGCGATGGAAGTTGCTAAATATCTTGAAAAACATGATATGATAGAAAAAATAAATTATCCAGGTCTTGAAAGTTTTCCACAGCATGAGCTTGCTAAAAAACAAATGAAAAAATTTGGGGCAATGATAAGCTTTGAACTTAAAGGAGGACTGGAAGCAGGAAGACAACTTATGAATAATGTAGAGTTATGTACTCTTGCTGTAAGTCTTGGAGATACTGAAACTTTAATACAGCATCCTGCTTCAATGACTCATGCAGCAGTTCCAGAAGAAGATAGATTAAAAGCTGGAATTACAGATGGACTTGTTAGACTTTCTATAGGACTTGAAGATGCAGAAGATATTATTGCAGATATTGAACAAGCCCTTAATAAAGTAAAACTATAAAAAAATCATAAAATATTATAAACCAGGAGGAATAAAATATGGAAAAAGTAATTATTTCAACTAATAAGGCACCAGGTGCTATAGGACCATATTCACAAGCAGTAAAGGCTGGAAATCTTGTTTTCACTTCAGGACAACTTCCAATAAATACTGAAACAGGAGAAATGCCAGCTACTATTGAAGAGCAAACAAGACAATCATTAGAGAATGTAAAAGTAATTATTGAAGAAGCTGGCAGCAGTATGGATAAGGTATTGAAAACAACAGTTTTATTAAGTGACATAAAGAATTTTGGAAAAATGAATGAAGTATACAATGAATACTTTAAAGAAAATTATCCTGCAAGAAGTGCTTTCCAAGTAGGAAAATTACCTAAGGATGCTCTTGTTGAAATAGAGGTAATAGCGTTAATATAATTGTTTTATAAAAGTAGGGTGTGTAAGTACATCCTACTTTTTATGCTATAAGAAAGTAGGTTTTATATTAATACTCCAAAATTTTTAATAATACTAAAAAGGTAATTAAGTAAATTGTAAGATAAGTTTGAGGTGATAAATAAAATGAAAAGTATAAAATCTAAAATAATTATATTGGTTTGTTTAATTTGTATGATGAGTGTGGTGTTTTCATCGCTAATTAATTATTATACTTCATATAATATTATTACAAAAATGAGTGTTAATCAGGTTCAAACAGCAGCTGATAAGTATGCTGAAACTATAGATAGTTGGCTAAAACTACAGGGAAATATAATGAATGAATTAGCAACTAATATAGAAATTAATAATTATACAGAAGAGGAATTGATAAAAAATCTTAAAGCTAAAATAGAAGTTAATAATGAATGTCTGGGAATATATATTGGGATGCCAGATAAAAAATTTATTTCAGGAAAAGGGTGGATTCCACCAGCTGATTATGATTGTACACAAAGAGATTGGTATAAAGAAGCTATTGAACAAAATGGTATTATTTATACATCACCTTATGTAGATACTGATACTAATGATATTGTTATTACTATAGCTACACCTATAAATAAAGATGGAAAATTATATGGAGTTATTGGTACAGATATGTTGGTGAAGCCTCTTACTGATTTGGTTAAAAACTTAAATGTTATGGATAATAGTTATGGATTATTACTTGATGCAAATAATAATATTATAGTTCATCCTAATGAAGAGTTTCAGCCAACAAAAGAAAAAATTAAAAATATATCTGAGATTATGAATGGAAAATTAAACAGCGTAATTAATAATAAAGACCAAGATAAATTAGTTGAAATAAAAGATTTTGATGGTAAAGATAAATACTTTATAACATCACGTATAGAATCATCAAAATGGATTGTAGGTTTTGCTATTTCCTTGTCAGAACTAAGAAAACCTTTAAATACATTAATTCAAAAATTTATATTTGTTATTGCTGCAGTTTTAATTTTAGCTTGTCTTGCTGCTGCACATTTTGGAAGAAAGCTAGCAAATCCAATACGTATTATCACGGATGAGGTAAATAAAATATCAAAACTTGATCTATCTTGTGAAGATGAGCAATTTAAAAGAACTTCTAAATATAAAGACGAGGCAGGAATTATAGGGTATGCAGTAATAAATTTAAGACAAGAGCTAAGAAAAATAGTTGGAGAGCTAAATGTAAATTCACAAGAAGTCTTCAAATATTCGGAGAATCTAGTAATAGCTACGAATGATAATGTTGAATCCATAGAATCAGTATCAAGAACTGTAGAGGAACTTGCAAAAGGGGCTGAAGAACAGTCAATAGGTTCTCAAAAAGGAGCATTAAAATTATCAACGCTAGCTGATGAAATAAATGAAGCTACCCGAAATGCTGAAGTTGTTAAAAAATACTCTAATGAGACATCACAAATTAATATTAAGGGTATAGATTCTATGAATATATTAGTTAACAAATTCAATATAACTACTGATGCTTCAGATAAAATAGTTAACAATATTGAAATACTAGCAAATAAATCTGATACAATAGGTAATATTTTAACTACAATAGAAACAATTGCAGAACAGACAAACTTACTTGCTTTAAATGCAGCTATAGAAGCAGCACGAGCAGGAGAAGCAGGAAAAGGATTTGCTGTTGTTGCGGATGAAATTAGAAAACTTTCAGAAGAAACATCTATGTCTACAAAAGAAATTGGCAAAATAATAAATGAAATTCAGCTGGTAATAGATCATGCAAAAACTAATGCAGACGAATCAGAAATAGCTATAAAAGAAGCTAATGAAGCAATGAATTATTCAAGTAAGGCTTTTAGTGATATAGAAAAATCACTTGAAAGTACAATAGAACAAATACAAATACTTGTATCAAATATTAATAGAATAAATAATGATAAAGATGAAGTTGTCAATGCAATACAAGAAATATCAGAAATATCAGAAGAAGCTGCAGCGGGAGCGGAAGAGGTTAGTGCAGCAATTGAGGAGCAAACAAGTACTATAGAAAGTATTTCAAATACTGCTGATGAACTTAAAGTAGTTGTAAATAAATTAGAAGATGTGGTTGGAAAATTTAAAATTTAATTATAATTTAGTTGTTTTGTAATAAAGTATCCTTTTAAGTAGTTATTATCTTGAAGGGATACTTTTTTTAAAATTCTAGATTACAAAATTAAATGAAAAATAAGATTTTCTCAAAAATTAAAAAAACAAGTAAATGTAAATAAATGGAATGTATTTCAAGAAAGAAAGAGAAAAATGCGTTTTAAAATAAAAGGTAAGATTTGTAAAATGTTAAAAAATAACATAATATGTTAATTGTGAACAATATATTATCAAAGCTTTACACAATTAAATATATTCAGGGGGTGTTTTCATGGGCGAGTATAAAGAAATGAATACTGATAATATAGTAGAATACATAAAAGCTTTAAACTTATTTGAGAACAATGAAAAGATTATTGCAAAAGAAATTGGTGATGGAAATTTAAATTTAGTTTTTAGAGTAAAAGGAGAAAATAGTGGTAAGTCTCTTATTGTTAAACAAGCTCTTCCTTACTTAAGGGTTGCAGGGGAAGGGTGGAAGCTTACTCTTGATAGAAATAGAATTGAAGCGGAAGCTATGCTTGAACAGGAAAAAGCGTGTCCTGGTTTTGTTCCAAAGATTTATAAAGTAGATAAAGATAACTGCCTTTATGTTGCTGAGGATTTAGGAGAAATGGACATTATGAGAACTGGTTTTATGAAGATGAAACGATATCCTAATTTCCCAAAGCAAGTAGGAAAATTCTTGTCTAGAAATCTTTTTTATACATCAGATTTAGGCCTTGGAGCAATTGAAAAGAAGAAAAAGATAAGTAAGTTTATAAATCCAGAGTTATGTGATATAACAGAAAGATTAGTTTTAACAGATCCATATATGGATGCAGAATCAAATAATATCAATCCATATATTCTTGAAGATGCTAAAGAATTATGGAAAAACAATGAAGTAAGATTAGAGATAACAAAATTAAAAAATATATTTATGACTAAGGCAGAAGCTCTTTTACATGGAGATTTGCATACAGGTTCTATTTTTGTTTCTCAGGATAGAATAGTTATTTTTGACACAGAATTTGCTTTCTATGGACCATATGGATATGATGTTGGACTTTTATTTGCAAATTATATTTTAAATTATTCTTCATGGGAAGGTAGAAAAGATAAAGAAAAAGAAGAAATAGATTCTTTTAGAGAATATTTATTAGATTCTATTGAAGAAATATGGAATGAATTTGAAAAAGATTTTGTTACCCTTTGGGATAAAGAATCTAAAGAGCTTACAACTGAGGTAAAAGATTATAAAGAGGAATATATAAATAACTTACTACATGAGACAATAGGTTTTGCTTCTTGTGAAGTAATGAGAAGAGTACTTGGAATGGCACATGTTCCAGATTTAGATTCTATTGGGGAGGATAAAGAAAGAGCAAAAGCTCAAAGATTTGCTTTAAACATAGGAAAGAAAATAGTATTACAAAGAAATCAAATAGATAGTATAAAAGCACTAGTACAATTAATTAAAAGTGTGAAATAAAGGAGGATATATAAATGGCAGGTTTACTTGCAATTCAATGGGATGATAATAGAGATAAGCTTATACTACTAGATCAAACTAAATTACCTAATGAAATCGAATACATTGAATATGATACTGTGGAAGGTATTTGGGTAGCTATAAAAGATATGATTGTAAGAGGGGCACCAGCAATAGGAGTAACAGCAGGATATGGATTGTATTTTGGAATTAAGGATGCTCCAGAAGATAACTTTGATGCATTTTGGAAAGTTATGAAAGAAAAATCAGATTATTTAAATACAAGCAGACCAACAGCAGTTAACTTAGCTTGGGCACTTAATAGAATGGAAAATAAAGTCCAGGAGTTTAAAAATACGCCAGTGGCAGAAATAAAAAGAATACTTAGAGAAGAAGCTAAAATAATTCATGAAGAGGATATAAAAATATGTAGAGCAATTGGAGAGAACTTTATGCCTCTACTAAAGGATAATATGGGTATTTTAACTCATTGTAATGCAGGTCAGCTTGCTACTTCAAAATATGGTACAGCAACTTCGCCAATGTATCTTGCTCATGAGAAAGGATGGCATTTAAAGATTTATTCGGATGAAACAAGACCAAGATTACAGGGTTCTACACTTACTGCTTTGGAACTTTTCCAAGCTGGAATTGATGTTACAACAATTACAGACAATATGGCAGCTATGGTTATGTCACAAGGAAAAATCGATGCTATTATAGTTGGTTGTGATAGAATAGCTGCAAATGGTGATACTGCAAATAAAATAGGAACATTTAGTGTATCTATTCTTGCTAAACATTTTGGAATTCCTATGTATATAGCAGCTCCAACTCCAACAATAGATATGAATACTCCAACAGGTAAGGAAATACCTATTGAAGAGAGAGATTCAAAAGAAATAACTTGCAGATTTGGGGTATGGACAGCACCAAAAGATGTAAAGACGTATAATCCATCTTTTGATGTGACTCCACATGAGAATATAACTGCCATAGTTACTGAAAAAGGTATTGTTTATCCACCTTTTGAAGAAAATTTGAAAAAACTGTTTAAAGAATAAAATAAATATATTATCAGAAAGGGGGATAGATAATTGGAAGTACTTAATATGAAAAATATCTCTAAGTCTTTTTCAGGAGTTACAGTTTTAAATAATATAAATTTAAAGCTAGATGCAGGAGAAGTATTAGGACTTTTAGGTGAAAATGGTGCAGGAAAGTCAACTTTAATGAAAATATTAAGTGGTGTTTATTCTCTTGAGGAAGGAGAAATATGGTTAGAAGGAAAAACAATAATTCCTGATAATCCTAAACACGCACAGGAGCTTGGAATAAGTATTATTCACCAAGAATTAAATTTAGTTGAAAATTTAACAGTGGCAGAAAATATATTTTTGGGCAGACTTCCTACTAATCAGTTTGGAAAGGTAGACTACAAAAAACTATTTTCTAGCACCCAAGAATTATTGGATAGTTATGAATTTGATTTGGATGCAAAGAGAAAGGTAAAAGAGTTATCTGTTGGAAAACAGCAGATGGTTGAAATAGCAAAGGCTGTTTCTGTTGAAGCTAAGGTAATTCTTATGGACGAGCCTACCTCGGCTTTAGCTGATGATGAAACAGAAAAGTTATTTAAATTAATAAATAAGCTAAAAAATGAAAATATAAGCATTGTTTTTATATCTCATAAATTAGAAGAAATTTTTGAACTCTGTTCAAAAGTTAAGGTTTTAAGAGACGGACAAGATATGGGAGACCATGATATAAGCAATATAACAGAGGATGGACTCATTAAGTTAATGGTTGGAAGAGAAATATCTGAAAGATTTCCAACTAAAACAAATAAACCAAGTGATGAGATTTTACGGGTTGAAAACTTATCAAGAAAAGATGTTCTCAAAGATATAAGTTTTTCAGTAAAAAAAGGTGAAGTTTTTGGAATTGCTGGTTTAATGGGAGCAGGAAGAAGTGAACTTATGAATGCTATTGTAGGTATTGACAAAAAAGATAGAGGTCATATCTATATAAAAGATAAAGAGGTAAATATTAATTGCTGCAAAGATGCTATATCAAACGGAATTGCATATGTTCCAGAGGATAGAAGAAAGCATGGGTTAGTATTACAATTTTCTGTAAAGAACAATATTATTCATGCCATATTACAAAAGATTAAAGGTAAGTTCGGATATATCTTTAAAAATAAAGAAATGGAAATAGCTATACAAAGTATGCAGGAATTAAAAATAAAGGCTACAGATGAAAATCAAAAAGTAGGACTGCTTAGTGGTGGAAATCAGCAAAAAATAGTACTTGCAAAATGGCTTCAAACAGATCCAGACATATTAATTTTAGATGATCCAACTAGAGGGATTGATGTTGGAACAAAAGCTGAAATATATAATCTTATAAATGAATTAACGGAGAAGGGCAAATCTGTTATTTTGATATCTTCAGAAATGCCTGAAGTAATAAGTATGAGTGATAGAATCGCAGTTATGCATGAAGGCGAAATTACTAAAATACTAAATAGGGAAGAAGCTAATCAAGAAACTATAATGAAATATGCTATAGGAGGTAATTAAGCATGGCAGTTCTAAAGATTGAAAAGAAAACTAATCCTGCTGAAAAAAAAGATAATAAAGTAAAAAGTTTTTTTTCTAAAAATATGATACTTTTAGGATTTGCAATCCTATGTTGTGTAATAGGAACTCTTTCTGAAAACTTTTTTACAGTTGATAACTGGTTGAATATATTAGTACAGTCTTCTATTGTAGGAATAATTGCAGTGGGAATGACCTTTGTAATTATAACAGGAGGAATAGATTTATCAGTAGGTTCTATCCTTGCTTTTTCAGCTATAACTGGTGGTATATTAATGAAACAAGGAATGGCTATTCCTCTTGCAATTTTAATTAGCTTATTGATAGGTACAGCTATAGGATTATTTAATGGTGTATGTACTACTAAATTTAAAGTACCAGCCTTTATAGTTACTTTGGCTACAATGAGTGTATTTAGAGGCTTTTCTATGGTTATTTCAGATGGTAAAAATCAAGCATTATCTACATCTAAGTCAGTTAATGCAGTATTATACCAAAACTTTAAAAGCTTTTCTAAGATAGGTAGTAAAGTGGGAGAAGTTCCTATTCCAATAATTATAATGATAATTATTTTTATAATAGGATATTATGTGCTTCAGTATACTACCTTTGGAAGAAATCTATATGCTATTGGATGTAATAGAGAGGCTACAAAATTCTCAGGAGTAAACATAGTAAAAATAGAAACCTTGGCTTATACAATAACAGGATTATTATGTGCTATATCTGGAGTTGTTTTAAATGCAAGATTGGGAGTTGCACTTCCAAATGCAGGTATAGGTTATGAAATGGATGCAATAGGTGGAGTTGTTATAGGTGGAGCTTCGCTAGCTGGTGGTGAAGGAACTATAACAGGAACTTTACTGGGTGTTCTTATTATAGGAGTTTTAAATAATGGATTAAATCTACTTAATGTAAATCCTTTCTATCAACAGGTAGTAAAAGGAGCAGTTATATTGGCAGCAGTATTGGTAGATCAATATAAGAGAAAAAAATAAGGATAGGTAGTGAAATATTATGAGTAGTATTAAAGTATTATGTGTTAATGATCCAGCTGTTTATGCATATACAGAGGATAGCATAACAGGTATAACTAAAAAATGGGAAAATGAGAATGAATATAAAGTTCTTATAGACATAGTAGATTGGAACGAGTATAAGTCAACCTTAGATAAGGCACTTACTACTAATTTTAATAACTATGATATTGTAATGGCACCTTCCTTTTGGATTCCTAATTTAGCAGCTAATAACAAAGTGATTCCTTTTGAAGAATATCTTACAGCAGATTATAACATTAAAGATATTTTCCCAAGTATTTTAGATGAAATATCTTATAGAGGAAAGAAGATAGGAGTACCTTCTTTTTCTGATGGACATATAATCTTTTATAGAAAAGATAAGCTTAAGTTAGATAGAATAGAAACAATAGAAAGTTTAATACAAAAAATAGACGGTATTAAGGAAAATAAAAGAGTACTAGCTATAAAGGCATCTCCTTATGAAATATTTTTAGATTTTATACCTTTTATGTGGGATTACGGTTCAGAGCTATATAACAATGAAAAACTTGTTTTTAATAATGAGAAAACATTATCTGCATTAAAGCAGTATATGTGTTTAAAAAAATATTGTCCACAAGATATAGCCCAATATGGAAATGATGAAGTTAGAGAGGCTATTCAAAAGGGTGAAGTGTATGTTGGAATATCTTGGAGTGGACAAGCAGCGGCTATAATGGAAAAAGAAAAGAATCTATATAGAGATAAAATAGGTTTTTCAACTTATGAATATCCTTGTAATACAACTTGGACATTTCTAGTTAGTAAATTTACGCATGTACCTGTAAAATGTTTCGATTTTTTAAAGTTTATTACAAATAATAAGAATGACTTAATGTCTGGCAGAATAAGTGGCAGCCCTGTAAGAATTTCATCTTATCAGAATAAAGAGGAAAGAGAAAAAAATCCGTGGTATGAGGCCAATTATGAAATGCTCAATAAAGCTAGAAGAATTCCTGCTATTGAGAAATGGACAGAGGTTTCAGACCATTTATATGAATATGTTCATAAAGCATTTACTGAAAAGCTAAAACCTGAGGAAGCTTTAAGTAAGTGTTATGAAAAAATAAAAAATAAGTAGGGGGATTTGAAAAATGTTGAAGTCAAAGAAACTTTTATCACTAATTTTATCAACAGCTATGATTTTTTCAGTATTTGCTGCAGGCTGCGGTAATAGTGCAGCTAAAAAAGAAAATAATAAAAAACCAGCAGCTGAAGAAAAAGCAAAAGACAAAGGTGAAGAAAAGAAAGAAGTAACAGTAGGATTATCACTATCTACATTAACAAATGCTTTCTTTATTGGAATGGAAAAGGGTGTTAAAGACAAAACTAATGAACTAGGATGCAAACTAATTGAAACTGATGCTAATGGAGATATAGCAAAACAATTATCAGATGTTGAAGACTTAATTACTAAAAAAGTAGATATCCTAATAGTTAATGCTCTTGATGCTGATGCAATAGTACCAGCAGTAGCAAAAGCTAAGGAAGCTAATATTCCAATAATATTCTTAGATAGAGGAGCAAATAGTGAAGATATGACAAGTTTCCTTGAAACTGATAACGTTAAAATGGGTGAAATGGCAGCAAATCTTATTATAGAAGAATTAAAGAAGAAAAATGGTTCTGAAAAAGGTAAAGTAGTAGAAATAGAAGGTTTACAAGGAACATCTGCTGCAAGAGATAGAGGAACAGGCTTCCACAATGTAATAGATAAATATTCTGACATAAAAATAGTTGCAAGACAAGCTGGAGACTTCAACCAAGAAAAATCAATGAATGTTATGCAAAACATATTACAGGCAAATCCAGAAATAGATGCTGTATTTGGACATAATGATGACTGTACATTAGGAGCTGAAAAAGCACTTATGGCTGCTAACAGAATGAAACCTGTTGGAGATAAAGAACACGTATTTATAGTTGGAATAGATGGTATAAATCAAGCAATTGAATCTGTTAAAAAAGGTAACATTGATATAAGTATTTCACAAGTTCCTGTAGATATGGGTGTTCAAGCTGTAGAAGTTGGTTTAAAAGCTATTAAAGGTGAAGTGGTTGAAAAACATATCTATACAAAATTCTATCCTATAACTCAGAAAAATGCAGAGGATTCTAATAACTGGGGAAATCAAGTGAAATAGTGGATTAGGAAAAGTTTAAGTGAATATTATAAAAGGGGTTTTTGCCCCTTTTATAATTACACATAAAATGTATTATTATCAAAAAGACTTGGAATTATTACTATAGACTATAGATAGAAATAGGTGAAGTGAATGGAGTTTAGATTAGAAAATAGAAGAGAAAAGATAATTGAAGAAATAGATCAGGTAGGAGAAATTAATATTACTGAATTAAGTAAAAAAATGAATGTATCACAAATGACTATAAGAAGAGACTTGAAAAAACTAGAAGAAGAAGGTGCATTAATTAGAAAATACAAAGGCGCTATATCAGTAAATCAATTAAATACTGAAGATACATTAAAATTGAGAAGGTTACAAAATGAGAATGAGAAAACAATTATTGCTAAATATGCAGAAGAACTCATAGAAAATGAGGATATCATTATGTTAGATGCTAGTACTACTGCATTAGCAATATGTAAGTATATACAAGATAAAAAATTAACGGTTGTGACAAATTCAATTAGTATAGCAACAGCTTTGAGTGCTGCGGAAAAGGTTAATGTTATATTAGTGGGTGGTAATTTAAGAAAATCAGCTCTTTCACTTGTAGGGCCTTATGCTTTGGAAGGATATAAAAAATTAAATATTACTAAGGCATTTATATCTGGTAAAGCATTATCATTTAGTGATGGTTTAACAGATGTTAATATATTTGAAATAGAAAGTAAACAAGCTGCTATTTCTAGAGCTAAAGAAATTAATGTTTTGATTGATCATACTAAGCTTAATAAAGTATCCTTATTTAATATTTGTGAGTATAACAAAATTAATAGAATAATTATAGATGGATTAAAAGAATTTTCACTGGAAGAAGAAGAAACGATTAATAAATTTAGACATAATGGTATAGAAGTTATTATTGCTAAGTAAATAGAGTTAAAGAAATTTAACTATCATATAAGGAGGAACTATTATGAAAAAATTTATCAATAAGCCTGAAAATTATGTGGATGAAATGATAAAGGGGATTTTATATGCTCATCCTAATAAATTAAAATGCGTAAATAATGATCTAAAATGCCTTACTAGAGCTTATGAAGTTAGAGAAGGAAAAGTTGGTATTGCAACAGGTGGAGGTTCAGGTCATTTACCGTTATTTTTAGGATATGTAGGAGAAGGGTTAATAGATGGAGCAAGTGTAGGTAATGTTTTTGCTTCTCCAAGTGCTGCACAGATGTATGAGGTAACTAAAGAAATAGATGAAGGCAGAGGAGTTCTTTATTTATATGGTAATTATACAGGGGATATTATGAATTTTGATATGGCAGCTGAAATGGCTGACATGGATGGAATTAGAGTAACATCAGTGGTAGGAAATGATGATGTGGCTTCTTCAAAAAAGGGTGAAGAGAATAAAAGAAGAGGAATAGCAGGTTTAGTTTTTGCATATAAAACTGCAGGAGCTTATGCAGAGGAAGGAGCAGATTTAGATGAAGTAACTAGAATTGCACAAAAAACAGTAGATAATACTCGTACTATGGGAGTTGCGTTATCTCCTTGCGTTATTCCTGAAATAGGTAAAAATACTTTTTCTATAGGTGAAGATGAAATGGAAATAGGAATGGGTATTCATGGGGAACACGGTATTAATAGAGGCAAGCTTTTAGAAGCTGATGAAGTAGTTAATGTTATGATGGAACATATATTTAATGACTATGAATATAAAAGAGAAGATGAAGTAGTTGTGCTTATTAATGGACTTGGATCTACTCCATTAGATGAGTTATATATAGTATACAGAAGAGTATATGAGATTCTACAGGAAAAAGGAATAAAAATACACAGAAAATATATCGGAGAATTTGCTACATCAATGGAGATGGCTGGTATGTCTATATCTTTATTAAAGCTTGATGAAGAACTAAAAAGATTGATTGATGCACCTTGTGCTTCACCATTTTTTATGCAAAAGTAAAGTGTTTTGATTAATTTTTGGAGTGTGATTATATGAATAGGTTTGATAAACAAGATGTATTTAATATATTTAATGAGATAAAAAATAAGTTTATTGATAAAAAAGAGGAACTTATAAATTTAGATTCTGCAATTGGAGATGGAGATTTAGGTCTTACTATGGAAAAGGGTTTTACTAAGATATGTAGTGAAATACCTTCTTTAGAAGGAGAAAATAGAGTAGGGATTATTATGAAAAAATTAGGTTTTGCTATGGCCAATACTGTACCTTCTACAATGGGAACTTTGATAGCAACAACCATAATGAAAAGTGGAGATGTAGTAAAGACAGAAGAAGTTATAGAAAAAGAGCATATTATCAATATGGTTAGAGCTTCTATTACAGGAGTAGAGCAGAGAGGAAAAGCAAAAAGAGGAGATAAGACAATACTTGATGCACTTTATCCTGCACTAGAAGAAGGTGAAAAGGCTTTAAATGAAAATAAAGATATTAAAGAAGTATTAAAGGAATTGTATAAAGGAAGCAAAAAAGGTTTAGAAGAAACTAAAGATATGGAATCTATGCATGGAAAAGCAGCAGCATTTTGGGAAAAATCTATTGGAAGCCAAGATCCAGGAGCTACAGTGATAATGTATATATTTGAAGCTATATATGAATATGTTATAAATAATTAATCACATAATATAAATAAAAAAGCATTCTTAAATTGTGGTTTGAACCCAATTAAGAGTGTTTTTTTAGTGTGTGTGTCTATTTGTGTTAAATTTAATATTTATTAAATCATAAAAAACACTCACCTAATTATAGCTATTTGCATAACATATCAATACAAACATATAATGGGCTTTTTATCAATATATTTCGAGGAGAGGTTTTATGATAAAATTCAAACCCCAATATGAAACCTTTGCAATTTTGCTTCTCTTTTGGTTTCTATTTACCTTAGATTTTAGTTTATGGAATAGCATAGTAGGTACAATTATAAGTGTTATAATAACTAGATTTTCCTTTGGGATTGTTTATGATGATTCAGATTTTATAGTGCGTATACCTAATGTATTTATATTAATACGTTATTCTTTTAGATTAATATATGAGATATATAGAGCTTCATTCCTACAAATCATAAGAATATTAAAAAAAGATAATGATTCTGTTATTGTTAAAGTGGAATTAGACATAACTGACCCATTTTTAATAACCATTATTGCTAATTCAATTACTCTAACTCCAGGTACTATTACGGTTGATGCTGTTGATAATATATTATATGTCCTATATATAAAAGATGATGGTAAAGATGGAGAAAAGCTAAAAAAAGATATCAAAAATAGATTTGAAAAATATTTTATTAAGAAAGGATAAAATAGAATGTTTCTGATAATTACAATGATATTTTTAGCTATTACTATGACAATAACATTATTTAGAATGATTATAGGTCCAACTCTATGGGATAGATTAATGGCCCTTAATCTTATGGCGGCAAAAACTGTGATGTTGATAACGTTATATGCAGTTTATAAAAATAATATAGCCTTATTGGATGTTTCAATGACATATGGAATTATTGGTTTCTTAGGAATAACTTTATTATGTAGATTTATTTTAAGAGGGGGAAGGCATAAGTGATTTATAAATTACTTCTTATTTTATCTTGGATTTATATTACCTTTGGAATTATTGGAATTCTAAGATTTTCAGATATATATTCAAGACTTCTCACCAGTAGTAAAATTGATACAGCAGCTCTTATAACAATCTTTTTAGCTTTAATAATAAAATGTGGCTTTAGTACAATATCTGTAAAGCTATTTTTAATATTATTATTTATGATAATAACTGGCCCTGTTACTAATCATGTTATTGCAAGATCTGCATATTTAAATGGCATTGAATTAAAGAAAGAAGGGAAAAAATGATTATAGAAATTATATTACAAATAATTATGATAATAATTGCTATAACAATAGTTAGAACAAAAAATAACTTAAAGTTAATAATACTGTTTTCTGCTTTTTCTTTAATGGCTGCTAGCTTGTACTTTATGTATAAAGCCCCTGATGTTGCTCTATCGGAAATTTCTATTGGTAGTGCTATAATCCCACTAATTTTTATTGTTGCTATATCAAAACAAAAAGAATTTATTGTTATAAACCATTTAAAAGATGATTTTTTAAAATATAATGGGAATGATTATATAGGTAAAGGCTACGAAATATTAAATGATTTCTGTAATCACTATGATTTAAAGTTGAAAATATTCGATAGTAACGAAAATCAAATACGTGGTATTTTCAGGAAAAACAATGTTGACTTAATTGTAGATAAATGCCCAAATACAAATAATTATATATTAAAAGGAAAAGAGTCAAGTATTTTAATGAATAAACTTGAACAAATAACAAAACACATAGATGATATAACCATTATAAAGGTGGGAGAAAATGAAACTGTTGATTAAAAAAATATTTATATTAATAATGCTATTAACTATATTGGTTACCTTTTCTATTGCTTCCAAAGATATAACAAAAAGTTCCAATGCAATTCAAAGTAAAGATTATTATTTAGAAAACACATTTAAAGAAACAGGGTCTAAAAATATAGTTACAGGTATTTATTTAGAATATAGACTATTTGATTCCATTTTTGAAGCAAGCACTTTACTTATAACTGTAACGGGGATAATATTTATTGCCAGAAAGGATGAAAAGATACATTAGGGGGAGATATATTGAAGATATCCTTTATTTTAGTTTGTATAAGTAGATTTTTATATCCTTTTATATTATTATTTGGATTTTATATAATTTTACATGGTGATACTTCTCCAGGCGGTGGTTTTCAGGGGGGAGCTATAATAGCTACTGCGTTTATTTTAACTTACTTTATTCATGCT
This sequence comes from Clostridium ganghwense, assembly GCF_026735165.1. Classification (GTDB taxonomy): domain Bacteria; phylum Bacillota; class Clostridia; order Clostridiales; family Clostridiaceae; genus Clostridium_H; species Clostridium_H ganghwense. The sequence continues at coordinate 119,909 of NZ_JAPQES010000001.1, read as the reverse complement.
AAAAAAACTTTTAATATAAATTTATTATTAAAATTAGAAAAAATTTGTTTTATGTCTATTCTAATTATTGCATCTATAAGTTTTTTTACAAAAGGAGAGTTATTCACCAATTTCACAAAAATAAATACTCCTTTAGAGATAAAAAGAATATTTTTACTTTTATTAAATTTTTTTATTGGATTAAAGGTAGCGGCAGGTCTTACAACTATTTTTTCAATATTTATTGAGGAGGGAAAATAATGCACTTAGACATTATTTTATCTTTTATTGTTATCCTAATTGGAATTTACGGTCTAACTACAAGTAAATATATAATAAAATCAATAATTTGCCTTAATATAACTCAAACATCTATAATACTTCTTTTCTTAAATTTTGCAAATCTTCAAAAGTCCCAACCACCAATATTACCAGGAAATACAGCGTTAATGGTTGATCCACTTCCTCAGGCATTAATGATAACGACTATTGTTATAGGTGCAGCTATAACAGCACTTGCATTAATGCTAAGTATTAAAATTTTTCATTATTATGGAACCTTAAATTGGAAGGAATTAATAGAGAGGGAATATTAATATGAATTTGATACCTATTTACTTAATATTTATACCTATAATTTTTTCAATTATTATATACGTTTTAGCTAATAAATATATTAATTGTTTAGTATTTATATCTCAAGGAATTATCTCAATTGCAATAGCTTCGTATTATAATTTTATTAAAGCTAATGGTGTTCATGAAATTTTAATAGGTGGTTGGAATAAAAATATAGGCATTTGCTTGAAAAATGATAATTTATCTATTTCATTTATACTTCTTTCAGTATTTATTTGGTGGACAATTCTAATATACAGCTGGAATAAAAAAAGAGAGAATTATAAATTTTGGTTTTTCCTGTTGTTTTTAGAAGGTGCTTTTTTAGGTCTTCTTCAAACAAATGATTTGTTTAATTTCTTTATATTTTTAGAAATAATAACCATAGTATCTTCTATTTTAATAATCTACAAAAGAGATGGACGTTCAGTTCGTGCTGGACTTTATTATCTCCTTTTTAACAGTAGTGGGATGATATTTTTTCTTGTTAGCTTAATAGCTCTCTATATGACAACTGGAACATTAAATATGGATATTATGAGTCAAAGAATAGCTTTAATAAATAATACTTATGGTATAAGATTTTCATATATACTTATTATTGCTTCTTTAGGAGTAAAATCTGCATTTTTCCCTGTATATAATTGGCTTCCTAAGGCTCATGGTGCAGCTCCATCATCAATATCTGCACTGCTTTCTGGTTTGCTAGTAAAAAGTGGGCTTTATGGTTTTATAAGAATTAATCAAATCTTTAATATTAATACTCCTAGTAATTTATTCTTCTTATTAGGATTTCTAACTGCCTTATCAGGAGTTATTTTTGCCTTAAGTCAAAAAGACATTAAACAAATCTTAGCTTTTCACACTATATCACAAATAGGAATTATACTTATGGGTTTGAGTGCGATGCAAGGGAAACAATATTATGGAGGGCTTCTGCATATTTTTAATCATGCAATTTTTAAAGTTCTTTTATTTCTAGGTGCTGGAATTATTATTAATAGGTATAATACAAAAAATATTTTTAAAATACGAGGAGTATTTAGAGCTCTTCCATTTACAGCTGTATTTTTAAGTATAGGAATGCTGTCTATTACAGGTTCACCTTTCTTTAATGGTTTTGTTAGTAAAAGTCTTATTAAATATTCATTAAAGGGTAATAATTTGAAGATGCTTATGGTTTATATTGTTAATTTAGGTACTATCATATCATTTGTAAAGCTGTCTCAAATTTTTTTTGGAACTTCTAATGTTGAAAAAAAGAAGATTACATTATGCAATTTTTCACTACTTATATTAGCTGTAATGTGTATTTTGTTAGGAAATCTTTATATCCCTATCGCTGAAAAGTTATGGAATATTGACCTTTCATATATAAAAATATTTAATATTAAAAGTTGGCTGCAATACTTATTATCTCTAGGAATAGGATATATAATTTATAAAAAAATAATTGCAAAAGATTTAAATTTTATAAAAAAAATTAGACATACAACAATCTCTTTTGAGACTGCTAATATGATGTTAGTTATGTTTATTTTTATCATGATTATTTGGTGCGTATTAATTTGAAGATAAGGGTACTTAAAAGAAAAAAGAAGACTCTAGAAGAAAAATTCTTCTAGAGTTTTAATTTATTTATATATTCTTTAATTGTATTTGCAGATGAAGTTAATTGCTGTAGTTCTTCATCATTTAAAGGAACTTCTAACACTTTTTTTATTCCAGATGCTCCTATTATTGTGGGTGTACCAAGATAAACGTCATTAATTCCATATTGACCTTCAAGGAGACTGGAAATTGTTAAAATTGAATTTTCATCTCTTAAAATAGCTTCAACTATTCTTGTGATTGCTAGAGCTACTGCAAAATAAGTTGCACCTTTTTTTTTTATGACTTTATATGCAGCTTTTTTCACATCTTCTAATATTTTATATTTTGAAAGACCTTCACATTTGTTGCATACTTTTGAACAATATTCATTTATATTCATTCCTGCAACAGAAGTTAAGCTCCAAGTTGCGATTTCAGAATCTCCATGTTCACCCATTATATAAGTATGAATATTTCTTGCATCAATATTAAAGTGTTCACTTAACAAATACTTAAATCTAGAAGTATCAAGAACTGTACCTGAACCTATAACTTTTTCCTTTGGAAAACCTGATAGCTTGTAGGTTATATATGTTAGAACATCTACAGGATTTGATACTACAAGAAGTATAGAATTTGGGTTATATTTTACAACTTCAGGAATTATGTTTTTAAATATATTAAAGTTTTTATTTATCAAATCTAGTCTAGTTTCTCCTGGCTTTTGAGCTGCTCCAGCAGTGATTATTACTATGTCAGAATCTTTTGTATCTTTATAATCTCCTGAATATATATCTACAGGATTAACAAAAGATACTCCATGAGATAGGTCCATTGCTTCACCAAGAGCTTTATCTTTATCTATATCAACAATTACAAGCTCAGAAGTAAGACCACTTATCATTAAAGCATATGTGGTTGTTGCCCCAACAAAGCCTGCACCAATTATTGATATTTTAGTTTTTTTCCTCAAATTCATATGATATACCTCCTGTTTATAAATCCAAATATTTTCTTTTTTATTTTCTCTTTATTGTAGTTTATTATACTGCTTTGATTACGATATCCTTGAAGATTATTTCTCATATTAAGTTGATAGAATTTAGAAAATGTAATAGATGAACTATATATATTATAATTAGGAGAAGAGTATAAATATAATAAGTGGCTAAAATATAGATATAAACTTAAAAAGAAGAAGGTGAAGACCATAAAGAAGGTAAAGAAAAAAATTTTAACTCATGATTCTTATTATTTTACAGAACAGCATATTGCAAGTAAGGCTAATTATCATGGAGTTTCAAAATCTGTACTAGAAAGGCAAATATGGATATATGAGTTTCATTCTCAAGTTCAAAAAAAATTGAAAGATAGAATAGTTTTAAAGGGAGGAGCTTGTATGCAGCTTTATATTCCTTTAGAGGTACAAAGGTGTACTGAAGATTTAGATTTGTATACAGATTTAAGTCCTAATAAATTGAGAAAAGAAATGAAGGCTATAGAAAAAGAATTCAATACTAAAAAAATACATATAAAAATAAAGGAATATATTCCGAAGAGTGTAATGAAATCTGGAAAAACGTTACCTATTACAACTTTCATAGTTAAGTTTCCTTTTATTTTTAGAGAAAATAAAAAATCAAAAGAAGGAAGTTTGAAAATAGATTTTTTGCATGCAGATATAAGAAAGCTTCATACTACTGGTATTAAACAGGGAGAAGTTTTAGGGCTTCACTTAAATTATGTACCTATTATTGTAGATAATTATTCTGCAATTACATCTAAGCTAGTAACTTTTGCGGTAAATACTATAGGTATAGAAAGATTCAAAAAAGACAAATTGTATAAAAATGCTTATGATATGTTTTATATGATAAAGAGACATACTAGTGTAGATGTTTTCAAAAAGGTAACTGAATACATGAAGAAAAGTATGGCAGAAGAATTTCGGGTAAAAAAGTTACAACCAATGAGTATAGAAAGGGTTATTGATGACATACTACAAGAACTTTATTATTTGTCTGCATATGATTTAAAAGAAAATTTTACAGGTTATTCAAAGAGACTTTTAGATTTTCAAATTAATTATATTCAGCAGGGGATAAAAGAAAAATTAGATTTTGATAGTTGGGGAATTATATGCGCTCACCTTTATTTATGGGTATATGCTTTAAAACATTATATACTATTTAAAGAACCATCAAAATTAGAATATATAAGTAAAATAGAAGAAGAATATAACTTTTATAAAGAATTAACTAAGGAAAAGCAGAGTGCTTATTTGGAGAATATAAAAAAACAGCTCCTAAATAAAAAAAGTAGATATTTATATGATTATATTGAAGAGCCTCTTAGATTCATATATTTATATCATATTTATTTTAATAAAAACTAAGAGTATATAAAGTTTTATTTAAAGGTAATATTATAGAATATTAAGGTAAAGTTTTAACACTACTTGCTATTTAAGTAGTGTTAAAACCAGATGCTTATTTCTTTTTGCGCAGTTTCTGTACTGTCAGAAGCATGAACTGAATTTTCAGTTTTAGAAACAGCAAAAGTTCCTCTTATAGTGTTCTGTTCTGCTTTTGATGGGTCTGTATTTCCATTTATTTTTCTAACCTTTTCTATAGCATTATCTCCCTCAAGGATAAGTGCACATAGGGGACTTCGTGTTATATAAGCTATTAAATCCTTAAAAAACGGTTTATCTTCATGAATTTTATAATGAAGGTGAGCCATATCTTCCGTGGCTTTTAACATTTTAAGTGCAGTTATTTTTAAGTTTTGTTTTTCATAAAAAGTAAGGATTTCACCTACAATGTTTCGTTCTACTGCATCAGGTTTTATTAGCACAAGAGTTTTTTCCATAAATTCACTACCTTTCACTTGGAATTATTTTTATATATTAATATATTATTCCAATATATATAGATTATATACTTAATAATATATTATGAATAAAATAAAATCTCTCTAACAAAGTTATTTTGTTAGAGAGATTTTATAGTTAATCTTTTGTTTCAGGAACTGCGTTAGGATGATTTCTTATGATTCTTTGATTGGTTTGACCTTTTTGATTTTCTTTTGGTGATGGTCGTTTCATACCTTTTTTTGCCATGTTTATCCCTCTCTTATAAAAGTATTCCTTATTATTTTTTACAGTATTTTTTATTTAATACTTATAGAATTTACATAAGTCGTTTTTTATGAATTTTATTTATGTCTTTTTTAGTTGTTAGGTTTAAAACTACAATAATTTTTTTATATTGTGTGCTAGCTCATCTTTTGGAGTAAATCCAACTATAGTTTTTTTAGTTTTCCTTTCTTAAATATTATTATTGTTGGTACACTTGATATTCTAAATTTTCTAGCTAATGTAGGACTTGAATCAACGTTAATTTTCACAAATTTAACTTTAGTTCCTAATTCTTTAGCTAATTGATCAATTATAGGTGATACCATTCTACAAGGACCACACCAAGGTGCCCAAAAATCAGCAACTACAACAGATTCATCATTACCTATTTCTCTATTAAATGTTTTATCATTTACTTCTGTTATCATATATAATCCCTCCTAAAGATATCTTATACCCTAACAGGGTATGCGGAGAAGGACAGTTTTGTGCAAGTAATTTTTAATAAAATAATTATTTTAGGTACATTTCATTATGAGTATTTATATTATATATTGAGGTGATATTATGTCTTATAAGTTAGAAAAACTTTTAGATGTAATAGTATTACAACAACTGTTATATATGATATATAAATATATGGAAGTTCCATCAAAAATAATAGATGTTAATAATAATGTATTAGTTACGTGTGATCCTAATAATAAAATATGTATTAATATCACTAAAGAATTTTTAAATAAATTCAAAAGTGGACAAGGATATATAGAAATACAGTGTATAAATGGATTGAACAATATATGTATACCTATTATTGTAAATAAAGAGGTAGCAGCAGTAATTTGTGAAGCTATATCAGAAGATAAACAAAGAGAATCAATAAACTTTATTTGCCAATTAGCAAAAAATTTTGGATATATATGTTCACGAAAAATACAATTATTAATAGAAGAAGACCAATTAAATGAAAGATATGAAGAGATACGAGGAGTTTATGAAGCATTAATAGTAGCAGAAGAAGAAATTAGAAAGCAATTTGATAAACTTATGAAAAGCCAGAAGCTTTTAAAAGAAAGGGAAGAGAAAATTTATAATTTGGCTTTTATAGACTCTCTCACAGGACTTCCAAATAAAAATTCATTGTATAGAGATTTGGAAAATATGTGTGAGAAAAAGAACTTATTTGCTCTTATATTTATAGATATTGATAAATTTAAAGAAATTAATGATACATTTGGACATACTTTTGGAGATAAGGTATTAGAGGAATTTAGTTTATTTCTTAATAAATTTACAGGATATAAATATAGAGTATATAGATGGGGTGGAGATGAATTTGTATTAATATTAGAAACAAAATTTGCTGCAAATACAAAAGAATTTTTAGAGAAGATGAACAGTGAACTAGGAAATACAATTATGATAAATGATAAGGAAATTTTTATTACATCAAGTATGGGAGTAAGCATATATCCTGAGCATGGTAGTACACCAGAGGAACTTATAAAAAATGCAGATATTGCTATGTATACTGCTAAAAGTTTAAGAAAAAACTCTTGTGTAAATTATTATAAAATATATGATAAAGAATTTTATATAAATAAAATTAAAAAAATTACTCTAGAAAAAGACTTAAGAAAAGCTTTTGATAATAATGAATTTTATGTTTTTTATCAACCTCAAATAGATATTAAAACTGAAAAGTTAATAGGAGCAGAAGCTTTAGTTAGATGGATAAATAAAGAGGGTAAGGTAATTGCACCATCAGCATTTATTCCGTCAACTGAAGAAACTGGACTTATTGTACCTTTAGGAGAATATGTTTTAAAAACATCCTGTAATCAAGCTAAAAGATGGCATGATATAGGATATCCTAATTTGAAGCTTTCTGTTAATTTATCTGGAAGGCAGTTGGAAGATAAAGAACTAATTTCTACAGTAAAAAAAATATTATATGATACTAAATTTAATCCTAAATATCTTGAGCTTGAAATAACAGAAAGTATTGCAATGAAGAATATGAATTTAACAATTCAACTTTTAGAAACCTTAAAGGCTATAAATATAAATGTAGCTCTAGATGATTTTGGAACAGGCTATTCTTCATTGAATTATCTTAGACAATTTCCTATAAATGTGTTAAAAATTGATAAATCATTTATTGATAAGATAACTACGAAGTCTGCTGAAAGTGAAATAATCAAATGTATAATAAGTTTGGCTCACTCGTTAAATTTAAAGATAATTGCAGAAGGAATAGAAAACATTGAACAGCTAAAGTCTTTGAAAAGTATTGATTGTGATGAAGGGCAAGGATATTATTTTAGCAAACCCCTTAGTGCTAAAGCGTTTGAAGAATATTTAAAAAATCATTATAAAGCTTAATAATGATTTTTAAAAAGGGTTAGGACATATACTAGTGTCTAACCCTTTTTAGATATAAACTATTTTAAATTATATTAATTATCCATAACTTTATTTCTGAAGGTTTCTTTAATTGTTTCATTGTCATTTGCAATTTTAGCCCAATTAACTTTAAAAGCTCTTCCAGAGAAGGTACTGAATTCAGGAGCACCTTTTGGAGGAGTTACGTCTTTACGAACAGAGTGCATCCAACCTTTAACTATAGCTTCTTGACCTTCTTTAGATAGCCACCAATTTTCAACAGCTTTAGCTGCTTCTATATTTTGTGAAGTTTTAAAGATAGATATTGGACTTGGAACTACAACAACACCATCTTCTGGATAAACGACCTTTAAAGGTTCACCTTTAGCAGCCATTTTTAAAATGTTTTCTTCTAATATAATACCAACATCATATTCGCCAGTTATTAATTTATTTTGAACTTTAGAGTTACCATCTTCTACTTTTAGACCATTAGCTTTTAATTTTTCGAAATAATCCCAACCAAATGCATCAGATAAAGCAGCAGTTGTTACAAAAGCAGTACCTGAAAGTAGTGGATTTGGCATAGCAATTTTATCTTTCCATTTTGGATCTAATAAATCTTTAAATGACTTTGGAGCATCTTCTTCTTTTACTTTGTTTGTATTATAAGCAATTATCATATTAGAAATTCTAACACCTGTCCAATATCCTTCAGCATCTTTTGATTCTACATCCTTACGATTAGGAGCATCATATTTAAGTAGAAGATATTGATCTTCTAATGTTAAATAATAAGATGGATCTGCAACCATAAGTAAGTCTGCACCAATTTTATTAGCTTCGATTTCACCAGTGAGTTTAGTTACAACTTTTTCTGTTCCACCTTGAAACCACTCAATTTCAAGATTAGGAAAAGCTTTTTTTAATGCAGGTTTTACACTTTGAATAATATCTGGATATATAGAAGTATAAATCATAAGTTTGCCGCTAGGCCCCTCTACCTTTTTTTTAGTGTCATCAGTTGCTTGATTACCGCAACCAGTAAATAGTGCTAATAGTAAACAGGAAAGCATAGCAAGAATGGTAAAAATTTTAAACTTCTTTTTCATTTTACAATCTCCTTTATTTTATATATTTTATAATTTATTAAAAATTATAAACAAAAATATTAAATAGCTTTTTCATTTACTTGGATTTCTTCGCTTCCAGGAAAAACTATAAGTTTGTTAAATTGTAAATATATTTCTTCACCATCTTTATAATCTGCATAAACATTAGATTCATCTGTTACACGAATGGTTTGACCGTTAACATTTATTCTACAGTCTGCTGAGTTACCTAAATAAAATTTACGAAGTAATATACCTTTTATTCCTGGTCCATTTCTACTTATAGAAATATTTTCTGGTCTTACGGCAACAATACCTTTTCCAGTAAAATCATTTTTCATTTCAAAACTATAGTCTAATTCAGGTATTATTACTTTATCTTTTTCAACATCTGCTTTTATAAAGTTTACAAGACCAATGAAATCTGCAACGAATTGATTAACAGGGTTTTCGTATATATTCATTGCAGTATCTACCTGTTGAATAACTCCTTTATTCATTACAACAATTCTATCAGACATGGCCATAGCTTCTGCTTGGTCGTGAGTAACATATATAACAGTAATCTTCAATTTTTTTTGAAGGTCTTTTATTTCAAAACGCATGCTTTCTCTAAGCTTTGCATCTAAATTACTTAAGGGCTCGTCTAAAAGTAAGAGACTAGGTTCTGCAACTAAGGCTCTAGCTAATGCAACTCTTTGTTGCTGTCCTCCAGATAATTGATTTGGATATCTTTTTTCGTATGCGTCAAGATGAACAGCTTCTAAAGCTTTCATAGTTTTTTCTTTGATTGCATTTTTATCTAACTTTTTTATTTTAAGAGGATAAGCTACATTATCAAAAACTGTCATATGAGGCCAAACAGCATATGATTGAAAAACCATACCAATATCCCTTTTTTCAGGAGGTACGAAGGTTTTTGATTTAGAAGAACTAACAATAGTATTTCCTATACGAATTTCTCCACCAGTAGCTTTTTCAAAGCCAGCCACCATCCTAAGGGTAGTAGTTTTTCCACAGCCTGAAGGGCCTAAAATAGAAACAAATTCTCCATCTTTGATTACTGCATTAAAATTATCTACAGCTTTAACTTGGCCAAATTGCTTAATAATATTTGTTAAAACTATTTCTGACATGATTATTCTCTCCTTTGCTTATTTAAATTTTAATCAATATTAAATTCCAATATTTCCTTTTGAGAATTTTCTCATGATTAAATTTCCTCCAAGAACTATAAACAGTATTAAAACAGAAAGAACCGAAGCACTTTGAGGATCTGCATAGGTTTGAAGTTCATATAAAAGAACACCTATTGTTTTGGTTTTTGATCCGTACAAAAGTATAGACATAGTCAATTCATAAAAGCAAGGCATAAAAATTAAGAACCAACCTGCTATAATTGAAGGAGCTATAAGAGGTAGAATAATGTCTTTTAAAGTTCTAAGCCAAGAGGCACCAGAATTTAAAGCAGCTTCTTCTAAAGATTCATGTACTTGAGAAAGTGAGGCAGAGATAGTTCTAACGCCCATCATTAGGTATTTAACTAAATAAGCTATAACTAGGATTGCTATGGTAGAATATAGGTTCAAACCAAATTTACCTGAAAAAGTTATAATCATGGCTAAAGCAATAACAACACTTGGTGTAGCAGATCCTAAAGTTACTAAAAAATCAGGTATTTTACGACCTTTTACATTGGTTTTAACTACGAGATAAGAGATTAAAAGCGCTACAATAGTACCAATTACAGCAGTAATTGTTGCATATATAAAACTATTTTTTATAGTTACCATATATTCTGGATTTGAAGCTGCAATGGACCAATTTTCAAATGTAAGATTTGATAATGAAATAGGCTTAGACATTGTTTTCAATAAAGAAGTAATGACAATAGAGCCTAAAGGTAAAATAACAGCAATAAAACCGTAAAGACTTACAATAAAGGTAATTAATCCTTTCCATTTTCCAAGTTCTACAAGAGTTGGTCTTGTGCTTTTACCAGAAATAGTAACATATTCTTTTGTAGCAAGTACTGTAGTTGTTAAGAATAAAATTAAATTAGCTACAACCATTAAAGAAACGGCAAGGGCTGTTGCTTCTGATACTCCTTTGCTAGAACCCATATATACATAAGAGACTATTCTAGTGGTAAGAACTTCTATTCCGCCAGGCATACCTACTATTGATGGAATACCAAAAGCTGAAGCAGCAGATACAAAAACTAGAAGTCCACCTGCAAGTATACTAGGGAAAGTAAGAGGTAAAGTAATATTAAACATTGTACGAAGAGGAGAAGCACCGGATATTCTTGCACCTTCTTCTAAAGTAGGATCCATTTTTTCTAGAGCACGAGATATAGTTATAAATGCAAAGGGAGAATAAAAAAGTGTTAATACCCATACAAGTCCACCTGTAGAGTATATATTAAAGGGGGCAGAAGACAAATGAAAAACTTTCATTAAAAATTTATTTAGATATCCAACATTAGGATTTAATAATTGAGTCCATGCTATACCTCCAACGTAAGGTGGAATCATGTAGGTGGTTATAAAAAATGTTCTGAAAAATTTTTTAGCAGGTAAGTCTGTTCGTCCTACTAACCAAGCTAATGGAAACGTTATAACTAAACTTAATAGCATAACTAATAAAGAAATTTTAAAAGTATTTATAAAAGCGCTCCAATTTGCAGATTTTGAATATACTACATTATAATTTTTAATGCTAAAATTTCCCTCTAAGATAAAGCTTTTAATTACTAAATAAATCATAGGAATAACTTCGAAGATAACTAGAGCTAGAACTGCCAAAATAATTATTAACCATTTAACGTTAATATGTATTTTAGAAGATAATGATTTCTTTTCAGATATCACTATAGGGGTTTTGTCCATATATTTTTCCTCCTTTTAAAGTTATGGCTTTATAAATAATAAAACATTCATCGCCTCCTCACATATTTTAAGGTTTTTATGTTTTTTATTTAAGAGAGAATATATACTATATATAGTTACAAAGATAGAAAATAATGATAAGTTATATTATAATTTAAGGATGTATATTATATAGGAGAATAAAGTATAGTAGATAAGAATGGAAATGTTAAAAAATGTAAAAAGTATCAAATAAATAATAGCACAATGAAAATTTCAAGTCAATTTATCTATGGGGAAATTTTCAAATGAGTGATTTTCAAATACTAAAAAAGGTAGATGTATAAACATCTACCTTTATCCTAAATATAGGAATCAAAAGTTTAAAATTAGTTTAACTAAATATTTTATACATCCACTGTAACTCCCATAATCACACCCTACTAAAAAAATTTTGCAAAACACTGTAAACATTTCATACAATCCTTTGGATAACACAAAATATCTACTACACTTACAAAATAATTTTAAGTTTTAAACGGATTTCTGTGCCTTACAATGGTTTGCTTTGATTACTGAATATAGATGAGTAACAGTAATCACTAATAATGTCCAATGCAAACACCTCCAGTATATTTAAACTGTTACCAATTCAAGTAATACCTTTAGCTCTGTCTACGGACTTTTTCATACCAAAGCTTCAATAATTAACTGAATCTTTAATATTGTTTAGTTAAATAATTTTAAATCTTTTGACATTAATTATGATAACCAAATTTTGATTTTATATACTTGATGTTTTTAGCTTAAAAATTTACCCGTTTAACAATTTTATTACATCTTCTGATTTATTTGCTAGTCCAGCAATAATAAGTCTATCACCCTTTAATATCTTTGTATCTGCTACTGGTAATATTTCAATATTATTTCTTACTATCATAAAAACTCTGAACTTATAAGGAAAATCAATCTCTTTTAATGATTTGTCGAATAATTCTTCATTCATTGGCACTATTTCCATAATGCATATCTTATTAACAGATGAATTTGCTGATTCTTTAATATTGTCAGACTTAAATATTATATCAAAGCAAAGAGGAAATAATATACATGATATAACTGTTGTAACAACGAAGGAGGAATAGTCTGCAGCAGTAATAATTTGTAAATTATAAGCCATTTGTGCACCAACTATTAATAAGCTAAGTTGTGAAGAAAATATAAAAGCACCAGATATAGCTTTATTAAAATCATATGTAAAGTTCATAAGTAGTGATGGTATTAGTTTAACTGTAAATATTACAAGTAAGAATAGTGGTATATTTAAAAGAGCTTGAGGATTCTTTAATATAGAAGATAAATCTAGATTAACACCAACCATAATAAAGAATATAGGAATTAGAAATCCATATCCAAGTATATCTAATTCATATTTAAGTTCCTCTTTTTGTTTATCAAGTATAAGTGAAAAAATAAAACCTGCAAGGAAAGAACCTAATATTATTTCAGTACCAATTTTATCTGAAATAGTTACAAGCACAAGCATTAGTGCAAAAGCAGCACGAACTCCTATATGCAAGTTTGAAAAAAAAGAAGAAGATAAATCAAATATATGTGAAGTTTTTTCAATAATTTTAAAGATAATAAATGCTGCTATAAATAAGATTATGAATAAAAAGTTTTTATAAGTTAATCCATGTGTAATAGTAGAGGAAATAAGTGTTAGGGCTATTAAACACACAAATTCACAAATTAATGTATATATTAATAGGAGTTGTCCGTAGTCTGTGTTTAGTATCCCTCTTTCCTTTAAAAATGGAACAATTAGTCCAGGGGCAGCAGCTGTAAATAAAAAAGTCATAAATAAAATATCTTTAATAATACCTAATTTATACATAGGTTTACACATGAGGTATGAAACTAATAGAGAAATGCCAAACATTCCAAAACACATAAGTACACGAAGAGCTACTTTCTTTTTTTCTTTTCCAATCCTAACTCTATCAATATCAATTTCTAATCCGCTTAGAAACATGAGATAAGCCAGACCCAGGTGCGATAAAAAGCTTATCCATATGTCTTCGTGTACAAGATTTAAAAAGCTTTTTCCTATTATAATACCTACGAAAATTTCTCCAACAACAAAGGGTATTCTAAATTTTTTTATAGCATTTACAAAAATAGGAGTTATAAATGCAAAAATGGTTAGTATTAGTAATGAATCATAATTTATAGCTTCTGCCATTAATAACACATCCAATCTCTCATGAAATTTTTAATAATACATAATTTATGTATATAAAGTTTATATAGATATAGTTTAACAAAAAAAGATAAAATTACAACTATCATATGAATAAAATATATTTATTTTAATATGTGTAACTTTTAAAAAATATATAAATATATTAAAAATGCAAACCAATATATAGAAATGTGCAATGGATTATTTAGATGAAATTTTAAAAATAATAATTGCAAAGTTGAAAAAATTTTAAAAGTATTTTGTAGTATCTAAATATATATTAAACAAAAGGAAAATGCGAATATAAAAGGCGTTGAGAATGTTGTTGACTTTGAATTTTAATGATGGTTTTGAAAGAAATACAGAATAAAATGAAATAATAGAAAAATAAATATTCAATTTTACACAAAATTCTATTTCATAATAGCTTGTTATGTGGTAAAATATATTAAATCAACTATTTATTTTATGGGGGGGCTGACAAATAGTGATTAATTTTAGAGATAGTATATTTACGCATAATGTATTTAATGAAAATATTTTAAATGAATTAACATTTTTAGCTGAAAAGAATAATGTTATTGATTCTCAATTTTATAGTGAATATGATATTAAAAGAGGACTAAGAAATGAAAATGGTACAGGGGTTTTAGTGGGACTTACTGAAATTGGAAATGTGCATGGATATATAATGAAGGAAGGAAAAAAAATTCCTGACGAAGGTATGTTAACTTATAGAGGTATGGATGTAAAAGAAATTGTTAAGGGCTTTCAAAGGGACAAAAGATTTGGATTTGAAGAAGTAAGTTATTTACTTCTTTTTGGAGAACTTCCTAATAAAGATAGATTAGAGGAGTTTAAATATCTTTTAGGAGAATGTAGAACTTTACCTGATGGTTTTACTGAAGATATGATTTTAAAATTTCCAAGTAATAATATAATGAACAAATTAGAAAGAAGCATACTTGTCGCTTATTCTTTTGATACTAATCCAGATGATATAAGTGTAAAGAATATATTAAGACAAAGTATAGAATTAATTGCTAGAGTTCCTACAATGATAGCTTATGGATATCAAGCTAAGGCTCATTATTATGATGAAAAAAGTTTATATATACATTCACCTAAAGCTGAGCTTGGAACGGCTGAGAATATATTACATCTTATAAGACCTGATAATTATTATACCAGGACTGAAGCTGAACTTTTAGATTTGGCATTAGTGTTACATGCTGAACATGGTGGAGGTAATAATTCAACTTTTGCCACTCATGTAGTGTCATCAACAGGAACGGATTCTTATTCCGCTATAGCAGCTGCTGTTGGTTCACTAAAAGGGCCTAAGCATGGGGGAGCTAATATTAAGGTTAAGAGTATGATAGAAAATATAAAAGAAAATATAGACGACTGGGAAAATATCAATGAAATAGAAAATTATCTTGTTAAAATATTAAAAAAACAAGCTTTTGATAGATCAGGATTAATATATGGTATAGGACATGCGATATATACTATTTCAGATCCTAGAGCTGTTATGCTAAAAGAAAAAGCTTTGAAATTAGCACAGGAAAAAAATAGAGTACAAGAATTTAATCTTTATAGAAATATAGAAGATACGGCTATTAAGATTTTCAGAGAAATGAAAGGAAGAGAAGATATATCAGCAAATGTAGATCTTTATTCAGGATTTGTATATGATATGTTAAACATACCTTCAGAATTGTATACACCATTATTTGCAGCAGCTAGAATGGCAGGATGGTGTGCTCATAGAATAGAGCAGGTTGCAAGTGAACCTAAAATTATAAGACCTGCATATAAGAATGTAGAAGATAATTGTAAATACATTCATTTAAGGGAAAGATAAAACCTAGAAGATACAAACTTCTAGGCTTTTCTTTTGTAAGATAAAGGTATTTAAAACAAGAAAATCTTTTTATAAGTAAAAATTTAAGGAATTATTAAGAATTAAGGTAAGGATTTTTTAAGAGAATTAATTTAAAATTATATAGTAGAGACTGTATATAATTTTAAAAAGGACTATTAGAAAGGAGAAATTACATGAAAAAGTTAAAGGACAATATAATTCCATTAAGTCTTATGATATCAATTCCAATTTTAAATATTTTTTATGGGATATTAAACAATGATAGTAGAGGCGTTTATAGTTTGATGACTAGTATAGATCGAGTAATTCCTTTTACAAAGAGTTTCATTATTCCTTATATAATATGGTATCCTTTTATATTTTTAATAATGGTATATTTATGTATAAAAGATATAAAGGCTTATTATAAAACATTACTTTGTTTAAATATAGGATTTATTGTTAGTTACATCATATTTTATTTTTTTCAAACAGCAGTTTCGAGACCAGTACTTGGTGAAAGTGATATATTGATAAAACTAGTAGGGATAATTTATAAAACGGATAATCCTTATAACTGTTTTCCAAGTTTACATGTATTAACTACTTATTTTGTTATGAAGGGAATAAGTGAAGTTGAAAAAAATAAAAAAATTACTTTACCTGTAAATATTATAGGAATATTAATAATATTATCTACATTATTTATTAAGCAGCATGTAGTTTTAGATGTGATATTTGCCATAGTATTAGGAGAAATTATTGTTAGAGTGGTTAGTGTCATGCGTATGGATGATGTAGATACATGGATAAAGAAACAGTTCTCAACTTTGATAATGAAAAACAAATTGGAGAATTAATTAAAATACATTTAAAAATTAAGATTATAACATATAAAAAAATAAAAACTATCTTGTGAAAAAGATAGTTTTTATTTTTTAGTAGTAATACACCTGATAAATTATAGCATATTGATATCCTTTTGTTTTTCAAATTCAGTAAGAATACTTTCAACAATATTATGTTCTATATTTCTAAAATTTCTAGATCTACAAATAAATCTTAAGGTTAAAACTATTTTCCCAACATCAATAGAAGTGTAAATTGTATGTGAAAGATTTTGATAATAAATAGGATGAGTTTTAGAAGCTATTTCTAAAGAATGTTTAGCATCTTCTTCAATATTACCAAGTTCATTTTTTGCAATGTTCATTATTAAATCTTTAGCTTTTTTCCAATTGCTATTAAGGGTTAGTGTAATCTCAAGTTCATTCCATGTATATGGAAAAGTATTTGTTTCGTTTATTACTTCAACTGAAAGTAATTTTATATTTGGAATATATACAAGTCTTCCAGTACTTTGACCGTAAGTCTTATTAGTCTGTGTAACTTCGATAATGGTAGTATAAAACCAATCTATTTCTAATATATCTCCAATACTGTCTCCAATTTTAATTCTATCTCCTACTTGAAAAGGTTTATGAGAGTTTATAATAAGCCATCCAAGAAAATTTGACACTAGGTCCTTAAAAGCAAAAGCTAAACCAGCAGAAAATAGTCCTAGAAATGTAAGGATATCTTTAGATTCATATATCCATATTGGAATTATAAGTAATATAAAAAATATTTTATTAATTACAGAAAATATTTTTTTATATTTTATTGTTTGATGAGAGCTCCAATTGATTCTGTTAATAACTTTAAATGTACTTCTATTAATTAGATGAAGTAAAATGAATAGAGCTATAGTTATGATAAGTTTAACTAAAATACTTACTGTTTGAAATTTAATTCCTAAATTTAATACAAAATCACCCAATTCTTTAAATCCTTTCTTCTTATATTTATACTTATTTTACTAAAATTTTTAGGTTTTTTATAGTATATAATTCAGATTATAATAAAAATATTTCCAAAAAATAATTATATATCAATATTAAAAAAAATTAAAGATAAAAAAGAATTGTAAATATTTTAAAAAATATTACTTGTATGGTAAAATATTCTTAGATATAAATTAAAAATAATTATGATATTGAGGTGATGTTTTGGCTAAGTTATTTCCAAGTCTAGAAGAAATAAATGAAAAAAGTATAGAAGTAACGGAAGGAGAAAAATCTCTATTAGAATTTTTAAATAGTGAACTGGATAATGCTTATGAAGTATTTTTTAAGCCAAACTTAAATGGGGACAAGCCTCAAATTGTAATAATAAAAAAAAAATATGGAATAATTATAATTGGAGTGAAGGATTGGAAGTTAGAAGATTATTATTGGAATAGAAGTAGGGGTTTTAGGAAGAAAAGAGATTTTAATGTATTTAAGTCTCCTTTTGAACAAGTAAAAGAGTATAAAAATAATATGTATGATTTACATAATGAAAGCTTATTAAAAAAAAGTATAGAAAATAAAGAAGTATATAATTTGATACAATGCGGGATATATTTTCACAATGAAAGTGTTGCTAAGGTAAAAAGAGAGTTGTTTTTGAATAGGGATACTGAATATGAAGAAGTTGAAATTATAGGGAAAGATTCTCTTGAAAGGGAAATTTTTTATGAATTTTTGACGAGAAATCACATGTATGGTTCTTCTTTTAACAAAAGTTTTGATGACAAAACATATGAGAGTATAAAGGCATTATTGCAACCACATATACATACAAGAGATTGTGGAAAAAGTATTAACTATAGTAATAAACAAATTAAGCTTATGAAAAGTAGAGCAGGCAGTAAAAAAATCAAAGGTGTTGCAGGTTCAGGAAAAACCTTAATGTTGGCACAAAGAGCTGTAAATGCAAATATAAGAACAAAAAATAAAATTTTAATTTTAACATATAATATAACTTTAAAAAATTATATATATGAAAAAATGAATTCTATTAGAGAAGAATTTAATCCAGTAGATTTTGAGATAAACAATTATCACAGGTTTATAAAATTTCAGTTAAATAATTTAGCAATTCCTTTTAAGTGGCATTGTGATTTTGATAGTGAGGAACTTGGTAAATACTTAGAATCTGCAAAGAATAGAATAGAAAGATATGATGCTATATTTATTGATGAAGTGCAAGATTATAAATTGGAATGGCTTAGAATTATAAAAAAATATTTTTTGAAGAAAAATGGTGAGTATGTTCTTTTTGGAGATGAAAAACAAAACATCTATATGAGACAGCTTGAAGAAAATAGAACTTCTCAAACTAATGTTTTAGGGGCATGGAATGTTTTGGATCAATCTTTTAGACTTTCAACTAAGTTAGTAATTTTGGCAATTAAATTTCAGAAAGAATTTCTAGCTTCAAAGTATAATGTAGATGAAGTAAAGACTTTTAATATACAGAAAACTATGTGGGATGATAAAGGTATAATAGAATATTTTTATTTTGATAGTTTTGAATTAAGGGAAATATTTAATAAAATACATTTTATAATATATAAAGAGAAGATAAAGCTTAGTGATATATGTATTATAGGATCATCAATTAAAAATTTAAAAAAGATAGATTTTTATATAAAATCAGAAAGAGGTTATGAAACCGAAACCACCTTTGAGTCGGAAGAAGAATATAATAAAGTTAAGGCAAGATTAATTAATAATTTTGAAAATACAATAGAAAAAAACAAATATAATAAGAGATTAAAAAGAGAAATTCAAAGAATTAGAGATAGTAGAAAATACAATTTTAAAATGAATAGTGATAAAATAAAGTTAACTACTATTCACAGCTTTAAGGGATGGGAGGCAGACACTTTAATACTTATTATAGATAATACAGAAGAGATGATAGAAGAGATTATTTATACTGGAATAACTAGATGTGTTAATAATCTAATTATAATAAATGTAGGAAATGTAAAATATGATGAATTTTTCAAAGAGTTATTGACATAGATATTTATACCATTTATAATTAAACATGACGTGTAACTGTTAAATATGGCATGAGTCTTTGGGACTCATGCCTTTTGTTTTAAAGTAAATTAATTAAGTATAAACTTATTTAGGAGGAATTTATATGTTTGGATTTTTTAAAAAGGCATTTAAACTTGTTGCACCAGTAGATGGAAAAGTTATAGACTTATCAAAGGTACCAGATGAAGTTTTTTCTCAAAGACTAGTAGGAGATGGAGTTGCTATAGATTCAACAGGAGATACAATAGTAGCACCAGCAGATGGAGTTTTGAAGATGATTTTCAAGACAAATCATGCTTTTGCTCTAGTTTTAGAAAATAGAGCTGAAATATTAGTGCATATAGGTCTTGATACTGTAGCATTGAATGGTTATGGATTTGAAAGAATAGCTGAAGAAGGAAAAAGAGTAAAAAAAGGAGAACCTATTATAAGAATAAATAGACAAGCTATTGAAGAAAAAGGATGTTCATTAATCACTCCTGTTTTAATAACTAATATGGAAATTATAGATGAATTGAATTTTAGTATTGATAAAGATGTAAGAGCAGGAGCAGATGAAGTTGTAACTTATAAAACTAAATAAGCTATAAAATATACTGAAAATAGCATATAATTTATTTATTAACATATTATATAAGTGTATACATGATATACAATTTTATGGTTTGTATATTTTTATAACGAAAGTGTGTTACTATCAATGCACATAAGAGCTTAGAAAATAGAGAGAAAGACTTTATATTTTCTGAGCTCTTTTTTTATTTATATTAAAAGGAGGTATCATTGTATGTCTAATTCAATTAAACCTAAAGATATTGCTGAGCATGTTCTGCAGGTTGTAGGAGGAAAAGAAAATATAGTCTCAGTTGCTTATTGTATGACCCGTCTTAGATTAGACATTGTTGATGAAGAAGTGATTGATAAGGAAGCTTTAAAAAAAGTTGAAGGGGTTATGGGATTGGTAGAACAAGGAGGACAAATCCAAATAATCCTTGGACCTGGTAGAGTAACAAAAGTTGCAAATGAACTTGGAGTAATCACTGGTATGAAGGTTGGAGAATTAGATGAAGCAAAAATAAGGCATGATGAAATTAAGGCGAAAAATGCAACTCCTTTTAAACTATTACTTAGAAAGATAGCAAGTATTTTTATACCACTTATACCTGCATTTATTGGTTGTGGTCTTGTAATGGGAATAAATAATATGGCAATTAAGGCCACTAATGGAGCGTTTGCAAAGACTACATTTGGTGGAATTTTAGTAGTAATAGGTGGTGCTGTATTTTTTGGACTCAACTTATTTGTTGGTGTAAATGCTGCAAAAGAATTTGGTGGTTCACCAATGCTTGGTGGTACAATGGCAGCAGTTATCACTTCACCAGCTCTTGCAAAAGTTGCAATAGGTGGAAAAGCTTTGTTACCAGGTAGAGGTGGAATTATAGCTGTTTTATTAGTAGTAGCTTTTTCAAGCTGGTTTGAAAAGAAGGTTAGAAAAGTTGTACCAGAGGTTTTAGATTTATTTTTAACACCTTTAATAGTTGTTCTAGTATCAAGTTTTGTTGCAATATTTGTACTACAGCCAGCAGGTGGAGTTATTTCAGATTCTATAGGTTCAGCTGTTAAAACAGCTATTGCTGGTGGTGGAGCTATAACGGGATTTATTTTAGGCGGAACCTTCTTACCACTTGTTATGACAGGGTTACATCAAGGATTAACTCCAATTCATGCAGATTTATTAAAGGCTACAGGAGAAAATTTATTACTTCCTATACTAGCTATGGCAGGTGCAGGACAAGTAGGAGCAGCTATTGCAGTTCTTGTTAAAACTAAGAGCAAGAGATTAAAGAAAACTATAGCATCCGCTCTTCCAGTAGGCATTATGGGAATAGGGGAACCTTTAATATATGGCGTTACATTACCACTTGGAAAGCCGTTTATAGGAGCATGTATAGGTGGAGCTTTTGGTGGAGCAGTTCAAGCAGCTTTAAATGTTGCTTCAACTAGCATGGGACTATCAGGACTACCATTAACTGTAATAACTAATAAACCTCTATTATATTTGATTGGTGTAGTATCAGCATATGGAGCAGGGTTTATAGCTACAGCTTTTTTAGGATTTGAAGATCCAATAGATTAATTTAACGATGTTAATTATTATACGTTAACTGATTAGATATATTTAGGAGGTAGCAAAAGTGGCAAAGGGAATATCAATTTTTATAGGTATGGATTATACCTTAGAAGAAAATTTAAAATATATAGAAATGGCTAGAACAAAAGGTTTTGAAAGGAT
Source organism: Clostridium ganghwense (assembly GCF_026735165.1). GTDB lineage: Bacteria > Bacillota > Clostridia > Clostridiales > Clostridiaceae > Clostridium_H > Clostridium_H ganghwense. The sequence goes on along the minus strand of NZ_JAPQES010000001.1, from coordinate 97,894 downwards.
TTTTACATCACTTCATATTCCAGAAGCAAATTATGAAAAAGTATTAGAAGATTTTAAAGAAATTACAAAACTTGCAGACAGATTGAACATGAAAATTGTTGCAGATATTTCACCGAGAGCTTTTAGTTATCTTAATGCAAATATGAATAACTTGAAAGTCATTGCTGATTTAAATATATATGGAATTAGAGTGGATTTTGGATTTACCCCAGAGGAAATTGCCACTTTTACTAAAAATTCATATGGATTAAAAGTAGAAATTAATGCTAGTACAATTACTGAAAGATTTCTACAACAGTTTGAAAAATATCAGCCAAATTATAAGATGATTCAAGCTTGTCATAATTACTATCCTAAACTTAATAGTGGAATATCGGTAGAAAGCTTTAAAAAGAAAAATGACATGCTAAAAAAATACAATATAGAAATATCAGCATTTATACCGTCTCTTCAAAATAAAAGAGGACCTATTTATGAAGGACTTCCAACTCTTGAAATTCATAGATTTATGAAACCTGAAATTTCAGCTAAACATTTATATGCTTTAGGAATAGATAATGTGTTTTGGGGTGACAGTATACCATCACAATTAGAAATTGAAAGTGTAGGTCAGCTTAGCCAAGATATTTTAGAATTTAAAATTAAGCTTTATACTAATTGTGAAATTGAAAAGAAAATTATTTTTAAAGAGTATCATATAAATAGACCTGATAGCGCAGAGGATGTAGTTAGGTCTACAGATTCACGAATGTTTTTAAAAAAACAGGATGAAATCAATCCTTATAACAATAGTGAGAGAAAGTCAGGAGTTATAACTATTGATAATAAAGAATATTTGAGATATTGTGGTGAACTTCAAATTTGCAAAAAGGATTTGCCGCAAGATAATAGAGTGAATGTAGTTGGAGAAATAATTGATGAAGAAAAATTTTTAATTAATTATATAGAAGATGAAACTAAATTTAGATTTAAAGCAGTTTAAATTTATGTGTACTAATGATGAAAATTATAGTAAGTAAGAAGTACCTATAAACATAATTTAAAAGGTGGTTATGTAAATATGAAGAACCATAATTACGAAATAAAAAAAATATTTAATAATAACGTAATATTGGTATCTCAAAATGGAGAAGAGAAAATTATTTTACGAAAAGGATTAGGCTTTGGTAAAAAAACAGGTGATATAATTTCAGGAGATACTCCTATTGAAAAGATTTTTGTTATAAAAGATGAAGGGAATTCTAGTAAGTTCAATCAATTATTGACTAAAGTAGATGAAGATATTGTAGGAATGTGTGAAGAGATTATTCTTATGGTAAGTCATAAACTTAATGAAGAATTAAATGAAAAGATTCATATATCTCTTATAGACCATATTGCTTTTACTTTGCAAAGACTAAAGAAAAACGATGAAATAATAAATCCATTTTTAGTTGAAACAGAAACTTTATATAGAAAGGAGTTTCAAATAGCAGAAAAAGCTATTAGAATTATTGAAAATTATACAGGGATAAAGGTACCTGATGGAGAAATAGGATTCATAACCTTGCATATTCATTCTGCTAGAAATAAAGGAAATCTTTCAAATACAGTAAAGTATACTTTTTTATGTAATTCTATAGTTGAATTTATAGAGGACAGTCTTAATATATATATTGATAGACAATCTTTGGATTATGCAAGATTTTTAACTCATATTAGATTTGCTATAGAAAGAATCCTTACTAGTAATCCAATAAAGAATGAATTATTGAGTGTTATAAAAAAACAATATAAGCAGTCATATAAATTAGCTAAAAATGTGGCAAAAATAATTGAAAGAGAAATAGAGATTAAAGTTGTTGAGGATGAAATAGGATATATTAGTATTCATATAGAAAAATTTAAAAATTCTGCTACAATATATTGACAATTAACTATAAATGAGTTACACTTAAATTAACAATAATAGAATAAAATGTAAAATATTTTTCGGTGTGTAACCATAAATATGAATGGGCAAGAGCTGGAAAAGGGGAACCTTTTCGGCTCTTTTTTGTTTCTCGATTTAGATATTTATACTAGTTAATAATTCTATGTTTTACGCATGAATTATGATATATGCAATTATAAATTATTTCAGGAGGGAAAGTTATGGCAAAGTCAAAAGGTGGACTATTATCAAAGCTTCAAAGACTAGGTAAAGCACTTATGACTCCAGTTGCTGTATTACCAGCAGCAGCATTGTTATTAAGACTGGGACAGCCAGATGTTCTTAATATTAAATGGATGGCAGCAGCAGGTGATGCTATCTTTGGTAATTTAGCACTTATATTCGCTATTGGTATTGCTGTAGGACTTGCGGAAGAAAATAATGGAGTTTCAGCACTAGCTGCTGCTGTTGGTTATTTTGTATTAACTAAAGTAGCTACTACTTTTAATGACAAAATCAATATGGGAGTACTTGCAGGTATTATAGTAGGTATCTTAGCAGCTTATTTGTATAACAAATATAAAGCAATTAAAGTTCCAGATTTCTTAGGATTTTTTGGAGGTAAACGTTTTGTACCTATTATCACTTCAATATATACTTTAATTTTAGGTGTTATATTTGGATATGTATGGCCAGTAATTCAAAATGGAATAAATTCAGCTGGTAACGCTGTAGCGGGTTCTGGAACTATAGGAGCTTTCTTCTTTGGATTCTTTAACAGATTATTAATACCTTTTGGATTGCATCACGTTGTTAACTCTTTATTCTGGTTTCAATTTGGTTCATTTACAGATGCAGCAGGAAAGGTTGTAAATGGAGACCTTTCAAGATTCTTTGCAGGAGATCCTACTGCTGGAACATTTATGACAGGTTTCTTCCCAATCATGATGTTTGCTCTTCCAGCAGCATGTTTAGCTATGATTACTGCGGCTAAGAAAGAAAACAGAAAAGTGGTAACAGGTATGCTTTTAGGTATAGCATTTACATCCTTCTTAACAGGTATAACTGAACCTATAGAATTTGCATTTATGTTCTTAGCACCAGTATTATATGTAATACATGCATTACTAACAGGTGTTTCTCTTGCAGTTACTTCAGCATTGGGGATGAAATGTGGATTTGGTTTCTCAGCAGGATTAATAGATTATGTTCTCAATTTTGGGATTTCATCTAAGCCAATTGGATTATTAGTATTAGGATTAATATTCGGAGCTGTTTATTATGTAATATTTTTATTTTGCATAAAGAAATTCAATATTCCAACCCCAGGTAGAGGGGAAGAAGAGAAATGTGTTGGTTTATCAAAATTAGATAATGATGGACTTACGATGAAAGCAGCTGAAATACTAGAAGCTATAGGAAATAAAGAAAATATTGAAGTTATTGAAGCTTGTATAACAAGAATAAGATTAATAGTTAGCGATGGGTCAAAAATACAAGAGGCTAGATTAAAAGAAATAGGTGCTACTGGAATTATGAAGATTAACGAAAATAATTATCAAATAGTTGTTGGTACAATGGCAGATCCATTAGTAACTCGTATTAAAGCCTTAATGAAATAATAAATAAATTTAGCCAAGTACAAAGGCAGTTATAGCAATTGTTTTTGTGCTTGGTTTTAATTGGAGGTTAAAGATGAAACGGTTATTAGATTGTAATTATTCGGATTTAAAAGGAATAAGTAAAAAAGAATTACTTGAAGCTATTACTGCTAGTGAAGGAAGGACTTTAATTGCTGAAATTATAGGACTTGCTATGCCGTTATATTATAATGTAAGTAATGCAGAGATTGCAGCAGCTTTTGGAGCAGACATTATTTTGTTAAATATGTTTGATGTATATAATCCTGTTTTCAATGGAATTCCTAAAGTTGATAAGGATAACATAATAAAAGAGATAAAAAGACTTACAGGTAGAGTGATAGGAATTAATTTAGAACCAGTAGATAGTGAAATGGAATCTGTAGGGGACATACATGAGATTTCCAAAGGAAGATTAGCTACTAGAGAAACTGCTGTTAAAGCTTATGAAATGGGAGTAAATATGATAGTTTTAACAGGAAATCCTGGAACAGGAGTTTCTAATAAGGCTATTGTATCTTCAGCCAAAAGTATAAGAAAAGATATAGGAGATAAAGTTATTCTTTGTGTTGGTAAAATGCATGCAGCAGGTTCATTAAATGAAGCTGGTGAAAACATTATAACAAAGAAAGATATAAAAGAATTTGTAGAGGCTGGAGCTGATATAATTCTTATGCCTGCTCCAGGAACGGTGCCTGGAATAACGGTTGAATATATTAAAGAGCTTATAGTATATACCCATAACTTAGAGGTATTAGCATTAACTTCTATTGGAACTTCTCAAGAAGGAGCTGATTCTGAAACTATTAAAAGAATTGCACTTATGTGTAAAATGGCAGGGACAGATATACATCATATAGGAGACGCAGGATATACTGGAATTGCAGTACCAGAAAATATTATGGATTATAGCATTGCAATAAGAGGTAAACGACATACTTATATTAGAATGGCAAGGTCTATAAATAGATAATATATGGAAAAATAAATGGAACTAACTATACTTAAAAGATAATGTTATTGAATTGTTCCATTTATTATGATAAAATTGGTATATACAATATAACAATATATTATTATGAGATTTGGAGGTTGAATTTTGAAAAAGGTTTCTAAAGAAAATCCAATACCGCTATATTACCAATTGAAAGAAATACTGCAAGAAATGATTGAAAATGAAGAGTTAAAGCCTGGTGATTTGATACCTACAGAAAGACAACTTTGTGAAATTCAAAATGTAAGTAGAATGACTGCAAGGAAAGCAATAATGGCCCTTGTGAATGAAGGTGTACTTTATAGAGAACAGGGAAAAGGAACCTTTGTTTCACAGCCTAAGATAAATCAACCTCTTTCTGAACTAAGTAAAGGGTTTACAGAGGCATTGGCTAAGAGAGGGCTTAAAAGTTATACAAATATATTATCCTTTGATATAAAAGATTCAACTTTAGAAAATAGAAAGCATTTAAATTTAATAGATGATGAAAAAGTTATAGAATTAAAAAGATTGAGAACTGTAGAAGATGAGCCTTTTGGTGTAGAAGATGTTTGTATTCCGTATAGATTATGCCCAGATTTAACTAGAGAAATGTTAGAAGGCAGATCTTTATATGTTGTATTAAGAGAAAAATATGGATATTGTCCTGAAAGTACAAAGCAAACTATAGAGCCTATAAAGGTAAATGAATATGAAGGTGAATTATTAAACTTAGAAAGTGAGGATTTAGCTTTGCTTGTTAAAGGAACTGCATATTTAAGTGATGGAACTGCTATGGAATATACAAAGACTACTTTTAGGTGTGATAAATATAAATATGAGATAAGACTTAAATAGCTATTATCTTATTTTACAAATATTTCATGTATAAAATATATAATAAAGAAGGGATTATTATGAAAGCAATAACAAATGGAAAGATAATTACTGAAGAAGGTATATTGCAGAATAGTAGTATCTTATTTGATAATAAAATTAAATACATTATTAGTAAAGACAAGCTTGGTGAATATGATTTAGAAGAAATAATTGATGTTAATGGAAAATATATATCTCCAGGATTTATTGATTTGCATATTCATGGCAGCGGTGGTAGTGACACTATGGATGGAAGTATTGAAGATATTATAAAAATCAGCAGTACTATCTGCCAAAATGGAGTTACAGCATTTTTACCAACTACAATGACAATGAGTAGAGAAGCCATATATAATGCATTAGAATGTGTTAAAGAATGTATGGGTATGGAATTAAATGGAGCAAAGGTCTTAGGTGCTCATCTGGAAGGTCCTTTTATAAATGAAAAGTATAAAGGAGCTCAGAATCCAGAGTTTATACAGAAACCAAGTTATGATTTTGTTCAAAATTATTTAGATGTAATCAAAATAATCACTCTAGCTACTGAAATGGATGAAAATGATGAATTTATGAAAAAGATGAAGGTTCATCCTGATGTTGTTTTATCAATAGGACATACAAATGCAACTTATGAGGAGGCTATATATGGTATAGAAAAAGGAATTACCCATGCAACACACATTTTTAATGCTATGACTCCTTTGCACCATAGAAAACCAGGAGTTGTAGGAGCTGTACTTGGAAATGATGTTAACTGTGAACTTATTGCAGATACTATACATGTTCATCCGGGATTATTTCAATTTCTTGTAAATGTAAAAGGAAAAGATAGACTAGTTCTAATAACTGATTCTATGAGAGCAGGATGTATGAAGTGTGGAGAGTATGATCTTGGAGGTCAAAAGGTTATTGTTGATGAAACATCTGCAAGACTAAAAGATGGAACTCTTGCTGGAAGTATTCTCACTCTTAATGTTGCACTTAAAAATATGTATAAACATACTAACCTAAAAATTGATGAATTGGTCAAAATGGCTTCGTTAAATGGAGCTAGGGAATTTAAGATTGATAAATTTAAAGGAAGTTTAAAAGAGGGTAAGGATGCAGATATAACAATTTTTGATAGTGAATTTAATGTATATCTTACCATAGTAGAAGGTAAAACAGTATATAATAACTTAGATTAGGGGAGGGCTTAGAATGAGAATAATTGCTGTTGATAATTATGAAGAAATGAGTATAAAGGCTGCAAAAATTATTGCTAGTCAAATAATACTAAAACCAGATAGTATTTTAGGTTTAGCTACAGGTTCTACTCCTGTTGGAATGTATAAAGAACTTATAAATATGTATAAAAATAGAGAACTAGATTTTAGTAATGTTAAAACTTTTAATTTAGATGAATATTATGGATTAAGTGAGGAAAATGATCAAAGTTATCATTACTTTATGAGGAAAAATTTATTTAATTATATCAATGTTAAAGAAAAAAATATTCATATACCTAATGGGAATGTTGCAGATATAGAAGCGGAATGTGAGAATTATGAAAAAGTAATAAAAGAATCAGGAGGAATAGATATACAGGTTTTGGGAATAGGTGGTAATGGACATATTGGTTTTAATGAACCAGATATAAATTTTGAAGCTTCTACTCATTTAGTTAATCTTACACAAGATACTATAGAAGCAAATTCAAGATTCTTCTCTTCAATAGAAGAAGTTCCAACAAAAGCTATAAGTATGGGAATAAAAACTATAATGCAGTCTAAGAAAATTTTGTTGCTTGCAAATGGAGAAGGTAAAGCTGATGCAGTTTATGGAATGATAAAAGGGAAAATATCGCCAGAGGTTCCAGCTTCAATTTTGCAGCTCCACAATGATGTAACTGTAATTGTAGATAAGGAAGCTAGTAGTAAATTATAAGGATATTACGTGGTAATATCCTTATAATTTTTAATTATGCTAAAACTTCTTTATTATCTTTAGATTTTTCTAAACGATTTAGTTCTTTTATATCTCTATATAAGAAGTAACCAGTAACTAAAGCAGCAGCTATATCAGCTAGCGGCTGAGAAAGCCAAAGTCCTTCTAATTTTAAAAATCTAGGTAAAATAATGATTATAGGAATTAATACAATTACTTGTCTTAAGAAACTAAGGAAAATAGAGATTTTAGCTTTACCAATAGCTTGAAAATAATTTGCACCAACTATTTGATATCCTACTATGGGAAGAAACATTAAATCTATTCTAATTCCATGAGCACCGAGTTTTATAAGAGCTGGATCATTTTTACTAAACATGGATATAAGAACTTCAGGGAAAAATTCTACTACTATAAATCCAATAGAAGCTATAGTTATTCCTGAATATATACCAAGTTTTAGAGCCTTTTTTACTCTTTTATAAGATTTAGCACCATAGTTATAACCTAAAATTGGTTGAACACCTTGGTTTATACCAAAAATAGGCATAAAGATAAGCATACAAATACTAGCTATAATTCCCATGGCTGCAACAGCAATATCTCCACCATATTTAAATAAACCTTTATTGTATAGTGCAGTAACAGCACCAGCAGCAAGTTGCATTGAGAATGGAGAAAGACCTATTGAAAATATTTCTAATGAAATTTTTATATTTAAATTAAAGGTTGATTTTTTTATTTTAAGAGTACTTCCACTATTTTTACTTAAGAAATAATGCATAACTAAGATTGTATTAACTGTTTGTGAAATAACTGTAGCAATAGCAGCTCCTTTAATCCCTAAGTTGAATACAAATATAAATATAGGATCTAAAATTATATTTAAAATTCCTCCAACAAGCATAGTTCGCATTGCGATTTTAGGATTACCTTCAGAACGTATAATATTATTTATACCAAAGCCAATATTTTGAAATACAGCCCCAACAAGAATAATTACTATATATTCTTTAGCGTATGGAAGACTTGCATTACTTGCACCAAAAAGTTTTAAGATTGGATTAATAAATGTAAGTCCTAAAATACTTATAATAACAGAAATTACAATATCTAAAATTACACTTGTGCTAAGAATCTGCTCAGCCATAGCTTTATCTTTTTCACCCAGTTTAATAGAAACTAAAGTAGAAGCACCAATTCCAACTAGCATTCCAAAAGCCATAATAATACTAGAAATAGGAAGTGTTATAGCAAGTCCAGCTAAACCTATTTGTCCTACACTTCGTCCAATGAAAATTCTATCTATTATATTGTATAATGCATTAACAAGCATTCCGATAATTGCAGGTATAGAAAACTTCCATAGTAAAGTTGAAATTTTTGCACTACCCAATTCTTTTGAATTATCCATAAAATCTTTCCTTTCTTATGTGGTAATACTAAATTAAAGATATTAAACAATAAGTATATCATATATTTTCCAATTAAGCTATGTTTTCCTGAATGATTGTTCATAAAATGAGTACAAAATTATTGCAACTATATACGTCATTAATTATTAGAATAAAATAATTTTCTATGGAAAATATAGTATTATAACTTTATCTTCTTAAGGAGAGGAGTTGTAAGTCGGTGTTCTTATTACAAATTATTCCTGAAAAATACATATCAACAATATTTTCAACTGCTGCAATTATTACTGGATCCTTAGTAGGTGGACTATGTAGTTGGATTATAACTAAACATTCTACAAAAGATAATAGAAGATATGATTATAATGAAAAAATAAATAAAATTTGTGAAAATATAAATATTATAAGATTAGATATATGTAATGCTATATTCCAGAGTATAAGAACTTTAAAATATTTTAATAATGAAAATAGTGTAAACAAATATCCAATACCAATAAATAAAGATTATTCAAAAGTAGTGGCTTCTCTTACAAATAAATTTGAGTTAAAGGAAATGAGTTATATATATCAATTATATGGAATTATAGAAACATTAAATACTCATATTAAAGATCTTCATTATGATGATAAACAAGGCTGTGAATTAATTAAACAGGATTGTGAACTATTTTTAAAAAAGCTTTATGGAGAAAATTTTATCAAAATAATAGAAATAGATATAGAAGAGACAACTTATCAAGAGTTATACGATAATGAATTAATAAAAATAGACTATAGAGAAGTACTAAAAAAATTAGATAAAAACACTTGTACTAAAGGTTATAAATAATGTGAAGAATAATTTTACATTAAAGAATAAATGAAGAATTTATATAAAGATTTATTTAGTATATTTAAGTTAAATGTGATGAAAAATACTAGAGAAAATTATAATTCAAAGGAGGAGTTAGAATGGCACAGTTAAATCAAATAGAATTACAAAATTTAAGACACCTTGTAGGCGGTTATCAAACTACTGCTTCTAAACTAAATGATTATGCTAATCAGTGCCAAGACCAGCAAATTAAGCAGATGCTTCAACAAGCAGCTGCATCAGCTCAAAATACTACACAAAAATTAATGGGATTTCTATAAATTAAGTTGAAAAGAGGGATAAGTTATGCAAGAAAAGGAAATGGTAAATGACGCGTTGTCTACCCTTAATAATAGTATTACTGAATATGGTGCTATTATAGCTCAATGTGATAATCAGGAATTGAGAAAATCAATTCAACAATTGAGAGATGCAGACGAAAAATTCCAATACGACTTATATAAAATTGCAGTTCAAAAAGGTTATTACAAACCAGCAGTACAAGCAACTCAGCAAGAAATACAACAAGTTAGAGCACAATTAAGTGAAGAATAAGGAGTATAAGAGGAGGGATTTTGGTGAGTCATAATAAAGATAATCATGAAAATAGGACAAAAGGTATGAATGGAAAAATAGAAAATGAGCATAGAGTTGAACAATTAATGAATACAGTAGAAAATTATACTAGAACAGAACGTCATATGGAACAGCATTCAGATATTGGAGATCCTAAAAGACTTGATCATGCAAAAGAAATACAAAGAAAAAGAGAAGAAGAAATGGAAGAGTTAAAAAATACAATTGTTTATGGACCAGAAACTTCTAGTGGTGGGGTTAAAAATGACCTAGAGAATTTACAAAAAAATTATGAATATGCGCAAGGATATATGGAGCATAATGCTGACAATATGAATAAACAAAACTTAGAAAATTTAAAGAAAAAACAAGAAAATAGAAGAGAAAAAATGGAGGAATTAAAGTGAACCATAAACAAAATCATTTAGAAAGACATCCATATATAACAGGTAATGAGAAAATTTATGAGTCTAAAGAAGTAGAAATAGCTAGAGAAGCTGAAGTAGAAAATGTAAAAAATACTTTTGAAGATATGAATAAAAAGTATAATACTGAGAGGGAAAATATAGAGCATAAATATGGTCATGATTCATATTAATATAATCATATAAAATGGAGGTTAGCATTTTGGCTAACCTCTAAATATTAACTAGTTGTAATTTTTCCACCGTTTATATGTATTACTTGCCCAGAGATATATGAAGAATCTTCAGAGGCTAGAAATGCATAAGCACCTGCTACTTCACAAGGCTGACCTGCTCTTCCCATTGGTGTATTATGTCCAAAATTAGCAACCTTTTCTTTGGAAAAGCTGGAAGGTATAAGTGGAGTCCAAATAGGTCCTGGAGCAACTCCGTTTACTCTAATTCCGGCATTAGCTAAATTTAGAGATAGGGAACGTGTAAATGTATTAATTGCTCCTTTAGTTGCTGAATAGTCAATCAAAGTTTCATGACCTTCATAGGCGGTAACAGAAGTAGTGTTAATAATACTGCTTCCTTCTTTCATATGAGGAACTGCTGCTTTTGTTAGATAAAACATTGAGAAAAAGTTTGTTTTGAAGGTTAGCATAAGTTGTTCAGCAGTAATATCCATGATACTGTTTTGAGGATATTGAACGGCTGCGTTGTTTACTAATATGTCAATATGACCAAAGGTGTTAATCGTATCATTTATTATTTTATTACAAAACCCTTCTTCACCAATATCTCCTGGAATTAGAAGACACTGTCTCCCTTTTTTTTCAATCAAAGTTTTAGTTTCCTCTGCATCACAATGTTCATTAAGATATGATATGACAATATCTGCACCTTCAGCTGCAAAAACAAGTGCAACTGCTTTACCAATGCCGCTATCTCCACCAGTAATTACAGCAACTTTATTCATTAACTTATTACTTCCTTTGTAGTTGGGATTTTCAAAAATTGGTTTTGGATTCATAAGAGCTTCAAGACCAGGTTGAGTATCTTGATGTTGATATTCAAAATCTTTTGGATACATATATAAACCTCCATTGTTTTAAGTATTTATATTTATTTTGTTTACTTGTAGTATTTTTATTCAAATTCTTATATATAAAAATTTGAATAAAAATACTACAAAATTAGATAATACTCATCACGATACATTTACATATATACAAAAAAATGGTACAATATTTGGTATGTATATATTTATTTGTATATATATGTAATAATTTATTTATTATGGTATAAGGGGGCGGTGCTATATTATGCATACACCACAGGGATTTAATGGGTATTCTCTCCATAATTTAATTTGTTCAAATAATATAATGGATATAGAAACATTTCTAGAAGTAGCACTTAATCTTAGTCAAATCATAGGACAATTTCATAAAAACGGTATTATTTACAAATATATAAATCCACATAATATTCTTATCGATATTGATACAAAAGATGTAAAATTTGTAGAACCTAAGGATATATCTAGTGATATGGTAGGAAATCTTCCTTATATGTCACCTGAACAAACCGGAAGGATGGCTAGAGAAATAGATTTCAGTACAGATTTTTATTCATTAGGAGTAACTTTTTATGAAATGCTTACAGGCATGCTTCCCCTACAAGGAAACAATGAAATAGAATTAACATATTCACATATTGCAAAAGAACCTTTATATCCTCATATAATAAATGAAAGAATTCCTCAAGTTATTTCTGGAATTATAATGAAACTATTATCAAAAGATCCAGAAGATAGATATAAAAATGCTTATGGACTTAGAAATGATTTAATTAGATGTATGATTGAATTAGAGGAAAATGGGCATATTGAAAAATTTCAATTAGGTGAAAAGGATATTACAAATAAACTTAAGTTTTCAGAAAAGCTATATGGAAGAGATAAGGATATAAATGAAATTATAGAAAAATATTATAGCGTTAAAAATGGAAATAATGAGGTAGTTTTAATATCAGGAGCTGGGGGTATGGGAAAGTCTACTTTAATGAATGAAATACATAGACGAGTAGTAGCTGATGGAGGTATATATATATCTGGAAAATGTACACAGTACAATAACAATACTCCATATTCTCCAGTAATTCAAGCAATTACTAAGCTTATAAAACAGACACTGATGGAAAGTCAAGAAAAAATAGAAGAGTTTAAAAAAGAATTTTTAAAGGCTGTTGGAAACAATGGACAAATTATTACTGACTTTGTTCCTGAGGTTGAATATATTATTGGAAAACAACCAATAGATGAAGAACTTACAGTTGGTGAAGGACAAAATACATTTAGTATGGTATTTGTGAAATTTATTGAGATTTTTTTAAGAAAGAAGTATCCTATAGTATTTTCTTTAGATGATTTACAGTGGATAGATTCTGCTTCATTGCAATTTGTTGAAATGCTAACAAATTACACTAAGGATAGCAGTCTCTTGATTATTGGTACATATAGAGAAGAAGAGATGCATAAAAACTATATTTTATCAAATCTAACTGAAAGAATAAATACAAAAGGAGAAAATTTAACAACTATAAGTTTAAAGCCTTTTGGAGAAAATGAAGTAAATAGTTTAATTTGTGATACATTACATTGCGGTAGAAGTTCTTCTTTACCATTAGTAAAATCAATTACTTGTAAAACTGGAGGAAATCCCTTTTTTATAAAGATATTTTTAGAATCAATGGTAAATGAGCATATATTAGAGTTTAATTATGAAAAAAATTGTTGGAAATGGGATATAAATAAGATTACAAAAATAAAAGTAGATGAAAATTCACTAAATTTACTTATAAAAAAAATAAAAAAGTTACCAAAAGATACAATTGAGATTTTAAAATTAGCAGCATGTATAGGAACAGAATTTGATTTAAAAATATTGTCACAATGTAATGAAAAATTATTATCCCAAAATGTAATAAATATACTTCCAGCAATAAGAATGGGAATTATATCTCCAGTTAATAAACATTATAGTAACCTTTCAAAAGATGGTACTATTAGTTATATAAATAAGGTTACTCATATATACATATTTTCTCATGATCATATTCACGAACAATTTTATTCAATGATTAAACAGAATGAAAAAAAAGAATTTCACCTTAAGATAGGTATGGTTCTCTTAGAAAATGTATCTTTCAGAGAAATAGAAGGTAATGTTTTTGAGGTTGTAAATCAACTTAACAGAGCATACGAATTGATTAAAGAAGAGGAACAAATATATAATTTAGCAAAACTTAATTTGGAAGCTGGAAAGAAAGCAAATGCATCTGCAGCTTATAAAGTGGCTTTAGATTATTTAAGATTTGGATACAGATTATTAAAAGAAGATAGCTGGGAAACACAGTATAATTTAACTTATGAAATTTGTATAACACTTTCTGAATATGAATGTACTAATGGTGATTTCCAAGCAGGGGAGGAATTATTTAATATTGTTTTAGAAAATGCTAAGACAGCGAAAGAGAAGGCGGTAGTTTATAATTTAAAGATTATGTTTTTTACTTCCTTGGGGAATTTTAAGAAAGCTGTGGAAATAGGACTACAAGGATTAAAATTATTTAATATATCTATTCCACCACATCCACATAAGGTATATATATATACTGAAATAATGAAGATGGAGAGATATCGAGGATATCTAAAGTATATAAATATAAGTAATGAAGAAGAGATATTTAATGAAAAAAAAATAGAAAAGAATGATAAAGAAGCGATAAAAAAAATCTTTAGTAACTTGAAATTAGCTTCAATGTATTACAATAAAAATTTATTTTATTTATTAACTTTAAAAGAAATGAATTTTATTTTAAAATATGGAACTGGAAATGATGATATAAGTGCATATATAGACTATGCTATATTGTTAAATATGTTTTTTAATAATTACAAAGAAAGTTATGAGGTGGGAATAAAGGCTTTAAATAGATTTGAGAATTCAAATAAATCCTATGTAAGTAAGGCTTTGAGTAATTTTTCGAATATGATTGTTTTATGGAATAAAAGCTTTGACCTAGCCATTGATTATGCACATAAAGCTTACAATTCCTGCTTAAATTGCGGAGAGTCAATGTATACAATATATTGTGCATATTCTTTAGTTGGTTTTTCTTTTATGAGGGGAGATTCTCTAGATAAGATATATGAGAAGAGTAATAAGTATTTAGAGGTTGCTAAAAAGATAGAGTATAATCAAGCAAAGCTTGGAATACTACTGATGAGACAACTCATATGTAATTTAAAAGGAGAAACTACTCATAGAGATAGTTTAAGTAATGATAAATATGATGAGAATATAGATTTTGAAATAGATAGTGAAATAGGTACTATGGGCTATCATACATATAAATTATTTATAAGTTATATATATGGTGATTTTAAAGAAGGCAAGATTTATTTAAAAGAAGCTGAAAGAGAAGGAGAGTTTTACAAGGGAACTTTTATATATGCTCTTAGTAAAATTTACGCTTCTCTTACTATGACGGCAATATATAATAATAGTAGTAAAGAAAAACAAAAATTTTATACTAAGAAACTTAAAAATAATTTAAAAATAATAAAGAAATGGTCAGAGAATTGCCCAGAAAATTTCTTAAGTTATTATTTATTATTAAAGGCAGAGTTTTATCGTGTAAAAAATGATTATGAAAAAGCAGAAAGGTTTTACTATAAGGCTATGAAGAATGCAACAAAAAATGGATTGTTATTAAATATGTCTATTATTAGTGAAATTATGGGGTGTTTTTATAAAGAAGAAGAAAGAATTTGTGTAAGCTATATAAGACAAGCATATAGATTATATAAAAGATGGGGAGCTACTGAAAAATTAAAGGATTTGAAAGAAAAATATTCCAAAATATTTTTGGATGATGAGGAAAGAGATGAAAAAAGACTAATATCAAAGCCTTATACAGCAGAAGATATGGTTGCTTGTGCTATAACTGAAGTAGATAATCAAAAATTTGACCTTGCAGCAGTTATAAAAGCTTCACAAGCTATTTCAGGAGAAATAGTACTTGAGAATCTGTTAGAAAAATTAATGAAAATATTAATTCAAAATGCAGGTGCTCAAAGAGGATATTTAATTTTAAATCAAAATAATAGTTTGATAATTGAAGTAGAAGGAAGTATAAATGAGCTTAACTCTATGGTAACAAAACCTGTAAAAATTAAAGAATATAATAATATTGCAAAATCAGTAATTAATTATGTTGCACGAACTAAACAAAATATAGTTTTAAAGGATGCATCCAAGGAGAATATGTTTATACATGATGCATATATAGTGAAAAATAATATAAAATCTGTTTTATGTTCTCCTATAATAAACAAAGGTAAATTTATGGGAATTATATATTTAGAAAATAATTTTGCTACTGATGTTTTTAGTGAACAAAGATTAAGTATTGTTAACTTTTTATCTTCTCAAGCAGCAATATCTATAGAAAATGCTTATATGTATAAAACAATAAAAGAACTTAATGCTCAATTAGAAAAGAAGGTTGAAGAAAGAACTAAATCTTTAAATGAAACTATGAAGTATGAAGAATTAAGGACTGAATTTTTTGCAAATATTTCACATGAACTTAGGACACCTCTTAATGTAATTTTTGGGGGACATCAAATGCTTGAACTGTTAATAAAGAATAATATGCCAATGGAAAAAGGGGATAAAATTGAGAGATATTTAGCAACAATGAAGCAAAATTGTTACAGACTTGTTAGACTTATAAATAACTTAATTGATATTACAAAGATAGATGCTGGATATTTTCAAGTTAGTTTAAAAAACAGAAATATTGTGGATATAGTTGAAGCTATTACTCTTTCGGTAGTAGAATATATAGAAAATAATGGTGTGAATTTAATTTTTGATACTGATGTAGAAGAGAAATTTATAGCTTGTGATCCTGATAAAATAGAAAGGATAGTGCTAAACTTACTTTCAAATGCTTTAAAGTTTACTAATGCAGGAGGTAACATATTGGTAAACATGTGTGATAAGGGGGATAAAATAGTTATATCTGTAAAAGATGATGGAATAGGTATACCAGAAGAAAAGCAAAAGACAATTTTTGAAAGATTTGTTCAGGTAGATAAATCTCTATCAAGAAACAGAGAAGGAAGTGGTATAGGTTTATCAATTGTCAAATCTCTTATTGAAATGCATGGAGGAAGAATAAATCTTATAAGTGAATGGGGAAAAGGTAGTGAATTTATAATTGAACTACCAAATAGAACAGTAGAAGAAGATAGAGATCATTCTAGTAATCACAGTTACCTAGCGTCTAATAAAATTGAAAGGATAAAAATAGAGTTTTCAGATATATACTCATAGACACTTTAATTTATCAAAGTAATAATGAAGATACTAGTATCATAAATATATAGAAACAATTTTTTGATAGAAAAAGGTGATATTAGTGTCTAATTTTATTTCTAATATTATATATAGTTTTTTTATTTCTTTTGGAGTTATAATTGGAGGAAGCTCTTTTGCTGGACTAGGTGCATTAGTAAATAATCATCCACCTTTTAAAACTATGGTGGATTTGGCAGATTCTATAAAGATATGGGCAGTGGCAATAGCTTTGGGTGGAACTTTTTCTTCCTTCCAATTGATTGAAGAAGGAATTTTTAGAGGAGAAACAACATCCCTTGCTAAGCAAATAATATATATATTAGCAGCACTTATTGGAGCTAATTTAGGGGTTAGATTTATTAAATTAATTCAGAAGTGTGGTCAAATATGGATGCAGTAAATAATAAGAAAAGGTATTTTTTATTTTTTATACTTGGTTTATTTATAGGGGGAATGTTGGGAGTAATAGTTATAAACCTTTTAATAAGCTATAGAATAGATAATTATATGAAAGAAATTCAGCGTTTAGAAAAAGTAATAGAAGAGAAGGAGTTTCGACTTGAAAGACTTGAGGAAAAAATAGACAATAAAAGGCTTATGGTAAATGACATTCAGATTCAGCTTAAATATGAAGATGAGGAAGAAAATGATGATATAGTAAAGATTGCTTTAGAAAAACATGTTAAAGATAAATTTAAATGCTTATTAGGAAAAGAAATTGAAAAGACTGATGGAGAAGTTTTATTAGAAATTATAGATAATAGAATAATGAAGATTGGAAGCAAGGAATATCAGCTTAAAGTAAAGAGAATTATGATATCGCAAGTGGTTAAATTTTGGATAGAAATTAAAGTGCTAAAATAAGAATGTTGCGACGCAACATTCTTATTTTATGGTTATATAGTAGAGCCATATTTATTTATATAAGCTTGTTTATTTAAAACAATTTTATTAAGAATACTTACTAACTTATCTATTTCTTTTGTGGTGTTATAAAGTCCAAAGCTTATTCTAACCATTCCAGGTTTACGGCTGCCAGTTTTAATTCTAGTTATTACTTCTTCCTTTGTCATACGCAGAAGTCTCTGTACATAAGGGTGGGCACAAAAACATCCACTACGAACTGCAATACCTGATTCATAGGAAAGGATTTTTGCTACCACTTCATGTGGGATATTTTCAATGTTGAATGGAATAACACTTATTCTTTCTTTAATGTTACTTTTAGAATAGTATATTTTAATATCAGGAATTTCTTTTAATTTATCAAGAGTATAATGTGTTAAAGTATTTTCGTGAGCTTCAAGATTTTTCATTCCAATTGAAGTAAGGGTTTCTATAGCAACTGCTAATGCAACTACGCCCATTACGTTTGGAGAACCTGCTTCATCTTTGAGAGGAGTTTCAGTCCATTTTATATAATCGTGAGTAACTATATCTATAGTTCCTCCACCTGGGTAATCAGGAGGAATATTTTCAAAATCATTTTTACATCCAATTAAAACTCCAGTTCCAAAGGGAGCATACATTTTGTGAGCTGAGAAGACAAGATAATCTATATGCTTAGGGGAAGTATCTGCTTTTATATCTACAACAGCGTGAGGTACAAGTTGTGCACCATCTACCATTATTTTAGCGCCATATTTATGTGCAAGCTCTGCAGCTTTATATATGGGATTTCTATATCCTGTAACATTAGAAGCACCAGTTATAGTAACTAGTTTAACGTTACCATCATAATTTATTAGCTTTTCTTCTAAATCTTCTAAGGAAAGCACACCATATTTATCTACAGATACATAATCTATAGCGTATTTTCTCCAAGGTAAGTCGTTTGAATGATGTTCCATATCTGTAGATAAAATAACACCATTTTTATATTTCTTATAAAGTATATTTGAAAGCTTATTTATAGCTTCAGTTGCATTTTTTACAAAGATAACCGTATTAGTATTTAAGTCAGCATTGACAAATTTAGCAACAACTTTTCTTGTTTCCTCATATATTTTTGTGGAAATTTGAGATTTATATCCAAATCCACGATGAACGGAAGAATATAATGTTAAAAAGCGCATAACTTCTTCTGCTACTGATACAAAAGGTGGAGTTGTTGCTGCATTATCAAAATTGATAGCTTGTACATACCTTCCGTTTGCTAAGGGAGCTTTTATATTAACTCCAACTACTAAATCTCTATAATTAGAAGTACTCATACTTATCACACTCCAACTAGTACTCTATAATACATTTTATTAGGAATTCTACAAAAAGGTGTTATAATAAATGCTATATTATAAATAAAAATTTGTTTTATAAAATACTACGAAAATTCGTGAAATAAAAAGTATACTAAGGAAAAACATATAGTAATGGAAATATTATATATGAGATTATATTAAATATAGTTGATTATATTATTTTATAGGATTATAATTAACTTGTAATTAAAAACTAAATAAGTATACATTGGAGGAAGGATTGTGAAAGAGAAAGATAAAAATGGGATTTATAATACTTTATTTCATTGGCAAAAATTCCGGTTAAAGCTTGTTGGAGAAGGAATTGCTATAGGAATATTATCAGGATTATTGATAGTATTATATAGATTTGCAGTAGAGAGATCAAGCCATATAACAAAAGAACTATATTCCAAGGTATCACAAAATGTAGGGGATATTATTCTTTTGTTTATTGGTTTGGTGACAATTGCTTACTTGGTAGGCCGAATGATGAAGGAAGAACCTATGGCTACTGGAAGTGGTATTCCACAGGTAGAAGGTATTCTTCTTAGAAAGATGGATATGAATTGGCTTAATGTTGTAGTCAAAAAATTTATTGGTGGAGTTTTAGCTCTTGCAGCAGGGCTATCTTTAGGAAGAGAAGGTCCATCGGTTCAAATGGGTGCAGCCATTGGTCAAGGGTATAGTAGAGGATTTAAGAGAGTAAAAATTGAAGAAAAGTTTCTAATTACAAGTGGTGCCAGTGCAGGTCTTGCCGCTGCTTTTAATGCGCCTTTGGCAGGAGTTATATTTGCCCTAGAAGAAGTGCACA
Organism: Clostridium ganghwense; assembly: GCF_026735165.1. GTDB lineage: Bacteria > Bacillota > Clostridia > Clostridiales > Clostridiaceae > Clostridium_H > Clostridium_H ganghwense. Next base: position 77,825 of record NZ_JAPQES010000001.1, on the reverse strand, counting down.
AAAACTTTTCACCATTAGTGTTAATATCTGCGATGTCTGCATCGCTTACGGCAGATTTTATAGCAAAACAATTTTTTGGACTTAAACCTGTGTTTGATTTTCATGAATTATCAGCATTACCTCTTAGATATTATGCATATTTAATAGTATTAGGTATTATTATAGGAATCTTTGGTGTGGCATTTAACAAGGCTTTGACCAAAACACAAGATATGTATGCATCTCTGAAATGGCTGTCTGTTGAATTTAGACCAATCATTCCTTTTATAATTGCGGGAATAATAGGATTGACTAATCCAAAGTTGCTTGGTGGTGGACATGAACTGATTATGGAACTAACTAAAAGTAATTTTACCATAGCTATGTTGTTACTTTTCTTAGCAATTAAATTTTTCTTTACTATGATAAGCTATGGTTCAGGTGTACCAGGTGGTATATTTTTACCTTTATTAGTAATTGGGGCTTTAACAGGAAATATATATGGAGCTACTTTAACAAAAATAATCCATATTGACCCTAAATATATTACAAACTTTATGATTTTAGCTATGGCGGGATATTTTACTGCTATTGTTAAAGCACCTATTACAGGGAGTATTTTGATTACTGAAATGACAGGTTCATTTACTCATTTACTTCCACTAACTTTAGTTTCTATTACAGCTTATATTATAACGGATGTTTTAGGTTCTGAACCTATTTATGAAACTTTATTAGAAAGATTTTTGCATAATAAAGGTGCAAATGAATTTATAGGAGATAGTAAAAAGAAAGTACTTATTGAGAGTGTGGTAACGCTAGGCTCAATTGTAGCAGGTAAGAAAATAAAAGACTTGAAATGGCCAGAAAAGTGTTTGCTTGTAGGAGTTAAAAGAGGAGAGAAAGAACTTATTCCTAAAGGAGATACAACTATTTATGCAGGCGATTATATTATAGTTTTAGTTGATGAAGACAAAGCTTCAGACATAACAGAGGCTATATCTGAAATGTCTGGACGATGTATAATAGAACAAGAATTGAGAAGTAAGCATGCTTAAAATAAAAGACTATATTTGCTAATGCAAATATAGTCTTTTATTTTAAACAACTATTTTTTATTATGCCTTAGAATAGTTAGTGATTACAATTGTATTATTAAAGAAAATGTAATTAAATATATGTTTAGAATTTGGACGCTTAGCAGTATATCCAAATTTAGAAGTTTCAGATGAAGGAGGGTAAGAAGATTGTAATGCTATTTTAAAATTTTTAAATAAGTCATTTTGAGTAACTAAATCTGTCTTACAGTAATTAACTCTAGCATAGTTCTTAAAAGCTTCATGAACATTAATTACATTATAATTTATAAATCCTTCTTTGGAATCTACTAGAGCGATATTTCCAAGCATACTACTAACAGGAACAAAATGGATTTTCTTTGCTACTTGTTTATTTATATATTCTGTATCTTTGCTTATACCTAGAGTTTTTAAAGGAATATAATTAAACAAAATCTTATGAGAATCGTTACTAATAAAGCAAAAAGCATAATCTTTATAAACAGCTATTTCTTCTTTAAAGTTTGAAAGAGAAGAATCAATTGGTAATAGTTGAGAGGTATTATGTGCCTCTACAGATAAGCTTTTGAGTTCTTTATTCTTTGACTCAAAATTGTTATTATGATTCAAATAGTTAACAAGAGCATTGTAAGTATTTAGATAAACTTCTTTCATTATATATATTTACCTCCTTAAAGGAATATTAAAGCAAATAAAAATTTTATTTGAATACTTTGCTTATACTGTAAAATATGTGCCCATAATATAATTTATGACTAAAAGAGATTAAATAAAAAAGAAGCAAAAGAATTAATTTTTAAATATCTTTCTACTTCTTTTTTATTATTTTTAAGATAAGGCTTCTAAGTATCGTCTATTAACGTCATCCCAGTTTACGATATTCCACCAATCATTTATATAATCAGCTCTTCTATTTTGATGTTTTAGATAATATGCATGTTCCCATACATCAAGAATTAAAAGAGGAATGCATCCCCACAAAGTTAAATCTTGGTGTTTTTCAATTTGAAGTATTTCAAGCTTTTGGAATTTAGGAACCCATACAAGTGTACACCATCCAGAGCCTTCTACACCTGCTGCTGCAGCAGAAAACTGTTTTTTGAAGGCTTGAAAATTTCCAAAATCTCTGTCTATTCTACCAGCAACTTCACCAGAAAGTGTAGAACCACCAGGTATCATATTTTCCCAGAACATAGTGTGTAATATATGTCCAGAACCGTTGAAGGCAAGTTCACGTTCCCAGTGCTTTATAAGAGAAAAATCTCCTTGGTCTCTTGCTTCTTGAAGTTTAGTTTCAGCTTTATTAAGTCCATTAACATAACCTTGATGATGCTTGTCATGATGAATTCTCAATGTTTGTTCATCATAATAAGGTTCTAATGCATTATATGCATAAGGTAATGAAGGTAAAGTAAACATATTGATCACCTCATTAATAAATTTTGTCTATATTATATTATTTTACCATACTTAATAATTATATGTATTAATATATTATTGTATTCAATAAATAAATTTCACATAATTTCACATAATTTTGAGATATTTATTCCAAAATGTATCATTATAATAAACTCATAAAGAAACACAATATTTTAAGAGGAGTTGTGATAATATGTTAAAATTAAAGAAAATTATTTTGTCAGGAGTACTGGCAGCTTCAGTGTTAGCACCAAGTGCTGCTTATGCGCAAGGATCTGTAAAAGAAGGAACGATTGATAGACAAACAAAGATTGAGCAAAGACAAGAAAAAATGGAGAAAATGAAAGCACATCATGAGAAGGTATTAGATAAAGCGAGTAAATATGTTGAAGGAATAAAAGAACAAGGAAAAGAAATATTAAATGAAAGAATAGAACTTAGAAAGCAGTTATCAGAATTAAAGAAAGATATAAGAAAAGATAAGAGACTTCCAATGAAAGAGGAAGTGAAAGAAGAAATTAAGAGTATAAAAGAAAAAGTTAAAAATGGTGAAATGACTAAAGAAGAAGCAAAAGAATATATGAAGAGCAAGAAAGAAGAAATTAAAGCTGAAATGGATAAGAATAAAGAAGAGTATAAAAATCAGCATTCAGAAGAAATAGAGGCAAGAAAAGCTCAATCAGAAAAGACAAGAGTATCTTGGAAAGCTTTTGTAGAAGCTGTTAAATCTAAGGATTCAGAAGCTATACAAAAAGCATTTGATGTTTATGTAGAAAATGTTAAAGAAGGAAATAAACTTTTACAACAAAGAATAGATACAATTAAAGCTGAAATTGCAAATAACCAATAATAAAAATACTTCGATTAAGGATATGTTTAAATTAAAGCATATCCTTTAATTTTATATTATAATAAAGTTAAGTAAATACCTTAGGGTAGGAGGAATAGTTATGTTCTATAATATTTATTTAGTAGAAGATGAGGAGAACTTAAATAATATATTAACTTCGTATTTAGAGAAAGAGGTATGGAAAGTAACTTCTTTTTTAAATGGAAGAGAGGCAGAAGAAGCTATTAAAAATCAGCCTCATTTGTGGATTTTAGATATTATGCTTCCTGATATGGATGGATATGAATTAATAAGAAAAATAAAAGCTGATAATAATGATATACCTGTTATTTTTATTTCAGCAAGAGATGAGGATTTAGATAGGATTTTAGGTCTTGAAATGGGCAGTGATGATTATTTAGCTAAACCTTTTCTACCTAGAGAGTTAGTAATTAGAACTAAAAAATTACTTAAAAGAATTTATAACAATGATAATTCTATAAATAAGTCTAAGATAATTAAGATTGATGAATATTATATAGATGAAGAAAAAAGAAGTGTTAAGGAAAATGATAAGGAAATTGATATAACTTCAAAGGAATTTGATTTATTAATATTATTTATAAAAAATTCTTCTACAGCTTTTTCAAGAGAACAGATTTTAGACAAAATTTGGGGTCAAGATTATTTTGGAAATGACAGAGTGGTGGATGATTTAATAAGAAGGCTTAGAAAGAAAGCTCCTAAATTAAAGATAGAAACTATATATGGGTATGGATATAGATTATGTGAATAAATATGAAAAGGTGGAGTTATGAAAAATAAATCATTGGTATTTCAAATTTGGATTGTTATAGCTGGTATTATATTAGGTTTATCTATAATATTAAGTGTAGTTTTTCCTTTTGCTTTGAGAAATTTTTTTACTGAAGAGAGTTATAAGACTATTGAAGCAGCACAAGCTAGAGTGATTTACGGAAAGATAAAGAAAGATTTATTCAGAGATGAAAATAATGTTAAGCTTGAAAAGAACTTAGATATAAGAGAGGTAGCTCATATAAGATATGTATCAGGAGCTAAAAATGAAGGAGCAAAACTTAGAGTTAGTAAATTGATAAAATATTATAATTTGCCTGTTAAGTTTTGGGGGGAAGTATTAAAGCAAGCAAGAAACCAGCAGGAAGAGAGTAAAAGATATGTAAAAAATATAAGAAATAAAAAAATATTTTATGTAATTAGAAAATATAATCATAAGGGAAGACAAGAATTTATATTTTCATATATGGGAGATACATATAGAAATAGTTTAGCTAGGGAACTTCTTAAAAAGCTGATGCTTATAACTACTATTACAATTTTAATAAGTTTATTTTTAGCAGTATGTTTTGCAAAATACTTAACTCGTCCTTTAATTAAGCTTGAGAAAAGTGTAAAAAGAATTGCAAAAAGGGAATGGGATGAGCCTATTAACATAGATAGAAAGGACGAAATAGGTAGCCTTTCTAATTCAATTGAGTATATGAGAAGAGAACTTATAAAAAGAGATGAAGCTCAGCAAAGTATGCTTCAAAATATATCTCATGAATTAAAAACTCCTGTTATGGTTATTAGAAGTTATTCTGAAGCTATAGAAGATGGTATTTTTCCTAAGGGAGACTTGAAAAGTACTATTAATGTGATAAATGATGAAGCTAAAAGATTACAAAAAAGAATAGGTGATTTAATTTATTTATCTAAGTTGGAGTATATGTCAAGACATGAAATACCTAAGAAAACTATAGATTTAAGAGAGCTTATGGAAGAGATTATTGAAAAGTTTCAAGTGGCAAATACCAGTATTGAATGGAAGATCCAATTAGAAAACATAAATATTTTAGGAATAAAGGAACAGTGGAATGTCGTGGTGGAAAACTTATTAGATAATGCAATGAGATATACTAAAGAAGAAATAAGGATTTCCTTATATAGTAAAGAAAAATTTGCTTTTATTTGTGTTCATAATGATGGAGAAGCAATAGATGATGTTTTAATTGACAATTTATTTGATAAATTTAAAAAAGGAAAAAAAGGTAAATTTGGATTAGGTATGAGTATAGTAAAGACAATAGTGAATTTTCATAAAGGAGAAATTAGTGCTGTAAATGAAAAAGATGGAGTTTCATTTTATATAAAGATAGAGAAAGTTTAAATGGACAAATCATAATATTTGTCCATTTTATTAAGCTGAAATTTTATTATGAATAACTTTATTTTGCCACTTTCCAGATAAATAGATAAGCATTCCTATACCACATATAATAGCATTACTTAAAACCATAGAATACCAAATTGATGTAGGTCCTAAATTTGTAAATCGTTGAATGCAAACTATCATAGGTAATCTAAGAAGCCAAAGTCTTCCCATGTCCATAAACATAGAATAAAAAGTGTGACCAGATCCTTGAAACGTTCCTCTTAATATTTGAAAGATACCTATAAGAGGAAGACAAGCAGAAATTATTTTTAAGTATTCTTGTCCTTGTATAATAACTTCAGCGTCTTTTGAATTTGGAACAAACACTTTAATTACATTTCCAGCAAATAAAAATAATATCGCTCCTCCAACAATTGAGAATATAGTAGAGATTATAATTGCTGTTTTAAAAGCATGTTTAGCTCTAGAAGTTTGATCAGCACCTAAATTTTGCCCTATTATTGATGCAAGAGCACTACCTATTCCCATAGCAGGCATCATAACAATTGAATTAATTTTATTACCTATATTAAAGGCGGCTAGAGTATCGTTACCGTATAAAACAATAAATATATTAAGGATTATGAATCCTAAAGCGGCACCGGATTGTCCTATAGAAGAGGGAAGACCTACTTTTAAAATTTTATTAATAACACTTTTTTGAAGTTTTAGATTTTTACGAGTAAGGTGAACACCGTTGTGGTTAGTGAATAAAATATAAATTATATAAGGTGTAAGTATTAGTTTTGAAATTACAGTAGCTATTGCTGCTCCTTTAATTCCCATATTAAGTTTTAAAATGAATAAAGGATCTAAAATTACATTTGTAATTACACTAATTGTACTTAAAACCATAGGAGTAAAAGTATCCCCTTGAGCCTGTCTAATAGCTCCAAAAACCAGAAAAATAAATAGACAAGGAACATCGAGAAACATAATTTTTAAATATATGCAGCTGTTTGTAAAAAGAGCATTATCAGCTCCCATAAGTTTTACAACAAAAGGAGTTATAAAATATCCAATTGCTGCAAGGGCAATACTTAAAATTATTGAAAAAGAAAAAATTTGTGATGCAATTAAATTTGCTTCTTTCTTTTGATTAGAACCTATATATTGAGATATTAAGGATGTACCTGCTATTGTAACTCCCATTCCAAATGATATCATAAGAAAAAGTACGGGCCATACAAAACCAGTAGCGGCAACTTCTACAGCGCCTAGTTTACTAACCCAATAAGTATCTGCTAAATTATATAAGGTTTGTACTAAATTATTAAACATAATAGGAAAAGCTAAGGTTAATAAAACTTTTTTCATATCCCCATATAATATCATTTCTCTTTTGTGTTTGTAGTTCATAAATATCCCCCCATTGTCAATAGGGCCATTGTAACATATTATATAAAATATGTATACAAAACTAAAGCTACCAATTAATATATAAATAATAGGTATGTTAGAATTATAATATAAACAAACTATAAAGGAGGAATTTTTATGGCAGTTAATTTCACTGAAAATCTTGAAAAAGGAATGGAATACCTTCATAAGAGAGGGGCTTTTTTAACAACAAAAGTTGATGATAAAGTAAATACTATGACAATAAGCTGGGGAAGTATAGGATTTGAATGGAATAAGCCAATTTTTACAGTGTTTGTTAGGAAGTCACGATATACGCACCAGTTTGTTGAAAAATCAGGAAAATTCACCGTTAGTATACCTGTAGATGATTCAATGAAAGAAGATTTAGCTTTTTGTGGTAAAAAATCAGGTAGAGATGTAAATAAATTTGAAGAGTGTAATCTAAAGATTGAAGAAGGAAAAGAAATTAATGTTCCAGTTGTTGGAGAATGTGGTCTTGTTTATGAATGTAGAGTTGTATACAAACAAGATATGGATTTAAACCTTATAGATGAAGAAATTAGAAAGGTTAAATATTCAGATGAAGATATTCACACAGTATATTATGGAGAAATAGTAGCATGTTACTTAAATAAATAATGGATATAAAAAACTCCAAGCGTAAAAAAAGACGCTGTGGAGTTTTTTTATGAATTTTATTGCTTGGAAAACATATATTTAAATATAAAATAATGAACACAGGAGGGGGATTTAATGAAATTTAAAGTGGAAAAAAAAGAGACTTTAACAGCAGTAGTTGCAGCTATTGGGTTATTATCAATTCCTGCATTGGTAGTAAGGGATAGAATTAAGAACATAAGAGCTGAGGAAGAAGAAAAGAGAATTATTAAAAAACTAATAAAAAATACAGTAAACCTAGAAGAAAATTTAACTAATGAAAAAGTAACTGAGTATATAGAGTTTGTACGACAAATAAAAATACCAAATAAGGTTATGTGTAAAAATATTGCAAGAGATGGTTATGATATGGTTAAAGCTAGTGAGAATATAGAGGATAATTTGAAATCAAATCTTAGAACTATCCTGGAATGTAAAGGAGTAAGAGAATTATATTAGATAATTTTTAAAAAAAATGTTGTATAAAATAACAAGATATGATAAAATTAATTAGGTTAAGCAAATAATCTTTAATATAGTCCAGTGAGACTGACAAGATTTAAAGTTATGAAACTATGTATTTTTATTTTGTAAGATAGTTATAACTTCTTGTCAGCGGACAAGAAGTTTTTTTATTGCAAATTTATAAAGTAATAGTTTACTTTTTAATTCAGTCCTGTGAGGCTGAAAAAAGGAGAAGAATCATTTTTTCTCCTTAGTATTTAAAATATAAGGAGGTTTTTTTATGTCAGAAAACGTATTGTCAAAAACAAATGTAGAAGTAGAAGAAAGTTCAAAAATTCTAGAATCATCTAAAAAGGTTATTTTAGCACTTCAACATTTAATAGCAATGTTTGGAGCTACTGTTTTAGTACCAATTCTTACAGGATTTGATCCATCAGTTGCGCTTTTATCAGCAGGAATGGGAACCCTTATATTTCATTTCGTAACAAAAAGAAAAGTTCCAGTATTTTTAGGTTCTTCTTTTGCATTCATAGGAGGCATACTTGCAGTTAAAGAAATGTTTAATGGAGATTTAGCTTATGCTCAAGGTGGCATAATGGTAGCTGGTCTTATTTATGTAGGGCTATCTTTATTAGTAAAAAAAATAGGTGTTGAAAAAATCAAGAAATATTTACCGAATCAAGTAGTTGGACCAATGATAATAGTAATTGGATTAAATTTAGTACCTGTAGCATATGGAATGGCGTCTAATAACTTTATGGTAGCAGGTATAACATTATCAATAGCACTAATAATTACTTTTAAAGCAAAAGGATTTATAAAACAACTTGCAATTTTAATTGCAGTAGTAGTAGGATATATACTTTCTCTTAAGATAGGAATAGTTGATACATCAGTAATAAGTAATGCACCAATGTTCGCAATGCCGAATTTTTCACTGCCAAAGTTTGATTTAGGAGCTATTGCAATAATAGCACCAATAGTACTTGCTGTGTTTATGGAACATATAGGAGATGTAACAACTAACGGTGAAGTAGTAGGAAAGAATTTTATAGAAGATCCAGGGTTAAATAGAACTCTTTTGGGAGATGGACTTGCAACTTTATTTGCTGGATTTGTTGGAGGACCTGCAAATACAACTTATGGAGAAAATACAGGAGTTCTTGCGATAACTAAAAACTATAATCCACAGATACTTAGAATAGCTGCAGTATTTGCAATAATGTTAGGATTTATAGCTAAAGTAGGTGGGTTCTTAAGAACAATACCGGTACCTGTAATGGGCGGAATAAGTTTGATGTTATTTAGTATGATAGCTTTTGTAGGAGCAAAAACGTTAAGTGGAGATAAAGTAGAATTTAATGTTAAAAATATACTAGTTATAGCAACAATATTAGCTTTAGGACTTGGAACAGGATTTGTTGAAAAAAAATATGGAATATCAATAGGAATACCTATAACAGCAACAGTGAAAATTACAGGATTAAGTTTAGCTGCTATAGTTGGAGTTGTACTTAATGCAGTATTAAATAGAAAAAGAGCATAGTAAAAAAAGAAAGGGCATTGCTAAGCAATGCCCTTTCTTTTTTTACAATTATATATTTAAAATGGAATATTTTTGTCGTTTTATCTATTTTTATTTGTAATATTTTGATATAATTTAATAACAAATGAAAAAAGGGGAGTGTTATTTTAAATGGATAATCTAAAAAGGCGGTGTTATTGAGTAATTATTTATAAATATGCAAATTAGTTATTCAGAAAAGGAGAGAAAGTTATGAAATTGAGGATAAAACATAAATTAATAATTATGTTTGTTTTATTAATCTCTATTCCATTGTTTACATTAGGGATGATGTCCTATTCAAAATCTGCGGGTATTTTAAAAACAAATTTTAAAGAAGCTACACTTGAAGTTGTAAATCAAAATAAAATGGCAATAAATAATTATCTTAAAGGTTATGAAGAAACTCTAAAACAGATGTCTTATGAAGCTAATGTACAACAAATTTTAAGTAATCCTGAGTACTTGACTAGGGTTATGGGAAATCTTGAAAGTTTTAAGAAAGGTCATGAAGAGGTTCTTAGCATTTATTTAGGTACTAAAAATAAAGATACTTATATATATCCATCAATAAAAATTGAAGAAGGATATGATCCTACTGAAAAAATGTGGTATAAAGAAGCTGCTAAAAATGAAGGGATAATTTGGACGGAGGCTTATGAAGATGGATTTACTGGAAAGTTAATCGTAACAGCAGCTGTACCTGTTTATAATACCTTTAATAATAATGAACTTGTTGGAGTATTAGCTGTAGACATTTCGCTAGATACTTTATCACAAGAAGTAAACTCAATTAAAATTGGTGACAAAGGTTATGTGTATATATTAGATAAGGATAATAGAATAATAACACATAAAAATAAAGAACTTATATTAACTAATACTGATCAAAAAGAAATTATAAATGCTATAAAAGAAAACAATGAAGGGTGTGTAGACTATAAATGGGAAGAAAATGGAGTGATGGTAGATAAGTTTGCTTCATTTACAAAGTTTGATAAATTGGGATGGAATATTATTGGGAGTATGTATTTGGATGAAATAGATGATAGTGTTGAAGGAATATTAGATATTAATGTGACCATTGGGGTGTTAGCTTTATTGATAGCTATTTTAATATCAATAATTTTTGCAAATAGAATAACAAAACCAATTAATTCACTTGTACAAGATATGGAAGAAGTTAAAAAGGGTGATTTTACTGTAAAATGTAATATAAAATCTAAAGATGAAATAGGTACTCTAGGAACAGGTTTTAATATAATGATTGAAACTGTTGGAAATTTAATAAATAATGTACAAGCTGTATCTAAGGAACTAAATTCATCATCGCAAAATTTAGCAACTAATTCTGAAGAAACTAGTGCTTCAACAGAAGAGATAGCACGAGCGGTTGAAGAAATATCAGTGGGAGCTACAAAACAAGCTGATGATGCAGAAAAATGTGTTCAGATTACTTATGATTTATCAGAAAAATTTAATGATTTGTCAGATAACACAAGAAAGATTGAAACTGTTACTGATGAAGTAACTAATGAAAATATAAATGGAGTTAAAGTTGTGGAAGAATTACATACTAAAACAGAATCTAATAAAAAAGGTATTGAAAAAATTGAATATGCAGTAATTCAATTAAATGATAATGTTAATAATATAAATTCCATACTTGATACAATAAATGCTATTTCAGAACAAACCAATTTATTAGCATTAAATGCTTCCATTGAAGCTGCAAGAGCAGGAGAAGCTGGTAAAGGTTTTGCTGTAGTTGCTGATGAAATAAGAAAACTTGCTGAAGGTTCTCAAGATGCTACAGATGAAATCAAGAAAATAATAACCGATATTGAAAATGATAGTAATAACACTGTAGAAATAATGCATGAAGTTAAAACTATGGCAAATGATCAGGCGAGTGCTGTTGATGAAGTAAATAATTCATTTGCTAAAATATCTAATTCTGTGAATAATATAACAGATAAAATCCATATTATGACCAAATTTGTTAATGAGTTAAATGACGATAAAGAAGTGATAGTAGATTCTATCCAAAACATATCATCAATATCTCAAGAAACAGCAGCTTCATCTGAGGAAGTAACAGCTTCAATTGAACAGCAAAGTACTGCAGTTGAAGAAGTAGCAAGTGCAGCTGATAGGCTGAATGAACTAGCTATAAAGCTTGATGAAGAATTAAATAAATTTAAGGTTTGATAAATCATACAAAGTTATTACTTCTCTATTATTAAGTAAAATAATAAATTAAAGAAAATAGGAAAAAATAAATAATGACGTTAATTTAAAATAATAGTAGAGGTGATAACGATGAAAAAAATAGCAGTTGAAAAGCAATTAAGTAATATTAAAAATTATCTTTCTAATGAAGGATATTCTGTAGAAGAAATTGATAAAAATATTAAAAATACTACATCATCTTTTGATAAATTTGATGCTGTAGTATTAACAGGACAAAGTATAAACATGTTAGGAATGGAGGATACGCTTACTTCTACACCAACAATTAATGCAGAAGGTTTAACACAGGAAGAGGTTAAAAGACAAATAGAAAGTAAAATTACAAGAGGATAGAATACAATAGAGTAAAATAAACAGAAATAAATAGGCTCACAGAGAAAATATTTTTCTCTTGTGAGCCTATTTTAAATAATATTAAATATAAATTCAAGAATTTCAATATAAATATTTAGTGATATTTATATTTATGAAAAAAAAATATAAAAAATTAGAAAAAACATAATTAATTGACGAAAAACAAACTTTATGTTAAATTTATAACAAACACTTAATTTTATGGAGGTATACTAATGTCGAAATGCGAAACACAAAACATTAAAATTACTAATGCAGATCCTTCAGCTCTTGGATTATTTGGATTAGCTATGGTAACTTTAGTAGCATCAAGTCAAAAACTTCATTTTACAGAAGGCGTATCTTTTATAATCCCATGGGCAATATTTTTAGGGGCTTTTGCGCAATTATTTGCCTGTATTAACGATTCAAAGAGAAATAATATTTTTGGAACTACAGCCTTTGGAGGATACGCATTTTTCTGGTTAGGAGTTGCAATGTCATGGTTGATTAAGGCAGGAGTTTTTGGACAAACACTTGCATCAAGTGCGGATTCAAAGCAATTAGGATTTGCTTTCGTTGGATATTTAATTTTTAGTATTTATATGACAATAGGAGCAACAGAAACAAATAAGGTATTATTCATAATATTTTTCTTGATAGACTTTTTATTTATTGGCTTATCTTTACATTCATTTGGTATTGCACCAGAATTATCGCACAAGCTTGCAGCAATTTCAGAACTAGTAATATCATTAGTTTCATTTTATGGTTCAGCAGCATGTGTTTTAAATGCTCATTTTGAAAGAGAATTTTTACCGGTTGGTAAACCAATGGGTATATTTAAAAAATAAATAAGGAAATAAGGATGTTGCTCTGCAATATCCTTATTTATTTTTCTTATTTCATTTTGAGGAACTATCTGTAAGGGGGCAGTTGATTCTATTACCATTATTTCTAAATGTTCCATTACCATTTTTTAAACCTTGGCCTCTTTTACCTTGACCATTTCCTTTAGGGGCACCAAGTCTACCTTGCCCAGGTACAGCATTTGAAGCATTTTCTTTTATAGCTTTTTTATAAGTTTCTCCATCTTCCTTTAAAATGGTTCCTTTTGCAACAGCATCATCTATAGCTTTAGTTTTAGCCTCAATTAAAGCTGCTTGTAAATCTTCATGAGAAAGACCTTTTTCTTCAGCAAATTCACTTATAGTTTTACCTTCTGTTCTAGCATTACTAATATCTTCATCAGTAACATTTAACTTTTCTTTTATTACTGAAGTTGCGAAGTCATATCCTCTAAAGCCAGTAGCACGTCTAAGCCCAATTCCTGTAGAAATATTTGTATTTGTATCTGTATCTGTATTAGGATTAGTTGGTGTAGATGTACTAGCAGTATAAGCATATGCTGTAGCTCCAAGTCCTATTGTAAGAGAAAGTGTTAATGCAGTTAAAATATTTTTCTTTTTCATAATATTTACCTCCTATATATATTATTTTTGAAAACTTGTTTTTTATTTATCTTATGAGTTAATAATACAGAATAAATTTGATTAAAATATGTTATAATTGTGATGAAATTGTGAAAATATGATATAGTAATAATTGAAAGGTAAAAAATGATATAATATAAAGAGAAAAGTATTATAAGTATATTTTTAGAAGGTGAAGTAATGAGAAAATTATCAAGAAATGATTTATGCTGGTGTGGTAGTGAAAAGAAGTACAAAAACTGCCATCTACAGCAAGATGAAAAGTTGTCAATTATGGAAGCAGAAGGACTTATAATTCCTCCTAGAGAAATAATAAAAACACCAGAGCAGATAGAAGGTATAAGAAAAAGTTCACAGGTTACTAAAAAGGTTTTAGATATGGTAGCTGAAAGAATAAGAGAAGGTGTAACAACTGATGAAATTAATACTTGGGTTCATGAGTACACTTTACAGTTAGGAGCAGTACCAGCACCATTAAATTACATGGGATATCCTAAAAGTGTATGTATATCAATAAATGAAGTTGTATGTCATGGAATACCTAGTGATAGAGTTCTAAAGAATGGTGATATAGTAAATGTTGATGTAACAAGTATTTTAAATGGATATTATGGTGATGCCAGCAGAATGTTTATAATTGGAGAGGCATCAGAAGAAGCAGTTAAACTAGTTAAAACGGCTAAAGAATGCTTGGATATAGGAATTGAACAAGTTAAGCCTTTTGCAACAATTGGAGATATTGGATATGCTATTCAAAAGTATGCAGAAAGTAAGGGTTATTCTGTTGTACGAGAGTATGGAGGACATGGTATTGGAATACAATTCCATGAAGAACCTTTTGTAGATCACTGTGCACAAAAACACACAGGAATGATATTGGTTCCAGGAATGACTTTTACCATTGAACCAATGATAAATGAAGGTACTTATAGATGTAAACTTCTTGATGATGGGTGGACTGCACTTACTGCTGATGGTAAACTAACTGCTCAATGGGAGCATACTATATTAGTTACAGAAGATGGTGTTGAAATATTAACTTAATGTAACTTAAATATTCTATGAAAAAGGAGAAAAATGATGTCACAAAAGAATATTGAAATGATGAAAAAAATAATTGAAGAGAAAAAGAAAAAAAGTTCTAATCAAAATAATAATGAAAGACCTACTAAAGCAATGGGTCAGACTAGAAAAGCCATTAGAAGTCATAATGGTGGAGGATTATTTGATAGATAATATTTTAAGACCTAGATGAGAAATCATTTAGGTCTAATTTGATTATATATTTAATATTTTACAAACAAAATTAATCAAATGGGGGGAAGATAAAAAATGGCTGTTAAAATAGTTACAGATAGTACTTCGTATATACCAAAAGAACTAATAAAAAAATATGATATTTCTATAGTTTCTTTAAGTGTTTCTTTTGGTAATGAAAACTTTAGAGAAACTGATATAGATAATGAAAGCTTTTATAAAAAGATGGATGATTATGATACGTTCCCAACTTCATCACAACCATCTGTAGAGGAGATATACAAGATTTTTGAAATGCATGTTAAAGATGATAATGAAGTAGTTGGAATTTTTATTTCATCTCATATGAGTGGTACGTTTTCTACAGCAGGTCTAGTGAAAAATATGATTTTAGAAGAATATCCAAATGCTAAGATAGAACTTATAGATTCTAAATCTAATTCTATGCAGCTTGGATTTGCAGTTCTTGCAGCAGCAGAGGCAGCAAATAAAGGGAAAAGCTTAGAAAATGTTGTAGAGGATGCAGATAAAAATATAAAGAGAAGCAGATTTGTATTTTCACCAGACACACTTGCTTATTTAAAAAAAGGTGGAAGAATTGATGGAGCAAGTGCTTTAATAGGGTCGCTTTTAAGAATTAAACCTATATTGACAGTAGTAGAAGGTAAAACAGAAATCTTATCTAAGGTGAGAACGTCTAAAAGAGCCATACAAACAATAATCAATACTTTTAAAGAAGATACAAAAAAATTTGGTTTTGGAGATGTAATTATTCATCATATAAACTGTGAGGAAAGAGCTAAAAAGATAGCCAAAGTATTGGAAGAACAAGTTGGAAAAGTAGTTAAGATATGTGATATAGGTCCAGTTATAGGAACTCACGTTGGACCTGGTGCTCTTGGACTTGTATATTATACTGAACAAGAATTAAAATTAAATACAGATTGATAGATATGAAAAAAGAAAATTTAGTTTATATAAAATTAGAAAACAATCAAATTATTCGAAACAGAAAAAGACTTAGGGAAAACTTTATAGATGAATCTCATAATATAAATAATGAAGAAATTAAGTCTATTTCAGAGAAAGATTTAATATTATTATTCAAATTATATGATAAGTACTTTTTTAATGAATATTTTAAGCAGAATTTTAGAGGAAAAATAAGTTTTTCACTGTCAAATAAAATGACTAGAAGTGCAGGCAAAACAATAGTTCCAAGAAATTTATCAAGTTTAGAGGAAACTAGTGAGAGATATGAAATAAGGATAGGAGTGAATTTTTTCTTTCATTATTATGAATTAAAAAGAAAGAAAATTGTAAATGGAATAGAAACAAAGGATGCACTTCATTCTCTTTTAATGGTTTTTGAGCATGAACTTATTCATTTTATAGAATTTTATGTCTATAAAGAGTCTAATTGTAAGAAGAATAGATTCAAAGATTTGGCTTATAATATTTTTGGACATGTTGATGTATATCATTCACTTCCTACTATTAGAGAAATTGCTTATGAAAAATTTGGTTTTAAATGTGGAGATAGAGTATGTTTTGTTCATAATAAAAAAGAGCTTATAGGTATAGTAAATAGTATAAATAAAAGAGCAGCAGTTATGGTGTTGGACAAAAATGGTAGGTATATTGATACAGAGAAAAATAGATATACTAAGTATTATGTTTCCCTAAATTTACTAAAGAAAATATAAGAAAATAGAAAATAATAAAATACTTGAAATATTTCGAGAGTGTGATATTATTTATAAATATACAAAATTATATAGGGAACTATACTAGGGGTGATGAAAAATGAATAATATTGTAGTTGTAAAATTTGGGGGCAGCTCTCTTGCAAATGCAGAGCAATTTAGAAAGGTAAAGAATATTATTTTAAGTGATGAGAGAAGAAGATACATAGTACCTTCAGCACCAGGTAAACGACATAGTAAGGATTATAAAATTACAGATCTTTTTTATCTATGTCATGCACATGTACAGCAGCACATTTCTTTTGATGGTGTTTTTGAGATTATTGAAGAACGGTATAAGGAAATAGTAAGAGAATTAGATATTTCTTTAGACATAGGGGGCTATTTAAAAGAAATTAAAAACAAAATTGCAGAAGGAGCAACACCAGATTATACTGCAAGTAGGGGAGAATATCTAAATGGATTGATACTTGCTAATTTTTTAAATGTAGACTTTGTAGATGCTGCTGAAGTAATTTTGTTTGACAAATATGGATATTTTGATTCTGAGAGTACTAAAAAAGCAATTAGTGAAAAATTAAATTCTATTGAAAGAGCTGTTATTCCAGGCTTTTATGGGGCTATGCCAGATGGAAATATTAAGACTTTTTCAAGAGGAGGATCTGATATAACAGGATCAATTATAGCTCGTGATGTAGAAGCTAAATTGTATGAAAATTGGACAGATGTTTCAGGTTTTTTAATGGCAGATCCTAGAATTGTAGAGAATCCAAAGCCTATAGAAGAAATTACTTATAAAGAATTGAGAGAGCTTGCTTATATGGGAGCTACAGTGCTTCATGAGGAGGCAATTTTCCCAGCAAGGGAAGGTTGTATTCCAATTAATATTAAAAATACTAATGCACCTGAGGATAAAGGAACTATTATCATAAATGATGATGAGGGTAAAAATCAAATGGGAACTATTACTGGTATAGCAGGAAGAAAAGATTTTACTGTTATTGCAGTAGAAAAGGCATTCATGAATGCAGAAATAGGTTTTGGAAGAAGACTACTTTCTATACTAGAAGCTTATGGAGTCTCCTTTGAAAATATGCCATCAGGAATAGATACTATGTCTGTAGTAATTGCAGATTCTCAGCTGGATAATAAATTGGATAAAATTTTAGAAGAAATAAAAAGACAGTGTAATCCAGATACTATTCAAGTTATTCCTAATATGGCGCTCATTGCAACAGTAGGTAGAGGAATGGCAAGGTCTATTGGAATATCAGAAAAAATATTTACATCTCTTGCAAGAAATAATGTTAACATTAGAATGATAGATCAAGGGTCTAGTGAAATGAATATTATAATTGGAATAGAAGCAAGTGATTTTGAAAGAGCTATAAATTCAATTTACAATGCTTTTGTATAATGCCATTCTGATGAGGTACTAGGAAGAAAGTACTAGGTTATAGGATAGGATGTTTTGCTAAATTAAAACTAAAAACTAAACAAAAATAAGCCTAAAAATAGATGAAATCTATCTTTAGGCTTTAATTTTTTACTTGTTTTATTCAAGAACTGCTCCTTTACTAGCAGAAGTAACTAATTTACTATATCTGCGTAAATATGTTCCTTCTGGAGCTTTTGAAGGAGGTTGTTTCCAATTATCGAGTCTTCTTTGTATTTCATCGTCTGGTAAATCCAAAATTATTTTTCTATTTGGAATATCTATTTCTATTAAATCGCCTTCTTCAATTATTGCTATTGGGCCACCTTCAGAGGCTTCTGGTGCTATATGTCCAATACAAGGACCGCGTGTTCCACCTGAGAAACGACCATCAGTTATAAGAGCAGTACTTTTTTCAAGTCCCATACCTATAACAGCAGCTGTAGGACTTAGCATTTCTCTCATTCCAGGACATCCCTTTGGGCCTTCATATCTAATAACTACAACATCTCCTGCATGAATTTCTTTCTTCATTATAGCTTCAAAAGCATCTTCTTCTGAGTCATAAACTCTTGCTGGACCTTTGTGTTGCATCATTTCAGGTTCAACTGCTGATTGTTTTACAACAGATCCTTCTGGTGCAAGATTACCTTTTAAAACAGCAATTCCACCTTCATTGGAGTAAGGGGTATCTAAAGGTTTTATTACAGAAGTATCCAGTACTTTTGAATTTTTCACATTATCTTCTAAAGTTTTTCCTGTAACTGTTATTGTATCAGAATATATAAGATCTGCTTTTAACAGTTCATTTAGTATAGCTGAAATTCCTCCTGCTTCATCTAAATCTATCATATGATGAACACCAGCTGGACTTAATTTAGTTATATGTGGAACTATTTTACTTATTCTATCAAATTCATCTAAATCTAGATTAATCTTTGCTTCATTAGCTATAGCAAGCAAGTGAAGAGTAGTATTACTTGAACCACCTATAGCCATATCAAGAGCAATAGCATTTTTAAAAGCTTTTTCTGTCAAAATATCTCTAGGTTTAATATTTTCTTTAACTAAATTCATTATTGAAATTCCTGCTTGTTTAGCAAGTTGTTTACGTCTTCCATAAGGTGCAGGAATTGTTCCATTACCAGGTAAAGCCATACCTAAAGCTTCAGCCAAACTATTCATACTGTTTGCAGTAAATAAGCCAGCACAGCTTCCACAAGTAGGACAAGCACTTTGCTCTATTTTTAGTAATTCTTCATCTGAGATTTTACCTTCGGCATGAGAACCTACTCCCTCAAAGGCATGAACAAGGTCAACTTTTTTCCCACAATTGTTTCCAGGAAGCATAGGACCACCACCTATGTAGATAGAAGGAATGTTAAGTCTTGCTGCTCCCATTAACATACCAGGAACTATCTTATCGCAACTACCGATAAGAACTAATCCATCAAATTTATGTGCCATGCAAACCGCTTCTATAGAGTCTGCAATAAGTTCACGACTAGCTAATGGATATTTCATTCCACTATGATTCATAGAAATACCATCACAAATTCCTATAGCGGGAAATTCAATTGGAGTTCCACCAGCAGCAGATATTCCAAGTTTTACAACTTGAGCTAATTCATCTAAATGAAAATGACCGGGAATTATTTCATTATGTGCATTAACTACTCCAATTAATGGTTTATTAAGATCTTCTGGTAAATACCCCATAGCATAGAACAGAGATCTATGAGGTGCACGTGCAGCTCCTTGAGTAACTTCTTTACTATTCAATTTATAAGCCCCCTTAATTATTAAATAAATCTTAAAATATAAGTATACTTACTTATATTTATAAGATGCTTTTTAATATTTTCATTTAAATATACAGTAAATATTATGGAGTGTCAACAGTAAATGTAATACTCTAAAATTAGTTTATTTATGTTTAAATTTACTGGATTATAGATAAGATTGGAACTTATAATTTCGTAACTTTGGACAAGATACGTGAATATAGTAAGATTAATATTAATAAAATTTTGCTGTTGACATTTTATTTTAATGGTTATATAATCTTTAACATAAATTAAATTGAATATTGCTTATCAAGAGTGGTGGAGGGACTGGCCCTATGAAGCCCGGCAACCAGTATGATATTTTATACGATACATACAATGGTGCTAAATCCTGCAGCTTAAGCTGGAAGATAAGGGTGAATAGGACTTTTAAGACCTAAGGTTATCCTTAGGTCTTTATTTTTTTATCTAGATAAGTATGACAAAAGGGGGCGTGAATTGTAGTTTATTGAAAATGTATTTAAGTTTAAATAAAATAGGGGGGCTATTGAATAATGAAGAAAATAGTTTTAAGTTTATTGAGTTTTATATTGATATTTGGTTTTATAGGATGTAGTGATAAAAGTACTTCTAAAAAAGAAGGAGAAGATAAAAAAGTAATTAAAATAGGGATTACACCAAATCCTTTTAGAGAAATTGTAGAAGAAGTTAAACCTTTGCTAAAGGAAAAGGGATATGAATTAGATATTGTAGAATTTACTGACTATATAACTCCTAATACTGCTCTTGCAGATGGAGAATTGGATGTTAACTTATACCAACATATTCCGTTTTTAAATAAGTTTAACAATGATAAACATACAGATTTAACTTATACAGCAAAGGTGTTAGTAGCTCCTATAGGAGCTTATTCAAATAAAATTAAAGATTTGAAGGAATTAAAAGAGAATGCGGAAGTAGTAATTCCTAATGATCCAACTAATGAAGCAAGAGCTTTAAAATTGCTTGCTAGTGTTGGACTTATAAAAATAAAAGATAGTGATTTTGTAACAATTTTGGACATTATAGAAAATCCTAAGAAGCTTAGTATAAAAGAGCTGGATGCTGCACAGATTGCAAGAACCTTAGATCAAGTAGATGTTGGAATAATTAATACAAATTTTGCATTAGCAGCAAAATTAGATCCAGTAAAAGATGCTATTTATAGAGAATCAAAAGATTCACCTTATTCAAATGTTTTAGCAGTAAGAAAAGAAGAGAAGGATAAACCTTATGTAAAAGCTTTATCAGAAGTATTAAATTCAAAAGAATTAAAAAAATTTATTGAAGACAAATATAAAGGAGTATTAATACCATCATTTTAACTTGTGCGTTAGTTAAGGGCTGTATTAGGGGGCTTATAAATGAATATAGAGAATTTAGCAAATAAGTATAAAGAGCATGTCATTAACCTTAGGCGAGAGTTTCATAGATTTCCAGAGGAGAGCTGGAGGGAAGAAAGAACATCTAGGCGTGTAAAAGAGGAGCTTCAAAAAATAGGGGTAGACTTTGAAGCGACTGCTAAAACAGGCATTGTAGCAACGCTTAGAGGAAAAAATCCAGGAAAGATAGTAGCTCTTAGAGCAGACATGGATGCAATTAGAGTTAAAGAAGCTACAGGAGCTGAATTTGAATCTGAAAATGAAGGTATAATGCATGCTTGCGGTCATGATGGGCACATGGCAATGCTTATAGGGGCAGCTAAAATATTAAAAGAATTACAAAATGAATGGGATGGTACAGTTAAGTTTATTTTTCAACCAGCAGAAGAAGTCGGTGAAGGGGCAGCTAAAGTAATTGAAGAGGGATTTTTAGATGATGTACAGGGGGCTTTTGGTATACATCTTTGGAGTGATTTGCCTTGTGGAAAAGTATCTGTAGAAGAAGGTCCTAGAATGGCTTGTGCAGATATATTTAAGATTAAGATTAAAGGAAAGGGCGGTCATGGTTCGCTACCGCATCAAGGGGTAGATGCGGTAGTGGCAGCTTCAGCAATTGTTATGAATTTACAGACTGCTGTAAGTAGAGAAATAAATCCTATGGAACCTGCTGTTGTAAGCGTGGGGGCGTTAAAAGCAGGAACAAGATTTAATGTCATTGCAAGTGAAGCTATTTTAGAAGGAACAACTAGGTGTTTTAATGAGGAAATTAGACAACAATTTCCTAAAATATTGGAGAGAATTTCTAAGAATACAGCTGCAAGTTTTAAAGCAGAGGCAGAGTTAGAATATATTTTTGCAACACCAATTACTATCAATGATAAAAAATGTTCTTCTATTGCAAGAGGGTCAGTAGAGAAAATTGCAGGTAGTGATGCTGTTGTATTAATGGATAAATTAACAGTAACAGAGGATATAGGAAGATATTTTGAGAAAATACATGGAGTTTTAGCTTTTGTAGGGGTTAGAAATGAGAAAAAAGATGCTATATATCCTCAGCATCATGAAAAATATACTATTGATGAGGATGCATTAGAAATAGGAACAGCATTATATGCACAATATGCTTTAGATTTTTTAAATTATAAAGGACTTTGATTTTTTTGAGACAGGGGGGAATGGCTTTGATAGAAATACAAAAAGTAGATAAGTATTTTTCAGGTAAAAAAGTTTTAGAGGATGTAAACCTAAATATAGGTAAGGGAGAAATATTTGGCATTATAGGTCACAGTGGTGCTGGCAAATCAACACTTTTAAGATGTATAAATAGATTAGAAAGTTATGATGAAGGTAGTGTTAAGGCTGATTATAAAGAAGTTAATGAATTAAAGGGAAAAGAATTAAGAGAATTTAGAAAAGATATTGGAATGATATTTCAAAATTTTAGTTTATTAAATAGAAAAGATGTTTGGCATAATGTTTCATTACCTATGGAAACATGGAAATATGATAAAAAAGAGATAGATGAAAAAGTTAAAAACCTTTTAAAACTTGTAGGGCTTGAAGATAAAGCGAAGAGTATGCCGAAAGAATTAAGTGGAGGACAGAAACAAAGAGTAGCTATAGCAAGAGCTCTTACTCTTGATCCGAAAATATTGCTTTGTGATGAGGCAACTTCTGCATTAGATCCTAATACTACAAAAGCCATTTTGCAACTTTTAAAAAAAATAAATAAAGAGTTAGGAATAACTATTGTAATAGTAACTCATCAAATGGAAGTTATTAAGGAAGCATGTAATAAAGTAGCTTTAATGGATGGAGGAAGAGTTACTGATGTAGGAGATGTAGAAGAACTTTTCTTAAATCCAAGTGAGCATATGGAGAAACTTCTAGGAGAAGAGGAAATTCTTCCAGAAGAAGGAGTAAATATAAAGATATTTTTCCCAAAACAATTTAGTAAAAATGCAGTAATAACAGCTATGGCCAGAGAACTTAATATGGATTTCTCTATTGTTTGGGGTAAACTTGAGAAATTTGGAGATGATGTTCTTGGAAGTCTTGTAATTAATATTGAAGAAAATCAAAAGGAAAGTGTATGTTCCTATCTTAGTAATAAAGGAGTAAATTGGGAGGTGTTGTAGATGGAATTAAATGAAATTTTACTACCAGCTTTGGGAGAAACTATATATATGGTTTTTATTGCTACTTTTCTTGCTGTAGTAATTGGTTTCTTGCCAGCAATCATTATGGTTATAACAGATGAAAATGGATTAAATCCAAATAAATCAGTATACAAAGTATTTGATATAATTGTTAACATTTTAAGGTCTTTTCCTTTTATTATACTTATGATAGTGATTTTTCCATTTACTAAGATAATAATAGGTAAAACTATAGGAACTACTGCAGCAATTGTTCCTCTAACTATTGGTTCAGCACCTTTTGTTACAAGGATTATAGAAGGAGCATTAAAGGAAGTAGATAAAGGTGTAATTGAAGCTGCAAGGTCTTTTGGTGCAAGTACTAGCCAAATTATTTTTAAAGTTATGCTTCCAGAAGCTCTTCCAGCCATAGTATCTGGTTTAACACTTACAATAATAAGTGTTGTGGGACTTTCAGCTATGGCGGGAGCAATTGGCGGTGGCGGTCTTGGAGATGTAGCTATTAAATACGGATATTATAGATTTAAAACAGATATTATGATATACACAGTAGTAGTTTTGATAATTTTAGTACAGGTACTTCAGACTTTAGGAATGTTTGTATATAACAAGGTAAATAGATAATATAGTTGACAATGGACAGTTATGAATGTTTTTCTTGTGAAAAGCTAAAATAAAATATTTAAATTAATTTAAGGGGGCAATAAATATGAAGAAAAAAATATTATCAATTGTATTAGCAAGTTCTTTATTAATCGGGGTAATTGGTTTAACTGGATGTGGGGCTAAGAAGGAAGCAGCAAAAGAAACTAAGAAGAAAATAGTAATAGGGGCAACACCAGAACCGCATGCTCAAATTCTTGAGAAGGTTAAGCCTATTCTTGAGAAAGAAGGATATACTTTAGAAATAAAAGAGTTTACAGATTATGTTACGCCAAATACAGCATTACAAGATGGTGAGCTAGATGCAAACTTCTTTCAACATATTCCGTACTTAGAGCAATTTAATAAGGAAAAAAATACTGGTTTAGATTATACAGTAAAGGTACACTTAGAACCAATGGGGATATATTCTAAGAAAATAAAAGATTTGAAGGAATTAAAAGATGGAGCTACTATTGCAGTTCCAAATGACCCTACAAATGAAGCTAGAGCCTTGAGAGTATTAGAAAAACAAGGAATTATGAAATTTAAAGAAGGAGAATTAATTTCTAAATTAGATATTACAGAAAATCCTAAGAATATCAAAATTGAAGAGTTAGATGCGGCACAACTTCCAAGAGTTTTAGAAGATGTTGATGCAGCAGTTATTAACACTAACTATGCAATTTCAGCAGAATTAAATCCAACAAAAGATGCTCTTGCAATTGAATCTAAAGATTCACCATATGCTAATGTTATTGCAGTAAAGAAAGAAAATAAAGATAAGGATTATATAAAAGCATTAGATAAAGCTATTACTTCTGAAGAAATAAAGAAGTTTATTGAAGAACAATATAAAGGAACTATAATTCCAGCTTTCTAGGAAAAGAAGAAAATAAAGTGAAAATACTCTAGTTGATTTCAGCTAGAGTATTTTCATTATCATTTATTTAGGGATTGAAAAATTTAAGTGAAAGTAGTATAATTTCAATATACCCTTATGGGGTATTCTGAGTGAGGAGGGATTAATTTTGAAAAAGGCATATATAGATTCAAATAAATGTGATAGATCACCGTTTTGTCCTGTGAAAAGAGTCTGTCCTGTTGAAGCAGTTTATCAAGAGAAAAAAGGATTATTTTCAAAGGGACCAGCTACTGTAGATAAAGATAAATGTGTAGGATGTGGTAAATGTCTAAAAGCTTGTCCAAGAGGTGCAGTAACTATGAAATAGAATTATATATATTGTGAGAATGAAACTTCTTAAGAATTTAGGAATTAAAGCAATCAAATAATAGAATATTAGTTAATTTTGAAAGGGTTAATTCTTAATGGATTAGCTCTTTTTTAATTTATATATAAAAGTCTTGACTTAGAGTAAACTCTAAATGATATATTTTATTTAAGGAGTGAGGCTAAATGAATATTGCTGAAGTATCAAAAAAGTTAGAGGTTAGTTCATATACTTTTAGATACTATGAAAAAATAGGACTTATAAAAGATGTTCAAAGAGATGAAAGAGGAAATAGAGTATTTTTTGATAAAGACATTAAAATGTAGGGCTGACTTATGAAGAAGTTGAAGAGATAATTATTCAAACAGTACCATATTCAGGATTTCCTACGGCTATAAATGCATTAAATGTTTTGAAATAATTTGAAAAAATATAACACGATTTACTTTTAATATATTATTGTTATTTACATTTTTTAGGTTGTTTACCTGTTAATATAAAGCTTAAAAAGCATTGTAAATAGATGCTTTTTTATTTTTTTGTTCTTTTTAAAATTAATAAATATTATCACAAATAGATGTAATTCTTTAATATCATAAGTACATATCTTATATTATATAGATTTTAGAAGGAGGGCAAAAGGTGTTGAACAAATTTATTGAATCAGAGGTGTCCAAAATTATTCAAAACAATAAAATGGAAAAAAATCAGATTTGTGAAAATAATATAAGTAAGGAAGAAAAATCAAATGAAAATTTAAAATTAAGTAAATCTTGTGAAACTGGACCATTAACACCTCATCAGAATAGTGAAAAAGCATATAAAATCCGTAAAGATGCAGCTAGCTTTCAAAAGGATCTCCCCATGCCAGGTCACCCTTGTAATACAGATGAAGGATTATATTCAAAAAAAATTGCAAACTACTCTAAGGCATTGCCACATAATAAATTAGGTGAGGTTAAGATAAGAGCCTATAATATATGGATTAAAGCGTTAACAACAGGTAATCCTGAAATGTTTGAAGATTTACCTTTAGGTGGCGTTAGAAAATTTGCCAATCCTCAGGCTTCATATGCATTCGATTTGGAAGGTCCTAATTCTCATCAATTAACTATGCCTGCACCACCTAATTTTAATAGTGCATGGATGGCTAGTGAAATGGCTGAAGATTATTGGAGAGCATTAACTCGTGATATACCTTTTGCAGAATATGATACTGATCTTCTTATTCATGAAGCTGTTTATGACATGTCAAATTTTTCAGATTATCATGGACCAAAACATGGTGGAGTAGTTACTACAGGAACATTGTTTCGTGGTAATACTGCGGGAGATTTAGTTGGGCCTTATATTTCTCAATTTTTGTGTAAGGATGTTCCATTTGGAACTAAAATTTTTAAGCAGCAATACCGTACTGCATTAGCTGCAAAGGATTATATGACTTCATATGATGAATGGTTAAACATTCAAAATGGAGGTGTTTCTAGTAGTTCAGATGTATTTGATCCTAAACCACGTTATATTCGAAATGGTAGAGATTTAGGAGAGTGGGTTCATAGAGATTTTACGTATCAAAGTGTCTTAAATACTTGTTTGATTCTATTAAGTTTTGGAGACAAAGCACTATGTTCAGAAAATCCTTATTTATATTCAAAAACACAAGTTGGTTTTATTACTTTTGGGTCAGCATATATTTTAGATTTAGTTGCAAAATCAGCAAGAATAGCACTAGAAGCTGCTTGGTTTCAAAAATTCTTAGTTCATCGTCGATTGCGTCCAGAGGAATTTGGAGGACGTATTCATAATAATTTAATAGGGGTTACTAATTATCCTATTAATTCAGAATTATTAAACTGTAAGGCTATTTCTAAAGTTTTTAATAAATATGGAACATACTTATTGCCTATGGCTTATCCAGAAGGCTGTCCTACTCATACATCATATCCAGCTGGTCATGCTTGTATTGTTGGAGCAGGTGTTACTATGATGAAAGCTTTCTTTAATGAAGATTTTATTATACCTAATCCAGTTGTAGCTAGCGCCGATGGTTTATCGTTATATTCTTATTCAAATAGACCTTTGACTATAGGCGGTGAATTGAATAAACTTGCTTCTAATATTTCTCTTGGTCGTGATACTGCAGGTGTTCACTGGCGTTCGGATGGAACAGAGGGGCTAAAAATAGGTGAAGCTGTTGCTATTGGTATTCTTCATGATTTTAAGAAAACTTATAATGAGGATTTTAAAGGTTTTTGTCTTAAAAAGTTTAATGGAACTACAGTAACAATTTAAGGTGGTATGACAGCGGAAAATTGAACTGAATAGTTGAACTAATAATTAAAAATCAAGCAAGCTCTAAATTTAAGCATTGCTTGATTTTTTGTTTTTATTGGATTTTTAGCAAGAAAAGTTGAAAATAAAAAGGGTTAATTTTTCTTTTAAAATAAAATGTAAACACTTAATTAATGATTTCACCGAGAATACATACATATACTAAGGGAATATATATAATAGGGGTGATTTAATGAAAATAAAAAGAAGTGAAGTATTACTATTGATTAGTATTATTATATTTATGTTTATAGGCTGCAAGAAAGCTCCGGCACAAGATCCTGTGAAAAATGATTTAATGAATTATATTAGTAGTGTTTCAGAAGTTTTTGTACTAGAAGAAAATGTGCTAAAAGAGTATAGGAAAGTTGTTGGCGAAAATTATAAAGAAGAAGATACTCATATAATCATTAAAAAAATAGTTATTCCAAAATATACAGAATTTGTACAGACATTAGATAATATTAAACCAAAAACAGATGAAGTGAAACAGCTTCATGAAATTTATAAAAAAGCAGCATATATTAGATTAGAGGCTTTTAGGCAGATGGAAGAAGGGTTTGAAAAGAAAGAGGGAACATTAGTGAAAGAAACAGATAAAAAGCTAGATGAAGCTCAAAATAGTATAAATAAGTATAGGGATCAGCTTACTGAATTGGCAGAAAAGCACAAAATCAAAATAAAGATTAAATAATTAAAGCATAAATTAATGTTATAATTAAACATATAGATAAAAATATTTGAATGATTGGGAGAAAAAAATGTTAGGAACTAGACTATTAACTTTTCTTACAGTTGCTAAAATTAAAAATTATACTAAATCTGCAAGAATTCTTAATTTAACTCAACCAGCTGTATCTCAGCATATTAAATTTTTAGAAGAACATTATGGAGTTAAGTTTATTAAAAAGAATGGAAGGAATATAGAACTAACACAGGAAGGTGAAGAATTTCTAGAATATGTTAAAGAACTAGAGGTCAAGGAGAGAGAAATTTACAAAAAGCTGAAGAATAAATCATCTGTAGAAAAAACTTATAACATAGGTGCAACTTTAACAATAGGTGGTTATGTACTTCCCAAAATTTTAGGTAAATATAAAGAGCAGTATCCAAACATAGAAATAATACTAACTGTAAATAATACAAAAGAAATATTGAGAAAATTATTAAGAGAAGAAATAGACTTAGGATTAGTGGAAGGACCTTTTGATAGAAATAAATTTGAATATAAAAGATTAAAGGAGGATGAGTTAATATTAGCTTTTTCGCCTAAACATGAATTTTCAAAAGAAGAATATGTTCAATTAGAGGATATACTTTCAGGGAAGCTTATTTTAAGAGAAGAAGGTTCAGGTACAAGAAAATACTTTGAAAATACTTTATTAGATGAAGGATATAGTGCAAATGATTTAAATATCTATATGGAAGTAGGGAGTATAGATGCCATAAAAGCTCTTGTAGAAGCAAATTTGGGATATACAATTATATCAAAAGCTGCTATTGAAAGAGAATTAAAGTTAGGTGTCATAAAAACTGTACCTATAAAAAATAAAAGGTTAAACGTGGTTAATTTTTATAGAGAATTCAATTTTGTATATTTATCAGGAAGTATGAATAATTATTTAAGTGATTTCATGGAGTTTTGTTTTGATTCAATTATATAAGGAAGTAGTACTATATAAGGCTATTGATAGATATCAATAGTCTTATATTTTAGATTATATATAACAAAAATTTATGGAACTATAATAAATTATAATTTTAATTTATGTAAAAGCTTTGATATAATTCATATGAGGGGTGATTAATATGGAAAAGATAAAGAAAATGATACCTGGAATTATTTTTGTGTTTTTAGTTTCTGTTTTATCTATGTATATAAATGATTCTATAAAAAATGTGATAAACTTAGAAGCATTAACTATAGGAATTATTATTGGTATAGTTTATAACAACACAATAAAAACTCAAACTGTATTTAAAGAAGGAGTAAAATTTTCTCTTAAAAAGCTTTTAAAGGTTGGAATAGTGTTGTTAGGTTTTAAACTTAATTTTAATTCTCTTTTAAAATTAGGACCTAAGGTTATTTTGATGGTATTAATATTTGTTCCAAGTGTTTTAATACTTTCAGTACTTTTAGGAAAGCTTTTTAAGGTTCAAGATAAGTTGGCTACCTTAATTGGAGTTGGTTCATGTATATGTGGAGCTTCAGCTGTAGTTGCCTTAGCACCTACAATTAATGCAGATGATGAGGATTCAGTTGTAGCGGTTTCTATAGTTAGTTTTTTAGGAGCTGTAGGAGTTTTAGTATATTCAGCAATAGCTGTAACCAGCAGTATAAGTAATATTCAGTATGGAATTTGGTCTGGAATATCTCTTCATGGAGTTGCCCATGCTATTGCAGCAGCTTTTGCTAGAGGAGATTCAGCAGGAGAAATAGGAACTTTTGTGAAAATGGCAAGAGTTGTAATGCTTGTACCTGTATCTTTAGCTTTGGGAATTATTTGCAATAAAGGTAATGGTAGCAATAAAAAAGCTAAATTTCCTATGTACGTACTATACTTCATTATTGCAGGAATAGTTAGTTCTACTGGCATTATACCAGCTAACATATTAAAAATATTAACTAAATTAAGTTCAATTTTCATATTGATGGCTATGGTAGCTATGGGACTTTCTGTAGATTTTAAAAGTATTAAGGATAAAGGAATGAAAGCATTACTTATAGGAAGTATAGTGTTTTTGATTACTTCAACATCTACTTATATGATTGTAAAAAGTTTTATATAAAAAAATAAATGAGCTCAAAAATTCAACTAAATTTTTGAACTCATTTATTTTATACATCTATTGAGTTAGCATCAAGTTTATAAACTACATCTTTTCTTTCTACAATTATTTTAATTTTTTCACGAGTTTTTGTATCTTCTAAAAGTTTGTTTATAAGTTCTTTAGTAGGATTTATTGCTGTTGGATGTTTAACTGATTTTAGCATAGAAAAATCTCCAGCAGTATCTCCATATGCATAGCTCTCACTTAAATCAATATTATATTTATCAATAAAATGCTGTATAGCTTTACTTTTATTTACACTATCCCACATAGGAACAATTTCGCCAGTGTAATTCTGGTTATCATCAAGGATATACTCTGTTCCAATAAAATCATCAAATCCATGTTTAATAGCCATTTCACGTACAAGCTCTTTTGGACTTCCTGAAATTGTTATAACAGTATGTCCTTGAGCTTTGTGCCAAGCTATCATATCTCTTGTATAAGTATAAACTCTATCTCCTTTTTCTTTAATAACTTTTTTAGCTATGAATTCTATTTGAGTTTTATGAAGTCCTTTTACTGCTTCAATGTATATATCTGCCATTTTTATCAAATAATCATCATAATTACCCAGTCTTTTATCCCATTTAATGTAGTAATCTCTTACATCGTTATACCATCGTTCAGGTTCAATTATTTCGGATTTAATTAATTTTTTAAAGATTTCAGTTATTAATCCCTCTCTATATAATGTTCCATCAATATCGAAAAATGCTGCAATTGTTTTTTTCATAGCTATATTTCTCCTTTCCTCAATGCATTACTATAATTTCAAAATATACGTGTTAAATTTTGTTATATCTAAAGTTTTTAATATCAATTATACAATAAAATATAATGATATACAAATAGGAATTTTATGATTGGCAGAGAAGAAATAAAAGATAAGCTTATTGGTGAATTTAAAGCTTATCTTTTATTAAGAGGTAAGTAATTAGATTTTTTTATAGGATTAACTTTATAGGAGGTTTCAGAATCATCATCTGAAAGTTGAGGAGTTTTTTTGGAAACCATGTTTGAATGGGCCATCATAGCGGTTACAGCTTGCATTAAAATTTTATTTTTAGTAATCTTAAAAAGTTCTTCGTTCATGTCTATAGTTTCTGTTGGAGGTTCTATACAAGTTAAAGTTTTGGAGGAACTTTGTTTGATTTTTTCAGCATTAGATATGGAATTTATTGAATTTTTTATTGTAGCAAATGAAGGCTCAGTATTTGAAGCATTTGATACTTTATGAATAGTTCTAGTAGAATTAATTGGAGGAATATTTGAGGCTATGGTTAAATTCATAAATTAATCCTTCCTTAAAATTGATAAAAGTTTTATATCATTATATGAAAGAAGTAAATAAATGATGCCAAAATATATACTTATTAAGAGAAGGAATATTTTTGTTAAGTGTAATTAAAAAAATCAAAAGAGAGATAATAAAAACGATAGATTAAAAAGCTAAATTTTTAGGAATAAACTAACAATGCAACAAATGCAAATATGTAATATATATATATGTTGACGAGAAATGCCAACGTAGATTACAATAAAAGAAGTCTTATAATAGATTAAAAATAATGTAGAAATTTATTGAATAATAAATAATAATAAAGTGAAGGTGAAAATCAAATGATAGAAATGGGAAAAATTCAAACTTTAGAAGTTGTTAATATTGCAAAAATTGGTGCTTACTTAGATGGAGGAACTGATGATTCAAACGATAATATTTTAATTCCAAATAGTCAATTGCTAGAAAATGTACAAGTGGGAGATAAATTAGAAGTATTTATTTATAGAGATTCAGAAGATAGAATTATTGCAACAAGAAAAAAACCATTAATTCAAGTTGAAGAACTTGCAAATCTTGAAGTTAAACAGATCACAAGAATAGGAGCTTTTTTAGATATGGGTCTTGAAAAAGATTTATTATTGCCATTTAAAGAGCAAAAGTATGAAGTGAGTGCAGGAAATAAATATTTGGTTGCAATGTATGTTGATAAAAGTGATAGATTAACTGCTACAACTTATGTTGGAAATTTTTTAAGAACTGATAGTGATTATAAGAAGAATGATAAAGTTAAAGGAACAGTATACTCAGTTAATCCTGAACTTGGTGCTTTAGTTGCTGTGGATAATAAGTACAAAGGATTAATACCAAAAAGCCAGTATTTTGAAAAAATAGTAGCTGGTCAAGAAATAGAAGCTAGAGTTGTTAGAGTCAGAGAGGATGGAAAGTTAGATTTAGCTACTAGAGATGTTGCTTATAAGCAAATGGACAGTGATGCTGAAATGATTTTAAAGAAAATAGAGAGATATGATGGTTTTCTTCCACTAAATGATAAGAGCAATCCAGATGAAATTAGAGATAGATTAAAGATAAGTAAAGCTGCATTTAAGAGAGCAGTAGGAAGATTATTAAAAGAAGAGAAAATTGTTCAAACAGAAAAAGGGTTAAGACTAAAAGAGTAACGAAATTATCATTAATATAATATAATTTAAATTATAAGTACAAAACATTAGAGGTGAAGTAATGAAAGCTAATAGTATTGAGGTAGCAAAGGCTGCAATAAAGATGGCTACATCTGAAAGAAGTGAAGAGAAAAGGCTTGAAGCAGCTTTTAAAGAGAGAAATATATTAACAGCAGCAGTAGATATAGGTGGAAGTCTTAATGCTTCTATTTCTAAAATTATGGAAAGAGCCCTAGTAGCTTCTAAGCGTACAGGGATTATTAAAGATTGTCATGTTCATGATGGAGCTGTAGTAGGGGCAGCAAGAGAAGCTATACTTCAAGTGGCGGCTAAAGCAAACGGACTTAATGTAGGTGGAAAAATTGGTATTGCAAGATGTGGAGAACATATTAGTGTATGTATTTTTGCAAGCATTGGATTACTTCATTTAAATGAAGTTGTTATAGGATTAGGACATCGTTCTATACCTGATGATGATAAAAGATGTTGACAAATATATTAGTATAATGTAGAATATAAGAAATTTAATTAAAAAAATTTCACATAAAAGTATTAGTAGTGAATTAATGGAATACAATTTAATAGAAATAGATTGAAGCATGGTAGATTAATAGAAGAATAGAAGAATAGTAGAATAGTAGAAGAAGAGGTTTTGATAGAAATAAAGATAAGTTAAGAGAAGAATGGTAGAAGAAAGCTAAAATTAGATATGGAAAAAATAAGCAAAGTAACAAAAAGCTTATTTAGTATATATAATTTTATTAAAAATAGCAGTATGGTAGTTTGGTAGGAGATATGGAAAGTTATTAGGTGATATACAATACATGTTTGTATTTATATTGCTTTAATAAGTATATAAAAAATACTCTCCTAAGGGAGAGTTTTTTATTTTAAAGAATTTTTAGGAGGATGGTAGTATGGTAGGAAAAAAATTATCAATTTTAGTTTCAACAATATTATTGGTAGGAGCTTTAGGTGGCTGTTCAAATTCAAAGACATCCAAAGCAGGAAATACACAAAAAGATAATGTAAAAAAAATTGGAATTACTCAAATTGTAGAACATCCAGCATTGGATTCAGCTCGAGAAGGATTTATTCAAGCACTTAAAGATAAGAATTATGTAGATGGTCAAAATATAAAAATTGATTTTCAAAATGCACAAGGAGATATGCCAACAACTCAAACAATTGCTGATAAATTTGTTAATGATGATGTGGATTTAATTTTGGCAATTGCAACTTCATCAGCACAAGCTTCGTATAATGCTACTCAAAAATCTAATAAAGATATTCCAATAGTAATTACAGCAGTAACAGATCCAGTAAAGGCAGGAATTGTAAAATCTATGGATAATCCAGGAACAAATGTAACAGGTACTTCTGATGCAGCACCTATGGATGGACAATTTAAACTTATAAAAAAGATAGTACCTTCAAGTAAAAAAATAGGTATAGTATACAATACTAGTGAAGTGAATTCAGAAGTTCAAGTAGATGAAGCAAAAAAAGTCGCAGCTAATTTTGGGTTTGAAATAATAACTCAAGGTATTACAAGTGAAAATGAGATTCCACAAGCTTTAGAAGCAGTTTTAGATAAAATAGATGTACTATATGTAATAAAAGATAATATGGTTGCTTCAGCAATGCCAACTGTTACAAGAAAATGTTTTGCTAAAAAAATACCAGTTATAGGATCAGAAAGTGCTCATGTAAAAGCAGGTGCAATAGCAACAGAGGGAATTGATTACAAAAAGCTAGGATATGAAACGGGACTTAAAGCAGTGCAAATTTTAGAAGGCAAAACACCATCAGAAATACCAGTTGAAACTCAAAAGGAATCAACAATAGTGATAAATCAAGATGCAGTTAAGAAACTTAATATAAAAATTCCTGAGGATATATCTTCAAAAGCAGAAAAGATGACTGGGGGCGTTGAATAATGGAAGGTTTCTTATTAAGTGTATTAGAGCAAGGTCTTATTTTTGCTATAGTTTCATTAGGTGTGTATATTACTTATAAGATATTAGATTTTCCAGATTTATCAGTAGACGGTACATTTCCATTAGGTGCAGCAGTTACGGCTTTGTGCCTTTCAAAAGGAATCAATCCTTTGGTGGCATGTTTATTTTCGATTTTTGCAGGCATGATAGGTGGATTAATAACTGGAATGCTGCATGTTAAGCTAAAAATAACAAATTTATTATCTGGAATATTGGTTATGATAGCGTTATATTCAGTTAATTTAAGAATAATGGGTAAATCTAATATATCATTTTTTAAATTTAATACTATTTTTACATCAGCAAAGTTTATAAATTCGGTAATTCTTATTGCACTATTTGCAGTTGGGGTTAAATTATTATTAGATTTATTTTTAAAAACAAAGATGGGATTTATGTTAAAAGCAGTAGGAGATAATGAACAGCTTGTTACATCTTTAGGAGTTAATAAGGATACTATAAAAATTATTGGTCTTATGATTTCAAATGGTATAGTTGCATTAGGCGGTTCTATAATGGCACAGCATCAGGGTTATGCTGCCGTTGGAATGGGTACTGGTACAGTAGTAATAGGACTTGCAGCAGTAATACTTGGAGAAGCAGTGCTAAAAAGATTAAAATTTGTTAGAGCAACTACTATGGCACTATTAGGGGCAGTGCTATATAAACTTGCTATTGGTGCATCTCTTAGAATGGGGCTTCCACCTTCAGATTTAAAACTTATTACTGCGGTTATAGTTATTGCAGTATTAGGAACTAATAATTTAAGCTTTAGCTTTAAAGGAAGGAAAAAGGAAGAAAGAGAGGTGAATACTATTGCTACAAGTAAAAAATCTATACAAGGTATTCAATAAAAATACTGTTAATGAAAATGAAATTTTTAATAAATTTAATTTAAAGGTAAATAAGGGGGATTTTATAACTATAATAGGTAGTAATGGGGCAGGAAAATCTACACTGTTAAATATAATTTCAGGAACAATACCTGTAGATGAAGGGGCTATAATGTTAGGAGAAAATGAAATATCAAAGTTTGCAGAGCATAAATGCAATAAGTTTATAGGAAGGGTATTTCAGGACCCATCAAAGGGAACATCACCATCTATGACTATACTTGAGAACATGTCCATGGCATACAATAAAGGAAAGAAATTTGGTCTTGGTTTTGGAGTTAATAAGAAAAAGATTTCTTATTTTAAAGAATTACTTTCAAAACTTGAACTTGGACTTGAAGATAAGCTTAATACACAAGTTGGACTTTTATCAGGAGGACAGAGACAGGCACTTACTCTTATAATGACAGCTATGTCAAATCCTGAACTTTTACTATTAGATGAGCATACTGCGGCATTAGATCCTAAAACTTCAGAAAAAATAATAGAGCTTACCAAAGATATAGTAGACGAAAAAGGTATAACAACTCTTATGGTAACTCACAATTTAAATCATGCTATAAAGTTAGGGAATAGACTTATAATGCTTCACCATGGGGAGGTTATTTTAGATATAAGTGGAAAAGAGAAAGAATCTCTTACTATAGAAAAATTGCTTAAGCTTTTTGAAAGTAACAAGAAAGAAGACTTAATTAGTGATAGAGGGCTATTTGCATCATAGAATAAAAATGCTGCATAAGTTATAAGTAACTTATGTAGCATTTTTTTATAAATCGTTGTTTTTTTCTAATTTTCTAATTCTAATTTCTGACACAATAAATACTATGCTAGTAAGTACAATTTGAATAATAATAGCATAGGGAACATATACATCCTTAAGAAAAGTTTTTTGATCCATAGTATCAGTATAAGCTAAATATCCTAATATTGAGGCTAAAAAAGTTACAGGAGCTGCAATAGTTCTATAGTCCTTAACATTAAATAAATGTGAAATACCTTTTACTGCTGCAAACAAAGTTGATGTTATTTTAGCAAAACCTACAATCATAAAAATTAAAATTACAGCTATTTCTATTCTCTGAAAAAATTCTCCCACAGTAAGTCTTCGTAAGCTCATATATGAAGGGAAATATGCCTTTGAAAAATCACTTTTTCCTAAAATAGATATGTCTAAAAAAGTAATACTAAAAAGCACTATTGTTCCTAACAAAACACCTTTAATCAAAACCTTGTAGCATGAATTATTGTTTTTTAAGCAGTCAAAAAACATTAAAAAAATTACATCTTGCGTAAATGGAAAACCTAATGCATAAATTGTTCCTTGCATAACTGGCTTTACACCATCATACATAATAGGTACAATATTATCTAAATTAATTAATTTAGTAAGAAATATTATCATAATACCTACAACAATAAATACTATAACTATAAAAAATTCACACCATTTTGCAAAAGGTTTTACTCCTTCTTTAAGAGTTAATATACTTAATACAACAATCAAACTTAAAGATAGCATTTCAGGGGTATCATCTAAACCTGCTATAGATATAAATTCTCCTACAGCTCTAAATAAAATAGATGCTAAATAAACTGCATTCCAAGTAAATAATACAGCAAAAAATTTCCCTAATATTTTTCCGAAAATAATATCTAAAAATTCAAAAAAATTACTACTATGAAAATGACTAAGGAGTCTTCCATACATTAATTGAAAAGGAATAGAAATTAATGCAGCTAATATAATTGATATCCAAGCGTTTTCTTCTGCTGGTCTAGCTGCACCATAAATCATAGCTGTACCTATTGTAAACATACAAACCATACTAATTGCCTGTCTATCAGATATTACTTCTTTTTTCATATAACATCACCCAACCATTAATTATGTAAAAAATTTTACTAAAAATTCAACAACTCTAGCAAAATGACGAGGTATAAGTTCTAAATAAGCCATTGTTCCAATTACTAAAGTTAACAATAACAAAAATGTGTACAAAAATAATTCTCTATTTTTATTATTTTTGTATAGGGTAGCTACCTCAAATATTCCAAATAAAAAATACAAAATTAATATACTGTGTGTCATAGCTTACTCCTCAACTTTTAATGGGTTTGAATATAAAGCACTTCCTTTTATATTTACTTTAACATTTATTTCATAAGAAATATTCTCAAAAATATTATCCCAATCATCTTCTACTTCTCTCCAAACATCTGGCATTTTATTCTTTACAATTTCTCCAAAGCCCAATATATCACTTTTAAACTCATTTTGAGCCTTATGAATAATATGTGCTGCATTATCTTTTATTATTTTTGTAGCTTCGTCTTTTAAAGTATTTTTTCCTTCTTCACTTATAATGTCAACGTCATAATTCATAACTTCTCCTATAAAGGAGTTAGTCGTTATATCTATTTTCATGAAAATATTATTATCTCTATATATAGGAATTATTTTGGTTTTACTATTATCAATTTCTAAAGTTATTTTTATAGGTTTAGAATCTACCTTCCACTTAACTGGCAAAACCCCTCCCTTTTCTCTATTTCTTATAACTCTTAAACTTTTTGATTCTTTTGAATTTAAAGTACCTATCATTTTATCTTTTTTAAAAACAGCATTACCAAAAATTAATGGTTGATTGATTTCAGCTATATCTTCCATTCTAATTAATGGTAGTAATCCATCTTTTCCCTTAAGAGATAAATCATCTCTGAATTCATACATTTTGTACGGATCATATTTTGATGTAGTCTTTACACTTTTAAGAGCATCAGGAATATAAAAACCGAGCTCTTTTCCGTGGGTACTGAGTTTTAATATATCTGCTGCAGAATATCCTCCAGTAGAAACTAAGACCCATATATCTTCTCTTGTTTCATCATCTCTAGCAAAGAAATCAAATACTGAAGAAATACCTTCTCGAGCAATGTCTTCACTTACTATAATAAATTTTAAGTGACCCCAAAAAATTCTTTTACCACTTTCTATTATAAAATCCCTTATTGCATCAAAAAGAGTTTCTCCTTCTGTTTGCCTAAAACTTGTATGTAAAAATTTTTCTTCTACAGATATCATTGGTTTTACAACTTGAGTAGTTAATATATAGTTATCCTTTTTCATATCTATAGCAACTCCTATAACCATTGGCATATCATCTATCTCTCTATAATTCCAGCAACCTGAAAAGTATATACACATTGTTCCTAATATAAAAATAGCTACTGATTTTCTTAATGTTTTCACTTCATTTCCTTCCTTTGTTTTTAATCTTTCTTCTAACTCTATTTTTGGATACATCTTTAGGTCTATAATTCATATTCCACAATGGCATTCTAATGGCTACATCTTCAATATCTTCAATGTTTTTGGGAATTACGTAACTCATGTAATCTATGCCATAGCTTTTCATAGACATTAAAACAATAAAAATACCCATAACTCCAAAAATATAACCATATAAACCAAAAATAAAAGATAAAATTATAAGCAAAAATCTTATTACCAACATAGGTTCCAACATAACAGGTAGAGCAAAACTAGATATACCAGTTATTGCTGTAATAATTACTATTGGGGCACTTACGAGCCTAGCGCTTACAGCTGCTTCACCCAGTATTAATGCTCCAACTATACTTATTGCCTGACCAATATTCTTAGGCAATCTTGTTCCAGCTTCTCTCAATATTTCAAAAGCAATAAGCATAATTAGAATTTCTATAATTGAAGGGAAGGGTACTCCTTCTCTAGCCATTGCAATACTTAAATATAATCTAGTAGGAAGCATTTGATGATGAAAAGTTATGAGTGCCATATATACTGCAGGCGTACTAGTAGATAAAATAAAGCATAGAACTCTGAGTATTCTGTTAAAAGTAGCAAATATATAATGTCTGTAATAGTCCTCATTAACTTGAAAATTTTCTATGAAAAGATAAGGTATAGTTAAAGCTAAAGGAGTTCCATCACAAAAGACTGCAATTCTTCCTTCCAGAAGTTTACCAGCAACTACATCTGGTCTTTCTGTAGTGCCTACAGTCATAAAAGATGAAAATGGCTCATCCTTAATATATTCCAATATATATTCAGAATCTAAAATACCATCAATATCAATATTATTTAATCTTCTTTTAAGTTCATTTAGAATTTTAGATGAGGCAAATCCTTCTATGTATGATATACATACTTTAGTGTTGGTTCTTTCACCTAATTGCATATACTCAAATTTCAGAGCAGGATTTAATATTTTTCTTCTTAAAAGAGATGTATTTACAATTATTGATTCTGTAAATCCTTCTTTTGGTCCTTTTACTATGCTCTCAGAAGTAGGTTCACTTATATTTCTTCTTTGCCATCCTTTGGTATTTAAAATAATTCCTTCAGAAACTCCATCTATTATAAGTAATGTATCTCCATATTCTACACTATTGATAATTGTATCTATATCCGAGCTTTTGACTATTTCATCACAGATTAAAAGCTTATTTGTCAGATAGTCTAACAATTCATTTCCATGAATATTTTCATTTATAGATGTACTAACTAGCGGTCTAATTATGTTTTCATTTATAATTTCACTCTTTACCATTCCTTCAATAAAAACAATACAACATCTTATACTTGAATTTTTACTTTCAAACCGTCTAAATTTTACTGAATTATCATTCTTAAATCTATTTTGGAGTTCATTTATATTTATTTCTAAATTGGTACTATACATATTCACCATTTCCTTATATTTAACTTATATAGTGTATTGTTTTCTAACATTTGTTTAATATGCATTAAATGAATACATAAGTATTTTATGTGAATTTTTATTTTGCATAATTAAGTTAAACTAAAGAACTATGGAGTTTTATCATCCGTATTACTAATATTTCTTAGAATGTTTTTGAGAATATATATTTTTACATAGGGGGAAAATACCAATAAGTATATTTGTAATAAAAATAATTTTAAATTACATTTTCCAATAATCCTATAAAGTTGTAGGATAAATTCTTAAAAAAGAGGTTGTAACCGTGAAAAATGGATATAATATACATAAAACACCTATTACAGGAAATTTAATTGAAGATACTAAGTATTTTAAAGATATATTTAAAGACGATGATAATACTATATTCAGGCTTTTTAGGAATAAGAATTCTAGTATAAACTGCTGTATTATTTTTGAAAATCATATAGTGGATAAAGAGATGATAAATGAAAATATTATACAGCCTATTATGAAGAGCTACTTATATAAAGATACAGACAATAAAATTGATTTTTTAATGAATAAAGTAGTGATCAATTGTGATGTAAGAATCTCATGTGATGAAGAAGAAATTATAAATTCCATGTTATACGGTGACACGATTATTTTTTGTGATGGAAGTTATGGAGCTATGATAGCTAATACAAAAGATTGGAAAGTAAGAAATATTAAGGAGCCAGAAGGGGAATCTGTAGTTAGGGGATCAAGAGAAGGATTTAATGAATCTATAGATACTAATATTTCATTAATAAGGAGAAAAATTAATTCTCCTGAATTAAAATTTAAGTATAAAGAAGTAGGAAAGATTACAAAAACTAAAATATGTATTTGTTATATAGATAATTTAGTGTCAAAGCAAATACTTGAAGATTTAAATAGTAGATTAGATAAAATAAAAATAGATGGAATTTTAGAATCAGGTTATATAGAGGAAAAGATAAAGGATCATCCACACTCTATTTTTCATACCATAGGTAATACTGAAAGGCCTGATGTGGTAGCTGCCAAATTATTAGAAGGTAGAATTGCATTAATATGTGATGGTACGCCTAGTGTGCTTACCATACCGTTTATATTTACAGAATATTTTCAATCTAGTGAAGACTACAACAACAACTTTGTTTATGGATCTTTTAATAGAATACTTAGGATAAGTGGATTTATACTTGCTACTAGTGTTCCAGCTGTATATGTAGCATTAGTAACTTTTCATCAGGAGTTGATACCTAGAGAATTACTTCTTAGTATAGCATCGTCTAGAAAAGGAGTACCTTTTCCAACTATAATTGAGGCAATTCTTATGATAACTGTATTTGAAATATTAAGAGAAGCAGGTACAAGATTACCTAAAAATATAGGGCAGGCAATTAGTATAGTTGGGGCATTGGTTTTAGGAGAGGCAGCTGTATCAGCAGGTTTTGTTAGTGCACCTATGGTAATAGTAGTTTCTATTACTGCAATCAGTAAATTTTCAGTACCTAAAATGGCAGTAGTAATAATGGTAATAAAAAATATATTTTTATTATTAGCTGGTTTTTTAGGTTTATATGGTTATATATATGGAATGATTGGGCTATCTTTATATTTGTTTTCTATGAAATCTTTTGGAGTAGAGTATATGTTAAAGGTTGGATCTATAAATAAGGAAGATTTAAAAGATTTAGGTATAAGAGTTCCCTGGGAATTTATGAAAAACAAAAGTAAATTTATTATTGGGAAAACTGATAGTGATGAAGAAGGAAGATAATAAATGAGAAATTTAAAAAAGATATTACTGATAGTTTTAATATTAATAAATACTATTATTTTATCAGCCTGTTGGAATTATAGAGAAATAGATAAATTCATAATTGTAGCAGGAATGGTTATAGATAAAGACAAAGATACAAACAAATATATTTTAACTGGAGAACTTATAGAACCTATGAGAAAAGGTGAAAAGAGTGGACCAGAGTCAAAAATTATTCAAGTTAAAGGCGATTCTATATTTAATGCAATAAGAGAAGGTATAGAATTAAATGGGAAAAAGATGTATTGGGGTCATAGTCAAATTATGATTATAAGTGAGGAAATTGCTAAATATGATTTAATGTCTGTTATAGATCTTGTAAATAGAGATACTGAAATAAGAGGTGATATGAAAATATTTGTTTCAAAAGATAATACTGCCAGTGAAATATTATATAAGACTTATGAAACAGGTGAAGAGATAATTTCCTATAAGATTAATGAGGTATTGAAAAATCAAAAAAGTATATCTAACTATCCTGATATAAACTTTTGGGAGCTTGCAAAACAGTTATTGGCAAAAGGTTCTTCTCCTATAGTTCCATGCATAAATATAGAAATTCAGGAAGGAGTTCCTATGTTTAGGGTATCAGGAAGTAATGCTTTTAAAGGGAATAAATTGGTAGGAAATTTAAATGATATTGAAACTAAAAGTGCCTTATTTATAAAAGATGAGGTAAAGGGTGGATTTCTGGTAATAGAAAGTGAAGTGGATGGAAATAAATACAAGAATACTTTAGAGATTTTTAAAAGTGAAACTAAGGTTAAACCAGAGTATAAAGATA
The DNA here is from genome assembly GCF_026735165.1 of Clostridium ganghwense. Classification (GTDB taxonomy): domain Bacteria; phylum Bacillota; class Clostridia; order Clostridiales; family Clostridiaceae; genus Clostridium_H; species Clostridium_H ganghwense. The sequence goes on along the minus strand of NZ_JAPQES010000001.1, from coordinate 34,659 downwards.
ACAAACTTACAATGAATATTAATGTAGAAATGGATACAGGAATAATTGAAATAGATGGAGAAAGAGACTTTATAGAAAAAAAAGGAAGACAAATTTTACAGAAAGATGCTGAAGAGTATGTGAAAAAGAATATAAAGAAAGTTATAGATAAAGCTCAAACAGATTTTCAAAGCGATATATTTGGGTTCGCGGGTATTATAATGAGAGAAATGCCTAAAGAATGGAAGGAAAAAATTGAACCTAATTGGGAAGAGGAATTTAAAAAGTTAGATACTAATATGCAAGTGAAAATTAACATAAGAAATAGTGCGTTGATTTCAAAAACTATTAAGGTAGGTGAATAAGCAGTGACTTTTGTTATAATTTTTACATATATAGCTATTAGTTACTTTGAAGCTATTCATTTACTAAAAAATAATAAAAAAAAAGAAGTGACATTATATTTTATTATGATGATAACATCTTTAGTGCTAAGCATTTTATTGAGTATAGGGGTAAAAGTACCTAGTCCAGCTGTTTTTATAGAAAAGATAGTTACTATGGTTACAGGATAATATAGTGGAGGTTAACATGGAAGATACGGCTATAACATATAAGCAAGGTATAAGTCTAATAATTTTATTTATATCAGGTAGTGCTATAATTTTCACACCAGGTATAGCAGCAAAACAAGATGTATGGTTAGCTACAGTATTAGCTATGTTATTTGCACTACCAATATTACTTATATACGAAAGACTTCTCTATCTTTTTCCACATAAAGATCTATTTGATATCTTGCAGATTACTTTTGGCAAAGGTATAGGAAAGATTATTAGTATATTGTATGTATGGTTTTCTTTTCACTTAGGCTATTTAGTATTAATAAATTTTGGGGATTTTATAAGTATTGTAGGTTTAAATGAGACACCAGAAACAGTATCATTACTATGTATAATTGTACTATGTATAGGAGCAGTAAAGTATGGTATAGAAGTTATAGGGAGATGGGGGGAAATAGCTGTTATCTTTTTGGTAATTTCTACATTTATTCTCATAATACTCTCAATTAATAACATGGATATAAATAATTTAAAACCAATATTATATAATGGTATGAAACCAGTTTTAAAAGGAACATTCTCAATTTTTTCTTTTCCATTTGCAGAGTTAGTTATATTTACTATGGTGTTTACTATCTTTAAAGAAAAAGGTGCTCCTAAGGTTTACAGGAAAGGACTATTTTTAGGTGGCATACTTATACTTATTACTTCGGTAACAGACATATTAGTCTTAGGAGCAAGTATAGCAGAAATATACTATTTTCCAGCGTATGCGGTTGCTCGGAGAATCAATGTAGGGGAGTTTATACAGAGAATAGAAATATTTACATCATTAGTGTTTTTAATAGGAGGAATTGTAAAAATTAGTATGTGTCTTTTAGCAGCAAGTAAAGGAGTAGCTAAGTTGCTTAATTTTAAAGATTATAGATTTATTGTTACTCCTATTGGAATTATGATGGTTAATTTGTCTATTATAAGTTACGAAAGTGTTATGGAAATGTCAAAATGGGCTGTGGAAGTATGGCCTTATTATGCTTTTCTATTTCAGGTAATATTGCCTATTATCATATTGGCTGGTGTTGAAGTTAAAAGGAAAAGAGTGAAAAGTATTTAAAGTAAAATTGGTAACATAAAACAAATTCTCAAATAAAATATAATATAAGGATATATATAACCACTTTATAAGAGGTGATTAACATCGGTAAAAAGTATTTAGGAATAGATATAAAAAAATGTAAATTTTTAGGCGAAGGCTGTGAAGGAAGAGTATATCTAACGCCTGATGGACATGCTTTAAAAATATTTAAAAATAAAGCTAACTGTAAAGCTGAATGTAACATACTAAAAAAGGTAGAGGGGAGTAAATATTTTCCTAAAATAATAAAAGCAAATTCCAGATATATTTTAAGAGAATACGTAGATGGAAATACACTTGAAAATTATATTATTAAAAATGGTTTATCAAAGAAGTTGGCGATAAATTTAATTAAACTAGTAGAAGAATTTAAAAAATTAAACTTTAAAAGATTAGATATGAGAGGTGTCCACATATTTGTTCAAGAAGATGAGTCTGTAATGGTTATAGATCCAAGAAAAACCTTTACAAAAAAGATTTCTGGACCTGTTAGTATGTTAAAATCTTTAGAAAAGGTAGGAGCTTTAGATAAATTTATAAAAGTATTAATTAGTGAGAGGCCTGATTTAGCGGTAAAATGGATAAAAGCTTTTGCAAGATAATTAAGTATTTTAAATTGGTAACTGTATAGAAGTTTAATTTTAAAAATTCTATACAGTTTATTTAAAAATTTTTTTATTTATATAGACTTTTTTTTATTTTTCGATAATATAATTATGACAATAATATTAAGGAGGAAGAATATTTTTTTATGAGTAAAAAAGTTCTAATAATTGAAGATGAAGCAAAAATAAGAAGAGTAATAAAAGATTATCTTATGTGTGATGATATAAATATTTTGGAAGCAGAAGATGGAATAAAGGGTATAGAATTATTTGAAAAAAATAAAATTGATTTAATAATATTAGATATTATGATTCCAGGTTTAGATGGGTGGAGTGTATGTGAAAAAATACGACAAAAATCTGATGTAATGATAGTTATGTTAACAGCAAAATCAGAAGAAGGGGACAAGCTATTGGGTTATGAACTTGGAGCAGATGATTATATAACCAAACCTTTCAGTCCAAGAGTGTTAAGGGCAAAGATAAATGCTTTGTTAAGTAGAATTGATAAAAGCAAGGAAAACAAGGAACAAAACCAAATTTTTATTTATAAACATTTAAATATAGATTTAAAGGCACGTAAAGTTTTTGTTAAAGATAAAGAAATGAATCTTGCTTCAAAGGAATATAATTTGTTGGTATATCTATTAAGTAATAAAAATATTGCATTAGCAAGAGAGCAAATTCTTGATAAAATTTGGGGAATTGATTTTAATGGTTTAGATAGAACTGTGGATACCACCATTAAGAGATTAAGAGCTAAAATAGGAAATGAAGTACTTCCTATAAAGGCAGTTAGAGGTTATGGGTATAGATTTGAGGTGAAGGAATGAGAAAATTAATATTTACAGCATTCAGTGTTTTTGTTTTTATTCTTTTTATAGGAATTTTTACTGTTCAAAAAAAATTATCAGATACGTATTATTATGAGAAAAAATTTCAAAGTATAATGGGGAATTGTAAAAAAATTGAAGAAAAATACAATAAATTAAAAGAGAAGAATGAAAGCATACATATAAGTGCTGATTTTGGTAAATATATGGCTGATAGCGGTAATGCTGTTGCCTTTATAGATAATAAAGGAGAGATAATGTTTTCAACCTTTGTCTATGGAAAATATCTTGAAAACATAGATCTTGAAAAATATTATCAAAACAGAATTAAAAAACATTTAAAAGAAATAATGGCTATAACTAGTGGGAAATATGTTATTGAGAAAAATGATTATTTAAATCAAAACCATCTGCTATGTGTGTATCCTTTTAAAAGTGGTGAAAAACTGTTAATTTTTAGTAGTGTAAATGAAATTAAGCAAGCGATTAATATTGTTAATGAGTTACTGTTTAAGGTATTAGGAGTAGGAATAATTGTTGCTTTATGTATAATTAACTTGATTTCAAATAGAATTAATAAATACCTTTTAAAACTTACTGAACAAGCAGAAAAAATCATAAAAATGAATTTTGATGAGCAGGTTGAAATAGAAGGACCAAAAGAAATTAGAATGCTTGGAAAAACTATGAATTTTTTGTCTAGTGCATTAGGAGATAACATAACAAAATTAAATAAAGCAAATCAAAAACTAAAGGAAGACATAAATTTAAAAGAAGAACAAGAGGAAATAAGAAAACAGTTTATTTCAGATGTTTCTCATGAACTAAAGACTCCTGTTACAATTATAAAAAGTTATTCAGAAGCTTTGATAGATGGAATAGGAGATAGAGAGTATTATATTCAAGGAATTAACGATGAAACCAATATTATGGAAAAAATGGTAGGAGAATTGTTAGAGTTATCCAGGCTTGAATCGGATACAATAATGTTTGATTTTGAAATAATAAATTTGGGTGATTTAATTGAGATTAATTTGAAAAAATTTGATAATATAATTGAAAAATATGATAGAAGTATAAGATTTAAATATTCTAAAGACATTGTAGAAATAGAAGGAGACAGAAATAAATTAGAGCAGGTTATTAAAAATCTAATAATGAATGCTGTAATTCACAGTACTAAAGAGGTAATTGAAGTTTCTTTGAATGTAGAAAGTAACAAAGCTAAATTTTCTGTTTACAATAAGTGCAAAGAAATATCAGAAGAAGAAATGGAGCAGTTATGGAATAGATTTTATAAGGTTGACAAATCAAGAAAAAGAGAAAAAAGGGGAAGTGGATTGGGACTAGCTATTGTAAAAAACATTGTAGAAAAACATAATGGGGAGTATGGAGTAAATTATATAAATGAAGGATTGGAATTTTGGATAGAGTTTGGCGTACAAACTTAAAATTGTGTCATTAAAATGACACAATTTTTTTTTATACTTCTAAAGTGATAAGGCTAAAGAAATGGAGGATTTTTAATGAATTTAAAGAGAATAGTTTCGAGTATAGGGATATGTAGTATATTATTTATTTCAGGTTGTGGTGTTGAAAATAAAGTTTTAAGTACTGCTAAAGCTGTTAATCCTAAGATGACTTCTGTAGTAGTAAACAAGGTTGTAAAAGGAGATATATCAAAAAAAGTGGTTTATATAGGTAAGATTGAACCAAAACAGAAGATATCAGTAGTAAGTAAGATTCCTGGTGTTGTACAGGAAGTTAATTTTGATATAGGCGATATGGTGAAAAAAGGAGATGCTTTATTTAAAATTGATGATAGAGATATAAGAAATTCTATAGAAGACTTACAAGCGCAGATAGAATCATCAGAAATATCTATACAGACACAGGAAAAGCAGATTGAAAGTTTAAAAGGTTCTCAATTTGAAAATCAATTAAATCAATTAAATCAAAATTTAAAAATGGCACAAATTCAATGTGATGAGGCAAAAAATAATCTAGAAGATGTGAAAAAACTATTTAAAGAAGGCATTGTACCTCAAAATGATTTAACTAAATCAGAAAATGCATATAAAAAGGCAAAGACGTCTTTAGAATCTGCACAAAAAGCTTATGATTTAATGATAAATAGTATAAATGAAGAAAATGTTGAAAAAGCACAAAAGCAGCTGGAACAGGCAAAACTAAACAAGGAAAGATTAGAGATAGCATTGAAAAACGCACAAAATAAATTGAATGACACTATTATAAAAAGCCCTATAGATGGAGTTATAAGTAAAAAACAAATAGAAGCAGGAGAAATGGTAGGGAATAATTCTATACCATTTGAAATTGTACAAACAGATAAGGTTTATGTTGATGCTAAGTTGTCTGAGCAGTATATAGATGAAATTAAAAAGAATAGCAGTGCAGAAATTTATATTGATTCTGTTTCTGATAAAGCTTTTAAAGGACAAATTAAGTATGTAAGTCCTGCAGCAGACGAGAGAGAGTTAACTTATTTAGTTAGGATAGAGGTAGATAATAAACAAAATTTATTAAATCCTGGTATGTTTTGTGAGGCTCATTTTAATGTAGAAAATAAATCAAATGCAGTATTAGTACCTACTGAAGCTGTTTTACAAGAAGAAGGTAAAAATTATGTTTTTATTGCAAAAGAAAACTCTCTTGCTCAAAAGATAGTAGTTAAAACAGGATTACAAAATGAAAAAAATACAGAAATTCTCTCAGGATTAAAAGGAGAAGAAATTATTATTACTAAAGGTCAAAACTACTTAAAAGATGGAGGTAGCATTAAAGTAGTAGAAAAATAAAACTGAGGGAGAGATAATAATGAAAATTTCAAAGATGTCCATTAATAGACCAGTAGCTATAGTAACTATAGTTTTTATTGCTATTGTATTTGGAATAGTAGGTTTTGCAAGTTTACCTGTAGATTTGTATCCTTCTATGAATATGCCCTATGTATCCATAGTAACTGTATATCCAGGTTCAGGACCAGAAGAAGTTGAAAATTTAATAACTGAGCCTATAGAAAAAACTTTAAGTTCGGTAAATGATTTAGATGAATTAACTTCTTATTCATCAGCAGGGGTTTCACAGATAGTATTAAAATTTCAAGATAGTACAGATGTAGAAACAGCAGTGAACAACGTAAGAGAAAAAGTTGATGGTGTTTTGAGTAGTTTACCTGATGATATACAAAAACCGATAATAAGAAAAGCAGATCCAAATGCTTCACCAATAATCAAAATAGCAGTTTCTGGGAATGAAGATTTAAATCAATTAAAGAAATTTATTGATGATAAAATGGTAAATCAATTGCAAAGAGCAGAAGGAGTAGCTTCAGTAGATGTAAATGGTTATAAGGAAAAAGAAATACAAATAATATTGAAAAGAGATAAATTAGAAGGATACAATTTAAGTATTAATAAGGTAATGCAAGTATTAAAAGCACAAAATATGAGTATGCCTATAGGAGATATACAAGAAGGAATTTCAAATTTAAGTTTAAAAATTGAAGGTGAATTTAAGAGTATAGAAGAAATAAGGAATTTACCAATACCAATAAAATCAGGAACAATTAAACTTAGAGATATTGCTGTAATACAAGAAGTAGACAAAGATATGGAAGCATATACTTTTGTTAATGGACAACCAAGTATTACATTGGACATAAAAAAACAATCTACAGCGAATACTGTAGCAGTAGCTGATGAAATTAACAAAGTAGTAAATAAAATTAAGAGTGAAAATCCTGATATCAATATAGTAATAAATAAAGATGATTCAATTAATATAAGAAATTCTATTAGTTCTGTTCAAAATACAGGATTAATAGGTGGAATTTTAGCTATAGTGGTATTATTTATATTTTTGAAGAATTTTAGAAGTACTTTGATAATAGGAACAGCAATTCCAATATCTATAATTATAGCTTTTGCTTTAATGTATTTTTTCAAAGTAGGTTTAAATATGGTTTCTCTTATGGGATTAGCTTTGGGAATTGGAATGTTAGTAGATAATGGTATTGTAGTTTTAGAAAATATTTTTAGATACCGTAAGGAAGGGCTTGGAAGGAAAGAAGCTGCCTACAAAGGAGTTTCAGAAGTAGGATTTTCAATTATAGCTTCTACATTGACAAGTATTGCAGTTTTTCTACCGATAGTTTTTACAGAAGGATTTGCTGCTGATATTTTTCGTGACATGTCATTAACAGTTACGTTTTCTCTTATAGCTTCATTAGTTATTGCACTTACACTAATACCAATGATGTGTTCTAAATTTTTAAAGATAGAAAATAACAGTAGAGAAAACTTTGCCAGTAAAATATCGAATAAATGGGAAAATGTATTAATAAGTATTGAAAAAAAATATAAAAAACTTTTATTAAAAGCGTTAAATCACAGAAAAATTACCTCTTTTATAGTTGCTTTAATTTTTGTAGCTACAGTATTTTTAGTTCCAATGTTAGGAATGGAATTTATGCCTAAAATAGATGAGGGAACTTTCAAAATTGATGTTAAGATGCCGCAAGGAACGGTAGTAGAAGAAACATTAAAAACAGTTGATAAAGTTGAAAAAAAATTAAATGGTATAGATGAGATTAAGGAAATATATGTTAAAGTTCAAAACAATACTGCAAACATTCAGGGAGATGTGGGGACAGTAAATGAAAGAAAACGATCTATAGATGAAATTGTAGAGCAGATAAGAAATGAGATTAAAGTTATTCCAGGAACAGAATTTTCAGTTGCAGCTTCAAGTATGGGAAATGGAGGTAGTAGTGGAAAACCTATTGCAATTAAAATTGTAGGAGATGATTATAATAAACTTCATAAAATATCAAAGGAGTTTGTAGATGTAATTGAAAATGTAAATGGAACAAGAGAGGTAACTTCATCACTATCTGATGGAGGAAATGAAGGTGTAATAGAAATTAATAGAAATAAATCTTCCTTGTATGGTATGACAATATCAGGAATAGTTGGTGAACTAAGAAGTGCTGTGAATGGTAGTATAGCTTCAAAATATAAGGTTAACGGCGATGAAATTGATATAAAAATTATGTATGATAAGAACAAGATAAATAATTTACAAGATGTAAAAAATCTACCTATATCAACCGCTTTAGGCATAAAAGTTCCTTTAGATGAAATTGGAGATATTAAAAAAGAGAAAGCACCTTCTCAAATAAATAGAGAAAATCAAAAAAGGATAGTTATAGTAGATGCAGCACTAAGTGGAATAGATACTAATACAGCTAAAAAACAAATTTCTAAAAAGCTAGATGAATACAATATGCCTGAAGGATACTATTATGAATTTGGGGGAGATTCAAAAGATATGATGGAATCTTTTTCAAGTTTGGGAAAAGCATTAGTTATAGGGATTATACTAACTTATTTAATAATGGCAGCACAATTTGAGTCATTTTTATATCCTTTTGTAATAATGTTTTCTGTTCCCTATGCATTGGCAGGTGGAGTGTTTGCGTTAGTTATATCAAAAACAACACTAAGTATAGTTGGAATAATAGGAATGATAATGCTGGTAGGTATTGTTGTTAATAATGCTATAGTACTTATAGATTATACAAATCAATTAAGAGAAAAGGGATATAGCCGTAGAGAAGCTTTGTTGATAGCAGGACCTACTAGATTAAGACCTATACTTATGACTACAATGACTACGGTTTTAGGTATGCTTCCTATGGCAATAGGTATGGGACAAGGGGCAGAAATGCAGGCGCCGCTGGCAAGGGTTATTATTGGAGGATTAAGTTTAGCAACTTTAGTTACTCTGATTATTATACCAGTTAATTATACTATTTTTGAAGATATAGCAAGGAAAATAAATAAAACCAATAATAATATGGAAAAAAATATAAATAAGGTAGCAAGTTAGAGTAATTAGTTATATATAAGAGTACAATATATACTTCTTACTTTGGTATAAGGAAAAAGCATATACTGTGTAAAATACATTTAAATAAACACTAAAATTGATTTATGAAGTGAAATGTATTTTTAGCAGTATATGCCTTTGTTTTTTATAATATTTTTTCGAAGCAAGTGAAAGGAGTAGTTCTGTGGCTAAAATATACTTTACCAGTTCTTTTATAACCACATTTATCATAAAGACTTAAAGCTTTTTGATTTTCACTAAAAGTATCTAATCTTATAGAAGTATAATTGTTTTTTCTAGCATATTCTTCAGCAAAATTTATTAGATTTTTTGCAATACCTTGTCTTTGAGCAGAGGGGTGAATTGCAAGTCTATGTATGATTAAAGTTTTTTTACCAGATGTAAGCCAATTTACATCTACATATTCAGGTGATTGATCTTCATTTATAGTTATAGTTCCTAGATAATTTTCTTCGTTCTTTATAATATACAGAGAATTATTGTTTATGTCATCAGCAATAATATCTACATCAGGGTAAGATTTATCCCATTGATAATTCTTTTCTTGTATCATAGTTTCAACTGTTTTTGATATCAAAAGCATTATATTAGATAAATCACTTTCTTTAGCTTTTATTATTCTCATAATATTTCTCCCCCTATTTCAAGATGATTTATATTAATAAAATTTTATCATAATTTAAATCTGTTGTCTTGTTACTAATTTATAAAAAAATCGTTAACATATGAGATATAATTTTTGAAATTTTCTATAATTATAATAGAAATTTACAGAAAATAATGTTAAAATTATGTTAATATTGTTAATGAATTTTAAACAAATATACTATTAGCAATTATTTATTTAAATAATATAATATTACAAATTAAAGAAAAAATTATATATATTAATTATTCATAAATATATTTATACATATAATTATAGCAAGTAAGAGTAAAGTTATTATGGTAATAGAGGTTAAGGAATGATATAGTAGAAATACATAATGGTTTATATTACTGAATAGAAAGTTACATAAATTTATTAAGTTTGTGTAAACAATAGTACTAAAGAAAAGAGTAATGAGAAAGGATAGTGTACTAATGAAAAATTTTGTTATAATTACAGACTCGTGCTGTGATTTGCCTATAGAAATTATTGAAGAAAAACAAATTCCTTTTGTAAGTCTTACTTATAGCTACTATGAAGAGGAATATAAGGATGATTTAGGTAAAAGTATGACTCCTAATAAATTTTTTGATGATATGAGAAATGGTGCTATGCCAAAAACATCTCAACCTAGTAGCCAAGCTTTTTATGAAGCATTTAAAGAAATAGTTAGTAGTGGAAGAGATATAATATATATTTGTGTGTCTACAGGATTAAGTGGTACTTTAAATAGTTCTAATATTGCTAAAAACATGATAAAAGAAGAATTTCCACAAGCAAGAGTTCATATAGTGGATATTTTGACAGCTTCATTAGGGCAGGGTTTAATGGTTTTAAAAGCATATGAAATGCAGGAAAATGGATCAAGCTATGAAGAAATAGTGGACTATTTAGAAATGAATAAGCAGAAGTTAAACACATATATGACAGTAGATGATCTTGGTCACTTAAAACGAGGAGGAAGAATTTCTGCTGCTGCGGCTACTATTGGAATGGTACTGCATATAAAACCTTTGCTAACTCTTAATCATGAGGGAAGAGTAATGCCTGTGGTTAAAATAAGAGGAAGAAAAAAAGTTATAAAAAAGTTAGCACAAATTGTTAAAGAAAGAATAGAAAATTCTGAAGAACAAATCATTGCTATATCCCATGGAGATTGTATTGATGAAGCTTTTAAATTAAAAGAATATATTTTAGAAGAAGTTAAAGTTAAAGACGTCCTTCTTAATTATATAGGACCTGCTGTTGGAACTTTTGGAGGACCAGGAGCTTTAGCAGTATTTTTTATGGGAAGAGAAAGACAACATCATATAATAGAAAATTAGAGATAACAAATTTGAAAGAAATTTGAAAGAATGCTGCACTGCAGCATTCTTTTATTAACCGCCAAGAGTTATATCTTGAGAGTTATACCAGTTAAGAGCTTCATAAAAATGATTTTTGTTAAACTCTGGCCAGTAATCATCAATTACATAAAAGTCTGAGTAAATAGATTGAACAGGCAAAAATCCGCTTAAACGTCTTCTGCCACCCCATCTAATTATAAGGTCTACTCTAGATATATCATTAGTTTTTAAGCAATTAGTTATGAGTTTTCTATTATTACTATCATTTTCCATTAAATTACCCAGATCCCACTCCCATCCGTAATTAACTAAGAAGTTAACTTTCATACCACCTTTTCCAAAGGTTTTTCTTGTTGTATAAGGTAAAAGTTCTTTTGGAAACATAGGAGATTTGTTATTTCCAACGACTAACAAATCAGCATTTTCATGGCTTAGCATTTCAACAGCTTCAACACAAGCTTTTGTAAAAGCTTCTCTTTGAACTTTAGGTCTTTTAGTATTGTCTGTAGTAAAGCCATAGTAAGTTAATTCTTTTACTCCAACTTTTTGACACAACTGGAATAGCATTAAACCTGGAAGTAAACCTGAGTTATAACCTTTTTCTTTAGAAAATCCTTTATTTACAGACCACCGTCTGTTTCCATCTGGGATCACTCCTATATGATTTGGTATTCGCATGTAATAACCACCCTTATTTACAATATATTTATTTATTAGTCTTTCCAAGAAATAGTAGATTATTCAAGGAAAGTTAACTAATTAGTATAAAAAAAGGTATTATTATGTTTTAAAATATTTATTTTACATTGTTTTTATAGGAATTTATTAAAATAATTAGAAATATAAAACTAAATGTATATTGTAAATATTATTAGGCTATAATATGGCTATAACATTCTTAAAACTTCATAATACTTTGGGGTGATATACGAAGTTCACAATATTGTATATCACCCTTTTGTATTATGAAGTTTTGTTTAAGAGTATGAATAACAAATTAAAGGAAAAGATATGTTGATTACACATCTTTTCCTCTAATGGGGAAAGCTCAAAGATATCAAAGAGAATCTTTAAACTGTCCTTATGATATTATGATGTCCTTTTTTTAGTTAATTATGTGTGGAGATAGATGTAAAAATTTATAAATATAAGAATGTTATTTTATTAATAATGCATGTCCACATTTTTTATTAGATGCATATTTACTATATGAATATAGATATTAATAAGAAATGAGGGACAAGCATTATGAATAAGGATATAGAACTTTTAGTAAAGAAGGCAAAAGAAAGTGATTTAAAAGCAAAAGAAGAATTATTAAATAGATTTAAGCCGTATGTAATAAAAAAGGCTAGAGGAATATACATAAAAAATTATGATATGGATGACTTAATTCAAATAGGGAATATATCTATAATGAAAGCTATCGATAAATATAATTTAGAAAAAGAAAATTTTGTTTCTTATGTTACTTTGGCTATAAATAATAATTTTAATTATGAGATACGAAAAATGAGTAAAAGTAGATATGACAGCAGCTTGAATAAGGTTGTAGAAGGAGATTTAGAAATTATTGATATTATATTGGAAGAAGAAAATATTGAGGAAGACTTTATTAAAAAAGAAAAATTAAATACTGTTTATATAGCTTTAAATAAACTAAATGAAAAAGAAAGAAAATTAATTTATAGTATATATTTTAAAGATATTAAGCTTAAGGAATATGCTTTAAAAGAAGAAATTAAATACGGTACTGTTTTAAAGAGAAAAACTAAAATTTTGAAGAAATTAAGAGAATTTTTGAAAGAAAAATAGAGATACTGTTTAAAGATTTTAATCACTGTATAGGCTTATGAAATGGTGATAAAGTTATAAATGTAAATAGTTTAAAAAATGTGTTAGAATAATATATAAAGTTTAGAGCAATAGGAGGATTATATATTGACTGATTTTTTAACAAATGATATTAATATTAAAATTATAAAATTTATTCAAAGCTTTTCGAATCCAATTTTAGATAGATTTGCAGAGCTTATTACTATGATGGGTGAGGAAGCTTTTTTTATATTAGTTATTGCGATTTTATTTTGGTGTGTCAACAAAAAGTTTGGATATAGATTAGGATTTACACTTCTTTCGAGTATGATACTTAATGGAGCTATTAAAGGAACCTTGAAAGTACCACGTGTTTTTGGTACAGAGGGAATTAGAACACTTAGAATAGAAACAGCAACAGGATATTCTTTCCCAAGTGGACACACTCAAGGAGTTACAACATTTTGGACATCTGTTATGAGTAATTTAAAGAGAAGATGGACTTATGTTGTAGGAATAATAATTATTATTTTAGTTGGACTTTCTAGGATATACTTAGGAGTTCATAGACCTGTAGATGTTATTGGAGGTATAATATTTGCTTTGATTTGGGTAGTGGTAGCAAACAAAATCTTTGATTATTTAGAGTATAGTGGTAATAAGGAGATTCTTTTGATTTTTATTATTCCAATTATTATAGGATTATTTGTTTTTAAAGGACATGATTATTATACAGTATCTGGAACGGTTACAGGATTTGTTATTGGGTATATTATTGAGACAAAATATATTAAATTTAACGAAAAAGCTTCTGTTCTAGGAAATATATTAAAGCTTATTTTAGGTATAGCTGTAGTTTTATTAATTAAAGTTGGGTTAAAAAAAATACTCCCTGGATATTTAATTTCTGATTTTATTAGATATGTTTTTATAGCACTATGGATGACAGTAGGAGCACCATACTTATTTAAAAAATTAGGAATTGTAGCTAGTCATTAGTTAATTCAAACTTTAATAAAGTGGTAAAACTTATAATTGCGACATAAGTTACTAATAACTTATGTCACAACATTTTTCATATGATTAATTCTTAAAGCTATGCACTGGTGCAGGTATTTGTCCACCTCTATTGACAAAATCAGCACTACTAAATTTACTAACATTCATTATAGGTGCATTTCCAAGAAGTCCTCCAAATTCAACCATATCTCCTACAGTTTTTCCATAGACAGGTATTACTCTTACTGCTGTGGTTTTATGATTAATCATACCTATAGCAGCTTCATCAGCTATTATAGCAGAAATTGTTTCTGCAGGAGTATCACCAGGTATTCCTATCATATCAAGACCTACAGAGCAAACACAAGTCATTGCTTCAAGCTTTTCAATGTTTATAGAATTGTTAAGTACTGCATTAATCATGCCAGCATCTTCACTTACAGGTATAAAAGCTCCACTAAGGCCACCAACTCCAGAGGCAGCCATTATACCACCTTTTTTTACAGCATCATTTAAAAGAGCAAGTGCTGCTGTAGTACCAGGTGCACCACAACTTTCAATTCCCATTTCTTCTAATACATGAGCAACACTATCACCAACAGCAGGAGTAGGTGCTAGTGATAAATCTATTATTCCAAAAGGAACATTAAGTCTTCTAGAAGCTTCAGATGCAACTAGTTGACCCATTCTTGTAATTTTAAAAGCTGTTTTCTTAACGGTTTCTGCTACTACATCAAAGCTTTCTCCTCTAACTGTTTCAAGAGCAGATTTTACTGTTCCAGGACCACTTACTCCAACATTAATAATACATTCTGCTTCTCCAATTCCATGAAAAGCACCTGCCATAAAAGGATTATCTTCTACAGCGTTTGCAAATACAACAAGTTTAGCACAACCAATACTATTAGAATCCTTAGTTATTTCAGCAGTCTTTTTTATAATTTGTCCCATTTCTTTTACAGCAGTCATGTTTATACCAGCTTTGCTTGTAGCAATGTTAACAGATGAACAAACTTTTTCTGTAACACTCAAAGCTTCAGGTATGGATAATATTAATTTTCTATCCCCTATAGAATATCCTTTATGTACTAAAGCTGAAAAACCACCTATAAAATCTATACCAACAGTTTTTGCTGCTTTATCTAAAGTTTTAGCAAATTCTACATAATTATCATCTTCACAAGATTCAGCAACTAAAGAAATAGGAGTTACAGATACTCTTTTGTTAATAATAGGAATACCGTATTCAGTTTCGATTTCGTTTCCCACTTTTACTAAGTTTTCAGCATATCTAGTTATTTTATCATATATCTTTTGGCGTGATTTTTTTCCATCAAAAGAGCAGCAATCTCTTAAAGATATACCCATTGTAATGGTACGTATATCTAATTTTTCTTTTTCAATCATTCCAATTGTTTCTATTATTTTGCTTTGGTTTATCACAAATTTCACATCCTTTCTGTTTTATACGTTATGCATAGAATTAAAGATATCTTCATGTTGAATTTTAATAGATAATTCCATTTTGTTACCTTTAGAATCTAGAATATCCTGTATTTCTTTGAATGATTTAGTAGATTTAGAAAGATCAACTAGCATTATCATAGTGAAATATTCTTGAAGAATTGTTTGACTAATATCTAAAATATTCACATTAGCTTCTGCAAGTATAGTACTTACACCAGCTATAATTCCAGTTTTATCTTTACCTAATACAGTTATAATTGATCTCATAGTATTCCTCCTCATCTAATAGTTACTAATTTTATTTTTAAATATAATAATATAACAAATTTACTAAAAATACAATCAATTTGAAAAAATCAAACAAATTTTAGCGAGTTAAAGTAAGAAAGAGCATTTTTAGAGAAATCAGCTCCTAACTAAATCCAAACACTCTATATATAATAACATTTTAGGAATAAATTGTTAAGGGAGATTTTTTCGAAGTATTTATAATAGTTGAGAAGTTTATTTAAAAAACTTATAATGAAAATAAGTTAAAATATAAACTAAGGTGGATAAAATGAATATGAACACAGCAGTTGAAAATTTAATGATTAATATTATGAAACAGAAACCTATAAAAATAGATAGAATGAATTTAGGTTTTATAAATATGGTTTATAATGTTAAACTTAATGATAATGAAGTTATAGTAAGAATAAATAACAACTCAGAAATTTTTCAAGGATTAGAAGGAAATTTGAATAGACTTAAAGAAATAGGAGTGCCAGTGCCAAGGTTATTATATTCTGATTTGAGTAAAGATAAATATGATTTTGCATATACAATCTTAGAAAAGATTCCTGGATATGATTTAAGGTATGAAATAGAGAATATGTCTTTAGATGAAATGACAGATATTGCAGAAAAGGTAGTAATGTATCAAAAAAAGGTTGGAAGACTTTTTTTAGGAAAAGGCTTTGGAAGATGTAATATAGGTGAAAGAGGAAAGTATAATAGCTGGACAGAAGTTTTAGATAATGAATTAATTAAGTTAAAACCTAACATAGACAAGGTAATGGATTTAAAATATTCAAGTAAAATAGTAGAATTATTTAATAATTACAAAGAGTATTTTAATGGCATTGAATCAAAATGTTTTCTAGATGATATATCTTTAAAAAATGTAATTATTAATAATGGAAAGTTGCAGGGATTTATAGATTTTGATTGGGTATGTTATGGTGATCCTTTGTATAATGTAGCTCTTGTACAAACAGGAACAATGCTGCATTTACAACCTAAATGTATGCATTATGTGAAAGAATTATGTAGGGAGTGGAAAATTACAGATTATGAAAAAATCATAATAGACTTTTATTCTATCATATATGCAGCAGATTTTTTAGGGTTTCAATTAAAAAGAAACAATACAGGGTTAATAAGTAAATTGACTGATATAATAAAGGTATTACTCCAAAGAATACAACAGGTATAACTTAAGGTTTACTTATTTTAGTAGATAATTATTATATAGTTATTTAACTAAAAGAGGAGGAGTTTAATGAGTTTAAAAAATAAAAGCACAAGGGTATTTATTCTTACATTGTTTGCAAGTTTATTCTTTATATTTCAATGTGTTTTTGCAAGTGAAGTAGATTATAAAGCATGGGGTTCTAAAAAGGATATAGATATCAACAAAATTTGGACAATGAGTTTTAATAAAAATTTGGACAAGAATACTTTAGACAATATAACAATAGCTGAAAAAGATACTAATAGAAGTATTGATTTAGAGTTTAATTATGACGAAATCAATAAAGCTGTTAAAGTTTCAGCTTTAAATGGATATAATTATGGAAAAACTTATTATATGTTAATCAACAGTGAATTAAAGTCTTCTGATGGCAAAAAAATTGTACAACCTATAAGATTTGAGTTTAAAACTAAGGATAAACCTAAAGAACAGGAATGGATTAATAAGATACCAAGTAGTGATATTAATACTTATGATGAATTTTACTCTTTAATAAGATATGCTCTATATAATTTTGAAGATAAACTTGAACTTAAAATAAATAAATATAACTCCAAAGATTATAAATTAGATGTTATTAATAAAGTTATAGAAGCTTATCCTAATATTGATTATGGTTATAATGGAGCAGAGGGCAGTATAAGAACTTATAGTAATGGGTCAGCTCAGATGAGCATAAATATTAAATACCAGTTTTCAAAAGAAGATATGATGGAAATGAGAAAATTATCAGAAGAAAAGGCTGAGGAGGTAATTTCCAAAGTTATTAAACTTAATATGAGTGATTATGAAAAAGAAGTAGCACTGCATGATTATATAGTTAACAATTCAAAATATGATAAAAGATTGTTTACACAAAATATGCCACCAGAATCTTATACTGATTATGGGATTCTTGTACAAGGTATAGGGGTTTGTTCAGGCTATGCAAGAGCTATGTATAGATTATTAAATATGGTAGGAATTGAATGTTTGTATGTTACAGGATATGGTAATGATGGCACAAGAGATGTTCCACATGCATGGAACATTGTAAAAATAGAAGGTAACTATTATCATTTAGATGCAACATGGGATGATCCGATAACTTACACAGGAAGAGATATAATAACACATAATTATTTTAATATAAATGATGAAAAAATGTCTCTTGATCATTCTTGGGATGTAAATAAATATCCTAAATGTCCAAGAACAAAATAGAATTACGGAGGGAAAACAATGAGATACGAAGGAGCGGTATATAGACCACCTAGCGAAGCATACAGTTTAATTATACAAGTTACATTAGGATGTTCACACAATAAATGTACATTCTGTAGTATGTATAAGGATAAGAAATTTAGAATAAGAAAGTTAGAAGATATATTTGAAGATTTACAAATGGCAAGAGCTTATTACAGCACAGTAAAAAGGATATTTCTAGCGGATGGGGATGCCTTAATCTTAAAAACAGAGGATTTAGAAAAGATTTTAATAAAAATAAAAGAATTATTTCCAGAGTGTGAACGAGTAGGTGTTTATGCTACTCCAAAGGATATAATAAGAAAAAGTGAAGAAGATATGATTAAATTAAAAAATTTAGGATTAAAAATAATATATATTGGAGTAGAATCAGGAAGTGAGGAGATACTAAAAGATATAAAGAAAGGTGTCACTGGTAATGAAATGATTGAAGCTGGTAAAAAAGTTAGAAAATCAGGAATAAAATTATCAGCAACACTCATTTCTGGATTAGGAGGAAAAGAAAAGTGGGAAAAACATGCTGTAGAATCTGCAAAAGTAATTAGCAAGATGAATCCAGATTATTTAGGGTTGCTTACTCTTATGGTTGAAAGAAATACAGAAATGTATGAAAAAATACAAAAAGGTGAAATTACTCTTTTATCTCCTAAGGAAGTTATGATAGAAACTAGAGAATTTATTAAAAACTTACACGTAAGTAATTGTGTATTTAGAAGTAATCATGCATCAAATTATGCCCCTCTTGCAGCAGTGTTAAATGAGGAAAAGGAAGAATTGCTAGGACAATTAGATGATTTCATAGATGGAAATTGTGATTTTAAGAGTGAAGTTTATAGAAGATTATAGAATAGAAAAGTTGAAAAATTCTTTTAATTAACAATTTATTAATACTTTTTTAAAGGTTAATTAGTACCATATTGTTTGAAAATGTGATATAATATATTCAAATTCAGATATCAAAGAGAGGGATTGTTATGGAATATTCAAATAATAGAGTTGATGCAGTGAATACTTTAAAGTCAATAATATCTGTAGTAATATTTGCTTTTGTTTTATTGATTTTATTAAAAGGGATATTAGTTCTAATCCCTGTAGGGATAATTGCATGGGTAGGTTATAAGATTATAAAGTTTATGATGAATAAATTTAGTGAATTTACAGGAAAAGAAGAGTATGATGACATGGAAATAAGTGAAATGGCTGAAATGAACATAGATGATATATTTAATTCTCAAGTAATTGATGTTGAGTACGAAGAAATGAAAAAATAAATTAATGAAAAAGTGGCATTTTTAAGTGCCATTTTTTTATTATATAGTATTAGTAAAAAATAAACGAGGTGTTATACTATGATATTAAAAGACGATACAAGATTAGATTTGCATATTCATTCTACAGCTTCAGATGGAACCTATACTCCTGAAAAAATTGTTGAGGAAGCATTAAGAAAAGGTATAGGGTTAATATCGTTAACTGATCATGATGCAATTAAGAATGTTAAAGAAATAGAGAAAATTGCTAAAGATAAGGGTGTAGCATTTTTACCAGGAATTGAAATTTCAAGTACTTTAGATAGAGAATTGTTTCATATTTTAGCTTATGGTACTGATAATACAAATAAAGAGTTATTAGATTTATTAGAACATAATACATATTTATTAGAAAAAAAGGATGATGATTCAATAAAATATTTAATAGAAAAAGGCTATGATATTGATTATTCAAAATATGAGAAATATGAACAGGATAATACTAGAGGAGGTTGGAAGGCACTAAATTTTCTAATTGATGAAAAACTATGTGTAGACGTAAAGGATTATTTTACAAGACTCTTTTGTGAAGAAAATGGAATTAAATTTCCTGAATTTACTCATACTGAAAAAGTAATTGAGATAGTTAAAAAAGCTAACGGAATACCTGTTTTAGCACATCCTTACTACAGCAAAGATGATACACCTGTTTATGATAAGTTGGATAAATTTTTAAAATTAGGAATTGAAGGAATAGAATGTTTTCATCCCCACCATAGCAAAGAAATAACTCAATTATGTTTAGAATGGTGTAATAAGAATAATCTTATTATAACTGCAGGTTCAGATTTTCACGGAGGTTTCATAGAAGATAGAAGTATGGGGAATCCAAAAGCTGCAATTAAAGATGTGAATTTAGGCAAATTACAAGAACGTATAATTTAAGTTATAGTTATAGGAAGATAAAAATAACAATATAAAAATACTATTCTTAATTTAAAATTAAGAATAGTATTTTTATATAAACTTAAATTTTGATATAATGTTAATATAGTAATTAAAAGGGGAGAAGCATTTGAGTATATTATTTGGAATTATATTCACTGCGGTGTTTTTTATAGTACTTTTTTCAATTTTAGGAGCAATTGTTTTACCAATTGCAGGTATAGCATTAGCTATAGGGCTTGTAATATCCATTATATCAATTATATTTGGTATATTTAAAATAGTATTTTCTATACCAATGCTGATAGTGATTATAATTTTATTCATTGTTTATCAAAAGAAAAACTAATTTTTATGCAGAGAAATATAAAAGGGTTAGTTCTTATCCAGAACTAACCCTTTTTCATTTGTATCTTAAATACGTTTATGTATAGTTTTTCTTGTGTTAATATAAATTCTTCTTACGTTAATATTATTAATTCATCTTTTGATACTTATATTATATAACATATAAATACAAATTTCAATAAAAATCCCATAAAAAATATAAAAACAATGAAAATTCACATAAGAAATGTCGAATTATATTTATGAATTAATTATTCCGAGGGAGGTTTGTACAAAAGATATTCCTTCTTTATCGATAATCATAATTATTCGAGCGTTAATATCTTCTTTTTCAATTTTACTACAGTCTTTAATTATAGATAATAATTTTTCAACACTACTTACTGTTTTAGATAATATAGTGGCATCAACTATTGAAGGTGGAATATGAGTTGAATTTGTTAATATATTTTTATTGTTATTATTAGCTTTATGTATTACGCCTATTACCAAAGAAAGCTTGTCTTCATTTAAGAATATTTCTTCTTTAATATAATTTATTTTATTTCTCAACTTGTCTATGTTTATAGTATCTCCTGGATTAATTGTATCAACTAATATTTTTTTATCTCCTGATTTTGCAAGATAATCAAAAGTAAATCTATCATATTCATAATTTGTATAAAAATTATATTCACCTATACCTTGTTCTATTTTAAATTTATTTATTTTAGTTTCGCTAATATTGGGAAAAAAATAATGTGTGTTTAATAGTGAATAAATATTTTGTATAATATCTTCCTTGGTCAAATTATATTTCACATCTATTTTTTTTAACTCTGACTGTAATTGTTTATATTTTTGTTTAGGAAAAGCGTAACTAAATATAGTATCCGTAGAAAGTAAATCAAAGCTTTGGATACATGGAAGTAATTTTTCACAAATAGCTATTAATTGTAAATCTATTTGATTTATGTTAGAGTCTTTAATATATTTCATTTTTTCTAGTTCCATTACAAAGTGAATATGTTGAGGTGAATATCCATCAATGATTAAGTTGATACCTTTTCTTAAAAATTTAAGTTCTATAGGGTCTATCTCTATTTCTCTTAGTATCTCTTTAAGACCAAGCATTTCTTTTAGTTTTATGTAGTTTAGTGCTTTTATTACTACATTAGCTAGTTTAAATTTCCTAGAGTCAAATGAAAGTAAATTCATATATACCACTCCTCGTATTGATATAAAATTAACATACTATTTCATATTAAGAATATTACACCCAATTTACAAAAATGTAAATGCTATCCATAAAAATATGTTTAAGGCAGAGTAAACAAGATTTATATTTTTATATATGATTTATTGATGAAAAGTATATTTAAAATAAATAAAAATATATTTATTAAGAGTAATCTTAAACTTTAAAAAATATTAAATAAAGTAAACCATGGGGGTACTATTATGAAAAATATATTTTTAACAGGGGAACCCGGTATAGGAAAAACAACCTTATTAAAAAACATTTTAGAAAGTTTAGATACTTCTATAGGAGGTTTTATAAATGAGGTTAAATACAATAAACAAATTAAACAATGGCATATACAATCTCTGCAGGACGGTAAGAAAGAGAAGATTACTGATTGTTTTGATAATGTAAAAAACTACAATGATGTGATTAATAAAACATGTACAGGAATATTATATAATAGCTATAAAACTAGAAAGGTTATTGTTATTGATAAACTTGGAATTTTGGAATCTAAAGTTAATATTTTCAAAACTTTAGTTAATAGAATACTAGATTCAGATAAAGTAGTTTTAGGTGTTATAGATAAAAATAAAGATGAATTTTTAGAGGAGATTAGAAATAGAGAAGACTTAATTTTAATAGAAGTTACTAAGAGAAATAGAGATATTTTAAGAGATAAAATTATTTCTAAGTTAAAGGAATGGGGAGTTAAACATAAGCCTTTGCAATTTTTTAAAGAAGAAAAAGAATTCATTAAATGGTACGATAGCTTTTTACAGTATAATAACAATATATATCATCAGATAATTCTTGATGATATATATAAAAATGTTATAAATTTTGCAAATTTAAAAATATTAGATATAGGAACGGGTGTAGGAAATTTGCCTATAGCTTTTGCAAAGAAAGGAGCTAAAGTTACAGCCGTTGATAATTCTTTCTTTAAGATTCAAGAATTAAAGAGAAGATCTTTAGAAGAAGGGGAAAAAGGAATAAAATGTTTGTTATCCAATTGGCTGGATTTAGACTATGAAAAATACGATATAAGCATATGTTCATATGCTTCATCAGCTATATACAGTAAGGAAGCTTTAAAAAAAATATTTGATTGTAGTAATAAATATATTTACATAATAAATTATTCTGATAGCATATGTAGAAATTTTAAGATGGATGTTTTAAATGATAAGTTGGGAAGAAAGCAAAAGGAATTAAAGCATTCACAGAAAGAGATATTAGCTTTAATAGAAGAAATGGGATATAAATATACTTGTAAAAGGGTTAGTTGTGATTTTAATCAATATTTTTCAGATACGTTTAAAGCAAAAAGATTATTTTATGATTATTTTGATATAAGAAATGAAAAAGAAGCTAAAGTTGTAAATAAAATATTATTTGAAAGTTTAGAAAAACATAACTATGGTTTGAGATTTAGAGATAAAAGAGAAAGTATAATTATTACAATATCAAAATAAATATAGCAAAGACATACATAATTTGTATGTCTTTATTCTATATATAAATTTTTGTTATAGCATCAATATCTCTTTTGTAAATTAATTTTTTATGACTCAATCCATCGAGATAAGAATTAATTATCATATAAAAAGTGTGTTTATGAATAGAGCTAAGTTGAGTATACATGGAGGAAAAATATTTTCACAAATTGGCTATAGACAACAATAAAAATAAATTAAATATGTAAGAATGATTATAGAAAATGCTAAAGAAATGTGTTGAAAAATATTGGAAAATATGGTATAAATATAATGAAAAAATAAGTTTGATATATAAGTGCTATGTAACGATGTAATATTATAGTGGAGATATATGGAGAATAGGAAGGAGTAATAGTTATGGTATTACACAAATATATTGGAGGAAAAGTTGAAAATAGAGTTGGAAAAGAAATAGGAAAAATAAAAAAAAGGATTAATAATTTAGTGTTAAATGAAAATAAAAATATTATAGATGCGGAAGTAGTAAACCTTAGCCAAAAGTTAGATGATCTATTAATATATTATATAAGAACTAGTAAAGAAGCTTGTTAGAGAATAAGAGGAAAAACAATATATGATATATATTTAAAATCTAAACATATATAATCTATGTGTTTAGATTTTTTTCATGTTAAAAATTAAAATATTATTTTTGTATAATTTTGTGGAATTTTCACAGCTTAATATTAAAAGGTTGTAAATAAATTGTTAAAAAAATATTTATTATTGACATAATTCTAAAAATATTGTACTATCTAGTTAACCGATTAAGTAAACCGATTAACTAAGGGTTAAAGGAGGTAATTAAGTGAATGATATTTGTGTATTAGGCAGTATGAATATGGATATTGTGCTTAAAGTAAATAGAATGCCTAAGGTTGGAGAAACTATACTTGCTGAAGGCTTAGATAATATACCCGGGGGTAAAGGAGCAAACCAAGCAGTAGCTTGTTCTAGACTTGGTGGAAACGTATACATGATTTCTAAGGTTGGAATAGATGGAAATGGGGAAGTTTTAATTAAAGAACTTGTAAAGGATAACATAAATGTAGATTTTATATTTAAAGATAAAATTCATCCTACAGGTACAGCAATAATTACAGTTGATGATGAAGCAAATAACTCAATTATTGTTGCATCAGGAGCAAATATGTGTATAAACAAATCAGAGATTATAAAAGCTGCAGAGGTTATAAAAAAAAGTGATATAATTATTTCTCAATTTGAGACACCTATAGAATCAACTGTAGAAGCTTTTAAAATTGCTAAAGATAAAGGGAAAATCACAATTTTAAATCCAGCACCTGCAAAAGATATTGATGAAGAACTTTTGAAATATACAGATATAATAATTCCGAATGAAACTGAAGCTTATGAACTTACTGGTGTAGAAGTTAAAACTTTAGAAGATGCTAAGAAGGCAGCAGAAAGACTCTTTCAAAAAGGAGTGAATTTTGTAATTATAACTCTTGGATCAAAAGGCGCTGCTATAGTTACTAAAGAAAATGCTGAGGTTATTCCAGCTCATAAAATTGATGCAGTAGATACAACAGCAGCTGGAGATAGCTTTATAGGTGCATTTGCAAGTAAATTAGATATAAGGGAACTTAGTTTCAATAATATCAAACAAGCAATTAAATTCGGAAATAAAGTTTCAGCTATTGCTGTTCAAAGGGAAGGAGCTCAACCTTCTATTCCTTGTTTAGAAGAAATAATAGAAATATATGGGGAGGAATAAAAAATGAAAAAAACACCTTTGTTAAATAGCAGTATATCAGAAGTTATATCAAAAATGGGACATAATGATACTATAGCAATTGGGGATTGTGGGCTACCAATACCAGATGAAACTAGAAGAATAGATTTAGCTCTTATTAAAGGAATTCCAACTTTCAATGATACTTTAAAAGCTGTTTTGTTAGAGCAAGAGATAGAAGAAATCATAATTGCAAGAGAAACAGAAAAAGTTAGTCCAGAGATATTTGAAATAATTAAAAAGGAAGTTGGAAATGTAAAAATAACATTAATATCACATGAAGAACTTAAGGAAGAATTAAAAAATTGTAAAGCAGTTATAAGAACAGGAGAGCAAACTCCTTATGCAAATGTAATTTTAAAGTCAGGAGTTGTATTTTAAGGAGGGGTAAGATGAAAAAAAATAATCCTATACTTGAAATGACGGATATTACAAAGTCTTTTCCAGGTGTAAAAGCTTTAGATGGTGTAAATATTAAAGCTTATGGTGGTGAGGTGTTAGCTTTACTTGGAGAAAATGGAGCTGGAAAATCTACACTTATGAAAATACTAAGTGGAGTATATAAAAAGAATTCAGGGAAAATTATTATAGAAGGAGAGGATGTAGAACCTAACAACATAAAAGAAGCTGAAAAGCTAGGTGTTGCTATAATACATCAGGAATTAAGTGTACTTCCAAATCTAACAGTAGAAGAAAATATATTTTTAGGAAATGAAAAATATAATAAGTATTCTAGAAAAGTGGATAAAAAATTACTTAAAGAGAGAAGTAAAAGATTTTTAGAGCAGATAGGATGTAGAGTTGAACCAGATACTTTGGTAAGAGATATAAATGTAGGGGAACAACAATTAATTGAAATTGCAAAGGCGTTAACTAAAAATTCAAGAATAATAATAATGGATGAACCTACTACGGCTCTTACTGAAGTAGAGACAAAAAAATTATTTGAAGTTATAGAAAAACTTAAAGAAAAAGGAATTGCAATTATTTATATATCACATAGAATGGAAGAAATTTTTACAATATGTGATAGAGTTACAGTTTTAAGAGATGGTAAATATGTAGGGGAAGCTAAAATTAAAGATGTAACTAAGGATGAGCTGATTACTATGATGGTAGGAAGAAAGTTAGAAGAACAATTTCCATATAAGAAAGCTAAAGTAGGAAAAACTTTATTAAAGGTTGAAAATTTGAAGTATAAAAATAAAGTAAATGATATCAGTTTTGAAATTAGAAGTGGAGAAATATTAGGTGTAGCAGGTCTTATGGGATCAGGTAGAACTGAACTGGCAAAAACTATATTTGGTGAACATAAAAAAGAAGCTGGTGAAATTTTCATTGAAGGTGAAAATGTTAAAATATCTTCACCTAAGGATGCCATAAAAAACGGAGTATGTTATCTTTCGGAAGATAGAAAAAGAGAAGGTATAGTTCTTGGAATGTCTGTTGGACATAATATGAGTCTTTCAAATTTATCTAAATATGAAAATTCAATGAAAAAAATAGACAAAACTAAAGAAAAAGAAGATATTGATGAATATATTAAAAAATTGTCTGTAAAAACCCCAAGTGCAGATCAGCTAATAAAAAATCTTAGTGGAGGAAACCAACAAAAGGCAATACTTGCAAAATGGATTATGTTATCTCCAAAGGTATTAATTATTGATGAACCTACAAAAGGTATAGATGTAGGTGCCAAAAAGGAAATTTATGAAGTATTAAATGAATTAAAGGAAATGGGAAAAGCTATTATAATGATATCTTCAGATATGCCTGAAGTACTAGGAATAAGCGATAGAATAATGGTTATGCATGAAGGAAAAGTTACAGGAGAAGTTACTCGTGAAGAAGCAAATCAAGAACTTATAATGAAATACGCGGTGGCAACTGATATAAACTAATTAATAAAAATACAAAGGAGAAATTATATGGAAAATACTTTGAAAAAGAATTTGATGAAATACAAATCACTTTTTGGTTTATTAATACTATGTGTTATTGTATCAATTATTTCACCAAGATTTTTAAGTATATCTAATATAAAGAATGTACTTACACAAGTTTCTGTAAATACAATTATTGCAATAGGTATGACATTTGTAATTTTGACAGGTGGTATTGATTTATCTGTTGGCTCAAGTTTGGCTATAAGTGGTGCCGTTGCTGCTACTGTAGTTAAAGCAACTGGCAATGTATTTTTAGCAATTATTGTAGCTGTGATTATTGGGGCTATAGTTGGTGTGATAAATGGAATTTTTGTTTCAAAAGGTAAAATTCAAGCTTTTATAGTAACTCTTGCTACTATGACTATATTTAGAGGAGTTACTCAAGTATATACTAATGGTACTCCAGTTTCGGGACTTGGTAAAAGTTTTGGTGTAATAGGAAATAAGTCGTTTATAGGACTTCCTATACCTGTAGTTATCACTTTAGTTGTATTTTTCATAGCTTATTATATTTTAAGTCAAACAAGATATGGTAGATATGTATATGCATTAGGTGGAAATGAAGATTCTGCAAGACTTTCAGGGATTAACACAGATAAAATAAAGACTATAGTATATGTTATATCAGGTATAACGGCAGCTTTAAGTGGAATAATAGTTACCAGTAGGATAGGTTCAGCTTCAGCTACAGCTGGTGCAGGTTATGAATTAGATGCAATTGCTGCAGTTGTGCTTGGAGGAACTAGCTTGGCAGGAGGAGAAGGAAGTGTTGTAGGAACAATAATAGGTGCACTCATTATTGGAGTACTAAATAATGGACTTAATCTTATGAATGTATCACCTTATTATCAATTAATAGTTAAAGGACTAGTAATCTTATTAGCTGTTATGATTGATAAAAAAAATAAATAATAAAAAACAGAAGCTAAAAAGGAGGAATTCAAATGAAAAGAAGAAGTAAGTCAATACTAGGGATTCTTACAATGATTTTTCTAATTGCAGGTCTTGTAGGGTGTGGACCAAAAACGGAAACTGATGAAGGTGCTGCAAAAGGTGACAAAATAGGGATGGTATTATCTACACTTAATAACCCTTTCTTTGTTTCAATGAAAGAAGGTGCCGAAACAAAAGCTAAAGAATTAGGTTATGAATTAATAGTATTAGATTCTCAAGATGACTCTGCTAAAGAAAGAGCAAATGTAGAAGATTTGGTTCAAAAAGGAATTAAAGTTTTAATAATCAACCCAACAGATAGTGATGCAGTTGCAAATTCAATTCAAGTTGCTAATGATGCAAAAATACCTGTTATAACTGTAGATAGACAATCAAATGGTGGGGAAGTAATATCTCATATAGCTTCCGATAATGTTAAAGGTGGAGAAATGTCTGCAAATTATATTCTTGAACAATTAAAAGATAAAAAAGAAATTAAGATAGTTGAGCTTCAAGGACGTCCAGGAGCTTCAGCTACAAGAGAAAGAGGAGAAGGTTTCCATAAAGTTGTAGATGGAAAAGACAATGTTAAGGTAGTTGCTAGTCAAGCAGCAGATTTTGATAGAACAAAAGGTTTAACTGTAATGGAAAATATTGTTCAGGCACAACCAGAATTTGATGCAGTATTTGCACATAATGATGAGATGGCACTTGGTGCAGTAAAAGCATTAAAAACTGCTAACAAATCAGTAATTGTTGTAGGGTTTGATGGAAATCAAGATGCTAAAGATGCTATAGAAAAAGGGGATATGTCTGCTACAATAGCACAACAACCAGAATTAATGGGAAGTACTGCTATAGAAAATGGAGTAAAGGTTGCTAAAGGCGAGACTGTAGAGAAAACTATTCCTGTTGAACTTGAGCTTGTTGTTAAAAAGTAAAATCTATAATAGTGAGTTTTAGAAAACGTCGATATTTTCGACGTTTTCTATATATACAAGATAAATACTATAAATATATAATATGTTTTATATATTTATAGTATTTGATATAATTAAATAATATCAGTACATAGATTATGGAGGAATTATACATATATGAACAAAGTTACAATGAAAGATATAGCTAACTTAGCTGGAGTATCAAAAGCTACTGTGTCTATGGTTTTAAATAATAAAAATATAAGTGTAAGTGAAAGTACAAGAAATAAAATACTAAAAATAGCTGAAGAATTAAATTATATTCCAAATGGTGTAGCAAGAAGTTTAAGTACAAAAAAATCTCAAACTATTGGAATCATTCTTCCTGATATTATTAATCCTTTTTTTTCAGAGATAGCAAGAGCTATAGAAGATACTGCAAACAAATTAGATTATAATGTAATATTTTGTAATACTGACAGCAATTCTAAAAAGGAAGAAAAATATATTAAATTACTTATAAGCAAATTGGTTGATGGAGTTATTTTTATAACAGGTGGAGGAGAAAACAAAAGTTTAGAAATACTAAAGAGTAATAATGTTCCTTTTGTTTTAGTTGATAGAGATATAGACAATAAGGAAAAATACTGTGGAGTGTACTGTTTAAATGAAGAAGGGGTAAAAGAGGCAGTAGAATATCTATTAAAAAAGAAAAAGAAAAAAATAGTTTTTGTAACAGGTAAGAAAGAATTAAGAATATCAAAGCAGAGGGTTAAAGGATATAAAAGTATTATGGTTAAAAATAATATATACGATGAAAAGCTAATTTTTGAAGGCGATTTTACCATTGAAGGTGGAATGAAAGTTACAGAAGAAATTATTCAAGCTAATAAAGATGTTGAAGCTATTTTCTATAGTAATGATATAATGGCTTTTGGTGGAATAAAAGTACTTATTAGAAAAGGGTATAGAATTCCAGAGGACATAAGTATTATAGGATTTGACAATATTAATATATCCAACTTTATCGAACCAGAGCTAACAACAGTAGCCCAACCTATATATGATATGGGAAAACAATCTTGTGAAGCTTTAATAGAGATAATTGACGGTAAACCATCTAATAAACAAATATATTTTAAGCCTAAATTGATGATAAGAGGAACTGCTTAATGAGATTTTGAGATGTTAATAAAAAGTAATTAATTACTTGATTAATTACTTTTTATTAACAATTATCATTATCAATTGATAATGAAGTTTATTGAAAAAAAGTTGTTACAAATACTATATACAGTGCATATAATATATAGTGTATATTATATAAAGTATTATCAATTAAAAATGAGGTGTAACAATGAATTCTGTAGAACGGTTGAAGATAGGGAACAGAATATCAAAATTAACAATTGTTCTGAATTTCTTACTAGCAGCTATAAAAATTATAGCTGGGGTATTTGGAAGGAGTAGTGCTGTAATATCAGATGGGATTCATTCCTTATCGGATGTTATGAGTACATTTTGTGTTATTCTTGGATTAAAGCTATCTCAAAAACCTGAAGATATAGACCATCCTTATGGACATGAAAAATTTGAACCTATTATTACTAAAGTTCTAGCTTTTATTTTAGGAACTACAGCAATGTTAATTGGATATAATGCTGTGAAAATAATTTTGTTGGGTCAATATAATATACCTGGTAAAATTGCTATTTACGCAGCTGTTTTATCTATAATCACTAAAGAGTGGATGTACAGATATACAATAAAAGGAGCAAAAATAATAGAGAGTTCTGCACTGACGGCAGATGCATGGCATCATAGATCAGATGCTTTTTCATCTATTGGTACTTTGGTTGGAGTTCTTGGTGCACGAATAGGATATCCTGTTTTAGACTCTGTAGCATCCATAGTTATATGTATAATAATCCTGAAAGTAGCTGTAGATATATATATTAAAGCTGCAAATCAATTGATGGATCATTCAGCAGATAAAGGTACTATTGAAACTATTACGAAAGATATTACAGAAATAGATGGAGTGATTAAAATAGATGATCTTAAGACACGAATACATGCTAGTAGATTATATGTAGATGTAGAAATTTCAGTATCTAAAGAATTATCTTTAACACAAGCACATGATATAGCAGAAAATGTTCATTTTAAAATAGAAAATAATAATACAAGAGTAAAACATTGTATGGTACATGTAAATCCATATTAATTTTTGTGTTAAATACTACGATAATAAAATCGTGGTATTTTATTTTTAAGAAAATTATAGCTTTTATAGTTTGCTGATATAATATACCATAGAGTTAAAAACATATAGATAAGGGTGGTAGACATGAGGAGAAAAAAGAGTACAGTTATTTTGATATGGGCATTAATTGCTATAGGATTTATAGTAGGAATGAAGATAAAAACTTCAAAAGATGATAGCGGACTTAAAATTGTAAAATGGAATAATCTTTATGAAGGCAAAAATATACATTTTTATTATGGAAGTTCTGATAAGGCTATTTCAAATAGTTTGAAAGAAAACTATCAATTAGAAAAAGTAGTTGGAGAAGAAAAAGATGATTTTGAGAAAATTCTTAAGTTATTAAAATGGACTAATGAGAAACTTAATTATAAAGATGATGTTAAACCTTTGAGTGGAGAAAATGGAGCTATAGATATATTGGAGAAAATTGAAAAGGATAAGAAAAAAAAATATTATTCAGATACTGAATATACAACTATATTCAATGAGAGTTGTATAGCTTTAGGAATTACGTCTAGAATAGGGGAGTTGGTAACTGCAGATGATACAAAAATTAAAGAAAAAGAAAGTTTTAAAGTTTGTGAAATTTGGAGCGTTAAATATAAAAAATGGATGATGGTAGATCCAGCCAATGGATGTTATTTAACTTATAAAGGATTGCCTATGAGTGTCACAGAAATTATAGAAAAAGGCATTGATAGTTTGACAGCAGTAGGAATAGAAAACTCAGATAAGTATAAAAAAAATATGAAAAAATATTTTTATTCATATATTATTCCTATTGATAATAATATATATGGAATAAAGAATAGTAATTCATATATTGGATATATAAGCAAAGACAATGAAGCTAAAATTCCAATTAAGATAAGTATAAAGCATCCTGTTATTTTTACAAATAGTAATTACTTATTTGTGTTATCACCAAATAATAAATATGTTGAAAAGAAAGAGGACAAAATACCTACTTTAATATTCTCTAAAAAAAAATCAAAAGAAAATCTAAAAATAAATAATAAAGAAAATAATAAAGAAAATAATAAAGAAATTCAATTTTGGGGTGGAGTATTTAAAGATAGTGTAATGGTTGAAAATTATTACATAAGTATAAATAATGAACCTTTTAGACAAGTTAATAATTATTTTGAGTTTCCTATAAAAGATGGAATGAATACTGTGAAACTATCTGTTGATGGTAAAAATATGGTTAGAGAGGTAGTTTTCGAATTAAAAGAAAAATAATAAAAAAATATATATAATTAAGTGGACAAGAACAGGTATAAAAGAGTATAATTTTAAATGTGTTTTAAATTGCTTAATATATAAGGAAGTGAGAGTGGATAGATTGTGACTAATTTAATATTTATACTTAAAGCAATTATTATAGGTATAGTTGAAGGAATTACTGAGTTTTTACCAGTATCATCAACAGGACATATGATTATTGTAGGACACCTCATAGGATTTAATGAGGGGGGCGGGCCAGCAGCAATATATTCTAAAGCCTATTTAAATATGTTTGAAGTAGTTATTCAACTAGGAGCTATTTTAGCGATAGTAGTTCTATATTGGAATAAAATAAAAGGTTCTTTTGAAAATTTTTCACCTTCAAAACCAAAATCGGGTTTTAAGTTTTGGTTTAATATTTTTGTTGCATGCATTCCAGCAGGAATATTAGGAATACTATTTAAAGATAAAATTGAGGCAAAGTTATTTTATCCACTACCAGTATCAATTGCTTTATTAGTAGGAGCGTTTTGGATGCTTTATGCCGAAAAAAAATATAGACGTAAATTTACCACAAGAACTATAGATGATATAACTGTAAAGCAGGCGATTATTGTAGGGATTTTTCAATGTTTAGCTTTATGGCCTGGAATGTCAAGATCTGCTTCAACTATAATCGGAGGTTGGATATGCGGATTATCAACTGTAGCAGCCGCTGAATTTTCTTTCTTTTTAGCACTACCGGTAATGGTAGGTGCATCTGCACTATCTATATTGAAGCACACTGTAGCTTTAAATATTCCACAGGTTATTGCACTTACAGTTGGATTTGTAGTGTCATTTATTGTGGCACTTATAGTAGTAGATAAATTTATAACATTTTTAAAGAAAAAGCCAATGAGGGTTTTTGCTATTTATAGAGTACTTATTGGTATAATAATGTTAGGGTTGATTTTTACACAGGTTATTTAATCGATACATAATAAAATAAAAGCATATATATAAAGCTGTTGAATTTTCTTCAGCTTTTTTATTATTTTTTGAGAAGTTGGAAATAATAAAGTTATAAAAGAAATTTTGGCGTAAATGTGTATACATCTAGAAAATATTGTATAAAAGGAGTAGATTCTATGGATTGGAGTGTAAAAGTTCAAAAGATAATTGATAAGGACAAATGGACCAAAAATTCTATTACTATGAGTAGAGTTCAATGTGGCAAACTCGTTGAAGAAAATGATAAACTTATGTTGTTTATAGTATCAGACATATTAGATAAGCCATTTTATACTAGAGTAGAAAGGGTATTAGTTGCAGATAACCAAATAATAGCTTTTTATGATGGAGAATATGGAAGTTTGTTAGAAGAAAATGAATACAATAAGTTTTCAGCATTTTTTAAAAAGGAAGAATGGGATATTTTATTTGGAGGAAATACTATAGATAGACTTGATAAAATGAATATGATATCTGAAGAAGAAGGGTTTTATATTGAAGCTCATGAAACTATGGAATCTTTTTTAGGAAGATATGATAAAAATGCAACTGAACAAATATGTACACATTATAAATTGTAAATGAAAAAAGTGAGAAGAATAAAGTTTCTTTTCACTTTTTAATATATAATTAGCAATAAACATTGCCAGGAGTATCAATATAAGCAATTCAGAGAAAAATAAAAAAAAATCAAAAAATATAGATGTAATTTGTAGAAATAAAACATTTGATGTAGAATTTATATAATAAATTTGCTAAAATAACATCTGTCGTCACGAGGACAGGACGACTTGCTTGAAATGTTAACATTAAAAAAGTGTTGACAAGAAAGAAAATGTGATATAAAATTACAAATGTCGTCGAAAGATGACGAGTTGGTCTTTGAAAATTAAACAGAAGTAAGGAAACACAGTCAGTCAATAAATTTGAGTAAAGATTAAACTTTTAAATTGAGAGTTTGATCCTGGCTCAGGACGAACGCTGGCGGCGTGCCTAACACATGCAAGTCGAGCGATGAAGCTTCCTTCGGGAAGTGGATTAGCGGCGGACGGGTGAGTAACACGTGGGCAACCTGCCTCAAAGTGGGGAATAGCCCTCCGAAAGGAGGAGTAATACCGCATAATATGAAGGAATCGCATGGTTCTTTCATTAAAGATTTATCGCTTTGAGATGGGCCCGCGGCGCATTAGCTAGTTGGTAAGGTAATGGCTTACCAAGGCGACGATGCGTAGCCGACCTGAGAGGGTGATCGGCCACAT